>AP024674.1:0-1200000 GCA_025998755.1 Armatimonadota bacterium
CCCTGGCGGGCTGGTGGCGCCTGCGCGGAGGGAAGTAGCGGCCGGATTGCCTTCTGCGCAAAAACAAGGGGACGGCTTGCTCCGCCCCCTTCTGCACTCTCAGCCAGCGTTACGGGTCAGGCTATTAAGGTGTCGCCTTCCAGCAGGACGCATCCGGTGCCCAGTTTCTGAACCGGCGTGCCTTCAACGTCAATCTCGATGACCGTGGCGATGGGGTCTGGTGGGGTATCCGGCAGACCGAAGATTACCAATCGGCTCTCCGTCTGACGCCAACCCAGATCCCATCCGTTCATCAGCCGGACGCCCGTCACCCGGTTTCGCAGACCTCCGATGGCAAGCTGCTGTCCGGGCCAGTGGAACACGTGATAGTAGAGGCGGCTTCCTTTGGCCGTGAATGCCCCGGTGAACATCCAGTGCTGCTGGAATCGGTCGGAGGCGTCATAGATGGCGGGACCGTACTTCTCCAGCCAGCGTCCGGTTTCCATCAGTGTGTCGATGCAGGGTTGCGGAACGCTGCCGTCCGGGGCGGGGCCAATGTTCAAAAGGAGATTGCCTCCGCCGGCGGCTACCTGGCGCAGCATGGAAACCACCTGCTTTGGAGTCTTGTACTCGGTGTCGGCCGGTGCATAGCCCCAGCTGCTGTTGAAAGTCATGCAAGACTCCCACATCCGTCCTTCCTCCTCGGGCCGGATGTGCTGCTCGGGAGTCCCGAAGTCCTCGGGAAGCAGCGAGCGGTTGTTGATGATGATATCCGGTTGGAGCTGGCGCACCATGGCGTTCATCTTCGCGGACTCCCAGCCCTCCACATCCAGCGGCCATGCGACGTCGTACCACATAATGTCCACCTTGCCGTAGTTGGTGCACAGTTCCCGGACCTGCCCGTGGATGTAATCCACGAAGCGCCGCCGGGCGGCTTCGTCCGTCTTGCAACGGGCTCCGTCGGGGTGGTGCCAGTCCATGAGGGAGTAGTAGAACCCCACCCGCAGTCCCTCGGCGCGAGCGGCTTCCACATACTCGGCCACCAGATCGCGTCCGGGCCCGCGCTTCGCGGCGTTGTAGTCGGTCAACTTGCTGTCGAAGAGGCAGAATCCCTCGTGGTGCTTGGTGGTCATCACCATGTAGCGCATGCCGGCCTGCTTCGCGAGCCGGGCCCATTCGCGCTGGCACCCAGGCCGGGGCTTCCACGTGTCGGCCAGCGGCTCGTACTCCTCCAGCGGGATCCTCTCCCGGTTCATCACCCACTCGTGGCGTCCCAACTGCGAATAGAGGCCCCAGTGGATGAACATCCCGAAGCGTGCCTTGCGGAACCACTCCAGCCGGCGCGCGCGATCCTGGTTTTCGCGGCTCGGGGTCTGTTCGTCAGCCATCTTGCTCCTTCTCCTGCGAAAGGTCGTATTGTGGGACGTTTCACCATATCGCAACTCCCATCCTTCCTCTCCGGGTCTTTTTGAAGATCAAAGGGTTCTTCCGGAGAGGCAGGATTGGTGCAGTCGCGGCGCCCGTGTGCGCTTCGTATGGCCAGGGATAAAAAAACCGGCTGGTACTTTGGTACCTTCAGGCCTCTTTTTTATTGCAACGCAATTGCGGGTGTGGTATAAGCTGAGTGCCGGATCCGCTACCGTGTGGCAACTGGCCACAGTGGCGGCCGGTGCGCTTCCCCTTTCTCCAACCGGCGTGGTCGGCAGGCTGGGCAAAGCGGAGCAAAGATGCCACCAAGTGGCAACTGGTCGAACGCCGTAAACTCTCTGGCTCAAGCTTGCAAGCCGGCATCACGGGGGAACACAGATGCCACTGAGTGGCAGAAAGGGCAATCTCGGCAAGATGAAACTGCACAGTATAAACACTCATCATCGGCGCAAAGTCGGTGGACGAGCCCTTCCGGCACGAACCGGCTTTACCCTGGTGGAACTGCTCGTGGTCATCGCCATCGTGGCCATTCTGGCGTCCATCCTGATGCCTGTCTTCGGACAGGCCCGCCAGACCGCGATGCGCACCCGTTGCGCCTCCAACCTGCGCAACATCCACAACGCCGTGCTGATGTATGCTCAGGACTGGCGCGAGTGCATGCCTCCAGAGATCAAGCTGGAGGTTGCAACGCCTTCTTATGGCACCCACACCATCTTGATGCCGTATGCGAAGGCGCCAGACATCTTCCACTGTCCGGCGGATACTGGCGATGGTCGCAGCGGGGTCCCGGTCTGGCAGAGGTTCGGGATGAGCTACAAAGCGGAAGGCCGTTGTTTTTCCAACCCTTGGGATGAGAAGCTGCAGATGCCCATCATCCGCAGACTTTCCCACCTGGACATGGGAATAGACACCAAGAAAGTGCTTAAGGGCGAGACAGACAAGGAGCCTCAGTTCCTTGCCCAGCTCCAGCTCATGCGGGATCTCTTCTTCCCCTGGGAGCAAGGCAAGGAGATGAAGAAGGAAGGGCTTGTGGTTCGCGCCTGGCACCGGGCCGGAGCCAACGTGGTGTTCCTGGACGGCCACGTTGCCTTCGTGAAGAGCAAGGCAGAATGGGATGCGATACGCGGCAAGTCGGGTGAAGGAGACTGAGTGGAATGGGAAAGGTGCATCGTCTGCTGCGTGCGTGGCATAAATGGGTCGGCGTTATTGCCGCGCTTGCTCTCATCAGCTTCGCGGTGACCGGCATCCTGCTGAACAACAAGGAGACGTTCGGGCTGAAGCCGGCTCCTGCCAAGCCGCCGGCTCCGGCAAACGGCGCTGCCGCTGCAACGCCTTCGCTGACCACCGGTGTCCGGCTGGCCAGCCTCCCTGTTTCTCCCGAGCAGGCGCTTGCCATTGCGCGCCAGAAGTTCGGAGACGTGCCGCTTGAGAAGCTGGAGCTGAAATACGAGAAAGGAGCGCTCCAGTACCGCATCCACACCCGCGAGAAGCCGCCCACGAAGCTGTACATTGATGCGGCCACAGGTGGCGCGGTGACTCAGGAGCCGGAAGCGGGCGCAAAGCTGGAGGCATTCATCCTCGATCTACACCACTTCAACTTCGCCGAAGGGAGATTCCGCATCGTGGCGGACATCTTTGCGGGCAGCCTGGCGCTGCTGACGGCAAGTGGGCTCTGGCTGTTTGTGAGGGAGGAAGCAGCTCGTAAGCGATCCCGTCAGATCGCACGGGAGCGCTCCTCGGTCCAGATTGCCGGGCGCGCAGCCGCCTCCCGGCCGGTCAGGGCAAGACCTTCCGAGGCGGAAGGCTGACTTCTCCCTCAGCGCCGGGCTCGCCGGAAGCCTTCGGCAAAGGCGAGCCCGGCCGGCCTCCCCATAGCGGCGTTGATGCGACGCAGCAGATCCGGCCGTCCCGCTCCCTGGGTCCGATGTGCCGCCCGCGCGGCCAGTTTGACATCCATCGTGTCCGTGATATCCACCAGGACATCCGGCCGCCGGGTCTGCCAGTAAAACAGCTCGGGACGTTTGGCGCTCTGTCGCCTCCACCATTGCCGAACGATGCGCCCTGCCCCCTGATGATCCGCATGCAGGTAGGGTAGGGATGGCTTTTCGGGATCAAAGGTCAGCACAGCATCCGGCCGGACTCTGGAAGCGACTTCTTCCAGTTCCCGGCGGAGCGCGTCGCCCCGGGCCACTTTGCGGTCGGGAAGCCCGGGCATGTGCACACTGCGATAGCCGATCAGATCCGCGGCAGCCATCTGCTCTCGGCGCCGCTCGGCGGGCAGGTCCGCAGCTCCGGTGAGGTTTGGTCCCCTTTCGCCGTCCGATGCCACGATGACGTGCACTTCCACCCCCGCCCGGGCCATCTTCGCCAGAGTTCCCCCGGCATACCATTCGAGGTCATCGGGATGAGCCGCCACCGCAAGCACCCGCTCGAACGACACGAGCCGCGCCCCTTCTTCCAGCGCAGCCGCAGGGTTCGTGACCGGTCGCGTACGCAGCTCCATCCAGAGCGCCAACCCTGACGCTCCCGTCAGAAGCCACGCCGCCAGAGTTCTGACCGGACGATGGTTGCGTTCTGTGATTTTCATTGCTCCACACTCCTTGCTGGATGCGGAATAATCCTCTTGCGATGTCTCCATCCAGCAACGCAGCCGGTCCCGTAAGGCAAGCAGAAGGCTTCCTTCCCGTGCTTGTGGTTATCGGCGCGTCCGCGGGAGGCCCTCCAGCGCTCGTCCGCGTTCTTTCCGATCTGCCCGCGGCATTCCCCGCCTGCGTCGCCGTCGTGCAGCATATCCGCCCGGATTTTCCCAGCCGTCTCCCTGAGGTTCTGAGCCGTGCTTGCGCCCTGCCGGTTCTGGAAGCGAAGAGCTCACTGGTCATTGAACCCGGAGCAGTTTACGTTGCGCCTCCCAACCGGCATCTGTCCATCAGCGCGCCGAGACGCATCGTTTTGCGCAGTACCCCTCCCGTGAATTACGTCCGTCCGTCCGTGGACGTGCTTTTCCAGTCTGCAGCCCTATGGAAGGGCAAGGTGATCGCCGCTGTCCTGACGGGCACCGGACGCGACGGCGCAGAGGGCATCCGAGCCATTCATCGGTCCGGAGGACTTACGATCGCACAGAGACCGGCCGCCTGCTCCGGCATGCCCGAGGCCGCAATCGCCACAGGCTGTGTGCAGATGGTCCTGCCTCTGGAGCAGATCGGTCCTGCCATCGTCGAAGCTGTCTCCGCTCTGGCCCGGGGCGAGGCGGCCTGACGAAAAAAGGGCCGCTTATCCGGAGCGGCCCCTTACTCCGCATCTTTGGCTGATTCTTCAGCTCTGGGCTGCCGCCTTGCAGATCACGCTGAAAGAGTCGGCCTTCAGCGAGGCTCCGCCCACCAGCGCTCCGTCAATCTCCGGCTTGGCCAGCAGTTCGGCGGCGTTCTTGTCGTTGACGCTGCCTCCGTAGAGCACACGCACGGAATCCGCCGCGGAATCGCCGGCCATTTCACGCACCGTCTGGCGGATCAGCCCACAGACCCTGTCCGCCTCTCCGGACTCGCAAACCTCTCCCGTGCCGATGGCCCACACGGGCTCATAGGCGATCACCAGACCGGCGATCTGCTCCGGCGTCAGCCCTTCCAGACAGGCTTGGATCTGTCCGCGGACCACGTTGTCGGTCTGCCCGGCCCTGCGCTCGTTAATGGTCTCTCCGCAGCAGATGATCGGTACAAGCCCTTTTGCCAGGGCCAGCTTGGCCTTGGCGTTGATGGTGGCGTCCGTCTCTCCGAAGTAGCCCAGCCGCAAGGCCAGCGTCTCGTCCACCGTCCCGAAGCGCCCCCGCGTTTCTGAGTGCCCGATGATAACGTAGGTGCAGCCGGCCTCGACCAGCATTTCCGGAGAGATCTGGGACGTCCATGCCCCCTTCTCCTCCCAGAATGTGTTCTGAGCTCCCAGGCGGATGCCTGAATCGCCGATGGCCTGGAGAGTGGCGTCCAGCGCCGTGAAAGGCGGACACACGCAGATCTCCACGCCCTGAAGCCCCTTTACCAGAGGGATGAGCGCAGCCATCAGCTCCCGCGCCTGTGCGCGGGTGTTGTTCATTTTCCAGTTTCCCGCAATCAGCGGAGTTCTCATGGTGTCTTTGTGGCTCCTTTCCGGTCCCGCGTCCGCCGTGCGGCGCGTCCCTCAAAAGAAACCCTCTCCCCGGGCCTGGGGAGAGGGCATCGTTCATCGAAAGCGATCGCTCCTACCTGTCCAGCAGAGCGGCCACACCCGGCAGCTCCCGGCCTTCCACGAACTCCAGGCTTGCGCCTCCGCCCGTGGAGACATGCGACACCTTGTCCGCATAACCCATCTGCTCGATGGCTGCGGCGGAGTCTCCGCCGCCGACAACGGTGGTCGCGCCGCTTGCCGCCAGGGCTTCCGCGATGGCAAGCGTCCCGTGCGCGAAGTTCGGCATCTCGAACACGCCCATCGGACCGTTCCAGAACACCGTCTTTGCAGACTTGATCTCCTCGGCGAACGCCTTTCGGGTCTCTGGACCGATATCCAGTCCCATCATATCCGCCGGGATCTGGTCCGCCGGCACAACGCGGGACGGCGAGTCGTTGTTGAACTCCGCCGCCACGACGATATCTGTCGGCAGAAGCAGCCGCACGCCGCGCCCCTTCGCATCCTCCAGCGCCTTGCGCGCCAGCTCCAAACCCTCTTCGTCAAGCAGAGACTTTCCGATCTCCAGTCCCTGCGCCTTGAAGAAGGTGTAGGCCATTCCCCCGCCGATGATCAACGTGTCCACTTTGGAGAGCAGGTTCTGGATGACGGGGATCTTGTCCGCCACCTTGGCGCCGCCCAGTATGGCCACAAACGGCCGCTCCGGGTCCGAGATCACCTTGCTGAGGTAGTCCAGCTCCTTCTTCATCAGGTAGCCGGAGACTGCCGGAAGGTGCTTCGTTACCCCCTCGGTGGAGGCGTGCGCCCGGTGCGCCGCGCCGAAGGCGTCGTTGACGTAAATGTCAGCAAGAGATGCCAGCTCCGCCGCGAAATCGGGGTCGTTTTTCTCCTCCTCCTTGTGGAACCGCAGATTCTCCAGGAGCAGGATATCCCCGTCCTTCATCGCGGCGACAGCCTTCTTCACGTCCTCGCCGACACAGTCATCCACTTTCGTCACCGGCCGTCCCATCAGGTCGGCCAGTCGGGCCGCCACCGGGTTCAGGCGCAGCTCTTCCACCACCTGACCTTTCGGCCGTCCCAGGTGGGAGCACAGGATGACCTTCGCCCCGTGATCCACCAGATATTGGATGGTGGGAATGGCGGCGCGGATGCGCCGGTCGTCCGTGATGACACCATCCTTCAGCGGAACGTTGAAGTCAACCCGGCACAGCACGCGCTTGCCGGCGACATCCACATCCTCGATGGTCTTCTTGTTCATAGCCCTTCCTTTCCGGGAAAGGATCGGCGACCCCAGGCGCAGGTGCCCCTCAGAGCCCTTTGCTGGAGATGTAGTGGATCAGGTCGCCCACGCGCACGCTGTAGCCCCACTCATTGTCGTACCAGGAGATCACCTTGGCGAAGTTGTCGCCCAGCACCAGCGTGGAAAGGGCATCGAAGATGCTGGAGCGCTCATCGCCCCGGAAATCGCTGGAGACCAGCGGCTCCTCGGTGTAGCCCAGGATGCCCTTCATGGCACCCTCGGAGGCTGCCTTCATTGCCGCGTTGATGGCCTCCACCGTCACAGGCTTCTCGGTGTTGACGGTCAGATCCACCACGGACACCGTGAGGGTGGGGACGCGCATGGCGAATCCGTGCATCTTGCCCTTCAGCTCGGGCAGCACCAGCGAGATGGCCTTGGCGGCGCCGGTGGTGGTGGGGATCATATTGGCGGCACCGGCGCGGGCGCGGCGCAGGTCCTTGTGCGCCTGGTCCTGAATGCGCTGGTCGTTGGTATAGGCGTGAATGGTGGTCATCAGTCCGCTGGCGATGCCGAAGTTGTCCAGCAGGACTTTGGCCACCGGCGCCAGGCAGTTGGTGGTGCAGCTGGCGTTGGAGAGGATGTGGTGCTTGGCGGGATCGTAGTCGCCCTCATTGACGCCCATTACGATGGTGATGTCCTCGTTCTTGGCCGGGGCGCTGATGAGAACCTTTTTCACGGTCCCGCCCAGGTGGGCCTTGGCCTTCTCGGCGTCCGTGAACAGACCGGTGGACTCCACCACCACCTCTGCGCCGACCGAGCTCCAGTCGATGGCCGCGGGATCCTTCTCCTGGAAGCTCTTGATCTTCTTGCCGTTCACCACAATGGCGCCCTCTTCGGCGGCCACTTCACCGGCGAACGGACCGTAGGTGGTGTCCCACTTCAGCAGGTGGGCGTTGGTCTTCGCGTCCACCAGATCATTGATGGCCACGACCTCGATATCCGAGGGATACTTCTGCAGCATGGCGCGCAGACTCAGGCGCCCGATGCGACCGAAACCGTTGATTCCTACTTTGACTGCCATGTTACCTGTTGCCTTCCTCCTGCCAGATGGCACTTCTCGGGTGATTGACGGGGCCGTGCCCTGACACCTGCCCTGAGCCTCCGGCGAGGCGGGTGTCCTGCCGGATCGGGAACTGGCTCCCGCAGGTTCCTTTCGCCGCGCCGGCTGCGACGGACAGGCCGTGGCATTTTACCGGACAGACCGTCCCCTGTCAATCGCTTGTGACAAACGTCACAATCATCGCTTATTATAGCGCTTCCATCTCAAAGCCGCAAACCGCCACGGGACGCAGGAGCGCCGCCTCCTGCACTGTAACCTGTCATACTGTCAGACGGGAGGAGAAGTCTGGCGAGCATCAGGAGGTTCGAGATGTACTGGTCCCTTGGAGCCGCGCTGGCGGTGGCTCTCCTGGCCTGCTGCGGTGCCAGCGGTGATGCCGCCTGCGTCATTGCCCATCGCGGGGCGTCGGCGGAGGCTCCGGAGAACACGGTCGCGGCCGCGAAGCTGGCCTGGGAGCAGGGAGCCGACGCACTGGAACTGGATGTGCATCTGTCCCTGGATGGGCGTCCGGTGGTCATCCACGATTCGGGCACAAGGCGGACGACGGGCGTGGAGCTGGTGGTGGCCCAGACGCACTCGTGGGATCTGCGGCGTCTGGATGCCGGCAGCTTCAAGGGCGAACAGTTCGCGGGAGAACGCATCCCTTTTCTGGAAGAGATGCTCCAGACCGCGCCGCAGGGCCGTCCGGTGTTCGTGGAGATCAAGAGCGGTCCCGAAACGGTCCCCGTCATCGCCACCGCGATGCGCCGCAGCGGCAAACTGTCTCAGTGCGTGGTCATCTCGTTTAGCCTGGATGTCTGCGTGGAGGCGAAGAAGGCTCTTGCGAGTACGCCGGTCCTCTGGCTGAGAGGGACGGTGACCGACCGTGATACCGGAAAACCCCTGCCTCACGACCCCGCCTGGATTCAGACAGTCCGGGAGAAGGGCATCGATGGCCTGGATCTGCACTGGGCGGGAATCACCCCGGAGTTCGCACAGTCCTGCGCAAAATTCGGGGTTCCGCTATATGCGTGGACGGTGAACGATCCTCAAGAGGTCCGCCGTCTGCAGCGGCTGGGAGTGAAGGGCATCACGACGGACGTCCCCTTGCGGATCCTGGAGGCGCTGGGAAGGAAAGGGAGGAAATGAGCGAACGCATCCTGCGCATCGGAATGGCTCAGATGCTGGTGGAAGGGGGGCAGCCCGAGGCCAATCTGCGCCGCGCCGTCGCCATGATCCACGATGCGGCCGCGCGCGGGGCGTCCGTCGTCGTTCTGCCGGAGTGCCTGGATCTAGGGTGGACGCATCCTTCTGCGCGCCGACTCGCCCAGCCGATTCCCGGGCCGCACTCTGACCGTCTGGCGGATGCCGCGATAGATGCCGGGGTGTTCGTCGCGGCCGGGCTGGTGGAGCGTGACGGCGGCAGGCTCTACAACGCCGCCGTGCTCATCTCCCCGGAGGGGCAGATCCTGCTGAAGCACCGGAAGATCAACGAACTCTCCATCGCCTTCGACTTGTACGAGACCGGCTCCAGCCTGGCCGTAGCGGAGACGCCGCTCGGCTGCATCGGGGTGGATATCTGCGCGGACAATTTCTCCAACTCGCTTGCTCTGGGACACGCCCTGGGAAGGATGGGGGCTCAGGTGCTTCTGTCGCCTTCGGCCTGGGCGGTGCCTGCGGATCATGACAATCAGAAGGATCCTTACGGCGGACTATGGCTCTCATCGTATACGGAGCTAGCCCGGCTCTACGAGATGCCGGTCATCGGAGTTAGCAATGTGGGGCCGATGGATGCGGGGGTATGGGCCGGAATGAAGTGCATCGGCGCTTCGATCGCCGTGGGGCATGATGGCAGACTGGTCCGCCAGCTCCCCTACGGCGAACGTGCCGAGGCTCTGGAGGTCGTGGAGGTCACCCTGGTAGAACGGACGTTGAAGGGCACTTCGCTCTGCGAGGCGCTCGCCGCCAGGGGGTATCACGGTCCGTGAAATCCGGCTCGCGCAGCGCCGGTCAGCAGGCCACAGCGCGGGCGCAATACTCCTTCAGAAGCTGGACGTAGAGCCGGTAGTCTTCCAGCGAAACTCCGGGCGGGGTTTGATGGTCCACCGAGGGGACAAAACGGCCCCGCCGCATCACGGGCAGTAGCCTCTCGAACTCGGCACGGATGGCGTCCTCGCCCAGGTGCATCTTGGTCTTGTCGAACCCGCCCATCATCTTCCAGTCGGGGTGTCGCTCCCGGATGCGCGCCACGTCCACCCCGGCCATCCGTTCCAGAGGCAGGATGCCCTCCAGCCCTGCCTCCTGCAGCCAGGGGATCAGTGGCTCGATGTCTCCGTCGGAGTCAACGATCGGGACAATGCCGCGCTCCTTCAGCAGGGGCACCACTTCCCGGTAGAAGGGGAGCAGGAACGTGTCGAACAGATCCCGCGAGATCATCGGCCCGTGGTTGTAGGACATATCCTCCCCGAACGTCATGAAGTCTGGGGTGCAGATTTCGCAGAACTGCTCGATGCAGCGGCGCATGTAGCGCGTCTGGTCCTGATTGATGCGCAGCATCAGGTCCGGCTGATCGTAGAAGGAGTAAAGATGCTCCTCGATACCGAAAAGCACCCGAGGCCACCAGAAAAACCCACTCAGCGTGAACCAGACCACCACCTCCCCTCGCTGCTGCTCCTCGGCCCACCGCCGGACAGTCTCGCGGTCGAACGGGACGGGGTCGGGGTACAGATAGGGAAGCAGGCGCTGGTAATCGTCTTCGCCGGAGATCCAGCCCTGGCCGTGTTGCGAGGAAGCCCCGGGGGCGCCAGGCAACATCTGGGGAAACCAGAGCTGGTAGTCCACATCCAGCCCGAAGAAGCGCTTGATGCCGTGTGTATCCAGCCCTTCGGGCAGTCCTTCTGCGCGCCACCGTTCGATGGTCTTGTCCCACCAGACGGCCCATTCCATTACGGGAAGCCGGTCTTCCGGCTTCCCGCCTGCCATCACTTTCTGGAACCGCGAACGGACAGTCTCCATCCTTCCCCTCCGCCGTTCGACAGTTCCAGGCGGCTTTCCTTCCCGCGCTTCACACCGTTTCGCCGCCCAGCCTGCCCTGCACTTTCTCGATGAGCCCGTCCACCAGGGCCTGACGGTTCTTCAAGTGCGCAAGCACTTCGCGGTTGTCCGTATGGTGGATCTCGACGGGAAGCTCCTCGCGCTCGGCTTTCAGCAGCTCCAGGATCACCTCCCACTCCTGCCGGGTGACCTCATCCGTAGCTGCCATGGTCCGCCTCCTTTCCGGACGCATTCACGTCCCATGGGCATTTTTCCCGCAGGCCGGAGCCGGGAAAACAGACGCCGGACAGTCCCCGTGCGCGCACTGTGCATATGTGCCAATATTTAGAACCGGGATCCACAGGACGGGACCGGAAAGAGAGAGGAGACAGCTTTGGAAACTGCAGGCATCGGCATCATCGGATACGGAGGGTTCGCGTCCTTCTGCCGCCAGGCGTGGGCGGAGCTGGAAGATGTGCGCGTGGTGGCGGCGGCCGATTCAGATCCTTCGCGCAACCCGGGAGACCTTCGCTTTTATGCGGATTGGAGGGAACTGGTACGGGACCCGGAGGTCTCCATAGTCGTCGTCAGCACCCCGCCGTCCACACACGCCGAGATGGGACTTGAGGCGGTTCACGAGGGACGTCACGTGTTGCTGGAGAAGCCCCCCGCCACGAGCTTCCAAGAGCTGGACGCGCTGCTTTGCGCGCTGAGGGATGGGGGCCCCGTCATCGCCGTGGACTATATGCTTCGCTACAACCCCCTGGTGCTCGCGCTGAAGTCCATCGCGGAGACGGGTTGCCTTGGCCGGCTGCAGCACGTCAGCGTGGTGAACTACGCCGCCGACGGCAACCTGCCCCCGGAGCACTGGTTCTGGGACAGGAAGGTGTCCGGCGGCATTCTGGTGGAGCACGCCGTTCACTTCTTCGACATGGTGGCTTACGTCTGGCAGACCCCTCCGGTGCGTGTCACCGCACATACAGTCTGCCGTCAGAAAGGGATGGAGGACAAGGTTGTGGCCACGGTCCAGCATGCCGACGGCCTGCTGGCCACGCATTTCCATCACTTCTTCCGTCCTTCCTGGTTCGAGCGCCAGAGCTTCCGGTTCGCTTTCGATGCCGGGGAGGTGGACATCGAGGGCTGGATACCCCTGACCGCCCGCATTCGGGCGGCGGTGGACGCGGCGCGGAAAGAGCAGCTCCTCGAAATCCTGCCGCAGGCGCAGGTCGTTTCCGCATCCCCGGCGGCGCCTGAGTTGCGGGCAGCAGGCGTCCAGTACTCGGCCGGCGAGCTTATCGAGGTGTCCTCCTCAGTGGCAGGCCCGAAGTCGGATGTATACGCAGCGTGTCTGCGCGGGGCCATGCGGGATCTCGTGGACTCCCTGCGGTCCGGCGGCAGGCCCGTCATAGCGCTGGAACGTGTGGCGGACAGCGTACGCATTGCCTGCGCCGCCACCGCTTCGGCAGAGTCGGGTCAGGCGGTGCAGATCTGATGCTCGCAGCCCGCCCGGACGTCACCCACTTCACCGCCAGGCCGTTCAACACGTGGGGATGCGGTTACATCGCCAGTCAGGCCGCGGTGGCGGCATACCGCGCCGGGCGTCTCCGGCGGGTGATCGCCCCGTCGTTCGTATCGGGCGAGATCCCCGACAGTCTCATCCAAACCGCGCCTCCGGGATTCTGGTGGGCGGCGCTTCAACGCCTGCCATATCGCCTCAAAGTGCGCTTTGCGCTGGATTTCCTGTTCCGGGACAACGAGCTGGACTGGAAGGCGCGTCGTCTGGTGCCCGAGGGCGGAATCTTCCACGCGTGGAGCCATCAGGGGCTGTTCAGTATGCGCCGGGCCCGGAAGCTGGGCGCGCGTCTCGTGCTGGAGCGCCCGAACACCCATCCCCTGGAGATGACCCGGCTGGTCCGCCGGGAGTACCGTCGCTTCGGGGCACCCGGCAGGGTGGATGCGCCATTCGAGGTCCGCAAGTGCCTGGCGGAGCACGCGCTGGCCGATCGTATTGTGGTCTGCAGTCAGTTCGCCCGGGAGAGCCACCTGCGCCACGGTGTCCCGGACGAAAAGCTGAGGGTTATCAACTACGGCGTGGACACCGAGACCTTCTCTCCAGGAGAGAAGCGGGACGATGTCTTCCGGGTGGTGTTCTGCGGGATGGTCTGCCTGCGCAAGGGGATTCAGTATCTCCTGCAGGCTTGGGAGGAGTTGGCGATGCCCGGTGCGGAGCTGCTTGTGCTCGGTCTGGTGCTGCCCGATGCCGTCCCGCTGATGGATCGCTACCGGCACCTTCCGGGTCTGCGCATTCGTGGACACGTGGACTCGCGCTCCGAGCTTGCGGATCTCTATCGCCAGGGAAGCGTTTTCGTGTTCCCTTCAGTGGAAGACGGTTTCGGAATGGTGGTGACGGAGGCGATGGCCTGTGGCGTCCCGGTGGTCATCTCGGACCACACGGGCGCAAAGGACGTGGTGCAGGATGGCATCAACGGATTTGTTGTGCCCACTTACGATGTGCAGGCCCTCAAGGACCGAATCCTCACGCTGCGCGATGATCCCGAGCTGCGTCGTTCAATGGGCCGGGCCGCCCGCGAGACAGCCTTGCAGAACACCTGGCGACACTACGGCGAAAAGCTTCTGCGCGTCTACGACGAGCTGGCGGACTAGCAGGGCGGCTTCCGGTCGGGAAATGCAATCGGCCGGAACGTTCGGGTGGCGGCGGATTCCTTGGCTTTCAGACACATCAGGGCGCTCAGGATGCCTGCTTCCAGCGGAGCCACGGAGCGCGCACCATCTCGGATGACTCGGATGAAGTTGTCCGCCAGCACCACGTCTCCTCCGCCGTGGGAGGCGTGGGCCGACTCGGTTCGATAGGTCTCCACGCGCGGCGAATGATGCATATAGACCTTCACCTCGTCGGTATACCAGTCGAACTCCAGCGTCCCTAGATATCCGTAAAGTCTGGCGCCTCGCCGCCCAGCCTTCTTCCGGGCGAAGAAGTTCTGGCTGTAGCAGACGTGCATCCCCGTCTCATACCGGATGATGGCGCTGCCGGAGTCCTCGTTTCCGGTGTCCACGGCGAAGGCGCAAAGAAGATCCGATGGCTGTACTCTGTCCGTTTCCATCCGGGTGAAGAAGGTGTGGTAGGGGCTCTCCAGACAAGTATCCTGCTCTGGGCACTCGTCGCAGCGCAGACCTGCGGGCCTCTGGCCGCGGAAGATCTGCTTGGACGTCATGGCGCAGATCTCCACGGGACGAATGCCCAGGAGATGATTGATGTAGTCGAAATCGTGGGTGGCCTTCTGTAGGAACAGTCCCTGAGTCTCATTTTCGTCGCGGTACCACATCTGGTAATAGCATCCGCCGTAGGGCACGTCGTTCCACGCCTGCACCTGCTCCACCGTGCCGATACGCCCCGACTGTATGATCTCTTTGGCCAGACGCGCCAGAGGTGTGACCCTCAGGGGGAAAGAGACTACTACTTCGCTCTTGCTGGCCGTGGCCGCGTCCCGGAGTTGCAGGAGCTGCTCCATGGAGGTTGCAACCGGTTTCTCCAGGAATAGAGGCAGATTGTGCCGCAGGACTTTCAGCGCCATCGGCGTGTGCAGCGAGCATCGTGTGCCGATCAGCACACCGTCCAACCCGCCTTCTTCCAGCATTTCGTCCGCCTCGGTGTGGAAGCGGATCGTGGAAGGGTCCGGCCCCGCCTGGCGAAGCTGACCGCGGATTTCATCATTCCGGACGTCCGTGATGGCCACGACTCGCGCGTCCGCGCCGAGCCGCTCGATGATGTCCAGGATCCCGCGGATCCGCGTACCGTACCCGATGACTCCCAGCCTGATCATTCCTGAAGTCTCCATAGTCCCGGGTCGATCGCCGCCTGAGCGATTCCCGGAGATCTCACGGGAGTTTTCAACCAGGTCCTGCCTCTTCTCCTGCCGGAGCCGACCAAGACTGGCACTCTTGACAGGCGCATGTCTCGCGCGTTCACGGCAAAAGAAAAGGTGCAGAGCCGGATGCGGCGCGTCTCCGGCGGGGAAAGGTCCTGTCCTATGGCATATCCAGATTCTGGAAAACGGCTTGCGCTGTTCGCAATCGTGGTGCTGCTCGGTTGCGCCGGTTTGCGCTCGGATTCCGGCGAAGCCGCCCGCCGCTACGTAGGCGAGCCGAAAGGCGCGCTGACGCTTTCGCTGGGGTTGACTTCGTTCATGGTGCTGGCGCGCAGGCAGCGGCGGCGCGACGCCGCTACCGTTATTGACATTCGCCCGCATCTTCAGGCAAACTCCCATCAGGATGCCTCGGGCAGCGCCGCCGGAGAGGCGTTCGAGAGGCGGCTGGCAGCCTGACCCGTTTCCGAGCCGCTCAGGGCCCGTCAGGCTTCTGATAGCGTCCTCAGTCCCGATGCCGGGGCCGGGGCGCTTTTTGTTTGCCGGGTGGCAGTGGCGGACGGTGAGCCTGTGGCGGGTATAATCCAGTCGCGCCGGGCCGGGCAAAACAGGGGGTAGGCGGCGGACGGGTTCGTACTTTTTTTCGCAAAGTTTGCCTTTGAGGGCGGTGGCGTGCAAGGAATCGCGATAGGTTCGCGTCTCTCATCTGGATGGTAACTGGCAGACTGGGACGGACTGCGCACTTGCGCGGAATCCCGCCCGAGAGGAGTTAATCTATGGCCAACTCGCATGACGTAGTTCCGGGAGTCGTCTTCTCCACCGTGGACAAGGTAGCGAGATGGGCTCAGAGTTCATCGCTCTGGCCTTTCGCGTTCGGACTTGCGTGCTGCGCCATCGAGATGATGTCCACAGTTGCGGGCCGGTTCGATATCGCCCGGTTCGGGGCGGAGGTTTTCCGCGCCTCGCCCCGCCAGGCGGATCTGATGATCGTTGCTGGACGGGTTTCCATGAAGATGGGCCCCGTCATCAAGAGGCTGTATGATCAGATGCCCGACCCGAAGTGGGTAATCGCCATGGGTGCCTGCTCTTCCTGCGGAGGAGTGTTCAACAACTACGCCATCATCCAGGGTGTGGACAAGGTCATCCCCGTGGATGTTTACGTCCCGGGGTGTCCTCCGAACCCGGATGCCCTGCTGTATGCTGTCACGCGGCTTCAGGAGAAGATCCGCAGTGGAGAGGCGCGGCCGGGCCATCGGATTCTGGAGCCGGTCGCAGGCTTGACGGTAGATAGCGGCAGCACGTCTTGAGTCCGGAACCTCGCGCGAAAGTTCTGAAGGCGGTCAGTCAGTGGAGTTCGAGCAAACCAGAAGGATCTTCGAGAAAGCCCGGGAGAGGTTCGGTGAGGATGTCAGCCTCTCCGACCGCCCCAATACAGAAGGCTCCATCGTTGTCGAACCCTCGCGGATTCGTGAATTTACGCGCTGGGTCCGTGACGAGGCGGATGGGGGATTCGACTTTTTTGGGGAGGTCTGCGCAACGGACTTTCTGGGCCGCTCCCCCCGCTTCGACCTGACATATACGGTCTACTCCACCACTGCCAACCGGCATCTGCATTACAAGACGCGGGTGGACGATCCGGATCCGAAGGTAGATTCCGTTGTGGATATCTATCCTGGCGCAGGTTGGCACGAGCGCGAGATCTTCGACATGTTCGGGGTGCACTTCAATGGGCACCCGGATCTGCGCCGCATCCTGATGCCTGAGCACTGGCGCGGGCATCCGCTCCGGAAGGATTATCCCCTTGGGGGAGAGGAGGTTCAGTTCTCCTCCAACTTCGCCGACATCACGCCGCAGACGCTTCCGCCCGCTCCCGGGGAGGACATCTTCCTGGGATGGGATGTGCTGGAGACCCAGCCCAGCAGCTACACCCAGTTGCTGGAATCTGGCGCCGAGCTGGAACAGGACGGCGAAGGGCGGATGGTCATCAATATGGGCCCGCAGCACCCCAGCACCCACGGCGTCCTGCGTCTCCTGTTGGAATTGGACGGAGAAAACGTCGTCAAGGCGGTGCCGGACATCGGCTTTCTCCACACCGGGATCGAGAAGACGGGCGAGTCGCTCAACTATCAGCAGGCGCTGACACTCACCGACCGGATGGATTACCTCTCGCCGATGGGGAACAATCTGGCATTCTCTCTATCGGTTGAGAAGCTGATCGGACTGGAGCCTCCGGAGCGGGCGACGGTGCTGCGGGTCATTTTCGCTGAACTGACGCGCATTCAGAGCCATCTGGTCTGGCTCGGCACGCACGCCCTGGATCTGGGAGCGATGAGCGCTTTCTTCTACTGCTTCCGCGAGCGCGATCAGATCCTGGATATGTTCGAGATGGTCTCCGGCGTGCGGATGATGACCAGCTACATCTGCCCGGGTGGTTTGCGTGAGGACGTGACCGATGACTTCGTCCCTGCGCTGGAGCGCTTCCTGAAGGTCTTTCCGGACCGCTTGGGAGAGTACGAGACCCTGTTGACGCGCAACCCCATCTGGCTGGAGCGCACGCAGGGTGTCGGCAAGATCAGCGCGGAGGATGCCGTGGCCTACGGGGTCAGTGGCGCTTCCCTGCGGGGCAGCGGTGTGCGCTGGGACGTGCGCAAAGCCGAGCCCTACTGCGGATACGAGACGTACGATTTCGAAGTGCCGGTTGGAACCAATGGAGACGTCTACGACCGGTATCTCTGCCGCATCGAGGAGATGCGCCAGAGCCACCGCATCATCCGGCAGGCGCTCAGCCGCCTGCAGCCTGGACCGGTGCAGTCCGAGGAGCGAAAAGTGGTGCCGCCGCCCAAGTCTGAGATTGGGCAGAGCATGGAAAGTCTCATCCACCACTTCCTGATCACCACCATCGGCTTCGTGGCGCCGCCGGGGGAGGGACACGTTCCCACAGAAACGGGCAGGGGGCTGCTGTCGTTCTACATCGTCGGAGACGGGTCTCCGAAGCCCTACCGGATGCGTGCCCGTACCCCGTCCTTCGCCAATCTGCAGGCCCTGCCCCGGATGCTGGAAGGGTGCCTCGTGGCGGATGCGGTGGCCACCATCGGAAGCATAGACATCGTGCTGGGAGAGATAGACCGGTAGGGAGCGCGGTCAGGTCGGGAAAGTATGTCTGAAGAACTGGTTACATTGACGATAGATGGAGTGACGGTGCGGACCGCGCCGGGGACGCTGCTCGTGGAGGCGGCAGCTCAGGCGGGCATCCTGATTCCCGTCTACTGCTATCACCCGAAGCTCGCCCCGGTTGGCGCTTGCCGTATGTGCCTGGTGGAGGTGGAGGGCGCGCCCAAACTGATCGCAAGCTGCACAACCCCCGTGCGCGAGGGGATGGTGGTTTATACGGATAATCAGCGAGTCAAGAAGGCCCGGGAAGGCATCCTGGAGTTCCTGCTGGTGCATCATCCGTTGGACTGTCCTGTCTGCGACAAGGGCGGCGAGTGCCCGCTGCAGGATTTCACGTATCAGTTCGGCCCCTCGCGCAGCCGCTTCCGCTACCCCAAACGGCACTGGGACAAGCCCCTGCAGATCGGCCCCAACATTTTGCTGGACCGCGAGCGCTGCATCATGTGCTTCCGGTGCGTGCGCTTCTGCGAGGAGATCTCGCATCACCGCCAGCTGGGCGTATTCCGGCGAGGCAACAATCAGGAGATCGGCACCTTCCCCGGTCAGCCTTTCGACAGCCGGTTCGCGGGCAATACCATCGAGCTCTGCCCTGTCGGCGCGCTGACGGGAGCTCCCACGAGGTTCTTCGGAAGGACCTGGGAGGTCGGTCACACTCCGAGCATCTGCACGGGTTGTTCCACCGGATGCAACATCAGAGTGGACCATCGGCACGGCTCGGAGGTAGTCCGGCTGTGGAGCCGCGAGAACCCTGCCACCGATGACGGCTGGCTGTGCGATCCTGGTCGGTTCGGATACGGTTTCGTCAACGAGGGACGGCTGGAGGAGCCCCTGGTGGAGAGCGGGGGACAGTCCGTTTCCGCTACCTGGCAGCAGGCCATCGCGCGAGCGGGAGCCGTGCTGGAGCAGCACGCGAAGGCCGGTACACTGGGAATTTTGGCCTCGCCGCGGATGACCTCCGAGGAGCTCTTCTCCGTTTCCAGGCTTGCGCGGACGGTGCTGAAGGTTCCTCACTTGGATCATACTGCCCGATACGTGCATCCCGCGGCCTTGGACCTGCGGGCGTTCGCTGAGTCTGCGGGCTTCACGCCGGGGACGTTGCGCGATATTCAGGACGCCCGCCAGATCATCACCATCGGCGTGGATCTGAGCCGCGAGCAGCCGGTGACTGACCTCAGGGTCAAGAAGGCAGTCACTCAGCGAGGGGCCGATCTGGTGGTGGTGGATGCCGAAAGACTGGAGCTCAGCTCGTTCGCACGGCATACGGTCCTGTGGCAGCCGGGGGATGAGGCAGCGGCGGTGATGTCGCTGGCCAACGCGGTGGCTAGTCCAACCGAGGCGAACGGGATGCGGGCCGTCGGAGAGCTGCTCAGAAAGGAGGGCCCGAAGGTGGTCCTGCTGGGCTGGCGCATCGGCGAGAGTCCGGACGCGGAGCGCATCGGCGAGTCGCTGGCCGCGCTGGCCCAGGCGCTCGGCCCCGGCACGCTATGCGTCACCATCCTGCGTCACTGCAACTCGCGCGGGGCGCTGGATCTCGGCATACATCCGGCGGAGGATCCCTTCAGTGGCCGGGGTATGAGCGGTGAGGAGATGTTGCGGGCGGCGTGCGATGGCGGTATCCGGGCGCTGTGGCTTGTGGGCGAAGAGCCTCTGCAGGATGCCGATCCCGATCTGGTCCGCCGGGCCATGGACAATCTGGAGGCCGTGGTATTCCAGGGGTGGAGCCTGCCTTCCTGGCTGGAGCGCGTTCCCGACGCCGCATTGCCCTCCACCACATTTGCGGAGATGGACGGCACGTTCACCAACACGCACGGCCGGGTGCAGCGGATCTTCCGGGCCATCCGGCCGAAGGGCAAAGCAAGGCCCGGATGGGAGATTGTGAACGATCTGGCGCAGGCGTTGGGTCACCCGTTCGAATCGAGGACGGTGGAGGCTGTTTTCGAGGAGATGTGCGCGGTAACGCCTGCATATCGCGGGCTTTCGTGGAATGCGCTCGGTGTCGCGGGGCGCGAGTCGCAGGCAGACAGCGCCGCGGCCGCCGCCGCGGCTTCACAGGGGTAGAACCGCAGGAACCGACCGGGTGAAAGGCTGGTTGTAACAGGTGTTCGTAGAGTTCGTCAAAGGGCTCGGCATTACTCTCAGGCAGGTCTTCCGGAAGCCGACCACCGTCAACTACCCGGAAGAGAAGCGTCCTCCTTCGGCGCGTGCCCGGTGGCGGCATAAGCTGCTACGCCACGAAGACGGCCTGGAGCGCTGCATCGGGTGTTCCCTGTGCGCCGGGGCCTGCCCGGCCCACTGCATCAATGTGGTGGCGGCAGACAATACGGAAGAAGATCGAAAATCGCCTGGCGAGCGGTATGCCGCAGTATATGAGATCAATATGCTCCGGTGCATCTTCTGCGGCTACTGCGAAGATGCGTGTCCGACAGGCGCCATTGTGCTGGGTCCGGACTACGAGCTAGCAGATTTCGACCGCGCAAGCTTCATTTACGGCAAGGATCGCCTGCTGGTCCCGGAGCCGGGGGAGGTGGCCCGCGTGAAGAAGCGCCTTGAGGAACGGGAGATATGCTAAGCGTCCCGGGAGGTGTTGGAAAGGTTTTGAGAGATGGCTATCACGAGGTCCAGGACGGCTGAAGAAGAGCTGCTGCAGAAGATCCCGCCCGAGGAGCATCTGCAGATGTATCGGAGTATGGTTCTTATCCGGCGCTTCGAGGAGATGGCCGGCAAGATGTACATGCAGGCTGCCATCGGGGGGTTCTGCCACCTGTATATCGGGCAGGAAGCGGTGGCGGTGGGTATCCAGTCGGCGCTCCGGCCGGATGACTACGTGATGGGCACCTATCGGGAGCACGGACAGATCCTGGCAGCCGGATCGGACCCGAAAGCCGTGATGGCGGAGCTTTTCGGCAAGGTGACGGGAGTGTCCCGGGGCAAGGGCGGCTCCATGCACCTGTTCGACCGCGAAAAGAACTTTATGGGCGGCACTGCCATCGTCGGCGGCAATCTCCCCATCGCGGCCGGAGTGGGTTTCGCCATCAAGTACCGCGGCGGGGATCAGGTCTGCGTGTGCTACTTCGGAGATGGAGCCGTCAACGAAGGGGCCTTCCACGAGTCTCTCAATATTGCCGCCCTGTGGAAGCTGCCCGTGCTGTTCGTATGCGAGAATAACCTTTACGGCATGGGCACCCAGGTGACCCGGGCGTCTGCGGTTCCCGATCTAGAGCGCAGGGTTGTCGGCTACGGCATAGAAAGCGCCCAGGTGGACGGCATGGACCTGCTGGCCATCCGCAAGCTGGCGGATACCGCCGTTCAGGAGTGCCGCAGCGGCCGTGGCCCGTTCTTCATCGAAGCGAAGACCTACCGCTACCGTGGCCATTCCATGGCGGACCCGGCCACCTATCGCACTAAGGAAGAGGTGGAGGAGTGGCGGGTGAGGGATCCCATCACCAGATACGAGAAGCAGCTCCTGGGCGCAGGGATCTTGAACGACGACGACATTCAGAATGTTTCCCGCGAGGTGGATGAGATTGTCGAGGAATCGGTCCGCTTCGCGGAGGAGTCACCGCTGCCTGCCCCCCACGAGCTCTACACCGACGTCTACGCTGCGGAGATCTAGGCCCAAATGCCAGTCATCACTTACAGAGAAGCACTGAATCAGGCTCTCCGCGAGGAGATGCGCCAGGATCCGGACGTGTTCATTGTCGGAGAAGAGGTGGCCGAATACCAGGGGGCGTACAAGGTCACCGAGGGGATGCTGGCCGAGTTCGGTCCGCAGCGTGTGGTGGACACACCCATTTCGGAGGAAGCCATCGCGGGTATCGGGGTGGGAGCGGCGCTTGCCGGTCTGAAGCCGGTCATCGAGATGATGACAGTCAACTTCTCGCTGCTGGCGCTGGACCAGATCGTCAACCATGCCGCCAAGTATCTCTACATGTCGGGCGGGCAGTATAACGTCCCGATGGTCATGCGGGCTCCCACAGGGGTTGGGCTTCAGCTTGGAGCCCAGCACTCTCAGAATTTCGAGTCCTGGTTCGTTCACTGCCCGGGACTGAAGGTAGTGTTGCCGGCCACGCCTTACGACGCCAAGGGGCTTCTGAAGTCTTCCATCCGCGACCCGGACCCGGTCATTTTCCTGGAGCACGAGCTCATCTATCTGACCAAGGGCGAGGTGCCCGACGAGGATTATGTGGTGCCGCTGGGCGTCGCGGACATCAAGCGGAAGGGGACGGATGTTTCTATCATCTGCTACTCCCGGATGGCTCTTTTCGCGATGAAAGCCGCGGAGCGGCTGGAGGAGGAGGGCATTTCCGCGGAGGTGGTGGATCTGCGCACCCTGCGCCCGCTGGATGTGGATGCCGTCCTGGAGAGCGTCCGCAAGACCCACCGGGCGGTGGTCTGCGAGGAGGACTGGCCCATGTGCGGGATGGGGGCGGAGTTGAGCGCCACCATTATGGAGGGGGCGTTCGATTATCTGGATGCTCCCGTCAAGCGCATATCGGGCGTGGATGTCCCGATGCCTTACGCCAAGAACCTGGAGAAGTTGGCGGTGCCTGGCGAGGAGGACATCTTCCAAGCCTGCCGGCAGATCGTGGCGGGCGAGATCTGATGCAGAAGACTTCCGTGGACAGGTCCGGCATCGAGGCTCTGGGAGTTCGGGTGGTATCCGCACCCCGAGGAGGTTGTGGCGGCTCTGCAGCTGGCGGCATTGCCCTCGGCGAGCGGCCTGCCTGGATGCGCGCCAGGGCGGTGACCTTCGACGTCTTCGACCGGATGAAGGGGACGCTGGGATCCCTGCACACGGTGTGCGAATCGGCCCGCTGTCCGAATCTGGGGGAGTGCTGGCGCAGAGGGACCGCGACCTTCATGATTATGGGAGACATCTGCACGCGATCCTGCCGGTTCTGCGCGGTCAAGACCGGCAGACCGGATGCGTTGGATCCCGATGAGCCCCGCAAGCTCGCCGAGGCTGCACGGCAGATGGGACTGAGGCACGTAGTCATCACTTCCGTTGCGCGTGATGAGCTTCCGGACGGCGGCGCCGCGCATTTTGCCGCCTGCATCCGGGCCCTGTATGATGCGCTGCCCGCAGTCAGCGTGGAGGTCCTCACGCCCGATTTCAAGGGGCATCCGGAAAGCGTTCGGACTGTTCTTGATGCGCGTCCCTCAGTGTTCAACCACAACCTTGAAACTGTTCCACGACTCACCAAGCAGGTGCGCGTGCAGGCGCGCTATGACCGGTCGCTCGATGTGCTGAGGATGGCTTTCGAGATGGAGCCGGAGATCCCCACCAAGAGCGGCTTGATGCTGGGCTTGGGCGAGGAGATCGAAGAGGTGCTGGAGACTCTGCAGGACATGCGCCGGGTTGGTGTGAGCATCCTGACCTTGGGGCAGTATCTGCGGCCCTCGAAGGACCATCTGCCGGTCGTTCGCTGGGTCTCGCCGGATGAGTTCGCGTGGCTGAAGGAGCAAGCGCTGGAGATGGGCTTCGTTCATGTGGAGAGCGGTCCCCTGGTGCGCAGCTCCTATCACGCCGAGCAGGCTGTCGGCGCCCCGCTGAAAATGTGAACTATTGCCTCAGCGGGACCGGGGACGTCCCCTGCTGTTGCTGTACCCTGCAGGGCGGGTCGGATCCTCCATTGTCAGGGATTCAAGGCAGAAGCGACCTTCCGGAGTGCGGGCCAGCACGCAGGTGTAGTACTGCCGCTCTCTCCGTCCATCGTTCGTCCCCGGAAGCAACTCGACGAATGAGTCCACCGCGTAGCGCCCCGCGCCCAGCCACTCCACGCCATCCGGCGAAAACGGGGGGAACTGAGCGGACCTTCCGCCCGGCAACTGCGGCCCCACGAATGTCCTGCTGGCCAGAAAGGCCTCGCGTTTCTCGGAGAGAATGGCCGAGGCAACCGCCGGGTTCTCGGACGGTTCTCCGTAGAACCAGGCGCACAGCGCCACCAGAACCAGCAGACTCGCAGCCCCGGCCTCCCGCAGCACTCCGCGCCACGGTTCGGCGGCCCGACGAATCCTGATCTCTCCCCCGGGAAGCAGATGGATCTCTGTGCGCCCGGCTTGCGTGCGAGCAGGCGCTCTGAGCTGGAACATCGCTTCGGTCCTCCCACGCGGAAGTCCGGGAACGGGGCGTTCCCGTGAAGGTTAGACGCCCGCGCCGAGACCGAATGTAACAGCGGACTCCCTGTATCAGATGTGTTCGGCTGGCGGAGGCGGCGCACTTCCCGGTGCTGGGCCGCCACTGAGGCGCTTGCGCCGCTGGAAGAAGAAATACAGGATCGCGCCGATAACGTGCACGAAGAGTATGATCAGCACCCAGATCAGTCGGGTGTTCCCTTCGTCACTTTCGTTCATCGCGCAATCCACCAGCATCCAGAGCCAAAACCCAATCGCAGCCAGCAATAGCAGACCGGCAAGGACCGACGTCACCAGGATGAATGACACCATCGCCGCATCTCCCGCTCCGGGAATCACCGTCGCACCTCCTTTCCGCCGAAAGCGCACCAGTATGCTTCTTTTGCGTCCATCCGCTATGGTATCATACCGGCGCCATGAAGCTCTTGTGCTGGATCGCGGTTCTACTTATCGGCATCCCTCTCGTAGCGTCTGCTTCCGATGACGCTGACTGGGTGGTGGCGTTCGAGGACTCCTTCGAGCGGCAGGAACTTGGCCCGGACTGGCATCTGCTGGGCGGCGAAGCGGAGATCTCCGGCGGGCGCCTGCGCCTGCGCGGAGCCGGTGCCACGCTGATCTGTGCGCGGCCGTTCGCCGCGGATGTCACCCTGGAGTTCGAGGCGGAAGCAGACCCGGAAATGCCGCCCTGCGATCTTTCCGCCGGGCTGGCTGCGGGAGAGGAGCACGGATGGGGCTATCTCATCGCCTTCGGGGGCCAGAACAACCGGGTGAATCAGATCCTGGGACCGGGAGTGCGGGTGGTTGACGAGAAGCCTCCCTTCCTCATCGAGCACGGGCGCCGATACCCGGTGCGTGCGCGCAAGGAGGGACGCGTGCTCTTGCTCTCTGTGGACGGCCGGGAGCTGCTGCGCGCGGAGACGGATGATCCCCTGGGAGGTCCTGGCTTCGACAGGGTGGCTCTCGTCACCTGGACCGGGATGCTGGTGGACCGGGTTCGAGTGCTGGAGCGCTCCGTTCCGGCCCCAGGCACTCCCCGTTACCCGGAACGCCTGTCCAACGTGCCGTTCCACCGCGATGGCCGCACGCTGCGCTTTGCGGGGGCTTCCGTTGCGCCTGCCATGGGTGCAGCCATTGATGCATACAACCAGGGGCGTCTGGACGAAGCTCTCCGCCTGTTTTCCGGTCTTGAAGATCCGTTCCTTTCCCTCTGGGGGAGGGCGTTCGTTCTGGGGGACCTGGCGCTCACGGAATCGGACCGGGACGGGCAGCTGCGCAAGCTCGCGGAAGACTTCCGCGAATATGCTCGTGCGAATCCGGACCAGCCGGGGATGCAGGACGCCGTGACAGCCGCCGGATGGTTCGGCGATTTGCGGATGAGCCGGGAAGCTTCCGTCGCCGCTCGGAGGCTCATCGGGCTGGGCCCCGGGGACGAAGCGGGCCGCGTCACTAATCCGTTCTATCACAAGGCGCTGCTCTACGATGCCCGCTTCCGGTACTGGGAGGGCAAGGAGGGAGGCGATGTGCGCCGCGTCCAGAACGCACTCACCACAATGGAGCATCTGAAGCAGCTGTGGCCCGATGTGAGTGTGCTGCGCCAGTACACGGGCGAAGAGGTTCCCTGGGGGGAAGATCTGAATGCCGACGTCCAGCGTCATCCCGCCTGGGCGGCCTACCTGCGGGAAGCGTACGGACGGCACGTGCGCGTTATGGAGGCGTGGTTCGAAAAACGCCAGCAGCCGGACGGGCAGCTCGGAGGAGGGTGGGGGGACGACGTGGAGCTGATGCGCACCTGGGTGCCGGTGGCGGCCATATCCACCGGAGCCAAAGGTGTGCGCGACGGCATCGTGCGGTTTGCGGAAGGCATCTGGCAGACTCTGGAGGACGGGTATGACCCAGATATCGGGGATGTGGAGCATTCTGCCGAGCCATCCGCAGACATCGTGCCCGGGATGTTGCTCCTGCAGTACGGCGACCCGGAATGGCTGGAGCGCAACCTCCTTTCCTGCCATACCATCCGCGATCGCTTCATGGGGATTGACGCGAAGGGGCATCCCCGGTTCAAGAGCACGGAGTTCGGTTCGCGGGGAGTGAAGACGGATCCCCGGGCCGGCGCGGACACAGGCTACCATGCCCGCGCCATGAAGCATTTCCTGTGGCAGGGGTGGTGGGGAGATCTGGCCGCCCGCGACTGGTTTATCCGCTGGGCAGAAGGATGGCGGCAGGCCACAATGGCCCGCATCGGAAACAAGCCGGCGGGATTGCCTCCTCCCGGCATCTGGTACCCATCCGGCGATATCGTCCCGCCGGTGCCCGGAGTCTCCTGGTGGGATCCTCACTACAACTACTACGGGGCGCCCGGCCTTCCGGGGATGATCTTCGACTGCTTCCTTGCGGCGTATGCCCTGGGAGGGGGCGAGGAGTTTCTGCGCGCCTTTCAGTTCGTGACGGATGAGGGGACCAGAGGACCACTGCCTGCGGGCGAGCTTCATCCTCCGTCACCCGAATGGTGTCAGATGGTGCTGGCTCACGCCGTGGATCCGTCCCGCACAGCGCTGTATAAGCTCCTGACCGGCGACCGGACCTACGACGAATATACGCTCCGCCAAGCCGACCCCGCCCAGATCTACCGCACCAACTATGACCTGGAGCGCTATCAGAAGAGTTTCGAATCGGCGGCGAAGGCCCTGCGGACCAACTTCGAACTGCGTACCACGGAAGTGCTGGCCACCGACCGGGCAGCGCTGGACTCGGCGCTCACTGTCTTTGGAGCCTACACCGGGGCCGTTCAGCTTCTTCGTGACGCTAACACGCCCACGTTTGCCGTCACTTACCAGACGGAGGGCACGGACTTCGCGGCTCTGGTGGTGGAAAGCACTCCCCGGCGGGTGCGCGTCTGGTTGTACAGCTTCACTGATGATGCGCAGAAGATCGGGCTGCGGTTCTGGCGCTTGGAGCCCGGCATCTACCGGGTGCTTCAGGGCGAGATGGTGCCGGGCGAGCGTCCCGGGCAGAACCGCTACGCGTGGCTCCCGGCCGAAAGGGTCTCCCTTCTGCACCGCGCCGAAGGGTTGGACGTCACGGTTCCGCCGGGAAAGGTGTGGGTGGTTGATGTGCTCCTGGATGAACCTCGTGCTGTCCCGGCGCGCTTGCCGGACCTGGCTGTGGGCGAGCGCAGCGTATCCGTCCGGGGATCGCAGGTGACAGCAAGGATCCACAATCTGGGCAGTGCCGCAGCCGGACCGTTCACTGTGGCGTTGCAGGAGCGGGATGGAAAAGGCTGGAAGACCGTGGCCCACCGCAGGCTGGAAGGACTGACAGCGCCCCGGGACCTGCGCACGGCTTCCACGGTCACCCGCTTCCATCTGGCGCGTCCGCTCGCTTCCGGGAGTCGGGTGGTGGTGGATCCTCGAGACGAACTCTTCGAACTGTGCGAGACGAACAACAGCGTGATGATCCTGGACTCAGGCAGGACCGGCGGGTGAAATGCCGGGTCTGGATGTCAGGCTAGCTCTTTGCGCAGGACCGTGTCCTTCAGCCAGTGCTCGTCGTCGCGCTGAGGGTAATCCAGGATATAGTGTAGTCCGCGGCTCTCCTTGCGCCACAGGGCGGAGCGCACGATCAGCTCGGCCACGATCACCATCGAGCGCAGCTCCAGCAGTTCCCGTGACAACCTGCCGCGGGAGTACAGATTTTCTGTCTTTGCCGCGATGATGCTCACCTCCCGCAGTGCCTCCCGCAGACGCTCCGTCGTCCGGACGATGCCCACGTATACCCACATGACCGTGCGCAGGCGCAGCATCAGCTCCTTGACCAGCTCCAGCGGCACGGGGTCGGTGTGTTCTTCCTCCGGGAAGTCCGCGGCGCTCTGCTCGATAGGGATCTCCCGGAAGATGGCCGTGGAATCCAGTGCGGCCCGGTGGCTGAATACCAGCGCCTCCAGCAGCGAGTTGCTCGCCAGGCGGTTTGCGCCGTGCACCCCCGTGCAGGATACTTCACCGGTGGCGTACAGACGCTCGATATCCGTCCGCCCCATCTCGTCTGTCATCACGCCTCCACAGGCATAGTGGGCGGCGGGCACCACAGGGATCCACTCCCTCGCGATGTCTATCCCCAGAGACAGACACTTCTCGTGGATGTTCGGGAAACGCTCCCGGATCTTCTCCTCACCCAGATGCGTCACGTCCAGCCAGACGCACTCCTCACCGGATGCCTTCAGCTCCGCGTCTATGGCCCTGGCCACGATATCCCGCGGCGCAAGACAACCCATCTCGTGGTACTTCTCCATGAACGTGCTTCCGTCTTTCAGACGCAGTACGCCACCTTCGCCGCGGACCGCCTCGGAGATCAGGAACGACTCTCCCTGGCTGTGAAACAGCGCTGTCGGGTGGAACTGAATGAACTCCATGTTCGCGATCCGCGCCCCGGCCTGATACGAAAACGCCACCCCGTCCCCTGTGGCGATGTCCGGGTTGGTGGTGTGGAGATAAGTCCGCCCGAGCCCTCCCGTTGAGAGCACCGTCACCCTTGAGAGTACCGTCCGGGTCCGTGCCGCGCGGGTGTCGAAGACGTGCGCCCCCAGGCAGACGTGCCTGTCGGGCCGATCCGAAGGCCGTGTAATCAGGCCGATGGCCATATTGTTTTCCAGGATGCGGATGGACTGGCGCTTCTTTGCTTGGTACACCAGAGCCCGCTCCACCTCCCTCCCCGTGAGATCGGCCGCGTGGACGATCCGCCGCCGCGAGTGGCCTCCCTCTCTTCCCAGAGCGATGCGTGCGTGCTCCTCGTCAACCATTTCCTGCGTGAAGCGCACGCCCATCTCCATCAGCTCACGGACGCGATCCGGCCCCTCGCGGACCAGAATGCGCACCGCTTCGCGGTTGCAGAGGTACACGCCCGCCCGCATGGTGTCCTCTTCGTGCAGCTCGAAAGAGTCGTCCGAGCCCATCACCGCGGCGATCCCGCCCTGCGCGTAGTTGGTGTTGGATTCCGTGTCGTTCTTCTTGGTGACCACCACCACTTCGCCGTGGTCGGCGGCCTTCAGAGCGAAGGTCAGACCGGCGATGCCGGTTCCGATGACGAGGAAATCGCACGTTATCCGTTCAGGAGAGGTGTTGTCCGTCATTCTGCTCCCGATGACCCAGCAGCGGCCCGGCGCCTTGCTCCAGCATCATGCGCGCTGCGTTTTCCCCCCGCGCTTTGCGGTTCTTCCGGCAGACCCTCCGTCTGGACCCGGATGATCTGACGTCCGTCCGGAGATGCCAGGGCCGCCGTCAGACGCAGCTTTCCGTCTGCGCACACTGCAAGGGCTCCCAGGGGGGTCTGGCATCCGGCGTTCAGTGCGCGCGCCAGCGCCCTTTCGGCTTCCACTGCGGCTCGTGAGGGAGTGTGATCCAGCGCCTGCAGAAGCTCCAGCGCCTCATCGTCCCCGGCAAGCGTCTCGATCCCCAGAGCCCCCTGTCCCACCGCGCCGGTCATCACCTGCGGTTTCAGATGCTGGGTGATGACTCCATCTAAGCCCAACCGCCGGAGCCCCGCCACCGCCAGCACAATGGCATCGTACTCGCCGCGCTCCAGCTTCGCCAGGCGTGTGTCCACATTGCCGCGGATATCCCGCACTTTCACGTCCGGGCGCTGCGCCAGCAGCTGCGCCGCTCGTCGGGGGCTCCCGGTACCCACCACCGCACCGGCAGGAAGATCCTCCAGCGGCTTGGCGTCGCGTGATACCAGGCAGTCCCGGGGATCCTCCCGCATCGGCACGGCCGCCAGGGCGAAGGGATCAGGCAACATGGAGGGGAGATCCTTAAGACTGTGAACGGCGGCCCGGATGCGGCCATCCTGCAGCGCCTCTTCCAGCTCCCGGACGAATATCCCCTTCTGCCCGAAGGCGGCAAGCGGCCGGTCCCTCAGCCGGTCTCCTCCCGTTCGAATGATCTCAAGCCGGACCTCCAGCCCGGGCCAGGCTTCGCGGAGCATCGCCGCAACGGTCTCCGCCTGCGCGAGGGCAAGAGCGCTCCCGCGTGTGCCCAGGACCAGGCTGCCGGTCCTCAAGACGCCCGTTCTCCCGCCTTCAACAATGCGTGCGAGCTTCCATGAGAGGCTGGTTCGGGAGGGTGGGGGAGCACAAAGAAGCGATGCACCGATGTGGCCGCTAGAACGGCCAGACAACCGAACACCAGGAGATACTGGGCCCTGCGGCCGCGCCAGGCCGGACGGCCGGATGCCCAGATGTAAAACGCATACAGACACCAGCTCAGCGCCGCGGCGGTTCGCGTGAGCACGCCGGGGATCTCACCCTCTCCCGGATGAGTCAGTGACCACACCACAGCCGTCCCCACACCCAGAGTGAGAGCCGCAAACCCCAGAGTGGCCAGCAGGAACGCCATGGACGCGAGCTGCTCCAGCGGCGGCAGCCGCCGGAACGCCCCGGCCCACTTCTTGGCCTTCAGCATGGAATGCTGCGTCAGCCACAAGAAGTGCACACCCCGCCGAGAGCACCAGCAGCGCCATGGATACCAGGATGCTTCCAACGTGCAGAGTCAGCCAGTGGCTGGCCAGCAGCTCCTGCGAGTATGTCCGCGCGCTTCCCGGCAGCGCCGTGGCCATAAAAAGCAAAAGAAGCGCCAGCGGCGCGGCCGCCGCGCCGAACGAGGGAATGTCCTTCCAGACCACCTGCGCCAGATGCGCCGCCAGCACCGTGCACGCGACGGCGGTCAGCGCCTGCTGACCCGTCGAGAGCGGAGGAGCCCCGTCTTCCATCATCCTGACGATCAGACCGGCCTGCGGTCAGCGCCAGCGCGGCCAGCGTGGCCAGATGCGCCACCTTTGGGAGCCTGCGTCCGGAGCGGAAGATATTCGCCACGTATGCAGCCGATGCCGCGAAAAGCACCAGGATGCCCAGCCGCCGTCAGCAGATCTGCAAGCGCCAGGCCCCGCATCAGATCCCGTCCCCTCTCCAGTCCGCCTCCGGGAAGTCCTCTTCGTGATCCAGTCCGAAGACCTCCACCACCGTGCGCAGCTGCTCTTCTCCCCGGCTGCGCGCGTAGTCCTTGATGTGCGTGATGGGGTGGTGCGTGATCTTGTTCACCAGGCTGTGCGCCAGCTCCCGGACCAGGGCCTGCTGGCGTTCGTCCAGCGAGGACAGCCTGCGCGAGTATCGCTGCAGCTCTTCCTCCGCGATCCTGCGTAGCCTTCCCTGCAATCCGCGGATCAGCGGCGCTGCGGCCAGCGACCGCTGCCAGTCCATGAACTCCCGCACGTGCTCCTCGATGATCCGCTCCGCGTGCTCCACCGCCTGCTGACGTCCTTCTGCGGTGCGGGAGACAATGCCGTTCAGGTCGTCAATGTCGTAAAGGAAAGCACAGTCGATCTCTGCGATGGACGGGTCGATGTCGCGGGGCACTGCGATGTCTATTAGGAACATTGGGCGCATCCGGCGGGCCGCCATGATCCCCTCGAACTGCGCCCGTCGCACGATGAAATGGGGAGCGCCCGTGGAAGCGATGACGATGTCCGCCACCGTCATCTCCGTTTCAAAATCCTCATAACGGACGGCCCGACCGCCAATCTGCTCCGCGATGGCGCGGGCCCGCTCGTGCGTGCGGTTGGCGATGATGACTCCCGCCGCTCCCTCCTCCCGCAGCCTGCGCGCCACGATCTCCGACATCTTGCCGGCACCCAGCAGCAGCACCCGGCGGCCCTCCAGACTGCCGAAGATGGATCGCGCTAGCTCCACCGCCGCCGACCCCACGGAGAATGCCCCCCGGTTGATCTCCGTTTCGGTCTGCACCCGCTTACCCGTCTCCAGGGCCGTATGGAACAGGCGGTTGAGCACCGCTCCCGTCGTCCCGGATGCCAGGGCGCTTTCGTATGCCGCCCGCACCTGTCCCAGCACCTGCGGCTCCCCCAGGATCATCGAGTCCACGCCGCTCGCCACACGCAAGAGATGTCGGACGGCAGTCTCGTCAACGTGGGAGTAAAGATGATTTTGTAGCTGCTGCGGGGGGATGTCGCCCAAGCGGGCCAGCTCCTCCGCCATGTGGCGGCTTGCGGAGTCCTCGACTGCCGCATACGCCTCCGTCCGGTTGCACGTGGACACCAGGACGCACTCGTTCACGCCCGGCCGTCTCCGGAAGCGCCAGAGCACGTCGCTCAGCGCACTGGCGGCGACGGCCAGCCGTTCGCGCACCGCGACCGGAGCCGATCTGTGATTCAATCCGACGACGGCGATATGCATTCCAGAGCGGCTTTCAGGGCTTCTTCTTTCCGCCCGGACCGGATCAGGGACAGCAGGTCCATCTGGAGGATGCGGGCGTAGACATTCTTCTGCTCCTCAAGATCCGTCACAGCTTCCCTGACCGCGCGCCGGACCTGCCCCAGAATGTCCACGTATTCAGCGTATTCCGCACCAAACTGATCCTCAAGCTCGCGCCTCAGATGGGCAGCATAGGCCGGCGAACGCCCGGATGTCGAGACGGCAATCTGCAGATCCCCCCGCTCCACCACCGCCCCGTAGATGAAGGAGCAGAGCTCCGGAACGTCCACGATGTTCGCTAGGATGTTGCGGCTGCGGGCGGCCTCGTACACCCTGCGGTTGACTTCCGGCCGGTCGGTGGACCCCACGACCAGGGTCTTGCCGTCCAGGTCGCTCTCCTGAAACTCCCGGTCATGGTAGCGCACGCGGCCCTGTTTCGCCCACTCCAGCACCTGTGGGGTGGCGCGGGGAGCGACGATGGTAAGCCGGGCCCCGTATTTCAGCAGCTGAGCCGCCTTGCCTGTGGCGATCTCTCCTGCTCCCACCACCAGGCATTCCGTCCCTTCCAGGTCCAGGAAGATGGGGAAGTATCTCGCCACGTGCTGTCTCCTCCGGGACTCCTGTCAGATCCGGGCCGTGGCTTCCGGCTCAGAGGCTGTCTCCATCTGCTGGATCTGTTGGACCAGAGTTTCTTCCAGTGCGCGTTCTTCAGGCCGCCGGGCTTCGCGTGCCCGCCGGATGGTGCTCAGCGTGCCCCCTAGCGCGATGATCCCGGCTCCCAGCCACAGCACCCAGACCAGTGGCTTGAAGGTCACCTCCACCACGGCCCGCAATCCCGCGTTCTCCCGCCACTTCGGACCGTCCAGCAGCACGGAGACGCCTCCGCTTTCCACGCTCATTTGCGTCAGGACCACCTGATCATCCGTGCCCGGGATCCTGCCCGGCAGGTACTGCGGCCTTCCGTTCCCCAGACGAATGGCAGCCAGGATCTCGTCCGGCTTATCTTTATCTTGCTTGCGGACGAGCAGCCGCGCTCCGGCCTGGATTGTCCCGTCCGGCCTCTGCTCCATCCCGGAGAAACCCGCGAACTCCACCCGGTACGGGCCCAGCTCCGCCGAACTCCCCCGTTCAAGATGGGCGTGGGGCGGAGGATTCTCCACGCCAAGCTCCACGGGCGCAACGTACAGGTCGCCCGCCAGACTGGAACGCACCCCGGGCCGGCGCATCTCGGATCCGTCCCGCACCTCCTCCAGCGAGGGGTTTACCTGCATCACCCGGCCATCCCGTGTCTCCACGCGAAGCGCCAGGGTCTGCCGCCGGGAGGCGCCTTCGCCGTCCCGCACCCCCGTGAAAGTCCAGCGCATTCCCAGATGCTCCTGCGGCCGGCCCTGCGTCAAAGCGAGCCGGTCAGGCTCCGCCTTGTTGTTATGCGATGAGGCCAGCATTCCCAGGAACAGGATGGCTAGCCCCACGTGGGCCATATGTCCGCCGGATGCCAGGACTCCCTGACGGCGCAGGGTGTCAATCAAAGTATAAAGATTAGGCAAAAGAATGGACGCCGCAAACCATCCTACCGCCACCCGCGCCCCGATCTCCGCCCCGGAGCGCATCCAGAAGACTACCCCGGCCACAATGCCCAGCGCAAGCGATACACCGAGAGCTTGCAACAGCCGTGTTCCGGCCCGCGACGGTCTCCTGCTGCGCGACCAGGCCACCAGCGGGCTCATTCCCACCAGCGCCATCATCGCCAGCGCGACCGGCGTGGTGACCCGGTAGTAATACTCCACCGGAACGTTCCCTGCTCTGCCGGCCAGCGCGGCCGAGAGGAGCGGACTGGACATCCCGATGGCCACCAGCACCGCTGCCAGCCCGAACAGCACGATCCCCAGGAAGACCAGGAACTCCTTGCTGCTGATGCTGTCGTAGCCCTCTTGCTGCTCGATCCCCCGGGCGCGCCACGCCACCAGGCCGATGCCCAGCAGGGTGTATCCGGTCAGGAACCCCACCAGCCAGTGATGATTCCCCAGTGACGCGAAACTGTGGACGCTGAAATCGCCCAGCACACCGCTGCGAGTCAGGAATGTGGCGTAGATGATCAGAACGAAGGCGGTGTAAGCGAGAAACAGGTTCAGTTTGCGCCAGGCCGCCCGCCGCTTCTCCAGCATCAGGCCGTGAAGCAATGCTCCCCCCACCAGCCAGGGCACCAGCGAGGAGTTCTCCACCGGATCCCACCCCCACCATCCGCCCCATCCCAGCGTCTCATAGGCCCAGACCCCGCCCAGGAGCAGTCCCAGGCCCAGCACCGTCCAGCCGCCGAGCGCCCATCCGTGCGCCAGCCGGGACCACCGGCTGAAGTCACGATTCACGAGGGCGGCCACGGCAAAAGCGGCAGGGACGCTGAGCAGCGTGAACCCCAGGAAGATCACGGGAGGGTGAATGGCCATCCAGTAGTTCTGGAGCAGGGGGTTCAAACCCATTCCGTCTTCCACACGGGCGGGCGTGGGTGCGAAGGGGCTGCGCTGGACCAGGATGACCAGGAAGAATGTCTGCACGCTGGACCAGAAGGCCATAGCCGTTCCTTCCGCGTGAGCAGCGCGGCGCATCAACACCAGCCCTGTCAGCGAGATGAACAGCAGCCACAGCAGCCAGCTGCCTTCCTGTCCTCCCCAGAATCCCGAGATCTTGAAAACCAGCGGCTGGCTGGAGGAGCTGTAGTCGTGGACGTAGCGGATATCGAACCGGTCCGTCAGCATCAGCCACCACAGCAGACCGCTTGCAGCCGCCACCAGCACGGTCGTGGCCGTAAAGGCGTTCCGGGCATGGTCTCTCAGCCCTTCACGTCCCCGTGCCACCAGTACGTAGAGGATGAAAGAGGCCAGAGAGCCGCCCAGCGCGGCGAGGATCAGAGCGTAGCCGGTGGTCATACTGTTACTCTCCGGTACCGGTATGTTTCGCCCTGATACTTGGACGGGCATTTGATCAGGAGATCCCGCGCCTCGAATACGCCGTTCTTCGCCTGTCCCACCGCCACCACGTGTGAAGCCTGAGCGAAGTTGCCGGGGGCTGCCCTGCCGTATTCCACCGTCATCCGGCGGCCCTCTTCGTCGGTGATGTCGAATATCAGCCGGTTGGCCTCGCGGTCGAAACGGACGCTCTCCCGCACGATCTTCCCCTTCACCTGCACCTGGGTCTCGGATGCCATGGCTTCCTGGAAGCCCACGTAGGGGGTCAGCAGGCTTTTGAACTGAGACACACCCAGCGCGGCGAACGCAAGCACCAGGATGCCGCCCACGATGTATGCGCGCTTCATTCGCTATCCTCCAGCCGCGCCACCCGGCGCTCCAGAGCCCACAGGAAGGCGAAGATGCCTCCCCAGATGACCAGCATCGCAATGCCGAGCGCTGTCACTCCACTCACCTGTTCTGCTCCCTTCGCAAGAAGAGACGGTCCACGCGCGTCTGGATGCGCCACATCCACGCGAACAGCCCCGTGAACCCCGCCAGCGCCGCCAGCAGCACCATCAGGATGCGCGGCTCAATGCCGCGTTCCGGGTCATTGCCGGGCAGCACGGGAGACGGATGGAGCGTGTCCAGCCCGGGGAGCCGGGGGGCAACATAGACCAGAAAGATGGCGGCCACCATCGCGAGGATGGAATATGCCGCGCTGATGGAAGCGCGCCGCTCCGCCGACTCGATGGAGGAGCGCAGTGCGAAATAGGCTCCATAGATCAGCAGCACCATCAGGATGGCCGTCTGCCGGGGATCCCAGTTCCACCAGCGGCCCCACGCCTCCTGTGCCCAGACTGCCCCGCTCACCGTCGCCAGGAAACGTGAACAGGAATCCCACCTGAGCCGCCGCGGCTCCCGAGGAGTCCCATTCCAGATCCCGCGTGCGCAGATATTTCAGTCCGGCGTAGGCAGCGCAAAGGAAGGCCAGCGTGCCCACCCAGGCGCACGGCACGTGGAAATAGAAGATCCGCCCCGCCTCGCCGAGACCCTGGAGCGGCGGCGACCACAGGAAAGCGGCCGCGATCACTCCGGCCATCCAGATTCCCAGAACTACGCGCATCAACGCAACAGCCGCTGCCTTTCCTGCGTGCGCTACTCTTCCCACACCGCCGGGAAGAGCAGCCAGCTCAAAACCATCAGGATCCCGGTGTAGCTCACCACAGCCAGCGCCGCTTCGCGGCCGCCGGCTTCCGGGCCGCCTGCCCCGAATGCAGGCGCCGACGCCTGCACCAGCAGCAGGAGCGCCGGCAGCAGGATGGGAAGCGCCGTCAGCGCGAAAACACTGGAGCGCGAGCGCGCCCGCGCCACCATCGCGCCCAGAATAGTGGTGCATCCCGAGATGGCTACCGCCCCGAGCGCCGCCACTGCCGCCATCTGCGCCGGCTGCTCGACGGAGGCATACATCAGCCCGCAGTAGACCGGAAAGACCACCGCCTCCACTGCCGCAAGCAGCGCCAGATTGAACAGCAGTTTCCCCAGCCACACGGCTTCCGGAGACGCCGCCTGCCGCAGCAGCAGCTCCGTTCCCGCGTCGGCCTCCTGCACAAAACCCCGGGCCAGGCCCGTCGCCGCCGCGAAGAAGACCACCACCCACACCAGCGCCGCGTGCTGACGGGGTGTCAGCGCTTCCCCTTTCAGCGTAAAACTCACCAGCGCCACCGACGCAAGCGCGAACAGCAAGATAGAGCTAAGAGCGTAGCGAGTGCGCAGCTCCCCGCGCAGATCCTTGCGCAAGACAGCCGCCGCCGCCCGCAGGACCTCCATCATGCCCTGTAGTCGTCCATCGAGACGTGCCGCTCGCCCAGCTCCGCCTCGCGCTCGTCGTTCGTCGCCAGGATGCAGATGCCCCGGCGCGCCTGCGCCTCCACAATCTCCCGCACCAGCCTGCGCCCGTCCTCGTCCAGGCAGTGCGACGGCTCGTCCAGCAACAAGACCTCCGGCTGCGCCGCCACTGCCAGCGCCAGCCGGACCCGCTGCGTCATCCCGCTGGAAAATCCCCCACCGGCTCGTCCAGCCTGTCATCCAGACCCACCAGCCCTGCCGCGCTCCGGATGCCGGATTCCCCGGCGGACGACCCGCGGGCGTGCAGGAAGAACCGGATGTTCTCGGCGAGCGTCAGATGAGCGTACGGGTTTATAGCAGGGGCGGCAAGAGCCACCCTGCCCCGCAATAGACTGCCGCTTCCCTCCCTGGCGGGTTCCAGCCGCACCGTGCCTTCCGTGGGGCGCAATAGACCCGCAAGGATGCGCAGCAGCGTGGACTTACCGGAGCCGTTCGACCCGCGCACTACCAGCACACCGCCCGGCTCCGCCTCCAGACAGAGTCCACGGAATACGCGCCGCCACCCGAAGCGCTTGCCCAGATCTGTCGCCTGCAGCCTCAAACGCCCCTCGCCGGCGGCTGCCCCGCCATCCGTCACAGCTCACCTCGACAGCACGCAGCGCTCGCCTCTCCCTTATGCCGGCCCTGCCGCCCCCTTCCGGCCGGTCTGTGCGTCCTGTCACAGGGATTATGCGGCTCGGGGAGGATGCCTGTCAACCTAAATGAGAACCATTTGCTGTTGGCGTCTTCTACTCTGGCTATGGAGGGGATGCCGTGTTCCTGTAGAAGACCGGAAGATGAAAGACCGGAAGATGAAAAGCACGGGAAGGAGACGGTGGCCGGAATGGCTTCCAGTAGTTCTCAAGGGCTGAGTTACGCGGGACGGGATTATTCGATCGAGCTGCGGGAGGGGCGCTGGCTCTGCCTGCAGGTGGGTGGACGGCGCTTCGCCGATCTCCGGGTTGCATCGGCGGTGAACGGCCCGGGCAATGCGGAAGACGTGACCGGCGAGCTTTGTGGCCCGGTGCTCTCGGAGTGCGCCGGCGGTCTCCGGGCTGTGTGGAGCGCGGCAAGTTCGCTCTGGGATGAAAAGCGCTTCATCCTTGAGTGCCGCCCGGACGGGCTGGCATACCGCGTGGAGGTGAAGGGTAGGGGACCCATCGGAGCCGTCGAGTTTCTCGGTGGGGAAGGGGAGGGCGCGCCTTCCTCTCTTTACCGTTTCGATCGCATCTTCACCCCGGAGGTCTCGCTGTTGGACCGCCGCTATCTTTGCCCCCAGGAGTATGCCTGTATAGACGCCACGAGCGGCGAGACCGCTCCGTTTCCCGTGCCATCCGGCGAGACGGCTCACTGGATCTTCTCCCCTCCGCCGTTTGCGTTCGCGTGGTCGCGGGGTGGTCATGGGTCATGGCTTGGCGTGGGCATTGCTCCGCAACCGGGAGAGTATCGCTTCAACCTTTTCCAGCACTGGCCCGTGGCCAACTGCTTCAAGCTGCGTCTGACCTACGACGGGATGACCCAGGTGGAAGGCGAGTGGCGATCGCCGGATCTGCTTCTCCTGCCTGCTTCCGGTGAGTATGACGCCATCCATCGCTGTGTATCCTATCTCTACGAGAAAAACCTTGCGGTCCGGCCTGACCGGAGCGGACGGCCCGGGTGGTGGTCCCGGCCGATCTTCTGTGGGTGGGGACAGCAGAACATGACCGCCGTCGCCCGCGGAGGAAATGCTGCTCAGTGGGCCAGGCAGGATGTGTATGATGAGTTCCTGCAGATGCTGGACGAGCGCGGCATTGATCCCGGCACGCTGATCATTGATGATAAGTGGCAGAGATGCTACGGCACTTTGCAGGTGGACACGGAGAAATGGCCAGACCTGCGCGGATGGATCGGACGCCAACACGCCCGGCAAAGGCGGGTTCTCCTCTGGTTCGGGGCGTGGTCACCGGAGGGCCTGCCCCCGGAGGAGTGCATTCTCCGGGACGGAAACCCTGTAGTGGCCGACCCATCCAACCCCGCTTACGAAGAGCGCTTGCGGCGTGCCATCCGCGTCCTCCTCTCGGATGCGCCAGGCTGCTTCGACGCCGACGGCTTCAAAGTGGACTGGACCAATGGCCTGCCCTTCGGCGAGGGCTTCCGCGTTGCTGGGGATCTCTGGGGCATCGAACTGCTGAAGCGCCTTGCCTGGATCATCTATGACGAGGCTAAGCGGGTCAAGCCGGATGCTCTTATCATCACCCACATGGCCAACCCGTACTTCGCGGAAGTCACCGATATGCTCCGCCTGAACGATATCAGCTATCTTCAGCGAGGGGTCTGCGACATCATGCGGCACCGTCAGAGGCTGGCTCTCATCGCGTGTCCGGACTGGCTGATAGATTGCGACAACTCCAGCGCTCCCACTCAGGAGGAGTGGCTGGAGTACATGATGATCCAGCCGGAGCTAGGGGTGCCGTCGCTTTATTTCCTCACAGGGGTGGACGGTACCGGCGAGCCGATCCCATTGGAGGACTGGAAGCGCATTCCGGCCGTCTGGCGCGGGCCAAGGTAGCCTCCGGGCTCCTCTCCGCTGATGCTTACGCAACCTCCGCATGAGTGCGCGGCAACGATGCGGCTCAGGTTTCGTGACAAAACCTGCACTCTCGGGTACAATATCTATAGCACCCGCCCAGAAAAAATCACAAGATATTGTGTTCAAACCCCTTGACGGGCCGGGAAGCGGGCGCTACACTTCTCCTGCTGGCGGCGGGCGCGGCGCCGGGGAAGGCCGGTGCCCGGCCCTGTCCGGGAGGCGGCGGCAAGGACGCCCGAGAGAAGCGCCTGATTGTGATGAGATCCAAAACCACGGGACGGCAGATCCGGCGAAGCGCCCCGCCAGCAGCGGCCATCGGTACCGGTTGCCGGGCCGGCTCACTGAAGCATTGAATGACCGGCCGGGCTGGCCTCAGCCCGGCCAGGAGCCGCGCGGAGGCGCGGCCCCACGGGAGAGGAAAGACCGAAGGGAAAACAGATCGAATGGAAGCGAATGTCTCCCTGACCGAGGAAATCACCGGTTCGCAGGACGTTCAGGATATGGAATCCCCGGCGCCGGGAAGATCTCAGAAGACCACAGGACTTACCTTCCGCCGCCTGTTTACGCGGGCGGGTGAGAACCCGTTCGACCAGGTGGAGTGGGACATCCGTGATGCCACCATCGCCAACGAGAAGGGCGAGGTGGTCTTCGAGCAGAAGGGCGTGGAGGTCCCCAAGTCTTGGAGCCAGATGGCCACGAATGTGGTCGTCTCCAAGTACTTCCGTGGCACTCTGGGGACGCCGGAGCGCGAGTACAGCGTGCGCCAGCTGATCGGCCGGGTGGTGGACACCATGACCGCCTGGGGCGAGAAGGGCGGTTATTTCGCCACGGAGGCCGACCGCGACGCCTTCCACGATGAGCTGACCTATCTGCTGCTCCACCAGATGATGTCGTTCAACTCGCCGGTGTGGTTCAACTGCGGCGTGGAGGAGCGGCCGCAGTGTTCGGCGTGCTTCATTAACTCGGTGGAGGACACCATGTCCAGCATCCTGGATCTGGCCAAGACCGAGGGGATGCTGTTCAAGTGGGGCTCCGGCACCGGCACCAACTTCTCCACCATCCGGTCCAGCCGGGAGAGGTTGGCCGGCGGCGGAACGGCAAGCGGTCCCGTCTCTTTCATGCGGGGATATGACTCCTTCGCGGGTGTCATCAAGTCCGGAGGCAAGACGCGCCGCGCCGCCAAGATGGTCATCCTGAACGCCGATCACCCGGACATCATGGAGTTCATCCGGTGCAAGGCGGAAGAGGAGAAGAAGGCCTGGGCGCTCATCGAGGCCGGGTATGACGGCGGCTTCAACGTTCCTGGAGGCGCTTACGACTCCGTCCAGTTCCAGAACGCAAATCACAGCGTCCGCGTCACGGATGAGTTCATGGAGAAGGCGCTCAAGGGAGAGAAGTGGCAGACGCGCGCGATCACCACGGGCGAGGTTCTGGGTGAGTACAACGCCGCGGACATGCTGCGAGAGATCGCCGAGGCGGCCTGGGTGTGTGGAGATCCGGGGCTGCAGTTCGACACCACCATCAATGTGTGGCACACCTGCAAGAATACGGCGCGCATCAATGCGTCGAATCCCTGCAGCGAGTATATGTTTCTGGACGATTCCGCATGCAACCTGGCCAGCCTGAACATTATGAAATTCCGGCTGCCGGACGGAAGCCTGGACCTTGAGAGCTTCCGGCATGCGGTGCGGGTGACCATCACTGCCCAGGAGATCATCGTTTCCAATGCCAGCTATCCCACCGCGGCCATTGACCGGAACTCTCACGACTTCCGGCCACTGGGCCTGGGATACGCCAACCTCGGCGCATACCTGATGTCCATAGGGCTGCCCTATGACAGCGAGGAGGCGCGCGCGCACGCTGCAGCCATCACGGCGTTGATGTGCGGCGAGGCCTACGCCCAGTCCGCGCGCATCGCATCCAGTCTTGGGCCGTTCCGCTATTTCGAGAAGAACCGCAAGCCCATGCTGGAGGTCATGCGGATGCACCGTGCGGCCGCCGAGCGCATCAGTCCAGAGCTCACGCCTCCCGCCCTCCGTGACGCGGCGATCAAGGCGTGGGATGAGGCTGTGGACATGGGAGAGCGCTTCGGTTACCGTAACGCGCAGGCCACGGTGCTCGCGCCCACCGGAACCATCGGCTTCATGATGGATTGCGACACCACCGGCATCGAGCCGGACATCGCGCTGGTGAAGTACAAGAAACTGGTGGGCGGCGGGATGCTAAAGATCGTGAACAGCACCGTACCGATGGCGCTGGAGCGACTGGGATACTCACCGGAAGAGATCCGGGAGATCGTCCAATACATCGACGCCAACGACACCATCGAGGGCGCGCCGTACCTGAAGGATGAGCATCTGCCCGTCTTCGATTGCGCCTTCCGGCCGTTCAACGGCAGCCGCAGCATTCATTACATGGGGCACATCCGGATGATGGCGGCCGTGCAGCCGTTCCTCTCCGGAGCGATCTCCAAGACGGTCAACCTTCCGAACGACGCCACGCCGGAGGACATCCGGCAGGCGTATATCGAGGCCTGGCGGCTGGGGCTGAAGGCGGTGGCCGTGTACCGTGATGGGTCCAAGCGCACCCAGCCGTTGAACACCTCTCTGAACGCTGGTAAGGAAGAGGCCGGGGAGCGCAAAGCCTACCGGCGCCGCCTGCCGGATGAGCGCCAGGCCATCACCCACAAGTTCGATGTGGCCGGCCACGAAGGCTATATCACGGTGGGGATGTATGAGGACGGCCAGCCTGGCGAGATCTTCCTGGTGATGGCCAAGGAGGGAAGCACCATTTCCGGGCTGATGGACTCGTTCGCCACGGCCGTATCTCTGGCCCTGCAGTACGGCGTCCCTCTTAAGGACATGGTGCACAAGTTCGGGCACATGCGGTTCGAGCCGGCTGGCATGACCGCCAACCCGGAGATCCCCATCGCGAAGTCCATTGTGGACTACATCTTCCGGTGGCTGGGATCCAAGTTCCTCACACCGGAGGAAAGAGAGGCCATCGGTGTGCAGCAGCGGCCGGCGCTCTCCAACGGGACGGCTACAGCCAAGCCTCTGGCAGCGGCCGTGCGGGAGCAACCGGGAGGGGTGTTGCAGCAGCAGGATGCTCCGCCCTGTCCGGAGTGCGGGGCCATCATGATGCGCAGCGGGAGCTGCTACCGTTGCGCCAACTGCGGCACACAGAACGGGTGTTCGTAGGGATGCTCACGGTATCCCTGCGAAAACAGGAGGGGGCCATGGAAGGCGGGAAGCGCGCCCGCAGTTCCCGCTGACGGACGCGCTCGGTCACCCCTTCTTCTGCAACGGAGAGAGCGGGGAGCGGCATGGATGCCGCTCCCCGTGCCTTTCTACAGGCCTGAACCCGACTCAGGAAAGGAGGATGACAGACGAGCTACCGAAACTCGCTACGACACTGTTATCGGCCGCCGTCTGCCGGATCCTCAGGGTTTCGGCGCAAAAAGATGCGAGGCTATTCTACCAGCCTTTTGCGACCTTTGCACGGTTTTCCGGGCGCTGTCGATGCTGTTCTCGTTGGGAAGGAAAAAGCCTTATTCTCCCGCCAGCTTCCGGATCCCGCCTGCGACAGGCAAGACCAGCCGCCGGTAGGCTGTCCCTGTGGTCTGGATGCTGCTTATCCCCGTCACGGCCACTGTGTCGCCGGTCTGGAGCGCGCTTGGAGCGGCCTCTATGCGGACGCCCGGCGTCGGTAAGCCACTCTCCTGCAGTCCCGCGCCGTCGTCAATGACAAAGAAGTCCTCTACGATCCCGGTCACTCGGCCGTAGACCGTCACCAGCAGGCCAACGTTGTTTGGGCCTAAGGCGCCGGGGACTCCCGGGGTGTAGGCGTTCAGCTCCGTGCCGCCCAGTGCCCGGTTGCCCATGATGAGGGGCTCCGGCGGAGTTCCCGCGGTGACAGAGGCGATCTCCGCCGCTTCCAACCGCCGCTCTCCTCCGGCTGTGGCAAGCAGGCCTGTAAGAGTCACCCTGTTGCCAGGGTTAATGTTTGTAGAATCCTCAACGCGAATTCCTGAACTCCTGTCTGGCTCCTGAATCCAGAACGCAGATCCGATGCGCGCCGACGCGATCTTCTCGGTCAGACGGACTGCTGTCCCGTTCGGATAGCTCTTGGCCTGCGCAATGGTCAGAGCCTGGCGGGCAGGACGGATGCCGTCGCTGGTGGCCACTGCCGAATCCAGCCCTGCTCCATTCCTCGCGATGACGCTGGCGTAATAGACCTGCCCGAAGGACAGGTTCAGTCCCGTCCTTGTGATCTGGGTGGCCAGTCCGGCATCCGTCCACGGCACGACATCCGCAGCCCCGGGTGAGGTCCCGATGGCGTAGCGGTATCCGGCGATGCCGCTCTCGGGGTCGCTGGATGACCAGGAAAACGATAGCTGAGTGGTGCTGAGCGTGTAGGCGCCCTCGTCCGTGACCACGGGAGTGGCGGGCGGAGTGGTGTCCGGCGGGGCATCCTCGGTCAGGATGCAGTCATCCACTCCGTAGAGATGCCACTGTCCCCCCCGGCCGCGCATCTGGATGAATACCGTTATGGCGCTGGATGCCGCCACAGCGCTGGTCCCGATGGTGGTATAGCGAAGATGGCTATACATATTCGGTGTCCACTGCACATTGGCGGAATCCGGGTTCGTGCCGCCGTAGGGGTCTATGCCGATCCGGATCTGGTCCAGCCGCCCGCTGTTGTGCCAGACGTCGTATTTCCAGGTGTCGTTCTCCCGCATCCACGAAGTGACCGCGCAGGTGAAGTTATAGCGTTTCCCGGGTGTTACACCCGTCACCCGCTGCCACACGCGGGCATCCACATCGCCACCGTTGATGGCTCCCTGCAGGAACCAGTTCCCATGGTAGGGCGGAAGACCCCAGAACCAGCTGCCATCCGCTGCTCCGATGTCCATTCCGGTGTAGCTCCAGCCGGGAACGGGCTTGCGGGGGCTCGCGCCGCTGCCTTCCTCGAAGGAGGGGTTTGCCAGTAGGTTCGGCTTCGGACCATCTATGGTGCAGGTCACAAAGTCGCGGCTGACGGCCGGGCGGGCTCCAGCGGCTGCGCTGGAGACCCGCACATGATACATGGTGTTCGGAGCAATTCCGGTCACGGTCACCAAGTGACTGGTCACCTGTGCGCTGTCGGTCACCTGCCCGGTGTACGGACCGTGCCAGGCAGCAAACTCCACCTTGCTGTTTGATGGAACGTTCGTGGTCCAGCGGACCGTAATCGCGTTGGCGGCGCGATCGGCGCGCGTAACCGTTGGGCCGCTGGTGATCTGCACCTTCGGCATGGTGGCGCTGCCAGGGCTTTCTTCTTCCATAATGGTGCCGGCCAGATCTATTCCGGGCTGCGCGGCACGGTTTACATAGGCCTGACCGCCGCCGTAGACGTTGTAGGGGTTCGTGTAGACCGTTCCTACGGTCCCTCCACCCTCACGGGTGATCTCCAGATAGTAAGTGTTGCCGGGCGTCAGCGGGCATTCGCCCGGTCCCCAGGTCCACATTACCTCGGGGTCTCCCCAGCGCATGAGCCGGGAGACCTTGGGTGTTCCGATGACACTGCCCCCAACCGCATCGTAAGGAGTGGCCCGGTAGTAGTTGGACCCGTCCGGGATCCAGGCGCAACAGCTAATAAGGCTTGTGCCCCGCGCGGTGAACGTCTGTCCCACCGAGTTCACTCCGGAGATACTCGTGCCGCCGGAGCGCAGGAACATATTCGTCAAAACCCCGTCGTCGTCGGAGCAAATGGTCAGTCCCAGGTCGCGGTCCGGCGCCCAGAGAGCTCCGTCGCGGTAAGCTGCTCCCTCCGGAGCCGGGTCCGACATGTCCGGGATGGGCTCGTTGACGCACAGCACAGGTGACTGTCCTGCGGGGGCTTTGATCTTCACGTAGTAGATCTCCCCGGGAATGGTGGGCACCTCTCCTCCGTTCCAGATAATGCGGGTATCGCCCAACCCCCCGCCCATGTTGAAAGTGCGCGCCGGTCCCACCTGAGGGCCGGTCGGGCCGCCCCGGTGGATGCTGATAGTGCAGCCGTTGATGGAGCTTGCGGCATTCCTGAGAACCACCATCACCACAGAGGAACCGGTGGCCGCGAAGGTCTGCCCGAACTCGTTGTGATTGGTGGCCCAGGTCGGCGCGTAGCTCCACATGGTTGCGTTCAGCCGCAGGAACAGAGGCGCGGGCGAGCCTGACAGGTTCTGGTTGAACAGGAATGTGGAGCGCCACCACGTATCCCACGTCGCGATGGTGTAGTTGCCCGCATACTGTCCAGGCTTTCGGAAGTAGCCGAAGATGCCCCACCAGTAGTTGTCGGCATAGTTCTCTGTGTTGGTAACAAGTCCGGGAACCGAGCTGCCGACGATGTTCCCGGACACGCCGAATTCATACATGCCGGTGCCATGCACCCCGCTAGCCCGAGGATGTGGGGCATACCAGTTGGGGTCCAGGACGAAACCCTGGATGGTGGTGGTCTGGCAAAAGGCCGGAGCTGCCACCATCGCGCCCAGAAGGAGCGCAAGTGCGCTCCGCATCAGGTGAGCGGCCTTCATCGTATTCGAAATCCCCCTTCTTCCGGTCCTGACCCGTTTCAGCCGGACCGTGCAGGCTGCGAAAGCAACGTGCGCCCCTTGGACTGTCTCTCATCCGTGCGCGCATGCTTCGCGAAGGTGCTCGCAAGGGCCTTGTTCCACAGACGGCGCATCTTCCGCGCCGACGCCCTCGAGCAAGTCGCTACGAGTTCAGTATACGGCCCCGCCTCCGCCCGCACAAGGGGCACCTTGGGGGAACATCCTTTCCACCTCCGCACCGTACCTGCTGCAGCGACGTTTGTCGAGAACTCGAAGCCCAAACATTGCCGCGCCTTCGTCCCCCGGGGGCGCCCACTCTTTTGCGCTGGTCGAGTAGCGCGCGGTAAGCCGCGCGTATCGACACCATTCCCGCTTTGTGCCGGTGGTTTCGACACGCCCGGCTGTACCGGTCGACTCAACCACCGTAGGGGGAAATTCCGTTGACGGCGTGGCATGAGGGCGACTCTGCAACAAGCTGTCCTGCCGTTTTGCGAATTGCGCGGTGGTGGTATAATCCCTGCGGGAAGGCCGCCGAACTCCCCGGCGGCGCACTAGCAACACCTTCAAAGAGAGGGTCCAGACACGCGAATGCCTACGTACGTCTACCAGTGCAGAGCCTGCTCCGAGCAGACCGAGCTTGTCCAGAAGATGACTGACCCGCCGCTGACGGAATGTCCGGCGTGCGGCGGCGAGGTCCGCAAGCTGCTTTTCGCTCCCGGCATCGTTTTCAAGGGCCCCGGTTTCCATGTCAACGACTATCGAAAGCCCGAGCCGGGCAAAAACGGCGGCTCGAACGGCTCGGAGAAGAGCGGAACGGAAAGTGAAAGCTCCGCCAAGAAGACGGAGCCTGCCGCAGTCTAGTCAATCCGTTCCCCCCAGGCCAAGCATTAGCGGAAAAAGGGCGGCCTTCGAGCCGCCCTTTCATTATCTGCCGCTATTCCTGTCCTGGCCTCAACCCTCGACGGTGTCAGCCGGAACCACACTTCTGCTGAATGCGACGCAACGGCTGCGGCTGTCCCAGCGAACGGTAAGGCCAAACGCCTTGGCCAGCGCGCCGGCCGGCAGGATAGCCCGGTCGCGTACCAGCATGGCCTCGCCGGGATAGACCTGGCCCCCGATGCGGATGGTCCCGCTCTTCAGATCCGCAGTCAGTTCGCGTCCGTCCAGAGAGGCGCTGGCCGTTTTGGTGGCGTGATCGTATGACACCCGGCCGCCCAATCCTTCCACCACATGGCGCAGGTGCACCAGCGAAGCGCCTTCCTGAATCAGCGGTTTCTGCTCCGTAAAGCTCCGAATGCTAACCCGCCGGGTCTCGGGGACAGGGAGGGTGGGGCGCATCGCCGGCAGCGTCTCTTTCCATGCCGGGGCGGCCGCCATCTTCACAAACGGCGGTTCGGACAGTCGCTCCTGCGGAACGGATCCGACCGGCTCCTCCTGCGTCACTTGCATCACCGGGGCGGCGGGTTCTGCGAGCTGCTGGCCACTCGTGCTTCTTGCGATGGCCGGCGCTTGCACGAACGGAGACGGTCCCGCCGGGCCAGCCTCCTGGACGCTTGCTTCCGGCTGGACGGTGGCTACCTTCTGTGCCGAATCTTCGTCCGGCGGAGCTGTTGGGACCGGCAGCCGCGGCGGCACGTCCGCGAGAGCCATTACCACCGGCTGAGCGGGTTCACGGACTGGCGCAATGGCGGGGGTGTTCACCGCCTGCGGATCGGCCGGAGGGGAAGAGACCGGTTCTGGGCTCGACTTCGGGGCAGCAGCGGCTTGAGCCGGCTGTGCCGGAACGGGGGGCGCCGGCTCGAAGCTCTGCACCGTCCTTACGGGCTCCGGCTGCCTTCCTGTCCATTGGGGCGATCCCGCCGTGGCAGGAGCCGCATCCGGCGCCGATGCATCCGGCTGAATCTCCACCACAGGCACGCTCGGAACGGCCGGTACGGTTCCGGTGGCTGCTGCGACGGCAGGATTGGCGGGGTTCAATACCGGCTCCCGCGATGCGATGTCCACCGCAGCCGAGGATACGGGTTCTGAAGGTTCGATTACGGTCCGGGCAGCGGAGGCCGGCTGTGAAGAGGTTTTTTCTGGAGCCGGGCTTCTCATTACGGGCGCTGGTTCGGGACGGACCGGACGGGACACGGCAACCTCCGGAGCACGGGCGGCCGCCGCGCGAGCGGAGGATCCCTTCTGTTCCGGAGCAGGGGCCGCCGGGATCGGGACCGCAGGTGGCATCGTTATGCGAGCCGGAGCCTCGGGCTGAGCGGAACGCGTCAGCCCGGCCACCTCGCGCACCAGCGCCGGACCACGCTCCACATTGATTCGCGCCGCGGTCCTGGCCAGCACTTCCTGATTGCTGTTGCGTGCCTCGGCCTCGACGAGATGCGTGCCTTCCGTCAGTTTCTGCGTGTCCAGTTCGTAGCTGAACGGCTGCCGGTTGCTGATATATTTCAGAGTCCTGTCCACGTAGATGGCGATGAACGGGCTCTCACCAAGCGAACGGTCCGAAGCAATGTTGATCACCTTGATGCCGCTGACACGTTCCCCGTCCCTCAGGTTGAGGAAACGGATGGGGTCCGAGGCGCGGGGCGGGGTGGGTGCGGGAAGACCCGGCGACGAATCGCCTGAATTCCTCACACGCACCTTTGTATAGGATTTGCCGACAAGCTTGTCCTTGCTGTAAAGGTAAACCGAGAGCCCGTGCGCTCCGTCCGTAAACCGGGTGCTGTCCCAAAGAAACGATATGACTCCTCGGTCCTGCCCGGCCTCCACTGCTTTGGAGGCGTAGAGCGTCCCGTCAACGTGGAGAGCTGCAGCCGTTACCGGCTGCGAGGCGCTGGACTCAAAGCCCACAGAGACCTCCACAGAGCCGCTGACAGTCGAGTCACCCTTCGGCGCCAGCAGCCGGGCTGTGGCCGCTACGACGGGCAGCCCGCCATAGCCCAAAAACATCACAACCACAAGCGCCGATGCCAGAATCCTTCGCCACTTCATTTCTGTGTTCACATCCCGTTCCGCCCGCATTCCAGGCCGGGTTCAGGATACAGCGACCGTTTGCTCGTGTCAAGACTGCCCTGCAGCCCGAGCTCCGCTTGCCAGACCAGCATTGCTATCAACGTGGAGTTTCTACTCGGACCGCCTGTCCGCCTCCCGCGGATGCGCCTTGCGGAAGGCATTCTCAAGCGCCGCCCTCCCGACGTGCGTGTAGATCTGCGTCGTCGAAAGGCTGGCGTGCCCCAGCAGCTCCTGGATGATCCTCAGGTCGGCGCCGCCGTCCAGCAGGTGCGTTGCGAAGCTGTGACGCAGAACGTGGGGCGTCACCTTCGACCGGATGCCCGCGGCGGAAGCATAGCGCTTGATAGTCTTCCAGAATCCCACCCGCGTCAGAGGTCCTCGCGGAGAGACAAAGACAGACTCCGATGGCTTCCGGAGCAGGTGCGGCCTGGCCGCCTCCAGATACAGCCGCAGCCATAAAGCGGCCTCGTCACCGAACGGAACCACCCGCTCCCGGTTGCCCTTTCCCACGCACCGCACCAGGCTCTCCTCCAGGTCCAAGTCCATGATCTTCAGTCCCACGAGCTCAGACACCCGGAGACCGCTGGCATACATTAGCTCCAGCATCGCCCGGTCCCGGAGTCCGGCGGGCTTGCTGAGGTCGGGTTGGCGCATAAGGCGCTCGGTCTCCTCCGGGGTCAAACTGTGCGGCAGCCGCCGTCCGGGACGCGGGATCACTTGCGCCGCGGAGGGGTTGCTTTCCAGCCGGGCCCAGTCGAGCAGAAACCGACAGAAAGCGCGGGCAGAGGAAAGCTTGCGGGCGATGGTGCGCGGGTTGCGCTTCTGGTCCTGAAGCCAGGCGAGCCAGCTTGCGATGTCTTTATGCGTCAGGTTCCGCGGGTCCGCGGCCGAGCGTCCGGCGCAGAAATGTTGAGCCAGCTCCCGAACGTCCGTCGCATAGGCGCGGAGCGTGCTTTCGGAGCAGCCGCGTTCCACCATCAGGTGTTCGATGAATGCGTCCAGCGCCGCCCGGCAGGCCGGATTCAGAGTCCCGGGCTCCTCAGGTTCCTCTGCGCGCCGCGCTTCTGCGTTCATAGATGGTGATCCGGGGCGAAGGGTATTGCATATCGTGAGGCAGATGTTTCACCACACTGAAAAGCCGGACAGGCGGGTCGCCGCCGAATTCCGCCGCTTTCGCATATTCCTTCGACAGGCGCACCATGAATTTCCTGTAGTCCGAGTCTTTCAGGCGCTCACGGTCGAAGGACTCGTAGCTGGAGATGATGACAACCTTCGGCTTTTTGTCCAGCAGGGTGGTGCTCCAGTCCGGACGGGCAAGCAGGATGCGATAATTCTCCACCTCCTCCGCCGCTCGAATGCGCATCGACTCTCGCAATCGTCCGAACTCCCGGGAGAGGGGTGGGGTGTAAAACCAGGGCGGGCTTACCAGACCCACGCTGCTCCCGCGGGTGATGTTTTGCCGGATCCAGTAGGCCGCTTCCGTCCGCGGATCCGGCTGGATGAACGCCAGGCTCAGCAGAGCAGCGTGAACTCCTCCGAGCGCCAGCGCGGCCCCGGTCAATCTCAAACGGGCAGGCACGGCAGGCGCCGTGGCTCCGGCCAACATGGCAAATGCGGGGATGAGAGGAATAGTGTAGCGGGCGAAGCGCACCTGACCGAGCGACAGAATCAGAAAGAACACCCCGGCGAAAACAAGCACCGGGCGCAATCTGCGGTCGCCGCTACGGATAGCCAGATATAGCGCCGCCGCCGTCAACGCCAGCAGAGGCCAGCCGAGCCCCGGCAGGAGCGAATGCAGAATATGATACAACCAGCCGGGCCCTGTTTCCAGGAACACCAGACCGTGACCCGTGCGGGCGTGCTGCACCTCGAACAGGAAGTCCTTCAGAAAGTACCGCGGATACAGGATCGCTCCCGGACATCCCAGCAGAAAAGCTCCTGCCGCCGCGGCGCACGTCAGAGCGGCCTGCCTCCAGCGTCTGCCTGAAGGTTCCAACAGGGCTGCTGTGAGCGGAGCCACCAGGACCGCCCCGGTGGTGTACTTCGTGGCGGCGGACAGGCCGGCCAGAAATCCTCCCCCCACGGGCCGTCCGGAGATACTCATCAGGAGTGCCGCTGCCACCCACAAAGCGGACGGCACGTCCACCGTCACAAACTGCGAATGCTGCACGTGCAGGGGCGCCACCGCCACGAACAGCGCCGCAACCGCCCCGCCCGCCGCTCCGGCCAACCTGCGTCCCGCCGCCCAGCACAGTGCCACGGTCGCCACCCCCATGGCGGCCGTAACCAGGCGGCAGACCAATACGGCGAACCCATAGCTGAAGCCCCTGGGCGTTTCTCCCAGCTGCATTGGGAACCACAGCAGATAGATTTGCAGCGTACCGTAGTTGTAGAAGTACGGATTCAGCCGGCCACGCAGCGGCTCCAGTTTGGAGGCGGCTCCGAGTATGGGAAGCTCGTCCGGGTGATAGGAGTATTGATGATCCGGGCCGGGTAGCTCCCAGAGCGTCCCCGGCAGTCGCAGGATCGTCGCCAGTAGCAGGATCGCCACAATCGCCCAGAACTGGCGATCCGGTCCCGCCCGGCAGCGCGAACGCGTCACGACGACACTTCAGCCGCCGCGGAGCAGCGGCCGCGCGAAGGAAAGAACAGCCTCCACACGATAATCACCATAGCGGCAAGGCCGATGATGTCCCCCACGCTTCCCACCGCCCGCAGGAACGGAGGCCATGGAACCGGGATGATGTCACCCAGGAATGCCAGCCGGGTGGTTTCGTCCATCGGGATGTGGCGGAGATACATAACTTCGGCCAGTTCCTGCATCGTTAGACCGCTCGCCTTCAGCGCGGTCATGGAGACGGGCATGTATCCTCCGTTGGCCGCGATGACCAGCAGGTTCAGGAACGTGCCCAGCGCAAGCAGCATCGTCCCCTCGATGTGCCGGTTCAGCAGGATACCAGCGATGATTACCACGTAGATGGAAGGCTGTGCCAACAGAGTCTGCTCCTCGGTCAGCCATCCCTTGAACTTGGCCACATTCAGGAGGAGCATCAGCACAACAGCTGCGGGGAAAATCCAGACGTGCCGGATCTGAATGCGTTCCAGGTCACGGAGTCGCCCACCCCGAAGCAGGGCTGCGACGAAGGTCAGGGCGACGACGATGAGCGTCATGCCGCGTTTGCTTCCGGGCTGTCCGAGCCAAGAGGCATACTCGCCGCTACGCTCAGGAACGCCTCCACCACCACCGGGTCGTAAAGCACTCCGGCTCCCTCCTCGATGAAGCGGCGCGCCTCCGCCTCACTCACGGCCCTGTGATAGGGACGTTCACTGGTCATCGCTTCATAGTCGTCCACCAGACCGATGATGCGGGATGCCAGAGGGATCTGATCGCCTGCCAGACCATCCGGATAGCCCGACCCGTCCCACCGTTCGTGGTGATGCAGTATGACATCCGCGATAGGTGCAAGAAACGGGATCTGGCTGACGATGGAAGCTCCTTCCTTCACGTGATTGCGAACAACCCTCAGCTCTCCCTCGGTCAGCTCTCCCTGTTTGTTCAGAATCCTGTGTGGAACGGAAGCCTTCCCGATGTCCCTCATCAGGGCCGCATATCTTACGTTCTTCACCTCGGCCGGAGGCAGACCCAACTTCTCGGCGATCCGGACGGCCAACTCAGCCACCCTTTCAGCATGCCCCAACGTGCTGGAATCCTTCGTCTCTACCGCTGTGGCAAGGGTGCGCAGAGCGTTGCGGTACGCGCGCTCCATCTTGCGCGGCAGCCAGATGAAGCTGACGTAGAGGCTGACCAGGCAGAATATGCCGGCCGCACCGAAGGCGGTCGCCACGAAAGCCTGCTCAATCATGCTGTCCCAGCCCCTCTCTTGACATCATCCGGATGAACGCCCGCACCACTCTGGGTGAAAACTGGGTGTTCACTCCGTAGCGCAGCTGACTGATCCCCTCGTCCACAGTCATCGGTTGCCGGTACACCCGGATAAGCGTGGCACCGCACTCGGGACACTCTTCCGGCATCGGAGTCCCCGCCGGAGGCTTCCAATCGCAGGCATCGCACTGATTGCGCGACTTGCCATCCGCCACATTGCGCGTTCCCGTCATCGCATCGAATGCATCCGCCACGGCGATGATGGCCGCCTCGATAGGCATCTGCTCTTCCTTCAAGCCATCCGGATAGCCGGACCCGTCCACGCGCTCATGGTGGTGCCGCACCCAGGGGACGATGGGATCCAGGAATTCCATCTGACTCAGGATCTCCGCGCTCTTCACCGGATGCTGCTTGATGATCTCCCACTCGTCATCGGTGAGTTTGGTGGTTTTGTCCAGAATCTGCTCTGGAACCCCCACCTTTCCGATGTCGTGCAGCAACCCGGCTTCCCAGATCCACTGCTGGCTCTGTGCCGGCAGCCGCAGCTCACGCGCCAGCCTCAGGGAGAGATCGGCCACGCGCTTCAGATGCCCTCGGGTGTAGGGATGGTATTTCTGCATCAGCGTGGCGAGCGTGGTGATGGTGTGGCGGTAGGCCCGAATGTTCTCCGTCACCAGCTTCAACGTCTGACGCAGGCTGAAAAACGGAATCAGAATGGGCAGCATCCCCCAGAAGCCCAGGCCGTGCCACACAAAAAGGTACGCCAGCACGAACGCGAACGGAGTGAACATTACGTAGCTGGGCAGGAAAGCGAAGACGCTCTTCACCCACAGCACTTTCGCCCGCATCCAGATGGCGTCGAACGATATATCGTCGTGCTGCGCGGAATCCGACACAGCGCTGCCGAGGGCGTAGAAAAAAAGATCCATCGATAGGGCGACCACCGTGCCCGCCACCAGCGGCCAAACCAAGTGCGGACCCAGCGCCGTTCCCTGCAGTCCGGTAATTCCCAGACGGACCCCGCCCAGGGCCTGATATGTGAGGCCTCCGGCGCAGGTAGTGATGCCGATGACCGTCACATTGTAAGTGAGATACTGCCACAGTCCCGCGCGCGGCTGGCCTGGGCGGGCAGAGAGGACAAGCTTGTGCAGCACGCTGCCTGAGAAGGCCGCCCCGAGCGCTACAACGACCCCAGTTCCTGGCCCGAACAGGGCGATCACTCCCCACACAATGATGGGTGTCAGGGTGATCTCCGCGTCATCCAGTGGAAGGGTTACGGGCAGCAGCTCACTCGCCATCGCTATCAGCGTGAATGCCAGGATGGCAGAGACGGGGATGCCTTCCCAGTTCTGCAGGCTCAGAGTGATCCACAGGGCGAAAAGGAGGATGACGCCGGTGCTGTAGCGCAGTATGTCAAACGCCCGCGACGACAGTCCGGCAAGGCCCGCCGTCCGCTCAGGACGGGCAAAGCTCTCCGCCGCGACCGCTGCCGCCGACGCTCCCCCTGAGGAGTCGCCTACCCCGGTAAACTGCTCGCGCTTAGAGTCGCCCATCGGAGCCACCACATGCGATACATCGGAAGGAACGGGACAATCTTTTCAGGCCGGAGTCTGGCTGGCGGAGCGGACCGAAGAGATTCTCCTGCCTGTCACTTCGGACGGCAGGACTGCTGTCCCGTCTTGCGTTACGCCGGAAGCAGCATCACGGCCACTTGGGCCAGATCTTGATCCAGGCGCCGCAGGTCAGAGACAGGGATGCCAGCGCAAGCAGAATCCGCGTAATGGTTCGCATTAGGAATTGTCACCTTAACGAGTGTGCTGGTCCACCCCGCTACGGCAGACCGCGAAGGCTTCGCTCGAAGGTTTCAGATTCGCTCGCTCACCGTCCGCGCCGCCAGCCAGAACCCGGCCTGATTATCGTCTGGACTTTCCCTGCTGCTACGCCTCCCTGGAAGCGCTATCCCTCACCGGGGATGATAATACTAGCACAACAGCCGACGAAATTCAAAGTCCTTTTCTTTCGCAGGTTGTTGAGGAAACGGTGACCGCCACGAAGGGAATTAATCGCCGAACCTGAGCCGGCGATTGACTGCGTCCATCGTCGCAAAGACGGCCGCCTTGACCGTGTCCTGCCGCACCAGGCAGGATCCGCACAGCACCTCGTCGGCCCGGCTGCCGCCGAGAGTCACCACCACAGTCACCACCTGGTGACCCCCGACGGGGGTCACCACTGCGTCCTCCACCATCATCATCTGATCGGAGGGCAGGCAGGACTGGATCGCCTTGAGCGTGGCCGCGGCCACCACCTTCACCTGTCCGGCCGCGGAGGAGGAACCCTGGGCGGTGCCTTCGTATGTGGTGTCCTGCAGGCGTATGCGGACCGTGGCCTCTGCGGTCTGGCCGGTCAGGGAAAGAGAGACGTCCGAAAACTGCAACCGCGCAGACGGTGCCGTTGCTTCAGCACGGTGCGGTCCCTGCACCTGGGCCACACTGACCTTCTTGTGGTCCAGGGTGATGCCGAGGCGAGCCTGAAGGGCGGACTCCACATCGCGGACGAGCTGCTTTGGCGTTTTTTCCCCCTGCGATAGTACGTGGATCTCCTGGATGACCCCCGCATTGTCGCTAACCACGCGGGCTCCAATCACGTCCTTTAGCTGGCGAATGACCGCCTCCACCTCGGATACGGCGATCCGTTCCGTTGCCATACCTTGACCTCCCTAGTATGCCTGGGCTGGCTATCAGGAATCGCGTAACGTGGCGTTCAATTTCTGGAGGAGGTCGCTCCTGATGCCTTCCACCAACGCGGAGACCTCCTCATCGGTTAGCGTCCTATCGTCGGAGCGGAACACGAGCGACAGCCCAATGCTCTTCCGGCCCTCCCCGATCTGTTCTCCGCGATAGACATCAAAAAGTATAACATCTTCTAGGAGATGTCCTGCCTGCGCGCGGATGACCTGAGTCACCTGTTCGTAGCTCACTTCCTCCGCCACGGCCACCGCAAGGTCTCTCCGCGTCGCCGGGTAGCGCGACTGCGGACGCCACTTCCGGCAAGCCCCGCTTTCCGAGCTCAGCGCCTCTCCCGATATTTCGAAACCGAATGCGGGGGCTTTCAGGTCCAGCCGGTCGCGGAACTCAGGGGCCAGCTCTCCCACCTGCCCGATCAGCGTGTTCCCGCTGTAGATGTCCGCCGTGTGGCCACGCCTCCAGTAGGGCCCTCCTCCAGGCACAAAGCGGACATCCGGGACATCGAACCGGACGCACAGAGCCTCGACGATCCCCTTCGCCTGGTAGAAATCTGCAGCCAGCGCCCTGCGGAACGCTTCCGGAGTTAATTTCCGGTCCTGATGCGTCCACTGTCCGTCCCATCGCGACCCCATCAGACAGCCAGCCACGCTCCATGTCTCGACGGGCCGGGTCTCTTGCCGGAACACCCTGCCGATCTCGAAGATGGCCAGGTCCCGGCATCCACGCCCCGCGTTCAGCGCGAGCGTCTGCGCCAGCCCGGGCACGAGGGAGCGGCGCATCTCCGCCACATCTTCCGAGAGCGCATTTCGAAGCCGAACGGCTTGCAGCCCTTCCGGGCCGGGCGTGTCCCGCGCCACGATGCTGTGAGTCATCACCTCGCGCATCCCCATCGAGAGCAGCAAAGTCCGCACCTCTTCTTCCAGCATCCCTCGCTTGCTGTCCTTGCCCTGCAAGGATGGACCGGTGATGAGCGTGGTGGGTAGGTTGTTGAACCCGTGGATACGCCCGATCTCTTCGATCAGGTCGATCTCGGCCGTGATGTCCCCCCGGAACGTCGGAACTGTGACGTGGATGGTGTCTCCTTCCGTTTGGCACGGCAGGCAGAGCCGCTGCAGATAGGCCGCGCAGGTCTCCGGCGGAAGATCCACCCCCAGCACCGCGGAGGCGCGCGATGCGCGCACGCTCACCCGGCGTTCCTCCGCCGGCCGGGCCACCACATCCACCACTCCCTGACAAATGGTTCCGCCCGCCAGATGGCGCATCAGTTCGGCGGCCCGCATCGCTGCCCTCGCCGTGCCGCCCGGATCCACATTGCGCTCGAAGCGGTACGATGCCTCGGTGGGAAGACCAAGAGCGCGTGCGGTAGCCCTGATGGATGCGCCGTTGAAACACGCGGACTCAATCAGCACGTCCACGGTGGACTCGGTGACTTCGGTGTCCGCCCCTCCCATGACGCCGGCCACAGCTACCGGGCGGGCCTCGTCACAGATGGCCAGCATATCCGGTGTCAGCTGCCGATCCACACCGTCCAGGGTTCGGATGGTTTCGCCCTCGCGGGCCCGCCGCACCACGATCCTGCCGCCGGGAAGCAGGCGGAGGTCGAATGCGTGCAGAGGCTGACCGGTCTCCAGCATCACATAGTTCGTGATGTCCACGATGTTGTTGATGGGGCGCATTCCGGCGGCCGTCAGCCTGCGGGCCATCCACTCCGGCGACGGGCCGATGCGCACTCCCTGGATCACCGTGGCGGCATACCGGTAGCACAGATCCGGGTCCAGAATCTCAATGGAAGCCAGACTACCTGCGGGCGGACCGGAAGCTTCCATCTCAAAAGAAGGCAGCTTGAGAGGCAGATCCTGTTCGGCGGCCAGCTCCCTTGCAACGCCGATCATCGAAAGGCAGTCCCCGCGGTTGGACATCACCGTGATGTCCAGGACGGGAGATCCGGAAGCGCCTTCCTGCTCGACCTCCTCAACCTCAAGACCCATCATCGTCAGCGCCTCGGCCGTCTGTGCGACGTCCAGGCGGCTGTCCACATACTCGTGAACCCAGTCCAGCGGAATTCTCAAATCACACGCATCCCCGCGCGGTTGCCTCCCGCGGCCCGCGCTTCAGAAGGAATCCTTTCTCTTTGGTCCCGGCGCTCCGGCGGTCCCGCGCCGGCAGAGGCGCCCGGTCTCTGATCCGTTAAAACTGCTCCAGGAACCGCACGTCGTTCTCGTAGAACAGCCTTAGGTCGGTGATGCCGTGCTTGATCATCGGCATCCGCTCGATGCCCATCCCGAAGGCGAACCCCGTCCATTCCTCAGGGTCGATCCCTCCCATCCGCAGGACATTGGGATGGATCATCCCGGCGCCTCCCAGCTCCAGCCACCGGTCGCCTGCCTGTTTCCACTTCACGGCGAAATCCGCTCCGGGCTCGACGAACGGGAAGAAGTCCCTGCGGAAGCGCACCTCCACGTCCCCGAACATCTCTCGCGCAAACTGGTAGAGCGTCCCCTTCAGGTCGGCCATCGTGATATGCCGGTCTATGGCGAAACAGTCCACCTGATGGAACGTATGGCCGTGAGTGGCGTCCACCGCCTCGTAGCGGAAGCAACGGCCGATGGTGCAGATCCGCATCGGCGGTTTGCGCTCCAGGAACACCCGTCCCTGCACGGCGGTGGTCTGAGTCCGGAGCAGATGCTCATCGTCTATGAAGAAGCTCATCTGCTCGTCCATCGCGGGATGGTCCGGCGGGTAGTTCAGTGCGGCGAAGTTGAACCGGTACTGCTCGATCTCCGGCGACTCCACCACCTCGAACCCCAGCCCGATGAAGATGCGCTTGATCTCCGCGATCGCCGCGCGGAGCGGATGCCCTCCGGCGCGGGGTATCAGCCGGCCCGGCAGCGTCACGTCCAGACCCGGGCCTGCGTCGGTCTTGCCCGCCGCCTGCAGCTCCTGCCGCCGAGCCGCAATGGCCTCTGCAAGGGCAGCCTTCAGACGGTTCACGTTCTGCCCGAACGCCGGACGCTCTTCGGGGGGCAGGGACCCCACTGATCTCAGGAGAGTGGTGATCTGCCCCTTCCGGCCGAGCCATCGCGTCTCCACCTGCTCCAGTTGAGCGGCGTCCGCAGCTTCGGCCACTTCAGACAGCGCCCTGCTTTTCAAACCTTCGATGTCTTCCGGCATCCGTCCCAGCTTCCGTTCCTGATCGAGCCCTCCCCGGCGCTCGGGTCCGGGGATCACCTTCGGAGTTCTACGCCACCTGGCCTGCGGCTTCCTGCATCCTCCGGCCGAAATCCCGGAATCAACCGCAATCCGGTTGCATCAGCGTGTCCGGCTCCCACACGCGTAAGCGGCAGGGCGCTTCCGCGCCCTGCCGCCCTGCAGTTCTGTATCAGTGGCCAGCTCAGGCGCTGATGGCCTGCTTTGCCAGGTCCACCAGCCTGTCAAAGGCGGCGGTGTCCTCCACCGCCAGGTGCGCCAGGACCTTGCGGTCAATGGCCACTCCAGCCCGGTCCAGTCCGTCAATGAACTGGCTGTAGCGGAAACCTCTGTTCCGGCAGGCCGCGCTGATCCGTGTCACCCAGAGCCGGCGGAAATCGCGCTTCCTGTTCCGGCGATCGCGGTAGGCATACTGTCCCGCGTGCATGACCGCCTCTTTGGCGGTCTTGAACAGGCGATGGCGTCCTCCCCAGTACCCGCTCGCCTGGTCAATGATCTTCTTATGCCTCTTGTGCGTCATCACGCCGCGTTTGACGCGTGCCATCTTACACCTCGACTCCCTGCTTGTTCAGTCAACCAGTAACGGATCTTCCGGCGGGGAAACGCGCCCTCAGACGCGCCCGGCCAGCATCCTCTTCATGCGCTTCACGTCGCCCTTGCAGATATCGTGATCGAGCGCCAGGCGCCGTTTGCGCGACGGGGCTTTCTTCATCATCAGGTGGTTCCGGCCGACGGTATTGCGCAGCAGTTTGCCCGTCCCGGTCACCTTGAACCGTTTGCTTGCCGTCTTGCTTGTCTTGATCTTGGGCATAGGACTCCCCTGTTGAAATCTTTCTTCAGGCCCGTCTAGGAAGGCCAGACCAAACCTGCCGTGCGGCACGCGGCATATTCTCCCGCCGCCAACGCCGCCGGGTCTGTCTCAGGCAGAGCCGCTCTCTGCGTTCGCCGGGGCCTGCTGCGCCTCTTCCTTCGCAGGTTCCGCCGGAGCGTCAGACTTACCGGAAGTCGTATCCGCGGTTTTCCCGGTCTTGCCGTCCTTCGCTCCTGCAGCGGCCGCTGGCTTTTCGGCTTTCTCTGCCTTCTCCGCCTTTTCCCGCTCCTGGACGGGCTTCGGGGCCAGCACCATGGTCATGGTGCGGCCTTCGAAGGTGGGCGGCTTCTCGATGATGGCCACCTCCTCGATGCCCTCGCACAGCAGGTCGAACTGCTTCCGGGCAACCTCCGGATGGGTGATCTCCCGCGCGCGGAAGATCAGGGTCACTTTGACCTTGTCTCCGTCCCGCAGGAACTCCAGCATCTGCCGCTTCTTGATGCCGAGGTCATGGGCTCCCGTCTTGGGACGAAGACGGATGCCCTTCACCTCCACATTCTTCTGCTTCTTCTGCGCCTCCCGGTCCTTGCGTCCCTGTTCGTACTTGAACTTCCCGTAGTCCATCAGGCGGCATACGGGAGGGTTCGCAGTGGGAGCGACTTCGATGAGGTCCAGTCCGCGTTCCCGGGCGATCTCCAGGGCTTCCCGCGTGGGCATCACTCCCAGCTGAGCGCCGTTCTCGTCCACAAGCCGGACTTCCCGGACGCGGATTCTCTCGTTAGTCCTGATGTCTCTGTTTATGGGCCTTCACCTCAGACGTCACAAGACTCGATGGGACTGTGTCCCCTTCGAGACGAAGCAAAAGAGCCAACCCGCCTAGTATATGGCCATATGCGGGCGCATGTCAAGGATTCAGGGCTTCCCGGGCCATTCCCACAAACTCCGCAAGCGGACGCGAGCCCAGGTCGCCTTCGTCCCGCGAGCGCACGCTCACGCACCCCGACTCCACCTCGCGGTCCCCCACAATCAGCATATACGGGATCTTCTGAAGCTGCGCCTCACGGATTTTGTACCCCGTCTTCTCGTTCCGCATATCCACCTTCACGCGGAATCCAGCCTTCTCCAGCTCCTCCCGGACCTGCTCCGCGTAAGGAGCGTGCCGGTCCGCGATGGGCAGCACGATGGCCTGCACCGGCGCCAGCCAGAGCGGGAACGCTCCGGCGTAGTGCTCGATCAGCACTCCCATAAAGCGCTCCAGCGAGCCCAGCAGCGCCCTGTGGATCATGATCGGCCGCACCGCCTGGTTCTCCTGATCCATATAAGAGATGTCGAAGCGCTCCGGCTCGTTGAAGTCCACCTGAATGGTGCTGCACTGCCATACCCGTCCGATGGCGTCCCGGATCTTGATGTCAATCTTGGGACCGTAGAACGCCCCGCCCCCTTCGTCCACCTCATACTGAAGAGCGCGGGCCTCCAGGGCTTTGCGCAGCGCTTCTGTAGCCTTCTCCCAGCCCTCATCGGTCCCCACGAACTTCTCCGGCCGGGTGGAGAGGTACACCTCGTAATCCGTGAAGCCGAACCGGGTGAGCATAGAGACCACGAAGTCCAGCACCCGGACCGTTTCCTCCTCCAGCTGATCCGGCCGGCACAGGATGTGCGCGTCGTCCTGTGTGAAGCCGCGCACCCTCATCAGGCCGTGCAGGACGCCGGAGGGCTCGTAGCGGTACACCGTTCCCAGCTCCGCCCACCGGATGGGCATCTCGCGGTAGCTGCGCAGCCGGGACTTGTAGATCAGCAGATGGAACGGGCAGTTCATCGGCTTGATGAGATACGGGCTGCCCTCCACCTCCATCGGCTGATACATGTTCTCGCTAAAGAAGTCCAAATGGCCGCTGGTGCGCCACAGGTCCTGACGGGCGATGTGCGGAGTGTAGACCAGGTCGTAGCCGCCTGCCAGGTGGGCGTCCCGCCAGTAGTCCTCGATGATCTTGCGCACCAGTGCGCCTTTTGGATGCCAGAATACCAGTCCTGGCCCGGCGTCCTCCTGGATGGAGAAAAGATCCAGCTCGCGCCCCAGCTTCCGGTGATCCCGCTTACGGGCCTCCTCCAGACGGCGCAGATGCTCCTCCAGCTCTTCTTCTGAATGGAACGCTGTGCCGTAGATGCGCTGCAGCATGGGGTTGCGGGAGTCGCCCTTCCAGTAGGCCCCCGCAATGGAGAGAAGTTTGAACGCTTTAACCTGCCCGGCGTGCTCCACGTGAGGTCCCCGGCACAGGTCCACGAAATCGCCCTCGCGATACGTGGTGACCTTCTCTCCGTCGGATATCCCCTCCAGGATCTCCAGCTTGTAGGGCTGATCCGCGAACAGCTCGCGGGCCTTATCCCGCGAGATCTCCTCATATTCGAAAGGGCGCGCCTCACGGATGATCTCCCGCATGCGCGCCTCGATCTTCTCCAGATCCTCGGGCGTGAACGGCTCCGGCTTGTCGAAATCGTAATAGAAGCCGTCCTCAATGGCTGGCCCGATGGCGATCTTTACCTCTGGCCAGAGGTCTTTGACAGCGTGCGCCATCACGTGCGCGGCAGAATGCCGCAACGTGCTGACGGGATAGTCGGAATCGTTGGATCGGGACATGGTTTCCTCTTCTTCTGCTACGCTCTACAAACGCGTCGCCGGGAATTCCCTGTGGCGATCGTGCCGGAGAGTGCGCCGCTGCGGGCGCGGCTCCGCACGTAGAGGTCTCATCTCAACTGTTATACCCCCGGGGATGGTCGCGGTGCCACCGCCACGCTGTCTCCACAATGGTCTCCAGCGTGTTCAGCTGCGGTCTCCAGCCCAGCTCACGGATGGCTTTCTCGCTGCTGCCCACCAGACGGGCCGGGTCTCCCGGGCGTCGCGGTCCCATCTTCCAGGGCACCTTCAGCCCGGTGACGGACTCCACCGTCCGGATGACCTCTAGCACCGAATAACCGTTGCCGTTGCCCAGGTTGTAGGCTTCGGAGGAGCCGCCCGCTTCCAGCCGCTCGATGGCCAGCAGATGAGCGTCGGCCAGGTCCGACACGTGGATGTAGTCGCGGATGCAGGTGCCGTCCGGGGTGTCGTAGTCGTCGCCGAAGACTGTCAGCCCCGGCCGGTGGCCCGCCGCCGCTCCGATGGCCAGCGGGATGAGATGGTGCTCCGGGTCATGGTCTTCCCCGATATCCCCGGAAGGATGCGCTCCCGCGGCGTTGAAGTAGCGCAGGCTTACCGACTTCAGGCCGTATGCCTTGTCATACCACTTCAACACTTTCTCGAAAAACAGTTTGCTTTCGCCGTAAGGGTTGGTGGGGTTTTTGGGATGCTCTTCGTCCAGGGGGAGCCGCTCCGGCTCACCGAAGATGGCGCAGGTGGATGAGAAGACCAGGCGCTTCACTCCGGCTTCCAGCATACAGTCCAGCAAATTCAGGCCGGCCCGCACATTGTTGTCGAAATACTTCTGCGGATTGGCCACGGACTCACCCACTGCGGCGAATGCGGCAAAGTGCATCACGCCGTCAATGGGGTAGTCGCGAAACACTCCCCGCAGGGCCTCCCGGTCCATCAGATCGGCAATGACGCAGGGCACGCCCGGGGCGGCCGCGCGGTGTCCGTAAACCAGATTGTCCAGCAGCACCACGTCGCGCCCGGCTTCCTGCAGGCGACGCACGGCGTGGCTTCCAACGTATCCCAGTCCGCCCGTGATCAGCAGCAATGGTCTCTCACCTTCCACGGTTTTGCCACGCATTATCCGCCGCATCGGGAACAGCCCGCGCGTGCGTGGCCGTCATAATAATGGGCATCCCATGGGGGATGCCTTCACTTGTCCACGCCAAATTATCACGGATTTGCTGTCAACGCTTTGGCTGAATGCCCGGAGACGTGGAAAAGATAGTGTAGAATAGGTGGTCCAGGCGCCTGCGTTGCGGTGATTCCCGCCTGACGCTCCTTCCGGGTCCGGGACGTCGCAGCGCCGGGAGGCGAGGGATCCGCCTGCAGCACTAATAACCCATATAGAAGAAAGAGGACCCCGGCCGAGCCAATGGAGCCCGCTGAACTCTTCCGAAGATACGATCACAATCCGCTCTTCACGTTCCGTCAGATGCCCTACCCGTGTCACTCCGTTTTCAATACGGGGGCGACACTGCTGCCGAACGGTGAGACGTTGCTGCTCCTTCGTGTGGAAGACCTGGAGGGGCGCTCGCACCTGACCGTCGCACGCAGCGAGGATGGAGTCACGGACTGGCGCATCGAAGACAGGCCTCTTCTGCATCCGGATGACGGAGATCCCTATGAGGCGTACGGTTGCGAGGATGCCCGGATCACCCGTCTGGAGGAGGAGGATGCCTGGGTCATCGCTTACACGGCCTACTCGCCCTACGGCGCGGGTGTGGCGCTCGCCAAGACGCGCGACTGGAAGAGCGTCGAGCGCCTGGGGCTGATGCTTGCGCCCAACAACAAGGACGCGGCTGTCTTCCCGCGCAAGATCCGCGGCAAGTATTGGATGCTTCACCGCCCTGTGGCCGGCTCTCTGGAGCACATCTGGCTGACGGATTCTCCCGACCTGCGGCACTGGGGTTCGCCGTACTGCATCATCAAGGAGCGGGGCGGTCCTTTCTGGGATGGACGTAAGGTGGGGGCCAATACTCCGCCCATCGAGACGCCCGAGGGATGGCTCATCCTCTACCACGGGGTGAAGCAGATGCCCGGTGGCCCCACATACCGGATGGGCGCCGCCCTGCTGGATCTGGAGGATCCGCGGCGGCTCATCTCGCGCCTGCCGCACTGGATTCTGGCTCCGCACGAGTGGTATGAGGTAACGGGGGACGTTCCGAATGTCGTCTTCGCCTGCGGGGCCGTGGAGCGGGGCGACGAGATCCATCTGTATTACGGCGCGGCGGATACCTACATCTGCCTGGCCTACGCCAAGACGGCGGATCTGCTGGATGCGCTGCTCGCGCACAAGGTCAACTCGCGCATTCCTGCCGGAGTCAGCTATTGAAACTGCGGCGCAGCCCGGCGCAGTACGTAAGTCCTATGGTTGCGCCCGGTTGCGATCCGTATAATGCGCTGTGAGGGACGGGGCGCGATGCGCCCTCCGCCCCTGCTGAATGCTGATCAGGAGAAGCGCTGATGAAGATTTCCGTCGTTGCAGAGCTGTGCGCCGGGGAGGGCATTTGCGAGCAGGACGCCCCGGAGCTTTTTGAGATCGTGGACGGCGTGGCTGTCGCCAAGATGGAAGAGGTGCCGGAGCACCTGCAGGAGGCTGCGCGCAACGCGTGCGCCAACTGCCCGACCGAAGCGATCAAGATCGAAGAGTAAGCTCTTCGCAAGCTTTTCTGTTCTTCTGATTCTCTCCTTTCCCGGCCCGGACCGGCCCAGCGCCGCCGGGCCTCATTCTTTGTGCCCTCAAGAGAAAGCAGGATAATGGGTTCTCCGAACGAGTGGCAGCGCTTCTTTGATGTTCACGCGCCACACTATATGGACAACGTGTTTGTGCACGGGACCGAGCGGGAAGTTTCGTTTCTTGTAGAAGAGCTAGCTCTGCAGCCAGGCCGGAGCATTCTGGATGTGGGATGCGGGACCGGCCGCCACTGTGTGGCTCTGGCCAGGCGAGGTTTCCGCGTGACAGGTGTTGATCTTTCTGCGGGAATGCTGCAGCAGGCTCGTGCTGCCGCTCTGGCGGCCGGAGTCAGTGTGGAGTTGCTGCAGGCCGACGCGTGCACTCTGCCCTTTGAGAACGAGTTCGACGCGGCTATGTGTGTCTGCGAGGGCTCCCTTTGCCTCCTGGGGAGCCGGGATGATCCGGATGAGCACGACATCCGTATCTTCCGCGGGGTCCACCGTGCGCTCAGAGATGGAGGCCTGTTCCTGATGACAGTGCTGAACGGGCTTCGGCTGGCTCGCAAGTGCGCCCCGGAGGATATTGAGAGGGGGCGCATTGACCTTTGGCACATGACTGAGCGAATCGAGGTGGAGGCTGCTTCTGGCAGTGAAGTGCGCATCAACGAGAGGCAGCGCTACTACGTTCCTCCTGAGTTGCGGCTGCTTCTTCGCTGCTGTGGTTTCGACGTTATCTCCGTGTACGGGGGAACGGCCGGCAACTGGGGCCGGAGACCCGTAGACCCCGACGAGTTCGAGATAATGGCTGTTGCCCGCAAGTGTGCCTGAAGGGACTCGATAGCGACTCGGCCCGGCGCTGTCACGATTGCTGATATAATCCCGTTGTATCCGGCCGCCGGGGGAGGTCCGGCGCGCCTGGAGTAAGACTGGAGGGCGGCAGGCGTGGCCGAAGAGCGCACGGACGGGATGCAGGCGCACTGGGAGCGGTTCGCGGACGATGACCCGATGTGGTACATCGCCACGTGGAACCGCGACTGGACGGTGGAGGACTTCTTCGCCTCGGGGAAGGCTATGGTGGACCGCATGATGGCCTGGGCGGAGCCGCTGCTTCCCGGCCGGGACCGGATGCTGGAGATCGGGTGCGGGCTGGGTCGCACCAGCGTGCACTTTGCGGCCCGTTTCGCCCGTGTGGACGCCATAGACATCTCCGAGAAGATGATTCGCCAGGCCCGCAGCCTGAACACGCGTGATAACCTCCATTTTGCCCCCGCCAGCGGCAGAGACCTCTCGGAGTTCGAAGACTCTGTGTTTGATATGGTCTACTCCTTCATGGTCTTCCAGCACATTCCCGACGCCGCGGTTATCGAGACCTACCTTTCGCAGGTATGCCGCATTCTGAAACCGGGTGGAGTCGCCACCCTGCAGTTTGACACCCGCCCGCAAAACCCGCTGATTGAGCTCTACAAGCGTCTCCCCGATCCGCTGTTGCCGCGAAACCACAGACGATTCATCCGCCGGTACCGCAGACGTCCGGAGTGGGTGAGGGCTGCCTTCGAGCGGCACGGGCTCAACGTGCGGGACGAAGCCGGAGCGGGCACGGAGGAGCATTTCATCCTGGCTCAGAAGCCGGCCGTCTGACTTTCGCCGCCCATCTGCACCTGCCCTGTTGCGAAGAGTGCGCAGCGAGGGTAAATATTGCTATGACAACGACACGGCAGGCCCGCGCCGCCGGTCGTTTGCTCCGCAGGGGTGAGTCGAGAACCCCACGGAGCTCTCTTCGTTCCCGCGGGGGGAGCCGGCGAAGGCCGGCTGAGAGGCCCGGAATATCGGGCGACCCCAGGAACCTGATCCGGGTAATGCCGGCGTAGGAACAGCGGAAAAGCGCGGACTTTCCCCGAACGTCTGCTTCTGGAATCGCGTCTGTCAGCGCCGCTGTACGCAGGACCCGGCCGGCGGCGCCGTCAGCTTCCCGGCCTCATTATCGGTCGCCGGGATGGGGCCTTCCATTCCTTGATGGAGGCGCCTGACAATGGCAACAGACAGACGGATGAGAGGCTTCACGCTCATCGAACTCCTGGTGGTGATCGCTATCATTGCGATCCTAGCCGCCATTCTTTTCCCCGTGTTCACCCAAGCCAGGCAGAAGGCCCTGGAGACCCAGTGCCTCTCCTCAGCCAAGCAGATCGGGACGGCCATCCGCATGTATGTGGACGATCATCATGGAGCCTGGCCGCCGTTGACCGGTTTCAACGAGAACCCACCGGCCGGTAGGCCGGGGCACATCGGCCCGGAGGTGACCCTGGCTCCTTATGCGAAAAGCAAGGAGCTCTTCCGGTGCCCGGCCGACGCCGGGGGGCCGTTCAGTGCTCCGCTCACCTACTGGGAGAAGTATGGCCAGAGCTTCAGCCTGAGCTCCAACTGCTTCTCCTGGCTCCCGGGGCTTTCCATCGTCAACGATCAGGATGTCACGGACCCGAGTGGCTGGTTCCGTTTCCCGGTGCGTGTGGTGCGGGACTCGATGTACGAGTACCCCAGCCAGACGCGAATCATCCGCGAGATCATGCTGCCGTGGTTCGGACGCGCGGATGATCTGTATGGTCAGAAGCAGTTCTTCCGACGGTGGCATGCCCGCGGGGGGACCATCGTCTTCGCCGATGGCCACGCCCGGTTTCTGACCAGTGAGCAGGACTACCTTGAGACGTATTATTCGCCGGACGGCAAGAAGACGCGCGACAACCCGGCGGGAAGCTGGTAGGGAGGGGATTTCCGTGGAAAACGCTGCAACAAACAAATCTGGCCGGCAGTCGTCCCTGTGGTTCGGCTGGACTGCCCGGGACTGGGCGGTGGTCCTGGTATGCGGTGTGGTCTTCGGGTTGATCTACCGCGTTTGGGACGACCTCTACACGGTGATGCTGGTGGAGTGGGGGTGGAATCTCGCCCCCACCAGCCTGATCAATGGCATGTGGTTTATGGGCGGTTTCGTGCCGGCGGCCATCACCCGCAAGCCGGGCACCTGTCTGTTAGGCGAGTCGCTGGCAGCTCTGGTTGAGGTGACTGTCGGCCCTTACACGATTGACGTGGGGGACTTCGGGCCGGAGATCTACCGGACGGTATACATCGCCGGCCAGGGCTACCCGGTCTTCAATATGGTGCTGTATGTCGGGATCCTGGAGGGGTTGGCTCCTGAGTATGTCCTGGGCTGGTTCGGCTACCGCCGCTGGGACTGGACGGCGTGGGTGCTGGCGGGTGCGGCCGGCGGCCTGATCGAGTTCTGCACCGGCATCTGGATGACGCACTACTACGTCTTCGAGAGCACCTGGACGTTCTGGGGGCTGCTGCTCACCTCGTTGATCGGTGTCGGGGTGATCGGTGGTACCGTGGCATGGGCGGTCGGCCGCATCGTCTGGCGTGGGAAGGAGGAGCGGATATGATCGGGCAGGCGCAGAATAGTGAACTCACGCGGTATGGTCTGCCCCGCTGGCGGGTCGCTGATGTAGTATGGGTGGCTGCAATCGGGATCATCGGAGGGCTGCTCTACCGATTCGTGTTTCCCGCGGTCAGCGCAGCTTGCGGGTCAGGGGAGATGCAGCCCTGGTCCAGCCTGACAAACGGTGTCTGGATGCTCGCGGGCTTCATTGCTTTGGGAATCACCCGCCGGCCCGGATCCATGATCGTCGCGGAGACGCTAGCCGCTCTCCTCTCTGTGCTGCTGTCCGGTCAGACCCACGCGGAGATCGAACTGGCCGGCAAGACCCGGATGGTGCTGCATCCGCTCGTCTTCACGGGGCTGCTGCAGGGGATGGGTGGCGAGACCATCTTCTGTCTTCTCCGCTATGCGGACTGGCGTTTTGGAGTATGGCTGATATCCGCCGCAGGATGCGCCTGGTTCAGCTACATCAGCGGGATCTATGTGACCAAGTGCTACGTGCTGTTTCCGGCGACGGTGCAGGCGGGAATCTTTCTTGGCACGTTCCTGAGCACGGTGATCCTGTGCGCTCTTCCCGCGTGGTGGCTGGGACGCCGCCTGTTTGAGGAGAGCAAGCGTTAATTGCAGATTCCAGGAGAAGTCTTCGATGAAAGCTTCTCCTGCCTTGCAGAGGCCTGAGGAGGAGTTAGAGTCAATAGCGCCCGGTCCCGCTTCCAACGTTTCACGTCGCGGGCCGGGCGCATCCGCCTGCAAAGAAAGCTTTCTAGCTCGGAGCTGAGCCCTCGTACTCGGCGTCCCAGATAGTCAGGGACGCATCGAACAGCCGCACCCGGTGCGGTTCCGACTTGAGCCGGTAGCCGCCGGGCAGGCAGTCCGGCGGTGAGCTGCCCCGGATGTCGTCCAGAATCTCATCCACCGCACTCTTCAGTGGACCGTTGAGGTAACGGACATAGACCTTCTCAACCTGTCTGTCAACCATTCCCGCACTCGCTTCGACCTGCCCGCAAGCCGGAGGGCAGACCTCAGTGGCAACCCTGCTACGGCGGACGAGCCTAACCCCCGTCCGCTCCCCGCTCATCCGGCAGAGCGGGCGCAATCTGACTGTTCTCCTCCTCCGCGCTTTCTTTTCGGAGGAAAGCGACTTATCCCCGGAAACAGATAATATCACACAACCGGCGGGCGGTGAAAGAGCCCTCAAACCCCTGTCCGGATGAGCCTGACGCCGAGCGGAAAAGAATTTCGGCGAGAGAACACGTTTTTATAGATTGTGTGGGAAGTTCAGGAGGTAACGGGAATCTGATGGCGATTTGATGCATTGCAGCATCGTTACGTAATGCTCCAGGAGCACAATCGGGACAGGTAGCACTCCTGAGCGAACCTGGCACCCCGACTCCGGGGCCGCCTCCCCCGGCGGCCCCCCTTTTTCTTTCAGTCTAAGCGGAACTGAAGAGAGGCTTACCTCCCTCACACCGCCACGGGACGGACATCGGCCAGAGGCTCGGTGGCGAAAGCGTCCAGGTCCAGGCCGTCATCCATCCCGCGCTCCAGCCGCCAGTGGCCGGCTGCGGCCACCATGGCGGCGTTGTCCGTGCACAGGCGAGGAGGCGGAATGGCCAGCCGCAGTCCGCGCCGCTCGCAGGCATCGCGCATCTTCTGCTTCAACAGACTGTTCGCGGCGACCCCGCCTCCCACTGCCACCCATTCAACGCTGCAAGCCTCCGTAGCGCGGATGGTGTTGGCAACGAGAACGTCCACGATGGCCTCCTGCAGCCCTGCCGCCACGTCCGCCAGACTTACGTCTTCCGGCCGGGAATCCAGATAGCGCAGGACAGCCGTCTTCAGACCGCTGAAGCTGAAATCCAATCCGTCGCCCACCCGTGCCCGTGGGAAACGGGCTTTGCTTGCGTCTCCTTCGCGTGCCAAACGGTCCACCGCCGGGCCGCCCGGCCAGCCCAGACCGAGCGCCCGAGCGCTCTTGTCGAAGCATTCCCCTGCCGCATCATCTGCGGTTCTGGCCAGGAGGGTATAGTCGCCCGGAGCGCTCGCAAGCGCCAGATCGGTATGCCCTCCCGACACGATCAGCGAAACGAACGGGAACTGCAGATCCGGCTCGGCCAGGAAGTTCGCCCAGATGTGGGATTCCAGATGGTGCACACCCACGATCGGCACTTCCAGAGTCAGCGCCAACGCTTTGGCCGCGCTGACCCCCGTGATCAACGCTCCGATAAGCCCGGGGCGATTGGTCACGGCGATGCCCTCGATATCTTCGAGGGAGACCTCCGCTCTTTCCAGAGCTTCACGGATGGTGGGCTGGAGCGACTCCACATGCTTGCGGCAAGCGATTTCGGGAACCACCCCTCCGAACTTCTGATGGAGATGATCCTGCGAGGCGATGACGTTTGAGAGGATCTCCCTCCCACCCCGCACCACTGCCGCGCACGTGTCGTCGCAGCTCGTCTCTATCCCCAGCACCAGCATCGCTTCTATCCGGCCTCCAGCGCCTGAAGGCGCGCTTTGTTCGCATTGAAAAGAGACGTGAACTCAGGACTCCAGAGGTCATCCACCCACATGATCAAGGCGTCTTCGCCGTTGTCCGAGTAGTAGCCCCTGCGGATGGCGGCCTCACGGAATCCGTATTTCTTGTAAAGGGAAATGGCCACACGGTTGGATTTCCGCACCTCCAGCGTCACCCTCTGCGCCTCTCGCTCGCGGCTCGCGTCCAGCGCCCGCACCAGGAGACGCTCGCCCACGCGTTTGCCCCGCATATCCGCGGCCACGCCGATGGTTGTGATGTGGACCTCGTCCAGAATGAGCCACATCCCCACGTAACCCACCAGCCGGCCGGACGACCACGCCACATAGTATTCCGCACAGGGATTGTTCAGCTCCGTGCGGTAGGCGTTTTCGCTCCAGGGCGCGCTGAAGCATTGCAGCTCCACCTGCATAACCGCAGGCACATCTTCCTGCCGCATTCGAGTGATGAAGATCGCGGGGATCGCCGAGACTTCCGTGGCCAACTTGCGCTCTGCCTTCCCGTCTGGGACGTCCCTAGCCCTTGATTCGGCGAAGCGTCCCGTAACGAAAGTGTATCACACAGCATTCACAGGGTTCAACGAGCCGTCGCGCGCTGTTTCCCGTCATCTGGTAGGATGGATTTCAGGCCCGGAGTGTTCCCGGCCGGGTTCGGAGAGGCGCATCTGCCGCAAGAAGGCTCTGCGATGGATCTTGTGGGGAGAACGGGGCGAGGTCCGCTCTCCCCGAATGCTCCTTTCAGGGTGCCGGCTGCAGCGACTGAATGTCCGCAGGGGAGCTGACCCGCAGCAGCCTCTGGACCATGCCTCCGATCCGGATCACCGAACTGATGCCACTCGCCCGGACGAATTCTCCGGTGGCGGGGGCGGTTCCGGACTCCAGCAGGATCCGCACCCCGGCGTGACCCGAGCCGTCCTCAACGCCTGACCCGTCGTCAAGGTAGAACCAGCCACCGGCCGAATGGGTCACCCAGCCGGCCACCCGAATCAGCAGGCCCGTGTTATTGACGCCCTGCACTCCGTGGATCCCCTGCTGCCCTGCGCCCGTCTCCGGATTGTACTGAAAAGCGCCGCCTCCCACTGTTTTCAGGGTCATACCAAGGGGGACTGCTGCTCCCATTCCTGCAGGCAGGGCTACGGCTGCGTCAATGTAGCGTTCGCCGTCCCCGTCTGTCCGCACCACCCCGGAGACGGAGGCGCGGTTTCCGGCTGATAGGGAATGCCCCGCACGGAGCACACGGATGCCGCAAGAACGGTCGTCCGCCTGGATATAGAACACGTCCCCGAACACCCGGCTGACAACAGCTCCCGACAGGTCGACCGGGCCGCCATCCGGCTGCAAACGTGCTTGAAGGATGGTGGATGCTCCGACCTGGTACTCCAGAGCGCCCAAGTCCACCCCCGCGCCCTGGACTCGCGGGTTGCCGGCCAGATCCGTGTTCACGCCCGGCGGCAGGAAAGAGCCGTTGCCCCAGTCTATGCACGGCGAACCCGGCTGAAGCCGGAAATCCAGTCCAGCCGCGTTCACGAACAGCGGGTCGTCGGCGATGTTACTCTCGCCAGGGTATCCTCCCTGAACGCAACTGTTCGTCACAGTGATGGACGAGGACGGCGAGATATCAATCTGCAGCCCGCCGCCTCCGGTGTTGCCCCAGAAGATGCAGTTGCGGAAAGTGCCGTTTCCTGTAAACTCGTGCCATACGGCTGCCCCGAACACGTTGGCGTTGTTGCCCCAGAAGGTGCAGTTGATGTAGTGAGGATCCCCCGCGCTCTCGTTGTAGACACCGCCACCCCGGTTTGTGGTGTTCTGAGCGAAGACCGTGTTGACCACTATCGGGCTGGCTCCGGCGTTGTACATCCCTCCGCCCACATTTGCGCCCCCGTTAGTGTAGTTGTTCCTGACAACGCAGTTCTGAATCAGCGGGCTTGAGTTGCCGGAAACGAAGATTCCGCCGCCCGCCAGCGCCCAGTTGTTCTGGACCACACAGTTCCGGATGGTGGGACTACCGCTCAGGATCCGTATCCCTCCGCCCACGTTGTCCTGTGATAAGACGAGTCCGCCCGCGGCCCCACCAGAGATGACGAAGCCGTCCAGAAGGGCTGAGCGGTCCGTCCCACCTCCGTCCACCACGTGCCGCGTGTTGTCGCTGGGGTTGCTTGGGTCCAGGATATTCCCGCTCAGAACTGTTATATGTACCTGCGGATCCCTGAGCGCGAAGTTGCCTTCCTGTCCGGGCTGACCCGGGAATCCGCCGTAGATGGCCACCCCGGTCTTCATCTGGAAGGTGGTGACCTGAGCCTGAGGATCGTACTGCGCCGGGTCGGCGGGCTTGTAGGTGCCCGCGGCTACCCAGATCTGATCCTGCAGACCAGCCCTCTCCAGAGCGAGCTGAAGATCCCGGAATGCTGAAGCCCACGAACTCCCGTTCCCCCCTGCAGGAGCGCTCTGTTGCACGTAAATGATCTCCGGAATGGGAGTAGTGGTGGCCGCCGCCTGGTTAGATGGCTCGCTCTCTCCACCTCCCGCGTTCACAGAAGTCACAAGATAATAGTAGACTGCTCCGTCTTTCAGACCGGTGTCGCTGTAAGATGTGCCCTGCAAGCTGGAAGCAACCCGGTTCGCAAGGCCGGGAGTGAATCCCGGCACCGTGTTGCGATAGACATTGAAGCCTGCCACCACCGGGCTGCCCGGACTGCCCCAGGCAAGGTCAATCCGCTCACTGGAGACCGTCGTTGCCGAAAGGTTCAGCGGAGCCGGCGGGGCAGGGGATGGGTCGGCAACTTCGTAAGCGCCCATGTCCACCGCCACACCCAGCACTCTCGGCTCTCCCGCCAGATCCAGCGGAGCGGCTTCCGTGGTATCGCCATCGCCATCCATGTCCGTCAGGTCCGGGGCGATGTCTGCCGTATTCCCTGCCTCCGCGCAGGGCGAGACGGGATTCAGCCGGAAGTCGCCGCCGGCCTGGTCCAGGAACTGGGGATTCTTGTTGATGTTCCCCGTTCCGCCGTAGCCGCCCTCCACGCACGAATACTGCACCGTTCCGCCGAAGATCTGCGGGGCGCTGTCGGCGCTGTTGCCCCAGAATATGCTGTTGCGGACCTGTCCGGGCCCGCCGAAGAACAGAGCGCCGCCCGTCACGGCGGAGTTGTCGGCGAACGTGCAGTTCAGGAACCGTGGGTTGCCGCCGGATGTATAGCCCGCTCCACCCGACGCGCCGCCCACCGTGGCTGTGTTCCCGGCGAAGGTGCAGTTGATGAATGTCGGCGATGAGTTGTTCTCGCACATCATCCCACCGCCCACTAGCGCGTGATTGTCCAAGAACTCGCAGTTGGCGATGGATGGGCTTCCTGCACTGATATAGATGCCTCCTCCCACATTCTGGCGGTTGCCCGGTATTCCATAGGCCCGGCCACCTGTTACGACGAAACCGTCCAGCACGGCGGAGGCGTTAGTGTTCGGAGCCGTCACCACGTGCCAGGACGGGTTGTTGTTCGGAAGCCGTCCGAGAAGGATCGTGCGGTGGGTGTGCGGGTTGCGATCTGCAAAAACAGGGTTACCTGAAGCGGGAAATCCGCCGTAGAGGCGCACGCCGTTCTTCAGCACAAAGCTGGCATTGCGGTCGGCCTCCGCTATGCCCTGGGAGATTCTGTAGGTGCCCTCCGCCACCCAGATGTCCCGCGAAGCGCTGGAGCTCAGCGCCACCTGCAAATCGGTATAGGCGTCCTGCCAGCTTGTGCCATTGTTTGCGCCGGTTGCAGCAGCGTTCACAAAGACAACCGGATAGCCGGTGATTCGCAGCTGCACGGTGCTGGCCGTCAACTCCACCACGCCGTTCAGCGGCCCCTCCACCCGGAAGTTTTGCGGAGTAACGCCCTGTAGAGATGCTCCCTGAAACTCGAAGAGCGTGTGCGTCTGGCCATAGCCCAGGTTGCCGTTATCCTTGATGCGGATGAGGACGGTGCCGGTTGTGGAAAGCGTTCCGCCTGAGACCCGGACGCGGTCGGCCGAGGGCACTCCCAGCCGTAGGTCCACGATCGAGCCGTCTGCGAGCGACAGCCCCCCTGCGAAGGTGAGTGTTCCTGCGCCAGCCTCGCTTCCCGGGGCCAGGAGGCCGTCGGATTCGATGCTCACGCTTCCACCGATGGACCCAGTGCCGCGCAGGCGGGCACCGGATTTCACGGTGACACTGCCGCTTCCCGTGGCCGAGCCGGTGCCGTTTGCCACAAGAACTTCTCCGCCGGCCACTGTGACAGGACCGGCGTACCAGGAGGCGGCAGTGAGTGCAAGGGTGCCGTTGCCCGCTTTTATAAGAGGATGGGCTCCGGAGATTCCCTGGGAGATGATCAGATGTGACGGAAACCACACGTTGACCGTTGTCGGGCTGTTAAGGATCAGCGGGGCGGCTATCGTATTGGGGGAGATCTGGCTGCCGCCCAGGCTGGCAATGTTCCCTGCCTGGATGGCCAGACTTCCCCCGCCGATGGTCACACCTGAGGCGTATTCCATGCGAAGGGCACCCACCGTTCTGCTGCCGTTCAGGTTCGGCTGGCCGGATGTAAGGGTTGTGGCGAACACTACGGTATCGGCAGGTCCGGGCAGGGTGGTCGCGTTGTTCCAGTTGGTGTACCGGGTCGTCCCGAAGACAGAGATGCTGGCGTTCCAGGCCGGTGATGTTCCGCCCCCGGACCAGGTGTAAGTGGCGGCGAACGTAGCACTTGCAGCCTCCAGGAGCAAGAAAGTGGCGGCAAGCACCCCGCGGCAGGCAAAAGTATGCATCGCTTCTTCCCCTCTCTTTCCCGCCGGGCAACCATAAACCAATGCCGTGGGGACAGGCTGATTCCGGCGTGTTGGCAGTGCGAATGAGTTGCAGTACCATACTACCTCTCTTCCTCACCCCTGTCAAGGTCTTTGTTCAGGAGACATTCACCGGGCTCAGGCACAGGACGCCAGTCTGTGCGCCGGTCGAGTAGCGCGGTGTCAGCCGCGCATAGCCAGACCAGTATTTCGACTCGTCGGGCCGCGCCGGACGGCTCAACCAGCGTAGGGGGAAGTTCCGGAAAACAGGTTCCTAGAATACCGGAGAGAGGAGACTGAACCTTCAGATCGGGCTTGTGGCGTGGGCGGCGAAAGCGTCCAGGATCAGCCGCTCGGACTCGGGGCCGACCATCTGATAGCCGTAGTAGCGCCAGGCGTCCGTCACCTCGTAGCCGCCTTCCTGGAACGCCTTGCCGGTGGGGATGTAGCCGATGTTGCCGTTCGTGTAGCCCGCCACCAACAGGCACTTGCCGGGGTGCAGCCGTCGCAGCGCAAGGCCGATCTCGCAGAAAGCTTCGCCCGGAAGCCACGCAATGGCCGCCTGCCCGAGGCTGAGCTCTCCCACCTCAATGACCATCTCGCTCTGGCGGGCTTGCTGCGGGTTGGCCAGAACATCCGCGCCCCAGTCCAGGTCCCGCGTGTCGGCGAAGTCTCGGGCCTCCGGCGGCTTTGAGCGGATCTGCAGAAGCCGAGCGATTATCTCATCATCAGGCGGATTGGGCATAAGGGGAAGCGGGACGGGTGCCAGCCACGCAGAGATTCGCGGCTCTTCCAACCTCTCCGCCCCGTCAACGGCATCCAGCACGCTCTGCCCCACCAAGGCCGCCGCCCGTTTCAGCTCGGGGATGCCGCCGCGGACGCGCGGGTTCAGGTCTCCACAGCATCCCTGAAGGAACAGCGCCACTCCTTTGGATTCCGCTTCCAGCCGGCGGCATACCTCGCCTGGCCAGTCGCCGGTCACCAACCGGTTATCGCCCCCCAGAGTCACCGCGTGGCAGGCGTAGTTGAAGATCGTGCCGATGATCTCTCCTCCGCCGCGCTTCCTTACCTGCAGCACCGTCACCACCGGGTCTCGCGGTCCCTCCGGATTGGCTGCCAGGGCGATGCCCGATCCGTCCCGGCGTCGTCTGTTCACATTCAAGTCGCAGGATCCGGAACCCGCCAGGATCTCGCACTCCAGCGGCCCGCCGGCGGCCTCCCGCACGCAGTGCAAAGTTTCCCGGAGTACCATCTCCACATACTCCGCCGACGGGGTTCCGCAACCGCGCAGGCGCTGCACCGCGGGAGCACCGTGGGTATGGGTGCAACAGAAAAGCGTGGTCTCCGGCCGGAAGCCGTCCCGCGCCAGCTCCGCCCGGAGCTCCCGGACGTGTTGCTGCTCGAGTCCCAGGATGTCCAGGGAGCAGACAATTGCGGTCTGCTCCTCCTGCCTGAGCACCAGAGCGCGCACATAGAGATCGTCCAGCACACCTGTGCACGGCTGGGTGCGGGCCGCGTACCCGGAGAGGTCCACGGTGCCGTACGGTGTGATGGAGCGCCGCGCCGCTCCGGCGAAAAGCATCTCAGACCGCCGCCAGGACCACCCGGTCTCCATCGCGTGCGCCGGAAAGCGGACTCAGATCGCCCTTGATCCGGCCGATGACATTCACCGGACTTGCCGGACGGATCTCCTGTCCGTGAGAGGCCGGGGTGGGGCCCCAGAAGATGCAGATGGCCTTTCCAGGAGGCCAGTATGCAATGTCCCCGGCTTCCACCACCTCTGCCGGCTTCTCAGGTGGCAGGGAGACATCCGTGGCAAAGTAGATCTCGTCTCCCCAGCGCGAGCCCGTCCCGGAGACCGGCAGGCGGGATGCGATCTCTTGCGCCGTGCGGGTGTCGTTCAGGACTGCTTCCAGCCGCGTCTCACCCACGGTAATAACAATGTGCTTCATCGCTTCTCCCCTCTGTATGCTCCAACCTGAAACCCTTTACCCGAAAGCAAACCCGCCGGGGTGCAAACACGCCCGGCGGGTGAAAGGGATTTGTTTCAGTTTCCGGTCCGCTCAGGCCGCAATCAGCGCCTTCGCCAGATCCACCGCGCTTGCGGCATCCGGAGAGTAGCCGTCCGCTCCGATGCGGTTGGCGAACTCCTGGGTCACCGGCGCTCCGCCGATCATGATCTTGACCTTATCGCGAACGCCCTGCTCCTTGAACTGGTTGATGGTGGTCTCCATTGCAGGCATGGTGGTGGTCAGTAGCGCCGACATTCCCACAATGTGCGCGCCCGAATCCAGAGCCGCCGAAACGAAAGCCTCCGGCTTAACGTCCACTCCGAGGTCAATGATCTCGAAGCCCGCGCCCTCCAGCATCATGGCAACCAGATTCTTGCCGATGTCGTGGAGGTCTCCCTGGACCGTGCCGATGACCACCTTCCCGATGGGTTGTGCACCGGTCTCCGCAAGCTTTGGCTTGAGCACCTGCATGGCCTGCTGCATGGCGCGCGCCGCAATGAGAACTTCGGGAACGTAGTATTCGTTCGCCTTGAACTTCTGCCCCACCACGTTCATCCCCGCGATGAGACCCTCGTTCAGCACCGTCTGCGGAGCCACTCCCTCCGCCAGCGCTTCCTCCGTCAACTGCCGGGCGACAGGCGCCTTGCCTTTGATGATCGCCTCCGCCAGAGCGTTCAGATCGGCCATCTTGTCTTCCTCTTCCAGGTTGTTCGGTTTTGTTGCCGTCCGGAATATCTCGGGGCGCACCGCTCCCGGCGGGCCGCCCCGAAAACAGATTACCCCTGTCCCCTGCTTTCTCCTGCCCAATACGGGCAAAACCGTGGATTTCAGGGGCCTACCGCTATCCCGCAGCCGCCATATCCTCGAAGTAGACCATCTGCTCGCGGGCTTTCCGGTTCTCCGGATCCAGCTCGAGCACGCGCTCAAACCCCTGTTTCGCCTCGTCGTACATTCCCAGCATGGCGTATGTCATGGCGAGGTCAATGAGGATCTCCACACGCTCGGGCTGCAGGCCGCTGGCCGTTTCCAGCTCCTGCAGGGATTCGTCGAACAACCCTTGGAATCCGTAGATTAGCCCCAGCTGATGGTGTACTTCTGCGTTGCCGGAATCCTCCTGGAGCAGAGCCGTCAGGATCTGCACAGCTTCGTCGTAGCTGCCCTCCACCTTGAGACTGATCGCCTGTTCAAGGCGCTCTGCTGTCGTAGTCATAGGTTCTTGCCCCCGCTTGCGGATGCAACGACCCCCGTCTTGATATGCAGAATGAAACGGAATGATTGCAACCTGAGGGATCGCCGCCGCGCCGCACTGCGGGCTCCTCATCCAGCGGATTCCATCCAACGCCTGCCGGATATAGGAGTATACCATCTACGCCGGATTTCAATCAAGTTATCAGGCCATCCCTTGGGTCCCGTTCCCGGCCGTAGCGACGCGGAACAAAGTGGGGAGGAAAGGCACTTGTGCTTTCCTCCCCGCCTTCCTGTGCAGAAGGATCTGTCAGACTACGCTTCACTCCACCGGGATCACGTCCGTGGCCTGCCGTGACTTCAACAGCGGATGACTTATCCCGTCGCGCTGCAGAATTCCGCAGACGCCCGTCACGTCCACCGTTGACCCCTCCACCGGCAGCGGACCTCCCGGCGGCAGGTTCACGCGGACGCCTGCCGCGTCCCACTCGTTGCCGTCGAACAGTCCGCTCCCGTCGTCGAGATAGATGAAGAACGTCCCGGCTTCATCCAGCCCGAAACGGGTAACGCGCCCGGCGCTACGCATCAGGAGGCCGGTGTTGTTGGCTCCGGCGCCTGCGGAGACCCCGGGAGTATGGCCAGATGTGCCTCCGCCCAGAGCCCGCTGAGCGGCGAACAGGGGGGAAGGCGGCTGTCCGGTCCCGGTCTTCACCACCTCCGAGGCTGCCACAGATCGCTCTCCGCCCGAGCGGGTCATCAACCCCTTCACACGCACCGTGTCTCCGATCTCCAGCCCGAATGCCGGAGCCAGCACACGAACTCCGCTGATGTTTTTCGGCCAGGAGTCTTGCACATAGAACTCGTCACGCTCAGCGAAGACTGCGGAGACGGTGGAGATAAGCTCGCCCGGCGTCCCGTCGGGGGATGACTTCCACTCCGCCACAGAAGCCACCGGCGGATACACGATGCCCGTCACAGCGAACTCGCCGAACTGCGCGCGGGGGATGGTGTTCATATTCAACGGCGGATCGCCGAAGTTCAGGAAGCCTCCACCCAGCCCGGGCAGGAACTGGTTGGAGAAATAACCGCTGTTGCCCGTCAGCACGGCGAGGTAACGGATGACCGGCCTTCCCAGTCCGATATCGGCGTAAGGTATGCTCAGCTCAAGCCCCGTGGTGGCCGTGGCGGCATCCGTCCGGTTCTGCTCCGGCGTCCGGTTGTTGTCTGCGGTCACGCCGTCCTGGTTGCTGTTATCCAGTCCCATCAGGATCCCGTTCGGATTGTCTCCCTGCTCCAGCATCGGCGATTCGGCTCCAACCTCCACCCGGCCGATATAGCGGGAAGTGTTGGTCCTGAGGTCGACGATGTGCAGGTAGGCATAGGTGCGGTATTCGCCGGAGCCGGGGAGAGTCTCGGCGGAGTTGGCGTCCACCAAGACCACGTGAGTCGGGCTGAACCCCTCGTCGAAGATGGTGCCATTCATCCGCTGAAGCACTTGGGACTGTGGTCCCACACCCTCCGGCACGTTCAGTCCTTCGGGTCCGACTCCTCCGTCTGACGTGTCCAGGAACAACAGGATGTAGTTGCCGTTCGGCTCCAGGTTCCCCGTTATGCCGATATCCAGCCCCGTGGCGGTGCTTCGCATGAACAGGGCATTCAACTCGGAACCGTTCGACCCCGCTGTGCCCGTTCCGGAGGCGTTGCCGAAGCCGGTGTAATTGTTCTGAGTCGCCACCAGTGTGGCGCTTCCGGAGTCCTGCGGAATGTTCAGCCCGTCAATAGGCCCGGCGGGCTGTCGGATGGTGGAGACGTCCACCACGGCATATTGCAGGCCGGGTGCGATGTTTTCATCGGACAGGTCCTTCGGCGGGAATCCCAGGTTGCCTTTCTGCGTGCCTTCGCCAATTCCTGGCAGGAACTGGTTGGAAAGGTAGCCGCTTCCGCCGCACAGAAGCACCAGGATCCTGACCTCCGAGAGAGATGCATCCACTCCGATGTCCGCCAGACTCAGCATCAGCTCCATTCCGCTCAGGGCGGTGGCTGCGTCCAACATATGCTCCGCGGCGGTCTTGTTAGGCGGCGGACTGCCGATGACCCCGGCGCTGTTGGTATTGTTGAAACCCATCTGGCTGCCGTTGGGATTGGAGGAGCCCGCGCCCCCCAGCACTCCGCCACTGTTCAGCGGTACGAATCCCAGATAACGGCTGGTCCCGGCATTCAGGTCCACCAGGTCCACGTATACGTTGCCTGCCGTGTTGACGGCGATGGCGTAGTCCGGCAGAAATCCGGGGTCCAGCTTTAGCCCGGTCAACCCACGTACGGACCCCGGTCCCACGTTGACGTTCAGGGTTTCCTGTCCCCCGGGAACCACGTCCAGCAGCACCACGAAGGCGTTGCCGTTCGTCTCCAGATTCCCGGTGACGTTGATGGCCAGGGAGTCTGCCGTTTTAAATACATACAGCTGATTCAGCTCCGAACCCGGCACGTAGCCTCCTGTGGGAGGCCGCGCGTCGCCGAAGCCTGTGTGGTTGTCCTGCAGTTCAAGGAGCGCCTGACACCCCAGCAATCCTCCGGGACAGAAATCGGCCGGGATGTTGCGTCCGTCCACCGCGGCCCAGGTGGCCGCTGGCAGAAGTGCAAGGTACAGGGCAGCGAGGATAGCCTTCACGGTGCCGCTCCTTTCTTGCGCATCGAAAGGGCAACAGGCCGCCGCCCAGGGACAGATCGGCGAGGCCCCCACGCGGCGGCAGCCTCTGTCACATCTTGCGGGCTTGTCCGGTGCCTTTCAGCTCCGGCGGGTTCGCAAGATCACTCCAGCGAGACCAGCCAGCGCCGATGCCAGCGCCACCGCCGATCCGGGTTCCGGCACAACGTCCACCTTCGCTGTCCCGGTCAGGGCGTCCACCCAGAAGGTGACCTGCTCGTTCCCCGGTGTTGTCTCGAACCAGATGGTGTCCGCATTGACGGAGCGTGCGTCCGCACCGATGGCGTCCCAGCTCCCGGTGACCACGGCTTTATACTGATACCAGCCGGGGGCCAGGTTGGTCTGGAAGAAATAGATGCCTCCGCCGGCCGGGCTCATGGCGGTGGACGGATTGGCGTTGTTCCAGCCCTGCCAGTCGCCCACGGCCGTCCAGGTGGTGGGCGCGGTGCTCACACCGAGGCGTCGGGTCTCGTTTCGCCACCCGTCCGCGTAGGTGTTGGTGTCGTAGGTCAGTCTGATCGTGCCGTCGGGGCCGGTCACGAACCAGGCATTGCCGGATTGGGGCCAGGCGGCCGACCAGTCCCCGGTGGTGATCTTGTATTCGTGCCGCTCGTTGGCTCCGAGCGTCAGGTCCAGCGACCAGATCCCGCCGCCCAAGTCGGTCATCAGATTTCCGGCGGGATTCCAGCCGTTGAACGTGCCCGCCACGTAAAATGCTCCGGCCGATGGCGCCAGCAGCACAGCGGCGGCAAGCGCTAAAGCCAGTGTCTTCATCTTCGTCCCTCCTGTCACAGAATAGTCATCCCCGCACCGGGGTTTCGCCTCTCATATTCCGGGAGCGCGCCCGGCTGGGGGGGGGCGCGGATAACCCGTCGCATATCACGGAAGCCTCCCGGAAGCTGATACAATGCTAAAGGGCTGCAGGGATCCTGTCAATTGTGCGGGGATGAAACCGGTATAATTGCCAGAGGAAGCAGGCCTGGAAGCAGGAGGAAGAGCCGATGACGGGAAGTGGCGCCGGTAGAAAAGAGGAACACGACTTTCTGGACTGGCTGAAGGGTTGGAAGCAGGGGCTTCCAGCACTCTCCCTGGCCGATGTGCTCCAGGAGAACGGCGGACCGGAGCAGGCAGCCGTCCTGTGTGTGGACATGGTGAATGGCTTCGCGCACGAGGGGCCGCTGGCCAGCCCGCGGGTCCGGGCCATAATCCCTGCAGTGACGGCGCTGTTCCAGCGTGCCCACCAGCACGGCATCAGGCGCTTCATCTTGCCGCAGGACAACCACCCACCTGACTCGCCGGAGTTCGGCTGCTGGCCTGCGCACTGCTTGGCGGGCACGTCCGAGTCCGAGACCATCCCGGAGCTGACCGGCCTGTCGTTCTCCGGCCTGTACCGCGTCGTTCCCAAGCGCTCCATCAGCAGCGGAATCGGGACGGATCTTGAAGATGCCCTGGGTCCAGAACCTCTGCGGCTGGCCATCTGCGTTGGTGACTGCACTGATCTTTGCCTGTATCAGCTGGCCATGCATCTCCGGCTACGGGCCAATGCGAAGGGCGAGAGTTTACGCGTCATCGTGCCCGAGGACTGCGTGCAGACCTACGACCTGCCCATCGCCGTGGCGACCGGCATCGGAGCGATGCCGCACCCCGGCGACTTGCTGCACGACCTGTTCCTGTATCACATGGCTCTGAACGGGGTGGAGGTCTGCCGGCGACTGGACTGAATGCACTTGCCGTCGAGCGGGGCGCTTTACCGGCTCAGGGCCTGCAGACGACGCGAGTGGGCGTGGCAGATGGCGATGGCCACCGCATCCGCCACATCGTCAGGGCGGGGGGGAGTGGAGAGCCCCAGCAGGCGTGCAACCATGAATTGCACCTGGCGCTTGTCGGCGTTGCCTTCGCCCGTCACCGCCAGCTTAACCTGCGGTGGAGTATATTCCACCACCTCCAGCCCGCTTGAGGCTGCGGCCAGCAGAATGACTCCCGAAGCCTGCCCCACCTGGATGGCGGTCGTCTGATTGCGGGCGAAGAATAGGCGTTCCACTGCCACCACGTGGGGCTTCCAATGCCGGATCAGTTCGAGCGCGCCTTCGTAGATCTGTCTGAGCCGCACGGCTGCGGCAAGGCCGGCTGGCGTGGTGAGAGCTCCGCATCCTCCCAGCGAGAGGCAGTCCCCGGCTGCGCGAAGTACCGCCCAGCCCACGATTGCCGTTCCGGGATCGAACGCTAGAATCGTCTCTGTTCGCCGGACGTCCCCTGTGCGGATGTCGCCCATCACTTCACCGCCCGGCAGTATAGCATCCTTGCCGTCCACGTGCCCGGAGTTGTCGGCTGCCACAGTTCGATCTGCGCGCTTCGCGGCAAGACACCTAGTCCGCCGGGGCACGGCCGTTGTCTCAAATAGCAGCCTTTTCCCCTACGGTGGTTGAGCCGTCCGGCGCAGCCGGACGAGTCGAAACTAACTCCTGTAGTAAGTGGTCTCGATACGCGCGGATGCCGCCGCGCTACTCGACCGGCGTAGGAAAGAGGGTTCAAATCTCTTTTGGAGAACTCCGTGCCCCTACGCTCTTCCTGATGGTGGCTGGGGAAACGGGCTGGGAGTGGGCACAACAGATCGCAAAAAACGATGGAATATTGCCGGAGCGGCGTCGTCTTCAAGTCGAGAAAAACGACTTCCTCCCGCATAGGGCGGGAGATGGAAGGGAGAACCGGAGATGAAATCAGTTGTCGCTCTCCTGACCGCAGCTCTGATGCTGGCGGTGCTGGCGGGAGCCGCGTCCGCGGTCTCCGTGGCAGATGAGCCAAACACGGCGTTTTACGCAGCGGCGAACGGCCGTGGCGCGGGGGACTGCACCGGTCCCATCGGTGGCGGCGGCAAGAATCCGGCCCCGGGCAAGCGCTCCGTTCAGGATGACGCCTTTGCGCCGGTAGGAAAGGGAAGAGGCCCCGGCGATGGCACGGGTCCGAACAGTGACTGCATCGGCAAGAATCCTGCCCCTGGGAAGCGGTCTGTTCAGGATGGCGTGTTCGTGGCTGTGGGCAAGGGCCGTGGCGCGGGGGACTGCACCGGTCCCATCGGTGGCGGCGGCAAGAATCCGGCCCCGGGCAAGCGCTCCGTGGAGGTCGATCGCTTTGAGATGACCGGCTACGGCAGGGGCCCGGGCGATGGTACCGGCCCGATTGGCGGCACCTGCCCGAATCCCAACCCCGGCCCTCGCGGTCCCGGTGGCGGAAAACGCCAGGGGCAGTGATCTGAAACAGAACTAGGGGAACAATCCCCTCCGGCCCGGTGCAAGCCGGGCCGGTTTTTTTGTCGCTCCGTTCCCACCAGGCATTCGAACCGGATATTGAAGACTGGTTCGGGCGACAGCGTGCGGAAAGTCCGCGCCGATGGTGTTGAGCCGTCCGCCGCGGGCGGACGGCTCAAAAATTGAAGCGTGGTCTTCAGGCGGGCACGCTGCTCTTCTTGCGCTCCCAGATCAAGATGCACGGGCGCATCTTATCCACCTGATGACCTGCGCGCACCACGTATCCTGCGCGGTCTCCGTGCATCCGGTAGACCCCGATGCAGTCGATCCCCTTGTAAGGACACTTCCGGGTGTTGACCTTGGGATTGGCCAGGCAGGGCATGCGGCATCCGTGGAGGTCGAAGACGGCTTCCACATCCAGCTTCACGTCGCCCTTCCAGTTCTGAAGGGTCTCCTCCAGAACCGCCTTCATCAGGGCTTCGTGCTCGTAGCCCTCCTCCACTCCGCTGTCGTCCACCACCAGGGTCAGATCCACGTCGGAATCAGGACGGCAGCCTCCCCGCAACCCGCGGGACCCGTGCAGGATGATCCGCTTCACCCGCGGATCTACCACCAGATGCCCTCTCCGCAGCAGCTCGCACGTCTGCGGGAGCGCGCTTGCGAAATCGCTCTCGAACTGAGTCACGTCAACCATGGCGCCCCTTGTCCTCCGCTCCGGCGGAATAACCGGATCGTGCGCCCCTCCGCCGAAGCCCATCGCATCTGCGATACCACTCAAGCGGCAGTCTCGGGACAGCCCCGAAAGCTTCCACTGCCAGCGCTCCGCCCTTCTCTCAACGAGCGGATCAACCAGTCGGGGGATGCCGGGTTCTCACGACCCGGCAGGAATGCTTCTCTCTATTAACATTTTATTGTAGCACGTTTCACAATAGCGGGGAGGAATTCCTTCTTTTTCATGCCCCCTCCTTCAGAAAAGTAAGGCGGACGCTTCCGGGAAGAAGCGTCCGCCTCGCAACCTCTGCCGGGAAAGCCGGAATGCCTACTGGGCCGCCACGGCTCTTGCTACCAGTGGTTGCCCTTCCCCCAGATTCGGCCCAATGGCCCACACGGTCGAGCCGGGCTTGATGTCCGCCAGCTTCGTCCGCTGGCCTCCCTTGACGATGTCTGTGTTGTCAGCCAGCACCACCTCTTTCGGCCGCGGCGACCCGAGCGCCCGTTCCGGTTGACCGCCCAACTGAACCGCCGTAACGCTCATCCGCAGCTTCAGCTTTGCCGCGTCCACCACTGTTACGGTCCCCTTCACAAGGATCTCGCCCGTCTCCGGGGTCAAGGACACATCTTGCGGTGCGGACGGAGCTGCCGGAGCGGGAGCGCTGGTGCCGGGTGCCGGCGTCGCGGGAGCGCCAGGTGCGGGAGGAGGTTGTCCGGTCGCGCTATCCGCTGCACCGGGACCTCCCACGGTCCCTCCAGGCGCTCCAGGGGGCGGCGGAACCTCAGGCACATCCGGAGCCCCCACGGGCATGCCCCCTGTCGGCGTCGATGCCGGAGGCGGGGGCGCTTCGCTGAACAACATAGGCCTGAGCACCATAAAAAACAGCAACACCAGCGCCACCACCAGCAAACCGATGGCCGCTGGCAGCGGAATGGAGCTTTTTTGTGTTCCGGCTCCCGCGCTTTTGGTTCCGGAATCCGCGTTCCCTTTCTTGAAAAGCATGGTTCTCCCTCTATCGGAGGCCAGCAAGCCGGCCGGCCTTGTGGACGATCAGGTGTATTTCTCGCGCACCACGGCGCTCGCCCAGTCCATAAGGATGACCGCAATAGAGATGAGCCAGATGGCCGTGCCCGCCTGCCGCCACTGTAGCGTATTGATGTATTGATAAAGCGTGTATCCGATGCCGCCTCCACCCACCAGCCCGATGACCGTGGCCATCCTGACATTGATATCCCAGCGATACATGGTGAACGCAATGAACTGCGGCGTCACTTGCGGCAACACGCCGTATATCACTTTCTGCAGCCAGGTGGCGCCGGTCGCTGTGATGGCCTCCACCGGCCCCGGATCTATGTCCTCGATCGCTTCGGAGTAAAGCTTGCCCTGCGCTCCAATCCCGTGGATGGCCAGCGCCAGCACTCCTGCGAACGGCCCAATGCCCACCGCCACCGTCATCATCACAGCGATGATGATCACCTCGATGGAGCGCAATAGGTTCATTATGGAGCGCGATACTCCATACAGAGAGCGCGTCAGCCAGTTCCCAGAGGTCAGGTTGCGCGCCCCCAGCACGGATAGCACCAACGTTACAGGAATGGGAAGGACCGTTCCGATAAGCGCCATGTAGAGCGTGTCCACAATCAGCTTCAGGCTGTGGGTGAGGGTGGGGCTGGGTCTGCCGTCCTGCCATAGATCAGGTTGCAGAAGCCCCGACACGATGTGGCCCATCTTGGGGAGACCCACGATCAGCTCGCCCACATTCACCTGCGTGATGTGCCAGCCCGCGGCGAAGTTCACAGCGGCCGTCAGGATGATGGGCCAGGCCAGAGACCGTGTCCGGCCGGCCGCATACCAGAAGGCATCCACAACGTTCCACAGCCACAGCACTCCCACCCACGGCAGAAACGACTGCGCCGAAGGCGGCTTGCTTCCGGTGGCGTAGAATACGGCCGCCTGGGCGCCCACCCACACCAACCAGGCGATGCCCCTGCCTGTCCCGCCGGCATAAATGTGCCCCGCGCCGGGTACGATGGACAATAACGCGGCCAGCACGGGCTTGCCCCTGAGCTGCGCCGGCTCCGGAACCGGGTTGTCCTTGCCTGTCATCGTGCTAATGGATCTCCAGCTCTTCCGCATCCTGGCCGTATATGGCCTTGAAGCGGTTCTCGTCTATCTCCTCCGGCAGCCCGTCGAACACCAGTTCTCCGCCTTTCAACGCGATGACCCGTGTCGCGTAGCGCCGCGCGAGCGAAAGCACGTGGAGGTTACACAGCACGGTCAGGCCGTCCTGCCGGTTGACCTCCTCCAGGTAGCGAAGCACGGAGTGCGATGTTGCGGGGTCCAGGCTAGCCACCGGCTCATCGGCAAGGATATAGCGGGGACGTTGCATCAGAGCGCGCGCGATAGCCACCCGCTGCTGCTGGCCGCCGGACAGTTCGCCCGCCTTCTGATGCGCCTTGTCCGCAATGCCCACCCGCTCCAGGTTGGCCATGGCGTCACGGTAGTCCTCGGGCCGGAAGCGGTTTACCAGGGACCAGAGGGGAGGCGTGGTTCCCAGACGGCCGGTCAGTACGTTGGTGAGCACCGTTGCGCGCTTCACCAGATTGAACTGCTGGAAGATCATCCCGGTCATGCAGCGCACCCGCCGGAGCGTATCCGGCGGCGCACTGGTGACATCGATGCCGTCCAGTACCACGCGGCCGGATGTCGGCTCCACCAGCCGGTTGATGCACCGCAACAGCGTGCTCTTGCCCGCTCCCGATAGCCCGATGATGCTGACGAATTCGCCGTCTCTGACCTCCAGCGAGACGTTCTTCAGGGCACGGGTACCGTCCGGGAACTGCTTGGAAAGGTTCTCGATGCGGATCATTCGCTTAAAGTGAGCGGCGCTCCGGTTCTCAGCCCTTCTTCGCGGATGCCTTCTGTTTCTGCTTCTCCTCGTCCTTGCGGAGATAATCCTGCAGGTCCAGACCCACATCCGCCACCATCTTCCGGACGGAGTCGTAAACCGAGTCGTCCACCTCGCGCAGGCCCTCGATCTCCGCTACTTCCATCAGCATCGCGCGCCCGTCGGGGCTGGCCGAGATATCCAGCAAAGCCTGTTTCAGCTTCCGGGCAACATCATCGGGCAGGTCTCCGCTGACAGCCACGTTGTCGTTCGGAATCTTGGCGGTCCGCCCGATGATGATCGTCTTCTCCTTGATGTCCGGGATGGTGCTCTTCACCCGGTCGCGCGCGTCCGAGCCGTATCCGCTGTAGCAGCTGCAGCCGTCCACCTGCCCGTTATAGAGCGCAATGATGGCCTTATCGTGCCCGCCCGCAAAGATCGGGGTGATGTCTGTGTCCGGGTCAATTCCGTGAGCCTTCAGCAGCTGCTTGGGATACAGCGTCCCCGATGTGGAGAGGGGGTCGCCGAATGCGAAGCGGCGTCCTTTGAGATCCTCGATCCGCTTCACCGGTCCGTCCTTGCGGGCCAGTATGATGCCCGTGTAGTCCGTGTGTCCGTCGCGTTCCGTTATCAGCAGGACCTTCGCCCCGTATTTACTGCTTGCCAGAACGTAGGACAGTGGTGCGAACCAGGCCACATCCACCCTGCCGGCGCCCATCGCCTCTATGACTGCCGCGTAACTGACCGGCACGGTCACCTCGATGGTGTAGCCTGTGCGCTTCTCCAGCTCCTTGGCCAGCCTTTCGGCGCTGAGGGTGATCTTCCCCGTGTCCAGCGAGGGGACGAAGGCCATCTTGATGGGGTTCGATGGGCTCCCAATGGGAGCCTTCTCTCCCGAGGGCCGCCCGCACCCGCCGGTGATCACGGCGGCCAGTGCAAGGCAGATGAGAATGCGAGGGTAGCCAGGACTTCTCAATGCGCGTGTCTCCTTCCCGTTCTCGGGCGCGGGGGGAACGCCCTTGCCGGTGCATCTTACGAGACTCTGGCCCGTAGTGTCCAGAGGCTGGGCGCGATGCAGCACCGGCGGTTGGCAGTTGAGCTTTGAAAGCTGCCGGTTCAGGGAGGAAAGTCGCAGGTCGGGTGGCGGCACTGGGGGGATGGCGGCCCTCGTTCCGGCCTTTTTTCACCGGGGCGGAAGGCCTTTCCTGGTCCTCGATCTGCCAGTCCGCTGCGTTCCTGCGGGCGACCTCGACGCTCCACTCAGAACCCTGGACTTGTCATACCCTGCCCGAGCGGCACGTTGCAGGCGCGCGTATCCAGATCCTGGCGTGAAGGTTTTGGGTTTCGACCCGTTCGCCACAGCCGGGCGGCTCAACCACCGTAGAAAAGGGGCCGCCCCCCAAGGAGCGGCCCGCACAACAGGTCAGATCGCTGCGGTGGCCTCAGGCGGCCTTCCTCGCGGAACGTCCCTCGCACAGTCCGAAGCTCCACCGTCTGACCCGGAGCGCTCTCCGTCAGACGCTCGTCCACCTTGAACTGGTTCACCAGCTCCTGAAGCTCCACCGCAGACCGCGCGAGCTCCTCCGCAGACGCACTCAGCTCCTCCACAGACGCGTTCTGCTCCTGCGTCGCCGCAGACACCTCCTGCGCCGCCGCCGCGTTCGCCTGACTGATCGCGGCAACCTCCTCCGTCGAACGCAGCACCTGAGCGCTGAACTCTCCCATCGTGTCCGCAGCCGCCGTGGACTGGCGCGTCTGCTCCGACACCGTCTCGATCGCCTGAGACACCACCGCAGAGGAGGAGTTCACCGTCTCAACAGCCCCGGAGACCTGCTGAATCTGGACCACCACACTCTCCACCGCCGAGGTGATCCGCTCCAGCGCCTCGCCCGCCTCCGCGGAAAGCTGCGTCCCGCTCTCCACCTCCCGGCTGCCAGCCTCCATCGCCTGAACCGCCTCCTGCGTCACAGACTGAATCTGAGCGATCAGGTTGGCGATCTCCTTGGTCTCCTTGCTGGAGCGCTCCGCCAGCTTGCGCACCTCGTCGGCCACCACGGCAAACCCCTTGCCGTGCTCGCCCGCCCTGGCCGCCTCGATCGCCGCGTTCAGCGCCAGCAGGTTGGTCTGCTCCGCAATGTCGTCAATGGCCTCCACAATGGCCCCGATCTGTTGCGAGGAGTCTCCCAGCTGGCGGATCGCCTCCGCAGCAGCTGCGGTCGCCTGACGGATGCGGTCCATACCCGCCACCGTCTTCTCCACGCTCTCCTGCCCGGCTCGGGCCACCTGAGCAACCTCCGTGGAGCTCTGCGCCACCGTCTCCGCCGTCCCCGCAACCCGCGAGATGCCGTCCGTGATCTCCCGCACACTGGCCACAGCAGACTCCACCACCTCCGCCTGCTGGCGGGCGCTGGCAGAAAGCTCAGCAATGACGCGCGAGAGCTCCTGGATATCGGCGGAAGCCTTCTCCACCTGAGTGGACTGCTCCGTGGAGCCGCGCGCCACATCCTCGATGGTCTGCGCGATCTGCTGGGAGGCGCGGCCGGTCTCCTGAGCGGTGGCGCTCATCTCCTGAGCGGAGGCGGCCACGCGCTGCGAGGTCCTCGCCAGCTGGACGATGCTGTCGTGGATCTTGGCCACAAACGTGTTGAACCAGGTGGCAAGCTCCGCAATCTCGTCCCGGCCCGACACCTCCAGACGCTGCGTCAGATCCCCCTCTCCCTCCGCTATGTCCTTGAGAGCGGCAGTGGCAGCCTCGATGGGCTTCACCACGCTCATCGCGATGAACACGCCAAAAGCGATGGCCACCGCCACGCCGAAAAGCATAAGAATCACGCCAGTGCGCACGGCGGAGGACATGGCGGAGTCCATTGCAGTGGTCGCAGCGGCGACGTCTTCGTTTTCAGCCTTGACGAGATCTTCCAGTTTGGCCGCCACCGCCAGCGCCGACTCGCGCGTGTCCAGGCTGGCCTTGAAGACGGTTGCATCCAGTTTCTCGACGGCCTCGCTCTTCAGCGAGTTACCAGCGGCGACCAACCGGTCCTTTTCCCGGGAGAGGGAGACAACCTGTTCGTGCTTGGACTTCCACTCGGCCCAGAGCGGCCGGAACTCATCCAGACGCTTCTTTGCCTCCTCGCTCATATTGAGCGATTCCAGCTCCTTCCACTGCTCGTCGGCGATCCCGTGATATTTGTCGATCCAACGGTACTGGGCCTGGCGGATCTGCGGCTCCATCATCCGCCGGTTCACCAGGCCACGCTCCGCGATCCAGATAGCATACATCGCAGTCTGGAGACGGCTGAACGCCTCGACTGCCGGCAGGTGAACCTCCGCCACCACTTTATACTGCTGCGAGGCAAACGTAAGACCTGCGATGCCCCTCCATCCGATAATGCCGGCAATGATTGCCACCACCAGGAACGCCCCGATCAGCCGGGGTTTGATGCGGATCTGTTCCAGTTTCATATACTCAGGACCCCTGAAAATGGTGGTTTTGTGGACCGATCCTGCCCATCTCTCCCGCTCACCCGCGCGCAGACACGCTTATCTGGAGCCCATCCGACGCTCCCGGTCCCACTGGCAATTGTCGGCTATCACACTTCGCGCAATGAGGGTGAAATTGCGACGAGTTGGACAGGAATATGCGGGGAGAGCTAATATCTAGCGAGATATTTCCAAGATGCAGCGAAAATGGATTGCAGTTTCTCGTGCTTATCCCCTGCCTATGGTGTTCCAGTAACTTGCTCCCAGGGCCTCTCCCTCTAAAGCGGTCGAGTAGCACGTCGGCAGGCGCGCGTATCGAGACCTAGGCCTGCCAGCTGTGGTTTCGAGTCGTCCGGCTACGCGGGACGGCGCAACCTCCGTAGGCTTCGAGCGGTCCTGGTCAAAGCTGCGGGCAGGGCAGACCGCGGAACCCCTCATTCCAACCGTTTCCCACAGGGGGAGAAGGCTTTCTCCGTCCAGACCGGTCGCCGTGGCCGGGCCAAGACTTCTGGACCGGCTGCCTGGGAAACTCCGCCGTCAGGCCTGCCGGATGAGCGTCCCGGTAGGTGGGACAATGCAAAGGAACCCCTCCCGCCAGGCGGGGAGAGGTTCCTTCCCGGTTGCTATGTCAGATCTGTCAGGCCCCGGCGCGCGGCTACTCGTCCAGCACTCCGTGTCTCAGACCGAGGGGCAGAGGGGCGGGGCGCTCGCAGGTGCTCTGCAGCTCGATGTGCCGCCCCTGGTCGCTTGAGTCGTGGAAAGCATGCATCACGTCCAGCACGTGATATGCCAGGTCTCCGTTCGCCCGGTGCGGGCGGCCGGATCGCAGGGCATAGGCCATGTCCGCCACTCCGATCCCCCGCGAGTTCTCGGCGTATCCGTGCGACAGCGGCATCAGAGACCATTCGCCCGCGCCTGCCCGACGCAGCTTCACCGGTCCGCCGAATCCGTTCGGATCAGGCACGCTCAGCGTCCCCTCCGTTCCGTACACCTCGATGCGCGGAAGCTCTGCCGCCCAGACATCGAAGCTGGTGATAATGGTCCCGATGGCGCCGCAGGCGAAGTCCATCAGCCCGGCCACGTGGGTGGGGACCTCCACCTTCACCCGCGTGCCGTATTTCGGCTGGCTGGTGATGATGCGCTCCGGGCGCGTGATCCGTGTCGCTCCGCAGACCCGCTTCACCGGGCCCAGCAGGTTCACCAGCGCCGTCAGGTAGTAGGGTCCCATGTCGAACATCGGGCCGCCGCCCACCTGATAGTAGAAGTCCGGCGCGGGATGCCAGCTCTCGTGTCCGGGGCACATCATGAAAGCCGTGGCCCCCACGGGCTCGCCGATCCAGCCTTCATCAATCAGCTTGCGGCAGGTCTGGATGCCCGCGCCCAGGAATGTATCTGGAGCGCACCCCACCCGGACGCCCCTGGCCTTCGCCGTGTCCAGCAGCTTCCGTCCTTCTTCGCGGGTGATGGTCAGCGGCTTCTCGTTGTAGGCGCTCTTACCCGCCTCTGCCGCCTTCTGAGCGACCTCCGCGTGCGCCTTCGGGATGGTCAGGTTGACCACGATCTCAATCTCCGGGTCCGCCAGAAGCTCCTCCGGGGAGCATGCCTTCGGGATGCTGTGCTGCTCGGCGGCCGCCTTCGCCCGCTCGGGAATGATGTCCGCGCAGGCCACGATGTCCAGCATCTCAAAGGTCTTGCCCGCCTGGAAGTAGATACCACTGATGTTGCCGCATCCGATGATGCCGATCTTCGCAGGTGTGATTGCCATTCTTGTCCTCTTTTCTGACTCTTCTTGTGCGCGGCATTCAGCCTTCGCGGCTGGCCCAGAGCATGCCGCGCACCATGATCTCCCTCGCCTCGGGAACTTCGAAGTCCTTCGCGACGTGCCCCAGCGAGCTGTAGAACACGCGTCCTTCGCCGTACTTGCGCTTCCAGACCACCGGCATCACGCATCCTTCGATCCAGGGCGCATGCTCTCCGGAGAATGTGGTGGTGGCCAGGACCTCGTTGGAGGGATCCACGTGCATGTAATACTGCTCGCTGTGCATAGCGAAATCCGTGAGTCCCTGGACGATGGGATCATCCGGGCGCACGATGTTCACGGTGTAGTCAATGATGCCGCCCGGGTGAGCCACCCACTGCCCGCCAACCATGAACTGATACTCCGTGTTGTTGCGGAAGGAGTCACCCATCCCTCCGTGCCACCCCGCAATGCCCACGCCTGAGCGGACGGCGTTCAGCAGGCCCACCTCTTGCTCGCCCTCGATGGTCCCCATCGTCCAGACGGGGACGATCAGGCTGAGCGAACCCATCAGGTCCGCATCCTTGTAGCTGTCCAGCGTGTCCGAGATGACAACCTCGAACCCCTTGTCCTGAAGGATGGGCGCAAAGATGTCCACGCACTGCTTCGGCTCGTGGCCGTCCCATCCGCCCCAGACCATCAGCGCTTTTCTCATAATTTCTGGAATCCTCCGTTTCCCCCGCAGCAGGGAATAAGGCCCCGTCTTCAAACATCCGGGACCTCACGCATGAAAGCACAAAGCGCGGCAGGTATGCGCCGCATTGGCTGGGTTTCTTGAGGTTATTTGCGGATGGGGGTCGGTCAGGCGACTCAGGGCTCCGGCTGGCCGCGGCGCCGGGAATAGATCACCTGATTGTCATACGTGCGGCCGACTCCATCGTAGGGGCAGTGGAAGAATCCCTGCGACATCCAGAACGCAGGCGGTCTTCTGGACTCGTCAACACCGTTCAGGGCCGCGTGGAGGTGCAGCAGCGCCAGGGGGAGGGGGTCATCGAACTTGCAGTTTACGTGGTCCGGGCTTTGCACCACGAAGCCTTTGTGGAAGCGCGCTTTCAGCGCGTTGTCCCCCACCTGCTCCGCCAACTCAAGATAAGCCTGCTCGCCGCTGCCCCGCCACAGCTCCAGGGCTCCCATCAGGATCAGCGGATCGCTCAGCGTGTTGGTCGTCGGCACGCCCGGTCCCGGCTTCTCGCCGATGTCGCCCACTCCCAGTCCTTTCCCGATGCTTCGCGTCATCCGCCACATTAGAGCATCTTTGCTCACACGGTAGGCCAGGGCATACGCGTAGAAGTAGCGAGAGTCCGCGACCTTCGGACTGAGCCAGCGGGCCTCCACGTATCCGTCATTGATCCGGTCGGCCGGGCTGAGCGGGGTGCCGTCTATAAGCATCGCGGTGAAGGTATTGGTGGCCTCATCGTAGCCGTGCTTCGCCCGGGCCGTCAGGTCTTCCAGCGCCCACTGCACGAAGCGTGTGCCTCTGGATCCCAGCTCCTGGCCCATCTGCAGCATACAGGCGGCGGTATGGGTGTAGCGCACGCCGTAGATGTCCGTGACGGTGGCCTCGGTGAAACGCCCTCCGAACTGAGGGAATTGCTGAGCCATCCGGCATTCCTTCAGCGTGGTGAAGTTGGCCGCCCCCAGTCCCGTCTCAGGGTGGCGGGCCTCCATGAAACGGCCCATCAGCCGTTCTGCCCACGTAAGGGCCTCTTCTTCCCCTCCGAGATGATACAGCATCGCAGCGGCCAGGGCGAAGTCGCTGGCGCTGTGGATGAACGTCAGCCCCTCGCCTCCGAAAGGCACCTTCCCGCCTTTGAACTCATGCGCCTTCCACGGGCTTCCCCTCCAGGGGCGGTATTTTGCGTGGCGATTGAAGTCCAGCGTCTCCCAGTCCAGGATGTGCCCGTTCCATACCGCCTCGATATAGCGCCGGGTCCGCTCCGGGTCCACCTGCCACATCAGCCCGTAATACGGGTAATTCCGCTTCAGCTCGTGGGTCTCACTTTCCCCCACCAGCTGGTCGCCCAGAGCGTCATAGCAATAGTGGCCGCCCCAGTAGAGCAGCCCTCCCGGATGCTGAAGATTGTCGAATGCGTATCTGAGCGCCTCAACCGCCGCGTCGCGATAGCGGGAATCACCGGTCGCACGCGTCAGGCCGTCCAGAGTCCGCATTAGCGTCTGCTGAGTCGCCAGATTGCTCAGGATCCACTCTTCGCCCTCCCGTTTCCAGACAGGAGGCTTGAGGGTGTCCACGTTGAGCCCGTCCACAAAGAGGGGTGTCTTCTTCGGACCGTATGTGTCCCGTCCCCGCTCCAGCACCAGCTCCCCGAACGTCCGGACAGCCTTGAGGAAGCGGGCGGGATCTTGATTCCCGCCGCAGGCAGCAGACGCTGCTCCGAGCAGCACGCTCGCCAGACACACGATCGTCTTTACTGCCAAAGGATCTCCTTTCCGCCTCCTGCCCGGACGCATCATTGACAGGGAGGCAGCATCCGCCGCGCTCCCCAAAACACATCCCAGTAGTAGCCGCTGAACAGAGGAGATATAGTCACCCCCAGGCTCTGACCCGCGCTGTGGATGAACTCTCCCCCTCCGAGATACATCCCGACGTGCGTAATGCGCTCACGCTTCTCGTCGTCGGCGCCGCAGAAGAAGACCAGGTCGCCCGGCCGCAGCGAATCAGCTTTTACCGTCTGCGCCCGGGGATCCGTGGCCTGAATGTTGGCGTCGCGCAGCAGTCGGTAGCCGTTGATGTTATAGACAAGCTGGACGAATCCGCTGCAGTCCAGTCCGAACGGGGTGGTCCCGCCCCACAGGTAGGGCGTCCCGATGAACCGTTTCGCTGTCCGGACCAGAGCGGCGGGCGAGGGCAGAAGGTCCCCAGAGGAGGGAGGCACGTTTTCGAGTTCCCGGCTGCGCACCCAAACACACGCGCCTCCCGGAAGGCGGACGCGTGTGTAGGCTCCGTTCTCCTCCAGCCATTCCACGCAGGTGGAGACCACCAGTTTTGTCACGATGGGAGACGTGGCCCGGGGCTCTTTCAGGGCGTCGGTGATCAATGCCCTTACCCGCGCGGATGGGCCCTCGCCGGGGTAACTCTGTCCCGGCTCGAGCGGAAGGATAAAGCGCTCCTGCAGCCAGCCCCTGTAAGTGTCCCACAGCTGGACAAAGCACCAATGGTCCCGTACCTCCAAGACCCAGGCCGGCTGCCCCAGAATGGCCTGGGTCACCTGTTCGGAGTCGGAGGTGGGTTCCGCATGGACGTTGACGACGTTCTTCGCAATGACGGCGGGCTTCAGGCTGGCAGGTTGCATTTATGCTTCTGGCTCCTTCGTTATTCTCTTATTCGGTCAGCTTGCCGGTTACCCAGTAGATATGGAACAGCGAGTCCACTCCTTCCGGCGCTCCCTGTGGATAGCGGATCTCGCGGAACGTCAGATTGCGGGCGTGGCCGTCAAAGAAACCGACATTCCACGAGCACTCCGGAAACTTCCGTACGTGCCACTGCCCGTTCCAATCGGCGGCTCCGGGGCCGTTGTTCCAGTCCGCCACCTGCCACGGATCGAAGACCACCATTGCCCGGGAGGGGTCCGGCGCCTGATCCAGCCGCACCGGTCGGGGCGCATGGGTTCGGGTGTTGAAGGAGTTGGCCCGGTTCGTGACATAACTGGACCAGAGGCGGCTGAGCACCGCGTCGGAGGGACCCAGCTTCCACATTTCGTGGCACCGCTTGACCACCCAACCGGTCTTCGCCTGGACGGGTCCGGATTTCTGCCAGCGCATCCCCTTGTCGGACGGGCACCGCCAGATCTCCCGGCCCTTGGCGTATGGCTGCAGTACCTCCCAGAGATAGGGAGCAGACTGGATGGCCGGCACGCCCGGCCAGTTGTTGACGTCCTCGAAGTCCACCGAGAACGGCCAGCGTCCGTTGTTGTCTGCCGCATACTGCAGCACGGCCAGCGTGATCTGCTTCACGTTATTCAGGCACCCGGCCGTGCGGGCCCGTTCCCTGGCCTGCGTGAACACGGGGAACAAAATGGCTGCCAGAATTGCGATGATGGCGATCACCACCAGCAGTTCGATGAGTGTGAAGGCGCGTCTGTCCAGCATGGGTGGGAGTCCTCCCTTCCGGCGGAGGCAGGCCGGATGTGTCTCCTCCTTCTCCAATTGATACTACCGATTAGCCGCCCAGCGGGCAAGCTCCTTCCGGCACCGGACCTGGTCAGTTGCGGTGGCCCGGCGCGTGTGTTATGATGTTTGCCGTAAGGTTTTCTCGGCCAGCCGACGAAGTGGGTTCCCCGACCCGCTTTTTTTATTTCCCGGTGGCCGGGTAGGGACGGGGAAGACGGGACCGGATGTCGCCCGGAGTGGCGGAATCGGGCTGGGAAGCCCGAAGTCGCACGAAGGCGCAGGTTCGGGGGTTCGGAAGAGTCGCTGCAAGGACGACCCGGGCGGACAGACCGTAACGGGTCGCTTTGTTTATGGGGGAGATCCGCCGGGCGCGCCAGACGCCTGGGCAAGTGGAGAACGCGCGGGCGCGTTCTCCGGGCCGTACGCGTTCTTGACGGGAGGCAGGGTACGTGAACGAAGAGATCCTGGACGCGCTGCGTCAGATAGAAAAAGAGAAAGATATCCCGTTCGAGGTCCTGATGGAGGCCATCGAATCGGCGCTGGTGCACGCGTACAAGAAGCACTTCGCTGCGACGGGAGACGTGCGCGTCCGCGTGGAGTCCACGCGGGCGGGCTTCCGGGTGTTCTGTCAGAAAGACGTGGTGGAACATGCCGAGAATCCCCACCTGGAGATCAGCCTCGCCGAGGCCAAGGCCATCAACCCGGACGCCGCCATCGGGGACATCATCGAGTTTGAAGTCACCCCGGAGAACTTCGGGCGCATCGCCGCCCAGACGGCCAAGCAGGTGGTGGTCCAGCGTCTCAGGGATGCCGAGCGGGAACAGGTCTATGAGGAGTTCGGCGACCGCGTGGGCGAGATCGTTACAGGAACGGTCCAGCGGGGCGAGGGACGCAACGTCATCGTAGCGCTCGGCAAGGTGGATGCCATCCTGCCTCCGGCGGAGCAGGTCCCTACGGAGCCGTACAATTTCAATGACCGTATCAAGGTGTATGTGCTGGAGGTGCGCCGCACCACACGTGGCCCGCAGGTCATCGTCTCCCGAACCCATCCCAATCTGATCCGCGGACTTTTTGAGCTGGAGGTTCCGGAGATCAGCGAAGGCATCGTCGAGATCAAGTCTGTGGCGCGGGAGCCCGGGCAGCGTTCCAAGATCGCCGTGCACTCCCGGGACGAGCGTGTGGACCCGGTGGGAGCCTGCGTGGGACACAGGGGCACGCGGGTGCAGTCCGTGGTCAACGAGCTGTACGACGAGAAGGTGGACATCGTCCGCTGGAGCGAGGACACGGCGCGGTTCATTGCGGAGGCGTTGAGCCCCGCAAAGCCGTCGCACGTTTCTCTGGACGAGCCCAATAAGACGGCCACAGTGGTCATGCCGGATAGTCAGCTCTCGCTTGCCATCGGCAAAGCCGGCCAAAATGTCAGGCTGGCCGCCAAGCTCACCGGATGGCGCATTGACATACGCAGCGAGTCGCAGGCTGCCCAGCAGGATGCTCAGGACCGGAGCACTGCTTCCCGCGGTGAAGAGCAGGACGCTTCCGGGACACTGGAGGGGCAGATCGCCGGGGAGACTTCTGAGATGGCAGCCGGGGAGGCGGGGGAGTGAGGTCTCCCGCGGAGGGATGAGGGCGTGCCCGGACATCTCATCCGCAGCTGTGTCGGCTGCCGGCGCAGGGCTGTGAAGGGCGAGTTCATCCGGGTGGTCCGGTCACCGGAAGGCCGTGTCTCGGTGGACGTGTCCGGCAAGGCGCCGGGTCGCGGGGCGTATGTCTGCCCTTCCGCCCGGTGTCTGAAGCAGGCTCTCAAGGGAGGGCGTCTGGCGCGGGCGCTGCGGTGCCCGCCGGGAGAGGCGGCGCTGGCCGAACTGGAGGCGGCCGTCCGGCGCGAGACGGAAAAGGCGGAAATCGGTGTAGAATAGACTGGACATACACCGGTATACCGGCGATCCTGAAGCTCGCGGCGGGCGGGATATACTGGAGTTTACCGACAACGTTTGCGCGTCCGGGTGACGCGCGAAGGAGGTGAGCGGGTCTGAGCAAGACGCGTGTTTATGATTTAGCCAGAGATCTTGGCGCCCAGCCGGCGGACCTGATCAAGGCCCTGAAGGATCTGGGGGTGGAGGTCGCGAGCCATTCCAGCACCGTGGACGAGGAAACGGCGGAGCTGGTGCGCGAGCTTCTGTCGGAGCAGGCGGCTGAGGGTCAGAAAGTCGTTCAGATTCCGGCGTCGGTGACGGTGCGCGATTTCGCCGACGCTCTGGGGCTGCCCCACGCCCAGGTGCTTTCCGCGCTGATTGAGACGGGTACCTTCGCGTCCCTGAACGAGTCCATCACGCTGGAGCAGGCCCAGAAGGCCGGCGAGAAGCTGGGATTCACCGTCCGGGAAGGCGCTGCCGCGCCCGCCCCCTCCAAACCTCGCCCCAAGCCGAAGGCTCCCACTCGCGGGAGCTGGATCCGTCCTCCGGTGGTGACGGTGTTGGGGCACGTGGATCACGGCAAGACTTCGCTGCTGGACGCCATACGTCATACCAACGTTACCGCATCGGAGTTCGGAGGCATCACTCAGCACATCGGAGCGTATCAGGTCACGCACCGGGACAACTCCTCCAAAGAGGACAAGATCATCACCTTCATCGATACTCCGGGGCACGAGGCGTTCACAGCCATGCGCGCCCGCGGGGCGCAAGTGACGGATATCGCCGTGCTTGTGGTGGCGGCGGATGACGGCGTGATGCCACAGACCCTGGAAGCTATCGACCACGCGCGCGCCGCCGGAGTGCCCATCATCGTGGCCCTGAACAAGATGGACCGTCCGGAGGCCAACCCGGACCGCGTGAAGCAGCAGCTTGCGGAGCACGGTCTTATGCCTGAAGACTGGGGCGGCGATACGATGGTCGTCCCCGTGTCCGCCATAACGGGAATGGGTCTGGAGGATCTGCTGGAGTCCATCCTGCTGCAGGCGGAGATGCTGGAGCTGACCGCGGATCCTTCGCTTCCCGCAAGGGGAGCGGTCATCGAGTCGCGAGTGGAGCGCGGACGCGGCGCTGTGGCGACCGTGTTGGTGCAGGACGGCACGCTGCGTATCGGGGATGCGGTGGTCGTCGGATCCACTTATGGCAAGATCAAGGCCATGATGGATGACCGCGGAGAGCGGCTGCAGAAGGCCGGTCCCTCTACGCCGGTCGAGGTGCTGGGTCTTGAGTCGGTCCCCGGAGCCGGGGACACCCTTGAGGTGGTTGCCGACGAGAAGACTGCCCGCCAGATCGCCGAGGAGAGGCAGGAGCAGGAGCGTGAGAAGCGGCTCCGGGAGCAGCGACCGCGCACGCTTCAGGATCTTTACAATCAGATGCAGCGCGGCGAGACCCGCGAACTGAGGGTGGTGCTTCGCTGCGACGTGGACGGGTCTGCGGAGGCCATCCGCCAAAAGCTGGAATCGCTTGGCGAAGAGTCAGAAGAGGTCACAGTGCGGGTGCTGCAGAGCAGCGTGGGCTCTGTGGGCGAAAGCGACGTCATGCTTGCGGCGGCATCGGACGCAGTGGTCATCGCATTCAACGTGAATGTGGACCGTGCGGCTCGTGAGGCGGCCGAGCGGGAGCACGTCGAGATCCGCAGGTACAACATCATCTATGAGCTGCTGGACGATGTCCGCAAGGCGCTGAGCGGTCTGCTGGAGCCCGAGATGCGCGAGGAGATCCTGGGGCACGCGGAGGTGCGTGCCCTGTTCCGGACTCCGCGCGGCATGGTGGCCGGATGCTACGTCCAGGATGGCAAGATCCAGCGCAACACCAGCGCCAGAGTGCTCCGCGACGGTCAGGAGGTCTGGAAGGGACAGATCGCTTCTCTCCGGCATTTTAAGGACGACGTCCGCGAGATGGCGGCGGGCTTCGAGTGCGGCATCCAGTTGGACGGTTTCGATGACGTGCAGGAAGGTGACGTCGTCGAGTGCTTCGTGGTGAGTGAGGTGGCCCGGACTCTGTAGCGTGGATGGTCTCGCCGCACCTCCCGCGGCGGGGACGCGCAGAAGGCGTCGGGCTTTGGGTCTGCTATGGTCGTTGTGGGGCTGCTGACCGTCGAGATTGCGCTCGGGGAGGGCAGCAGTCTGAAGGACAAGCGGAGCGTGGTCCGGGGAATGCTGGACGGCATACGGCATCGCTTCAACGTCACGGCGGCCGAGGTGGGCAGGCAGGACTCGCACCGGGCGGCGGAACTGGCCTTCGCGGTGGTTTCCGCGGACCGCCGCTTCGCCAACATGGTGCTGGACAAGGTCCTGCAGAGTGTGGAGTCGGACCCGCGTGTCGAGGTGGTTGAGACCTCGCTGGAGTTCCTTTGAAAGGAGAGCCGGAAGTGTCGCTTCGGCAGGAGCGGGTGAACAAGTTTCTGGTTCAGGAGATCAGCGCGATCGTGCGCCGTATGAAGGATCCCAGGCTCGGATTTGTCACTTTCACGGAGGCGCACGTGTCGCCGGATCTACGGACGGCGAGGATCGGGGTGAGTTTCCTGGGGGATGAAGCCGAGCGTCAGGCCTCGTTCCAGGTGCTGCAAAGGGCGGTGGGCTACATCCGCAGGGAGCTGCTGAAGGTCTCGCATATGCGGACCACCCCGATGCTGGAACTGTACCTGGACGACGGGCCTCTGAAGAGCGCGCGGGTGCAGGAGCTGTTGCGAGAGATCGAGGATGACCAGGCTGACATCTGACGTTCTGGATGCAGCCTGGAAAGTCTTTGACGGCGCCCGGAAGGTGATGGTCGCTATGCACCAGAACCCCGACGGAGATGCCCTCGGCAGCGCGATCGCCCTGACGCTGGGGTTGCGTGCGCTCGGCAAGGATGTCCATCTGGTCTGTCCGCAGCCCACACCGGAGATCTATGACTTCCTGCGGCCTCAGAAGCTTATCGAGTCCGTCGTGCCGCGAGAGGTGCCGGAAGTTGCGGTGCTGGTGGATTGCGACCGGCCGGAACGGACAGGAGCGCTCAGCGAGGCCGTTGCGCAGGCTCCTTGTTCCGTGGTGCTGGATCATCATCCTCCCACGTCCGAGTTCGGCACTGCCCGGGTGACCGATGAGGACTGCGCGGCGACGGCCGAGGTGGTCTACTGCCTTCTGCTTCACCGCGACGTGCCTGTATCGTATGAGATGGCCGAGGCCCTGTTGACCGCACTGGTCACCGATACTGGCGGGTTCCGGTATCCGAACACCCGCCCCCGGACGCTGGAGATAGCCGCCGATCTGATGAGGCAGGGTCCCTCCACGGCCGACATTGCACAGAAGGTTTACGATACCCGTTCGCTGGCGGGTCTGAAGCTAATGTCCCGGGCGCTGGATTCCATCCAGCTCAGCCCGAACGGCCACGTGGCGTGGGCAAGGCTCTCGCTGGGGGACTACGAAGTCACCGGTGCGAAGCCGGAGGACACGGAAGGCTTCGTGAACATGGTCCACGGGTTGAAGGGCGTGGATGTGGCCGTCATCCTGCGGGAGGAGGCCCCTGGATCCGTCCGGGTCAGCTTCCGGTCGCGGGGAGGCGCCCCTGTTGCAAGGGCGGCCGAGGCGCTGGGTGGAGGCGGGCACGAACTGGCCGCGGCATGCGTTCTGCAGGGTACACTGGACGAAGCGGAGCAACGGGTCCTGGAAGAGCTGAAGAAGTGGACGGAGTTCTGATCATAAACAAACCGGCCGGGTTTACCAGCCACGATGTGGTCGCAATGGTGCGCCGGCGTTTCGGGCTGCGCAGGGTGGGGCATACAGGCACCCTGGATCCAATGGCAGAGGGTGTGCTGGTGCTGCTTGTGGGCCGCGCTACCCGGCTGGCCGAGTTCCTGACCGGGCACACCAAGCGCTATCGGGCGGGTCTGGTGCTGGGCCTTACCACGGATACGCAGGACCTGCAGGGCCGCATCCTCAACGACACGAGCTGCGCAGAAGTGACATTGGATCGATTGGCGGCGGTGCTGCAAGAGTTCCGCGGAGAGATCCTGCAAACCCCTCCTATGTATAGCGCAGTGAAGGTGGACGGGCAGCGCCTGTACCGGCTGGCCCGAGAGGGGCGAACAGTGGAGCGACGGCCGCGCCGGGTGCACGTCTATTCCCTGGAGGTCGAATCCTGGCACGCAGGAGAGCACGCCCGGGCCACCCTCAAAATGGAGGTTTCTTCCGGGTTCTATGTGCGCACGCTATGCGCAGATATCGGGGACCGGCTCGGTACCGGTGGAGCGATGGAGTGGCTGGTGCGGACCGGATCTGGACCGTTTGCCCTCGAAATGGCGCACAGGCTGTCGGAAGTGGAGCAATGGACCTCCAACGATTTCCGGGAGCACTTGCTTCCGCCCGAGGCGGCTGTGCAGGGCATGCCGCGTGTGGAGATCACCACGGTTGAAGGCCGCCGCTTCTGCTCCGGGCTGCCCGTTGCGGCGGGGAGAGGCTACACAGGCATCGTGCGGGTACATTCGCAGACCGGCGAGCTTCTGGGCATTGGCCAGGCGACCCGCGGGCAGGATGGCATCCGCCCGCTGAAGGTTCTGGGAGGCCCGTGACTCGGCTGGTGTCTGAAGGAGAAAAAGGAGGGCTGCCCAAGATTTGAGCATCTTCTGGGGGTTGGAGCACTACATCCCCCCTGCGGACGGGGTGGCGGTCACGATCGGCGTCTTCGACGGCTTCCACGTGGGGCATCAGGCGCTGGTGCATCGTCTGGCCGAGGCGGCCTGCGGGCACGGCCTGCCTGCGATTGCCGTTACTATGGATCGCCATCCGCTGGAAGTGGTTGCTCCCGACAGGGCTCCCCTGCTGCTAAGTGATCCCCGGGAACGGGTTGAGCGCCTTGCCCGGTCCGGCGTGGCCGGGGTGCTGGTGCTGCGCTTCGACGAGGTTTTTGCCCGCCTGGATGCCCGCCGGTTCGTCCGGGAGGTGCTGTTGGAAAAAGTGGGGGCGCATTACGTCGTGGTGGGCCAGAGTTTCCGCTTCGGCCGTGGCCGGGAGGGGACTCCCGAGCTTCTCCAGGAAATGGCGGACGAGCTGGGCTTCCACGTGGATGTCGTCTCCCCGGTCATGGTGGACGGGGAGCCCGTGTCCAGTTCGCTGGTCCGGCAGACTCTGGAAGCCGGCGATGTGCGCCGTGCGGCCCGGCTCCTGGGTGGCTGTTACTCTGTCTCGGGGGTGACGGTTCACGGCGACGGACGGGGCCAGAAGATCGGTTTCCCCACCGCAAACCTTGAGATTTCTCCGCGGCGTCTTCTGCCGGCAAACGGTGTCTATGCGGTCAACGGACGCTTCAATGGAGTCCTCTTGAGAGGAGCCGCCAATGTCGGCGTGCGCCCCACTGTGGGGGGCGGCCCGCGCGGTCTGGAAGTCCATCTGGTGGGATTCCGTGGGGAGCTGTACGGCAACCATCTGGAAGTGCGCTTCCTGGAGCGGCTGCGCGATGAGAAGCGTTTTTCCAGCCTGGAAGAGTTGGCTGCCCAAATCCGGCAAGATGTCGCGCGCGCTCTGGAAGTGCCGGACTGCCTGGAGGCGGAGACGGCCGCCTCTGCTGCCGTTCATTCCCGGCCATGAATCTCACGCCCGCCAGCCTCCGCAACCCTGCCTCACTGCCGGATGCCCCGGTATGGGCGGTGGTCGGCGCTGAGGATCTCGCCCGCCGGCAGGTCATGGACGCCATCGCAGGACAATATCTGGATTCCGCTTTGGCTGAGTTCGACCACGACCGTCTTGAAGGCGAGTCTCTGGACGCGGGAAGGGTGCTTGCTGCGTGGCAGACGGTGCCGCTTGCTTCGCGGAGAAGAGTGGTTACCGTGAGCCGGGTTGAGGAGGCACCGACCGCCGAGCTGCAGAAACTGACCGAGGCCATCTCCAAGCCCTGCGAGCGGGGCTGCCTGATTCTGGAAGTCCGCTCCGACGAGGGCAAGGACGTCAAAGCCTTGCTGAAAGCTGCCGATGCCGCCGGGGTGGTGGTGACGTGCCCGGCGGCGAAGGCCGACGACGCCCGCTCATTCCTGAAAGATGCCGCCGCGCGGGCTGGCGTCCGCCTGGAGCCGGCGGCTGCGGAGGAGATGCTGCGCAGGCTTGGAAGCGATCTCTGGCAGCTGGAGAGCGAGCTCCGCAAGCTGGCGGATTTCGTCTGGCCGGGCCAGTCCATTGGACGTCAGCATGTGGCCACGATGATTCCGGCCCCGCCCGAAGATCGCGTCTTCGCCATGATAGACGCGGTGTGCGAAGGTTTGGCCGGTGAGGCTTTGCGGATGCTGAGAGATCTCTTTCTGCTGGCCGACGACGAGCGTTCGGCCGCGCACCGGACGCTGGCTCTGCTGGCGCGGCATTTCCGGCTGCTCTGGCAGGCCAGAAGCCTCCGCGACGCGGGGTTTTCGTTTCAAGATGCCTCGGCCTTGCCTGCTGGGGCGGAGAGGTTCCTCCTGCCATCCCCCAACCTGCAGGATGTCCTGAAACGCCAGGCGTTTCTGATGCGCAAGTTCGCCGCTCAATCCCGGAGGTTCGGCCTGAAGCGTCTCGCTACGGTCTTCGAGATCCTTACGGAGACCGACCTTGCGCTCAAGGGATACGCTCCTTCGGCGGGCAGTCCGCAGGCGGATCTTGAGATGTGTCTCACACGGATCGCCATGGCTGCCCGGTCCCCGGCAAAAGCGGGGCCGGGGTCCGCCTGACGGCCAAACCCCGGCCCGCACATCCTAGAAAGCCCGGAAACCGGCTCCGCTCTTACTGATTCTGCTGAGACGCCGCCTTGTTCGCCTGCTTCATCAGGCGCGACTTGCGCCGCGCGGCGGCATTCTTGTGAATGATGCCCTTCTGCGCCGCGCTGTCAATGACGCTGGCGGTGGCACTGATCAGCTCGGGAGCCTTCTCCGTGCCGAACGCTGCCCTCGTCTTCTTGACGAAGGTCTTGATCTTGGACTTCCAGCTGAGATTGCGCAGCCTGCGCTGTCTGGACTTCTTGACGTCTTTGATGACTGACTTGATATTGGGCAACGGCGCTGTTCCTCGTGCTTGATTACTGGAATTCTAAAGCCTACCAGACAGGGATGATACCACAGCCTGCCGCGGCGGCGCAAGGTGGCGTATTTCCCTTGATATCGCGGGGCTCTTGGGATATAATCGGCAGTGCCCCGCGCGTTTCCTCACGCCGCGGGAATGGAGCGCGGCGGAGTAGCTCAGTTGGTCAGAGCACACGGCTCATACCCGTGGCGTCGCCGGTTCGAGTCCGGCCTCCGCTACTTTCCTCTCTCCCTTAGTTACCACACTAACGCGGGACAGCCCGCGTTCGCGCCTTATCCGTCCTGGCCTGTTCGCAGGGAGGATTCTCCTTCTGCAGTCTCTAAGCCTGCGGGGACAGCCGTCCCGGAAAGGAGTCGAGGGCATCATGCCGGAAATCCCGGAGCGCTGGCGCTGGTTCGCTGAAGGCCGCTACGGTCTGTTCATCCACTGGGGTCCATATTCCATGTGGGGAAGGGGAGAGCAGGTGCTGTTGCGCGAGCGCCTGGACCAGGCGGATTACGAGCGCCAGGCTTGTCTCTGGAACCCTGAACGCTACGATCCTCGCGAGTGGGCGCGTGTGGCGAAGCGGGCCGGAATGAGATACGCCGTCCTGACCAGCCGCCACCATGATGGCTACTGCCTATGGGATTCCAGGCTGACCGACTATACCAGCGCTGCCCAAGCTCCCGGCCGCGACTTTGTCCGGGAATATGTGGAGGCGTTCCGGGCGGAAGGGTTGCGCGTTGGACTTTACTACTCCTTCATGGACGCCCGCATCCCCGCTTTCTGGGAAGGTCCCGCAGGGCTGCCGGAGGAGTGGGAAGCGTTCCGGGAATACATCCACGGCCAGGTCCGAGAGCTGCTGACCGGATACGGCAAAATAGACGTGTTCTGGTTCGACGGGGCCTGGCCCCGCTCGCAGTCCGAACTGAAGAGCCGGGAGCTTGTGGAGATGATGCGCGCTCTCCAGCCGGATATCCTGATCAACAACCGGCTGGGGCACGCAGAGGCCGCAGCAGCGGGTGATGAAGAAGCTATCGAGGACGCCGGTCTGGCGGCTGAACTGGGCGACTTCGGCACGCCGGAGCACCGGATCGTGGCGGAAGACCGCCTGTGGGAATCCTGCCAGGTCAGTACACAGCGGCTCTGGGGGTACACCATCGGGGAGCGATGGCGCAACACCGACCATCTGCTGTCCTTTCTGGTGGAGGCGGCGGTCAAGGGCGGCAACCTTCTGCTGAATGTCGGCCCGAAGCCGGACGGAACATTCCCTCCGGAGTTCGTTGAGCGGGCTACGGCCATCGGCGAGTGGCTAAAGGTGCACGGAGAAGCCATCTACGGGCGTGGATCCGGCAATGTCACAGAGTTCGTGACCTACGGCTGGCAGACCGTGCGAGGGAACAATCTGTATCTGATCATCCGCTTCTGGGACGGACGCGACACCCTCACGATGCCCGGTTTGAAATCCCGCGTTCAGCGTGCGGTGCTGCTCACTACGGGACAGGATCTGGAAGTCCATCAGAGCCGTGACTACCTGACGCTCAGGCGGCTGCCTGCCAGGCCGCCCACGGACCTGTTCCCCGTCATCCGGCTGGAGTGCGACGGGGAGCCCGAGGCGTGGGACTGGGCGAAGGAGCGTCTCTGGAAATACGACCCGCGCATCAATACGGAGTGGGCCGCCGCCCGCGGGCGCACGGTATGGGTGGGAAAATGAGCCGCAAGGCTGTCAGTTCCCGCGCGGCCCCAGCACGATAAGCGCTGCTCCTGCCAGACAGACGGCTGCTCCGGACAGGTCCCAGACATCGGGCCGGGTCTTCTCCACCGTCGCCAGCCACACCAGCGACGCGGCGATGTAGATCCCTCCGTAAGCGGCGAACGTCCGCCCTGCGAAGGCCGGTTCCGTGCGGGTCAGCGCGAAGGCAAAGAACAGAAGCGCTGCGATTCCGGGAATGAGCCAGAGCGGGCTTTTCCCCAGCCTCAGCCACATCCAGAACGTGAAGCAGCCCGCGATCTCGGAGAATGCCGCCAGTGCATACCACAGAAATGAGGTCATGCCGATCCTCCGGCCAGATACCGGTCATAGATTTCGGGACGCCGATACCCCCAGCCCATCCAGCCCAAAGGGTCGGCGTGGATCTTCTCGCGAAGACACCCCACCGGCAGATCCAGCAATCTGACAGCCGGCCCCGCTTCCATCTGATGGAGCCACTGGCCGCCTGGCCCCTCCGCAAAACTGCCTCCGTTGAAGTGGATGCTGTGATTCTCCACGGTGTCGAACACTGTGCTCACTGCTACCCGGACACGGGTGACCCTCTCGTTGTCCGGCTCATTAGTCCGCCGCCACGTGCTCCGCGTCCCCGATGCAAGCAGGCACCCGCGCGACTCCGCGCCTACCGTGCGCGCGAAGCTTCCTGCTCTGACCCATCCTTGCCAGCGCGCCGGGCACGTTACCGGGCGTAATGAAGGATATCTTCTGTCAGAGATCTCGAGGGCGCGCAATAAACGAGGCTCCTGTTCTTCTTTATGTCTGGTTTTGTCAGACCGTGCTGCTGGGGATCCCGGCGGAGTCAGCGCGGCCTGCGGGTGTCCGAATACACGGTGCGGGCAACCACCTCTCCGACGGCTTTCAGTGACTCCGGGCTGCACTTGTCAGGAGTATCATCCAGCGTGTGCCAGTATGCGTAGTCGAAAGAGATCAGATCCACGGTGGGAACTCCGGCCCGGATGAGCGGGATGTGGTCGTCCAGGATCTGCGGCCCCGGCTCGTCCGGGAACACTTTTTCCAGTCCTGCTTCCCGCGCGTGGCGGTAGATGGTGTCCATCAGCCAGGGCGCGGCCTGCTGCGAGTTCACCTCCCGCGGGATACGCAGATCCTTCGCGCCCACCATGTCCAGAAGGATGCCGTATTCCACGTCCTGCCCCACGTCCTTCAGCACGGCGCGCCATTGCCGCGCGAACTCCGTGGAGCCGAGAAGCATGTCCTTCACGTCTTTTCCGAAGTCCTCACCGTCGAAGAAGATCACGACCACAGTAACCGGCGGCTTTTGCGCCCGGAACAGATGTCCCAGCTCCAACAGCGCCGCCACTCCCGACGCGCCGTCGTTGGCCCCCGGGATGGGTTTGGCGGCTTTGGCCGGGTCGACTTCCTCATCGGCGAATGGACGGGTGTCCCAGTGCGCGCAGAGGATGACGATGCGATCGGAAGCTCCCGGATAGACCGCAAAGACGTTTGTAAAGGTGATATCTTTCCCGCCGTAGCGCCGGGTGAAGCTCTGGGTGAAGACCCGGTCCGCCGTCTTGGCGGCTTCCTGTTTCATCCATTCCAGGCAGCGCCGGTGGCCTTCGGAACCGGGATTGCGAGGCCCGAAGGAGACCTGCTTCTCCAGATAGGCAAAAGCGCGCTTGGCGTCGAAAGCGTAGCGGAACTCCGGAGTGCTCTTCTCTTCCCCGCTTGTTCCCGTTCCGGTGTTCGAACCGCACCCCGCCAGCGCCGCTCCCAGCAGGACAGCCAGCAGCAGAAAGAGCCGGCCTCCGGCGCGCGGAGCCCATCGGAGCTGTCCGGCCGCCCTCACGACGTCCGCCTGATGCGCCCCTCAGTGGTGTAGAGGGAGTAGTCGGGTCTGGTTCCGGCCAAGGCTTCCAGCGCGGAGCCGAGCGTCCCGAACCCGTCGCGCGCGGGTTTGGTGTCACCCCACACCCGGAAGTAGCCCAACCCTCCGGCGGCCAGCCCGGCCGGCATGGCCACCCGGTAGACCCGGGCGTCCTCAAGCGGCTTCTGCCCTACCTTGACGTCTGCCACGCGGCTCATCGGCGCACTGCTGAGGTCGTATTTCACCAGCAATCCGGATAACTGAAGGAATCCCCGGTTAGGTTTGGGCGCGAGGGAAACGCTTCTCTCCAGCGCCTCGCGGATCTGCGCTCCTGTCAAACCCAAGACGGCTATCTCCTCTTCCGGGTCCACCACAGTGGAGGAAAGCGTCTCCGGCGAGATGTCAGCCACGCGCAGTTCCACCGTGCGCAACGTGCCTGCGGGCACGAAGGCGATCTCTGCCCCAGCAGAGCGTCGGACAGCGTCCGCCACCAGATTGCCCAGACCCGTCTCGGACACGTCACTACCCTTTCCGGAGATAACCTGCCCCTCCGAGGCCGCCGCAAGCGACGCCGTCATCAGACTGAGCGCCGCGGCCAGCCTCAGCATTGCCGAAGTGTGCCGGTATCCGTTCCGAGTCTGCATCGCAGGTCTCCTTACTTGATGCCAGCCCGCAGGCCAGCCTCGATCAGCTCGTCTATCTCGCCGTCCATAACGGCTTCCACATTGCTGGTTTCCGCCTCCGTCCGGTGGTCCTTCACCATCTGGTAGGGCTGGAAAACGTAGCTGCGGATCTGGTTGCCCCATTCGATCTTGCGCTGCTCGCCGCGCAGCTCCGCAAGCCGGGCTTCCTCCTCCTGTCGTTTCAACTCCCACAGTTTAGACGCCAGGATCCTCATTGCCACTTCGCGGTTCTGATGCTGGCTCCTCTCGTTCTGGCAGCTTACCACGATCCCTGTGGGAATATGCGTGATGCGCACGGCGGAGTCGGTCTTGTTGACGTGCTGTCCCCCCGCGCCGCTGGAGCGGTAGGTGTCTATGCGGAGATCGTCCGGGTTGATCTCGATCTCCGGTCCCTCGGTGATTTCGGGCACCACGTCCACGGAGGCGAACGAAGTGTGCCGCCGGGCGTTTGCGTCAAACGGCGAGATGCGCACCAGCCGATGGACGCCGCGTTCCACCTTCAGATACCCGTAGGCGAGCGGCCCTTTCACCAGGATGGTGGCGTTCCGGATACCGGCCACCTCTCCTTCGACTTCATTCAGCACCTCCACCTGATAGCCTTTGCGCTCCGCCCAGCGGGTGTACATCCTCAGCAGCATGGCTGCCCAGTCGCAGCTCTCCGTGCCACCCGCTCCTGCGTTTACCTCCAGGATGGCGTTCGCGTCATCATGCGGGCCGGAGAGGAATGTCTGCATCTCAAAGGAATCCAGCTCCGAGACTACGCGCTGAAGCTCCTGTTGGAAGTTCTCCTGCTCCGCCTCGTCACCGGACTCTCGCACCAGTTCGGCCAGAACCTCCAGATCCTCGATGCGCGATACGATATTGCGATAGGGCTCGACGACGCTCTTCAGCTTCGCCAGCTCTGTCATCGCCTTCTGTGCCGCCTCCGGGTCGTCCCAGAACCCGGGCTCGCTGCTCTGGCGCTCCAGATCTTCGATGCGTTCCGCTTTGCCGCGGACGTCAAAGATGGTCCGCGATCTGTTCGAGCCGCTTTCGCAGCTCTTCGATCTCGCGGCCGGCTTCCTGCAACAGCATGCCGTTTTCCTCCTGTCGTTTTGCCGGGGGATTGTACCACCGGCCAGCCACCTCAGTCGAGGACAGCCCCCCCGCAGGGCAAACGCCGCTAGCGCGCGAACTCCACCAGGAGAGGAGGTCGGCCGATATGACCAGCCGAGAGCGCGTCCTGCGGTGCCTGTCCTTTCAGGGTCCCGACCGCATCCCGATGGCGCTTCCTGAGCCGTTCCCGAACGACCTGTGCCTTGCCGGCGTAACGCCGGATCCCGACTGGAAACCCCACCGGACCTGGGAAATGGAGAACGGGGCACAGTGGGAGGACGAGTGGCACAACGTCTGGCGGCGCCTGGATACCACACGGGGCGGAGAGGTGATCGAGGGAGCCCTGAAGAACTGGGCCGACCTGGACAGCTACGTCTTTCCGCGCTTCGATTTGCCATCCCGCTATGAGCACGCCGCCCGGACCTTCGCGGAGCACCCTGACCGGTATCACCTGGGGATGCTGCCGGGCTTTCCCTTCGCCATCATGCGTTACCTCCGCAGGATTGATATCTTTCTGACGGATCTGCTGCTGGAGCGGGAGAACGTCGAGCGCCTGAACCGCCGGGTCATCTCCATGCTGAAGCGTTGCATGGATCGATGGGCCGTAGCGGGCGCGGACGGAGTGTTCTTCGCGGAGGACTGGGGTACGCAGGAGCGGCTGCTTGTCTCACCAGCGCTCTGGCAGGATCTCTTCCGCCCCGGCTTCGAGGAGCTTACCGGGCACGCGCGGTCGCTTGGCCTGCACGTGTGGATGCACTCCTGTGGCTATATCCGCGATATCATCCCGTCGCTGCGTGATATCGGCATCTCCGTGCTTCAGCTCGATCAGCCCACTCTCAGCGGGATAGACTGGTTGCGGGAGACAGTGGGCGGCCGGGTGGTCATCTGGTCGCCCGTGGATATTCAGAGAGTGCTTCCCACCGGCGATCGCGATCTCATCCGCGCCGCCGCGCGGGAGATGATCCGGAAGCTGGGGCAGGGCGGCGGATTCATTGCCGGTCACTACGGCGACCTGCGAGGAATCGCTGTCGAACCGAAGTGGCAGCAATGGGCGTGCGAAGCGTTTGTGGAGTTCGCAGAGGAGGGGGCCTCCTGAAGGCGCGGCCGGGCAGACCCGTTTGACACACGTCGAGTGCGCGAATACAATCCCTTTGCAGCAGGGATTGGCCGAGCCAAGTCCGCCTTTGCTCTTCCGCCCATGTATAAACTCGTGGTCCAGGTCAGCTTCTGTGGAGCCCATTTCCTTCGCGATTACGAAGGGCCTTGCGCCAATCTGCACGGCCACAACTACCGCGTGGAGGCGCGCGTCAGCGGCTCGCAACTGGACAGGGCCGGCATGCTGGTGGACTTCAAACAGGTGAAGCAGTTGTTGGAGGACATCGTCCGCCCGTTCGATCACCGGGTCACCAACGAAGTTCCTCCTTTCGATGAGTTGAACCCCACGGCGGAGAATATGGCGCGCTTCGTGTACGACAGGCTGACGGAAGCGGTGCGGCCGCTCGGGTTGAATGTGGACTCGATCGGTATCTGGGAGACGGAGAAGTATGGAGCTTTCTACGCTCCCGGTGAATGACTCCCGGCCAGTTGCTGATACGCAGGAGCGCAAGGCTCACATTGTGGAGGTCTTCTCCAGCATCCAGGGAGAGGGCCCGCACGTTGGGCGCAGGCACATCTTCCTGCGTTTTTTCGCCTGCAACATCCGCTGCGCCTACTGCGACACTCCGGAGTCGCTCAGCGGCCGGCCTCCGGCCAGGCTGGAGCAGACGCCCGGGGAAGGCGATTTCCAGCAGCGCGGTAATCCTTTGTCCCTGGACGAAGTGGCGGCTGCGGTGCTCCGGTTGGCACGCAGTCCGCACGACGCTGTCAGCCTGACCGGCGGCGAGCCGCTTCTGCAAGATGGCTTTCTCCGTTTGCTCATTCCGCGCCTGCGCGCAGCGGGTTTGCGGATCTATCTGGAAACCAACGGATCCCTCCCCGCCAGGCTTGCGCAGGTGATCTCTCTCGTGGACACCGTGGCGATGGACCTGAAGCTGCCCCAGACGCTGCAGGACGGGAGGGACTGGTCTGCGGAACACAGGGACTTTTTGAGGATTGCCTTGGCCAAAGAAGTGTTCTGCAAAATGGTGCTGCCGCCCTCACCCGACCTGACGCAGGTACGGCGGATGGCGGAGGTGGTGGCATCGGTCTCGCGGGATGTGCCCTTCATCATCCAACCGGTCACACCCTTCGGGAGCGTCCTGGAGCCTCCGTCGGCCGGCGATATCCTCGGCGCATACGAGGCTGCCCGCGCTGTCCTGCCGGACGTCCGGGTCATTCCTCAGACCCACAGGATGACAAACCTGCGATGAGCGCCGAGGGTAGCTCCCGCCCGCCGGCGGTCTGTCTTTTGTCGGGCGGTCTGGACAGCGCCACCGCCGCCGCAATCGCCCAGAGCCGGGGATTCGAGATCTATGCGCTCTCGTTCGACTACGGTCAGCGTCATCGCAGGGAACTGGACGCCGCCAGGGCCGTCGCCGGATCCCTGGGTGCTGCGCAGCACCTGGTGCTTGGCTTTGACCTCCGCCTCTGGGGAGGCAGCGCTCTCACATCAGGCATGGACGTCCCGGCAGGACGCAGCCCGGAAGATATGGCCAGGGATATTCCCGTCACCTACGTTCCCGCGCGGAATATCATTTTCCTCAGCTTTGCTCTGGCCTGGGCCGAGACACTTGATGCCCGGCATATCTTCATCGGGGCGAACCAGCTGGATTATTCGGGTTATCCGGACTGCCGGGAGGAATTCCTGCGCGCTTTCGAGCACATGGCCGCTCTCGGAACCAGGGCGGGAGTGGACGGCAGGCCGGTGAAGATAGAAGCTCCTCTAGTGCACATGACGAAGGCGGACATCATCCGCGAGGGGACTCGCCTGGGAGTAGACTTCAGCCTGACGTGGAGCTGCTATCTCGGCGGGGCGCGTCCCTGTCAGCAGTGCGACAGTTGCATTCTGAGGGCAAAGGGCTTTCAGGAGGCCGGAATGACGGATCCGCTGCTTGCAGGCTGAACTCTGCTCCTGTTACAGTAGCTGGTTTCGCTTGATGATGAAGCTCTTTTCCAGCATCCGGACACCGTTGCGCACCACCAGATACTTCTGATCCGCAAGACCCTCGCCCTTGTTCCCGATGACATCCTGCACAAAGTCCGGGGCGGTCAGCGGATTGAAGGTGAAGGTCATCACGTATTCCTCGGACTTCAGAGGGTAGATGGTGACGTCCCGCTCAATGTCAATGGTCCGGCTGAAGCGGCCGTCCTTCACATAAAGATCATCAATGAGGATGGTCTGATTGGTGTCTATGTCCCAGGAGAACTTCTGGAACTCCTGCTCCCTGAAATTCTTGTCCCGGAGCACCAGACGCACCCGCGCACCTGTCGGAAGGTCCAGAGTCCCGTAGACACGGAACTTTCTCGGTCCCAGAAACTGCCACCGGGCCTCGAAGTTGGCGTCTTTGGTTGGCCTCAGGCGCGACCGTTGCTCTTTCTCACGCAGCAACTGGTTCAGGTTGTTTCGCGCTACGTCCACCATTACCTGTTCCCCTGGATCACCGGACTCCCGGACGTAACGCTCATTGTCCTTGATGTTCTGGCGCCACTGCTCTATGGCCCGTTCTATCTGGCCGTCCTTTCGGTACGCGTGGGCCAGGGTGTGCCCGACGAACTGGGGCCGCATCCGCTTTTTCCCTGTGGATGGATCAACCGCTGGCCGTTTGTTTGCCTCCGTGAACAGCTCGATGGCTCTCTTGAAATCCAGAACCTTGTGGAAGTTCATCCAGCCCTGAGCGAAGTACAGGTCGTAGATGTCCGGATTGTTAGCGATCCCCTCTCGGTAGAGCGCCTGGGCGGGCGGGATGTAGCGCCGGTCGGAGCGCTCCTGCGAGTCCGTGAAGTTGTAAGACAGGTGCCAGGCTCCCGTGTCGTAGACGTCAATCTGGTGCGGGTCCAGCCAGGTGACGATCCGCACGATGGGGATGACCGCCGCATAGTTGCCGCTGTGGAAGAATTCGTCCGCCCGCACCCACAGCAGACCTGCCACCACCTCTTTCAGGCCGATCAGTGTGGCCGCCACGAACTGCGTGCCGATCTCGATGTTGGTGACCTTGCCGGGCTGGTATCGCTTGCGCATCGGGTCCATCTGCACCTGGAGCCAGACCACCAGCGCGAACAGCGGCACCAGCAGGGCTAGCAAGGAGCGGCGGGCTGTGGCGGACACGGTTTGTCAGACCTCCTTGCGCTCGAACACCAGCACGCCCACCACGAGCAGGATGATGGTATACGCCAGCCCGTAGAAGACCGCCTTCCACATATACAGCGGAAGGTCCGCCGCGGGCACTTCGGGATGGATGATGGGGTTCTGCACGTCGTAGTTCCCGAAGTTCGGCACCAGATAGTGGACCGCCGCATACAACCACCGCAGGACGATGGGTGTGTTCGGGCTCTTGGACATCGCCTCTGTCACGCTGGAGATACTTCCCGCGATGAACACCGCCGAACTGAGGAAGAAGTTCACCGTGACGGTGGCGAAGGTGGAGAAACAGACCGCGACGGCAAGCAGGAGCAGCAGCTTCATATAGACCATGGCGATGCCGCCGATCAGCCCTGGCACCTCGCCGGACCAGACCCAGGAGGTCCAGAATGCGCCGAAATCGAGGCTCGCAAGGCTCTCCAGCGCGCGTGTGTTGACTTTCAGCAGGAACACCAACAGGAAGGCGGCCCCCATCAAGGCGACGTTCACGGCCAGGGTGATCGCCCCGCCCAGGAAGCGCCCCAGGACATACTCATAGCGCTTCACTGGCTTGGAAAGGATGGTGTAGATGGTGCGCTGCTCGATATCGGCCGGGATGAGCGAGATGCCCATGATGATGGCGATGAACAACCCCCAGAATTGCACCATCCCCAGCCCGAAGCTCTTCAGGATGACCACCTGCTGGCGGAACTCCAGAAACGTGAACGTCAGAGAGATCAGAACGGAGCCCAGGGCCAGAATCAGGAAGACGTTCAGGATCTTCTTGCGGATGGCCTCTCCAAAGGTGTTCCTGGCGATTACCCACGCTGTCAAGAGACTGTGCCCTCCCTGACGGTTTCGATGAAGATGTCTTCCAGCGTCCTCTTCCCGGGGATGACGGCGGTTATCTCGCCCCCCGTCTGCATGATCATCTGGACGGTCTCGTTCACGAAGCTCTGCTCCACCCGGACCCGGATGGCCCCGTCCACCGTGAATGCGTCGGAGGAGTGCGCCTTGATCTTCTCAAAAATGTCGTCCCGCACCCTCTCCGCCCGGATCTCCACGCTCTTGCCGGCGAGCATCTCCTTCAGAGAGCCCACCCGCATCAGCTTGCCTCGGTCCAGGATGGAGACCCTGTCGCAGACCATCTCGACGTCCGAGAGCTGGTGGCTGCTGAGGAAGACGGTGCGTCCTTCGTCGCGCAGGCGAAGGATCATATCCCGGATGTCCAGATGAGCGATCGGGTCCAGGCCCGATGTCGGCTCGTCCAGGAAGAGCAGGTCGGGGTCGTTGATGAGCGCCTGCGCCAGCCCAATGCGCTGCAGCATCCCCTTGGAGTAGTGCCGGAGCCTTTTGTGCTTGTTGTCCGACAGCCCCACGAGATCCAGCAGCTCATCCACCTTTTTCTTGCGCTCCGCCGCGGGGATGCCGAACAGTGTCGCATAGAAGTCCAGCACCTCGTATCCGCTCAGATGCTCATAGAAGTAGGGGCTTTCCGGCAGATAGCTGATCTTGCGCTTGACCTCAATGTCTCCCGGAGGATACCCCAGGATGCTTGCGGTGCCCGACGTTGGGAAGATCAGGCCGAGCAGCATCTTAATGGTGGTCGTCTTGCCGGCCCCGTTGGGGCCCAGGAATCCGAAGATCTCTCCCCGGTGGATATCCAGGGTCAGATGGTCCACGGCGATGACATCCTCGCCGGTCAGGACGCTGTGGAAGGACTTCGTCAGATCACGGATCTCGATTGCGTTTTCCATTCAGGAGATAACAGCCCTCTCTGAGGTCGTCCGCCCCGGCGCATTGCCAGGGGGCGGATCGCCGGTCTCGCCCTGTCAGTCTATACGGTCTGAAAAGGCGTTCCCGCTCCCGTTTTTTTGCCGCCTGTTCCGCCGCTCCTTGCCGGAACAGCAGTATAGAACCGTTCGAGAATGCCTGTCAAACCTGAGGGCATGCTACAGGGTGAACTCGCAGACGAAGGTGATCAACGCGTCCGGGTCCGCTTCCGCCTTCGAGACGTATGTGTCCGCGCACCCGTACTGCGGGCGAATCCTTCTCGTTTTCAGGAAGTGGACAATGGCGCTCGGGAAAACCACGTCTGGAACGTCGCCCGCGCGTTCACACATCTCCGTCTGGCCATTCAAGCAGTCGCGCGTCCGCATACCCGGTCTCATCTACCTATCGGCGTCATGGAACGCCACCACTCGCCTGCTGCCGTGCGTCAGCAGACCAAACCCCACCGGATGCCCGGAGCAGACAGGCATTATATCTCCGCGCTCCTGTGCACACGCCTGGCGGCAGAGCAGGGCAAACATCGCCACCGACGCTGGCGCGAGCAGCCTGAACATCGGATTCTCCATCTGCGGCACGCTTTCGGCCCTCTTCAGCACGGGGCGAGGAGTCGGGTCCATCGGCCCCGTGTATGCGAGCACCGGCAGCCTCCCAACCCGGCTTCCTGCCCGGACACTTAGCCAAGCTTCACTGTACTGCCTGCCCTTTCACAGAGAGACCCGGAAAAGCGAATCCTCCGGCATTGCGGGGGAGGGGGAGTTTGCTCACAGCGCCATTCTGGATCACGACGGTGTTGCGGTGTAGCGGCTAGATGTTTGCTGTTTGGTCCCAGGCTAGGCTGGTCGAGCAGCGCGCCGCACGCGTGCGTATCGAGAGCGCGCGCCGTCACGGGGGCGAGTCGTCCGGCTTTGCCGGACTGCGCAACCGCCGCAGGGCGAGTTTGGCAAACTGCGGTTGCTGGAACTTCTTGGCTGGTATTGCCGGGGCGCCCGCAAGCCTTGGTTCCCCTTGACAGCATTCCCTGCTCCGAGGCGGAGCAGACGCTGAGGAGATTCGTGCAAAATACCACAAAGTATGATAATATCGCTGCGGGTCCCGTGCGGACAGGGTATCATTGTGCAGGGCTGAGCCGGCAGGCGGTCCATCACACGGACGGGGAACCATCGCGTAAATGGATTTCATCATACAGCTTTTCACGGAAGACACGGTCGCTCACACCGTTCTCATTCTGGGCCTGGTGGCGGCGCTGGGGTTGCTGGTGGGCAGCATCCGCGTCTTCGGGATCAATCTGGGCATCGCCGGGGTGCTGTTCGCCGGGCTGGCGTTCGGGCATTTCGGCCTGGGCATCAACGAGCACGTGCTGGAGTTCGCGAAGGAGTTCGGCCTAATCCTGTTCGTCTACACCATCGGAGTGCAGGTGGGGCCGGGGTTCACGGATTCCCTAAGGCGCCAAGGGCTTCCGTTGAACATCATGGCGGCCAGCGTGGTGCTCCTCGGTGTGGTGATGACCCTTGTGGTCAGCCATTTCGGCAGAATAGACATCAAGGCTGCCGTGGGACTGTATTCCGGTGCCGTGACCAATACGCCCAGCTTGGGCGCGGCCCAGCAGGCGCTCAAGGACATCCCCGGCCTCCCGGACGAGGCCGCCAAGCTGCCCGGTCTCGGTTATGCCATCGCGTATCCGTTCGGCATCATCGGCATCATCCTGACGATGCTGCTGGTGCGCGCGCTGTTCCGGGTCAACATCGCTCAAGAGGGCGAGCAGATTGCACGCATTCAACGCCCTGCCGTACCGCCGCCATCGAACGCCAATCTCCAGGTGACGAACCCGAACCTGGATGGGCTGCGCATTCGTGATATCCCGGGGCTTGCGGAATCGGGTGTGGTGATCTCGCGTATCCTGCACGAAGGGAAACTGGAGGTGGCCCATCCCGAGACGGTGATGCGGCTGGGAGATGTGCTGCACGCGGTGGGTCCGGAAAAGAAGCTGAGGCAACTGCAGTTGATCGTGGGATCCGAAAGTGATGTGGACCTCAAGGAGATGCCCAGTTCCCTCATCATCCGGCGTCTGGTGGTCACGCGTCGTGCAGTACTGGGCAAAACGCTGGAGGAGCTGGACTTGGTTGGCCGCTTCGGGGTCACGGTGACGCGGGTCAGCCGCGCCGAGATCGAGTTCACTCCCACCCGCGACTACCGGCTGCAGTTCGGAGACACATTGCTCGCCGTCGGAGAGGAAGATGGCATCAACAGGGCGGCGGCAGAGGTGGGGAACTCGGCCAGGCGGTTGAACCATCCGGAGATCGTCCCCATCTTCGTCGGAATTGTGCTGGGCGTCATCGTCGGAAGCTGGCCGGTGGAGGTTCCCGGAATGCCCGCGCCCGTCAAGCTTGGGTTGGCGGGAGGCCCGCTGGTGGTGGCCATTCTACTCAGTCGGCTGGGCAGGGTGGGACCGCTGGTGTGGTATATGCCCATCAGCGCCAACTTCATCCTCCGGGAGGTGGGGATCGTGCTGTTCCTGGCGTGCGTGGGGTTGCGGGCCGGGGATCAGTTCGTGGCCACACTCGTCAACGGCGACGGTCTACAATGGATGGCCTGGGCCACTCTCATCACCCTAGTGCCTCTTCTGGTGGTGGCGCTGGTGGCCCGCGCCATTTATCGGGTCAATTATCTCTCGCTTTGCGGGTTGCTGGCGGGCAGCATGACCGACCCGCCAGCCCTCGCCTTCGCCACGAACATCACCGGCTCCGACGCCCCGAACGTGTCCTACGCCACGGTGTATCCTCTGGTGATGCTGCTGCGCGTCCTCAGCGCCCAGGCCATTGTTCTGCTACTGGTGCGCTGAAAGGTTCGCCGCCGCCTAGAACGCGGTCTGCAGCTGCATGAGCACGGCGTCGTTCCGTATTTCGCGTCCCTGTTCGTCGTTTTTCTCGTAGTTGATCTGGAAGCGCGTTGCCCCGTCGGAAGAGATTGCGTGCGTCCAGCCCAAAGTCCAGCACGCGGTGGCATCGGAAGGGGTGGAACGGTCCGTGTCAAGGTAGCTGTACCGCAGCGCAGCCGAGGAGCCGCGCCCGATGTCCGTCACGGCCGTGGCGTACCATCCCAGTTTCCTGCGCGCGCCGTCCCATCCCTGGATGTATTCGCCCTGCAGCTTCCAGCGGTCGGCCTGATAGATCAACTCCAGTCCCGTGCGGTCGTGTCGGTTGCGCGTGGCGCCTGCCGCGCCATCGTAAATGGCTGCTCCAAGGTGGAGGGGCTTGACGGGTTTCCACGTTAGCCTGGCCGCTATGTCCTTGCGGTCATTGTCATCGCCGGTGTTGATGCCCGCGCCGTTGAAGATGCCCAGCCAGTATTCTACTTCGGCGCCCTTCGATGCCCCGCTGACCATTACGCCGGCGTCCCTTCCCTGGGCTCCCAAATCGCGTCCCGGGACAAGCGACTCGGTGACCGGGCTGCGGTTGATCAACTCCAACCGGGTGCTGGACTGAAGGTTCTCCACCCCGAACGGGATCTTGAACTGACCCGCCTGAAGACGAACTCCGGAGGGTAGGCGATACCCAATGATGGCGTCCAGCAGCTGGGCCCGTCCCACATTCGCTGTGGATGTGGTGAGTGGAGGTCCCGCCGAGACTCCCGTCACGGCGCGCCGCGACCCCGCGAGATCCCATTGAAGTTTCCAGTCTAGCGCCGGCACGGGAGTACCTTCCAGCGAGACCCGCGCCCGGCGGATGTCGCCTCCGTCGTTGAACCCGTCGGCTCCCGAATGCTGATAGCGCGCCTGAATGTAGCCGCTGACCTTTACCGGTGTCTTCGCCGTCACCGGCGCGCCTGACTTTGCGGCGGCCGCTGTCTGTTCCTTTCGAGCCGCGGCGATCTCCGCCCGGAGTTCTTCGGCGTCCTGCGCTGTGATGATCTGCTTCTTCAGCAGATGGTCAATGACGATGTCCACCGGATCCCTGGGAGCAGCCGCCCGCGCCCCCGTAATCCCCGCCGCCAGTGCCGCGGCTATCAGTAACACTGCTCTCAATTCTGGCCTCCTCCTGGCCTGTGTTGGTATCCGCCGCGTGGTGCGTCCCGCCGCACGGACCGTTCTGGATATCGGATGGCAGGGATGCTGGTCTGGAGGGGCGGTCGCTGAATGTCGCAGAAATCCGGCGGCAGATCGGAACTTGTGGAACATCTAAGTGCCCCTTGAATCCTGTTCTGTCGCGTGGTATACTGCCGCGGCGGACCGGCCGGCCGTAGCTGAAGGTCCCCTGTCCGGCCGCTTTCTGCGCTCAAATCCCTTCACCGGCGGCCGGTATAGCCGGTCATAACCAGACATCGGAGGCAGTCCCGGGCTATGAAGGCCATACTTACGAAGAAGAATCTGCTCGAAGGCATCCGTACCGCTTCGCACGCAATCAGCGGGCGCACCGCTCTCCCCATATTGGGGCATGTGCTCCTTTCGAGCGAAGAAACCACCATCCGGGTCTCGGCGACAGACCATCAGATCGGTGTCTCCACCGTCATCCCGGCTCAGATTCTGGCGCCGGGCGAGGTGACGCTGCCGGCGTCAGTGGCGGCGGAGGTCGTGGGTGCGTTTCCGGAGGCAGACGTGATTGTTGAATCCGACGATATCAGCAACCAGGTTCGCCTGTGCTGCCCGCCGGCGGAGTTCAACCTGGTGGGACTGCCGCCGGGAGACTTCCCCGACCTGCCGGAGGTGCCGGATGATGTCTGGTTCGAGATGGACGCAAAGCAGCTCCGAGCGGGTCTCAAGCGCACGGTGTTCGCCTGCTCTACAGATGAGCTGCGCACCATCCTGCTCGGCGTGCTGTTCAACTTCCAGGGCGACTCGCTGGGACTGGTGGCCACGGACACCCATCGGCTGGCGGTGGACACCCGGATGGTGCCCGCAGGCGAAGGTCAGGCGAGCGCGGTGGTCCCGCAGAGGGCGATCAACGAGCTCCTCAAGATTATGCCGGTCGAGGGGACGGTTCGCGTTCATATCTCGGAGCGACAGATCATGTTCCGGCTGCCCGAGGCGACCCTGGTGGCTGCGCTCATAGAGGGACAGTTCCCCAACTACGAGCGGGTCATCCCCACCGAGTTCGACAAGCGATGGGTCATCCCCACGGAGCTGCTGACGGGCGCTGTGCGACGTGCCAGCATCGTGGCCAGGCAGGACATGCAGCGGGTTGTGTTCCGCTCACGCGGAGAGAAGGTGGCGGTTTCGGCCCGCGCTGGAGCCATCGGGCAGGTTTACGAGGAGGTGGAAGCGGTTCGCGAGGGCGACGATCTGGAGATCGCCTTCAACTGCGGATACCTGATGGATGTGCTGAATGTCATCGAGACCGATGGCGTAGCGTTCGAGATGTCTCAGTCGCTTTCGCCGGCCGTGCTCAAGCCGGTGGGACTCGATGACTACAAGTGCGTCGTCATGCCCATGCAAGTGCAGGAGGCGGGTCTCTCCGATTACTGACCCTTTGCCCTTGACTCAGGGCACTGTGCGGCCGCGCCGGGCATACCACTGTTCGCGCGCGGCCTTCGCTTCTTCCACCAGGCGTTTCACCTCGGCAAAGGCCCGTTCGTTGATCAGCGCCGCTGCCTGCTTTTTGTCCTCCAGCTCGTAGAGGTCGTCCAGTCCCAATGGCGGGCCGAAGTGCACCTCGATATGGCTGCGCCGCAGGCGCTTGCTGTGGGGGCGAAGCATCTCGTAGGTTCCCGCGAATCCGCACGGTACCACGGGAGCCCTGCTCCGCAGCGCAATCAGCCCCAGTCCCGGCTGGAACGGCTGCAGCTCACCAGTCTCGCTGCGGTGTCCTTCCGGGAAGATGCCCACCATCCACCCGCGCTCCAGGATCTCGAAGGTGGTTCTCAGCGCCTCACGATCAGCGGTTCCCTGCCGCACAGGATAGGACTCCAGCTTCCTGCACACCCAGGCCAGCAGCCGGTTGCCGGTGAACAGCTCCGCCTTGCCCATATAGGCCACCGTCCGGCGGACGGCGCTGCCCATCAAAGGCGGGTCCAGGTAGCTGATATGGTTACTGATGATGATGACCGGACCTTCCGGCGGGATGTGCTCCAGCCCCACGATCCGCCAGGTTCCCATCACGCGGAAGAAGAGACGGAAGAATCCGCGGATGGTCACATAGACGATGTTCGGCTCAAAGAGTCGCGTCAACATACCAGGCTACGATTCTGTCCACCACCTCGTCCGGTGTCAGTTGGTCGGTTTCGAGGATATATGCGTCGGGTGCGGGCTGAAGAGGTGATACGGCCCGCGTGGAGTCGCGGGCGTCCCGCTCCAGGATCTCTGCCAGCACCTGCTCCTCCGATACGCTCTGGTTCTGCTTCTGGAAGTCCCGCACTCGTCTGCGGGCACGCTCCTGGGGGGAGGCTGTCAGGAAGACCTTCAAAGTGGCATTAGGGAAGACCACCGTTCCCATATCCCTCCCTTCGGCCACGGTGTTCCGGCCCTCAGCAATGCTCCTCTGCAGTTCCACCAGGCGGGCTCGGACCTCAGGCACGGCCGAGACGGGAGACGACGCCCGGGATACCTCCGGGGTACGGATGAGTTCGGTCACGTCCTCTCCATCGGCCAGAACGCGGGTGGCTCCGTCCTCTTCCCGGATCTCCACCCGGATGTCGCCGGCCAGTGCCGCCAGCGCCTGCGCGTCATCGGGAGACACTCCTCTGCGAAGCACCGCGGCGGCGAAGGCGCGGTAGGTGCTTCCCGAATCCAGATGAAACCATCCCAGCCGTTTCGCAAGCATCCCGGCCACCGTGCTCTTGCCCGCTCCTGCGGGACCATCAATGGTGATGACGTGACAGGAGTGGTCGGGGGCGGGAGGCCTCATCGCGTGACGCTTTCCAGCATCTCAAGGAAACCGGGGAACGACGTATTGACGCACTCCACGTCTTGCACCTCGGTCACGCCGGGAATGCAGCGGGCAGCGATGGCTGCCATCATCGCGATGCGATGGTCCCCGAATGATTGGACTGGCGCTCCTTGCAGGGCGGGCCCGCCGCGGATGATCATGCCGTCGGGAGTGCGGCGGGCCTCCGCGCCAAGCCTCGAAAGCGTCGCCGTTACAGTGGCCAGCCGGTCCGACTCCTTGACGGCCAGCTCCTGCGCGTCCCGGATCACCGTCTCGCCCTCCGCGAAGCAGGCGGCCAGGGCCAGCACCGGGACTTCGTCCACCATCCGGGGGATAAGCGACCCACCGAAGTCGCCGCCCTTCAGAGAGCTGTGCCGCACCACCAGCGTGCCTGCCGGCTCGCCCGAAACCTCGTGCTCCTCCAGGACCGAAATGTCGGCGCCCATCGCCCGGAGCGCGTGCAGCAGGCCCGTGCGGGTGGGGTTGAGGCCGACGTTGATGATGCGCAGCTCGGAGCCGGGGCAGATCAGTGCTCCCACGATGAAAAACGCCGCAGAGGAGATGTCTCCGGGCACGTGCACAGGCTGTCCTTTCAGCCGCGAGCCCGGCTTCAGCGTGACGGTCAGATCCTCGCAGATGAGCTGCGCTCCGAACGAGCGCAACATCCTTTCGGAATGGTCGCGCGAGAGCGAGGGTTCCCTGACCACTGTCTCGCCTTCGGCGAAGAGTCCAGCCAGAAGAAGAGCGGACTTGACTTGAGCGCTGGCTACGGGGCTTTCGAATTCGATCCCCTGAAGCCCCCCTCCCCGGATGGCCAGCGGCGCGAGATCTCCTTTTCGCGCCAGAATGGTGGCTCCCATTTTGCGCAGAGGATCGCATATGCGCTTCATTGGGCGACGCCGAATACTTTCGTCGCCCGTCAGGATGCTGAGAAACGGCTGGCCGGCGCACACTCCCGCCAGCAGGCGCAGCCCGGTGCCGGAGTTGCCCGAATCCAGTATGGTCTCCGGTTCGCTCAGGTCGCCTCCGTGGACCGTCAGCTCAGTGGCGGAGTGGGCGTCTATCCTGATGCCCATCAGCCTGAGCGAGCGCACCGTGTTCAGACAGTCTTCAGATGGCAGGAAGTTGGTGATATTGGTTTCTCCCTCTGCCAGCGCTCCCAGGATAGCCGCGCGGTGGGAGATGGACTTATCTCCCGGCGGAGCGATCTCGCCGCGAAACGGTCCCTCTCTCTGAAGAGTCCAGTTGCTCACTCCGGTGACTCCTTTCCCGTCGCCAGGCCCGAGTTCAGACGCCGTCCGGCTTCGAACCAGCTCTCGATCTCCTCCGGCGTTCCCTCGGCGATGAGCTCCTCCGCCCGGGCAAGCGCTTCGCGGAACTGCCGGAGCGCGTCCAGAATAGGCTCCTTGTTGGCGCAGCAGATGTCCCTCCAGAGGGCAGGGGGACTGGCTGCGACGCGGGTTAGGTCCCGAAAACTGCCCGCCCGCAAATCCCGTACACCAGGCCCTGCCGCTTCGGCTACCCGCAGAAAAGCTCCGGCTGCGATGTGCGGCAGATGACTGGTGCAGGCCACGATCCGGTCGTGCATCTCCGGGGACATCTCCACCACACGAGAGCCAAGCGCTTCCGCGAAGCGGCGGACGAGATCCACGGCGCACGGGTCGCTGTGATCGGTCGGGGTCAGCACGTAGGTGGCACCCTCGAACAGATCCTCCCGCGCGGCCTCCACGCCGGCGTCTTCTGAGCCGGCCATGGGATGCCCGCCCACAAAGCGCATCTCCGCAGGCAGCACCTCGGCCGCCCTCACGATGGCCCCTTTGACGCTTCCCCCGTCCGTCACCACGCAGTCGTGCCCACGCAGCTGCGGAAGCTGGCGTAGCTGCTCGATGATGGTCATCACGGGTGTGGCCAGGTAGAGCAGGTCGCAGCGGGACACGCCTTCAAGCAGGTCGGTGGTGAACTCGTCCACAGCCCCCAGGTCGCGAGCCAGACTCAGACGGGCTTCGGATCGTCCGATGCCGACCACGCGCCCCGCCAGACCGCGGGCCCGTGCGGTTATGCCCACGGATCCGCCGATCAGACCCACTCCGGCAATGCCGAGCGTCCCGACGAGAAAGCCGCTGCCGTCGTCTCCCACGTTCAGCGCCATCTCCCGCCCCGCCCGCCGCTCAGGCGAGGACCTCCTCCAGGGCAGCGATGAACCGCCGGTTCTCTTCGGGCAGGCCGATCGTGACTCGTGCGCAAGTGGGAGTTCCGAAGATCTTGCCGGACCGGATGATCACGCCCTTGCGCAGCAGCGCATCCGCCACTTCCACGGAGTCCCGCCCCAAGTCCACGAACACGAAGTTCGCCTGAGAGGGTGCGTATTTCAACCCCAGACGGTCGAACGCCTCGTAGAACATTTTCTTGCCCTCGTCGTTCACCCGTTTGCTGCGGAGCACCTGGTCCGGGTCCTGCAGGCTGGCCGCGGCGGCATGCTGCGCCACCGTGTTCACGTTGAAGGGTTCCCGCACCTGATCCACAGCCCGCACCACCTCCGGGGCGGCGATGCCGTATCCCACGCGCAGTCCGGCCAGGGCATAGATCTTGGAGAATGTGCGCAGAACCGCCACGTTGCGCCCCTGCCGCACGTATTCGATGGACTGAGGATAGTCCGGGTGGTCTATGTATTCGTAATAGGCCTCGTCCAGGACGCACAGCGCCCGTTCGGGCAGCTGGTCCAGCAGACGCTCCACTTCGGCCCGGGTATTCATTGTGCCGGTTGGGTTGTTCGGGTTTGCGATGAATACCAGCCGCGTGCGCTCGTTGAACCGGTCAGCCAGCGCGTCTAGGTCGTAAGTATAGTCTTTCAGCGGCACTTCGTGCAGGGTGCATCCGGCCAGAAGCGCCGCCGCCCGGTACTGCACGAACGTCGGCGCGGCCGTCACCACTTCGTCTCCCGGATCCAAGTAAGCCAGTCCCAGACAGTGGATGAGGTCGTCCGATCCGTTCCCGAACATCAGCATATCCGGCTCCACGCCGAGATGCTTCACCAGCTCTTGCCGCAACACATAGCAGGAGCCTTCCGGATACATCCGGATGTTCTCCAGCGCCTTCCGCGCTGCTTCCAGAGCCTTCGGTGAGGGACCGAGGGGGCTTTCATTGGATGCTAGCTTGATGATGTCCGTGATGCCCAGTTCGCGCTCGACTTCCTCGATGGGCTTCCCCGCGACATAGGGGACCAGCCTCTGGACATTCTGCCTGGCAGTGATGGTCGCCAACGGCGGCTCCTCCTGAAGATAGTGCACGAGCCAGTCTAACATAAAGGCGCCGCGCGGGTCTACCGTCCCCCGGGCAGGCACCGTTGCAGTCGCGGGGACTGTCAGGGTGACACGGTGACGATGTCCTGCCCGGTCCGCGGGAGGATCACGGGACGCAACGTCCCCTCCGGCTGTTCCCAGGAACAAACGCCCGTCACCACCACGCACGCGCCTGCCGGCGGTAGAGCAGTCCCGGGACAGGACACCCGCACGCCCGGATGCCCAATACCGTCCTGCAGCCCCGACCCGTCGTCCACTGTGAAGCTGCTGCCCTGCGAGTCCCGGTGCGTCACCCGTCCTGCGATGCGGACCAGCAGGCCGGCCGGAGTTATGCCCGTGCCGGGCTGAAGGGCCTTGCCCTTGACCGCAACTGCGCGGAGAGTCCCCGACCCTTCGCGGGCGCTTGAGGTCGCCATAAGGCACGGCTCCCCCGAGCCGGTGATAGCCACCGTCCCAGAGACCGATGCCCGGTCGCCTGGTTGGAGCGTGTGCGCACTTTGCTCCACACGGATGCCGCAGGCGCGATCCTCCCGCTGAAGATAGAACACTCCACTCCACGCCGCGCTGACGATGCCCTGGATTCCTTCCGCGGGGGTCCCCGGCGGGGCCAGGCGGGCCTCCGGGATGCCGGAGACTGCCGGAAGGCCCGCGTCCAGTTCGTAAGCTCCCATGTCCACTGCCGCCCCGATTTTGCGCGTTCGGCCTTCGATGTCCGTCGCCAGAGAGGAAGCGGCCGCGTCGTCTCCCGCATCGCGGCAGGGCGACGACGGCCGGATCCGCACGTCCCCTGCGCTGAGAGCCACGAACTGCGGGTCCGCTCGCACATCGCCTGTGCCAGGGCCTACTCCCACGTAATCCCCGCCGCTGTTCCCGTAGACGCAATTCCGCAAAAGCGCCGGAGCGTCCGCACCTGGCTGAACGGCGATGCCTGTACCGTTGAACGCCACGATGTTGTTCGTTGCGGACGCCCCGGACTCCAGCGCGAGCCCCGTTCCTTGGCTGGCGGCGATGGTATTGTTGATGAGAACAGGCGCCGAACCGTCCTGACAGGAGACTCCCGCCCCCGAGGTGCCCGTGATCACGCATCCCTGAATGACCGGAGACGAACCCAGGCACAGAATGCCGTCCGCGCCGTTGTTCCTGATGAAGCAACGATCCACAAGCGGCGCTGACTCGCCCGTGCACACCACACCCCCTCCCGCGTTGCCGGAAATGGTGCTGAACCAGAGGTGCGGCGCGGCGTAGTTCTCACACAGAACGCCTGCTCCGAGGTTGCCGGTGATTCGGCACCGGTCGACGATGAGCGACCCCGCGTCGCAGACAAGCCCTGCGCCGGAGTTGCCGGTGATTTCGCATTCCTTGATGGTGGCAGAGCCTTCCGGCGCACGGATTCCGTCCCCTCCGCACCCGGAGATCCTGAGTCCTTCGATACGGGTGAAAACAGAGGCGCCTGCGTAGATGTAGACAGCCGGGCCGGGGCCGGGCACCGTGAGGGTGACCGGATGGGTGGCTGGGTCGCGATGATCCCGCGAACCCTCCCCACCGGCGAAGCCACAGTATACCGCCACGCCGCTTCGAAGGGAGACCGGCGTGGTGTAGATCCCGGTCGCCACCCACACCTCGTCTCCATAGGCCGCCGCGGAAACGGCCGCCGCAATGGTGCGTTTTGCCGTGGCCCAGGAATGTCCGCCGGCAGAGTCGCTGCCCGACGGGGAGACGTAAAAGACCGCGCAAAGAGCCGGAAGCTGCCAAGCGGCGGCGAGTGCCGCGGCCAGCTGGAGCCGGAAGATGATCCGCAAGAGAAACCCCCTCTCCCGCAATCCGGATGCAGCATCCGCAAATTTACTGGGTGGCGCGGGAGGCTGTCCGGCGCGTCAACAGCCTCTATGCTAAGGCCTCGAAGGGACGCCGGTCAAGGGGTCAGGAGAAAATCAACAGGCAAGAGAATCCGCCATCTCTGCCATGGCGATGAATGCTCGCGCCGCATTCTGGCCGTAAGTGCCGGAGGCAGTCCCTCCCAGGATGAAAGCCTTCGGGCCACCGGCCTCCAGCCTCTCCCGGGCGATAGCCAGCGACTCTTCCAGTGGCAAACTCTCCAGCACCTCCATATCGTCCAGGTTTCCCACCAAGCAGAGCCGCTCGCCAGCCAGCAGGCGAGCCGCCCGCAGGTCCACATCACCCCACGGAGGCGCTTCCAGGGGATCCAGGGCGTCTATGCCCAGCGACGCCAGTTGCGGCAGGAACCGCATCACCGGCCCGTGGTTGTGGTAATAGGCGATGCCCCGATAGCGATGAATGGTTTCCACCAAAGGCACGTCGAAGCGCGTCACCAGATCATCGAACGCGGACGGGCCGAGCTGCACCGTTACATACTCACCGCCGATGATCCGGAACGCCCGGACACCCGCCCGGCAGAGATCCTCAGCCCGCTCCAGGATGCGTTCGCTCGCGGTTTCACAGAGGGTGCGGATGAGATCCGGCCGGTCCGCCCACATCAGGCAGAAATCCTGGGGCGAGAACCAGGATGCCGGAATGCAGACGGCGTTCGGGAGACCTGTCATTACCAACCCCTCCTCGCCGAACCGCTCTTGCCACTGGAAGTAGCCGGATGCCTCCACGGGGTGGGGCACGTAAGGGACGGACAGGAAGCGCTCGACGTCCTCCGGGGTCTTCACAGGGTGCTCCACCGTGGCGTGCGTGCGGGCGGTTCGGCGGTCCCGGCGCACCAGAGGGCCACGGGGGGTGTGATACGTGATGACCGTCTCGTCTCCGCGCTCATCCACCGAAGGGGTGGCCTGGGTGCCCAGAATGTCCCACGAGCCGCAGGGGGCCTCGACGATGATGTCCGTCCGGGCTACCAGCTCCCGCCCGATGTCCGAATCGGGGTCCACCCGTCCGAACCCGAACGGAGCCACGGGCGTCCGGTCCGGTTCGCCGCCCCGCATGGCCATCAGCAACCGCTCCCGCGATGTCACGCCGTCGATGGCCTTTCTCCGCGTCTGCGAGGATCTGGCGCTTCATTGCCGGCGGCTAGCGGCTTTCTCTTCCTTCGCCAGCCGCGAGAGCTCCCGAGCCTCGTTGTGCTCCTCGTCATACAACGGGATGAACAACAGCGTCAGCATTCCCGGAATGGTCAGGATGCAGCAGGCGATGAAGAACTTCACGAAGCCCAGCCGCTCCAGAAGGAACCCGCTCAGGATGCCCGCGCCCATCGCCCCGAGCGCCATCAGGCCGGTGGAGATGGCGTAGTGCGACGTCTGGTAGCGGGAACCCTGCGAAGCATACATCAGGAAGACCATGTAGGCCGCAAACCCGAAACCGTAGCCGAACTGGTCTATGACCACCACGGCATAGGTTCCCGCCACCTTCAGCAGTCCAGTGGCAGTAGGAAGCTCGATGGCCGCCCAGACGTATCCCAGGCACGGCAGGTTCATGGACAGGACCATCGGCCATAGGCATTTTCTCAGTCCCCAGCGCGCGATGGCCATTCCCCCCAGGATGCCACCCACCACCAGCGCCAGGATGCCAAACGTCCCGTAGATGACTCCAAACTGCTCCGTCGTGAACCCCAAGTTGCCTTTCGGACCGGTTTCCAGCAGGAAAGGCGGAGTCATCTTGACGATCATAAACTCGCCCGCGCGATACAGCAGGATGAACGCCAGAATGGCCAGAATGCGGGGCCTTTGGAAATAGGTAACGAACGCCTCCACGAACGGAATGGCATCTCCCTTCTGATGCCCGCCGTCTGGCACGTCGGCGGCCGGTCGTGGCATCGCCCAGAGTCCGTATAGCCAGAAGATGCCGTAAAGCGCCCCCCCCACCAGCAGGGCTATCATCCATCCTTGCGCCACGCTGAATCCGCGCTCCTCGGCCAGCCGGCCCGCCAGCACCACCAGCGCACCGTTCCCGAAGATCATCGCCAGGCGGTACGCCGTGGAGCGGATGCCCACAAAGAACGCCTGGTCTTTCTTGTCCATCGCCAGCAGGTAGTATCCGTCCGCCGCGATGTCATGCGTCGCCGAGAGGAATGCCATGACGAAGAACACAGCGAGCGTGACGATGAAGAAGTTGGGCAGGTTCACTCCGAACGCCACGAGTATGAACCCGGCGAGAAGGAGAGCCTGCGTGATGACCACCCAGTTTCGCTTGGTGCTGATGGTGTCCACCAGCGGGCCCCAGAGCATCTTCAAAACCCACGGCCAGGTTATCAGGCTGGTCCACAGACCCATCTGCGACGCGGATATTCCCAGTGTGGTATACATGGCCGCCGAGACGTTCACAATGATGACGTAAGGAACCCCCTGCATAAAGTAGAGGGTGGGGACGAAGAGCCAAGGGCTCCGAGTGGTATTCTTCTGTTGCTCCATGGTGTGCTTCCGGTCTGCCGCCCGTCTGATCGCGGGGTGCGTGACCGGTTACTCTGATTCCACGCCGCCCGCCTGGATACCTTCCCGCCTTACGGGTTCTCCGGATGGGCGGCCACATTTGAACCGCCTGAAGCCGGGCGGACCGCCGTTCCCAAGGGTCAGAGCCTCTTGTTCTGGAGAAAGGTGCGCTTGCCGGGCATCCGGGCCGTTGGCCCAATCCGTCGCTAATAGGCGACCCCGCCCGAGCGGCACGTTGCAGGCGCGCGTATCAAGATCCTGGCGTGAAGGTTTTGAGTTTCGACTCGCCCGCCACAGCCGGACGGCTCAACCACAGTAGAAAAGGGGCCGCTCCCCAAGGAGCGGCCCGCTCGACAGACCAGATCGCTTTGGTGTTCCGGGAAGTTGCTCTCGGAACCTCCCAGGTTGCGCCGGCCTCAGGCGGCCTTCCGCGCGGAACTCCCCCGCACAGTCCGAAGCTCCACCGTCTGACCTGGACCACTCTGAGACAAGCGCTCGTCCACCTTGAACTGGTTCACCAGCTCCTGAAGCTCCACCGCAGACCGCGCAAGCTCCTCCGCAGACGCGCTCAGCTCCTCCACCGACGCGTTCTGCTCCTGCGTCGCCGCAGACACCTCCTGCGCCGCCGCCGCGTTCGCCTCACTGATCGCAGCAACCTCCTCCGTCGAACGCAACACCTGCGAGCTGAACTCGCTCATCGTGTCCGCCGCAGCCGTCGTCTCCTCCGTCTGCGCAGACACCGTCTCGATCGCCTGGGACACCACCGCCGACGAGGAGTTCACCGTCTCAACAGCCTCCGACACCTCACGGATCTGAACCACCACGCTCTCCACCGCCGAGGTGATCCGCTCCAGCGCCTCCCCCGCCTCCGCAGACAACTGCGTCCCGCTCTCCACCTCCCGGCTCCCAGCCTCCATCGCCTGAACCGCCTCCTGCGTCACAGACTGGATCTGGGCGATCAGGTTGGCGATCTCCTTGGTCTCCTTGCTGGAGCGCTCCGCCAGCTTGCGCACCTCATCGGCCACCACCGCAAAACCCTTGCCATGCTCACCAGCCCGGGCCGCCTCGATCGCCGCGTTCAATGCCAGCAGGTTGGTCTGCTCCGCAATGTCGTCAATGGCCTCCACAATGGCCCCGATCTGCTGCGAGGAGTCTCCCAACTGACGAATCGCCTCCGCAGCAGCCGCGGTCGCCTGACGGATGCGATCCATACCCGCCACCGTCTTCTCCACGCTCTCCTGACCGGCTCGGGCCACCTGAGCCACCTCCGTCGAACTCTGTGCCACCGTCTCCGCCGTCCCCGCAACCCGCGAGATCCCGTCCGTGATCTCACGAACACTGGCCACGGCAGACTCCACCACCTCCGCCTGCTGGCGGGCGCTGGCGGAGAGCTCAGCAATGACCCGCGAAAGCTCCTGAATGTCGGCAGACGCCTTCTCTACCTGAGTGGACTGCTCCGTGGAGCCGCGCGCCACATCCTCGATGGTCTGCGCGATCTGCTGGGAGGCACGCCCGGTCTCCTGAGCCGTGGTGCTCATCTCCTGAGCCGATGCCGCCACCCGCTGAGAGGTTCTCGCCAACTGCACAATGCTGTCGTGGATCTTGGCCACAAACGTGTTGAACCAGGTGGCCAGCTCCGCAATCTCGTCCCGGCCCGACACCTCCAGACGCTGCGTCAGATCCCCCTCTCCCTCCGCTATGTCCCTCAGAGCCGAGGTTACCTCGCGCAGAGGGCGCACAACCATGCGCTTGACCAGAGTGTTCAGGAGCACCGTCAGAAGAATCGCCGCGAACACGGCCGCACCGATCGTCGCCATTGCAGCCCGGCGGGCCACCTTCTGGACGTCCGCCTGCGGATAGGCTGCCACGATCCGGTATCCCCACGGTTCGAACTCCTTCACGGAGACCACCCATCCGGCCGCTCCCTGGCCCCTGGCGACAACCTCCTCGATCCGGTCGTGCTCCACGTGCTTGCTGTGAAAGACCGCCTCCCCCTTGTTGTCCAGGAGAGCGGTGAAGCCGTTGTCCAGTACCCTGGAGGATGCAATGCTTTCCCCCAGAGCTCCGAGAGTGGAGATCTCGTAGCCCACATACCAGGCTCCGATGGTCCGCCCGGAGGCGTCCCGCATCGGCTCGTAGGCCGTGTAGAACGGTTTGCCCAGGATGTCCACCACACCGTAGAACGCGCGGTCCTGTCTCAGGGCGGCGATGGCCTTGCCGCTGGGGTCGAGCAGGGTGCCTACGGCCCGCTTTCCGTCGCGGATGATGTTGGTGGAGACCCGCACAAAGTCATCGCCCCTGCGCACGAACAGCGTGGCGGTGCTGCCGGTGAGCTTCTTGACCCGATCCACCAGGTCCGTGGCGTTCACCTGCGACCGGCCTCCCAGCAGCAGGTCCGGAACGCTCTCGTTGCCGACCTGCTTCGGCGTGCCCAGAGATGCTGGCCCGTCAGACTGTCCCATATGCTGAAATACCCGCACGGCCGCCGTCACTTTGTCGTGGCACAGGCTGTCTGTGCCGGTCAGGGTTTGAACGACCTTCTCCTGACTGGCCGCCAGCGCCTCGTCCGCCTGCGACTGCACCTGACGGGTAACGTAGTTGTTGAGGATGACTCCGGCGCAGATCGCGACACCCAGAATGACAAGCGCGGCGGGTCCCAGCAGCTTCCCCGCCACGCTGGATTGAAGTTTGTTCATCATCAATGCAGTTACACCATACAATCAGTTTTGCCCTTTTTCGGGGAATCAGCCGGCCCGACTCCGAAACCTCACGTTGCCGATCTTCCCCGGCGCAGGGCACGCAATGATACCACTTTCTCTTTCCACAGAATCACGCAGAAGATGAGGCACATCCGCCGAGGCTGTGGCAAGTTGTTAGGATTGTCTGGCAATAGCAATCCTGTAATGCGGCGGTCGAACCCCACGGCGGCAGCCGCGCGTATCGAGACCACCCCGGTGTCATACTGCGGTTTCGTCCCGTCCGGCTCCGTCGGACAGCTCACCCGCCGCAGGCGAAAACGCCAGGGTTCAAGAGGTCAGGCCCCCACCCGCCGGGGTGGGGGCCTGTCGGCTCAGGGCGTCTCGAAGGGTGGACTGGAACCCGTTCACGCGGCGAGCCGCAGGGCCGCCCTGCGCTCGGAATCCCCGGCTGAAGTCCGCTCTTCTCCTGTCTTGAACCGGGCAGCAAGCTCCTGCATCTCCACGGCCACGCGGGCCAGCTCGTCTGCGGAGGCGCTCAGTTCCTCCACCGAGGCGTTCTGCTCCTGGGTCGCTGCCGAGACTTCTTCAGCTGCCGCGGCGTTCGCTTCGCTGATTGTGGCGACCTTCTCCGCGCCCGCCAACACGTTCCGGTTGGCATCGGTCATCATCTGAGCCTTGGCCGAGGTCTCCTGCGTCAGAGACGCCACTGTTTCGATGGCCTTCGCGACGTCCGCCGAGGAGCTGTTGACGGTTTGCGTGGCCGCCGACACCTCCATCACACGGTTGACGACCTCGTCCACTGCCTGCTGAATTCTCTCCAGCGATTCGCCTGCCTCGCCCGCAAGCTGAGAGCCGGCCTCCACCTCGCGGAGTCCTGCCTCCATTGCCTGCACCGCCTCCTGTGTGACGGCCTGGATCTGCTGGATGAGCCCGGCGATCTCCTTGGTTTCCACGCCGGAGCGCTCGGCAAGCTTGCGAACCTCGTCGGCCACCACGGCGAAGCCTTTGCCGTGCTCCCCGGCTCTTGCCGCCTCGATGGCCGCGTTCAGCGCCAGCAGGTTGGTCTGCTCCGCAATGTCGTCAATGGCCTGCACGATGGTGCCGATCTGGCTGGAGGACTCTCCCAGCTGCCGGATTGCGCGCGCCACCTGCTTGGTGGTCTCGCGGATGCGCTCCATCCCGCTGATGGTGCGGTCCACGCTATCCTTCCCGGCGCGGGCCACCTGCGCCACCTCGGTGGTGCTGGCCGCCGCGGATTCCGCCCCGCTCGCGGCAGTGGCGATGCCGTCGGTGATATCCTTGACGGAGAGCACGGCAGACTCCACGATGGATGCCTGCTGGCGCGCTGTTTCCGAAAGCTCTTCCAGGCTTGCGGCAAGATTTCGGATGTCTTCCACCGCGGCAGCCACCTGCGTGGACTGTTCGGTCGACCCGCGGGCCACGTCCTCGATAGTTTGGGCGATCTGCTGGGCGGACTGCCCGGCCTGCTGCGCAGTGGCTGTGAGCTCTTCCGCTGAGGATGCCACGCGCTGAGCCCCGGCGTTCACCGCGCAGCAGATCTCCCTCAGGTTCAAGACCATCTGTCCAAAGGCTCGGGTCAGAACTCCCAATTCATCCTTTGCCGAAGAGTTGACATCGACCCTGAGGTCGCCCTGACTCACCGTCTCGGCGGCATCGACCAGGATGCTGACCGGCCGGATGATGCTGGTGGAGATGGCGATCCCCAGAGCCACCGCTATGACGACGGCGACGAGCACGCCTACCAGCATCTTTTTATGCGCTCTGGTGGCGACCGCCTCCGCGGAAGCCTGGGCCTCCTCGGAACTCTTCTGCAATAGGGGAATCAGTTCATCGAAGATACCCTGAATCTCTGTAAGGTGGGCGCTGATTTCCGTGCCGTAGAACTTTAACGCTTGAGCGCGGTATTCGGAGCCCTTGGCTAGCATGGCTTCCAGCTCGTGGGCGGATTCGTGAAGCTTGCGATGGGGTTCCTCGAACTTTTGCAGGATGGCCGCTGCTTCCGGATGGCGCTTCTCGAACTCCTTGCGTGCTTCGCTGCCGTACCACTCGCCGAACTTACACTTCGTCGGGTCCTTTTGGACTTCCAGATGCCTGACCGACGCATCGTGCAGAAACCGACCAGCCTTTCGCACCCAGAGGATGTGGTCTATCTCCCGTTGGAGCATGGTGGCCGCATCCTGTTCGGCGAGAACCGCCTTCTCCATGGAATCGTGGGTGGTCGTAACACTTCCCAGCCCGACGAAGCCCACAACCACCGCCAGAGCAGCCACCAGGATGAAGCCTCCGAGCAACCGCTTCTTAATACCTATCTGCTCCAGCCGTCCGGCCCGGCGGTCCGTATGGCTGGAGCCAGTGTGGCCTGTGCCAGCCCCCCTACTGTTCATAGTCTTATGGCTCCTCAGTAGCGATCACGGGCGGGAAACCTGTCGCGGCGCTTGCGCTGGATCGAAGGTTCCCCGTGGCCCTCCATTTGATTGGAATTGTCGGTTGTGTGACAGCGCTACTGGAGTTTCTGGGCGGGTGGTATTGAGCTTTTTCGTGGCATATGTTGATGAGCGCATCCGGAGTTGACTGCCGATGGCGTGCTCGCCTATAATCCGGTGGCTCGCCCGGGCCACCTTCCCTCACCGACTGCAAAAGCACAGGCGTGAAGGCGCGCCGGCTACGCCGGCATGCGCCCGGCGACCCGACCGGGGAGAGTCCTGCCATTGTCAAGACGCTATGCCGATCTTCCTGCGGCGCCGCGCCGAAGGCGCAGGCGCGTTTCGCCCCTGAGGCTCATCTTCAGGGGAGCTCTGCTGCTGGTCTTCATCCTGTTGTCCGTCTCCGCCGGCACGCTGGCTTACTGGCTGGTCTCCAGTCAACCTGCGCGCGAGGCCGCGGGCGCCGCCCTGACCGGCGGAGTCTCGCCTTCCCGCGCCTTTCCGGGGCGTGATTCGGTCAACATCCTGCTTCTGGGCCGCGACGAGGACCGCGACCGCCGGGGACAGGTAATAGACACCCGCGGGCGGACGGATGCCATCCTGCTGGCCCACGTGGATTTCCGTGAGCGCAGAGTGGGGATGCTTTCCATCCCGCGCGATACCCTGGTACGCATCCCGGGCTACCGCGGGCGGCATAAGATCAATGCGGCCAATCAGTACGGCGGCCCGGAACTGGTGGCGCAGGTGGTGGAGAACCTGACCGGCGTCTCGCCGGATGCCTACGTGCTGGTGGACTACCGCGTCTTTGCCCGGCTGGTAGATGAGGCAGGCGGTGTGATGGTGGACGTGGACAAAGAGCTGAACTATGATGACAACTGGGGCAACCTGCACATCCACCTCAAGCCGGGATTACAGAGGCTGAATGGGGAACAGGCTTTGGGACTGGTGCGCTTCCGCAAGTCCAACGACGGCCACGGAGATACGGACCAGGAGCGTATTGCCCGTCAGCAGCGGCTGCTTCACAGCCTGGCCGCTCACCTGGCCAGGCCCTCCAGCCTGGTGAAACTGCCTCGGTTGCTCGCCATCGCAACCGAGGAGTCGCAGACGAACCTTTCCACGGGACAGGCACTGTGTCTGGCGAGCTTTGTGCGGTCGGTGGGAACGGAGAACATTCGCATGGAGGTGCTCCCCTCTACCCCCACGCGCTCCGCCCTGCGGGTGGATGAGCGGGCGGCTCGCAGGGTTATTCAAGAGATCTTTTTCGCTCCGCCTGCACCGGCCGGTTCCGGATAGGGCTGAGCAAACCTCACGGTGTTCTGAGTTTCTTTCCAGAGGATCTGCAGGAAAAAGCCGGGTGGGTCTTGCGCCGCCCGGCTTGTGTCTCAATCCTTAGAGCTTGGCTGGCGTCACGGCAGACTGAATGACGTTTGCCGTCGCCTGTAGTCTGTCAGTCGCTTTGCTGGCTCTGGGCGCTTCGCGTGCGGGACGAGCGGGCTGCTGTCTTGCGATCCCCGCCCGCGTGCTGCTGCTGTTGCTTCATGCGCTCCTTGTAGCGGTCGCGGGCACGCTTTCGCCTCCGCCTGAGCTCTTTCTGCCGTATGAGCAAGGGCCGTGCAACCTCCTTGGTGATTGTTCCTTGCCGATTTTAGCACGCGCAGCGCTTACGGGCAATGCCGCTGCTTCGCTGTAGATGGTCCCGTCCCGCGCCGAAGATTTCCGTGAGACTGGGGCCAATTGCGAGGCGCTGGGCAAGATGGCGCCGAACCCGGATGGCTCCCGGGACGTCTATCAAGGGGCGCGAAAGCGCGCCCGGAGAAGTTTGACTGCCATTTTGCGCTGATGGTATACTCGACGCAGGAGGCGGCGGAGGGTTCCGGCCCCCGGGTTTGCCGGCATTCCTGGCCAGAGGGAGAGAACGTCTCCGCACGGTGCGCCGCTCCCACGGAGCGAAGGGCTCCACATCGTACGGGCGGCGGCAGAGCCCTGCCAGGGACGCGCAGACGCTGACCGCACTACTTGGACAACTATGCCTGAAACGACAAATCCCAACGCAGTAACGGGTACGCCGCTGGAAGAACAGGTGCGCCTGCTCTCCGAGGAGCTTGAGAAGAAGCAGAAATATATCAAGATCCTGGAGGAGGCCAACAAGGAGCTGGAAACCAAGCTCCGGAGCGCGTCCGAGTCCGCCGAACCGCCAGCTCCCATAACCGAGCTGGAAGAGACCCTGAAGCGGCTGGTCATGCGGATCGCCATGATCCTGCAGGCCGAAAAGTGCGTTTTCATGCTCTACGACCGCGACGAGAACGAGCTCGTCGCCACCCGCCCGGCTCTGGGACTGACCGATGAGGAGGTCCGACGGTTCCGCGTGCCCGTGGATCAGGGCATCTCCGGGCAGGTGTTCCGCGAAAGCAAACCCGAAATCCTTTACGACGCAATCAACGACCCGCGCACCCTCAAGGAGAATGTCGCCCTTCTGAACATCCGCAACGGCTGCTGCGTGCCTTTGATCGTGGAGAAGCGCGACTCCGAGAACCGGGTCATAGACACGACCACCATCGGGGTCCTGCACGTCTTCAACAAGCGCTACGGCAACGTGTTCATCGAGGAGGACGTCCGCCTGCTGGAGCGGATGGCCAAGAACGCGGCGGCCGTGGTGGCCAGCGCCCAGATGTACCGCGAGGTGGTCGAGGAGAAGGAAGAGCTCGAAACCATCATCGAGAGCGTCTACGCCGGGCTGCTGATGGTGGGCCGAAACGGCCGCATCATGCAGATCAACCGCACGGCGCGCGAGATGCTGGGGCTGGAGAACGCGGATCTCAACGGGCGCAACTACGAGGAGGTCATCAAGAACGAGCGGATCATAGAGGTTCTCAAGGAGTCCATCTTCGAAAACAGCGAGGTGGCCACCGAGATCGAGATCGCGAGTCCCACGGGCCAGGAGTCTCGTGTTTACCAGACGCAGACCACCCCGGTGCGCAACGAGGAAGGCACCACCATCGGGGCAGTGGCCATCTTCAACGATATCACCGAGATCCGCAGTGTGGAGCGGATGAAGACAGCCTTCGTCTCTACGGTCTCTCACGAGCTGCGAACCCCGCTGACGTCCATCAAAGGTTTCATTTCTACATTGCTGGCCGACGTGGACGGCTATTATGACCGCGAGACCACGCGCGAGTTCTATGAGATCATCGATCAGGAGTGCGACCGCCTGACGCGCCTCATCTCGGACCTGCTGAACGTTTCGCGTATTGAGGCGGGCCGCGCGCTGGATCTCAATCCCAAACCGGTGGACCTGCCCGCGCTGGTGGAGAAGGTGGTCAACGTGCAGCGCTCCTACGCCACCAATCACGAGTTGGTCATCGAGAATATGGAAGGGCTGCCGGTTGTGGTTGCGGATGAGGACAAGGTGGATCAGATCCTCACCAATCTCATCAACAACGCCATCAAGTATTCTCCGAAAGGCGGTCAGGTCACGGTGCGCGGGTCCGTGGACGACTCGGGCCGTGTGGTGATCTCAGTGGCCGATCAAGGGGTGGGCATTCCCAAGGAGCACCTGCCCAAAGTCTTCGACCGCTTCCACCGGGTGGACAACCGCGACACCCGCGAGGTCGGTGGGACGGGTATCGGCCTGTTCCTGGTGAAGCACCTGGTGGAGGCACATGGCGGTGAGATCTGGGTGGAAAGCGAGCTGGGCAAGGGCTCCACTTTCACCTTCGCTCTTCCGCAGTGCCCGCCGCAGTTCCAGGAAGACGAAGCGGAGATCCGCGCCGGCGCTGAGAACTGAGATTCTACAGGCCGGCCTGCTCGCCGCGGAAATGAGTCCGGCCATTGGTGGGGAAGGGGGATGGCGCAGGGATGGATTTCAACCGGGTCCCGGTGACGGTCAGCCGCGTCGAGGGCGCGGAGGATCTGCCGCTTCCCTCCTACGCCACTCCGCATTCCAGCGGCCTGGACCTTGCCGCCGCCGTGCAAGAGCCGCTGGTCCTGCAGCCGGGCCAGCGCGCCCTGGTGCCCACCGGTTTCCGTTTTGAGATCCCCCCCGGCTACGAAGGTCAGGTGCGTCCCCGCAGCGGTCTTGCCCTGCGTTCCGGAATATCCATGGTAAACTCTCCCGGGACCATTGACGCCGACTACCGCGGAGAGTTGAAGGTGATCCTCATCAACCTTGGAGAGGAGCCTTTCGTCGTCAACCGGGGGGACCGGATCGCGCAACTGGTCATCGCTCCGGTGGCGCGGGCCGAGTTGCGGGAAAGAGCGTCACTGGCGGAGACCGCGCGGGGAGACGGCGGCTTCGGACATACGGGGGTGTGAGTCCATTGCAGAGCGGTCAAGCGCATACCTGCGCCTCCTGTGGGGGCGAGATCCATGGGGACCCTTCCTACTGCCCTTCGTGCGGGGCGGTGGCGCCGGAAGTCGGAGGGGACGGCGGCAAGGAGGGTGTCGACAAGCAGCTTGCGGCAGCCAACCTTGCGCGCATTCGGAAACAATGGGAAGAGGCCACCAGGCTTTGCCTGCAGGCTCTTGCTGCAGATCCCGACAATGCAAGCGCGCACGCGCTGCTGGGTGATATCTACCACGATCAGAACAGAGTGGAGGAGGCGGCCGTCTGGTACCAGATGGCGCTGGACCTGGAACCCGCCAACGCTTCACTGCGCGCAAAGCTGGAGCGTGAGAAGGCAGTGCTGAAGGCGCGGGGCGCGAAGCCCTCGACGCCGCCTCCGGATGACTCCGCCGACAGTGAGTCCCGCCTCGACAAGTTCGTTAGAGGGGAGGGCTACCGTTCGCTGGTCAACATCATCACCATGGTGCTGGGCGGCCTGGTTCTCATCGTCCTGATCGCGTTGGTGATCCGGCAACTCAGCGGGGACGGTGCTGTGGAACCGACGGACACCTCGCCCGCGCCCTATGCTGCCACCCCCCAGCAGGGACGCTCCACGCAAAGCGGCGGTACGGCTCAGCAGCCTCCGGTCCCATACACGCCGCCTCGCACCGAATCACCAGCCGCCCCGCGGCCGCAGCAAACGCAATCTTCCACGTTTCCTCTTCCTCCGGGGACTGCCCGGCCCGAACAGGGTTTCCTGGAGCGTCTGCGTGGCCAGAACGACATCTGGCTGGGAGGCCGACCAGACGCCGCGTGGGCGGATCCAAGGATTCAGAGCGTCACCATCACGGTCACCTGGCAGGGGGCGGCGACATCCGCCGACCGCGTGCGGATTCTTCGGCAGGCCAAGGAAGTGGCTCGGGCGGCGTTTGCTGTCGAGCCGCAGGCAGCCCTTGTCACAGTGCGGGTGCTGGCGGATCTGCCAGACTTCACAGGAGCTTCCACTTCCCGTCAGGTCGCTTTTGTGGGTGACATCACGCCGTCCGAGGCGAACCGCGGAATGGACGAGAACGCGGACGTGGATACCTGGGAGCGACTGTTTAGCCGGGTGCACTGGCACCCTTCCCTGCGCGGCGGGGCAGTGCCGTCACGTTAGCCGCGCCGCCCCGGCATGATTCAGTTGACTGTGATCTGAGCCTTTGTACTGGCCGGCTGCTTGATGCCGTCCGGGTCCCGGACTGTCAGGGTTACTGTGTAGGTCCCGTTGCGGCGGTAGACCACCTGCACCACCCGCCCGCGGGCATCGTCCTGAATGCCGTCCTTATCGTCGAAGTCCCAGAAGTACAACAGGGAGGTGATACCCGCCTCGGCGGACCCCACCAGCACGATGACGTCCTGCGTTCCCACGTCCTGATCGTCCAGAGAGTCTACGTAGATGGGCGCATCGTCCGTGGTGATGCGGATCTCCCCGATCCAGATCTTGTCTTCGATATCTGCGCTGATGGCCATCCGGCGCAGGGGGAAGCCGTTGGACTGGGCCGTTAGCCCGAACCCGGCCAGCGGCAGCGCCACTGCAAACCAGCCGTCCTCGTCCGTGGTCTTTTGGACCACCGGCACAGAATGGGAGACTGCGCGTCCGTCTTCGGAATACAGGATCACCCTGATCCTGCGGACTCTGGGCACAATCGGCAGATCCTCGCCGAAATAGTTGCCGTAATAGTCCAGTGGGAGAGGGCGATAGTCACCCTTGATGTTCGGAGCCAGATTGGGCTCCTCGATACCCAGGCGGGTGGTCTGGTTGAACCTCAAACGCAGCAGTAGATAATCGAAGCGAGAGATGGCGGAAGGGCTGGCTATCTCAACGGGGTTTTTCCAGGTGAGAAATGCTCCGGAAAAGAGCCCTTTGGTGTTGAACTCGATGCTGCGGGTGCCGGTGACTCCAGGCTCCTGGCTTTCGCGGGCGGATCCGTCGCCCCAGGCGGAGACCTCCAAGCCGGCAACATCAAGGGGATCGCCCCGGTAGAGGAACACTTCACGAGCTTGTCCTGCTCCGGATGCTCCCAGGAGCAGTAAGAAGACCGTCGCCCGCGCCACATACTGTCTCAAGTTCACGACTCTCGTTGTCCCTTCCGATGCCGTCTCAAGAGCGCCCCGCGCCCTTCCGCGGCATTGTCATTCATACCCTTTGACTCCGTCAAGGGGAAGCCCTGTTCCGTAAGATGCCTTTAGTCCTGCGTCAGCCGTATGCGCTCGACGGCTGTGGCGGCGCCGGTCGCCTCGTCGGCATCCACAAGAATGCCGTGCAGGGCGGCTTTTCCCCGGGCCACCTCGAAGCGCACCGGCAGGCCTGTCAGGAAACGCTCGATGATGGCCTTTGGCTGCATCCCGATGATGGAATCCACCGGCCCCGTCATTCCCACGTCCGTGATATAGGCCGTCCCGCCGGGCAGGATGCATTCATCGGCGGTGGGCACGTGGGTATGAGTCCCGAAGACGCACGTGACCGTACCGTCCAGGAAGCGCGCCAGAGCCATCTTCTCCGAAGTTGCTTCCGCGTGCATGTCCACGAAGATGATCCGGCAGTCGTTCCGGAGCTGTTCCACCAGCCGCTGTGCTGTTCGGAACGGATCCTCCAGCGCCTGCATGAAGGTGCGTCCCTGAACATTGACCACCCCCACGCGTTCCCCCAGGACTTGATAGACCCCGGCGCCTCGTCCAGGCGCGCCGTCCGGGAAGTTAGCCGGGCGCAGAAGGCGCTCCTCCCGGTCCACAAAGCCGAACGCCTCACGCTGGCCCCAAACATGGTTGCCGGTAGTCAGAACATGCGCGCCGGCCTCGAACAGCTCTCGGGCGGTTGGCTCGGTAATGCCGCTTCCCCCCGCGGCGTTCTCGGCGTTTACGATGATGAACTGGACTTCACGCTCCTCAACGATGCGGGGCAACAGGGAGCGGACGGCGCTGCGGCCGGGCCGGCCGACCACATCGCCTACCACGAGCACTCTCACAGGCCGCCTCCCGCCGCCATCCTACTTCGCATAGTCCACTGCTCGCGTCTCCCGTATCACCGTCACTTTGATCTGTCCGGGATACTGGACCTCCTGCTCGATGCGCCGGGCCGTCTCCCGTGCCAGGATGGCCGCCGTCTCGTCATCCACCTGCTCCGGCTTCACCATCACCCGGATCTCACGACCGGCCTGAATGGCAAAGGTCTTCTCGACACCGGAGAAGGACTCCGCGATGGTCTCGATCTGCTGCAGACGCTTGACATAAGACTCCAGCGACTCCCTCCGGGCGCCGGGCCGCGAAGCCGAGATAGCGTCAGCCGCCTGCACCAGCACCGCCTCGATACTGGCGGGCTCGATGTCGTTATGGTGCGCGGCCACGCAGTGGATCACCGCCTCCTTCTCGCCGGCCTTCTTCAAAAGCTCCAGTCCGATGAGCGCGTGCGGCCCGTCCATCTCGGAGTCCATGCTCTTGCCTATGTCGTGCAGCAGCCCGGCCCGCCGCGCCAAGGCGGCATTGGCCTTCAATTCGGCGGCCATATAACCCGCCAGACGGGCGACCTCCACACTGTGGCGCAGGCAGTTTTGCCCGTAACTGGTTCGGAAGCGCAGCCGTCCCAGATAACGGATCAGGTCGCTGCCCATCCCCACCACACCGGCGTCGAGGATGGCCGCTTCGGCTGCTTCCAGCATCTGGGCATCCACCTCACTGCGAGCCTTTTCGATGGCCTCCTCGATGCGTGCCGGATGGATCCGCCCATCCTCAACCAGGTCCACCAGTGCCAGGCGTGCGATCTCCCGGCGCACCGGGTCGAATGCGGAAAGGACCACTGCTTCCGGCGTGTCGTCAATGATGACGTCCACTCCGGTGAGGGTTTCGAATGCGCGGATGTTGCGCCCTTCCCGCCCGATGATCCGGCCCTTCATCTCGTCGGAGGGCAAAGGCACTACGGAGACGGTCGTCTCCGCGGCCTGGTCAACGGCACAGCGGTTGATGGCCAGGGCGATGATGTTCCGGGCCTTCCGTTCGGCCTCCTCGGCGGCTTTCTGCTCCATATCCCGGAGCATGCGGCCGATGTCCCGTTCGGCCTCCTCGCGGGCCCGGCGAAGGAGCTCCTCCCGCGCCTCCTGGGCGCTCATTCCGGAGATGCGTTCCAACAGTCTGGTATGCTGTTCCCAGGCCTGGTCCAGTTCGCGCCGGCGGGCTTCGTCTTCGGCGATGCGGGCGGCCAGCGCGCGCTCCTGTTGCGCCACCGCCTCCGCCCGTTTGTCCAGCAGATCTTCTTTCTGCGCCAGACGCTCCTCCGCCCGGCTTATCTCCAGGCGTTCCTGACGGTTCTCGGCGTCTATCTGTTGCTTTAGCCGGAGGGCTTCGTCTTTTGCTTCAAGCAGCGCCTCCCGCTTGCGGGTCTCGATGTCGCGTTCTGCGAGTTCGCGTGCTTTTTCGGCTTCTGCCAGCAGTTCCGCCGCGCGCTGCCTCGCAGCACGGGTGGTTATGATGAAGGCCAAGACAGCGGCGACCGCTGCGGCCAGGAGCGTGCCCACGACGGGCCAGAACCAGCTAGGCATTGCTCCGCTCGTCCTTCCGTTTTTATGCTCAGCCTGCCCTGGTGGCAGGACATTCGGGAAAAGCTCGCCTCTCCGGCGGATGTTCCGCTGGATGGCGCTTCCAGTCTTGCCCCGGGGGAAAGCGCCGGCCTTCCCTCTCCGCATCGGCATCGGCGCCACAACCGGCGCCCAAGGGAGACTTACCGGTCTTGATCACAACGGCGCGGAGCGTTCGCTGCGCCAGCTTCACTCCTCCGCGCCGACCAGTTCGTCTATCTCTTCGTCTGCAATGGGCTCCGCGAGCGTTGTGGCTGCTTCGGCTCCCGCCTCCTTCCGGATGCGCTCCTCAAGTTCAGTGCACAGCTCGGGATGCTCTTCCAGATACTTCCGGGCGTTGTCGCGGCCCTGGCCCAGCCTAACGTCGCCGTAGTTGAACCAGGTGCCGGTCTTCGTGATGATGCCCAGCTCAGCGGCCACGTCCAGCACGGAGCCTTCGCGGGAGATGCCTTTGTTGAAGAAGACATCGAACTCCGCCTGCTTGAACGGCGCCGCCACCTTGTTCTTTACGATTTTAACACGGACGCGGTTGCCGATGGGCTCCTGCCCGGATTTCAGTGTCTCCACGCGGCGCACTTCCATCCGTACGGACGCCCAGAACTTCAGCGCCCGGCCTCCCGGTGTGGTCTCCGGGTTGCCGAACATCACGCCGATCTTCTCGCGGATCTGGTTGATGAAGATAGCCGCAGTATTGGTCTTGGATGCTGAGCCCCCGATCTTGCGCAGCGCCTGCGACATCAACCTGGCCTGCAGCCCAACGTGGGAATCGCCCATCTCGCCCTCGATCTCCGCCTTGGGCACCAGGGCGGCTACTGAATCCAGCACAACCACATCCACCGCGCCGCTGCGCACCAGCGCGTCCACGATCTCCAGTGCCTGCTCCCCTGTGTCGGGCTGGCTGATCAGTAGGTTGTCTATGTCCACGCCCAGATTCCTGGCGTAAAGAGGATCCACCGCATGCTCCGCGTCCACGAAGGCCGCGATCCCTCCCCGTTTCTGCGCCTCGGCGATCACGTGCAGAGCCAGTGTGGTCTTCCCTGAAGACTCCTGCCCGTAGATCTCGATGACCCGCCCCCGGGGGATGCCTCCGACGCCCAGCGCAAGATCCAGCGCCAGCGAGCCGGTCGGGATGGAGTCCACCTTGAGCTGCGGGCGCTGCCCGAGCTTCATCACGGAACCCCGCCCGAACTGCCGTTCTATCTGTGTGATCGCAAGCTCAAGAGCTTTCTCTTTGTCCATCTCACTCCTCAGCGCCCCTCCCGGAGCGCGTCTCTGCTCCTGACCCCAGCGCAAACTCCGCCAGCGCCTCGTAGCGGGGCCCGGCCGGCGTCAGCGTGCTCTTCATCAGCCAGAAACTCTCCACCCGCACCTTCAGCGGCTCCATCCGCTCCTGCGCGGACCATTCGCGGAACCAGAGCGCCGGTTCCGGCCGGCGTAGCCTACCGAGCGTGATGTGCCCGCTGAAGCGTTCCTCATTCCCAAAGCCCAGCGGCCTGAGGGTCCCTTCCACTGCGGCGGCCAGCGACTCCAGCTTGCGCGCGCCCTCCGCGATTCCGGCCCACAGCACACGGGGCCGCCCGGCGGACGGGAAGGCTCCCAGACCTTGCACCGTCACGTGGAAGGCGTCCCTCTGGGCCGCCGTCTCCTTCAGACTCTCTATCAGATGCGGGATACCGTCTCGCCGGACATCCCCCAGGAACTTCAACGTGATGTGGAGGTTTTCCTTGCGGGTCCAGCGAACATCTGTTCCTTTTTGTTTGCCGCGCTCGATCAACTCTCCCAGCGCCTCCCGGACGCCGGCGGGCAGCAGCACGGCCACGAAAAGCCTGTCGCTCGCCTCAGCGCCCGCCGCCATGTCCGGATTCCTCCCGGATGGTCTTGAGCAGCAGCGCAAGAGCCGCCTGAGACGCACGCAGCTTGACGGTGGCCCGGTCTCCTGCAAACAGATTCTGCTCCGCCCTCGCGCCCTTTGTGCTGGCGATGCCGATCCACACCAGGCCAACGGGCTTCTCGGGCGTTCCTCCCGATGGTCCTGCAATGCCGGTGTCCGAAACGGCGATGTCCGCTCCCGACCGCCGCCGGGCGCCCTCGGCCATCGCGATGGCCACCTCCTCGCTCACCGCTCCGTGTGCGGCGATCATCTCCGGGGGGACGCCCAGAATCTCAGTCTTGGCTTCGTTGGAGTAGCACACCGCGCCCAGCAGAAACGCTCCGGAACTGCCAGGCACGTCTGTGATCCTGGAAGAGATCAGTCCTCCCGTGCAGGATTCAGCCGTCGCCAGTGTGACGCCACGCTCCAGCGCCTGCCGCACCACCACCGTTTCCAGTGTCTCGTCGTCCACGCCATACAGCCACTCGCCCGCCCGCTCGCGGACCGCGCGCTCCATCTCCGCGATCATCGCCAGAGCCGACTCCTCGTCCGGCGCCTTGGCAGTGATGCGCAGGTGCACCTCGCCGGTCTTGGCGTAGGGGGCCAGGGTGGGATTGGAGCTTGCCATCAGATCCCGGACCTTCGGCTCCAGCAGCGACTCACCGATCCCCACGAACCGGAGCACCCGGGAGCGCAGCACCTCCGAGGGTGTAAACCCGCGTGCGGCGAGCCAGGGGACGGCCTCGTTCAGCCACATCGGCCGCAGTTCGGCGGGAGGGCCGGGCAGACAGATAATGGAGCGGTCGCCGCAGTCGAAGACGCATCCCGGCGCGGTGCCGTTCGGGTTCTTCAGGTTGGTTCCGTGTTCGGGCCGGAGGGCCTGCTTGAGATTCGCTTCGTTGAAGGGAACTCCCCGCCGGGCGAAGAAATCGCGGATAGCCTGTTCGGATTCAGGATCCGGCACAAGAGGGATGCCTGTGGCCGCGGAGCAGGCCTCTTTCGTAAGGTCGTCCTGAGTGGGTCCCAGTCCCCCGATGGTGATGACGATGTCCGCGCGGGAGAGCGCCAGACGCAGGGCCGCCTCCAGGCGTTCCATATTGTCGCCGACGGTGCTGCGGTGAAGCACGTCAATGCCTCGCGCGGCCAGGTCCTGCGACAGGAAGACGGCGTTGGTATCGGTGATCTGGCCAAGCAGGAGCTCGGTGCCGACGGAAACGATCTCAGCGCGCACGGGCGGGTAATCCTCCGGGAGCAAAAACACTGTATGATACCACACCCTGCGGCGTCTCCGGGGCGTCGTCCGGTGTGGAAGGAGGAGAGATGGCGTATTCAAAGCTTGTGAAACCCGGTCAGCGCATCCGGCTGGATGATCTGGATACAGCGGAAGACGGCGGGCTTAGCAAGGAAGAGGGAAAGCAGCTTACCGCTGAGCTGAGCACCTGTCTCGGGGAGCTGCAGGAGCTCATGTTCGCCGCAGGAGAGACCGCCTTGCTGGTGGTGCTTCAGGGGAGGGACACCGGCGGAAAAGACGGCGCGGCCAAGTGTCTGATGCGCGCCATGCACGCTCCCAGTTGCCGAGTGGTGTCCTTTAAGGCTCCCACTCCGGATGAGTTGGCCCGCGATTTTCTGTGGAGAGTGCATCAAGAAGTTCCGGCAAAAGGGTTCTGCACCATCTTCAACCGTTCCCACTATGAAGATGTGCTGGTTGTGCGGGTTCGCCGCCTGGCCCCGGAGAAGGTGTGGCGCCCTCGCTATGACCGCATCAACGACTTCGAGCGGCTGCTTGTCGAAAACGGCACCATTGTCCTGAAGTTCTTCCTGCACATTAGCCGGGAAGAGCAGGAAAAGCGTCTGCTGGACCGCGAGCAAGACCCGGTGAAAGCCTGGAAGCTGAGCGTGGAGGACTGGAAGGACCGCAGTCTGTGGGACAGTTACACAAAGGCTTACGAGGAGGCGCTGAGGCGATGCAGCACAGAGCATGCTCCCTGGCGCGTCGTTCCGGCGGACCGGAAGTGGTTTCGGGATCTTGCCATCGTGGAGGCTGTCGGGGACGCGCTGGAGCCGTTCCGGGATCGCTGGATGGATCGTCTGGAGCGGATGAGCCGCCAGGCGCGCCGCGAGTTGGAGGAGTACCGGCGCAGCATAGGCCGGAAGGCGCAGGAAAGCGCCGCCGTTTGACATTTGACAAAGGACGAGCGCGCAGGTACGATTCATCCGCCTGGCCCCGGCACACAATACGGGGACTCCAGCCTGAGCCGCTGAAAGGACGGAATTGAGGAAGAAGACCACCCTTGTCAGACCGGACCGGCTTCGCCGGAACGGGCCGGCGCGCATCTTTGTGGCCGCCACCCGCCAGAACGATGGAAAGACCACTACCAGTCTGGGGCTTATCCACTCGCTGAAGCAGCGTTTCGACCGCGTCGGATACATCAAGCCCGTGGGCCAGCGGTACACGGAGCTGGACGGGCATAAGATCGATGAAGACGCTCTGCTCATCCGCGAGACCTGCGATCTTCAGGGCAATCTGGCGGACATGTCCCCCATTGCCATTCCGCGCGGCTTCACCGAGTCCTACATCTTCTCTCCCGATCGTGAGAAGCTCGAAAGAGAGGTGCTGGAAAGCTTCTCGCATGTGGCCACCGAATCCGATGTTGTGGTCATCGAAGGCACAGGTCACGCTGGCGTGGGTTCCGTGTTCGACATGTCCAACGCCGATGTGGCCCGTCTGCTGGAGTCGCAGGTGCTGCTCGTCGCATCCGGCGGCATCGGGCGTCCCATCGACGAGGTGATGCTGAACAAAGCGCTGTTCGATACCCGCGGGGTGGAGATTCTGGGCGTCATCATCAATAAGGTGGAGGTGGACAAATACGAGAAGGTCAACCGCACGGTCCGCAAGGGTCTGGAGCGCCTGGGGCTTGAGTGCGTGGGTGTGGTGCCTTACCGCAAGGTCCTCTCCAGCCCCACGATGGAGCAGATTCTGGAGGATCTAGGAGGCAAGCTTCTCTCTGGCAAGTCTGGCCTGAAGAATACGGTGGGGCGGATGGTCATCGGCGCCATGGCCCCTCACGAGGCCATGGATTACTTTGCCCGCGAGGTGCTACTCATCACGCCGGGCACGCGCGAAGATCTTGTCATCGCCGCCATGAGCTCCTGCGTTGTGGGAATCGGGAAGACTCACTGTGTGAGCGGCATCGTTATCACTGGCGGCATCGAGCCCCATAGAAACATTATGGAGCTGATCAGCCGCACGTTCATCCCGGTCATCTCCGTCCCGGAAGACACCTTTACGGTGGCTAGCAAGGTCAACAAACTCATCGTCAAGGTGCGCCCGGGAGACTCCGAAAAGGTCCGCACGGCCGAGGAGCTGTTCGAGGAGTTCGTGGATCTGGACCGCATTCTGGAGAAGATGGCCTGATTCGTCATGGACTTTCAGGAGAGTGTCGCGTGGCTCTCCGGGCTGCGCCGCTTGGGAATCAAGCTGGGGCTGGAACGGTTCCTGAAAGTGCTGGAGCTGGCGGGCAACCCTCACCGGGCCTTCCGCTCCGCTCACATCGCCGGCACGAACGGCAAGGGTTCCACGGCGGCCATGATCGCCGCCGTTATGTGCAAAACCGGTGTGCGGACGGGTCTTTATCTATCGCCGTACGTCTTCGATATCCGGGAACGCATTCAGGTGGACGGGAAAATGGTGACGCGCCGGCGCTTCGCCCGGCTGGCCACGGAGGCGCGGGCCCTGGTGGAGGAGGCCGTCTCTCGCGGATGGGGAACACTGACAGAGTTCGAGGCGAAGACTCTGATGGGGTTCCTGTGCTTCGCGCAGGACGGTGTGGATTTCGCTTCGGTGGAAGTGGGACTGGGGGGGCGGCTGGACGCGACGAACGTGATCGTGCCGGACGTGTCCGTCATCACCAACGTGGCGATGGACCATATGGAGTATCTGGGTGAGAGCCTGGCGCAGATCGCGGCGGAGAAGGCCGGAATCATCAAGCGGGGTGTGCCGGTGGTTTGCGGCTCTACGGATTCCATCGTATCGGATGTCGTAATGCGCAGGGCGAAGGAGTCCGGCTCCCCAGTTGCATGGGCCCTGCCGGAGGGGCAACAGCCGCAGGAAGGGGTGCAGGGATGCGTCACTTATCGCGTGGCAGTGGGCGTGGATCCGCTCGAAGTGGATGTCCGCGGGCGGCGGTGGATGCTGGAGGGGTTGAAGCCGGCTCTTCAGGGCGAGTTCCAGGCCGCAAACGCCGCCTGCGCTGTGGGCGCTCTCGAAGCACTGGCGGACGCCGGATTCCCGCTGGATGAGGAGTTCGTCCGGCAGGGGCTGGAGGAGGCATGGCTGCCGGGGAGGCTGCAGGTACTTAGAAGGCGGCCGCTGGTCATTGCGGACGGAGCCCACAACCCGGCCGCCGCGGAGGAGCTGGCCCGCTATCTGGAACCGCGGCTCGGAGGACGGCCGCTCGCGCTGGTTGTGGGTATGATGTCTTCGCACGAGCCGGAGGAGGTGCTCTCCCGGTTGGCCCCATTGGCGCGATGGGTCATCGCAACGGAGACAGGGGAAGCGGGAACACGTCCCTGCAGAGAAATCGTCCAAAGTGCAGAACGCTACTGTGCTGATGTGTCGGCGTGCCCGGAGGTGAATGATGCGATCTCCCGGGCGTGCGCTCTTGCCGGACGTGATGGCGTGGTGTGTGTCACGGGTTCGTTTTATCTGCTGGGGCACATCAGGAGGCCGCTTCGCGTCACATCCGGCGCGGCGTGAGCGAATCGGGCAAAGAAGGGTTGGGTATGCTCCCGACACGATGTTGAGGGGTGCCAGTGATGAGACTCTGCGTTAGAAGGTGGTTCTGGATGGTCGCGCTGGTGGCGGCTGTGGGCGGGGCCGCGGTGGCGGCGCCGGGCGACGACGCCGTCCGGGAGGCGATTGCGCTTTTCAACTCTGGCAAGCCGGCCGAAGCCATCCAGAAGTTGGAAGATGCCCGGCCGTCGGCGCAGGACAATATCCTCCTTCACAACTGGCTGGGATATCTGTATCTCAAGACCGGTCAGGCGGCACAGGCTATCTCGCCTCTGGAGCGGGCCCGCGAACTGGATCCCGCCAATGAGGAGGCGCTGCGAAACCTGGGGAATGCGTGCCTTGAAACCGGTGATCTGGACAAGGCCCGCGCCTGTTTCGAGGAGCTCACTCGGCGTCAGCCGAAGTCGGCGGATGCGTTCTACAGCATTGGCAATGTGTATCTTCGCCAGGAGGAGTATGCCAAGGCGGCTGCGGCTTACCGTTCTGCGCTTGAACTGGATCCCAATGACGCCCGCGTACACAACAATCTGGGCGTGGCGCTGCAGAACTCCGGCCAGGTTATCCCGGCGGTGGGCGCATACAAGCGGGCAACGGATCTGGCACCGCAGGAGGCGCTCTACTGGACGAATTACGGTCTGGCTTTGAAGGAGAGTCGCCAGTCTGCACTTGCGCTGGAGGCCCTCAGGAAGGCGGTGGCGATCAACCGCGATGACTACGCCGCCCATATGTCGCTCGCGGAGATCTACGCTGGGCAGGGCAAGCTGACACTGGCCATTGAGGCGCTGACGCAGGCGGCGCGCATCCAGCCGGATGAGTATCTGGCTCACCTGAATCTGGGTGTCCTCCAGGGCAAGGCAGGGCAGAATGCAGCCGCGGAGCGCTCGTATCTGAGGGCGCTGGAGCTGCGTCCGGGAGATCCCGAGGCGCTGAACAACCTGGGCTGGCTGTATTACACTCAGGGCAATATGGACTGGGCCATCGAGCGGTTCGAGGCTGCCTTGGCTTCGGATCCGAAGTTCTCGCCCGCCCGGCAGAATCTGGCTGCGGCGTATCAGGCGGCGGGCCAGATGGAGAAGGCCATCTCCCTCTGGGAGCAGGCGGCGGCCGAGCGCCCGGATGATCCGGCTCCGCGTCTGGCTCTTGGCAATCTCTATCTCAAGCAGAAGGAGTACGAAAAGGCGCGTCAGGCCTATCAGGCCACGCTGAAAGGCGGACCGGGCGACGTTCCCGGGCTGATCGGTGTGGCGCTGGTGCTGGAGCGGACGGGCAAGCTGGCTGAGGCGGAGGCCGAACTGCGCAAGGCGCTGAAGCTGGACCCGAACTCCGCGACCGCGCACAACAATCTCGGGTCGGTTCTGGAGCGCGCGGGCAGGAAAGATGAAGCCCGCAGGCACTACGAGAGGGCGGTCCAGCTGGAACCTGGGCATCCGGACGCGATGAAGAACCTGGCGCGTCTGGGCATCCGGAGCTGATCTGGATTCCTTTACCGGTCCTGCGGCATTGGACTGCATCGGCCTTGTCGTAAATCCCAGTAAGCCGGACGCCTTTCCCCTGGGCGCCCGGCTAGCGGAGCGCGCGCGGGCCGCTTCGTGCCGGGTCCTCATCGAAAGTCCCGCCCCCTTCGCGTGCGCTGCGGAGGAGGCTTCGCTGTCGGAGCTGGTGGGGCGCTCGGACCTGCTGGTGGTGCTGGGCGGTGATGGATCTCTTTTGCGGGTGGCGCGGGAAGCCGCCCCGGCAGGCAAGCCCATGCTCGGCATCCAGTTCGGGCATTACGGCTTCATCATGGAGACCGAGCCGGACGAGGCGCTGGAAGCCCTGGAGCGCGTTCTGGAAGGCCGCTTTACCCTCAGCCGTCGCATGATGCTGCAGACGGAGTTACTTCGCGGTGGAGAGGTGGCAGGGCGGCATCTCGCGCTGAACGATGTGGTCGTCGGCCGGGGGGAGGTTTCGCGGCTGCTGCGCCTGAGCGTGGTGGTGGGTTCGCACGAGGTGGTGCGCTACAGCGCCGATGGCCTTATTATCGCGACTCCAACCGGTTCCACCGCGTATTCCCTCTCTGCGGGTGGGCCGGTGGTCCATCCGGACCTTGACGTGGTGACGCTCACCCCCATCGCGCCCCATACCCTCAGCGCGCGGGCTCTGGTCATTCCGGCGGAGGAGGAGATAAAGGTCTCGACGGGGGATCCGGGCAACTCCACTGTCACAGTGGATGGCCAGCATTTCGAGCGGCTGGGCGAGGGTGACCTGGTGCGCATCGTCCGGGCGCCTGTCACCGCGGATCTGGTCCAGATCAGCAGCACCGCGTTTTACAAGCAACTGGACAGCCGGCTGGGTTTTGGTGAAAGATTCGAGCGGTAGCTCCCCGGCCGGCGCATGCCCGGCCGGGCCTGACCCGGGGGAGCGATGCTCACAGAACTGCACGTCGAGAACTTCGCCCTCATAGATCGCCTGGATGTCCGGTTCGGGGAGGGGCTTACTGTCCTCACGGGAGAGACTGGCGCGGGCAAGTCCATCATCGTGGATGCCCTCAATGCCGTGCTGGGCGAGCGAACCGATCCGGATTGCGTCCGGAGCGGGTGTGACCGCGCACTGGTGCAGGCGGCCTTCGATCTGAGCGGTTCCCTGGAGGTGCGGTCGCAGCTTGAGGAGGCCGGCCTGGGCGGGGAGGAGATACTGATCGTCTCCCGTGAGGTGACCGCGCAGGGGCGATCGCAATGCCGGGTGAACGGCCGGTTGACCACCCTTGGGCTCCTGCGCGAACTGACGGCCCTCCTTGCGGATGTGCACGGACAGCACGAGCACCAGTTGCTGCTTTCGCCCGCGTGGCAACTGGAGCTTCTGGACGCATTCGCGGGAGATGCGGCGATCGAGCTGCGTTCGCGCTACTCCTCAGAATGGGGCGCTTTTCAAAAAGCTGCGACCGAGCTTGAGAGTCTGGTCTCCGACGAACGGGAGCGGTCGCGCCTGGCGGATCTTTACCGCTTCCAGGTGGGTGAGATCGAAGCCGCCGGACTGCAACCGGGAGAGGAGGAAGAGCTCCGTCAAGAGGCGGTGCGGCTGGCCAATCTGGAGAAGCTTTTCGTGGCGGCAGCGCAGTGCGCGGAGCTGCTTTCCGGAGACGAGTCCGACTACCCGGGCGCTGTGTCGGCTGCCGGACAGGCAATGAAAGCTCTGGAGTCCGTGGCGTCCTACGATTCCGGGATCGCACAGCTTCAATCGCTGCTGGAATCGGCAGTCGTGTCGCTGGAGGAGGCGCTTTCGGGGATCCGGCGCTGGCGTGACGGTCTGGATGTCAGCCCGGAGCGCATAGACCAGGTTCAGTCGCGTCTGGCTCTCATCGCGTCCCTGAAGCGCAAGTATGGCGACACCGTGGAAGATGTGCTTGCCTATCGTGACCGCGTGGCCGCGGAGTTGGACGGGCTGGAGCGCTCGGACGAACGGCGGCGGGATCTTGAAGCGGAGCGGGACAGGGCCCGCCGAGAGGTGGAAGACCTCGGTCGGCAGCTTTCTGCTGTGCGCAGAGCAGCAGCGGAGACGCTGGGCCGCCGGGTCCAGGGTGAGCTTCAGGAGCTGGGGATGCAGGGCTCGCGCTTCCACGTTGCGGTGGAACAGGTGCAGTACGGCCCCCGCGGACAGGACAGGGTGGAGTTCCTCATCTCGGCGAATCCCGGCGAACCTCTGAAGCCGCTGGCTCGAGTGGCTAGTGGCGGGGAGGCATCGCGGACCATGCTGGCCTTAAAGGTGGCGGCCATAGAGTGCGACCCTGTGAAGACACTCGTGTTCGACGAGATAGACGCCGGCATCGGGGGGCGCACCGCGAACACGGTGGGGGAGAAGCTCCGGGCAATCAGCCGGGGCAGACAGGTTCTCTGCGTCACGCACCTGCCGCAGATCGCCCGGTTTGCGGACCATCATCTGAAGGTGGAGAAAGGGGGAGAGACCTCGGGCAGCGAAAGGACTGTCATCAGCGTGCGGGCTCTTGAAGGGGAAGAGCGCGTGGGCGAACTGGCCCGCATGCTCGGCGGAAGCGAGGAAAGCGAGGCGGCTGTTCGGCATGCGCGGGAACTTCTTGGCATCGAGCCCCGCACGCACTAGCAGGTCGCGCGGCCCCAGAGTGGCCGGCCCGGCAAAGTGCGGTCGGCGCACGAAGGATCTGGCGAAGCGCCTCAAGCGCGGCGACATCGCCATCATAGACCATAAAGACCTGGACAGTGTCGCAGCGCAAATGCTGGTCGAGGCCGGGGTGTCCGGGGTGGTGAATCTGGCGCCGTCCATCTCCGGGCGCTACCCCAACCGCGGACCCTCCGTGCTGCTGGAGGCTGGCATCCCCCTTCTGGACGTGCCGGATCCGTCGCTGATGGACCGCATCCGCGAGGGCACGATTGCCGAGATCGCGGAAGGCAGTCTGCGGTTGGACGGGGCGCGAGTGGCTGATGGAGAGCTCCAGACCGCCGAGGTGGTGGAGGGCAAACTGGAGGAGAGTCGCCGGAACCTGGACGAAGAGCTCCAGCGCTTCGCTCAGAACACGCTGGAGCGCGCGTCGAAGGAGCTGAGCGTCCTTCTGGCTTCGGTGAAGCCTCCGCCCACCCAAGTACCCATCCAGGGACGTCACGCGCTCATCGTGGTGCGCGGGGAGAGTTACAAGCAGGATCTCCAGATCATCCGCGGTTATCTTCTGGATGTGCGCCCGGTGCTGATCGGGGTGGACGGGGGAGCCGACGCGCTGCTGGAGATGGGGCTGCGGCCCGATGTCATCATCGGGGACATGGATAGCGTCTCGGACGCGGCTCTGCGCTGCGGAGCCGAGATCGTGGTCCACACCTATGCTGACGGCCGTCCTGCGCTGGGGGAGGAGCGCGTACGGGAGATGGGGCTGGAATACAGCACCTTCGCTGTGCCGGGCACCAGTGAGGACGCGGCCATGCTGTTCGCCTATGAGCACGGCGCCGAGCTCATTGTGGCGGTGGGGACGCACTCCAATCTCTTCGATTTTTTGGAAAAGGGCAGGGGAGGGATGGCCAGCACTCTGCTGGTGCGGATGCGCATCGGGTCGCGGCTGGTGGACGCGAGAGGAGTCAGCAAGCTTTACCCGGCTCGACGTCCGCTCACGGAGATGCTGCTTCTGCTCCTCGGCGCTTTGATGCTGGTGACCATCATCTTGCAGCAGAGTGAACCGGCGCGGGCGTGGCTGGAGATGCTGGGGAACGCAATCCGGCTGAAGCTGCTGGAGTGGCGTATACTGGGGCAGTGACTCAGGGAGGTCATCGGGCGCTTTGATCGATCTCAAATATCACGTCTACAGCCTTGTTGCGGTGTTTCTGGCACTGGCGATCGGTATTCTTATCGGCGCGTCTATCAGCGGCGGCCTGACTGGTAACGAAGCCATCAGCCGGCAGAGCCGAGCCATTGAGCGGCTCAACAGGGAGTTTCAGGCGCATCAGGCCACACTGGCGGAGAAGCAGTCCGCGCTGGACGCCGCCATGCGTCAGCTCAGGCAGGCAGACAGTCTGGTGGCCGGTCTTTACGGCCCGCTGCTGCAAGGACGGCTTGCCGGACGCGGGATCGCCGTTGTGCAGATGGGGCAGGGCGAGGAGGTTGCGGCCTCCGTGAAGTCGGCTCTGCAGCAGGCCGGGGCGGTGGTCAACTCTGTTACGAGGCTGGATACAGATTTCGGCTTCGGCGATCCGGAGAAGATGAAGAAGGCTGCGCAGGCGCTTCCTCTTGAGTTCCAGGCGGCGGGCAAGGAGCCGTATCAGCAGATCTGGGGATATGTGGCCACGGTTCTTTCTGCCGGCCGGCCTGAAAAGCCGTTCGAGACGCTTGCCTCCGTGGGGTTGCTGCAGGGAGAGGGTGACTATTCCCGCCCGAACAGGTTCGTGGTGATCGTCTTCCCGAAGGGATCGGACCCGGTTGGCCTGAGGGATCTTGTTGTGCAGCCGCTGCTTGGCAAGTTGAAGGGAGCCGGCCTCTCGGCGGCTGTGGCCAGCGCAGGGGCAGGCAGTCAGACGCCCCCGGACTTCTGGGCGCAATTCGACGTCCCTACTGTCAGCCATGCGGACATGGCCTTCGGCCGCCTGTGTCTGGTGGAGGCGCTTGTCCGGGGTGAGGGGCACTACGGACTGGGACCGTCCGAGGAGTTCCTGCCTGCGCGTCTGACGGCACGGTGAGGCAGGCCAGCCTACTGATTCCCGCGTTCAACGAGGAAGACCGCATCGCGGCCACGGTGCGGGCGGCGTCGCGGTTGCGGGGAGTCTCCGAGGTCATCGTCATAGACGACGGCAGCGCGGACGGGACCTCCGCGGCTGCCGCTAGGGCAGGAGCGTCGCGGGTGCTCAGGTTGCCACGCAACCGCGGCAAAGGAGCGGCTCTCGACGCGGGACTGCGCGAGGCGCGGGAACCTGTGATCCTGATGCTGGATGGCGATCTGGGCGAAAGCGCAGGCCTCGCTCAGCAGCTTCTGGATCCGGTGCTGGCGGACGAGGCGGACATGACAGTGGCCGTGTTTCCGGAGCTCGTCTCTCGTCAAGGAGGAGGGGGGTTGGGACTGGCCCTGCGGCTGGCGAGATGGGGCATCCGGGTCCTGACGGGAGTGGAACTCGTCGCGCCGCTTTCCGGGCAGCGCGCGCTGGAGAGGCGCATCGTGGAGACGATGGGAGGGTTTGGCCGCGGGTTCGGCGTCGAGACGGCCCTTTCCGGCTGGGCGGCCGCCGGAGGGTGGAGAGTCGTCGAGGTGCCGCTCCCGATGAGCCACCGCAGGACCGGTCGGGATCTGCGCGGGTTCCTGCACAGGGGACGCCAGCTCATTCACATCGCGCGGGCGCTGATCTGGCTGATATTTTCCCGCAGGCGCGCCCGGAGCTCACGATCATGACTCCCCAGGCCGCCCTTTTAGCGTTGGTCTGGGGGGCAGTCCTTACACTATTCTGCCGTATCGCGCTTGGCCGCTTCGGGCGCAGGGTCACCAATTTCCGGGGAGATTGTGTCCCCTCCGGATACGGGGTGTATGTGGCGGCGTGGGGATGCGCCTTGCCGCTGGGAGTGCTTGCCTCAGGAGATCACAGCATCAAACCCGGCATTACGCTGGCATTCCTGGTGACGGCCGGGAGTCTGGGATTGCTCGGTTTCCTGGATGATGCCTTCGGTGAGCACGGCTCGGGAGGATTCGGGGGGCATCTGCGGACGCTTGTGCGGCATGGCAGGGTGACTACCGGCCTCCTCAAGGCAGCCGGGGGAGGGCTCGCCAGCCTGGGGGCGGCCTGGCTTCTGGGAGGGGGAACGGCCGCGCCGCACCTGGTTGTCCTGGATGGCCTGCTGATCGCCCTTTCCGCGAACTTCATCAACCTGTTGGACCTGCGCCCGGGACGCGCGGGCTGGACCTTTCTGTTCCTCTGGGCTGCTTTGTGCGGAGTGGGTCTGGCCGCTGCCCTGCCGGGACCGCCTGTCGTCCGGGACTATGCATTGCTGACGCTTCCTGCTGCTGTCTGCCTGCTGGTCCTGCTGCCGGGTGACTCGCGGGGACGGCGGATCATGGGCGATGGGGGCGCAAATCCGCTGGGCGGTGTGCTGGGACTGGGCGTCTGCCTGCTCTGGCCGCTGTGGGCGAGGGTGGTCTGGCTCGGTCTGCTCGTCACGATCCACGTCTTTGCGGAGCGGAGCTCACTGTCCGCGCTCATAGAGTCCGTCCCCCTCCTGCGAGCCCTGGATCGGAGGTTAGGGGTCCGCTAGGTGGAAGGTCATCAGCGGCGCTCTTCTTCCGGGATGTCCAGCACGATGATGGACGGATCTCCGAACACGTCCTCCATATCCGTTGAGAGGTCCTTGAACGCTCCGTTGAACCACATCAGCAGACGTTTCCCATCCGGCGTGATGTCCACGGAGTATGTGCCCGAGGCTGTATAGCCGTAGCGCTCGTAAAGGAAAGGATGCAGGAACGCCAGCGCTTTGCGCCTCCCGTTCCGCAGGTCGTACTGCACCACGGGTGTTCCCAGCCGGTGCGCGCGTCCGTGGGCTGCGGGCGCGTCATACACGAAGCGGCCATCCGGTCTGATCGCGATGCTCGTGGTGTAAAGCTCCGCGTTGGAGGCGGGCCAGCATTTGCCCAGGCTTTCCACCCGGTCTTCTACCAGCCGGAAGGGGAACATCGCTTGCCGTTCCTGCCTTCCGGCCTTGCCTGCGCTCCGCTTGCCCGGCCCTCGATGGTCTCCCTGCCTGTCGCGAGAGGAGCGCGCAGACGGCTATACTGATTTCAGGAAAGAGGAGACCCTATGACCGGCCATCCCCGTTCTAATGCTTCGTATTCCGCATCGCCATCGGAAGAGCGCTTCGTGCCGCGCCTGATCTTCTGGGAGACCACGGCGGCCTGCAACCTCAAATGCATCCATTGCCGCGCTTCGGCCACGGATTTCGCGTCCCCGGATGATCTCTCCACGGAGGAGGCGTTGGCTATGATCGAGGCCATCCGAGAGGTGAGTGCGCCCATTCTGGTGCTCTCTGGAGGCGAGCCGCTGGTGCGGGATGACATCTTCAAGATCTCACGCTTCGCAACGGATCGGGGTCTGAAGGTGGCCCTCGCCACCAATGGGACGATGGTCACGGAGGAGGTGGCGCTCCGCGCAAAACAGGCCGGTGTGGAGCGCGCCAGCGTCTCCCTTGACGGACCCGATCCCCAGACGCACGACACTTTCCGTCAAATGCCTGGCTCTTTCGAGGCTGCGCTTCGGGGCATCGCGGCGTTCCGCAGCGCCGGAGTGCCGTTCCAGGTGAACACTTCGGTGGCCAATCACAACAAGGATCACCTGCCTCAGATTCTGGATCTGGCGGTGCGGCTGGGGGCGGTGGCCTTTCATCTGTTCCTGCTGGTGCCGGTGGGGTGCGGTCTGGAGATCTCCGAAGAAGAGCAGATCTCCCCGCAGGAGTACGAAGACATCCTGAACTGGTTCTACGACGCTTCCCGGCAGGTCCCCATCAGTCTCAAGGCGACCTGCGCGCCCCATTATTATCGCATCCTGCGTCAGAGGGCGGCGCAGGAGGGTGTCCGGGTAACGCGAGAGACGCACGGGATGGACGCTGTGACCCGCGGCTGCCTGGCCGGCACGGCTGTTTGCTTCGTCTCACACCGTGGGGATGTGTATCCCTGCGGGTATCTTCCTGTCAGCGCGGGGAATGTTCGGATCCAGCGGTTTGCGGACATCTGGAGGCAGGCCCCGGTGTTCCGGGAGATGCGCGATTACGATTGCCTGAAGGGCAAGTGCGGCGTTTGCGAGTTCCGGGGAGTCTGCGGAGGATGTCGCGCGCGGGCATTCGGGGAAACGGGAGACTATCTGGGGGAGGAGCCTTACTGCGTGTATGAGCCACGCTCCCCGGGCGCAGGGAGACCCCGGCCACAGTGTGGAACAAACTCTTGACGGACCCTGAGCGGGTCATTCCGAGCGGAGGGAGAGTCGTCAGTAGATGATCGTCGCCATGCAGTCCGGCGCAACGCGCGAAGAGATCCGCGTGGTTTGCGAGGTCATCCAGCAGAGCGGAATGAAGGCGGTCGAGATTCCCGGAGGCGACCGGGTGGCCGTGGGGGTGGCAAGCGCCATCCCGCCGGATCTACGTCCTGTTCTGACCGAGCGTCTCTCCGCCCTTCCAGGCGTTGACAGAGTCACACAGGTCAGCCGCGCCTACAAGCTGGCCAGCCGAGAGTTCCACCCTACGGATACGGTGGTGGAATGCCGCGGAGTGCGCATCGGGGGTCGGGAAGTGGTGCTGATCGCCGGACCGTGCGCGGTCGAGAACCCCGATCAGATGGCCAGGGCCGCCCGCGCCGTGCGGGAAGGAGGGGCGCGCATTATGCGGGGAGGCCCCTTCAAGCCGCGCACCTCGCCCTATTCTTTCCAGGGGTTGGGGGAAGAGGGTGTCCGGCTTCTGGTGGATGCGGCCCGCGCGGAAGGATTGCTGACCATCTGCGAGGTGATGGACGAAGGCGACGTGGAGAAATGCGCCGAGGTGGACATCCTGCAGATCGGCGCCCGCAACATGCAGAACTTCCGCCTGCTGATGGCTGTAGGGCGATCAGGCAAGCCGGTCCTGCTGAAGCGGGGTCCCGTGGCCACCATAGACGAGTGGCTGCTCTCTGCCGAATACATCCTCTGCCAGGATAATCCCAATGTCGTGCTCTGCGAACGGGGCGTGCACCCTGTGGACCGCACCTACACCCGTTACACCCTGGACGTCGCGGCCGTGCAGGTTGCCAAACACCTGAGTCATCTGCCGGTCGTGGTGGATCCCTCGCACGCCGCCGGCGACTGGCGTTACGTTTCAGCCCTTGCAAGGGCGGGAGTGGCGGTGGGCGCAGACGCGATTATGGTGGAGGTGCACCCCGACCCTGCCAAGGCGCTCTGTGACGGGCCTCAGGCGCTCCGGCCCGAAATGTTCCATCGGCTTGCGGATGAGCTGCGGGCCGTGGCGGAGGCGGTGGGACGGTCCATCCTCTAGGACGCGGTTCCGCAAAAGCCCCCTTCAGCTCAGGTTGCTCAGACCAAGAAGCCGCGCGCCGTTTTTCCATGCCACCAGCTCCAGCTCCTCGGGCTCCAGCGGAAGCGAGAGGAGATGCTCCTTCTGCGCCAGCACGCTGCCGGCTGGCCCGTCGCTGCCGAACAGAACGCGGTCCGCGCCGTGCTTCCGGATCAGGCGCGCCAGCTCCTCTCCCGGCATATACTCCGGCCCGCAAAAGGAGATGTCCAGATAAAGATCGCGCCCGATGAGCAGCTCCTCGGCGCGATCCCACATCAGAAAGCCGCCCATATGGGCGGCGATCATTGTAAGTCCCGGAAATCTTTCATGCACTCGGGCCAGAGTCTCCGGTGTGGAAAGTAGCGGAATGTCCTGCCGCAGCTCTCCTCCGCAGTGGAAACAAATGATCAGGCGTCCCTCGCAGGCCTGGTAGATCCGGTCCATACGCTCTTCATCCGGAGCGAACCCCTGCCATCCGGGCTGCAGTTTGATCCCTCGGATGCCCATCGAGAGCATCCGTTCGACCTCTTCCTCGATCGGCCCATAATCCGGATGCAGGCTGCCGAAGACGATTATCCGCTCCGAGGCCGTGCGTGCCGCCCAGTCGTTGATGGAACGCACCTGGTCGGGCCTCATGGCGACGGGCAGAATGACCGACACGTCCACGCCCGCCCGGTCCATGAGTTGAACTAGCCCTCCCACCGTGGCGTCATAGAAAGGTTCCCGGCCGTAATCACGGGCGAGCGATCCCTGCGCTTTCTCCGCCACTTTTTCGGGGAAGGCATGGGTGTGGCAATCTACCAGATGCGCAAGGATCTGAGCCTCCACGTCTACCTCACGGGCGGACCGATGAAGATCAGAGTGTTGTCCGGCCACGGCCACCGGGCACTGTCCCACTGCGCGCCGCCGGGGAGCATCCCCACGTGCCCGTCCAGAAAGAATCCGGTAGCCTTTCCGCTGTGACGGTCCGTGGTCTTGTCCCGGTCAACGAAATTCGGGTCGTTCAGAATGGGATCCTGGTCTCCCTGCCGCACTTTTCTTTCGTCCACCAGGTAGACTGTGCGCGAGGGGTCCGAATATGCGGACATCGGCATCCCCTGATCGCGGAGCGGCGAAGGAGTGGTCCTGTCGAAGTAGCCCCCTGCTCCCATATAGATCATGTAGCCGTTGATGCTGTAGCTCCAGGGGGGCGGAGCTTCACGTTCCCGCCGCGTCAGAGACGGGCACTGGTCAATCTTGCGGTTCTTCGTGTAGGTGATGATGACTCCCGGTTCCCAGCTTCCGCGGAAGTTGTTGAAGTAGGCTGTGGAGGGCGCAAGGCGGCCCTTGTGGTCGTCGGCGTACATCAGGAACGCCGTCCCAAGCTGTTTGAGGTTGTTCAGACAGGCGGTCTCCCGCGCCTTCTCCCGCGCGCGGGCGAATACAGGGAACAGCACCGCCGCCAGTATTGCGATGATGGCGATCACCACCAGCAGCTCGATGAGGGTGAACGCCCGGATGGTCCCACGATGAAACGAACCCCTGTCGATAGGCATCAAGAGCTAACCTTTCCGGAACACCAATCGGCAGCGGGGAGTCCCCTCGCTGAGGCGCGAGGTGAAAACGCATCCCGCGCAACCAAACTGCTCCGCCCAAAGTCCCATCTCCGGTTCGCAGATACGCCCGCAAATATCAGCGGCTATGCTCTCCCGCCCGCTCCGGCGGATCGCCTCCAGCCACGGACACTCGGTCACCTCGATCCAGAGCTCCGTACCGGTCAGCGATGTCTCGAAGGAATGTCCCTCCGCAGTGAGCTTCAGTCCCAGCGCCTGCGACAGCGGCTCCAGGCCACTCCCTTCCAGCCCCAGCAGCTCCCGCGCCCAGCGCGCCTGCAGACGCGGCATCGTGCGCCAGACAAGCTCATCCAGCCGAAGAGCTTCCCCATAGCCAAGCTCCTCCTCGCACCTCAAAAACCAGAGTCCGTCCGCCGCAAGATAAGAGCGGCGGACGAACTCCCAGAGCATTCCGGCCGGATAGTCAGGGAGGCCGTTCACACCTGCGCCATTTCCCACTGCTCGCGGAGGAACTTGACGGACTTCGGAATCTCCACGTCCCTGTCCCCTTCCACGCCGCATTCGAAGCTGCAGTAGTCCTGGTAGCCGATCATCTTCAGCCCCTTGAACCCCTCCACGAAGGAGCGTTCATCCTGTCCGGGGAGCTTCCGTGTGCGGGAGGCAAGATGCACATGGTGGAGATACTTCCCAGCCGAGATAAATGCGCCCAGGTCGCTGGTCTCTTCCTTCGCCATATGGTAGAAGTCGCCCATCATCATCACGCCGGGATGGCCCACGTCGCGGCAGATCGCCGCTGCGTCCGCCAGAAGCCGCAGGAACCAGGCTTCTCCTCTGTTGAGGGGCTCCAGCAGAATGCGGGTCTTGTGTTGGACGGCGAACTCGCCCAGCTCTGGCAGGAGATCCACAAGCACCTTTCTGCCCTCAACGTGCCCCAGCTCGGTCTGCCCGTTGAACGCCGGCACCACGATCAGACCGGTTGAGCCAAGCTCGCCTGCTGCCGCGAGGATCTCCTTGGCGCTTGCGACGAACTCCTTCCGTACCGCCTCGTCTTGCGATATGGGCACTCCACGGAAGCCGGCACAGATGGCGCTCACGCGGACATTCGAGTTTTTCAGCGCGTTCTGGATCTCGCTCACGCGGCCCGGCAGTCCGCCGCCGCCCACCTCCAGCCCTTCGATTCCCCAGGCCTCCATTTTGGCCAGCTTCTCGGAAAGATCCCTTCCGGGGATGACTCCCTCCTGGCTGGATATCTTCAGCACGGCTTTTGGCTCCTTTTTCGCTTTCTCTGCTGCGTTTGTGGGCATTCCGGCCACCAGTCCGGCTCCAGCGACAGCTCCTCCTGCCAGAAACTCTCGTCTGCTTATGCTCACGATAGACCTCCTTAGCTCATCATCGCTACGTCGTTGCTCCCCGGAAGCCGTTTGCCTCAAAAGTAGACTCGGCCTTCCACTCTTTCCAGGGGATCAGCGGACAGCTTCGGCCAGGCTCGCCCCGTGGCGTACGCGCACAGAACAGCATCCAGCGCATTACCGCCGCCGTCGTCCAGAGCCCGCCTCCGCAGCTCCGGTGATGCGAAGCGCACCCGGCAGTATCTCTCCAGCCACTCCAGGATCATCCGCCGCGCCTCCCGCCGACTTACGCGGTCAGCCGGACCGCTCTCTTTGTATGAAATGTACAGTCCCGCCATCTTCAGGGTGCAGGCAGGGCAGACTTCGTAGATCTGGGGCTTGCGCCGATCCGGCTCCTGCATGGGAATGGCGCGCGCCAGGTCAGCGCGGACCAGCGGAGCAAGGACGTCGCGTATCCCGTAATAGGTCTGGCGGTAGAGTCGCAGGTTCCAGGCGCACATCGGTGCGCCTGCCTCGATGTCGGTGCGGCGCATCTTCTCCTGGCCCCCCGAAGTCTGGCGGCACCAATCGCGGAAGGCTTCCGCATCGGGGAAGCGCTTGCCCAGGGAAACCGCCCACTGCGTCCAGTCATCACCCACCATCTCCGAAGGCAGGCTGAAGGGGAAGTCCAGCCCGACCTTGCAGGCTTGGGAGCCCGCGATGAGATAGCTCAGCGATCTCAGGCTGTCCTCACGCGCCGGAGAGGAGCCGGGCAGATCGCGGGCGGGGGCGAGATAGTCCAGCCGCAGATGTCCAAGGCGCGTCTTTCCAGCCGCCACCCAGATGCCTTCGCCTGCATCCCTGGCGCCGCTGAAGTCTATGCCGTAGATGAGCATTTCGGAATCCCTCCTGCCTCCAGAAACGCACCCGGCGCCTGGTGTTGCCGCCTGCGATCTGTCGCTCCCGCCTCTTGACGCGCGATGCTAGACTCTAGACGAATTTCGTCTTCCCCGGCATCGCCACGGGGGGCACCGGAAGCGGACCGAACTCCAGCTTCGGCGGCATCAGATCCTCCTGCGAGTTCAGCGCCTGCTCCCAGGTGATGACCTGGCCAGTGTAGGCGGCCATCCGGCCCATGATGGCGGTCAGACAGCTCTCCGCGATCTGAACGCCCTCGTTCAGCGGCTGCCCTTCCTTGATGCTGAGGATCAAATCCTTGTGCTCGTCGTCATAAGGACTGTTGTTCGGCCCCTCGTATTTCCACTCAACGGCGCCCCGGATCATCCCGCTACAGTTGGATGTGCCTCGCGTGCCGACCACGCGTTCGGAGACGTTGTTCGCGCACCCGTCAATCTGCCGGCACATGCTCATGACACGCGCACCGTTCGGATACTCGAACTCGATGCAGAAATGGTCGTAGATATGACCGTATGCCGGGTCGGTGCGCACCTGACGACCGCCCATACCCATCGCCTTTTCGGGGTGGGTCTGCATGGCCCAGTTGATGACGTCGATGTTGTGGACGTGCTGCTCCACGATATGGTCGCCCGACAGCCAGGTGAAGTAGATCCAGTTGCGCACCTGCCACTCCATGTCCGTCCACTCGGGACGGCGTTCGTGCATCCACAGCCCGCCCTGGTTCCAGTAGCACTGAGCCGCCACGATCTCGCCAATATCTCCTGCGTGGATGCGCTCCATTGTGGCACGGTAGCTGTTCTGGTGCCTGCGCTGCGTTCCGGCGACGATGCCCAGGTTCTTTTTCCGCGCGATCTCGGAGGACTCCAGCACAGATCGGATGCCTGGAGCGTCCACCGCCACCGGTTTCTCCATGAAGACGTGTTTGCCTGCCTCCACCGCCGCTCGCAGATGCGCCGGCCGGAACGCGGGAGGCGTGGCCAGGATGACGATGTCTATCCCGCTGTCAATGACTTGCTGGTAGGCGTTCCATCCAACAAAGCAGCGCTCCGGCGTCACTTTGAACTTCTTTGCATGGTCGGCGTTTTTCTCTGCGTCGGATTTCAGAGTGGCCAGAGCGCTGTCCAGACGGTCCTTGAACAGGTCCCCCAGCGCCACCACCTCTACGTCCGGATGTGCGTTCATCGCGTTCAGGGCGGCGCCAGTGCCGCGTCCTCCGCAGCCCACTACGCCCACGCGCAGTTTACCGTTCCCCTGCGCGAAAGAGTAACCTCCCGCCGCCATTAGCGCCGCGCTCGTCGCCGAGATGGCGGAAGCCTTCAGGAAATCGCGGCGGCTCAGTGCCGCCCTGCCGCTCGTTGTTCTGATTACGTCATCCACTTCGATCAGCTCCCTCCTGACAGGGGTCTTTGCTCAACGCGGGGCATCGCTTTTGCCTCGCCGTCACTCAGCAGGTTCCCTCACAATGCGGAACCCGGCGAATGGTCCGTCTGACAGCCACCATTTGCTTTTCGGGTTCTGCGGGTCGGTGACGTTCCAGTCTGGAGTCTGATACATCCGAACTGACGGTCCAACCTTCTTTGCAGTGCTGTCGTAAGTCCCGCCGCACAGCACGGGCTTGCCTTCGAAATCCCGGCACCATTCCCCCACGTTGCCCGCCATATCGTGCAGCCCCCAGGCGTTCGGCTTCTTCTTCCCGGCAGGATGGGGGGTCTCCTGCCAGAACCAAGCGTATTCCGACAGGCGCTCCGCAGGAATCTCCTCGCCGCCTGCCCGGCAGGCCCATTCCCACTCCCATTCGGTGGGGAGGCGGTACTTCTGCCCTGTCAACGCCGATAGCCACTTGCAGTACTCTTCGGCCGCGTGGAAACTGAGACTGATGGCTGGATAACCTTTGTGTCCGAACCCCCGGTCCGGCGCGCCGTACGGTTTGCTGGGACGCGAGACAGCGTCCGCAGTCTGGCCGGCGGGGCGCTCCTCAAGCCCCAGCAAAAAGACGTCGTACTCGTCCCAGGTCACCTCGGTCTTCCCGAACCAGAGGGGCTTGATCTCGACGCGCACCTCGCGGGATGGGTCGCGCGGGTCCTTCGTCACCAGTGTGCCGCCCGGGATCCGGATCAGCTCGAACTCCACCGTCGTCCCCGGGATTCGCACCGTCTCGCGTGGCAGGGAAGGGGTTTTCGTCCCGGTGTCAGCCATAATGGGAGCGGCCAGGATTGCTGTCAGAGCCGCCAGCGACAAGATGGCCGACACGCGCCTCAGTGCCGCGCGGGAAAGGAACGGAACGGAGTTGTCAGCGTTCAGAATCATCGCGTTCTGTATCTTCCTTGTGGGGGTGCCTGCAGAGTCCACCAGGCCCGCCATCGCCGGGTGTGACCGGCAGCCGGTGCGGTTTCAGTATACGGAACTGCACATGGGCGTGCAAGCGCGCATCACCCTTTATGCCCGAGACGAGGCTGCTGCACTGTCCGCCGCCCGCGCCGCGTTCGCCCGCATCGCGGAGCTGGAGGAGATCTTCAGCGACTACCGTCCCGGAAGCGAGCTGATGCGCCTGTGCGCGGGGGCCGGCGGCGCGCCCCGCCACGTGAGCCGGGAGCTATTCGAGGTCCTCGAATTCGCTCAGCGGCTCTCCCGCTTGAGCGGCGGAGCGTTCGACGTGACCTGCGGCCCGGCAGTTAGACTGTGGAGAGAGGCCCGCAAGTCACAATCGTTTCCGGCTTTGAGCGATCTGCGCCGGGCCCGTGCGCTGGTGGACTGGCGCGCCGTGAAGCTTTTCCCGGAGACGCGGGAGGTCCGCCTGCGCAAGGAAGGGATGCTGCTGGACCTCGGCGGCATCGCGAAAGGGTATGCCTGCGATGAGGCCATCCGAGTACTGCGGAGACGCGGCATCCGAAGTGCCCTGATTGAGATGGGTGGCGATATCGTCGCATCCGGGCCGCCTCCCGGTCAGCCGGGATGGCGCATCGAACTGCCGAATGCGCCGGATGCGGAGCGCGTGATGATCCTGGTCGACGGAGCTGTGTCCTCCTCCGGGGATACGGAGCAATTCGTCGAGCTTGACGGGAAACGCTTCTCCCACATAGTAGACCCCCGCTCCGCCCTCGCGCTCACCAGCCGGATCGCGGTGACTGTGCAGGCCCCACGAGGAATGCTGTCGGATGCGCTTTCAACTGCGGTCAGCGTGCTGGGAGCAGAGGATGGACGGATGCTCCTGCGCCACTTTCCGGGGACTCGGCTCTGGGTGACGACCGCCCTCTGAAGCCATAGTCTAAGGGGTGGCCAGCAGACCCGCGAAGATGATGAAGTTGGTGGCGTGGCCCAGGTAGCAGAACCAGCAGTGCACTTGGAGCCGGAAGCGCAGGCTCCAGATCAGGTAGATGCCCACCACCACGGTCAGGGCACTCAGGGCGAGCAGCGCCGGGCGCCAGGGCAGCGACCCGGTCCCGAGCGCCGCGGCTGCAAGAGAGCCCGCGAGCAGATACCAGACCACGCCGAGCACACTGTTCGGGACACCGAACAGGCGCGCCCGAGGACTTGTGATCACTTTTCGGCAGTCCCCGGAATCCACCCGGCAGACCCGGGTCAGGAGAGGTGAATCCAGCGCCAGCCAGCCGTATATCATGGCTGTAAACAGCGCCGCATTCACCAGGCCCACAATCGCCGCCGCAAGGATCAGGCTGTACCAGATAGCGATCTGCTCCATAGCTTCGTGTCAAAGGTTGGAACGCCGCCACACTTCGGAGCGTTCCTTGCCGGATCCTGCCGCTCACCTCAATGTCCACTCCAAGATGCCTTCCCTTGCGCTGGTCCAGCATCGCGCCGCAAGCGCGCGTATCAAGACCACGCATTGCGCGGAGAGGTTTCGACACATCCGGGCTGTGCCGGACGGTTCAAATGGCCTGCGTTGCGGTGAGACCAGCGTTCGGGGTGATCTGCAAGGTTGTCGCGCGCTGCCCGAGCACTGGGCAACCTGCCCTGTAAGCTTCGTGGGGTAAGCCAGGTTCAAAGCCCTTGCGGTGCACACAAAAGGGGACGGGCTTCGCCCGGGAAGCCCGCCCCCTGTTAAGATATTGAGACGGGGATGCGAAGATAGGTCAGGCTTTCTTGCGGCGCAGGAGACCTGCCATTCCAAAAAGTCCTGCGCTGAGAGCGGCCAGGCTGCCCGGTTCGGGCACCAGTTGAGTGATCCCGTAGGGGGCCGTCAGCCCGCCCGATCCGATCGGGATGAACGTGGTCTTGGCATACGGAAACACCGAGATGTCATAGTGCACGATCCCCGTGCTTCCAACCAGCAGGAAACTGGTGGGAATGGTCAGGTCCGGGATCAGCATACTGTTCATCCACTGGGGCACACCCTGCGTCTCCACGTAGGGCCCCGTCCAGTTGCCATCAATATCCCAGCCAAGGAAATAGCCGGCATTTGCGCTATCGTTGCGAGCAGCCCGGATGGCTTCAGTGTTGCCTATCTTGACGATGGCCACACTGTTCAGGCGCGGATTCTGCACGACGCTGATCACGTTCTGCCTGTCAGAATCCCAACGAAGGATATGCCCGTTGCTCGCAACATACAGCCGATTCTGGCTGTCCAGGGCCATACCCATCGGTGTTGTCAGCGACTGGGAGCCGAGAGGCAGAACGCCAGATGTATCGTCCGGCTTGAAGTAATAAACTTTGTTCTGCTGGTTATCCGAAGCGTAGACAACTCCGTCGGCATCCACAATGGCCCCGCCGATCCAGCCCGTATTGGTGGCGTAAGTCTTGGTCAGATTGCCGTTGATGTCGAACCGGAGGAACTGGCTTGTGCCATTGGTGTAATAGGAGCCCACGTAGACATTCCCCATGGCATCGGCGTATACGGTTGTGGGCCGGTAGACGCTGGCGAAAACACCCACGAAGTTCCCGGCGGAGTCGTAGCGCAGAACTTTGCTGCTGCCGTAGTCGGCCACCAGGAAGTCGTAAGCGGCATCTGCCGGAGTGCTCCCCAGCAAAGCAATGGCTCCGCAGATGGCCACAAGCAGCACTCTGAGTGTGCTCATTTCCCTTTCTCCTTTTCTTTTTCGTCTCGTATGCCGTTTCTGAGTCAGAACACGGCGAGCCCTTGCGTTGGGCCCTCCGAAGGTTCTGTTCGAGCATTATTGCAGCGCGCAGCGGGACGCAGTTGCCGACGCGCAGCCTGTATGCAATTCAAGTCTAGGAGGACTCCCGAGACGCGGTCAACCGGCTTCCTGCCTTATCGGGACAAATGCCGCTTTTCCAAAGCTTCACGCTACGGCTGGAAACGGATCAAAACGAAGCGCTCCGGCGGGATGGTGACCTGCAATACGTTGTTCGAGAGGGAGATGTTCGTATTCGTGAGCATATTCCGGACGGAGGGGTTGGGGAAGCCCTTCCAACGCAGACGCACCGTTGACGGTGCTCCTCCGTTAAAGCTCCTGAGGTTGGAGATCACCAGCAGGACGCGACCATTGCGCTCCCAGGTGGCGAAGACGTCCTCCCGTGCCGGTGCGGAGACCCATTCGAAGAAGGGATTTTCCCTCCAGCACGGTATGAAGTTGGCGCGCCGCACTCCGAAGCCTCGCAGCACGCCATAGATCTGCTTCACAACGTTCTGGTTCATATTCACCAGCCACGCTTGCGGCACGCCGTGAGGGAGGGCCCACGCGAAGGACATCCAGGTCTGTTTGTCGTCTGGCGGAGGATCGCCCGCCTCCGTAAGCAGTCCATTGAAAAGATAGTTGGGAACGCCGAAGGCCGTGGACAGGCAGCGGGCGCGGAACAGGTCGAGCCCCCAGCACTGAGCATAGCTGGCGGAGGTGTTCCCGTAGAGGCAACCATAGGGCTGCTCGCCCGTCAGCCATTCCGTGGCGAAGCCTATGATGGGAGGCACGAACTCCCAGGTATGCACCCAGTAGTGGTAGCGTGGAAACCCCGGGCGCTCCGGAGCATCAAGCGGAGGAGTATACGGGCTGGTGACTGTGTCTTCCATCATCATGGCGAACCTTTTCATCGCTTCCCGGCTCGCCAGCACGGGTACCGTGGGCTGGGTAACACCGTTGTCATCCACCCACCCGCACCCGTGATGCGAATTGCGGCAGTGGAACTGCCCTCCCAGCCACCCGTCGAAGTAGAATCCGTCCAGGGAATAGGTCTGCATGACGTTCCGCCAAGTGTGCGTCAGGAAGTCAATGTAGCTCGTTGCGGCAGAGCAGTCCGCATACTGCGGGATAGAATCCCACGTGAGCACGTCCTCGGGCAGCCTCTGCCATTCGAGGAAGAAGTCGCTGAAAGGCGTCATCGGCGGAGAGATCTTCTGCGGGCAGGAGGCCGGTCCCACGGCGGCCACTCCGCGGTCGTGATACATCCGCACCCGCTGGGTCAGCACCGTCGCGTTGAGGTGCTCCGGATCGTTCAGCCCCTGCATGATGTCCGTGTTCCATATCACCATCATGTCCATGTTGCCGGGCATGGCAAGCCAGGCCAGAGAGGAAGGCCAAGCGAACGCCCGGTCCGCCACCATGGAGTGATAGTCGGGAGGCAGGGGCTTGATGGGAGTGGCCTGGATTCCGAACTCGAAGCGCAGACCGTCCGCCGGCGTCTGAGACTCGATCAGGTTCATTCGGTAGACCGAAGCAGGCGAGCCGGGCACGAACGTGCAGAAGTTAGACAACGTTGCCGGCCTCCACTTTTCCAGGGAGGAGAATGTGAAGCCTATGCCCCGATCCTCGTTTCCAAACCAGTGGTAAAAGTTCGCCACCCATTCGTTCACCAGCCAGCCCAACTGTATGGGTGACGTTCCGATGGCTCCGGCTCCCTCGGCTCCCGGACGGAAGGTCTGGTAAAGGCGCATCTGGGAAGCGCGCAGAGGAGCCTGTGCGCGCAGCCAGGTGAATGTCACGTTCCGCTTAGGGTTGCTGATTCTGATCTCGAACCACAGGAAGCCATCGAAATCCGTCGTAATGCGGGCGGTGGCCTCCACGTCGCAGATGTCGCCAACGGCTTCTGCCACGGCACGGGCCGGGGTGTGGGAGAGAATCCGGAAGCTCTTGAGCCGGAATGTATGCGTCTCCGCTCCAATCCCTGCGGTCAGTGTCATCGCCGAGGCCAGAAGCTCTTCCCCGGAGCTGATGACGCTGTCCGGAAATATGCTCGTCCCCCAGGTCATAGTCCGGCCCCAGACGCTGATCTGCTTCTCCCCAGTGGTCACCGGCGTCCAAGGTTTTATGACCCGGTCAGGATCCACTCCTGTCCGGGAGGCGATCCACGGTGGCTCTTCCAGATGATTGAACGCCGCCTGTCCCTGAGCCAGCAGGACTCCCGCACGATAGGCGGAGGCCCTGCAGATGTAAGCGCCCCTAGGGAGCCCTGCGTATTCTATGCGGACGTCCCGAGGCTGGTTTGCCTGCATGGGCACCTCCCGGCTCAGGACCACGGCATTGTTCTGATCCAGAACCTCAAGTGTGCAAGAGATTGTCCCTGTGCCCAGTCCCGCAGGCAGCAGCCGGGCGATCAGATATTTCCGGGAGGGAACATTCAATGCTCGCACAGTCAGCCGGGCTGCTCCGGACTGGATCTCGAAGGAGAGGCGGTCCACCTGGATGAAGTCCGCAGGCAGCCTGCATCGCTCCGCCGTCCATTCCAGACTTTGAAGCTGGCTCCACGAGGCGTTGGTCAGGGTGCCGCTGCCGGCGTCTTTGCGCCAGGATGTCCAGGGATCGCTCGTCGTGGTGGCGGCAGCGATGTCCATATCCACGACGTAAAGCGTCAAAGCGCCCGGACCGGTTGTGAACATCACGAGATTGCGGTAGACGCTGCCGTTCGGGAAACGGGCGCGAAGGGTAACAGCGGAGACGCCGGATGAACCTTCCCCGTTGGCTTCGGCGCGCAGGTAGAACCGCAGCGTGCTCCCTGATCCGGCTTCAGCCAGGCCGAAAGAACGCTCCAACTTGACTCCTCCGCCATTCACCCCCTGCCAGCCGTTCGCCTGGACGGCGTTTCCGGCCCAGGCATCCACCTTGGGCACGGACAGCGATGGGTTTCCCGCAGGAAGCGCCGACCAACCCGCCGCCGCAGCCTGCGCAGGAGTGTCGAACTCCGTCCAGGCGTCAGGTGTCTGCGGGAAGGTCTGCGCGCGAACGGCGGCTGCCTCGCAGGTTAGAAGTACGGCAGTCAGTGCCGCTCTCAGGAGGACGGCGACGAGAACTCGGGACTGATTCGGTTGGAATCTGGGGCGGCTAAAGCTTTGAGGCATCAGAAACATCTCCTGGCGGTCGGAGTCGGACACAGTAGGATTCGGAGCAGGAGCCCCGACTATCCGGCAATATCTTACCATTCCGTGCCTGTGGCTCCGCCGGGTTTGGAGCGCAAACCTTCGAAATTCGAGGCTAATCCCGATTGTTAGAGCGCCCGAGCCAGCGGACGGCGATTCAAGAGCCGGTTTCGAAGACAAAGCATGGATTATCGTATTCACGCGGGCGTTGGCGTGCGGTATCTTTGAGTGTAGGGACCCGAGAGCCCCCGCTTGTCCGTCTGGGACTCCCGGCGTTGCGGCTTGAACAGCGGTGTTTCCGCGCCCGGGTGCCTGGCAACAACTGCCAATAGACCGCATGAGTGCGAAAGGAGGAGACGACATGCGCTTGCTCTGGCGAATGCCCGTTTTGCTGGCGCTGGTGATGACAATGCTCCAGCTCGGGGTTCCCGCTATGGCCGACGGCCCGTACGAACTGCTGGTGGTCAGCTCCAACAACAGAGTGCTCCGCTTCGATCCGGACGGGCGGTATCGTGGGGTTTTCACAGCGGATCCCGGGCTGATCGGTCCGCTGGGCATTGCAGTCGGGCCGGATGGGAAGGTCTACGTCAGCGCCGAAAGCTCTGGACGGGCGTCGGTCCGGCGGTATTCCAGCGACGGGACTTTCGAGCGAGAGTACTACACTTTTTCCCTGTCGAGCCCCTTCGGCGTGGCCCTGGATGCGGCGAACAACCTTTATGTCAGCAGCTACAGCGGCGACGAGGTTGTGCGCTGGCTCGCCAGTGGCGCCTACGACGGGACGTTTGCGTCAAGTGGCGGGATGGACGGCCCGGCGGGGATCTGCTTCGATTCGCAGGGCCGCCTGTATGTGGCCTGTGACATGTACGGCCAGGATCCTCCAGTCAAGGGGCGTGTGCTCAAGTTCGGACCCACCGGAGCCTTCGAATCGCAAATCCTGATGGACAATCTTTATGTCTATCCCAGCGATGTTGCGGTGGATTCGGCGGGGGATGTCTATGTCCTGGTTACTATCGGAAAACCCAATAACGCTGTCATCCGTTACGGTCCGGACGGATCCAACAAAGCCTATTACGCCTTCCCTGCCATCAACGCGCCTATCGGCATCGCTCTGCATCCTGACACCAATCAAGTCTACGTAACCGGCGAGGAAGGGGTTTATCGTTGGGACCAGACGTCGGGCCAGCAACTGGTGGTGGCCAGCGGACAGTCCGGCCTGTCGCGGCCGATGGACATCGCCTTCCGCCCGCTTCAGCCGGCTGCCGGCAATACCATCACTTATCAAGGCAAACTGACCAATCCGCAAGGGCAGGCCGTCGAGGACGGGACCTATACGCTTGTGGTGCGGTTCTACCAGGAACAAGAAGGGGGCACGCCCCTCTGGCAGTCCCTGGCCGTCAGTGTCCAGGTGAAGCAAGGCCTGTTCACGGCCAGATTTTCCAAGGTTCCCGCTGATGTCTTTTCGGCGCGCAACGTGTGGATGGAAACTGAAGTCAACGGAGAGACCATCACGCCGCGGCGCTACATCGGTTCGGTGCCTTTGTCCATAAGGGCTCCTGGAAACTGATGAGACATCAGGAGTCAGGTCTGGTGCATCTGTCAGACAAAGATATGGGAAGGAGAGATCAGAATATGCGACATTGGAAGCGAGCGCAGTTGCTGCTCATTTTGGCGGCGTTCTTCATGGCCGCAGTCATCTTTGCGGGGTCGCCGGCGGTGGCGGACTACCTTGTCCTGAGCTACGGAACGGACAGGGTGCTCCGCTTCGGGGACGACGGGACCTACAAAGGGGTCTTTGCGGGCCCGGACCAGAACATCACGAAGCCGACCGCCATAGCGCGCAGATCCGACGGCAAGATCTATGTAGCTTGCTACGTCACCCAGATCACAAGCTACATTGTCAGACTGAGCGCAACGGGAGAGTATGAGGCCCACGTCGGCACCGGCGACTATGGATTCATAGGCGGACTCATTTTCGACCAGGCGGGAAACCTGTACATCAGCGACTCAAGCGCCTGGTGGGTGAACAAGCTGACGCCGGATGGCGTGCAGACGGTGCTGAACTCGGGATCGGAGTCTACGCCTTCACCGGCGGGCTTGGCCTTCGACGCCCAGGGCAGGCTGTATGTGGCCTGCGGCGGCGGGAACGGGAAGATCCTTCGCTGGAATGCGGATGGCACTTTTGACCGCAAATTGCTGGACAATCCGAGGCTCGTTGATGTCACGATTGTCACCCTGGACGGCGGTGCACAGGCCATCCGTGCTCTGCGCGCTGACGGTGCCGAATATGGTTATTTTCTCGGATGGGATATCGAGGGGAACTGGACCGGCCCCTATGTGACGACGGAGAGTTCTCCCCAGTGGGTCAACAGCCTGTGGCAGATAGACTCGAAAAACTTCCTGATCGTCGGTTATAACGGCATCTACCGCTACGAGTTCACAGATCAGGGTCCGGTGAAGACCCTCTGGACCGGTTTGATTGCCGGCTTGCTCAGCAGTCCGTACGGCATCGCCTGGGTTCCCGACGAGGTCGGCTCGGCGAACACTCTGAACTATCAGGGGAAGCTGGCGGACAGCTCCGGCAACCCGGTGCCGGATGGCCAGCATAGTCTGATCTTTGCGTTCTTCACCGCGGAGACCGGCGGAAGTGCCGTCTGGACCTCGGCGCCAGTCAGCGTGACCACCAAGGGCGGACTGTTCACAGCCACCATTCCCGGCGTACCGCCGGCGCTATTCGACGCAAAGGATGTCTGGCTCCAGGTGACCGTGAACGGCGAGACCCTTTCGCCGCGCATCTACGTGAGCTCTGTGCCGCTGGCAATGAAAGCCCTGAAGGCGCTCTGAGACCGGAAAGGAGGATCTGCCATGACTGTCTGGAAAGCAGTCCGGTCCGCAGCCACCATGCTGTCAGCCGTTCTGGTGGCAGCGGCGCCGTCCGTTGGCGGCCAGTTCGCCATCGACTGGGCGGTGTTGAGCGGGGGAGGCGGCGAGATGTCGTCGGCATCCTACCGGCTGAACGGCTCCCTCGGCCAGGGTTTCGCAGGCTATGCCTCCAGCGCCAGCTATCAGCACTGGGCTGGATTCTGGGTTGAACCGGGCAGCATTGCGCCTCCCCAACCCGTGGTGGTCCAAAACCTGGAGCAGGCCAAGGTGCTGGCGGATGGAACCCACGTTCAGGTGAACCGGCTTGTGGCCACAACCTGGGCAGGGGCCTTCGGCAGTAATACCTTGGCCTACCTGGAGCAGGAGGACCGGGCGAGCGGCATCCGGGTGGTTCTTGCATCGCCCGCCGGCTGGCTTGGTGAAGGAGCGCGTGTCAGCGTGACGGGTGTGATGTCAACCACTCCGGATCAGGAGCGCCAGATCTCATCCGCCGCATTGACGCTGTTGTCTGCCGGCGCGCCGCTAGAACCGCTCAGAATGACCAACAGGGCTCTCGGCGGTGGCGATCTCGGTGTCCCACCGCTCGGTCAGGCCGGTGTCACGGGAGGCCACGGCGTGAATAACGTGGGTCTCCTGGTGGTGGTCTGGGGAACCGTGGTCAACGATCCTTCTGCAGGCTACACCCTGTTGGATGATGGATCCGGCACGCCGGTGCGGGTCGAAACGGGTCATCTGGCCGTCCTCTGGTCGCAGGGCGACTATCTGAAAGTCACGGGGCTCAGCAGCCTGCGGAAGAACGGCGAGATTCTGGAACGGCTCATCATTCCCAGGTCCAACGCTGACGTCTCGGGAATCTAGAAGGGTTCTGGACTTCCTTCGGGATTGCAGGGGCGGGCCCGTCCTGCGGGGCGGGCCCCTTGTTTGTCTTTCCTGCAGCAATGCTTCGAGCGTTTTTTTGCGGGAAAGCATGCTCAATCCGATTCTCCGCTCCAAAAGGGGTGCGGTATCCTGAAATTGGTGGGTTTCAAGCGCGCGAAGCGCTGCGAGGGCCTTCTTCTCTCGAATGCAACCGCGGAGACGGATATGCGACGGATCTTGATTTCTCTTGCAACAGGCCTGGTGTGCCTTGCCATCTGCGCATCTTCTGCCGCCCAGAACCTGCTTGTTAACAGCTTCGGCAGCGACCAGACCCTGCGATTCGATGTCCATGGCATCTATCAGGGCGTCTTCGCTTCCGGTCAGGGGCTGGATGATCCGTCCTGCATCTGCGTGGGGCCGGACGGGACGGTGTTCATCGGGGTGAAGGATGCTCAGGGACAGGGTAAGGTGCAGAAACGCTCCGCCACGGGCGCGCTGCTTGCGGAATTTTCCGCTCCGGGCCTCTCGACGGTTGGTGGCGTCGCGCTCGATGCGGCTGGGAACCTGTTTGTCAGCGACACCGCTGCCCACCGGGTTCTCCGATGGAATGCCGCAGGGAGCTTTCAAGGCGTCTTTGCAGCCGGCAATGGGCTCAGCCGTCCGCTGGGTCTGGCCGTGGATGGCCAAGGAAGGTTGCTCGTCGCTTCTGCAGATTCCGGAGAGATCTTGAGGTGGAACGCGGGCGGCTCTTTCGACGGGGTGTTTGCGTCTGTGGCCTCACCTGTGGATGTGGAGTGCGGCTCTGACGGAAGAGTCTACGTTCTCCACGGCTCCGGTGGCGGAGGGGTGCTGGAACTGTACTCGGACGGGTCCGTCCGCTGCGCAAGGTCTGGGGGGGTGAGCACGTCTTCTCCGACGGGTCTGGCTCTCCGTCCGGGAGATGAGGCGCTTTTCGTGACGGACGCGCAGAAAGGGGTCCTGTTCTGGGAAAACTCCAGCGGGTGGCATCTGCTTGTTTCCCAGGGACAGAGTGGACTGCAAGGAGCACGGGGCCTCGCGTTCCAGACCGCAGCCGCCCTTTCCCGGAACTCGATCAACTATCAGGGCTTTCTTGCAGATTCCACCGGTGCGCCGCTGCCGGACGGCCAGTACAGCGTGACTTTCGCTCTGTATTCTTCCCATGAGGGCGGGCAGCCGCTGTGGGTCTCAGCTCCCCAGACGGTGACAACTGTATCCGGGGTGTTCACCACGCTTATTCCCGGCGTTCCGGAAACGCTGTTCGAATCCTCGGACGTGTGGCTCGAGGTGCGCGCCGGATCTGTCGTTATGGCTCCGCGCCAGAGGTTCTCCGCTGTGCCCTATGCTTTCCACGCCCGGTACGCCTCTGCTCTTGCGACGGAGAGCGCTCCGATCATCTGTTCCATTGGGAATGTCACCGCGCTTCGCCTCGGCGCGGACTCCAGCTTCTGGGCGCGGGCGAGCGGCGGCGCCACGTTTGTGACCGGCTTCGACGAAAACGGACTGCCGGCATCCGGTGTCACATTGGCTCCTGGAAGCGGATCGTGGTCCTCTCTCAGCGACCGCGCCGCCAAGACAGACTTTCAAACGGCGGATCCGGAGGAAATCCTGCAGAAAATCCGGGAACTGCCCGTGGGTTACTGGAGCTACAGGACTCAAGATCCGGGCATCCGTCACATTGGTCCGACTGCTCAGGATTTCCGGTCGGCGTTCGGGGTGGGAGAGGATGACAGGCATATCAGCACGGTGGATGCGGATGGCGTGATCCTGGCGGCAATTCAGGGATTGCTCCGAAGGGTCGAGCAAAATGATTCCCGCATCCGTGATCTGGAGCGCCGCCTGCGCGGACTGGCGCAGGCGACTGCGCTGGGAGCGGAGGGGCGGTAATGGCCATCATGGCGCGGTTCCTGACGGCACTGCTCCTTCTGCTGGCAAGCACGCTGGTCCCGGCGGGATGTCAGGAGATGCTCGTCGCCAGCCGCGGCAGCGACCGCATCCTGAGGTTTGATGCCGAGGGCAACTATGCCGGAGTGTTTGCCTCGGGAGCGCTTGCGCCTTCTCCCTCCTGTCTGGCGGTCGGCCCGGACGGGAGGCTGTATGCCGGAGTGCGCGAGTCATCGGGGCTGCGGGGGGTGGCCTGCTGGGATCGTGGAGGGGCATACCGGTTCCGGTTGACGGCTACCGGGCTTGGTGACCTGTCGGGAGTGGCCGTTGACGCATCAGGAAACGTCTACGCCAGCTCGACCGGTGACGTGGTCCGCTGGAATCAGGACCGGTCGTTCTTCGGCACTTTCTCTTACGGTAGCGGCCTGGCGGAGCCTGCCGGTCTGGTCTTTTCCGCGGACGGCAAGCTCTTCATTGCCAGCGCCGGCAGCGGACAGGTGCTGATATGGAACGCGGACGGCACTTTCAACCGCGTGTTCCGGTCGTTCGGGGCCAGTGCCCGGCCTTTGGACGTTGCCCTGTCCCATGATGGCTCTGTCTACGTTCTGCTCCGTCTGAGCGGAGGACAGACAGGGGTTGGCGTTTACAGCTCCAGCGGATCATTTGTCCGTTTTCATTCCGGCGGGGCGTTGATGCCCTCGCCGACAGGGCTTGCACTGCGCCCTTCAGATGACGCGGTGTTCGTCACCGACTCCACCACCGGTCTCTTGCGGCTGGGCGCGGATGGGTTGTTCCGGGTGGTGGTTCCCGCGGGTGCCCATGGGCTTTCGCAGGCATCGGCTGTGCGTTTCCGGACGGATCTCCAGGTGTCGGATAACTCTCTTCTGGTACAGGGGCTGCTTTCGACGGCTGACGGCAATCCTGTTCCAGACGGCGTTTATCAGCTCAGATTCCGGTTCTACGCCCAACCTTCAGGCGGCGGTGTGCTCTGGTCGTCCCCGGATCTTCCGACTCAGACCCAGTCAGGGGTGTTCATGGCGAGACTGGAACAGGTCCCCGCCAGCGTGTTTGTTCGCGGATCGGTCTGGATGGAAACTGTGCTGGGCGGAGTGACTCTCTCTCCGCGGCAGCTGCTGGGGGCGCAGGGGCTCGCCATCCGAACAGCCTCTGCGGCCGGCCTTCGGACTGCATCGGGAGGGGTGGCCACCTTTCGCGCAGGCAGCCGCCCGGCGCTGACGATGACTGCCGATGCTTCCTTCACGGCGGTCGCGTCCGGCGGCGCGCTTTTCGCCACGGCTTTCGACTCAGCAGGCCAAGCCTCGGCGGGTCCACGGTTGGCTCCGGGGGCGGGCGCGTGGTCCACGCTTTCCGATGCGTCTCTCAAAGTGTGGCACGGCGCGGTTGAGCCGGAGGACATCCTGTCTCGCCTCCAAAATCTTCCTGTCTTCTTCTGGAGATACCGGACCCAGGGGACAGGGACTCTTCATATCGGTCCAATGGCGCATGACTTTCACTCGGTTTTCGGGGTAGGTGAGATGCCTGGAGCCATCTCGACGGTTGATCCCGACGGCGTGGCAATGGCGGCAGTGCAGGGCTTGTTGCGAAGGATCGAGCAACAGGAGACGACCATCCGGCGCCTTGAGGAGCAGATCAGGCGCACGCAGGAGAGGGCAGCGCGATGAGATCCCTTCTGACACCAGCCTTGCTAATGCTCGCGATCGCCGTTCCCTGTTTTGCTCAGGGAGTCACTCTCCAGCGGCTGGTCGTTCCTGCGGTGGCGGGTGTTGCATCCACCTCTGATGTTGCTCTGCAGGCCACAGGGGGCCAGCCCGTGGCGGGGCGGGTTCAGGCTGTCGGCGTGCGGCACTGGATCGGTTTCTGGCTTCCGGACTCAGTTGGGCACCCCCCCTTGTTGCCAGATAGCCTTGCCCTCGCGAAGCTTTTGCCGGACGGGGCCAGAGTTTCGCTGACCGGCCTCGTCGCCACAACCGGTCTGCTGCAACCCGGTGGATTCTTCTATGTCGGCCGTCCGGACCGGGCGAGTGGCATCCGCATCCTGCCCCTCACCGACGCCAAGAACATCGTCCCCGGCACGTTGCTGTCCGTTATCGGGACTATGGAAACCACCGCCGATGGGGAACGGCAGATCTCCGCGGCATTGCTTTCGGTGCTTGGTTTTCGGGATCCTCTTGAACCTCTTGCAATAGCGGGCCGGCATCTTGGCGGCGGGGCTTTCGGAGAGGCTCCCTGGTTTCAACCCGGAGCGGGCGCTGCGGTGGGTGTCAACAATGTCGGACTGTTTGCCCGCACGTGGGGAACGGTAACCGGTTGGGAGGGCCGGATGCTGAGGCTGGAAGATGCCTCAGGTGTGACCGTCGCAATAATGCTGGACAATGCTCCGGCGGACCCTGCCCCGGGCTCTCTTCTGGAAGTCAAAGGTCCGGTCAGTCTCTACCGCGCCGGGCAGCAAGTGCGGGCTCTGTTGATTCCACGCTCGCCTGCGGATGTACGGCCGCTGAACTAGGGCCGGTCCGACTCTCCCGGGTCCGTCGCGGCCGTGACTGTTGCCGTTGTGCCTGCGCCCGGGGACAATCCTGGCGTCGTGGCAATCGGCTCCCGGACCGTCCCGTCGTCGTTGGCATCCCTGGGAAGAGTCTTCAATGTCTGGAACAGACGCCGGATGTCCAGCACTCCCCCTATGGTGAACCAGACGATTGCAGGAATGCTGATGGCCAGTTTCAGCCGGATGTCGAACCACCAGTATTTGAGCCAGACAGCATCGCTGACCGGGTAGACGATATTGATCAGGCTGAAGACCAGGAACCACAGGAAGTAGGTGCCATGATAGGCCACCAGCGCGACCGCAAGGATGCGGTCCGTCCGGCTGAACTCCGGGGTGATACCGGTGATCTTGAGCCAGAGGCTTTTCGGCGCCTCATAGACCTCGCGCTCATCGCCGGGGAGGCGGTAAGGCCCCCTGTGCAGCATCTTCTCAAGGTTGAAAGGAGGCTTGCCCCGGCCTGTGACAAGGGAGACTCCCACATAGACCGCGATCGCGCTGAGCATCGCAATGAACCACAGGACCTGTCCATTGATGGGGAATGGCCGGCCGTAATGCGCCTGCCAGAATTGCGGCACGACAAGTCCGGCCACACCCAGCACTGCCCCTACGGTCAGGGCGCAGTAAGCCCCGGCCGTGGTGCCTCGCCGCCAGTACAGCCCCCCTATGATGACCGCACCCGAGCCTCCGAGCCAGATGGTTCCGGTGATGGCGAAGAAGAAGAGGATCTTCTGCCCCATCGGATACCACAGGCTGAACAGAAATGCGAACACCGCCACCCCGATGACCGAAGCCCGCAGCAGGCGGATGTGCTGCTCCGGCGTAAGGGATTTTTTGCGCAGGGGCATCACAACGTCCTGAATGAATATGCTGCCCCAGGAGTGCAAATAGGTGTCATGGGTGGTGAAGGACACGAAGAGCATCGTAGCCGCCAGCAGCCCCTTGATTCCGATCGGCAGAATCTGAGCCATCGCCAGAGGGACCCGCATCTGCCCTTGTACGTATTCGTTGGGGATGGTTTTCAGGCTCTGGTTGACGGCCTCCGCCTGAGCGGCGAACTCCGGAAGCTTCATGATCGCCAGCGCAGCAAGCGGCATAATGAGCATCACCAACGCCTGGGGGATCCATCGCCAGACCCCGATGATGCCGCCCATCTTCTGCTCATGGGGGGATTTCGCCGAGCTGAAAAAGCCCTGTGACCCCTGCCAGGACATATAGCCGTAAAAGCTCCCGAAGACGGCGATTGCGAAATAGAAGAAGTTGAAGTCCTCCACCTGGCTGGTTTTGAACGGGTGGATCATGGAAGCCTTTTCCGGGGCCATGGCAAGGGCCTGGGCCATCTGATCCCAGCTGACCAGGAGGACCAGACTCGCGGAAACCACCACAAACGCGATGGCGCAGAAGATGCCCTGAACGCAGTCGGTCACCATCACTGAGACCTGCCCACCCATCGTCACGAACGACACGGACAGCCCCAGATCGAACACCATCAGTGCGGGGAAAGTCGGAATCTGGAACGGCAGTCCCGGGATGGAGAACGCCTCCGGGAGGCCGCAGAAATACATAATGAAGCGGGCGGAGACCGCCGGAAAGATGCCGAAATTCAGGATCCCAGATATCCAGCACAGGATGCCCGCGAATACACGGAAGTTGCGGGAATACCGCATCTCGAAGAACTGCGCCATCGTCATGGCGCGCGTCTCGCGGAAGCGATAGTAGACCCAGCCTGTCAGCAGGATGATCACACCGCTCGGGATGCCCATCAGCTCCCACCATTTCGGAGGAAGTCCGGCTGAGTAGGTCATCTCGAACGCGCCGACGAAGGTGACGACTCCCACGCCTCCCATCTGGGTGGCTATGGTCAGTAGGTAGCGCCCTGCCGAGCGGTTGGCTGAAAGGAAATCCGCCACGCCCTGCATGTAGCGCTTCGTGCTCAGGCTGAAGATCCGGAGCGCAATAATCGCCAGGGCGACAATGCCCCAATCGATAAGGCTGAGGTTCACTCCTGCGAAGCTCCTGCGATAACCCTACAGGATGCCTTAGTGGTCCGTCTCACGGGGTCGAAATCCTCGTGTTACGGTATTGACCCGGCCGCATCCCTGTCACTTCCAGGAAGACCTGGCTGAAGTAGTTCTCGTCCTCGAAGCCCACGCGCTGTGCTATCTCCGAAAGGTTCAGGGAGGGATCGCGCATCAACTCCTTGGCCTTGGCCACGCGGACCATCCGCAGGTAGGTCCGGAACGAAACCCCACAAACCGCCTTGAAGAGCGGGCCCAGGTAGCTTGCGCTGAGTCGGACGTGGTCTGCCGCCGTCTGCAGGGAGATATCTTCGTGGTAATGGGCGTCAACGTAGCGCCGCACCGCCTGCGCGATCTGAAAACTGCGGGTCCGCGCCCGGTGAGCAGCCGCCGGCGAGGTCTGGAAGGGCGGCTGCCCTATGAGCCTCTCCAACACTTGCCGCTCACGCTCATGAACGCGGATACACCGCAGGGTGGACACAGCCTTGTGCAGGGCCTGGTCCAGTTCCTGTTCGGCGAGGGGCTTCGCAAGGAGATCCACGGCCCCAAGCTGAACGGCCAGGCGCGCGAGCTCGAAACAGGGGTTGGTGGCAACACAGATAAAAAGAGGGTTCCTGTCCAGCAGACCCTGCAGTTGGCGACCCAGCGGGGCGTCGCTCAGTGAAGACATTCCAAGGTTCAGGACCACAATCTCGGGCTGGAGGCGTAAAGAGAGGTCGATCGCGTCCGTTGCTGCCCTTGCCTCCCCCGCCAGGTGCAGGGGCAGCCGTGTCCGACTTATCGCCTGCTGCAAAGCCGCGCGTGTGTCTTCGTCAGAGTCCACACACAGGATTGTGATTTCTCGATTGATGGTGTTGGAATCTGCCGAGGTCATCTTGACCCCTTCTGCATCGCGTGTCGGGATCATCGGATGCTCCTTGTTGATGCCCTCACGACAAGCTGCGGCGGTACAAAGGCCCGCAGCGTGCCGTTCAGCCCGGTCCCGGAGATGAGGGACTGACAGCCGATCCTCCCCACTTCGAAGAGGTTTTGTCTGATGACGGTCAGCGGCGCGAGCATGTGCTCTGCCAGCTCGATATCGTCGAACGCCACGATCGAGATGTCCCGGGGCCACTCGATGGCCATCTCCCTGAGCTGGTTCAGGGTGTGCCGCGTGGAGCTGTAGCCGTCGGTCAGTATCGCGGAGAACTCCGGGCCTCCTCGGCGGGCCTTCAGCTCTTCTGCTGGAACGGCATACCCTTCGGTGGGGAGTCGCAGCGTACTGGCGTGGTCCAGAAACGCCCGGTAGCGCTCTCGGCCCGAATGGTTGATGGGAGTCGTCAGGTCGGAGTGCGCGTAGAGGATTCTGCGGTGCCCCAGCGATACCAGATGCTCCAGCCCCTGGCGAATGCCATCCGCGTTGTCCGTCTGCACAAAGGAGAGCCCCGAGCGGGGGTGTTGGACGTCCAAGAGGATGGTGGGGATCCCCTGCTTTTTAATTTGTAGGGCTGTCTCCCGCGACGGGCGAAGGAGCAGGCAGCCATCGAACGGTCCCTCGTCGGTGGCGGGACGGAAGTTGCTGTAGACACTGGTGTCCAGGGACCACCCCGCATCTTCAACGGCACTTCTGACCCCTTCGACCAGTTCGCGCACGAACGGCCCGGACAGGAAGCCGTCGTCCAGATAATCCACCACCAGCACCAGTCGCCCGGTCTTCCGCTTCTGAAGGAGGTGTCCGGGGAGATCTGCCACCACCGTTCCATAACGGGGCCTTCGGACCAGAAAGCCCTCCTTCGTCAGCGCCTGCATGGCCAGCTGGACGGTTTTGTGACACACCCGGTAGTCCCGGGCCATCTCCAGGGTGGAAGGCAACCTGGTTCCGGGCTGGAGGCGTCCGCTGAAGATGTCCTCTTTCACCAACTCCTTCAGCTGAGCGTAGAGCGGGTTGCGGCTGTTGAGTTTCAAAGCGCCCAAAGTAGGTCCTCCTGCCTCCCGATCACAATCTGAAGTCTCTCAATGGAGCGGTGGCCACAGCCAGGCACTGGTCGCCGCAGCCGTAGTACACAAAGACCTCGTCACCGAGGGTCACCGCTCCGCACGTGTAGACCACGTTGTCCACGAATCCTTTGCGTTCGTATTCCTCTTCCGGCTCGAGGATCGGCTCATCCTGAACCCTGAGGATGCGGCCGGGGTCTTCCGGGTCCAGCCACATCACCCCCAATCTGTAGATCCTGTTGCGGTCTTTTCCGTGGAAGATGACCACCCACGCCTGATCAGTCCGGAACGGAGTGGCCCCGATGCCCAATCTGCCTTCCGTCCAGTGTCCCCATTGAGCACGGAGAAGAATCTTCGAAGAGTGCCAGCTCTTCAGATCCGGGCTGCGGGATATCCACATGTGCGGAAGCATGCGGTGGAACAACACAAACTCGCCGCCCACCTTTTCCGGTAGCAGACCGCCTGTTCTCTGGGAGAAGTCCGGCATCAGCACTCCGCGCTTTTCCCAGTTGCGAAGGTCTTTGCTGACCGACCAGGAGAGGACTTCGTGAAGGTTGGACGTCGTGCAGTAGACCGCGTAGAACGTGCCTTCGATGCAACACACGCGAGCATCTTCTGCGCCGTCCGCGAGAGGGTGGGGCTCTCCGGCAACGTCGATCACCGGTTCTGGCAGCCTCTCTTCAATGGTCACTCCATCCGGGGATATGGCCAGACCTATACGGCTGACAGGCCAGATGTGGTCGGTGGAAGGTTTCGTGTCCTCTCCTCCGGCCCGGTACAGCAGGTGGACTTTGCCATCGTGGAGGATTGCCCCCGCGTTCGAGACGTGCCTGCTTTCCCAGGGATGCTTCGGGTCCGGTAGCAGGATCGGGTTTTTCGGGTGCCGTCTGAGTTTCACCATTCGTCAGCCTGTCTCCTTTGCCTAAAGTCCCTTCAGGCAGGCATCCACCAGCTCCGGGATTCGTCCCGTCGCCAGACAGACACAGGTATCTGCCGCTCCGTAGTACACGAGGATCTCGTCGCTATCGGGCCGTCGGACGTGCCCCGCCGAGAAGACCGTGTTGGGGACAATGCCCGTGCGCTCATACCCGGCTTCGGGCATCAGGATCGGGCTCATTGTTTTCCCCTTGACGCGGTAGGGATCATCGCGATCCAGCAATGCCGCCCCCAGGGAGTACATCGTTCCGGCGGATGTTCCGTAGACTCCGTGGTAGATGACCAGCCAGCCTTCATCCGTCAGGGTGGGGGGGCCGCATGGCCCCACCTTCGCCGTGTTCCACCAAAGGTCTCCTTTCAGCAGCGGACGATGACGTCCCCAGTGGATCAAATCCGGCGAGGACGAAATCCAGATAGTGGCTCCGGCTGCCGCAGATGCAGGACGGTCCAGACGGAAATAGTGTCCGCTGATCTTCTCGGGAAACAGAACCGGGCAGCGGTTATCCGGCAGGGAGATGACCTCCAGCCGTTCGTAGTTCCTGAAGTCATCCGTCTTCCCCAGCATTCCAATGGTCCCGTGGGTCCATCCGCTGGCGGGGTACACAATGTAGTAGGTCCCCTCCAGATGGGTAACCCGAGGGTCGATGGTCCACTCATCGAGTCCCGCAAACGGACCGTCTTCGGGCAGGCTGATGAGCGGGTCCGAGGCAACCTGAAACCTGACGCCGTCATCACTAAAGGCCGGTACGATCCTGGGATTTCCTCGCAATGGCACCACGGACAGCAACAACACGACCTGGCCGTTGTACATGGCCGCGCCCGGGTTCATCACCGCGGCGCAACCTGGAATGTCGGACGGCCGGAGTATGGGGTTGGCCGGATGCCGCTGCAGCAGAGTGCGCACCATTTCGTTCACGCCCGAACCTCCTGCCGTGACGGGAATGAGGCGTAGCGTCGGACCGCATCGTAGAAGGCGGCGATATGCTCCACAGGGGTGCAGGGAGCCATGTTGTTCGCCGCGATGAAGTAGAAGCGCCCTCCCTCCAGGGCGCCGCTCTCGCAGATGCGCCGGACCTCCTCTTCGATTGCCTGGACCGGGCCATCCTTGATCAGCATAACCGTCGGCCCGCCCGCGATCAGAACATCCGGACCAAGCGCCTTCCGCAGAGCTCCGTGATCCACAGGGAAGCCTGTGTCGAATCCGCACGCCCCGAGCTCACGGACGATCGTGGGAAAATGCCGCGTGGCGTCCCCGCACAGATGCACGAACAGCGTGCCCGGCTCGCAGAACTCCTTCACGATCCTGAGGTGATACGGCAACACGTGCTCCGTGTAATGCTCCACGGAGAGCATCGCGATCGCGTCATCCGCCAGCCAGAAGTTCTTTCGCCGGTAGGTGCCCGCGTCCGGAGAATTCGGCAGCTTCTGCCACCGGTGCTCCCGTAGCGCCTTCATTCGCCGGATGATGTTGCTGGTGATGTAGTCCATCAGGGTATGGAACCGCTCGGGCTCGGCCAGCATGTCCAGCATCACTTCCGGGCCGCGCAACTTGACCGCGCAATCGAAAGGCCCATCCGTTCCTTCTCCTGTGATCGCCGCCGGCGGCCTGACGGGCGCCCCTCGGTGCTCCAGAGTGGGACAGATCTCCACCATCGCATCGAAGAACTCCACAGCCCGTCCCACCAGCCCGTCCTTCAGGGGATCGGGGTCTGGAAGGTCGTAGATCCTGTCCGGGTCGCCGGCCAGCAGCGGAAGGGTGTCAGGGATGAGCCCGGGGTGATACACCACCTCGCAGCCGAACCAGTTCGCTTCCCAGCTGTTCTGGAAGTCGGTCGCAAGCTGCCACCCTGCGGAGGGCACCCCCATCTCACGGTCGCAGAGCACGTGGAAGCTCAACCATTCCTGGAACTCCAGCTGGGCCTGAATCTGGATGCGAACATCCTGGAAGTAGTCGCGGAACTCCCAGCCGCGGGTGTTCAGGTCCGGGTTGAGGAAGTAGTTGCTGATGCTGCCTCCCACAACGCAAGGGGCCCGGTGCGCTTCGCGCCGATGGAACGCATCCCACAGGGCTCGCACCTCCTCGTTGTGACGGGCGAAGTCAACCGGCCGAGCGAGAAACGACGACATCACACCCCCTCCTCCAGAGTCAGGCGGTAGAGGATCCCGCGGACCCAGTCGGCTTCCACCTGGCCGTCGCGAATCATCAGCGCGGAAGGTCGGGGCTCTATGCCTACCAGAGTGCGCCCGTGCAGAGGCAGACGCCGTCTTTTGCTGTCCAGGCTGAAGATCCGGCCCTCGCCGTCGGCAGGAAACATCACGAGAGCCCGTCCCTCGACACTTTCGGCCACGATCTTGCCTGCGCTCTCCAGTTGCCATCTTCCGTAGCCCAGGAATCGGGAGCGCCCCCACGGTTTCTCTGCTGCCAGCTGCAGCAGGATGGACAGATTGCTCATCGTCTCATCCGGGATCGGATCGCCGCCGTGGAACGTGTGGCTGTAATAGAGCGAGGGAATCCCGTAGACCGCGGCGGCCAGATAGGCCTCCTCCGCCCAGGATGCGCGCATCAGGCAGCCGTCCATATGCACCGGCGTGCCGGGGCAGCCCGCGGCGCAGATGCGAGCCCTCCGCTGGATCTCCAGAGGATCCCGGTGCACATCGTGCGTCCTGTTGCTGCTGAACAGCCCGTCGAAGCGCGGATCGGCGGCGCTCCAGTTGATGTGCACATCCGATTTGACCTTCCGAGCCTCTTCGGCGAAGATCTCCAGCCACAGGCGACCTTCCCGCAGACCCATCCCCTGTTCTGGACGATGGTAGCGGGCATTTGCGGGACTGCGAAGCCGGAACAGGAAATCCAACTTTACTCCGTCCGCGTCCAGGCCGTTGTTTCCGAACATCCTGCGGCAGATCTCTGCCGCGTAAGCACGGAATCCGGGCGCAGTGGCGTCAATAGCTCCCTCCTCCGCATCGTCCGGCAAGCCCGGCTCCAGTACTTGGAACTCCCTGGCCAGACGCCCGCGTCCACCTGTCAGGGCTGTATGGAAGGGGAAGTACCAGAGAAGCACTTTGTGCCCGCGGTCGTGAAGCCACCCTACGAGATCAGGAAGATCTTCAAAGCGCGCTGAAGGAATCGGGTCCGCATTCCAGGGATCGGTCCAGAACGCGTCAATGATGACCGAAAAACCATTCCAGCCCAGCCGCCGTTCCAGCGTAGCAACCGTCTCCCTGACCCACTCCGATGTGTAAGCAGGGTGAGCCCAGTCGAGGTCCGTGCACCAGTGCGGCTGCATCTCGATGATCTGGTCCCCATAGGTGCAGTAGAACGGGGCTTTCCACCAGCCGGGCAGGCCGCGATCCTCGATCGGCGTGACGCCGATCTGCCCGAGCTCCGCCAGCGCAGCCCGGAAGCGTTCAATCAGAGACCAGGGATCCTCGGCGAAGACGCACACAACGGGCGGGGGTGAGTAGTATTCCCCAGTCCCGGTCTGGATGTGCCCGGACGGGCGGTCTACAAGGGCCTCCCAGGATGCAGTCAGAAGCATTCCTTCGGCATCCGGCAAGCCGGCCAGCCCTATTCCCGCCCATCCCGCAGGCATGCGAATGCCTATCAGGGCTGGAGGCGGAGTCAAATAGCTCTGTGTGGTCGTGGAGCACGGAATCATTGAGAACAGCGCCTCTTCCGCGTCTCGACCGTGCAAAGGGGCCGGCGCGAATCCTTCGAGCATGGAGCCAAGCTCCAGGCCGCGCCCATCGCGGGAAAACAGCCGCGTCTCGCGAACCTGCACAGCCGTGCTGGCCCTCCCACGGAAGCGCACCAGCAGGAACTCTTCGTGCGCCTCGAAGTCAAGGACGTGCTCCTCCCAGATTGCCCCCTGAGCTGAAAAGCTCAAGCGCCCGTCCGTCTCGGCGTTCCAGTGGCCCGCGACGGGGGTCTCCTCTTCCCGACCATCCGCAAGGGACGTTTTGACGCCACATGGAAGACGGAAGAGGGGTGTCTGATCCGGGAGCCGCAGCCACGCCCAACCCGACTCTGGAGCCACCTCCAGCAGCCAGGTTCGGCCGTGCAGGAAGAGGTGTCCGCCGGTGACCTGGTCTCTTTCGGCCGTGGCCTGCGTGCCGCGCCCGCGCATGGCTCAGCTCCTGCCCCGTTTCACGGGTATCTGATCTCCGGGTCTGGCCATCGCCTCCCGTCCGGCCTCGATGAGCGCCATCACCTCGATGGTGTCTTCATAAGGAGCAGGCGAAGGGCCACCTTCGAAGAAAGCGCACATGGCGTCCGCCAGGTCGCGGAACATCTCCCCCGTCGTGAACCGGTAGGCAACCGTTCCTTCGCCGAAGATGATGCTGGCCTCGAACGGATGGCCATACCACCGATCGCCGATGGAGCAGCCCGGCTCAAACAGATTGAGGCCGCCGATGCGTCCGTCCGGATAGCTGACGCCGAACTGCATGAAACTGCCGTCTCCGAAGTAGGTCATGGATGACGCTCCGTGTCCCAGCAGCATCACCAACGGCTCAATGACGTGCACGGCGTAAACAGCGAAGGAGCTCGGGCCCCGAACGCTCACCGCACGGGCCGGATGCTGCTTGCCGATCCCCTCTCGGAACTCCCGGATTTCGGGAACGAACCGGAGGGCGGAGGTAGTGAACATGGGAGTTCCCGAGCTCACCGCCAGGTCAATCAGCCTGACCGCAGTCTCTGTGTCAGGGGCAAATGTCTTGTCAACGTAAACCGGCTTTCCCGATCGCAGCGCATCCTGGCACAGATCCCAGTGACGCTCCGGGTTGTTGGGGGCGAGCACGACGAGGCAGTCAGATTTCTCGACCACCTGCGCAGGGTTCTCCAACAGCTCGACGCCGTTGTCCTCGCACCATTTTCTGCTATCCACGCCGTCCGCGGACACTTCGCCATAGGCATAGGCGACGTCGAATCGATCGCGAAATCCGCCTTCGCGGATCAGCTTGAGGTAGATGTCCGCGTGGAAGTTCTTCAGGTAATGGTCGATGAATCCGATCTTTTTCATCTGCCTTCAGCTCCCCTTTGCGCGACCACCCGGTCCACCTTTTCTGCCGCGATGAGGACAAAAGTTTCGGGCTTCAGCGTGACTTTCAGCCGTCCCTGTTGCGGCGTCAACTCCTCGCCTGTACGGGCATTCACGAAACGGGCGCCCGAAAAACCCGTCCAGCGCAGAGTGATCTCCGCGTCCTGTTTCAGCTGCAGGTTGGACACGACGGCCAGCAGCCGGTCCTGTCCCTTCGTCTTCCAGGTGGCGACCATTACTTCGCGGAGCTTGGGACTCTCGATCGTCCAGAACGGATTGACGCGCCAACCCGGAGTGAACTCCGCGTGCCGGTGGTTGTAACGGTACAGGATGTCCAGGACATCCATCAGAGTCTGGCGATTCAGATAGCTCGCACCTCCGATGGGGACGCCGTGCGGAAGGAACCAGGCGAGCGCCATGACCGTCTGATGGTCGCGTTTGAGCTCCTCCTCATCCTCCCACATCAAGGGGAGCCACATGTTGGTCACGCCATAGTTGGTGGAGAGCCCCCGGGTGCGGAAGAAGTCGAGCCCCACGCAGTCCGCGAAGGACCCTGCCGGATCGAATGTGCTGGTGCCCGTCTGCGGGTAACCTGTGAACTCCCCGGTCAACCACTCGGTCGCATACCCCATCACCGACGGCACAAACTCCCAGGAGTGGATCCAGTAATGGTATCTGGGGAAGCCCGGGCGTTCCGGCGCTCCTTTCGCCAGAAAATGCGGTGCTTTGACGTGGTCTTCCAGGAAGAGGCACATCCGCTGGTTGAACTCGCGGCCCTCCAGCACGGGCACGGTCAGGTGCCTGCGGCCTTCTTCATCCACCCATCCGCATCCGTGATGCGGATTCCAGCAGCCCATCTGGCCCGACTGCCAGCCGTCGAAGTAGATGCCATCCGTTCCCAGCTTCTGCACGTTCTCCACCGCCCATCCGTAGAACAGCCACTTCCGGAGGGTGTAGGAGCGTCCGCAGTTCTGATAGGTAGGATTGCCGTTCCAGTTCAGGACGGATTCGGGCAGGTTCTTCCATTCCAGGTCAAAATCCCGCATCCAGCGATCGTGGTAGGAGATCTTCTGCGGGCAGGATGCCACCGTCACCAGTGAGACGCCACGATCATGGGACTCCTTCAGGTGCTCCAGAAACTGCCTGGCATCCACGTTGTAGGGGTTGTTGAGCCCGAGCATGATGGTGGTCATCGGCTCCGGCCACACCAGTTCAATGTCCACCCATTCAGGCTTCTGGTTCGAGAACCGCCAGGGTTGCCAGTGCTTGCTGGTGGCCACCATGCCATACCAATCCGGTGGCAGGGGCTTGATGGGCGTCGCCTGGATACCAAAGACAAATCGCCGCCCGTCAAGAGTCGCCGGCCGTTCGATCAGGTTGATGGCATAAGTGTGCCTGTCTTTGCCCGGGATGATTGTGGCGAAGTTGTCCTCCGAGCGAGGAACCCAGTGTTGGAGTGTGGAGAAGGTGAAACCGAGTCCCCGGTCTTCATTGCCCAGCCAGTGGTAGAAGTTCACGATGGACTCGTTGGGCAAGGGCTGCCAGGCAATCCGCACAGGCTTGTCTGGAATGGCGCCCGCGAGATTCCTCGTAAAGGTCTGGTACAGGTGGGTCTGTGACGAGTCCATTTTGGTGAGGATGCGCATGGAGTCAACCTTGCGCCCCTTTATCTGGTCCGTGACCGTCAGCTGCACCCAGATGAACCCGTCGAATTCTGCGAACATATCGGCGCGGACGCCGATGCCCCTGGCCTTTCCTTCCGCAAGGAAAGTCACCCGTTTGCGGTTCTGATCTACGACGCGGAACGAGTCCATCGGAATGGAAAATTCACGACCGCCGATTGAGACGACCAGCTTCATGGGTTCGGCCAGGAGGTGAACGCCCAGGCTCTTGATCCTCGAAGGCAGAATGCTGTCGGGCTCCCAGGTGACCGTTCGGCCCCAGACATCCAGCGTCCGCCCGTTCATTTTCACCGGGCGCCAGGGCAGAGGTACGCGGTCGGTCTTTCCGTAGTCATCGTAAATGGTGCTGGTCAGCCAGACAGGGTCTTCCGGGATGTGGAAAGAGGTTTCGGCGGAAGCCAACTCTTCGCCCTCAACCGAAGTTGCGGTAACCCGGCACCGATACTCGCCAGGGCGGAGACGGTTCCAGTCCAGACGCACTTCATGTTGCCCGGCGGAACCCGTTGTCTGCCGCGTCAGCGCGGTATTGCCCTCCTGATCCTGCACTGCAACCCGGACGATTACTGCCTTCTCCTTCAGGCGACTGCTCAGGCCGGTTGTATCTGCCGTCAGGACTGTGTAGCGGCGTGAAGGAACACCGCCGGTTCGCACGACCAGGGGCGGCAAGACTTGCACTTTGCCTCGCCGCAGCAAAAGATCCCGTTGGGCTTTGCCGTCTTCGCCCGCCATCGCCATCCGGACTGCCAGCCGGTCAATGCTGGTATCCTTGGCTTCGTTCGGAAATCTGAAAGGCCGGGAGGATGATGGCGGGACATCCAGAACGGTGCTGAAGGACTTTATCGCGCCGATAATGGTGCGGTAGGCATCCTCCGTGGTCCTGCTGCCCTCCTTGCGCATATCCAGGTCCAGGTTGACACGGACGGGAGTGCCTCCCGGATTGAACACTCGCCCGGCAGGCGCTGGTTCTCCGAAATGGAACGCACCCAGTGTGGTCAACTGGACATAGGGATCCGATGGTCCGAGAAAGACCAGAGCGGCATGATCGGGGATGTGGGAGAAGAGCTTGTCCTTGCGCTCACCGAGCGCCGCCCACGGCCCGGCGCGATTCACGGCAGCGTTGATGCTCCAGCGATCGCCTGCCGACGGCTTTGAGGTTTCCAGGGTCGTATAAGGGATGGCAAACTCCGCGAACCAGTATTTCCCAGGCGGAAGTTCCCACTCCGCGGGAAGCGCGGATCCTTCGGCCTCCCCTGCCGCGGCATTGAACTCTCCATTCCAGTGCAGAGTGTCATTCTTGAGGTCCGCCGTGACGCCGGCAGGGTTCGTAATGAACTGAAAGACGTTTTTCCGATCCGGGCTGAGGAACAGCTCGATACTGTCGTCGCTCACCAGAGCTGCGACGTCGCGCTCCGTGACGCGCGCTGAAAGCGGCCGCGAGGTGTCCTGCGGGGTGACGACCAGCACATACACGGCACTCTGGCCATACGCGATGAACATCACCGGGCTTTCCGGCAGCAGCGAGACCTCCGTCGCGCTGTGGAATCCTGCGGTGGCTGCTGCGCAATCCCACTCGCCGGGGCTGATGACGCCGTCAACCGTTGGAGGCGTCGCGGTCCAGGACGCGGTTACGGTCCGCTCCATGTCGTGGAGTTCCCTCAGAGGGTCGAACTCGGATGCGTGACCCATTGTCCCTCCTGTCGCCGTCATCACCAGCACGAGGATCACACTGGTCCAGCAACGGACAATCGCTTTGGCCATCCGGCTGCCTTTCTCTCCAGATGGAGTCTGTGAAACAAGGTGCATAATGTGCATTATTCTGTCGCCATTCAGCCCCGTTAGGACCGTCGGGGATCCTTTAGCAGGGATGAATAATCACTTTGATGTCGCGCCTCTCCCGCAGAGACTGAAGCGCATCGGGTATGTCTTCGAGTCGGCCGGTCCTGGTGATCAGCTTGAGCACCGGCAGCTTTCCCGTTCGTACCCACTCCAGTACCTGCGGCGCAGCGCGCCGGGCCTCTTCCAGATGCGCCTTGGCCAGCGTGATACCCCGCTCTTCCAGAAGGGGCAGTTTCGACTCCCAGTCCACCCCGACCCCGAACGGGATAATGACGCCTCCGGGCGCGAGGATTTTCAGAATGTCGTCCACCAGATCCCGACCGGTTGTGTCAATTACCACATCCACCGTCTGCCTTCGGTCCTGCAAAGCGCGGAAGGGCTCTTGTCCGCCTTCGAAAACCTCGGCCGCGCCCAGCTCGCGCGCAAGATTGCGGCGTGCCTCATGCCGATCGCTCGCCAGAACCTGCGGGATGCCCAGCAGAAGGCATTCTCGCACGTAAAGCTGACCCGAGGGTCCCAGCCCCAGGACCAGCGCCGAACGCGCGCAGCGAATGCGCGCCATCACCGTATCCGGCATGAAGTAGCGGGTGGTGCCGATCGACAGCTCCAGCAGTGCTGCCTCTTCTGCGGGCATCTCCGCCGGCACCCGGACCGCCGCCATATAGCCGGGGTAGAACTGACACACCTCGGCGAACCCTCCGCAGGGCGGGCACCAGCCGGCGATCCGGTCGCCCGGCTGCCAGCCCTGCACCTCCGGCCCTACTTCCTCCACCACTCCGCAAACCTCGTGCCCCAGGATCACCGGCCACGGCATATTGGGCCAGACCGCTGTCGGATCGTTCGCCTCCACCACCCTGAGATCCGTTGCGTTGCAGATGCCCACTGCCTCCACCCTGACAAGCAGACCTTCAGGGTGGATAACCGGCCGGTCCACTTCCTGCAGCTCCAGCCGGTCCTTACCTGTCAGGACCATTGCCCGCATCCGAGTGCCTGCCGCCGGATCAAAGTTCATACCGCAACTCCAGCGGGCCGCTCTCGTTCTCCAGGCGCTTCAACTGTTCCAGTATGTAATCCACCCGGTAGCCGTCTGCGGCAGTGCTCCCCAGACACCGACCTTCTGCGATGCCCGCCACAAACGCTTTGAGCTCCTCCGCCCATTGGGATTCCCAGAAGGTAAACAGTTCTCTAGGCCCTTCGCCGTCTGCGAGATGAACGCTGGCGCGGGGAGGAATCTTCCCCATCCAGTCAGCTCCCCGCGCCACCAGGCGTCCGTTCACGCCATTCACCTCCACAATCTCTTCCCACGTGCTGGCGGCATAGCCGAGCCCCCGGGCGCGGGTCTGAACCATCTGCAGGCTGATGTGCAACCCACCTGGAAAGCGGAACAAAAAGCTGTTGGCATATTCGTTGCCGCTGGCGTCGCGTTTGAGTGCTCCCCAGACCGCTTCCGGAAGGCCGAAGTAAAACATCATCAGATCCAGCAGATGGCTTCCGGAATGCACCAGAAAACCGCCTCCAGCCCGTTTGATGTCGGCGTGCCAGCTTGCAGGTTCCCTCCCGGGGCCCTCCAGAACCGGATCTCCCCAGACCGTCAGGCGGAAGGAGGCCGCTGTGACCGGCGCGATCTGGTTCAGCCTCTGCTTGACCGCGGAAAACGCGGGATTGAAGCGCTTCATGTACCCCATCTGGAACACCAGCCCGCTGGACTCTGCCCGCCGGGCGATCTCCAGCGACTGGGCGGCGGATGTGGTGAGCGGCTTCTCGCAGAAAACGTGTTTGGCTGCATCCAGCGCCTGGAGCGCGGCAACGTAGTGGGCATCGTTGGGCAAAGCGATGATCACCGCCCGAACCTCAGGGTCCGACAGCAGTTCTGAATAGGTTGTGCACACCCGGGCTCCCACGCGCTGGGCGGTACGAGCGGCTTTCTCTTCATCCACATCACAAACGGTGTGGATCGGAATGCCGGCGAGTTCGGCGCCCTCCAGCAAGCACTGAGAAATGATGCCGCAGCCCACCAGGGCAATGCCGGAAGCTTCGGTTTTCTGGTCCGGCGCGCTGCTCACGCAATGCCTCCCGTGATTCCCGCCTGCCGCTGGCAGCGATCCACGATGCGCGAGACGCTGAGCCCTTCCTCGAACGTCGCCAGGTCGGTGGGCCGACCCTGCAGGGCTTCTCGGAAGGCACGATACTGCTCGACGAAGCGCACACCACACCCGCCGGGAAGCTCGAGACGCTCGGGTTCGCCTCCCGGACGATAGGCCGTCACCGTCGCGCCGCTGGTGGCGTAATCATACTCCAGGGACATCTCAGTCCCAATGATTTCGAATCGCGCCTCCCCCCGTGGACTGACATAGCTGACACTGATCAGCCCTGCGACTCCGTTTTCCCCCACAGCCAGCACATCTGCCGCCACATCCCCGCGTCCTTGCCCGTCAAAGTGAAGCCGCGCGCTCACATCGACAATCGGTCCGAGAATGAACTGCTGGAGGTCGATGCTGTGGCTGCCGTTATCCATCAGGCATCCACCGCCCGAGATGTCCGGTTCCGTTCTCCAAGCATACGTCAGGTGGGGAGCATACCCGATGAAAGCGTTCCGGAAAGTGTGCACTCGTCCCGTCCGGCCATCGCGGACATACTCCCGCATCAGCCTGGCGGCCGGATTGAAACGGTGGCAGTATGCCACGTAGGCCGGCAACCCGGTCTCTCGCGCCAGGTCAGCCAGCGCTTCCGCGTCACGCACGATGTGAGCCAGCGGCTTCTCGCACAGCACCGGCACGCCGGCGCTCAGCAACGCGCTGACCACTTCCCGGTGGGTGTTTGGAGGTGTGCAGACGATGGCCGCATCGGGCAGCGTCTTCGCCAGCAAGTCCTCCACCGTGGGAAAGGGTTGGCCTCCCCACTGGGCTGCGAAACGCTCCGCCGCTTCGCGATCGATGTCCGCGACCGCCACCAGACGGTCTTCCTCAAACTCTCGCACGCATTCCGCGTGCGCCCTGGCGATCCCCCCGCACCCGATGATAGCAACCTTCACTTCAGTCTCCTTCCCCGGCTCCCATCCGGCGTCCGGCCGGAAATCGGCGCAACTGGGAGCTTATTCAAGATCCCACAAAGTGTCGTCCCTGCTCAGATCACCGTATTTGGGCATCCAGCTGGCATGTCCGTCTGCCCAGGTGACGTTCAGCCCTTTCCTGTGGCGGGAGGCCGTGAAACTGTCGTAGCCTTTCGGTATGCCCCCGTAGCCTGGGTATTGTCCTCGGGAGATGGACGGCGGATATGCGTGGTCGGTGCGGATCCACTGCCCTTGATACTGCACCGGATGAGGCTGTGTCTCGATGATCATTACCGTCTGGGCCGGGTTAGCGATCTGGGCGTCGCGGATCTGTGGCCCGCGCACCTGCCAGTCGGGGGTCATGTTGCCGAGATACCAGGAGTTGTATGCGTACGAGGCGGACCCCCCGAATCCCGGATTGAAGGTCAACGGGTCGGACGGGCAGATCAGGATCTTCCAGGAGCTGCTGCAGTACTTTTCCAGCCCCCAGTACACATAACCCCAGGGTGTCCTGCCGGGCACGCTCAGCAGGATAACGGAGCCCGGTCGGGGATCCTGCACGGTGAAGTAGCCACGGGGAAAGAAGCCGCGGTGGTCGTCCACATACATCATCATGGCCTTTCCCAACTCGTTTTGATGAGCCAGGCAGGCCGACTGCCGTCCCTTCTCTCTTGCGGCTGCAAACACGGGGAACAGGATGGCCGCCAGGATGGCGATGATGGCGATAACCACGAGAAGCTCAATCAGGGTGAATGCTTCTCGCCGGCCGCCAATCCGGCGGGCGATGACTGGTCTAACGTCCCCTGCCCGGGTGATGCGGGTCAACATTCCCATTCGTGCTTCCATCGGACTCCACCAGCCTTCTCAGCAGATCTCGCTGGTCAGTATGTCATCACTAAGGTTCATAATGTGCATATTCCCGGTGCTCGCGCCCCCCATCTGGCTTCGTTTTTGCTTTCAGGAAAACCGGAGGGGCAAAGCACCGGCGCAGCGTGGACGCTGCTGCTTGTGTGTTTTCAGCATACCGCACCTTCAGGGCGGAGTAAATGGGTTTTGCAACGAAAACTCAAGAAAACTGAGAGGAACGGGGACACCGGACCTCTGCTCCGAAGTCGCCTCTAGGGCGATGCCGGGCAAGGTGCCGGTTCTCGCTGCGCCCGCTCCCCGTCGCCGAAAACGGCTGCGAATTCGTGAGTGCGGAAATGCTTGACCGGGTGGCCGGAGGAGTGGTAAGATGGGCCAGCGATTCAATCCGTTCGGAGCCGACGCCCCGTTCTTGAGAGGTGAGAAATGAAGGAGAAGATCGTCAGGGTTGGGCGCGGACGTGTCCACTTCCTGGGCCGCCCGTCTGGCTGTGTTGTTCTGGGCCGGCTGGTTCCTGCTGTCCTGCTGGTGTTTGCCGCTGTCTGTGTCCTGTCCCCGCGACCTGCCGCCGCAACCCCCCCCCGACATCCTGTGGATGAGAGGAGGGCACGCGATTGATGTTTCCTCCGTCGCCTTGTCCCCGGACGGTCAGCTCCTTGCGAGCGGAAGTGGTGACAAAACCATCAAGCTCTGGCGCGTGTCGGACGGGACGCTGGTGCGCACTCTGACCGGGCACACGGGTTATGTTTTGTCCGTAGCCTTTTCCCCGGACGGGCGGGTCCTTGCGAGCGGGAGTTGGGACAACACCATCAAGCTCTGGCGCGCGTCGGACGGGACACTGGTGCGCACGCTGACCGGGCACACGGATAGTGTTCGGTCCGTCGCCTTTTCCCCGGACGGTCAGCTCCTTGCGAGCGGAAGTCCGGACCAAACCGTCAGGCTTTGGCGCGCGTCGGACGGGATGCTGGTGCGCACGCTGACCGGGCACACGGATAGTGTTCGGTCCGTCGCCTTTTCCCCGGACGGTCAGCTCCTTGCGAGCGGAAGTTGGGACGAAACCATCAGGCTCTGGCGCGTGTCGGACGGGGCGGAGGTGCGCACTCTGACCGGGCACAGGGATTATGTTAACTCCGTTGCCTTTTCCCCGGACGGGCAGCTCCTTGCGAGCGGAAGTTGGGACGAAACCATCAAGCTCTGGCGCGTGTCGGACGGGACGCTGGTGCGCACTCTGGCCGGGCACACGGGTGTTGCTTTCTCCGTTGCCTTTTCCCCGGACGGTCAGTTCCTTGCCGGCGGAGGCGAATATACCTACGGAAACATCAAGCTCTGGCGCGTGTCGGACGGGTCGCTGGTGCGCACTCTGACCGGGCACACGGGTTATGTTAGGTCCGTCGCCTTTTCTCCGGACGGTCAGCTCCTTGCGAGCGGAAGTTATGACAAAACCGTCAAGCTCTGGCGCGTGTCGGACGGGGCGGAGGTGCGCACGCTGACCGGGCACACGAGTTCTGTTAACTCCGTTGCCTTTTCCCCGGACGGTCAGCTCCTTGCCAGCGGAAGTTCGGTCGAAACCATCAGGCTCTGGCGCGTGTCGGACGGGACGCTGGTGCGCACGCTGACCGGGCACACGTATGGTGTTGAGTCCGTTGCCTTTTCCCCGGACGGGCGGGTCCTTGCGAGCGGGAGTTGGGACAACACCATCAAGCTCTGGCGCGCGTCGGACGGGACACTGGTGCGCACGCTGACCGCGCACACGGATACTGTTCGGTCCGTTGCCTTTTCCCCGGACGGTCAGCTCCTTGCGAGCGGAAGTTGGGACGAAACCATCAAGCTCTGGCGCGTGTCGGACGGGACGCTGGTGCGCACTCTGACCAGGCACACGGGTGATGTTAACTCCGTCGCCTTTTCCCCGGACGGTCAGTTCCTTGCCAGCGGAAGTAATGACGCAACCATCAAGCTCTGGCGCGTGTCGGACGGGTCGCTGGTGCGCACTCTGACCAGGCACACGAGTGAAGTTACGTCCGTTGCCTTTTCCCCGGACGGTCAGCTCCTTGCGAGCGGAAGTGATGACAGAACCATCAGGCTCTGGCGCGTGTCGGACGGGGCGGAGGTGCGCACTCTGACCGGGCACAGGGGTTATGTTAACTCCGTTGCCTTTTCCCCGGACGGTCAGGTCCTTGCCAGCGGAAGTTATGACGCAACCATCAAGCTCTGGCGCGTGTCGGACGGGTCGCTGTTGCGCACTCTGACAGGGCACACAAACTTTGTTTTGTCCGTCGCCTTTTCCTGGGCCGAAAGGGCCGGGTTGCAGTGTATCGGGCAGAGAAGCCTTGATTTGTCCGTCCAGTCCGTCGCCTTTTCCCCGGACGGTCAGCTCCTCGCCAGTGCAGGTGAGGAAAGTGAGGGCAATAGTACCCTCAGGCTCTGGAGGATCTCAGACGGCAGGCTTATCAAAACCTACAGCCGGGAGGAAATGGGGTTCGAGCCTTTTGCCTTCTCTCCGGATGGAAGACTGCTGGCATGGGGCGAAGGCAGCTCGGTTGTCGCGGCCTTTGGCCCCGACTTATCGCCTCCGCTGACTCCTGCAGTAACAGACAGGGGCCGGTTCACCCGAATCAGCTCCGAACTGGCGGCCAGTTGGACGTCATCGGATCCCGAGACCGGCATTGCGGAGTATCAGTATGCCATCGGCACGTCTCCCACGGATCCCGGCAGCGGCTACGTTGTGGACTGGCAGTCCACCGAGGCAACCACGAAGCGAACGGCAGCATGGCTGAGCCTGCAGGATGGCGTCACCTATTACTGGTATGTGAAGGCGCGAAACAGATACGGTCTGTGGAGCGGGGTGGGGGTGAGCGACGGGATCACTGTGGACGGCAGTCCACCTGAGACTACCATCACTGGTGGGCTGGGAGGCTCGAGTAGGGAGCCTGCTTTTACGTTCACAGGAGTGGACAACCTTACAGCATCCTCTGCAATACAGTTTCAGTGGAGGCTTGATGCAGGTAGCTGGAAGTCTGCCGGTCGCGAGACGATCGTTCGCCTGAAAAACGTAGGGAAAGGCATGCATACGTTTCAGGTTCGGGCAGTTGACCTTGCGGGCAACGTTGATCCCACGCCGGCAAGTGTTACTTGGTCGGTTCCCTGAGAGCGAGCGCGAAAGAGGTTTTGTGCCGAAATGACAGGTGGTGGGCCGTGCAGTTGGTGATCCGTCCGCGTTCGTCTTCGGACTTCCAGGTGGTCACGAGTGCCGAGGGGCCATAAGGCGCCCGGCGATATCTCCTTCATCTCACCTCTGCCCGCCCCTGCCGGGGCGGGCTTTTTTCTTGGTGTTCCGGACGGATCTTGCCGTGGCATGCGGCATTGAACCGGACGGAGTGCATAAGTCGTGGCCGTCCATCCCGCAGACCTCGATCAATGCCTGCAACCTTGCAGTGTTCAGCTCTCTCCCGCAAGCGTGGGACGCGCCGGGCTGCGTGCCGGTGGAGGGCGGGCAGGCCGGCTGATGAAGTGCAAGGCAGGTTGTATGCGCGCGAAGACCTGCCGGCTGGAGTTCCATACCTCCGACCGCTGCAGCCCTGGGGAACAGGGTTCTCTGCCTCCGCCAACGTGGAAATGGCGGTGTGGGTGTCGTTCTCCGATTGTGCAGCGAAGCTGCAACCGACCCCTGCGGGTGAGAAAGCAAAAAGAAAACCCCTTGACTTCCGAGTAGGATGCTGGTAGATTATCAGCTGATAGATATGTTCGGCCACGGGATGATGTCCTGGCCGAAAGCCGTCGGCGTATCGCTTTCAGTGAGGTTGTGTCGCCGTGAGGCGACCATGTCCGCGAGCCGAAGGGGAAGACTGTTGTGATGAAACACAGCGGTATCGATCGGAGGAGATTCTTGCAGGCGTCAGCTGCTTCGTTCGCTGCACTGCCCTTCGCCGGCGCAGCGAGGGCTGAGCGGGTGAATACACAAACGGAGGTCGGTGCGGTGCCGGAGAGGGTTTTTCAGAAGCCGAGCGGGGAGCCATACAGCCTGTTGGGGAGCAGGATGGTGTTCACGAACTGGCTTTTCATCAGGCCGGGCAGTTTTGCTTGGGTGGATGAGCAGGGCAATCACGTCAGTGTGGGCGGCTCGGCGGGAATGTGGGGGCCGCGCCTTACCAAGGCCGAGTTCCCCTATGGCATCAGGCTGGTGGCTCGGCCGGCAAGGCGAATGGGGCCTGTGATGACCCTCCCTGAAGGTCAGCCATTCTCATATCTGGTTTTGGGCTCCGTCATTCAGGATGGTGGGGTCTACCGCGCGTGGACCGGCCCCCACTACAGAGAGTCCACGGACGGTGTGAACTGGGGCTCCCCCGTCCCATGTCAGGCTGACGGAGGAGGTCCGATGAGCCTAGCCGGGGGCACGGTCTTCGTGGACCCGTCCGCCCCCCGGCACGAGCGCTACAAGTATGTGGGTGGCGGCCAAATCTCGCGTGAGGATTACGAGCGTTTCAAATCCCGGTATCCGGACCGATGGGAGCCCCGATCCGACCGGGAGAACCACATCTTGGCGGTGGTCGGCGCGGTATCTGGGGATGGAGTGCACTGGAAAATTCTTCCCGAGCCGCTGGTTGTGGAACACAGCGACACGCACATTACGGCCTACTATGACCAACGCCTGCGGAAGTATGTTATCTACACCCGCAACTATATGATCTGGCCCAGTGCCGATCCGAAGGCTGCGGGCACGGTGCCCTGGTATGAGATCGGTCGACGCTCCATAGGCCGGACGGAGAGTGATCGGTTCGAGGCGTTTCCGGTTTCGGAGGTGGTTCTGGTCCCGGATCCTTCGCTCCAGGCCTCAGAACTCCTTTACACCAACTGCCGCACGTGCATACCCGGCGCGCCGGACCTCCATCTGATGTTCCCAGCCATTTGGCATCTGATCGACGATACCACCTCCACGGTTGTAGCTTCCAGCCACGATGGGAAGGTGTGGACGTATCTTCCCGGTGGTCCTGTTCTTGAAACACCGGAGTATGGCGAGTGGGACGGAGGATGCCATTTTGCGGGGCCGAATCTGATCGAGCTTCCAAACGGAGACTTTGCTCTGCCTTACTGCGGCTACAACTTTCCGCACAAATATCCCAGGGGGCAGTTGAAGAACGGAGTCGGTTATGCCATTTGGCCGAAAGGGCGGATTATAGCCCTGGAGGCGGCCGAGCGCGGCGAGTTCACTACCGGGGCTTTCATGCCTCCTGGTCGGAAAATGAGGATCAATGCGGTTACAGCGCGGGCGGGTCATATCCGCATTGAGGTGTTGGACCTTGCGAAGGGTGTGGCGGCCGGCCGCAGCTTCGCAGACTGCGACCCGATAGTCGGGGATCGGTTCCGGCATCCGGTGACGTGGAAGGGCCAGGAGGATCTGGGCCACAGCCAGGGTGCTCCGGTGCGGCTTCGGTTCCAGATGGAAAAGGCGGCGATCTATGCCCTGGACTTCGAATAGCGGATCCGGGACCGCCGGCAGGTGGATGGAAGAGATCGAGGCTCTGCAGGAATGGCATAGCCCATTCCCGCACGCACGCCGCGAGGTCCGGACCGCACTGGTAGCATCCGGACAGAAACTGGTCGTGGTGGATGATGACCCCACCGGCACTCAGACGGTCCGCGATGTCGCTGTCTATCTGGACTGGTCCCCCCGCGCAATGCGGGAGGCCATCACTGCTGAGTACCCAGTGTTCTACGTGTCCACCAACTCGCGGAGCCTGTCATCAGAAGAGACGGCGGCCTTGGGTCGGGAACTGGGACGCATTCTTGCCGCCCAGGCGCGCGCGTCCGGCGTGCGCCTGCTGATCGCATCGCGCAGTGACAGTACGTTGCGAGGTCACTTTCCTGTCGAGACTGACGCCCTGGCCGAAGGCTGCGGCATTGAACCGGACGGAGTGATTATCGCGCCGGCTTTTTTCGAGGGCGGAAGATATACGCTGGATGATGTCCATTTTGTGGCGCGCGAAGGGGAGGCTCTGCCCGTGGAGCAGACCGAGTTCGCGCGCGACCCAGTATTCGGATACCGCAGCAGCAACCTAAGGGACTGGGTGGAGGAGAAGACCCGAGGCCGATGGAGTAGGGATCGGGTGGTGTCGGTGTCGCTCGGGACCCTGCGTCACGAGGGGCCAGATGGTGTGGCCAATATCCTGTCCTCCTGCAAGGATGGGCAGCCGGTGATTGTAAACGCCGTCTGCTATGCGGACTTTGACACCTTCGTCCTTGGGCTGCTCAAGGCGGAGGAGTTGGGGAAAACCTTCATCTATCGGTGCTCGGCATCGTTCGTGAAGTCGCGAGGAGGATTTCCGGAGGCATCTCTCCTGAGGCACGATGAGATCTCGGCGCCAGGGGACGCAGCGCTTGTATTGGCAGGATCGTACGTCGAGCGGACAGGCTGGCAACTGCGCACGCTCCTAGACTCGGGAGCGGCCGAGGGACGCGAGCTTCGGGTGGAAGCTCTGGTGGACCAATCGATTCGGGAGCGGGAGATCCGCGACTGTGCGGAGTGGATTGACAGGTGTCTGAACAGCAAGCGCTCGGCGGTCGTCTACACTTCGCGCGCGCGGCTTCCGCTGGAGGGACAGGCCTTTCTGGAGGCCGGACAACTCATCATGGCTGGCCTGTGCGAAGTGGTCGAGTTGGTCACTGTCCGTCCGGCGTCCGTCGTTACCAAAGGCGGAATCACCAGCATCGAAATCGCAAGATCGGCATTGGGGGCAAAACGCGCGTGGGTGCTCGGTCAGATCCTGCCGGGGGTGCCTGTCTGGCGTCTGGATGATGGCAGCCGTTGGCCTGGCGTTCCGCTGGTGGTTTTTCCGGGCAACGTGGGCGACGACCGGGCTCTTCTGCAGGTGCTCCATACGACCGCGGGAGGCTCGGGGCAGTGAAATACGCAAACCTCGGTCGGTCTCCTTTGAAGGTCTCCAGGTTCTGCTTCGGGACTATGTCTTTCGGAGCAGTGAACGACGCTGCGGAGTCGGAGCGTTTGGTACGTCGGGCGCTGGATCTCGGTGTTAACTTTTTCGATACTGCCGTCGCCTACACAGACGGGCAGTCAGAGGAGTTCCTGGGGCAGGCCGTCAAGGGCGTGCGGGATCAGGTGGTGCTATGCACGAAATTCGGCTCCCGGCAGGAGATCGGCACGGGCATCAATGACCGGCAAAGCTCTCGCTATCATCTGGTGCGCGCGCTGGAGACCAGCCTGCGCCGTCTGCAGACCGATTACGTGGATCTGTATCTCCTCCACATGCCGCACCCGGGGATGAATCTGGAGGAGACCCTGTCGGCTCTCGACGACGTTGTGCGCCAGGGCAAGGCGCTTTACGTGGGTTGCTCTAATTTCCCGGCGTGGTTGCTCTGCAAGTCGCTATGGCTCAGTGACGTGCGGGGGTGGTGCTCTTTCCGGACGCTGCAGTCGGCCTACAACCTAATTGAACGGGGTGTCGAACTGGAGATCCTTCCGCTCTGCCACGCGGAGGGGATCGCCTTCATGGCGTACCGTGGACTATGCCGGGGGATACTTGCCGGCCAGTATTTGGAGTCCGGCGGAGATGCAGACGAAAGAGCCTCACTCCTCCAGCAGAAGCACGCGGCGGGCGTCCAGAGACTTCAGGATTTTGCTGCTTCGACGGGTAGGACGCCGGCGCAGGCGGCTCTCGCGTGGTTGCTGGCCCATCCTGCAGTCACGTGCGCTGTCGTAGGTCCGACGCGCAAGGAGGAACTGGAAGAACTGGCCGCCGGCGTGGACCACGAGCTCACGGCCGATCAGCGGGAAGAGCTAACCGCGGCTTTTCCGGTGAAGATCGAGGACGACCAGATCGGCGTTCACGCTACCTGGCGCACCAGGCTGGATCTTTTGCTATGACGGGGAGATCGCAGATGGAGGACAGGGTCGGTTTCATAGGACTGGGAGTGATGGGGGCTCCCATGGCCCGCAACGTCCGGAAAACCTTCCAGCAGGTTTGTGTCTACGACTGCGACAAGATCCGTCTCTCCGAGTTCTCCTCCGGTTTGTGTCTACGACTGCGACAAGATCCGTCTCTCCGAGTTCTCCTCCGGAGAGTATCGGATAGCGGATAGCGCAATGGAAACTGCCGCCGAGTCGGATGTGGTGGTCCTCTCGCTGCCCGGATCGGCTGCCGTGCTGGATGTGGTTCTCGGCAGCAAGGGCATCGCAGAAAGCCTGCCCGCCGGATCTGTGGTTGTGGACACTGGCACCACTGAGCCATCTGCCAGCCGCCGTATCGCGGCCGCGCTCGCCGAGAAATCCATCGGTTTTCTGGATGCTCCTGTCAGCGGCGGACAGAAGGCCGCCATCGAAGGGACGCTCTCATTTATGGTCGGCGGCGATGAGGCGGTCTTCCAAAGGTGCCTGCCGGTGTTGCGGACGATGGGGTCCAGCGTGGTCAGGATGGGCGAGAGCGGCTCCGGATCGGTTGCCAAACTGGTCAACAACCTGATCGTCGGCGCACAGTTTGCGGCAATAGCGGAGGGCTTTACTCTGGCCGTAAAGAGCGGACTGGACACGGCTGTCCTGTACCAGGCCATTCGTGCAGGCTGGGCTCAGTCCAAGGTGCTGGATGTCAGTGCTGACGCATTTCTCCGGCGAGACTTCCGTCCGGGAGGTTCCGTCGACATTCACTGGAAGGATCTCGGTTATGCACTTTCGCTTGCCAAAGATGTGGATGTGCCGACTCCCGTGACGGCCATTGTCCACGAGATCTTCAAGGCGGCCCGGGCGGGCGGGAAGGGTAGGATGGCCCAGCCCGCCATCGTAATGCTCTGGGAAGAGCTGCTGAACATTCAGGTAGGAAAACAGGAAGATGAACAGACTTCGTAGCCGTATCGACACGGTTCGCCGGCCGCTACTGGGACTGGCGTGCCACAACTACAACCCGGCATTTCTGGATATGCTGGGCCACCTGGCAGTGGACGTTGTCTGGATCGAAATGGAGCACTCGCATATCTCCTTCGCGCAGGCAGCGGACCTTTGCCGCATCGCCGCCGGATTGGGCCTATTGACGATGATCCGCATACCAGACTCCAGGCGTGAGAGCGTCCTGAAGGCAGCCGAATGCGGGCCGGACATTTTGGATCTGCCGATGGCCAACTCCGTGGATGTCGTGACCAGCTTCATCAGTCACGCGCGATTCGCTCCAGAGGGGACACGGGGCTTTTTTGCAGCCTCGCGCGCGGTCAACTATGGCTTCGGCCCGGGAATAGCAGATATCCAGCAAGCCATCAACGAAGAGCTGTGCCTGATGGCTCAGATCGAAACGAAGGAAGCGGTCGTGCGAGCCGCAGAGATAAGTTCCGTGCCTGGCTTGGACGCTATATTCCTGGGACCTGGCGACCTTTCGGCCAGCTTTGGCGTCTCAGGGCAGACCTCGCACCCTCTGGTGCTGCAGGCTCTGGAGCAAGCTATTTGTGCGGCTCGTAAGGCCGGCAGGGTGGTGGCTCTGGCATCCGGGCCTGCCGACGTTGAGGAGTGGGCGGCCAAGGGGGTAGATCTTCTTTTCGTGGGAAGCGACATCAGTTGCTTGAAGCAAGGGCTGCTCGAGACACTCATCAGCGCGCGCGGGCTGTCTCGACCTAGCGTCGCTCCGCCACAGACACCGCCACTGGCCGCGAAGCCGCTCTGATGCAACTCCGTTTTGCCGCCGCAGTGATCCCGCCTGGTCTCTGGGGGACATAGAATGGAGCCTGGCGTGTTCGGGTCTATTCACGCGCTCGACCTTGTCATCCTGGTCGCATACCTGGTCGTTCTCTCTTTGGTGGGCATTCTTTTCTCTCGCCGCCAGACCAGCCTGGAGCAGTTTTTCTTCGCGGGTAGAGGGATGAGCTGGGTGCCAGTGGGCATGTCGCTGATGGCCTGCCTGAACAGCGGCATAGACTATCTAATGCAGCCCTCTGCAGTGATGAAATACGGTCTGGTTCTCGTGCTCGGATCGCTGTCCTGGGTTCTACTGTGGCACTGGGTGTCGAGAGTGACCTTGCCGTTCTATCGCAGGCTCAACCTTGTCACTGCCTATGAGTACCTGGAGCGTCGCTTCTCTCTGTCCGTGCGATGGATGGCTTCAATCATCTTCATCTTGTGGCGGGTTGGATGGATCGCCACGGCGATGTATGTTCCCTGTCTTGCCATCAGTGGGGCGACGCACGGGGCCCTGCCGCTTGTGTCCACAATCATCGTGCTGGGCAGCGTGGTCATCCTTTATACCGCACTGGGCGGGATGAGGGCGGTCATATGGACCGACATGATTCAGTTCTGCATTATGTTCGGCGGCCTTGCCGCAACGGTGGTCGTGGTGCTCGGCCACGTTCCTGGCGGTTTGAGCGAGGTCTGGCAGACCGCTGCTGAGGCAGGCAAGACCAGTCTGCTGACTGGCACCGAAGCGCCGCAAGCGGCTCGGCTAATGGAGCGGATTAAGCTGTTCTTCACCACCGAGATGACTCCCGTGGGGTTCTTCGCTGCTGTAGTGCTGGGCAGGATGGCGGTTTACACTGCTGATCAGGTAATGGTGCAGCGCTTTCAAACAGCCCGCTCCCTGAAGGATTCCCGCCAGGCTTTCATCATCAATGCCGTGGGAGATGCTTTGTGGACGGTGGGCCTGTCCTGCGTAGGGCTGACACTATTCGCTTATGTCGCAAGGGATGCGGACTTCGCAGATCTGCCGTCGGACCGTGTATTTCCCGCCTTCCTCGCAAGCAAAATCCCTGTGGGGGTTGTGGGGCTTGTGATCGCTGCTATCTTTGCCGCCTCCCTCAGCTCCATCGCTTCGGCTGTGAACTCCTGTTCGTCGGTTGTTATCATGGACTTCTACCGTCGCATTCGCCGGCCCGCTGGGCCGGCAATTGTGCCGGATTCCTCTGAGGAGCAGCGCCGTCAGGTGCGCATTTCGCGATGGACTACTCTTGTGGTGGGTATCTGTGCCATCGCCCTGTCAGCGAATGTGGGGAGGCTGGGTGACCTGATTGTCATCGCGAACAAAGTCATCCAGCTGTTCACCGGTCCACTCTTTGCAGTCTACGTACTGGGACTGTTTGTGCCTTTCGCAGGTACTCCAGGAGCCCTTGTTGGTGGTGCGGTTGGCGCTGCGGTCAGCCTTTACATAGCTTTTTGGAGTGGATTGGCCTTCGTGTGGCCTGCGACGCTCGGGTTTGTTGCGGCGCTGGCAGCGGGAATAAGTGTCAGTCTGTTTGGGGGACGTCCCTCGAAGGAGCAGGCTCGCTTCACGTTCCGGGGGGTGATGAACGGTCACGGCGCCGGCCGGGACGGAGTGATTGGTGCGGCTGGCTCTCTGATCGATAACGGGTTGGACTCAGCAACCCTGAAGTCGGTTGGCAGGAGTCTGCCGCATCAGGATAAACAATAATGGAAAATGTGCCGAAAAAAAGTCTTGACCGATTGATAATCAAGTGTTATTCTGGGGTTAGAGGGGAATCCTCTCCCGGAGGAGGGGTGACCATCCCCAAGGCTTTTTATTCCGGAATCTGATAATCAGCTTACAATCTACCCGCTCCTTCGTGGCCAAGGTCGGCGGGACAGCCGCAAGTCAGAGAGGGAGTCTTTAGCGGGGATGACCCGAAGGAGGGCTGCTGACAATGTCGAAGCGTCGCGAATACCAGTACGGAGGCGGTGCACGCGGGTTCACCCTCATTGAACTGCTGGTAGTCATCGCCATCATCGCCATCCTTGCGGCGATCCTGTTTCCGGTCTTCTCGGCCGCTCGCGAGAGGGCCAGACAGTCAAAGTGCACCGCCCACATGCGGCAGATGGGCACCGGCATGCTCATGTACGCCGACGATAACAACGGGCGTTTCCCCCCCAACCTTCCGCCGGTGTTTGAGAACGGCGAATATGTATACCGCAACTGGGATTATCATCTGCTCGGTTACGTGCGCAGTCGCGAGATGTTCCGTTGTCCAAGCTACCACCGGGACACCCGTGAAAAACGGACTCGCCGCAATCTGAGCACCTACGGGGCAAACTCCAATCTGCTGACCCAAAAGGTTTCCGTCATCGAGCAGCCGAGCAGGACAGTGCTCCTGTTTGAGGCAGACGACGATGGATATTCCCGCCAGATCGGGCAGGCCCAGCACATTGGCTACTTCCATTGGGGGATATTTGATTACCGTCACCGCGACGGCGACAACTTCTGCCTGTCGGACGGCCACGTTCAGTGGTTCCCCACCATCGAGCTTTACGAGAGCCGGGCAACAGGCATCTACGAGTGGAAGGGGATCACTTACGATCCCTCGGCCACGCGCAGATGACTCCGCTTGCCTCTCATCAGAATCCCCACGCCTGTGCGTGGACTTTAGGTAGGACCGGAATCTGTGCCACAGACTCCGTCTTGAGAGAAAGGACAAAAGGAGAAGACAGATGAGAAAGCTCATTCTGGCCCTGCTGTGCATCGGCGCGGCAGTTACGATGGTGGCATCGCCTACGAGAGGTGAGTTCGCAATAACCAGCCCCGCGGGAAACCACCTCCTGGTCTACAGCAACCTCGGCCCGACGGTGGATGCTCACTTTTCGCTGGACGGCCCCCTGGGTGTGGCATTCAGCACCGCCAAGGACATCTGGTTCGCAGAATACTCCGGCAACCGTGTGGTCAGGATGTCTTACAATCCTGCCACCAACAAATGGACGCAGGCGGAGACGGTTTCGGTGCCTTACCCAAGGGCCGTTATTACGGACGAGGCAGGAATCCTGTATATCGTCTGTGCGGATCAGAAGATCTGGAAATACCAGGGCGGTGTTCTAACCCATTGGGCCACGACCTCCCGCATCGACCCCGTATGCATGGCCTGGGGACCCTACGGCCGCCTGTGGGTGACGTGCAACGATGCGTCGGCCATTAATGTCTTCGATCCTTCGGGAGGCTCTCCTGTGCTGGATCTGTCGCTCTGGAACGCTGCCGGCATCACGAGCGGACCGGATTACAACCTGGACGGCGTCCCGGACATGTATGTCAACGATCGCCGGAATTATGTGCATGTTCTGAGCGGCCACGATGGTACCTTTCTGGGCCATACAGTCTACAATGCGCCCGAGCTGGGACAGGCTTTCGGGATGGTGTTCGGTGCGGACGCCAACGCGGACGGAACGAGAGACCTGTATATCTGCGACTGGAGCAATGGCGTCACACGCATCTATTCCGGCAAGCCCCCCTACAACCATATTCGTCTGTTGAATAACGACAGCGCACTCCACATTGCCGCCTACCCGCCCCTGCCATCGAAGCCGGTGAGCGACGGCTACGTGGTGGCAGCCAGCACGTTCAACGACCTGTGGATTGCCTACAATACCGGCGTTAACACCCTTAGCTTGGGCGCTATAACGCTTCCCTATGGAACTGCCATGCAGCAGGACGGCAGCTTCTGGGTGACCAGCCCCAGTGGCGGATTCGTCCGGAAGTATATTCGCACGAATGTCAACCAGTGGTCTGAATCGGCGTCCTTCAATGTCCCAAGTCCGACCGGCGTGGCCATAGGCCCGGACGGGGCCGTCTATGTGGCATCGGATTCTGACCGGATGATCTATCGCTGGGACGGCTCCAACTTGACGACCTGGGCGGGACCTACAGCGGAGGCACCGCGGGGGATCAGCTTTGGGCCGGGCGGCCGCCTCTGGGTGTGCTGCATTGACGCGTCTCTGATCCAGGTTTGGGATGCTAACGGATTGGTTGCCTCTACCGGATTCGGGACACCGATCGGTATCGCTCCTGGGCCAGATCAGACCGGTGATGGAGTTCCGGATATGTACGTAGTGAACGCTGCTCAGCAGGTTCACGTGGTGGACTCCGCTCTGATGCAGCACTGGGACCGGTGGGTCTTTGACCCGGAACGCCTTGCCAATCCGTGGGGTGTCACTACTGGCCTGGACCAGGACTTCGACGGTGTCCCGGATATCTATGTGGGGCAGTTCGGTGGGCAACAAGTGGGAATCCATGTCTACAGCGGCCGTACAGGTGCTTACATCCGCTACCTCAACAACGACCCGGTGGGCCATATCGCTGCTTACCCGGTCGTCTACAGCGGCCTGATCCCGTTGCAAGGTCCAGGGACGGTCATCTACAAAAGCAACTTCGAGGGCGTCACGTACGTCGCCCCGGGTGTGTCCTTCAACCCGGAATGGCCAACAGGTTGGGCCTTGTTCGACACAGACCCCAAGACGCTGACCGAAGGCAGGATGCTTGGAAGCTTCAACCAGACCAATGCCCTCGGAGTTCGTAACCTGCCCCCGCATTCCAGTGTGACAGTCACCTTCGATCTGATTCTGGCGGGACTGGAGGGGACGCTCTGGCACGGAAATGGGACGCCGGAAAACCCGCAGCCGGACCGGTTTGGACTGTCGATCGACGACGGGGATCCGCTGATGTTGGAGTCATTCTCGCAAGATCCGAACCTCCGCCAGTCCTACCCCGGCGCGGGTGTAGATTATCCTGGCCATACGGGCATGTCGCGGACCATTGAGGCAAACGGGATGCGCTATTCTGAGTGGCGCAACTTGAGCTTCACGGTTCCACACAACTCTCCGGACCTGACCGTCTTGTTCCAGTATCAGGCCAGCTCGCCGGCAAAGCGCTACTGGCTGGATAACGTGCGGGTCTCTGTCAAAGCCGAGCAGGCGCTGCCGCCGTTCGAGGGCAGCATTGGGGCGGCCAAACAGAAGGAACAGGGACGGACCATTGTTCTAAATGGGAAAGCGGTGACCGCCTTTTTCTTCGAGCAGGATATGTCGCAGTCGCTGTATGTTGAGGAGGAGGATCGCAGCTCCGGCATCAAGGTTTACCCCTCGGAGTTCACCTTCGTAACGATCGGGGACCGGGTTAAGGTGACGGGCAAGCTGCAGACCGACTCCAACGGCGAGCTCAGCATCGGTGACGCAGTGGTGGAGGTGATCGCCAGCGGCCAGCCGCCTTTGGTCCCGCTGGGCGTGAACAACCAGGCTCTGACCTCAGCACAGGGAATAGAGACCACCGGACTGCTGGTGCGCACCTGGGGACGGGTGACGGCCATTGACGGAGACTACTTCTTCGTGAACGACGGCTCCGGCTACAGCGAAGTCGGCGGGCCGGTAGGTCTGCGGGTGCGCGGGACTTCCCCGGTGCCCGTTGGCGGCTACGTCCACGTGACAGGTATCCGAGCGAAGCAGATTGTGGGAGGTAACTCTGTTCCGGTCATCCGCATGAGAGACAACTCCGACGCGGTGAGCGTGGAGTAGGGCTCTAGCCGCGCCCCTCAGCGGCAAAGCCAAGGGTCGGTCCTGCCGCCGGGGACCGACCCTTTCTCACATTCCGCTGCCGCGCCGGGGATTTGATTGAGCGATTATGCACGTCTCATTACCTGTGTCTCATCCTGCATCGGAAGAGATCGGTAGCATTGCCGGGAAGGTTTGCCTGGAGTATAGCCGGGCAAGGCAGGCCATTTTTCTGCTGGCCGATCGTCCCTTTGCGCGCTCCTGCTTCCTTTCAAGAAACTCCCAGGCACGCCTGCGCCGTGGTGGCGGGCGTTGAGGCGAAAGGAGGGAGGACAAGTGATATCTGTTCATTCCGTCATGCCTGCGTTTCTTGTCGCCTTGTCTGTCGCCGGGTCGCTGAGGGTGGTTCCCGGTGGCGACCCATGGAGGGTATTTCATAAATTCACCCCTCCCAAGGTTGGATGGGCTACCGGTGGAACTGTGACATTTGAATGATGGAAGAGGCGAATGTCGAGTATGCCCACATCATCTGCCTGGTGAACACCCCTATCGCCCGGGTGGTCGCTCCGCCCGGGCCTAAGCCGCCGGTGGTATACAGGGCCGCCTTCACGGGATTCGGCGCGTTGCGACTGCTGCGCGTGCGCCGGCGGGAGCAGGTCAGGCTACTCCCGGTGTAACCAACCCCCGCAAAAACAGCGGGCCCCCGGGCCGACCTTCCGGGGGCTCGCTGTCTTCAGCTCTCGCGGCAGTCTAGATGACTTCCAGATAGTCCTTTTCCGGCAGGGGAGGGAAAGGAGCGGTAGGCAGAGTCTGATACCAGAACGCCACCGACGCGATGTCGTCCTGAAGCGGGAGATAACGCCCTCCGCTGCGCCACCCCAGCGCCTGGATGGTGACCCGCAGATCCTGCTCGAAACGCACCGGATCCATAATGTGCCAGCGATACATCCCGAAGCGCTGCTGGCTCTGATAAGTCCCGTCCGGACGGATGACCTGGCAAAGTCCGGAATACGGTGTGGTGAACTCGCGATACTGACCGCCTACGTCGAAGTTGTAGCTTCCGCAGAAGTAGTCCTCCGTGCCCGTGCCGCAGATGGTCGGGAACTCGCCGTCACCGTCCAGGTAGAACTTGATCTCACCCTCGCCCCACCATCCGGTGTTGTTGACCTGCCAGGCCATATATGTCCCCACGTAATGCCCCTGACCGCGGACACCGTCCAGGATGGTGTACACCTGGCCGTAGGGTAGGGGATTGGTGCGCCGGAATTGAGCGTGGAAGTAGGCGCAGTCGTCCGGAACGTCCGTCAGGGTGTAATTGATCTGGTAGTACAGGACCATCGCGTCTGATGCGATATTGGTCATCGTGATGCGGCAACGCCGACGGAACGGCATTTCCCAGTAGCAATTGAACGCGCTTCCGGGATTCACGCAGACCGCAAGCGATGAGACCTGGGCATATTTCTGCCATCCGCACGCGAAGAAGTCCCCCACCGGGCACTCCACCGACGGCTGCTCCTGGTCGTCCCAGTAGATGCGCAGGATGGAGAAGCGCCAGTGTCCGGTGGGCGTCATCCAGATCTGCTGTATGGCCCCCGGCCCCTCGATGTCCGCAAGGACGCGCGTCTCTCCAGGCTCGATGCGGATGCTGGGAGAGATCTTCCAGCCCTGTCCCAGCTCGCGGGCGCAGGAGGCGCCGGTCCCCTCGGTGGCCATTCCTCCCCTGCCCTTCTCACCCGTGAAGTTCTCTGGGCTAATGGAGCGCGTCTTTGCGTGCGATAGCCTGGGCAGGTTGCCCAGGTTCATTCCCAGTCCGTTGAAAGCCGTCATTGTACTATCCTCCAAAGATGGCCGATGCGGGCGGTCCCCGCGCCTGCCGCCTGTCGCGCGGCATTGTGCAACAGAGCCGGCCGCCTGGCAAGCTGTCACCCCGTCCAGCAGCAGGAAAGAAAGCCAGATTTCACCTGCGCGCAAGAAGGAGGAAACGGTTATTCGGCTAACATACGATTTGAGAAACCGGTTTCGCAAAATCCGTTGACAGGAGGGGGGCGGAAGCCTATAATGACCATGGGAGTCTTCAGGAGGCTTCGTGCGGGTGCTCCTGAAGAGGGTGTGCCGGGCAGATCCCGGACATCTTGCTTACCGTAGTGATCTCTTTATCGCCTGGGGACGGGTCTGCGCAGAGCCCTGGGGCCGCAGGCTCCGGGTGCGCGGCCCGGGGAGGCGCCGAAAGGGTCGCCCTTCTCGCACCCGTCGAGCGTCCCCGTTGACAGGGGAAGGTTGTTTCAAATGAAGAAAGTTCAGAGTCTGCGTGGCTTCACCCTGATCGAGCTTCTGGTCGTTATCGCCATCATCGCGATCCTTGCGGCGATCCTCTTCCCGGTGTTCGCCGCCGCGCGCGAGAATGCCCGGAAAGCCTCGTGCATCAGCAATATGAAGCAGCTGGCCACGGCAATGCGCATGTACAGCGATGATAACGGAGACCGATTCGCTCCGGGAACCACGGGAGCCTGGGACGACAAGCACCTGTGGTGGTTCAAGGTGGACCCCTACATCAAGCAGATGCAGGGGACATCGCTGACAGGCGTGTATGTCTGTCCCTCCAGTCCGAAGCTGCGGGGAGGCAATGAGAACGTGCGCCGCTGCTACGGCTACAACGCGTATTACCTGGGCTCCGCGCCTGGCCAGCCCCAGGTTACGGCCAAGACGGCGGAGGCCCAGTCGCCCTCCACAACCATCCTGTTCCTGGAGTCGTGGCGGTTTGACGATGCTGCCTTCACCGCCAACACGCCCCGTGGAATCGGGTCGGCGTTCTGCTATCCGCCGGTGAAGGCGCCAAGCATCTGCCGGCCGGACTACGTGTGGCCGCCGGGCTGGCACCGAGGACTTACGAATGTGGCCATGGTGGACGGCCATGTCAGGTCGGTGAAGGTCTCACCGCCGCGCGAGACGCCCACCTCTCCCACTCCGGTGGCTGAGTTCACAGGCATTATGGAGAAGGGCGGGGCCGGCACTCCGTATGACCCGGATCCGTGGTTCCGCCTGGACGGCCGCAAGCCTTAGTTCCCGGGGAGGTGAGCTCTCGCCTCAGAGAAAGAGATGCTTTGACAGGGCTCCGCAGGACGCGGCGCCCTGTCTTCGCTTGAGGAAGGGGAGTCTGGAAAAATGTGCTGTGTGCGGAATCGGCGCGGATTTACGCTGATCGAGCTGCTGGTGGTGATCGCCATCATCGCCATCCTGGCGGCCATTCTGTTCCCGGTGTTCTCTGCGGCGCGCGAGAACGCCCGGAAGGCGGGCTGCATCAGCAACCTCAAGCAGCTAGCAATGGCCACCGGGATGTATGTTCATGACAACGGCAACAAGATGATGCCGGGCACAACCAGCGGCTGGGACAACAATCACCTGTGGTGGCTCAAGGTGGACCCCTATATCAAGACGCTTATCAAGAGTCCCAATGATGACAAGCTTCAAGGGGTCTATGTGTGTCCGTCAGCGCCCAAGCTGCCCGTTACTCTGCAGAACTTGGCGCGTTGCTACGGATACAATGCCTATTACCTGGGCGGGCCGCCGTCATCCAACACCGTTCTGGACCCTCCCGGGAACCAGCCAACGTTCGTGGTGGCGGAGGGGCAGATTGAAAGTCCGGCCACCACGATCCTCTATATGGAAGTCTGGCGATATGACGCTCAGGCCAAGCAGGCATGGAAGAACGGGCACGGGACGGCGTTCGCGGTGCCGCCTTCGCAGAGCACGGTGTGCAAGCCGGACTATGTGTGGCCTCCCGGCCGGCATCGGGGGCTAACAAACGTGGCTTTTGTGGACGGCCACGTGCAGTCATTCAAATGTGCGGAGCCGGAGACGTCTGCTGCAGGGGCCTACTACGGGCTGATGGAGCGTGGCGGTACGGGCACTCCTTACGATCGTGACCCGTGGTTCCGCACCTGGGGCAGGAAGCCGTAAAAGACAGGGATTTCCTCCTTCTGACCTCAGAAGCCGCTGGACCGGCTGGTCCGGCGGCTTTTTCGCGATCTTGGGCTTTGCAAGGGTAGTGACGGTCCATCTTGGGGGGTGGTCCATCGTTCGCGCCTCCGGCTTCCGGTATTGCGGGAACTTGTTTCCGGAACCTCCTCCAAGACGGTTGGGCTGTGCGCCGGAGGCGGAAAAGTCGCAACCACATCTGGCGTCCGCTGCGGTCTCGATAAGTGCGTCCTTCTCGGCGCGCTGTTCCACCATTGTGAGGGATGTGACAGCAGCTTATTGGTGGATTGGCGCACAGGGCGTCGCGGGAAAAGTGACGACCTGCTTCTGCCCCCCTTGACGCGCAGCTGCTTCGGCCTGTATCCTTTCTGAAGCACTTGCAGGAGGTCTGGTCCCCGCCTGTGACCGATTCTGGCTCCCGACCCCCGTTCAGGGGCATCACGTGGAGGGCCGTCATTCTCGGAGTCGTGCTTCTCTGGCCCAACGCGTGGTGGATCTACATGATGGAGATCGTCCGCTACGCCGGGCATCCAACTACCATCTCCCTGTTCTTCAACTCCGTGCTGGCCCTGCTGGGGCTCATCGTGCTGAACGGTCTGCTGAAGCGCTTCCGTCCTCAGTGGGTGTTCTCCCAGGTGGAGCTGCTGACCGTCTACATCATGCTCAATATCGGCAGCGCCCTGGTCAGCCACGATTTCATTCAAGTGCTCATCCCGGTGATGACGCACGTCTTCTGGTTCGCCAACGCCACCAACCGCTGGGAGGAGTTGATCTGGCCGAACGTTCCCGAATGGCTGTCGGTGCGAGACAGGGACACTCTGGAAGGTTTTTACAGCGGCAATGACCGTTTTCTGGCCTGGGACAATCTGCAACACTGGGTGGTCCCGCTGGCATGGTGGGGCTCGTTCATCATCGCGATGGTGCTCTCCATGCTCTGTCTGGTCGTGCTGCTGCGCAAGCAGTGGACGGAGCGCGAGCGTCTGGCCTACCCGCTGGTGCAGCTACCGCTGGATATGACTGCCGAGGGCGCTCCCCTCTTCCGCAACCGCCTGATGTGGCTGGGGTTTGGTCTGGCAGCGGCCATAGACATCTGGAACGGCTTCGCCTTTCTTTACCCCCAGATTCCCGGGATACCCATCAAGACGCTGGACATCACGTCCAACTTCGCTGTGCGGCCGTGGAACGCCATCGGATGGATGCCGCTGTGCTTCTACCCCTTCGCCGTGGGGCTGGGCATCCTGCTGCCGCTGGACCTTTCCTTCTCCTGCTGGTTCTTCTTCATCGTCTGGAAAGCGGAGCGCGTACTCTCCGCGGTGTGGGGATGGGACAGCGTCCCAGGTTTCCCGTATGTCAACGAGCAGTCTTTCGGAGCCTACATCGGCATCGCGGTGTTCGCTTTCTGGGCCAGCAGACGCCATCTCTGGATGCTTGCGCGCGGGCTGTTCAACTGGAAGCTGGATCTGGAAGACCGTGGTGAGCCCGTGCCTTACCGGGTGGCGATGCTGGCGTTTCTGGGCGGCACGCTGTATATGCTCTTCTTCGCGATGCGCGCGGGGATGAGTTGGTATATCGCCGTGCCGTTTCTGCTGATATACTGGTTGCTTGCGCTTGCCATCACCCGGATGCGAGCGGAGCTGGGTCCTCCGGCTCACGACCTGCACGACGCCGGGCCAGACCGCATCATCACCACGATCGTCAACCCCCAGAACCTGGATGCGAAAAACCTGACCGCTCTCAGCCAGTTCTTCTGGTTCAACCGGGCCTACCGGGCTCACCCCATGCCGTTCCAGCTGGAGTCGTTCAAGATCGGTGAGCGCGTCAGGATGGACTACGGCAGGCTGGGCATGGCGATGGTGCTGGCCACGCTGGTCGGTACTCTTGCAGCCTTCTATGCAGTGCTTTCTCTTACATATAAGTATGGTGCTGCGACCAACATGGCCTGGCCCGACGTCCCTTTGATCTTCGGAGGCGAGCCATACGGCCGGCTGGACAACTGGCTGAAGATCCCTCCGGATCCGCGCCTGTCTCTGAACACGGGGTTGGCCATCGGGACCGGTTTTTCTTTGACCATCGTCCTGAACTCTCTCAGGATGGCCATTCCCTGGTTTCCCTTCCATCCAGTGGGTTACGCCGTCTCCAGCTCGTGGAGCATGCATCGGCTCTGGATCTGCCTGTTCATCGCCTGGCTCATCAAGGCTGTGTTGCTCCGCTACGGCGGGCTTCAGACCTACAAAAAGGCTCTGCCGTTCTTTATGGGGCTTATTCTGGGAGAGTGCGTTGTGGGCGGCGCCTGGACGCTGATCGGGCTCGCGCTGGATATTCCCACCTACGCTTTCTGGCCGTAAAGGATTGCTCCCGGCCTGCTGAAGTGCGTAATACTCCCGAAACAAAAGGGGAGTACAATCGGATAGGGGTGGATGTGCTGCCTAGAGAGGCGGTGTTGGCTGATGCGTGTACTGCTGGTCTCGGATGACGAACGTTCCATTGCGGGGGTGCGCCGGGAGCTTGCGTTGGCGAACCATCAAGTGTACTGGTGCGCAAGCGACAGCGAGTCCCTGGCGAAGGCTCTTACGAAGATCACCCCCGAGGTGCTGGTGGTGGACTTCCCCGGTTCGGGCCCGGGGGCTCGCACCGTTCGGCAGCGCCTGGAGATGGAGTTCGGCATCCCTCCGATGCCCACGTTCCTACTGATCCACCGGGAGGCGCTTGCGGAGTTCGACCTCACCTGGGGTGCGGATGATTTTGTGGTGGTGCCCGGCGCGGAGGGCGAGCTGGCGGTTCGCATCCGTCTGCTGCTGTGGACCCAGAGCCGGCTTCGGGAAGAGGGGATCACTGCGTTCGGCGGGCTGGAGCTGGACTTCGGCAACTATGAAGTCCGCGCAGACGGGCGGTTGCTGGACCTCACCTTCAAGGAGTTCGAGCTTTTCAAGTATCTGGTGACCCATCGCAACCGCGTGCACACCCGTGAGTCGCTGTTGGCCCGGGTGTGGGGCTACGACTACTTTGGAGGCACGCGCACCGTGGATGTCCACATCCGCCGCATCCGCGCCAAGTTGGGGCCCAAATACGAGAACTGCATATACACCGTGCGCGGTGTGGGCTACCGTTTTACGCCTCCGCCTGACCACCAAGATTAACACCCGCGAAATCAGATGGAAACACGCTTTGCCCAAAATTGAGGTGACGATTCGGCGGGCAGAAAGCCGTGGGGCCGCAGTAGGCGCAGGCGGGCGCAGTATCGGCCCGGTGATGCCGCAAGCACGGGCTCGGGCGCGGTGCGGAACTCCCCTTCTTCAGGCGAGGGCTGGCGCTGCTCGGCGAGAAGTTTTGGGGGGCGGCGGCATCGGCGGCCTTCTCTCCGATAGCAAGTTTGATCATCTTGCTTCTGGTGCGTGTGTTCACTCCGCTGCGCGTGTCGGACGAGGCCGAGCACAAGGAACTCGATCTGTCGCAGCACGGGGAAATGGGCTACAATCTGGAAGCTGTCTGAACGTCCTGCCGCGGCGAAGTGGCGGGCACTGGAGGAGACCTCTGATGATAAAGATCGAAGCTATCATCCGGCCCAACAAGCTGGACGACGTTAAGGCAGCGCTGGACGCTCTCGGCGTCCAGGGAATGACTGTGTCCCACGTGATGGGTTCTGGCAAGCAGAGGGGGAGGACCCAGCACTACAGGGGACAGGAGTACGTGGTCAACCTTCTGGACAAGATCAAGCTGGAGACCGTGGTCTCCGACGCTGAAGCCGACAGCGTAGTGAAGGCGATTACAAAGGCCGCGGCCACAGGAGAGATCGGCGATGGGAAGGTCTTCCTGTCGCGCATCGAAAACGCGGTGCGCATCCGCACCGGAGAGGAGGGAGATGGGGCGATCCGGTAAGCGGTGGAGCCCCTCTCCACAGTCCGGGCGACGGAAGCCGCCTTGCCAGGGAAGGATACGGATCTGAAGCAGCTGAGCGATCTGGACACAGCCCCTGCGGGGCAGGACTGGTGGCCCGATCTGAAAGGGCGCCTGGACGCGGTGAGCGATGTCCGGGGCATCGCGGGCATCCTGCTGGAAGGACGGGAAAGGATCTTCCGCGAGGCGGCGGAGCTTCCGGGCCGGGAGCGGTGCCGCCGGCTGAGCGCACTGATAGACCTGGTGGTGCGCCGGATGCTGGTGGTGGCGTGCGAAGACCCGGAAAACCCCGGCTTGGCCGGCAGAGCCTACCGGCACCTGTCCGTGGTGGCCACCGGGGGTTACGGGCGCAGGGAGCTGGCTCCCTACAGCGATATCGACATCAACTTCATCGCCTCATCCGAGGAGGATCCGGACGTGGATCTGGTCACCCGGCGGATGTTCCGCCTGATCATGGACGTGTTCCTGGCCGAGGCGAAGATGAAGGTGGGATACGCCTATCGCCTGTTGAGTGAGGCGGCAGCCCTGCAGCATCAGAATCAGACAGCTCTTCTGGACGCCCGGTTCGTAGCTGGCAGCCGTGAACTGTTCCAGTCGTTCCAGGATGAGCTGAGGCGCCACCTGCATCCGGTGGCCTTTATGCACGACAAGGTGCGGGAGCGCGACCTCTCCATCCGCCGCAAGGGATTGTCCGTGTATCGGGTGGAGCCGGACATCAAAGAGGGGGAAGGCGGCCTGCGCGACATACACCTGGCCGGATGGCTGGCCCAGGCGGCGTTCGGGTTCGGCAACGAAACGGTCTGGGAGGACATTCGGGCGCACGGCCTGTTGACTTCCGCCGAGGTGGACAGGGTGGGGGAGGTGCTGGACTTCTATTCCCGCCTTCGCTGGGAGATGCACCTGGGAGCGGGCCGCCAGGCGGATGTCCTGACGGCTCCCAAGCAGGAGGCGGCTGCAGCGTCGCTGGGCTATCGGGATTCGCCGGAGGAGAGCGCGGCGGAGCGTCTGATGCGCGAGTACTATGCCGCCGCATCGTTCATCCGGAGCATGGCGAAGAAGATGATGGCCCGCGCTCGGGATCAGCAGCTGAAGCTGGAGCCGGGCCTTGCCGCCCGTGATGGAAGGGTGGTTTTGCAGAATCCGGAGGCGTTCCTGAACGATCCGGTGGCGGCGCTCCGGGCGTTCGCGTACTGTCAGCGCTATGGGCTGAGGCTATCGCTTGAGGCGGAAGACGCTCTGCGCCAGTGTGTGGCGCTGCGAGCCGCTCCGGTGGATAATCCGGAGGCCGCGCGGGTAATGATGATGATCCTGCGCGGGCAAAGCGGGGTAGCGGATGCGCTCATTGCGATGGCGCGCACGGGAGTGCTGCAGTGGTACATCCCGGAGTTCGGTCGTGTGATGGGACTGGTACCGGGGGATGCCGCGCACGAATTCACCGTCGGCTGGCACTCGCTCATGGTGGTACGCCACTGCGAACATCTGGGCGAGGCTGGAGACGAAGAGATCAGGCAGATATTCGCCTCTATCCGGCATCCGGAGCTGTTGTTCCTGTTCGCCCTGACGCACGATATCGGGAAGGGCGGACCGGGCGACCACTCGGAGAAGGGGGCTGTCATCGCACGGGGTATCGCCTCTCGGCTGGGGATGGACGCGGAGAGCGCGGACCGGCTGGAGTTCCTGGTGCGGCACCATCTGCTGATGTCTAATACGGCCCGTCTGCGGGACCTGAACCTGCGGCGCACCGTGGAAGACTTCGTCAACGTGGTGGGCGACCGGGATACGCTGAGCATGCTCTACATCTTTACGATGTCGGACGTGGTCTCGGTTGGCTCCGCCGCCTGGAGCGAGATACAGGGGCGCTTCCTGCGGGAGTTGTACTACCGGGCCGAGCGCGCGCTTGTGAGCCGCGCTCCGCTGATCGATTCCGAAGAGGATCTGGACCTCTACCGCAGCCGGGTGCGGCGGGAGCTTTCCATTACCAACCTGCCTCCTGAGGCGGTGGAGCGGCATGTGGCGGCCATGCCGGCCATCTACCTGCTGAACACCAGCCCGGAGGAGATGGCCTCGCATATTGAGTTCATCAGCAAGGCCGAGCAGGGAGAGATCTGCACGGATTTCCGCTCCGAGCAGGGATCAGATTTTACGGAGTTGACCATCTGTGTGCGGGATGACCCGCAGCCGGGTCTGCTGTCGAAGATCGCGGGGGTGTTGTGGGCGCTGGACATCAATGTCCACGCCGCGCAGGTATTTACGCGAGAGCAGGATCAGAAGATCGCTCTCGATACCCTGTATGTGGATTTCGAAGGCCAGCAACTGCCGGAGTTCAAGAAGCACGAGCTGCACCGTGAGCTTCGCCGGGTGCTGCTGGGAGAGCAGACGCTGCAGGAGTTGCTGGAGCGCAAGCGCAAGAGCCTGCCGGAGGAGTATCAGTCGCGCAGGGTCTCCATCCTGAACGACCTGTCGGAAAGCCATTCGGTTTTGGACATCCGCGCGGTGGATCAGCCGGGGTTGCTTTACCGAATGACATCGGCTTTTGCGCGCCTGGGGTGGGATATCCACTCCGCAAGGGTCAGCACGTGGGGCAATGAGGCTCGAGACTCCTTCTACGTGACGGAAGGAGGGCGGAAGGTGGGAACGGATGCGGACGGCGTGGAAGGCGCTGTCCGGCGCCTGGAGGAGGCGCTGAGGCAGGTTTGAGGTTTTCAGGCGCGTCTTCCTGACGCGGCGACGCTGCCGGAGGAGCAGGAGCTATGAAACTGGTTGTGGCCATTATTCGGCCGCACAAACTGCAGGAAGTCAAAGACGCCCTGGCAGAGTTGGGCCTGACAGGCCTGACCATCACTGAGGTGAGAGGGCACGGAAGGCAACGGGGCCAAGTCGAGAAATACCGTGGTCTGGAGTATACCATCGATCTGCTGCCCAAAGTGAAAATCGAAGTCGTCTGCGGGGATCACCGCAAGGACGAGGTCATCGAGACCATCATGCGCGCGGCGCGTACCGGGGAGATCGGCGACGGGAAGATCTTTGTGCTTCCCATTGAAGAGTCCATCCGCGTGCGTACGGGCGACAGGGACGAAGACTCGCTCTAGCGGGGTCCAAGGCGCAGGCGCAGCCGTCCCGGCGCGGGCGGCCAGCGACCAAAACGTAGATCGAAAGGAACACGGGTTCAGGAAATGGCAAAGACACCGCAGGACGTCATCAAGCTGGTGCAGGAAACGGGCGCGAAGATCGTGGACTTCCGCTTTACCGATCTTCCGGGCGTGTGGCAGCACTTCTCCATTCCGGCGGAGGATCTGGACGAGAGCGTCTTCGAGGACGGGCTGGGGTTCGATGGCTCCAGCATCCGGGGGTTCCAGGACATTCAGGAGTCCGATATGAACCTCTTCCCCGATCCTGATACGGCGTTCGTGGACGAGATGGTGGAGGAGCCCACCATCGCCATCATCTGCAACGTCCACGAGCCGGGCACCAACATCGAATACACACGCGATCCGCGCTTCATCGCCCGCAAGGCCGAGAACTACCTGAAGTCCACCGGCATCGCGGACACCAGCTTCTGGGGGCCGGAAGCGGAGTTCTTCATCTTCGACGAAGTACGCTTCGAGCAGAAGGCCAATACCGGCTTCTACTATGTGGATTCCTCGGAGGGGATCTGGAACTCGGCGCGCTCCGAAGAGCCCAATCTGGGCTACAAGATCCGGCACAAGGAGGGTTACTTCCCATGCCCGCCGATGGACTCCACGCACGATCTCCGCACCGCCATGTTGCTGGCTTTGAACAGCGCAGGCGTTAAGTGCGAGGTGCATCATCACGAGGTGGGCACGGCTGGCCAGGCAGAGATCGACCTGCGCTACGACACGCTCGTCAGCATGGCCGACAAGTTGATGAAGTACAAGTACATCGTCAAGAACGTCGCCAATCAGTGGGGGAAGACGGTAACCTTCATGCCCAAGCCGCTGTTCGAGGACAACGGCTCCGGGATGCACGTGCACTGCAGTCTGTGGAAGGGCGGCCGCAACCTGTTCTTCGATCCGTCGGGGTATGCCGGTCTGTCTGAGACTGCGCGCTACTTCATCGGCGGGCTGCTGAAGCACGCTCCGGCGGTGCTGGCGTTCGCCGCTCCCACCACCAACTCTTACCGGCGGCTGGTGCCAGGGTACGAGGCGCCCATCAACCTGGTGTACTCCCAGCGGAACCGCAGCGCCGCGGTGCGCATTCCGGCCTACCTGCAGAGCGAGAAGGCAAAGCGCATCGAATTCCGCTGCCCGGATCCAAGCTGCAACGGCTATCTGGCCCTGCCCGCTATCCTGATGGCCGGGTTGGACGGCATCCAGAACAAGATCGATCCGGGCGAACCCATAGACAAGAACATCTACGATCTCCCGGCCGAGGAGGCGAAGGCCATACGTGGCACGCCTGCCGATCTGGCCGAGGCGCTGGCGGCTCTGGAGGCGGACCACGAGTTCCTACTGAAGGGAGACGTGTTTACGCCTGACGTCATCGAGACGTGGATCGCCTACAAGCGCAAGAAGGAAGTGGACGCCATCCGGCTGCGCCCGCATCCGTGGGAGTTCCATCTCTACTTCGACATCTGACCCCCGCCTCGAGAGTCAAGAGTCCGGCAAGAAGGCCCGGGGCCAGACGGCCCCGGGCCTTGTGCGTGTCTCCAGGGTTGTGAGTTCTTTCAGGCTGCCAGCTGCCCGCTGGTTAGCTCCTCCACAGTCAGCAGCCTGTCCAGATCCACGATCAGCAACAGTCTGTCTCCGGACTTGCCGACTCCCCGGAGATACGCCGTCCCGCATCCCTGGATGGTGGACGGGGGTGGCTCGATGTCTGTAAGCGGCAGACGCACCGTCTCGATCACCGCGTCTACAATCAGGCCAGCGGTGTGTCCGCCAGCTTCCACCACCACGATACGGGTGTCCTTGTCCGCTGGACGGACCTCCACTCCGAACTTCATCCGCAGGTCGATAACCGGCAAGATGCTGCCTCGGAGATTGATTACCCCCACTACGTCCCCGGGGGCTCCCGGCACTGCGGTGATCTCCGGCACCGGAACGATGGTGTTCACCTGCTGGATGGCGATGGCAAAGGACTCGCCCGCCACATCACAGACCACCACCTGTTCCTCTTCACCGTAGAGGGAACGATCTCTGTCCAACATCTCAGGCCGCCTTTCGCTTCGCGCTTTGAGGCGTGCGCGACAGTTCGATCACATCGCCGCCGCTCTGGCGGTCTATCTTGAACTGGCTGACAAGCTGCTGCACCTCTTGCGCCACGCGGGCGAGCTGCTCCGTCGCGGCCGTCAGCTCCTCGATGGATGCGCTCTGCTCCTGCGCCGCGGCGGAGACCTCCTGAGCCGCAGCTGCATTCTCCTGGCTGACGGCGACCACCTGCTGGGCATTTTCGGCAGTGCGCCGGTTCATGTCCGTCACGGTTTCGATGGATGCCACCGTCTCCTCGGTGATGCTGGAGACCGACTCCACCGCCTTCAGCACCTCGGCGCTGGAGGCGTTCATCCTCTCCGCGGCGACGGAGACCGCCTCGGCCTGCCGCACCACGCCGTCCGCCGCGTCCAGAATCTCGGCGAGCGCGCCTGCCGCCTCTTGAGACAGAGCGGAGCCTTCCTCGACTCCCCGGGACGCTGCCTCCACGGCCACCACGGCTTCCCGGGTCAGATCCTGAATCTGCGAGATGAGACCCGCGATCTCCTTCGTCTCCTTGCTGGAGCGCTCCGCCAGCTTGCGCACCTCGTCGGCCACCACGGCAAAGCCCTTGCCGTGTTCCCCGGCTCTGGCCGCCTCGATGGCCGCGTTCAGAGCAAGCAGGTTGGTCTGTTCGGCGATGTCGTCGATGGCCTCCACAATGGCTCCGATCTGCTCCGACGACTGCCCGAGCTGGTTGATGGCCTGCGCCACGGCTGTGGCCTGATCGCGGATGGTCATCATGCTGGCGGAGGACTTCTCCACGCTCTGGCGTCCGCTTTCGGCGACCTCGCGGGCCTTCTGGGCACTGTCGGTGGCCTCCTCAATGCCTTTGGCCACCTGCGCGATGTTGGAGGAGATGTCCCGCACCGCGTCCGTGGTGGATTCCACCAGCGACGCCTGCTGCCGGGCACCCTTGCTCAGCTCCTGCATCTGCCGCTCGATTTCAGCAACGCCCTGGGAGGCCTGTTCGGCCTGTGCGCTCTGCTGGGTGGATCCCTGGGCCACGCGGTCCGCGTTCTGCGCGATCTGCTCCGTGGCCCGGCTGGTCTCCGTGGCCGTGCTGGCAAGCTCCTCGGAAGAGGCTGCCACTGTCTCGGCCGCTCCTGCCAGCTGCACCACAATGTCGTGGATCTTCTGGACGAACGTATTGAACCACGTCGCCAGCTCCGCCACCTCGTCCCTGCCGGATGCCTCCAGGCGCCGGGTCAGGTCTCCCTCACCCTGCGCGATATCACGAAGCATCTCGGTGGTCGCGCCGATGGGCTTCGCCACGCTGTTCGCAATGACCACGCCAAAGGCCATGGCCGCGAGCACGGCGACGATGATGGCGCCGGTGATTCCCCTTTTGGCCGCTGCGGCCGCCTGGGCTGCTACGTCGACATTCAGAGCCACGAGCTTTTCGAGCGCTTCCTGCGTACGATCCAGCTCCTTCATCGCAGACTGATAGGCATCGATCGCCCGTGCGTCCACCGCCGCCATCTGCTTCGAGTCTCTGTCCACCCCGGCCTGCAGAAGGGAGTCCTTCTCCTGCTGGACGGCGGCCAGAGCCTCATCCTGTTTCAGCCATTGCTCCCAGACCGGCACGAACTCCTTCCACAGCACGGCCTCCTCCGGAGTCTGCGGAAGCGGCTCGTAGATCTCGCGGCCCTTTTTAGCGTGCTCCAGCCAGAACTCTCGCTTGTTCCAGAGGCGCTCTCGCGTTGCCGCGTCTACCAGCCTGCGGTTGATGAGGCCGCGCTGGATCGCAAGCAGCGCCTGCTGGGACGCCTGCATCTGCTGAAGCCCCTGCACACTGGGGAGTCGGACCTCGGCCACCTCTTTCAGCTGGTTCAGGCCGATGATCCCAACAATGGCGGCGATCGCCGCCACCACCAGAAATGCCCCGATGAGTCGGGGTTTGATGCGAAAGTTGTTCAGTCTCACCGTTTTCTGACCTCCTGAGCCGCCCGCAGTCGCTCTCTTCTCTCGGCAGGACGCCATGTTGTTTCCCACAAACAGTGAGCGGCCCGTCAGTAAAATCGGCAGCAGATTTGTTGCTCTTTAGGGAGTAGACGGGCAAAAAAATGGCTAGAAATTGACGGGATTCTGTCTTTTCCCGCTCTGCGCGTTTCCTGATCGTTTGAGCCGCCCGCCCGCGGCGGGCGAAGGGACACCACGGGGTCAGAAGCCGAGCGGTTTACCGTCCACCAGCACCCGGCGGATCATCCCCTGGCCCGAGCGGGAGATGGCCACCTCCACCGTTAGCCGGGGAGGATTCTCCTCCCTTGCCAGTGCCATCTGCAGTTTGCTGACGGCGTCAGAGCGGGCTTCCGGGATGTAATAGCGCTCCAGCCCGTAGATGATCCTGTCGAAGTCCTTCCTGCCGCGCAGGTATACCCGACCTTCGGCGGGTCGGTTTGGCCGGCGGGCATACAGTCCACTCAGCACCGCCCCGCCCTTTCGGGGCTCCAGCTCCACAAAGATGGTCGCCCCGTCCGCAAGCCGGTCGAAGCTTACGGACCCAGCGGACAGCGCCTGCTGGCGAGGTCTGGAGATGTCATACTCCAGAGACAGGTAGTTCCCCAGGAACAGGCTACGGGGATCTACGGGCGTGACCCGGATCTCCACGACCTCTCCGGTGGCTTTCCAGAGTTCGTAGTAGGCTGCCTGCGCGCCCAGGAAGAGAATCTGCGCGGCCGCGATGATAGCAAACCACCTCTTCATTCTGCCGCCCTGCCTGCCATCGTTTCCAGCAGCCGCCTCCGCTGGCGCTCCAGCAGAGCACCGGCTCCCAGGAGAACAAGCCCAGCCGTGATGAACGCGAACCCACCACTCAGCATCGTCCCGATCAGGTCGAAATAGCGCGTCATCAGGTGAATGAAGAAAGCCGCCAACCCCACGTTCACCAGGACGGGTTGCATCCTGTGCCAGCCAAGCGCCACCAGACCGCACTCGAGCGCAAGAAGGACGACATTCGCGATGACAATGGCAGGAATCCTCACAGCCTCCGCCGACATTCCTCCGGCGGCCGCAATGAAGCAAACCGTCCCTGCGAGGGCCACCCCCAGGACGACCGCGCCTTCCCAACGGTCGGCTCCGCCGCGCCGCCATGGCACCGTCAACACAGCCGCAGACAGCGCAAGTCCTGCTCCCAAAGTGGTAACAGCGAGTCCCCAGAGGAACGCATCCGGTCCAGCCGTCGACGGGTATGCATTGGAGCTGTAAATGTCGAAAGACAATCCGTAGATGCCTAACAGGGTGGCCAGTAGTCCGGCGTAAAGGAACCACCCTCCCACGGGGGCCAGCTTATTGTTGATCCTGTGCAGCCATCCGGTGGAGTAAAGGGCCGTGCCAGCGACAGTGACCAGAAACAGGTATGGCAAAGGGGTGCCGAATCGTGCGGGATGATTTCCCAGCGTCCACCCGTACCAGGACCACAGCAGGATCACTGCGAGCCCGGCATGCTCCGGCGAGCCCAGAACGTAGGCCAGGGGCAGTATCCCCAGCAGCCACATGAGGACGGCGCTCCTCTCTCCACCCTCCGCTCCTACGTGGTAAGACTGTCCCACCAGAAAGATGCTGGCGCCCCAGATCAGGGACCCCAGAAAAATGAGCGCTCGGCCGATGGCCGGGTGGCTGCGTCGGGAGTGGGCGAGAATGAAGCCGCTGCCGTAAAGGAACGCGATGAGGCCCATCAGCAACAAAAGGCGGAGAAGGCGCGGGATGGACTCCCAGTTAGCGCCGACCACCAGGATCACCCCGGCTCCCACCAGAATGGCGCCCAGTATAGCAAGGGCCTGAGCGATGCGCCGGTGCCCCAGCGCGGTCGCCGTGTCGTCTCCGGCGAGTCCGTATCGGGCAAGGATGAGCCGGGCCTGATCGTCGCGGATCAGACCCTCCCTATGCCACTGCGCCACCTCACCTGCGATCCAGGTCTTCAGCTCATCGTCGTCCGGCGCGGGTGGCCTGTTGCCTTCCCTGACTTCCATTTCGACTCTCTCTCGGTCCGGCGGATGAAAATAACTTCGGAGTGGTTTGCGGGGGAACGTCCCCAGACGGTCAGGTTCCAGACGGCCGGCGGGACCTGGCGTGTGCCCTCCGGTGCATTGTGGCATACGGTAGGCGGAGATGCCAGCCGCCTTGTGTGTTTCGGTCAAACGATCGAGCGCGATGTTGCAGCCTGGTGGGAGACATGTTATATAAAGTTTGCGCGCTGCGGGGTGGAGCAGTCTGGTAGCTCGTCGGGCTCATAACCCGAAGGTCGTGGGTTCAAATCCCGCCCCCGCTCCCAATCCAGATACAGCCGGCCCCGGAACCTGATGGCAGTTTCCGCCTACAGGATTCCCGGGGCCGGTATCATTTTCTCCCTCAAAAGCGCCGTCGCTTCCTCCTTCTCCGAGGTGCGAGGGTGCAAGAGTCCATCGGAAGGGCTCAGCCAACCTGCCGGCGCATCCGGGAGTGCCGCGACATCTCAGCCGGGTACGCCGGCGGATCCTTTCCGCAGAGGGTTCCGGGTCAGCGTCCCTGGTAACAGCACCCACTCCTTTGGGACCCGGTCTGATGTGGGCCGGGTCCTGTTGCTTTGCCCCGGCGATGGGCTGGAAGATTCCCGGACAGCCTCACCTGGCGACTACTCTCGGACGTGCGGCTGCCTCTCCAGCGCTGCGCCCGTTCCCCGTCGCCGAAAACGGCTGCGAATTCGTGCGTGCGGAAATGCTTGACCGTGTGGGCGGAGGAGTGGTAAGATGGGCCAGCGATTCAATCCGTTCGGAGCCGTCGCCCCGTTCTTGAGAGGTGAAAAATGAAGGAGAAGATCGTCAGGGTTGGGCGCGGACGTGTCCACTTCCTGGGCCGCCCGTCTGGCTGTGTTGTTCTGGGCCGGCTGGTTCCTGCTGTCCTGCTGGTGTTTGCCGCTGTCTGTGTCCTGTCCCCGCGACCTGCCGCCGCAACCCCCCCCCGACATCCTGTGGATGAGAGGAGGGCACGCGATTGATGTTTCCTCCGTCGCCTTGTCCCCGGACGGTCAGCTCCTTGCGAGCGGAAGTGGTGACAAAACCATCAAGCTCTGGCGCGTGTCGGACGGGACGCTGGTGCGCACTCTGACCGGGCACACGGGTTATGTTTTGTCCGTAGCCTTTTCCCCGGACGGGCGGGTCCTTGCGAGCGGGAGTTGGGACAACACCATCAAGCTCTGGCGCGCGTCGGACGGGACACTGGTGCGCACGCTGACCGGGCACACGGATAGTGTTCGGTCCGTCGCCTTTTCCCCGGACGGTCAGCTCCTTGCGAGCGGAAGTCCGGACCAAACCGTCAGGCTTTGGCGCGCGTCGGACGGGATGCTGGTGCGCACGCTGACCGGGCACACGGATAGTGTTCGGTCCGTCGCCTTTTCCCCGGACGGTCAGCTCCTTGCGAGCGGAAGTTGGGACGAAACCATCAGGCTCTGGCGCGTGTCGGACGGGGCGGAGGTGCGCACTCTGACCGGGCACAGGGATTATGTTAACTCCGTTGCCTTTTCCCCGGACGGGCAGCTCCTTGCGAGCGGAAGTTGGGACGAAACCATCAAGCTCTGGCGCGTGTCGGACGGGACGCTGGTGCGCACTCTGGCCGGGCACACGGGTGTTGCTTTCTCCGTTGCCTTTTCCCCGGACGGTCAGTTCCTTGCCGGCGGAGGCGAATATACCTACGGAAACATCAAGCTCTGGCGCGTGTCGGACGGGTCGCTGGTGCGCACTCTGACCGGGCACACGGGTTATGTTAGGTCCGTCGCCTTTTCTCCGGACGGTCAGCTCCTTGCGAGCGGAAGTTATGACAAAACCGTCAAGCTCTGGCGCGTGTCGGACGGGGCGGAGGTGCGCACGCTGACCGGGCACACGAGTTCTGTTAACTCCGTTGCCTTTTCCCCGGACGGTCAGCTCCTTGCCAGCGGAAGTTCGGTCGAAACCATCAGGCTCTGGCGCGTGTCGGACGGGACGCTGGTGCGCACGCTGACCGGGCACACGTATGGTGTTGAGTCCGTTGCCTTTTCCCCGGACGGGCGGGTCCTTGCGAGCGGGAGTTGGGACAACACCATCAAGCTCTGGCGCGCGTCGGACGGGACACTGGTGCGCACGCTGACCGCGCACACGGATACTGTTCGGTCCGTTGCCTTTTCCCCGGACGGTCAGCTCCTTGCGAGCGGAAGTTGGGACGAAACCATCAAGCTCTGGCGCGTGTCGGACGGGACGCTGGTGCGCACTCTGACCAGGCACACGGGTGATGTTAACTCCGTCGCCTTTTCCCCGGACGGTCAGTTCCTTGCCAGCGGAAGTAATGACGCAACCATCAAGCTCTGGCGCGTGTCGGACGGGTCGCTGGTGCGCACTCTGACCAGGCACACGAGTGAAGTTACGTCCGTTGCCTTTTCCCCGGACGGTCAGCTCCTTGCGAGCGGAAGTGATGACAGAACCATCAGGCTCTGGCGCGTGTCGGACGGGGCGGAGGTGCGCACTCTGACCGGGCACAGGGGTTATGTTAACTCCGTTGCCTTTTCCCCGGACGGTCAGGTCCTTGCCAGCGGAAGTTATGACGCAACCATCAAGCTCTGGCGCGTGTCGGACGGGTCGCTGTTGCGCACTCTGACAGGGCACACAAACTTTGTTTTGTCCGTCGCCTTTTCCTGGGCCGAAAGGGCCGGGTTGCAGTGTATCGGGCAGAGAAGCCTTGATTTGTCCGTCCAGTCCGTCGCCTTTTCCCCGGACGGTCAGCTCCTCGCCAGTGCAGGTGAGGAAAGTGAGGGCAATAGTACCCTCAGGCTCTGGAGGATCTCAGACGGCAGGCTTATCAAAACCTACAGCCGGGAGGAAATGGGGTTCGAGCCTTTTGCCTTCTCTCCGGATGGAAGACTGCTGGCATGGGGCGAAGGCAGCTCGGTTGTCGCGGCCTTTGGCCCCGACTTATCGCCTCCGCTGACTCCTGCAGTAACAGACAGGGGCCGGTTCACCCGAATCAGCTCCGAACTGGCGGCCAGTTGGACGTCATCGGATCCCGAGACCGGCATTGCGGAGTATCAGTATGCCATCGGCACGTCTCCCACGGATCCCGGCAGCGGCTACGTTGTGGACTGGCAGTCCACCGAGGCAACCACGAAGCGAACGGCAGCATGGCTGACGCCTGCAGGATGGCGTCACCTATTACTGGTATGTGAAGGCGCGAAACAGATACGGTCCTGTGGAGCGGGGTGGGGGTGAGCGACGGGATCACTGTGGACGGCAGTCCACCTGAGACTACCATCACTGGTGCCCCGGCTCCGGCCGAGGCTCGCAGTAGCGGAGCCTGCTTTTACGTTCACAGGAGTGGACAACCTTACAGCATCCTCTGCAATACAGTCTTCCAGTGGAGGCTGGATGCAGGTAGCTGGGGGTCTGCCGGTCGCGAGACGATCGTTCGCCTGAAAAACGTAGGGAAAGGCATGCATACGTTTCAGGTTCGGGCAGTTGACCTTGCGGGCAACGTTGATCCCACGCCGGCAAGTGTTACTTGGTCGGTTCCCTGAGAGCGAGCGCGAAAGAGGTTTTGTGCCGAAATGACAGGTGGTGGGCCGTGCAGTGGGTGATCCGTCCGCGTTCGTCTTCGGACTTCCAGGTGGTCACGAGTGCCGCGGGGCCATAAGGCGCCCGGCGATATCTCCTTCATCTCACCTCTGCCCGCCCCCGCCGGGGCGGGCTTTTTTTCTGAGGTCTACGATTGGAATGTTGACAGTGGGGGCGGAGGGGAATATACTGAGCGTGTGTAAGCGAACAGATGTTCGTATATCACCCGGACCCCGGAGGGGTCCCCGGAAGGCTCAAGCGATGCAAACCGTCGGCTATTTCTATATCCGCAACCTGTTCTTCGTGCAGGCTCTCAGGCTCCACCCGGAGTTGGCCGGATGCCCGTTCTGGATAGAGCGCAGCGGCAAAGTGCTGGCGCACTCCCCCTGCCTGGAGCGGGATGGCCTGCATCCGGGGCTGTCCGCGCGCCGGGCCCGGCGCATCGCCCCGCAGGCCCATCGGCTGGAATACCACCCGGAGGACTACCGGGCAACCCACGATCTGTTCTGCCACATCGCCCATCGGCTCACCCCTCTGGTGGAGCCCCTGAACCCGGGGGAGATCTTCCTGGGACTGCAGGGACTGGACACGGGGACAGCACAGACGCTTGTGGCGGAGGCGCGCGACATGGGCTTCGAGGCGACGGTGGCGATCGCAGGGTCTCGCCTCGTGGCGCGACTGGCGGGACGCATCCACGGTCCCGGATGCACGGTTCTTGAGCCGAGTGGGCAGGCGGCGTTCCTGGCCAACCGATCCATCGAGTGCCTCTGGAGTGTCCCCCGGAAGATGCGGGAGCAATTGGGCAGGATGGGCATCCACAGGGTGGCGGATCTTCAGCGCATCTCCCCGCCAGACGCTCATCGCCCGCTTCGGTCCGCGGGAGGGACTTCTGCTCTTTGAAGCGGCCCAGGGGCGCGACCTTTACCCTCTGCGGGCAGCATGGCCACCGGAGACGCTGGATGTGGAGGTTAGGTTCGACGGTCTGGAGGACCGGCTTGCGCTGGAACACTACCTGCGGGACTTGGCCGGGCGATTGTCGGACCGGCTGGGTAAGTCGGGGAAGCGGTGTGGACGGCTGCGGCTTGAGCTTCGAGAGGAGGGTTCGTATCTGCCCCTTACGGAGGCGATGGTGCTCGGGCCGCCCGCATCGGGAGAGAACCGCCTGGCCATGGCGGCCCTGCGCCTGGCGGGACGGATGAGCGTGCGCCGTCCGCTGGAGGGTGCGCGGCTGGTGGCGGAGGATCTGAGCACGGCTCCCGTGCGGCAGCTGGACCTGTTTGCTCCGATTAGGGCGATGGAGCACGGAAAGGAGGAGTTCCAGGCTTACCTGACCCTGCGGTTCGGGAGCGGGACGCTGCGGTTCTGCTCCGAGCTGGCGGGCAGCTGGCGCGAGCGCATGCTCGGATTTCTGGCGGTGGAGGGGTGAGAGTCGAGAGTTGAAGGTTGAGGGTTGAGGGTTGAAGGTTGAAGGTTGAGGGTTGAAGGTTGAAGGTTGAAGGTTGAAGGTTGAAGGTTGAAGGTTGAAGGTTGAAGGTCTGTAGGGGAGGGATGGCCGATGTCCCGGACTTTCTCCCTGTCCCCAACCTTTCCTTGAACCTTAAACTTTAGACTTTGGACTTTAGTCACTCGACTGATGAGCCTGTTGCCATGGGTCGCCGGGTGCTGTTGGAAGTGGAAGTGGAATGCGGCGCCGACGGGACGCCTGCCCGGTTCTCTCGGGCGGGCAGGGTCTGCAGCGGGCTGAAGACGGTGGAAAGCTGGCGGGAGTCCGGTTGCTGGTGGGATGGAGAGCCGGTCCGGACGGTGTTCCGCGTGCGGGATCGCGAGGGCCGGGTGTTCGAACTGCACCGTCTCGGGGCATCGCTGTTTCCACTGGAAGGTACCACTGAACGGGCAAGCAGGTGGCTGCTCTACCGGATAGAGGACTAGCGAGGGAGGCATGCTTGTTCATCTCCATGTCCACAGCGCGTTCTCGTTCCTGGACGGATGCAGCTATCCGGAGGAGCTGGTGGAGCGCGCGGCGGAGCTGGGATACCGCGCCTTGGCTCTGACCGACCACGACAACCTGAGCGGCGTTATCCGGTTTGTGCGCGCCTGCCAGCAGACCGGCATCACGCCCGTGGTGGGCGTGGAGCTGACGGTCATGGATGACACTGGCGGAGCGGAGCGGTTTCACCTGACGCTGCTTGCGGCCACACGGAAGGGCTATGGCAACATCTGCCGCTTGGTGACCCTGGGCTACGAACACGGCGGTCGACGTACGCCGGCCGTCCCTAGGCGCCTGCTGAAGGAGCACAGCGCCGGCATCATCGCCCTGTCCGGCTGCCGCAAGGGAGAGGTGCCGCGGCGTCTGGCGCAGGGACGCAGGGAAGATGCGCGGCGGGCAGCCATCTGGCACCGGGAGGTGTTCGCGGACGGCTACTTCCTGGAGATGCAAAGGCTGCTCCTGCCGGGTGAGATGCGCCTGCTGCGCGCGCTGGAGGATCTGGGCAGGGAACTGGACATCCCTCTGGCCGCGACGGGCGATGTCCACCATCTGCGCCGCGGTGACCTTCCCGCGCACGATATTCTGACCTGCGTGCGCACCCTCACCAGGGTGGACGAGCCCCACCCGGAGCGTCCTTTCAACGCCGAGAGGTATCTGGCGGAGCCCGGCGAAATGCGCCGCCGCTTCGCGCAGTGGCCTCAGGCGCTGGAGAACACGGGGCGCATTGCGGAGCGCTGCTGCGGCGGCGTTCCGGACCTCTCGCGTCCCCGTCTGCCCCGCCCGGCCATGGTGGAAGGGGAGGCACGGGAGTTCCTGCGCACCCTGGTGTTTCATGGGGCAAGGGAGCGCTACGGGACGATCACGGAGAAGGTCCGCCGGCGTCTGGAGCATGAGCTCTCCATCATCGCCAGACTGGGCTGCGAACCGTATTTCCTGACGGTGTGGGACATCGTGCGGGAGGCGCGCTCTCGCGGCATCCGGACATCCGGGCGAGGATCGGTGGTGGACTCCGCGGTGGGACACTGTCTGTGGATCTCGGATATTGACCCGATCGCGGCGGATCTGCCGTTCGAGCGTTTTATGTCCGTGGAGCGCTCTCAGATGCCGGACATAGACGTGGACTTCCCCAGGGAGCGGCGGGACGAGCTGGTGCGATGGGTGCAGGAGCGATACGGACGCGAACACGTGGCCGGTGTCTGCACGTTCCAGACGTTCCGGGCGCGCTCCGCCCTGCGGGAGATCGGCAAGGCGATGGGCCTGCCGGAGGAGGAGATCGGGCTGCTTGCGAAGCGGGTGCGGGGCGCCGATGCGGATGAAATCGCCGATGCGATGGAGCGCCAGCCACAGGTCATCCATCAGGCGACTCACGCGAAGCGCTACACGCGCCTGTTCGAGATGTGCGCGCGTGTGGCCGGGCTGCCGCGGATGATCTCCACGCACCTGGCCGGTATAGTGATTACGGATGTACCTATACTGGACTATACACCCCTGCAGCCCACGGCCAAAGGCGTGGTGCAGATCGCCCACTTCGACAAGGACGACATCGAGGCCATTGCCCTGAAGACGGACCTGCTGTCGCTGCCCATCCTGGGAGCCGTGGATCAGGCCCGCGAGGTCTGCCCGTACGAATCCATCCCGGACGGCGACGAGCAGACCTTCCGCACGATCCGCTGCGGGGAAGCCGTCGGGGCGTTCGAACTGCAGAGCCCGGCCCAGCGCGCACTTCACACCCGTGTGCGCACTCGCAGCAAGAAGGACATCATCGACAGCATCGCCCTCATCCGTCCCGGGCCGGGGATGGGAGGGATGACGGAAAACTACATCCGCCGCCGGCTGGGTCTGGAGCCGGTCACGTATATTCATCCCTCCCTGGAGGAGCCGCTCCGGCACACCTACGGGATCATCATCTTCCAGGAGCAGGTCATCGAAGTGGCATGCGCGGCGGCGAAGTTCACGCCCGGGGAGGCAGATATCCTTCGGAAGATGATCACGCACGCCCGCTCGCGGCAGGCGATGGAGAGGCTCAGGGCGGGATTCATGGAGAAGGCGCGGGCAAACGGCCTGTCGGAGGAGCAGGCGGAGCAGGTGTTCCGCTGCATCGCCGGCTTTGCGGGCTACGGGTTCGCGGAGGGGCATGCGCGGGCGTTCGGGGAGATCGCCTACCGCAGCTCGTATCTTCTGACCCACCATCCGGCGCACTATTTCGCCGGCCTTCTGAACAACCAGCCGATGGGGTTTTATCCGCCGAACACGCTGGCGGCTCAGGCGCGCATCCGGGGGGTGCGCATCCTGCCCGTGGACATCAACCGCAGCCAGACCTGGACCACGTCCACGGACGATTCCATACGCCTGGGGTTTCATCTGGTGAAAGGGTTGTCCAGACACCTGATGCAGGCGATACCGCTGCAGGCGCCCTTCACGGACGTCCGCGATTTCTGCCGCCGCTGCCGCCCCTCCGTAAGAGAGCTGGAATCCCTGATCATGGCCGGGGCGTTCGATTTGCTGCACCCGAACCGGCGCGCGCTTCTGTGGCAGGCTGAGATGGCCGCGCGGGCGGGGCGCAGAAGCGAGAGCGCGATCCAGGGCGTGCTTCTGGATGTCTGGCCGGAGGCGCCCGAGGTGCCGGACTTCACAGAGACCCAGCTGCTCAGCCTGGAATACGGCGCGACGGGCATCACGGCGAACTGTCACCTGGTCTCGCTGCTGCGCCCGAAGTTTGACGCACTTCGCCTGCTGACGACCAACGATATGCTCTGGATCCCTCCGGGCCAGAAGGTGCGTGTGGGAGGGCTGACCCTCTGCCCCCACACGCCTCCCACGCGCAGCGGCAGACGGGTGCTGTTCTTCTGTCTGGAGGACGAGTTCGGGCTGGTGGACGTCACCTGCTTCGAGGACGCCTTCCACGCAAGCGGCTATCTGGCGTTCTCCGAGCCGCTGCTCATTGTGGAGGGGACGCTTCAGAAGCGGGGGCTCGGGCACTCCATCCTGGCGGAGCGCGTGAGGCCGGTGCCGAAGACGCTGTCCGCGGAGCGCGCGGCCACCGAAGCGCTCCAGCTACCGGAGCCGCGTATCAACGCCTCCGCACGGTAACTCACGCATTCCCGCCGAGCCCTCTCACTGCGCGAGATGCAAGCGGCGGTACATTTCCGGAACGTCAGTTCAGATCTGCGGACCCACGTCGCAAAGATTTCATGGAAAGACATCCTATTTTCATCGGGTAGACCTTGTCTAATGTCGGAAGAGTATGGTAGCCTTGCCGGGAAGGTTTGCTTGGTAAGGAGTCGGGCAGGGCAGGCAATCCTTTTGACCGGTCGTCTCTTGCGCGCCCCGCTTCCCGGGCATTCCTTTTGAAGAACTCATCACCGTCTCCGCGCGCGTGCCGTGCGCTGCTCGTGGGGGCGAAAGGAGCAAACATGAAAACTCTTTTTCTCACCGTTGTCCTGGTAGCGATGCTGGCTACCGTGGTGGAGGCTCAGTATCCCGGAGTCCTGGTGCTGCGGGATGAGGACCGCCCAAGCGCAGTCGATTACGTGCAGGTGACCTACTATGCTCCCAACTCCCTGACCCTGACCGAAATCCCCGCTCCTCCTCTTTCCGTCTCCCTCAATCCTTCTCCCTCCGTTGGGTGGGAGGTGTTCGGAGGGTGGGACGTGGCGGGCCGTCTGCTGGGATGGGCCTCTGGTCCCGCCTCCAGGGTGCAGAGTGTGACGTTCTGTCCCAACAGGGTGCAGTCGCCTCTTCTCGCCAGAGTGCAGGGGTACCTGGGTCCCACCAAGCAGTGGGACTACTACATAACGCGCAGCAGTGCGTACGAATATTTTGTCGATGTCATGTTCTGGTGGGATGCCCGCTATGGCTGGATGGAATACCGGGTGATCGACGATCAGCCGCAGGAAGTGCCGGTTGAGGATCCTGGTAATCTGCGGTTCCTGAACACGCCGATTGCGCGTGCGGTGGCTCCGGTGGTGCCGGAGCCACCACTGGTGCAGATGGGCATTATGGTGGGGTTTGGCATGCTGGGGTTATTGCGGGCACGGTGTAGGGCGTAGCCGTTTGGCTTTCGCTGAACATGCACTCACCTTTTCGGGACCCGGTCTGATGTGGGCCGGGTCCTGTTGTTTTGCCCAGGCGACGGGCCGGGAGATTTCCGGACAGCCGCACCTGGCGACTACTCTCGGACGTGCGGCTGCCTCTCCAGCGCTGCGCCCGCTCCCCGTCGCCGAAAACGGCTGCGAATTCGTGAGTGCGGAAATGCTTGACCGGGTGGCCGGAGGAGTGGTAAGATGGGCCAGCGATTCAATCCGTTCGGAGCCGTCGCCCCGTTCTTGAGAGGTGAAAAATGAAGGAGAAGATCGTCAGGGTGGGGACTCTGATTAGTCGAGTTGTAACGATATGCTCGGTCGGAAGAAAGAGCACTTGGGGCGTCAGGACAGTCTCCCTGAAGCGCCTCTTCCCTCCTGTAGTTGCTTCTGGCAATGCCTTTTGTCCTTTAGCTTCTGACTCCCTCTCGGGAGACTATCACTGCTGCAGACCTCGTCAGCACAGCGCATGGTTCACCGGTTGGTGTGACACTATCTGTTTCCTATTGTGTTTATGGGCAGGCTCTTTTGGCTGTGTTTACCCGTTGCCCAACGGCAACTTCGAAACCGGTCAACTTGCTCCTTGGACCAGCGCGGGCTTGAATAGCGGTATCACTAGAGTTGTTCCCGTCTCCTCGGTCATATCGCCTGGCGAGCATAATGGCCTGTACGTGGCGCAACTCGAATCGTACAACGGATGGACCAACTCTGTAGCAGTGCTGCGCTCCCCTGTCTTTCGACCTACCCTCCCTTACCTTCAATGGATACAGCGGTCGCAGAACATAAATGTCACTCTGGAAGCCAGATTGCTCTCATCGGATGGTCAGGTTCTCAAGTCCCTGCCCCTCGCGCCTGCGGACAGCGAATGGGACATTCAGGGTATGAGTGTGGCCGAGTACCTCGGTGAGGACATCATTCTCGAGTTCAGGCAGCACACGAATCGCGCACTATACGGATATGCAACCTGGATTGACAACATCGCACTTGTAGCAACGGACGTTACCCCTCCCTCAAAGCCGGTTGTCACCGATGACGGACCTGCTACCGGGAGCACCACAATCCTTCATGCATCTTGGACGTCGACAGATCCCGAGACAGGGATAGCGGAATATCAGTACGCCATTGGCACATCTCCTGCGGATCCAGGAAGTGGGTATGTGGTCCCGTGGAAATCTGCAGGAACCGCGACGGAAGCTTTTGAGCAAGGCCTATCGCTGGTGCACGGCCAGCGTTATTACTGGTATGTACGCGCACGCAACGGAGAGGGAGTGTGGAGTGCGGTCGGAGTCAGTGACGGAATCATCGTGGACACGACTCCGCCCGTCGTTAGAGTGGTTCTTGACGATGGAGACCTCCAGGCTGCTACGGATAGGCTGAGAGCTTCCTGGCAAGCCGAGGACCCGGAATCTGGCATTGCCGAGTACGAGTATGCCATCGGCACGACCCCGACGGATCCAGGCTCCGGTTATGTGGTTCCGTGGACGTCTGCGCTGCAGCGCGAAGAAGCCGCTGAGCTTCCGCTTTCCTTGCAGCCAGGTCAGACATACTACTGGTACGTGCGGGCTAAAAACGGGGTTTGGCAATGGAGCGGCCCGGCCTCAAGCGATGGTATTCTAGTGGCTCCGCAACGCTTTACGACCTTCTACTCGGAGGATTTTAGTGCGGGATTCGGCCCTGAGTGGTACGTTACCCCATTTGGCGATCCGGATCGACCCCCTCTCCGGATTTCGGCAACGCCGTTGGGCAACCGAAGATATCTCGGTGCTTTCGGCGACCAGACTCTCCGCCTCAATCTTGGGAGTTTGCCCGATCATACTCATCTCTCGGTGAAATTGGATCTCTTTGTCATTGGTGAGTGGGAGGGCATAGCCTATCCTTATAATTCTCAGGACCTCTGGAGTATGCGATTATTGAACGGGCCAGAATTCATTTATACTTCCTTCGGCACATTGTGGGAGTATGGTTGGCATAGCCAGGCATACCCGAATCGGTATCCGATCACTATTCATCGGCCGGGCTATGGATCGGTCGCAAAAAACATACTCGGCTATTCCAGGGATTCAGTCTATCGCCTTGACTACACGGTTGAACACCAAGGCGCAGACGTTACTATTGTGATGCAAGGGTTAATAATCGATCCTATCTCAAATGTCAGCTGGGGGATTGATAGCATCACGGTGTCACTAGCCCTGGTCGACTCGACGCCTCCGATGGTCCCAACCGTTGTGGATGCTGGAGGCTTCACCTCCACCTCAGGTGAGTTGACGGCCATTTGGACGTCGTCGGATCCTGAGTCCGTCATTGCGGAGTATCAGTATGCCATTGGCACGTCTCCCACGGACCCCGGCAGCGGCTACGTGGTGGGCTGGAAGTCCGCAGGTCTGGCCACGGAGGTTACCGAGACGGGTCTGACGTTGCAGAACGGCGTGACGTATTACTGGTATGTGAAGGCCCGGAACGGCGCGGGCCTGTGGAGCCTGGTGGGTGTCAGCGACGGGATCACGGTGGACCTGGGTGGGCCGGATACAGAGATCACCTCCGGCCCCGCCGAAGGTGGCTTCACACCGGACACGGTGGCGAGGTTTGAGTTCGCGGGCTCGGACGATCTCACGCCGCCAGACGATCTCCAGTTCCAGTGGAGTGTGGACGGGGGAAGCTGGTCTGATTGGCAAGGCGCCACCTCTGCGCTTGTTTCCGGCCTGGGTGACGGGCAGCACACGTTCAGCGTGCGCAGCCGTGACCTGGCGGGCAACGAGGATCCCACCCCTGCAACCGTGACCTGGACGGTGGACACCACACCTCCCGGGGCGCCGATGGTCACAGACGAGGGCAGCCATCTTCCAGCGGGATCCAGCGTCCTGTCGGCCTCCTGGTCCGCACTTGATCCTGAGTCCGGGATTGTGGAGTATGAGTATGCTATTGGGACGTCTCGTGCCGATCCGGGAGCAGGTTACGTTGTTGGGTGGAAGTCGGCAGGAGCGGCGACGGCGGCGACGGAGCTTGAGCTTCCGCTGCAGACGGGCCAGGTGTATTACTGGTATGTCAGGGCGCGCAACGGTGCGGGTGTCTGGAGCCTGGTGGGGGTGAGCGACGGAATCAAGGTTGGGCTGCCGGTTCTGAACCCTTCGAACGGGCACTATTACGAGATCATCCCGTTCCAGGGCGGCTGGCAGGAGGCCAACTTGCTGGCGCAGAGGCACATATACCGGAACTGTGCAGGTTATCTGGGAAGCCTGACGTCGTACGGGGAGATGCAGTGGTTGATGACGCATCTTCCTTCGGTGAATCCACTGGATCTGGACGAGATCTGGATTGGAGGATACCAGGACCGTGGCGCTCCGGACTTCCGGGAACCGGATCGGGGTTGGCGCTGGACGTCCGGCGAGCCGTGGGTGTTCGCGTGGTGGCATCCGGCGGGTGAGCCGAACGAGTTTCTGAGCGCGTTTGAAGACTTCGTGATGATGCACACGAAGCGGAATGGCTACTGGTATGATCTGCCGGAGAGCGGTGCGGGATACATCGATGGCTACCTTGTGGAGTATGACGTGGTGGATACGACGGCGCCATCGGTGCCTGTGGTGTGGGACGGAGGCGATCTGACCTCCAGAGCTTCTGAGCTTTCTGCCACGTGGTCGTCTCAGGACGAGGAGACGGGCATTGCGGAGTATTGGTATGCTATCGGGACATCTCCCACGGATCCTGGGAGCGGCTACGAGGTGGTGTGGAAGTCTGCAGGGACGGCGACGGAGGCTGTGGAGAGGGGCCTGAACCTCCAGGATGGCGTGACGTATTACTGGTATGTGAAGGCGCGGAACGGCTACGGTCTGTGGAGCGCGGTGGGTGTGAGCGATGGCATGACGGTCGACAGTATTCCTCCTCACACGGTGGTCACCAGTGGGCCGGCGAACGGATCTTTCACCGCCAGCAGTACAGCAGCATTCGCATTCAGTGCCACAGACAATGTTTCGAGCGCTGCCGAGCTGGTTTTCCAGTGGCGGCTTGATGGAGGCGACTGGATCGACTGGAGCACGGAAGGAGTTGCTGTTTTCCACGGGCTGGCTGATGGACCCCATACCTTTGAAGTGCGTGCGCGGGACGAGGCCGGAAACGTGGAGGTGGCGACTGCAACGGTCTCCTGGACAGTAGACACGAGTGGGCCCGGGGTGCCTGTTGTCACGGACGATGGCGCCTTCACAGCGAGTGTGTTGACGCTATCGGCTTCCTGGGAATCGACCGACACGGAGTCCGGCATTGCGGAGTATCAGTATGCCATTGGCACGTCTCCCACGGACCCCGGCAGCGGCTACGTGGTGGGCTGGAAGTCCGCGGGTCCAGCCGAGCAGGTAACCGAGACAGGTCTGAGCCTGCAGAACGGCGTGACGTATTACTGGTACGTGAAGGCCCGGAACGGCGCGGGCCTGTGGAGCCTGGTGGGTGTCAGCGACGGGATAACGGTGGACCTGACCCCGCCGGATACTCTCATAACAGGCGGCCCGACGAACTCCGGCCTGAGCCGAATCGCCGATGCCACGTTCACGTTCTCGGGAACGGACAATCTGGCCACATCCTCCGAGCTGCTGTTCCAGTGGAGGCTGGACAACGGCGAGTGGAGCGAGGCTTCCGCGGACACCTCAGCGCACGTAACGAACATTCCAGACGGGGTGCACACCTTCCAGGTCCGTGCTGTGGATGGTGCTGGGAATGCGGACCCGACGCCCGCATCGGTGACCTGGCGGGTGCTGGCGGGCCCCATGCCGCCGGAGGCGACTGGAGCGGGGCGCGCCAAGCTGCGGGCGGACGGTGTGGAGGTCCTCCTGACGGGGTGCGTTGTGACAGCGTCTCCGGGCCAGGCGGCTGTGGGCCGGGCGTATGTGGAGAGCCTGGATCGCTCGTCGGGTCTTGCGTTGGTGACGGATGTGCCTGTGTTGGAGGGCCAGTTGATTGAGGCTGTGGGCCGGATGGGGACGAACGTGGACGGGGAGCGTGTGCTGACGGAGCCGTTCGTTCGTGTCATTGGCCAGGTGGAACCTTTGGATCCTGTGTTTGTGACGCTTGCGGGCGCGGCGGGAGGTCCGTTTGCCTACAACGGGGTGACCGGATCGGGTCAGCGTGGGGTGACGGATCCTGCGGGGCGCGGTCTGAACATGACGGGCCTTCTGGTGCGAGTGAGCGGCTGGGTATCGGAGATAGACTCGAGCTTCATCCACATCAACGAGGGATCGCTGCCGGTGGTGGGAGGAGTGCGAGTGTCGAGTCTGAACGCGCCTTCGGGCATCCGCGTGAACGACTTCGTGACGGTGACGGGGATCTGCTCGATGCGCCGTGTGGGTCTGTCGTATCAGTTGGTGATCCGTCCGCGTTCGTCTTCGGACTTCCAGGTGGTCACGAGTGCCGCGGGGCCATAAGGCGATCGGTTTCTCGGCAAAGCGTTTCGCGTGTTGGCAGGCTTCGCGCCAAAAAGCTTGACCTGGCAGGTGTCTGAGGAGTATTATGGAGGCACATTGGGCAAACTAGAGCCCATTTGGGACCCGAGGGAGAGTGGAAATGAGCTCACGCTTCTTGTTGACGCAGCAATGCTCCTGGTTGTCGCTGTGTTGCTGTCAGTTATCCCGTAATCTGAAGTCTATCCCTTACGGCGTGGCGGCTTGGGCTGCTCTTGCCGCGTCGGTGTTCACCGCGTCGCTCCAGCCGGCTCACGCGGTCGGTCCGGAGCGCATCCTTTGGATGGCTGGGGGGCACACAGGGAGTGTGTCCTCCGTTGCCTTTTCCCCGGACGGGCAAACCCTCGCCAGCGGAAGTAGTGACTCCACCATCAAGCTGTGGCGCGTCTCAGACGGCAAGCTCCTGCAGACGCTGACAGGTCACGCAAACGGTGTATGGTCCGTTGCCTTTTCCCCCGATGGACAGACCCTTGCCAGCGGAGGTTTTGACAACACCATCAGGCTCTGGCGCGTGTCGGACGGGGTGCTCCGTAAGACCCTGAGCGACCATACTGCCACTGTCAGGTCTGTGGCGTTCTCCCCGGACGGGCAGACCATTGCCAGCGCCAGTGAGGATGGCAGCATTAAACTCTGGCGTGTTTCGACTGGTGCGGTGCTTCGCACCCTCATTGGCCATTTCGGAGGTGTTACCTCTGTTGCTTTTTCCCCCGACGGGCAGACGCTTGCCAGCGGAAGCCTTGACAATACCATCAAGCTCTGGCACGCCTCGACCGGCAGCGTCATCCGAACCCTGACCGGTCACACGGGATATGTTGAGTCTGTGGCCTTTTCCCCGGATGGTCAGACGCTCGCCAGCGGAAGCCTCGACGGAACTGCCAAACTCTGGCGAGTCTCGGACGGCGTGCTTCTGCAAACCCTAAGCGGCCACACGGAGTATGTTTGGTCCGTGGCCTTCTCGTTGGACGGGCAGCGACTGGCAACCGCCAGCAACGACAAGACCATCAAGTTGTGGCGCGTCTCGGACGGGGTACTGCTGAGGACCGTGGGGGGTCATCAAGACGGCGTCTGGTCCGTAGCCTTTTCCCCTGGCGGGCAGCTCCTTGCCAGCGGAAGTAACGACAAGACGGTGAAGCTCTGGCGTGTCTCAGACGGCTCTTTGGAGCGGCAACTGACCGCTCACTCAGGGCATCTTTCTTCCATTGCCTTTTCCCCGGACGGGCAGACGCTTGCCAGCGGAAGTGAGGATGCAACCGTCAAGCTCTGGCAAGCGTCGAACGGTACGCTGCGCAAGACATTGAGCGGTCATACACAGTATGTCACGTCCATTGCCTTTTCCCCGGACGGGCAGACGCTTGCCAGCGGAAGTGGCGACTTTACTGCCAGGCTCTGGCACGTCTCGGAGGGCACTCTCTTGCAGACAATGACCGATGCCGCGGGGCACGTTACCTCCGTCGCCTTCTCTCCTGACGGGCAGCTCCTTGCAAACGGCAGCTACGGCGGGACCATCAATCTGTGGAGAGTCAGTGACGGTGCTCTCCAGCAAACGCTTTTCGATCAGGCATGGTTTGTTTCCGCCGTGGCCTTTTCGCCGGATGGGCAAACCCTTGCCAGCGGCAGTTGGAACGGGAGCATCAACCTCAGGAGCTTGCCGAGCGGGGTGCTCGTCAACACCTTGATAGGCCACACCTGGGTTGTTACCTCCCTTGCCTTTTCCCCGGACGGGCAGACGCTCGCCAGCGCAAGTGAGGACATGACCGTCAATCTGTGGCGTGTAGCGGACGGGACGCTCTTGCGAACCCTGATCGGTCACCAGGATTACGTTAATTGTGTTGCCTTTTCCCCGGACGGGCAGATCCTGGCTACCGCCAGCAATGATAGGACTATCAAGTTCTGGCGCGTTTCGGACGGCGTACTTTTGCGTACGCTGAGCGATGACACGAGTATATTGACCATTGCTTTCTCGCCGGACGGAGCACTGTTTGCTTGGGGGCGGGCGGATGCCACTCTTGTCGTAGGATCCGGTGGTGAGGACTCTCCTCCGACAACTCCTGTGGTGACAGATGCCGGGCAGTATACCGGGGACAGCGCGTCGCTGTCGGCCAGCTGGACGTCATCGGATCCTGAGACCGGTATTGTGGAGTATCACTATGCCATCGGCACGTCTCCCACGGATCCCGGGAGCGGCTACGTGGTAGGCTGGAGATCTCCAGGTCTGGCCACGCACGCAACCGAGACGGGTCTGACGCTGCAGAACGGAGTGACATATTACTGGTATGTGAAGGCCCGGAACGGAGCGGGAATGTGGAGCGCGGTTGGGGTGAGTGACGGGATCACGGTGGACACTACGCCTCCCACCACGCCGTCCGTTGCGGATGGTGGTCGTTTCACCTCGAAGGCGACGGAGTTGACGGCCAGCTGGACGTCGTCGGATCCGGAGTCGGGCATTGTGGAGTATCAGTATGCCATCGGCACGTCTCCCGCGGATCCCGGGAGCGGCTACGTGGTGGGGTGGAAATCCGCCGGAACAGCCACGCAGCGAACGGAAACAGGCCTTAGCCTGCAGAACGGCGTGACGTATTACTGGTATGTGAAGGCCCGGAACGGAGCGGGAACGTGGAGCGCGGTTGGGGTGAGCAATGGGATCACAGTGGACACCACGGCACCGACTACCCCGTCCGTTACGGATAGCGGTCGTTTCACCTCGAAGGCGACGGAGTTGACGGCCAGCTGGACGTCGTCGGATCCCGAGTCCGGCATTGCCGAGTATCAGTATGCCATCGGCACGTCTCCCACGGATCCCGGGAGCGGCTACGTGGTAGGCTGGAGATCTCCAGGTCTGGCCACGCACGCAACCGAGACGGGTCTGACGCTGCAGAACGGAGTGACATATTACTGGTATGTGAAGGCCCGGAACGGAGCGGGAATGTGGAGCGCGGTTGGGGTGAGTGACGGGATCACGGTGGACACCACGGCACCGACTACCCCGGCCGTTACGGATGGTGGTCGTTTCACCTCGAAGGCGACGGAGTTGACGGCGAGCTGGACGTCGTCGGATCCCGAGTCCGGCATTGCGGAGTATCAGTATGCCATTGGCACGTCTCCCATGGATCCTGGGAGTGGCTACGTGGTAAGTTGGAAGTCCGCAGGTCTGGCCACGGAGGTTACCGAGACAGGTCTGACCCTGCAAAGCGGTGTCACATATTACTGGTATGTGAAGGCCCGGAACGGAGCGGGAACGTGGAGCGCGGTTGGGGTGAGTGACGGGCTATACGTTGCCTTGCCCGTCTTGAACCCCGGCAACGGCCACTACTACCAGTATGTGCCGGGATGGCTGAGCTGGGAGGATGCTGCGGCCGAGGCAGCCGGTCTGGAGTATGAGGGTCTTTCGGGTCATCTGGCGACAGTGACTTCGCAGTCGGAGTGGGAGTGGCTGTTGAGCCATATGTCGGAGTGGTGTCCTGGCGGTTTTGACCACCTTTGGCTGGGAGGGTACCAGGACCGAGCTGCGGCGGACTACTCTGAGCCTGGAGGAGGCTGGAGGTGGGTGACGGGAGAGGCATGGACGGGCGCGTGGTGGCGCTCTGGTGAGCCGAACAACCGGTTTTACAACGGAGATGCCGAGGATTACCTGACGTGGTGGCATACGTCGCTGGCGAGTGGTTGGAACGACTTTCCGGGGTATGGCGGGATCCAGGATCCTGAGTTTCACGTGCGTGGGTACCTTGTGGAGTATGACGTTGTGGACACAACGGCACCCAGTATGCCGGTGGTCACGGATGGAGGTCGTTTCACCTCCAGGACAGGTGAGTTGACGGCGAACTGGACACCGTCGGATGCTGGGTCCGGCATTGCCGAGTATCAGTATGCCATTGGTACTTCTCCCACGGATCCCGGCAGCGGCTACGTGGTGAGCTGGAAGTCCGCGGGTCTGGCCACGGAGGTTACCGAGACGGGTCTGACGTTGCAAAGCGGCGTGACGTATTACTGGTATGTGAAGGCCCGGAACGGCTACGGTCTGTGGAGCGCGGTGGGTGTCAGTGACGGGATCACGGTGGACCTGACCCCGCCGGATACACTCATCACCGCCGGCCCGACGAACTCCGGCCTGAGCCGAATCGCCGATGCCACGTTCACGTTCTCGGGAACGGACAATCTGGCCACATCCTCCGAGCTGCTCTTCCAGTGGAGGCTGAACAACAGTGAATGGAGCCACGCTTCCGCGGATACCACGGTTCCCTTGATGGACCTTCCGGACGGAGTGTATACCTTCCAGGTCCGTGCTGTGGATGGTGCGGGGAATGCGGACCCGACGCCCGCATCGGTGACCTGGCGGGTGCTGGCGGGCCCCGTGCCGCCGGAGGCGACTGGAGCGGGGCGCGCCAAGCTGCAGGCGGACGGTGTGGAGGTCCTTCTGACGGGGTGCGTTGTGACTGCGTCTCCGGGTCAGGCGGCTGTGGGCCGGGCGTATGTGGAGAGCCTGGATCGCTCGTCGGGTCTTGCGTTGGTGACGGATGTGCCTGTGGTGGAGGGCCAGTTGATTGAGGCTGTGGGCCGGATGGGGACGAACGACGACGGTGAACGTGAGCTGACGGAGCCGTTCGTTCGTGTCATTGGCCAGGTGGAACCTTTGGATCCTGTGTTTGTGACGCTTGCGGGCGCGGCGGGAGGTCCGTTTGCCTACAACAGGGTGACGGGATCGGGTCAGCGTGGGGTGACGGATCCTGCGGGGCGTGCTCTGAACACGACGGGCCTTCTGGTGCGAGTGAGCGGCCGGGTGTGGGACGTGGACTCGAACTTCCTGTATATCAACGAGGGCTCGTTGCCGATGTTGGCTGGAGTGCGAGTGTCGCGAGAGCACGCGCCGTCGACGATCGGGGTGAACGACTTTGTGACGGTGACGGGGATCTGCTCGATGCGCCGTGTGGGTCTGTCGTATCAGTTGGTGATCCGTCCGCGTTCGTCTTCGGACTTCCAGGTGGTCACGAGTGCCGAGGGGCCATAAGGCGCCCGGCGATACCTCCCTCATCTCACCTCTGCCCGCCCCTGCCGGGGCGGGCTTTTTTCGCCCTGCCGGCGGGCCGCCGGCATTCCACGCTTCCCAGTTATCTCTCGGGAGCCCCTATCCCGGCGTGCGTCGAAATCGTTGTGAAGCAGTAACCGGCTTTCGGTTGAGCCATTTCTCGCCCGCGGACCGATAGATCGGAGCGAGGTGGTGCGGGCGAAAAAGTAACCAGGGATATCGATGCGGGCTCCGGGCTGATGCTTCTGGGGAGCCCAGGGCTTGCTGAGAGGATCGCTACAGGATCATCAGTACAAGGTGTCACCACAGCCGACCAGAAGCAGGAGTGTGAGATACAGGTAGTCCTAACGCGCGCTTGCAGTGCAGGCACCTTAACCCCTCCTCCCGGCAGCGCTTCCGCCATTTCTGGAGCTTCTTTCGGCTCACACCCTCCGCCCCCGGCTGGTCCCTCGTTCCCAGGGAGAGGGTTTTCCCGGCCGAGGACCGTCGGGACTGCACTCAGAAACGTAAGGCCGGAGGTGGGTGGTGCTCAGGAAAAAGTCCTCTCCTCCTGTGGGAGAAGATCGGCGTGGGAGGAGTTGGAAAAACGATTTCCCGCAGCCCTTTTCACGGAGGTACTGCCGTCCGCGGCAAGGCGGGCGGGTCGAATTACGTCATTTTTAGTGAGTCTTGATACGCAAGCCTTACGGCGCGCTGCTCGACCACAGTGCAGAAGCAGATGCGATATGGATGCCATTTTTCTGTCTTTTTCGTCGTTTATGCCGGAAGGGAACCGCAGAGGCGGCGGGGAAGAAGTTCCTGAAGATAGATCGGCTTCGGCCCGGTCCTGGCTATACCTCAGGAGGCTTGTGCGTTTTTCAATATGTCAGACAAGATCCGTTTCGGCATCGTCGGTTGCGGGGTCATAGCCCCATGGCATGCAGGCGCCATCCTTGCGGCACCCAACGCGGAGCTGACAGCCGTCTGCGATATCGAGGTGGAGAAGGCGGAGAAGCTGGCGGCCGAACACGGCAATCCGCGCGTGTACGATAACCATCTGGCGCTGCTGGAAGACCCGGAGGTGGACGCGGTCTGCGTCTGCACACCGTCCGGCCTGCACGCGGCTATCGGCGTCGATGCGGCCAGAGCGGGCAAGCACGTGCTGTCCGAGAAACCGCTGGATATCACACTGGCCAACATGGACGCCCTGATCTCAGCATGCCGTGAGAACGGCGTCAAGCTGGGTTGCATCTTCCAGCGCCGCACGTCACCTATGTGGAAGGCGGTGCGGGAGGCAGTCCAGGCCGGAAAACTTGGGAAGCTGGTTGTGGCGGATGCCTATCTGAAATACTATCGCTCCCAGCAGTATTACGATAGCGCGGGCTGGCGCGGAACCTGGGAGCTGGACGGCGGCGGCGCGCTGATGAACCAGGGAGTGCACTGCGTGGATCTGATGCGCTGGATCGTGGGAGATCCGGCAACGGTTTTCGGCCGCTGCGACCATCTGGCCCGGAAGATCGAGGTGGAGGACGCGGCCTGCGCCGTGGTTACGTATGCCAACGGGGCGATGGGAATCATCGAGGGCACCACGTGCGTATACAACGGTGTCCCCCACAGGCTGGAGTTCCACGGCGAAACAGGTAATATTATGGTCGAGGGCGAACGGATCGTCCGATGGGAGACCGCCGACGGGTCTGAGGCGCCGGACCTGAGCAAGTTGACGGACGAGGGTGCCGCGTCCGCGAAGCCAACGGACATTGGGAACGAAGGCCACTGCATCCAGATCCAGGACTTCGCCGATGCCATCCTGAATGACCATGAGCCGATGGTCACCGGCGAGGATGCCCGCGGGGCCGTGGAGCTGATCCTGGGGATTTACCGTTCCAGTAGAGAGGGCGCGCCCGTCACGTTTCCACTGCGGGAGGACTGACGCGCGGGCGTGTTGTTAAGGTCTTGACAGAGAATACATCCGGGCACGAAGAGCTAAGCGAGGCCAGAAAGCGGCGATCCATCCGTCAACGGGTTTCGGCGCTTGCGCGCAAGGCCGAGATGCTGGCCTCCCGCGGTTTTCTGGATTCCGCGGCGCGCCGGCTGGAGGAGGCGCTGGAGATGGATCCCTCCAACTCCGGGGTCCTGCTTCAGCTCGCCGGAGTGAGACGGTCGCAGGGCAAGCTGAACGAGGCCATCCGTCTGGCTGCCAGCGCGGTGGAGCGTTCGGAGCGGGATGTGGATGCCCGCCAGTTCCTGCTGCAGCTCTACCTGGAAGCTGGAGAATACCGCCGTGCCATTGACTGCGGCAAGTCTCTGCTCAAGCTGTCGCCCCGCAACCTGTACGCGCGGGACATCATGGGGGTGGCGTACCTTCAGCTGGGCCAGCTGGACAAAGCCCTGCAGATGACCAACGAACTGATCCATCTGGATCCCACCGACCCCAGCAACCACTTCAAGCGCGCCGTGCTCTTCCAGCAGAAGGGCGACGTGGCGCGTGCCATTCGGGAGTTCGACCGTGTGGTGGATCTGGATCCGGATGCGGACATCGCGGAAGAGGCGAGGGAGGCCATCTCCTGGCTGGACACATTCCAGATCCGCCAGATCGTGGGGCTGGCCATGGAGGATGCCATCTTCCGGACCAAGCTGATACGCAATGCCGAGGAGGCGGCTGCGGAGCGCGGCTTTTACCTTAGCGGGATGGGAGTGGCCACGCTTCGCCACCTTATTCTGGAGAACCTGCTGGACCCATCTGCCGAGCCCGAGCCGCCCACATACCATTGACGATGCCGGGGCGGGCGCGACCTCAGTTCGTCAGGCTCTGAAGCGGCGCCGGGATGCGCCCTCCCGTCCGGATGAACTGTGCCGATGCGCCGTCCTGAACGCGCAGGACCGGCGCCTGTCCGAACAGTCCTCCGAAGAACGCCGTATCACCCGGTTTTTTGCCAGGAACGGGGATAATGCGGACGGCTGTGGTCTTCCGGTTGACCACTCCTATGGCGAGCTCGTCGGCCATGATGGCGGCCAGGGTCTCAGGCGAGACGTCACCGGGAACCGCCACCATATCCAGTCCCACCGAACACACGCTGGTCATCGCCTCCAGCTTCTCCAGCGTCAGGCTGCCTTCGGCCGCCGCCAGGGATAGAGCGCTATCCTCAGCAACAGGGATGAACGCCCCGGAGAGTCCGCCCACCGACGATGATGCGAACGTCCCGCCCTTTTTGACAGCGTCCGTCAGCAGGGCGAGCGCCGCGGTGGAGCCCGGTCCGCCGATGCGTCCGATACCCATCGCCTGAAGGATCTCTCCCACGCTGTCGCCCACCTCCGGGGTGGGAGCAAGCGACAGATCCACGATGCCGAACTCGGCTCCGATGAGCCGGGCCACCTCCCGCCCGATCAACTCTCCCGTCCGCGTTACGCGGAAGGAGGTGTTCTTGATCTCCTCGGCGACATCCGCCAGAGTCAGCTTCACCCCGGACTGGCGCAGTCTCTCGATAGCGCGTTTGACCACTCCGGGGCCGCTGACGCCCACATTAATAACGGTTTCCGGTTCGCCCTGGCCCTTGAAGCCCCCCGCCATGAAGGGGTTGTCCTCGGGGATGTTGGCGAAGACCACAAGCTTGCAGCACCCGAAGCCGTCGCTGTCCGCTGTAAGCGCGGCGGTCTCCAGGATCCGCTCTCCTAGAAGCAGAAGCGCATCCACATTGATGCCCGCCCGCGAGGAAGCTGCGTTCACGGAGGCGCAAACGCGTGTGGTGCTGGAAAGAACCTGCGGGAGCGTGTTTATCAGGGTCCGCTCGGAGTCCGTAAGACCCTTCTGAACCATGGCGGAGAAGCCGCCTACGAAGTCTATCCCGGCTTCCCCTGCGGCGCTGTCCAGCGCCTGTGCAACGCGCAGCATCTCTTCCGGCCCGTGGCCTGCGGCGATATTGGCCACGGGCGAAACCGCCAGACGCCGGTTAACCACCGGGATGCCATACTTGCGCGAGACCTGTTCGCAGGCGTTCACCAGGCCTCCCGCCTTCCGAAGGATCTTGTCGCGGATGAGCCGGCACATCCGCTCCGCGTCGCGGTCCGCGCAGTCGCAGAGATCCACCCCCAGGGTCACGGCGCGCACGTCCAGGTGCTCTTCCTGCAGCATCCGGACCGTTGCCAGGATGTGCTCTTTGGAGGGCATCCCCTTTACCTCCTGTCTCCCAGTCGGAGAACGGCCTGCAGCTCGGTGGTGGCGCGGAAGATGTCCTCGTGCTGCAGATGAGCCACAATACCCTCCTCTTCGGCCAGGCGCTGGAGATCCTTCTGAATCTCCGGCACGCTAACGCCGGGGGGCACGCCTAGCTCCAGGATCATAATCAAGTCTCCGTCCAGCACGTAGGCATAGAAGTCATCTATGTTGATGGATGCTTCGGCCAGGGTCCGCGAGATACGATGGATGATTCCGGACCGGTCCCGGCAGCGAGCCGTCAAAACGAAGCGCTCCTGCGGACGGTCTGGGTGCCAGGCGACGCTGTCCTCGAACGGCGCCGCGCCCACCTGAAACTCTCCCGGTGCTCCAGAGGCGGCGATTGTTTCCCGCAGTGTCTCGGCGTCGAGCGAGTCGCTCGCCTCCAGAGACAGGATGATGGTAAAGTATCCTCGCAGGACCGTCTGGCTAAGGTGAGTAATATTGCCGCCCAGCGAGGCCACCGCGCCGGATACTGCGGCTACGATGCCCGGCCGGTCCTTCGCCATCACGGAAACGATGAATTCCTTCATTCGCAGGAGAGTCTCCCTGGCAGCCGAATGGCCGCCAGCGCTATTGTGCACCATTCCGTCGCCGGTTGCTGTAGAGGCCGCTGTTCCGGCAGGATGCGAGTTGGCTTTACGTGGAAACAGATGTCGAGGTTGCAGGGCATGACAGAATCATTGGGATCCCGAAGACTGGACGTTCTCCTTCTGACCGGCGGAGGGGTGCACGACTGGCGCGGCTGCGGAGCCGTGTTGAAGGAGTTGCTTTCCGCGCAGCCGGATTTCAACCTGACCGTGGTGGAGGATGATCAAAGCATCCTCAGCAGCGAAGCGCTCTACGGTTTTCACACGATGGTATTCTACTGGACGGTGGGAGAGATATCGGCGGCTGAAGTGGCTGCGTGGTCCCGCTGGCTGAAGAGCGGCCGCGGACTGGTCGGTATACACGGAGCGGCTGCCTCCTTCAAGGAATCGGATCCGTACCGTGCCATGCTGGGAGGATACTTCGTCCGGCATCCGGCAATGAGGGAGTATCAGGTCAGCGTTTTGGACCGCGAACATCCCGTTACTGCCGGGATTGACGAGTTCACTGTCCGTGACGAGCAGTATCTGTGCAGCTACGACAGCCGCGTGAACGTGCTGGCCACGGCTCTTTATCAGGGAGAGCCGTATCCCGTGATGTGGGCGCGCGAGTGGGGCAGGGGTCGGGTGCTCTTTAACGCACTGGGGCACGATCCTGACGCCTGCCGTCATCCCGTGTTTCAGGATCTGGTGATTCGCGGCGTGCGCTGGACGGCTGCAGCCTTTCAGGAATCCTGAATGACCGTGCGGCCCGCCGGGAGACCGGCGGGCCGCCTTGGCATCCTGATCTTTTGATCTCCGTTCTACGCTGCGGCAGCTACCCTTTCCCGCTCCTTTTCAGGATCTTTGAAGAACAGCAGGAAGGCCACGGCGCAGGCCACAGTCAGCGCGCAGGGCACCAGAAAGACGTGGGTCCATTTCGAAGGGTCCTCAGCCGGCTTGAAGATGCTGAGAACCCACCCGGTGAACTGTGTGCCGATCCAGTTCCCCAGCCCCATCGTCACCAGCGTCAGCAGGCTTTGAGCCGATGCGCGGATGTCGCGGGGAGCAACCATGTCTACGAAGATCTGGCTCACCACGAAGAAGAAGGTGAAGCCCAGCCCGTGCAGAGTAAGCGAAGCCACCACGAACGGCTTCATCACCTCCGGCGCCAGAGGCCCGGCTGCAAACACGAAATAGCGCAGGGGCCAGGCGATTACACCCAGGGCCAGTGTCTTTCGGATTCCCAGGTGCCTCAGGGCAATCGGCAGCAATAGCCACATGGCAAAGATCTCCGCTGCCTGGGCCACGGTCATCGTCATAGGTATGTTCTGGTGCTGGATGCCCATGGGCTTCTCCAGGAAGCCGGCTGTGGGACCGTAGTAGAACTGCAGCTCGGTCGTCACAACGAACGCGATCAGCATAAAGACCAGGAAGTTGCGGTTCTTCAGGAGCACGAATGCTTCGCGGAAGGCCAGCGGGTCGGCCGCTTCGTCTTTAGCCGGAGGGGTGTGCGGCAGCGTGAAGCAGTAAACTCCCATCACCAGGGCAAAAAGCCCGGAGAGCAGCAGACAATCCGCCACGTCCGGCGGCGTGCCCATCCTGCGCCAGAAGCTCAGGGCGAAACCGGCGCAGATCCATCCGATGGTTCCCCATACCCGGATCCCGCCGAACTCCTTTTCGCTTGCCAGGTGATGGAACGCCAGCGAGTTCGTCAGTGCCAAGGTGGGCGCATATAGCAGGCTGTAAAGACCCACCAGCGTGGCCATCGGGCCGAACTCCTGCGCCCTCGATGCCAGCAGCAACAACACGCCACCCCCTAAATGCGCCACTCCCAGGAAGATCTGCGTGGGAACATACCTGTCGGCGATCTGCCCGCCTGTGAAGGGCGCCAGAATGCAGGCCAGCCAGAGAAGACCGAAGATGAACGCCGCCTGGGGATCGCTCAGTCCAAGACCGGCAGCAGGGTCGGTAAGGTAGGGCCAGAGGAAGGGGGCCCAAGAGCCCCAGATGGCGTACTGCAGGAACATCATCGCGCCGAGGCGCCAGCGTACTCCGCTCATGTCCGCTCTTTCCCGCGCGGGAGCTGCCCGCGCGCCCGAAGTCGTTATCCGGCGGAGTCTTCGACAGAATGCGGCGGCAGACCTTCCCGCTTTTGACCGGCGGTCTTCAGCGCGGTTGCCCCGGGAGAAAACCGCCCACCAGTGTCCGGATGCGGTAGAGTCCCGTCCGCGCCGTCACATAAAGATCCCTGCCGTCTTTGCCTCCCCACGCACAGTTGGCGGGCACTTCAGGCGTCAGGATGGTTCCGAGGTGCGTCCCGTCAGGGTCGAACACCCATATGCCACCTGGCCCGGTGCTCCAGACGTTTCCCTGGCGGTCGACTTTCAAACCGTCCGGAATGCCCTCGCGCCGGTCACGCAGTGTCGCAAAGATCTTTCCGTCAAGCAGCTTGCCGCTCTCTGTCACCCGGAAGCTACGGATGTGGCTGCGCGAAGAAGAGTCCGTCACATACAGAGTCCGGTAGTCCGGCGAGAACGCGATGCCGTTCGGACGGTCGAAGTCCGAAAGCAACAGTTCCAGACGGCCGGTGTCCGGCCACAGGCGATACACCCCCTGGACCTTCTGCTCCTGCTGCTCCGGGCGGATGCCGTAGGGAGGATCCGTAAAATAAAGGGTGCCATCGCTGAACAAGTCCGCGTCGTTCGGGCTGTTGAGTGGTTTGCCCGCATATTGGGAGGCCAGCGTTGTGAGGCTGCCGTCTTTTTCCGTCCGCGTCACGGAGCGGCTGCCGTGCTCGCAGCAGATCAGGTGGCCCCGCGCGTCCAGGGTTAGTCCGTTGGAGTTACGGCTGGGCTTGCGGAACACGCTGACGCGTCCTGAGGGATCCCAGCGGTATATGGTATCTGCCGGGATGTCGGAGAAAAGCACGGCGTCTCCCACCCAGACAGGCCCCTCCGTGAACTGGAAATCTCCCGCCAGCTTCTCCACCTGCACCGGGCGGGACACCAGCTTCCAGATCCGCGCGTCTTTGGCTTCCACCACCGTGCTTGCCTCCCTGACGGACGCCCCGCAACCGCCCGCCGCCAGCGCTGCTGCAACAGCGGAGAACACAAAAGATGGCGCTTTCACGGCAAGGTCACCACGAAAGGTTTGTGCAGGGTTGCCTGGGCACCGAATGCCGGAACACCGGCCTTCTCCGGTTCGCCATCGAACACAAGCACTCGGTAGGCCAGAGTCAGCCAATCGCCTGCCGGGATCTCAATGGATCCGTCCCGCTCTTTGTCTCCCGTGAAATCCCGTACGCCGAAGGGATTGGCAGCGAACAGACCATAGTCCCGTGCGTGCCAGTAGGTGGGGAAGCGGAAATTCTGAGGATCTTCGGCGATGGCCACGCCTGTGGTGCCGGCTGCTGCAGGACCCCAGTAAATTACCCATGCCGCACGCTTGCCCCAGGCCGCCCCGTCACGGTCCCCGGCGGAGTTCAGGATGTGGCCAGTACCATTCTTCAGAGTCATCCATTTGGGCACACGGATGGCGAAAGTGCCCTCCTTGGTATCCCCCAGCCGGACAGCACCTTCGGAAGCCTTCAGAGTGATCCGGAAATCAATGACGTTTCCCAAGGGTGTTCTCCAGAAGACTTGCGTGCGCTCGTCTTCACAGACCTTCTGGCCGTCCGGAGCCACCCAGTCGTTCACTGTCCGGATGACAGCGCATACTGGCCCGGAGGACACGCTGACCGATCGCTGGACGGTGCGTCCTTTCGGTTCCCCCTCTCCCCAGAAGTCCACACCGTTGACGTCACCATGGGTGAACCATAATCCGCGATGATGGACGTGGTCCTGGTCTTCGCCCGGGACGTCCCGCATCGGGTAGCTGCGAGTGACGTCCACCCCGCCGGGAGAGAATACGGGCCAGAGGTAGGGCTTGAACGGGTGAGTGCTGTTGTGTCGGGCTATCAGGGAGTCTCCCGCATAGACAGCCAGCGCTTCAGCCTCCGGGCGTACCTCCACCCGGGCCGATCTGCGCGCAGGGCTGGCGTCAAACGTGACCTCATACACAGTTCGCGCCCCGCCCCCCGGCAGATCCACCAGCGCCGCCACGAAGTCCCGTCCCTCGATCCGCACCAGCTGGCCATCCGTGCGCCTGCCATCCGGGGAGCGCAGCGCCGGGGCGCCCCGAGGAACCGGCGCCGTCAGGGGGATCAGGACAGGGTAGCCCTTCAGTTCCGCGGCGGCCAAGATGGACACTCGCGCGACCGTTTCTCCACCCGCCTCAAGCCGGCTGCAAACGCCGGCAAAGAGGGCCGCCATCGCTGCAGCGCCAAGCAAAAGTCCTCTCATCTTTTCCGCGCCTTCCACCGGCGGCTCCGCCTGAGCGGGGCCGTCAGATCTGAAACATCTTCTCGTTGAACTGGATCTTGCGGCCCGTCTGCGCGGCGTGATTGGCCATCAGGCAGGTCACACACGATTGAAGCGCCGACTCAGGGTCCGACGCAGGCTTCTTGCCGGTGCGCACACTCTGGAAGAACTCCTCCAGCTCCACATAGTAGTCGTCCTGGGAGGCGTCGGTCTTGATCTCCTCCTGCCCCGTTCCCTCGCGGGCCCGGCGGGTGGCGCCGGCATCCAGCACGATCGCCTCTTTGCCCTTGGACTCATCCTTGTGCGCCATCGGCGCCCAGACAAGCTGCTCTGCTTTCGGCTCCCGGAACAGCAGACCTTTCTCCGGGGTTACCACCAGCGTTCCCTCGTCGCCCATATACATCTCGTAATAGGCCTCGTGCTCGTTGGTGGTAATGCAGGTGTAAGTGCACCGGATGCCGCCGGGATACTCGTATATGACGCTGATGTTGTCGTAGACCGTGCGGCCGTCCTTCCAGTAGTCAATGCCGCCGCTTGCCATCACGGAGACCGGCAGCGCGTTCAGGAACCAGTTGACGGCGTCCATCTGATGGCTGCCCAGTTCGGCCATCAGACCCTGGGAATACTCCCGGTAGAGACGCCAGTTCAGCTGTTTCTCCAGCGATTTGTCCGGCACGGCTCTGCGCCAGCTTCCGTTCCGGTGCCACTGCGCGCGCACCTGAGTCACGCGTCCGCACACCTTGTCCACGTTCAGCATCCGGTATGCGTGCCGATAAGTAGTGTTGACACGGCGCTGGTGTCCCAGTTGCAGAACCTTGTTGGTTTCGCGCTGTTTGCGAGCCATCGCCTTGGCCTGCTCGATGGAATATGCCATCATCTTCTCGCAGAAGACGTGCTTCCCAGCATCCAAGGCGTCTATGCTCATCTTTGCATGCAGGTGCAGCGGGGTCGCGATGATGACCGCCTCAATGTCCTTTCGGTCCAGGAGCCTGCGGTAATCTTGATAAGGCTCCGCGTCGGGGGCAAGGATGAGGCTCTTTTCCAGATGCGGCTCGAAGATGTCGCAGCAGGCTACGATCTCCACTCCCGGAATTTTGACGGCGTTACTGAGCAGGAACGTCCCCTGCGCCCCGGTGCCGATGATCCCCGCACGTATGGGCTCCTCAGGTGACTTCTGTGCTGTCTCCTCGGCGTGTGCCCGCTGCCCTCCGAACACCGCGACGGTTGCCGCCGCTGCCGCCGAACCCTTCAGGAAATCGCGGCGGGTGAGATAGTCCCTGCTGAAAAGATTACTCCCAGACATTGCCTTCCGTCCTTGATACTCCGTTCTCCGATCCTCCGCCCACCTCGCGGATCGGCCTGCCCTTTTCGTCGTAGAAGATGACGCGTACCTCTCCACGCCCTCTCAGAATCCGCTCCGTGCCCTCCGGTCCCAGCACCAAAGCGGCTGTCGCAAGCGCATCGCTTGCTGCCGCGCTTTCGCACAACGCCACCCCCCATCCTTCCCTTTCCACCGGATACCCCGTGCGCGGATCCAGAACGTGCCCGAAGCGGCGTCCCTTGTAAGAAAAGCTCTGCTCCGAAATCCCCGAGACCGACAGGCTCCCGTCCTGTAGCTCAAGAACGGCGGCGCGTCCATCGTTGTGACCAGGAATGCGGATCCCCACCTGCCACGGCCGTCCGCTGCTGTCCACTCCCAGCGCCGCCACGCTGCTTGTTCCCGCGTGCATCAGCGCCGACTGTGCGCCCGCGGCCCGAAGCGCTTCCATCGCCAGATCCAGACCGAACCCCTTGCCGTATCCGCCGGGATTGAGGCGCACCCCTGGGCGGACCAGCCGCACCGTTCCCGCCGCCTCGTCCAGCAACACATTATGCCTGCCAGTACACTTCAGTGCCCGGCTGATTTCGTCCTGCGCGGGCTTGCGCCCCTCGCCGCCTTCAAACCCCCACAATCGGACCAGTGCCCCGCACGCGATGTCGAATGTGCCCCCCGTCAGGTCGCTCAGCTCGAAAGCATGCGCCAGCGCTCGGAGCGTGAGGGGGCTGACCTTCACAGGCCCGGCCTGGCCCTCCCGGTTGATCCGGCTGATGTCGCTGGAGGGGAGAAAGACACTCAGCAACTTCTCAGCAAGCGAGACTTGCTCGAATGCAGCATCAGCTAGCGCGGGCGCGTCGGGTTGGTCCGCAGACAGCGTCAGCTCCCATATGCACCCCATCGCCCTCCGGCGGAAACGCAGGAGTGAGGCGGCCTCCTCCGTCATTCCGGAAGGCGGATCCTCGCCTGCGGCAGGCCCGGTCTGTCATTCCCGGCCGCCCACAAGGTCCCCCTGTAGAGGAGGATCTGGAAATTCCGGTTGTTCCAGCTGCGCCGGTCGTGCCCCAGCGCCAGGTAGAAAACTCGTCCCCGGCCGAAATGGCGCACCCAGCAGACCGGCTCCCCGTCCGATGTCCGCACGGCCAGCACGTGCCTCTCCACGTCTGGATAGAGGTCGTGAACGTAGTCCTCGTCCCGCACGTCGAAGCCGCTCAAACCCCGGCTGACAGGGTGCTCTCCGGTGAACTCCACCCGGAAGTCACCGTACTTATGCGAGCGGAACTTCCCCCCCAGCATCCGGAAATACTCCTGCGCCCCCGACTCGCGGAACGCTCCCGCGGCAGCGTGCAAGACCACCAGCCCGCCGCCGTCCCGCACGAATCCCAGCAGTCCGGCGAGCTGCTCGTCAGTGATTCCGCCGCCCTGTGTCATGATAAAGACCAACCGGAACGGCTCCAGCGTTTCTCTCCTAAGGCTTTCCCGGTCCTCGGTGGAGGTCACACGGATCTCTGTGCCGGTTTCCAGTAGGGACCGCACCGCTTGCGTCTGTTGCTCCCAGGCATGGCAGCAGCCTCCCCACAGGAGAAGCACCCGGGTCTCCTCCGACTGGCCGGCTGAGCGCGCCGCGGTTCCCGCGAAGGCGATTCCGCACGCCAGCAAAATGAGGCGCACAACGCAGCGGCTCACGTCAGCAGCCTCTGTCTTTCCGGATCGAACACCATCACCCGGTTGCGCCGGTATGCCAGCACCCCCAGGGCGATGGCGGTCATGGTGCGGTAGCCCAGTTCAGCATCGCAGTGCGGGGTCTTGCGGGTGCGGATGCAGTCCATGAAGTTTTCCATGTGGCCGGGGCGGGGCTCCTCGGAGATGATCTCCTCCTGCTCCTGCCGGAACTCTGTCTCAGGCCGGATGATCAGCCGGGATCCTTCGAAAAACATTGTGGCTTCCTGCCCACGGATGATCTCCGGAACGCACTGCTTGTTGGCCATGGACGACACCAGCACCACGGTGTGCTCCGACGGGTAGTCCACGGTCATAAAGAAGGTATCCGGCACTTCGCGGTCCTTCTGAATGTAAACGCCTCCGGATGCGGTCACGCGCCGGGGGAACTCCGGGCCGAGCGCCACAAGAAGATGCCCGAGCTGATGATAGAAAAGGTCTGTAGCGATCCCGCCCGAGTAGTCCCAGTATTTCCTCCACCGGAAGAAACGCTCCGGGTCGAACGGACGCTTCGGAGCGGAGCCCAGGAATGCCTTCCAGTCCAGGTTGTCCGGCGAGGCCCCGGTCTCCACCGGATAGTTCCACTCGCCTTCCTTGGAGTTGCGGCAGATGCCGGTCTGGCTCCACAGGACCTTACCCAGCCGCCCCTGCCGGATCAGATCCCGCGCCTTCCACCAGATGTCCTGCGAGGTGGACTGCACCCCCACCTGCACGATGCGACCTTTCTCCCGGGCCGCCCGGGCCACTTCCCGCGCCTCCTCCCAGGTGTGGGTCATCGGTTTTTCCACATAGACGTCCTTTCCGGCGTCTATGGCGTCCAGCGTCATCCGGGCGTGCCAGTGGTCCGGTGTCGCGATCACGACGGCGTCCAGATCCCTGCGCTCCAGCAACTTGCGGTAGTCGTGGTAGACTTCCGCTCCGGATATCTCCTTGGCTCTCAGTTTGCGGGGCTCATAGATGTCGCATACTCCCACCACCCTGACCGGCTGGCCCAGCTCTCTCTGGCGATGGATCAGATCGCGAAGGTGGTTGGTTCCCATCCCCCCGCATCCGATGACGCCGAAGTTGATGCGCTCTCCGGCTCCCCGGATCTGACCGATGGCCGGCGAGCCGGTCAGCATGCCCAGCCCCAAGGCCGCCGCGCCGGTTACTGAATGCCCCAGGAACTGCCTTCTCGTCAGATGCTTCGCCATCGTGCTGCCCTTCCTCTCACGGCCCGGCCCCGGATACCTTACGGGTTGGGTGGGGGTGTGTGGAGCGTCAGTGGCCGGATGCGGATGTCCCGGAACTCCACCTTCGCCCCGTGGTTCTGGAAGCCGATGTATCCCTCCGGAGCGCGGTTCCAGAACCTGCGCTCCTCCGCCAGAGACTCATTCAGAGCTTTGTCAAACAGATCCGCCATCACCACAACCCTGCCGTTCAAAAGCACGGTCAGGGTGTTGCCGATATAGATGACTTCGTAGCTGTTCCACTCTCCACCGGGACGGGAGAGGTTCGCGGACGGGGCGATGGCGTCGTAGACCGATGCGGTGCTGTGCTTGCTCGGCGGCCGGCCGTGGTCGCCGAGGATCTGCAGCTCAAGCCCCGTGAAGGCCGGGTTGCCCTGCTCCGTAGCGCGCAGGAACAGGCCGCTGTTCCCGCCGTCCCCGATGCGGTAGTCAAGGCGCAGGATGAAATCCCTGTACTTGTTGTTGGAGCGCAGCCAGCCTCCGCCCTGCCCCGAGCAAACGATCATGCCGCTCTGAACGCTCCAGGATGCATCACCCATCACGGTCCATCCCGAGAGAGTCTGTCCGTCAAACAGGGATGCGAACCCTTCCCGCTTCTCGCAGTCGGTCAGCGCCAAGGCGGGACCTCCTGTCAAGATCATCCCCAGAATCCCCATCGCAGCCGGGATCGCCATCCATCTCGCCATCGCCGGAAATCCTTCCTCTGCAAGTTGTTGTCGCTGGACATTTTGCCGATCTTCGCTTCTCCCCGATCCGCCCGCTTTCCTGCTGGGAGGATTGGGGGCTTCCCGTGCGTAAGGTCTCCCTCGCAGGTCGTCTCGGGGACGGCATCAGGATTTTGAAGGAGGACCGATGCAGTTGAGCCAGGCCAGATCATTCCTCGCGCTGGATCTTGGGGCCGAGAGTGGACGCGCAGTGGTGGGTAAGCTGCGCGGAAACGTTTTGGATCTTGAGGTGGTTCACAGGTTTCCGAACATTCCTGTGCGGGTTCCCGATGGGCTGCACTGGGATGTGCTGCGTCTGTTCCAGGAGATGAAGGAGGGGCTGCGGCTCGCATCCCGCGAGAATCAGCTTGCCTCTCTGGGGCTGGACACGTGGGGAGTGGATTTCGCCCTGCTCGATTCCGCCGGCGCGCTGCTCGCCAATCCTCATCACTACCGCGACAGCCGCACGGACGGCAAGATGGAAGAGGTCTTCGCCATCGTGCCTCGCGAGGAGATCTTCCGCGCCACCGGCATCCAGTTCATGCAGCTCAATACTCTGTATCAGATGTATGCCCTCAAGCAGTCCAGCCCGCACCTGCTGGATGCCGCTGCGAAGATCGTAATGATCCCGGATCTCTTCAACTACTGGTTCAGCGGCGAGGCGGTCTGCGAGTTCACCGAGGCCACCACCAGCCAGATGTTCGATCCCCTCCGGGGGGGGTGGGCCACAGAGCTGGCCGACAGGCTGGGGCTGCCGCTGGAGAAGATGGCTCCCGTCGTACAGCCGGGGTCGCGCCTGGGCCAGATCCTGCCGTTTGTCGCCGAGGAGTGCGAGTGCCCACCTGTGCCCGTCATCGCTCCTGCCTGCCACGATACGGGATCCGCGGTGGCCGCCGTACCCGCCGAGGGCCGGGATTTCGTCTACATTTCCAGCGGGACCTGGTCGCTGGTGGGGGTGGAGGTGGATCAGCCCGTCATCACGGATCGCTCCCTGCAGTACAACTTCACCAACGAGGGCGGAGTGGCCGGCACTTACCGCCTGCTGAAGAATGTGATGGGGCTCTGGTTGGTGCAGGAGTGCCGCAGAACGTGGGAGCGCCGCGGAGTCTCCTACGACTACACGCGCCTCACGGAGATGGCCGCGGATGCGCCTGCATTCCGGAGCATCCTGGACCCGGACGATCCGGCGTTCCTGCATCCCGGCGATATGCCGGCGCGCATCCAGGAGTTCTGCCGGTCCACGTCTCAGCCTGTGCCGGAGGATCCGGGCAGCATCGTCCGGACGGCTCTGGATTCCCTGGCGCTGAAGTACCGCTGGGTTGTGGAACGACTGGAGGAGCTGACCGGGCGCAGCCTGCCGGTCATCCACGTGGTGGGCGGAGGCACGCAGAATCGCCTGCTCACTCAGCTCACCGCGGACGCCTCGCGCCGTCAGGTGATCGCCGGGCCGGTGGAGGCAACGGCGATGGGCAATATCCTCATGCAGGCCATAGGACTGGGCGAGATCGGCTCGGTGGCGGAGGGGCGAAGCCTTGTGCGAAGCTCCGTGGATCTGGCCACTTACGAGCCGCGGCCCGATTCCGCCGCTATGGCGGACGAGGCTTACGAGCGGTTCCTGAAGCTCGGGCCCCGCTAGAAGCCAGCCGCCGCCTGAAGGAGGAACAGACCGTCCCCTCGCGGACCGCAACTAATGGACGCGAGGGGATTCATTCATTCGTCTTCGGCGGGGGTGGCCGGCTCTTCGGGGGCCTCCGCGATATCCACCTCCGGCAGTGTGCCGGCCTCCGGTGGGAGGGGGATGCGCGTCTGCAGATCTATGGGGGCCGGCTCGGCAAGCGCATCGGCGGAGACGCCAAGCTCCCCCAGCTTCCGCGCCGATGGAATCAGCCGGCTCTCAAGCGACCCGACCGTCCGATTGTAGCTCTCGACGGAGCGCGTGAGGTTCTTGCCCAGATCCGAAAGATGGGTGTTGAACGTCCCGATCCGTTCGTAGATCTCCCGTCCCAACTGGGCGATGCGCCGGGCGTTTTCGGACACCTGTTGCTGCTGCCAGCCGTATGCAACAGCCTTGAGGAGCGCCAGCAGCGTCACGGGTGTGGTGGGCAGAACGCGCTGCTGCAGGGCGTATTCCAGAAGGGTGGGGTCTTGCTCGTAAGCCACGCTCAGACAGGAGTCGTTGGGGACGAACATCACCACGAAGTCCGGCGTCTTCTCGAACTGGCTCCAGTACTGCTTTTTGCCCAGATCCGTGATGCGCGAGCGGACGGCGTTGGCGTGCTCAATCAGCTTTCCTGCCCGTTCACCCTCCGGGCACTCGATGGAAGCCAGGAAGGACTCCATCGGTGTTTTGGCGTCAACCGGGAGCACGCCGCCGTTCGGCAGCCTGACCACCATATCTGGCCGCCCGGCGTCGGTGGACTGTTGTTCGTCGAAGTCCACGTGGCGGGTCAGGCCCGCCATCTCCACAACGCGCCGGAGCTGCACCTCTCCCCATCTTCCCCGTACCGTGGGGGATTTCAGTGCCTGTGCAAGCGTGGCGGCAGTGTGCTGCAGATCCCGGTTGCTCTGAAAGAGTTGCTCGATCTGCTTTGTCAACCCTTCGTATGCGCCTTCCCGACGGCGCTCCAGAGTCTGCACCTGCTGATCCAGCTCCGCGAGCGACTTTTGCAGGGGTTCTACCAGATTCTTGATCTCCAGCTTCTGCGCGCCCCAGTCGCCTTTGAGCTGGTTGGCGAGGGCGTCGAGCTGGTCTCTGGCGCGTTTCAGGAACTCCTGGGCGTTGGTCTGGAGGGTCTGCGCCGCCAGCGACTGGAAGGCCTCGCGGAGAGATTGTTCGGCAGTCTGTGCCCACGCCAGCTTTTCAGCGTCCGCTTCGCGCTCCTTCTCCAGCGAGTTCACACGGAGTTTGAGTTGCTCATTCTCTTGACGGAGCGCTGTGGACTCGGCGGCGGCTGACTCGGCTTGGCGCAAGCGTTCCTGAAGAGTCGCCATGGCGGCGCTCTGGCGGAACATCGAGGCCAACCATCCCAGGAGCGCTCCTGCCGCCAGTCCCACGATAAACAGTAAAATCTGCTCCATCGCCCTTTCCTCCCTTCGGATGACAGCTCAGGCTTCGGGACGATGGCCGTTGATTCCTCCCCGTCGTTTGCCCGGTGGTGGCGGTGGTGGTATCATCTATTCGTCCGGACCAGGCAACTACCGTCCCGCGCGTCTCGCTCCAATCTGTGCGGGCATCCCCTGCAGGCGGGGAAGCTGCCGCGCCCGGAAAGCACAGGAGGGTTGTCCCCTGATGGCGGACGGTCGGTCTTCTACTCTTGCCAGCATCATCGCTGTGGTCCTCGCGCTGGCTTTTGCCGGCGGTCTGGTCTCCCTCACTGTCGCCGGCGAGCCCCGTTGCGGCATCCTGACGGGCAGGGTGGTGAATACCAAAGGGCAGCCTATTCCCGGCGCCTTTGTCAGTGTTCCCACCGTGGACGGAGAGGACATTCGGCGAGTGCTTACGGACTCGGGCGGCTATTTCCGGGCTGCCCGTGTGCCGGTAGGCTACCACGTCATCGCTGCCCAGCGCAGAGGCTATGAGTATCAGGAGGCCGGGACGGGCTCCGTGCAGGAAGGCCGGGGGCTCCGGATGCAGCCCATCGTCCTGCGTCCCGCGCCGGATTCGCTGGAGATGAGCGTCGCGTATCCGCTTTCGGTCGCCACAGGGGGGCGCAAGCGTTTGTACGTCAGCGGAGTCTGCTCGGCGGAGCGTGCGCGTGTGCGCTTCAGCATCCATCCCTACGATCTGGTGGGAGAGCGTGAGCGGGATCTGCGCCGCTCCGGGGGCGAGGAATTCGACCGGAGACAGCGGCTCATCAAGGAGATCAACAGGCTGGAGCCCGCCGTCTGGAGCTGGGAACGCAGCTATTCCACATCCGAGCTGAACGGCCACTTCGACGGCTATCCGGCCACCCCGAAACTGGACCGGCCGGGCACCTATCTCGTGGTGGCCACCCTCGGCAAGGCATCTGCGGGAGACACACTGAACGTCACCTCGCTTGCGCTGGTGGCCAAGCGCGATGCGGACGGTGTGTTGGCCTGGACCACGGACATCAGAACCGGCAAGCCCGTGGCCGGAGCGTCAGTGGAAGTGCATGGCCGTAATACGGGTGGGGCCACAGCGGCGACGGACGATCAGGGCCTGGCGCGGTTGAACACCTCCGGCGAAGACTCCCTGGTGGTCGCCCGTCATCAGGGCAGTGTCGCATTCACCAGCTCTTACTACTACAGCGACGAATATAATCAGGGCTGCCTCATCTACACGGACCGGCCTCTCTACCGCCCCGGTCATACGGTGCACTTCAAGGGCATTTTCCGCAGGAGCCTGCCCGGCTCATACCAGGTTCTGGCCGATCGTGAAGTGGAGTTCGTGGTGGAGGATCCGGAAGGGCGCGCGGTGGGCTCGGTGATCGCACGCACCAACGGGTTGGGCACCGCGACGGCCGACTGGCAGATTCCGGAGGATGCTCCGCTCGGCAGCTACCGGGTGCGGGTGAAGCTGGACGGCCGGACGGCCGACGCGCGCTTCTCTGTGGACGAATATCGCAAGCCGGAATACGCGGTGGAGGTCAGCCTGCCGCAGCCGTTCTGCGTGCGCGGCACGGCGGTCAATGCCACCGTCCGGGCCAACTACTACTTCGGGGCGCCGGTGGCGGATGCGGAGGTCACTTACACCGTCTACCGCTCGCGCTGGTGGTTCCATCACTATGACAGCGAGTTCGAGTCGTGGTTCGACACGATGTTCGGGGGCTACGGTTACGACTACGGCGGGTACGGCGAAGTCGTTATGGAAGGGACCGGCCGCACCGACGAGGCCGGGCAGCTGAAGATCCGTCTGGATACGGGTAAGGAAGAAGAACTTGCTCGCTGGGTGGTTGAGGCGCGGGTGGTGGATATCAGCATGCGCGAAGTCACGGCTTCGGCGGGCATTACTGTGACTCCCGCGGACTTCAGTGTCCAGGCCTCCCTCCGGCGTTATGTGACAAGTCCCGGTGAGGCGGTCGTCGTAGATATCCAGACCGTGGACTGGACCGGAAAGCCAGTGCCGGACCGCAGTCTGGAGGCCATCGTCGAACGGGTCCGGTGGTCCCGGGGCTCCCAGCGCACTGAAGAGGTCGCACGCCTGAAGGCCTCCACGGACGGGAAGGGGCGCGGAACCTTTCAGTGGACCCCGGAGTCACGTGGTGACTACCGTATCACCCTTGAGTGCCGGGATGACAGGGGGCGCATCGCCAGGGATCAAGCCGATGTCTGGGTGGTGAGCGCCGGGCAAAGCGAGTTCTACGGACAGGGTCCTCCGGAGGAAGCTCTGACCATCGTGCGGGACCGCAAAATGTACCGGCCGGGCGATACGGCAAAGCTGCTGGTGCGCACAGCCATTCCGGGCCTGAATGTCCTGCTGACCATCGAAGGCCAGAAGCTGTATGAGGCGCGTGTCCTGCATCTGCAGGGAAGCACGCTCACGGTGGATGTCCCCCTCAACGATTCTCAGCGGCCGGGGGTAACCGTCTCCTGCCTGTACATAAAGGATGGTCAGATGCGTGTGGCTACGGAAGAGCTGGGCGTAAGCCCTGAGGATGCCTTCCTGACCGTGGAACTGGCCTCCTCCCGGGAGCGTTACCGGCCGGGCGACGAGGCGCGGTACACCATCCGCACGCTGGATGCGAAAGGGCGAGGCGTCCAGGCTGAGGTGTCGCTCGGTGTGGTGGACGAGGCCATCTACGCTTTGCGCGCCGACAACACCCCTGACCTGCGGCGCCACTTCTGGGGCCCGAGATACAACCGGGTCAACACCTCTTCCAGTGTCGAGGACTACTATCTGGGCGGCGTGGACAAGTTCGAGGATAGTGTCCGCAGGGACTTCCGCGACACCGCGTTCTGGGCCCCGCAGATCCTCACGGATTCGGAGGGCCGGGCGACGGTGCGGTTCAGGATGCCGGACAACCTGACCACTTGGAGGGCCACCGCCCGTGCCGTCACGGAGGATACGGCTGTCGGGTGGGCTGTGCACAAGTGCCTTGTCACAAAAGATGTTGTGGTGCGTCTACAGGCTCCGCGCTTCTTCCGGGAGCGCGACCGCCAGACGCTGGGGGTCATCGTCCATAACTACACGTCCGAGCGGCGCAGGATTCGCGTCAGCCTGAGCGCTACCGGCCTTGAGATCCGGGGGGCTTCCGCGCGGACGGTCACAGTGGACGCGGACGGGGCTGCCAGAATTCCTGTGGAGGTGGATGTGCGCAGGCCGGGCGAGGCCGTCCTGACCGCTCGCGCTGACGGAGGCAACCGCGAGGCATCCGACGCGATGGAGTTGCGGTTCCCGGTGCATCCGCACGGCGTAGTGGCCACCGTGGCCAAGGCGGGGGCGGCTCCGGTGCGGGAGGCGGTGTTCAACCTTCCGGCGAATGCGCATCTGGATTCGGCCCGCCTCCACCTTGAGATAACCCCGTCCGCCGCTGGAGCCATCTTCGCCGGGCTCCGGTATCTGGTTAACTATCCCTGGGGATGTGTGGAGCAGGTGACCTCCAGCTTTGTTCCGGACGTGGTTGTGAAGCGCGCGATGGACCGGCTGGGGCTTCCGGCGCCGGATGAGGCGCGCGAGCTCCCGCAGATGCTGCGGCGAGGTATCCGCCTTCTGCGCGACGCCCAGAACGGTGACGGTAGCTGGGGGTGGCACGGTGAGGGTGTCGCCGACATCGGGATGACCGGCTATGTGCTGTTTGCCCTCGCGGAGGCGCGCGCCGCAGGAGCTGATGTTCCGGCGGATATGGTCGCGCGCGGGACCGCCTGGCTGGCCGAAGCTGTCGGCAGGGGGGTGCCGCCGAAACCCGCGGCTCGCGACTGGCTGAAGATGGGCAACTGGTATCGAAACCAGCTGGAAGGTTTTGCCTTTGGGCTTGCGGCGCTTTCCGCCAACGGCGCCGGAGACCGGACACTGTTCCGGGATCTCTGGGAGCGCCAGGCGGATCTGACCGATTTTGCCCTTGCCTGTCTTGGAATGGCGGCCGCGCAATCAGGGTGGTCTCAGGAGCTCACTGATGTGGCCACGGCGCTTCAGGGCAGGAAGAAGACAGAGGCCGGGTTCATGTTCTGGAGCGGGTCTCCGGATCCCTTCGGATGGAGGGCGCCTGCGGCCACGGCGATGGCCATGCGCGTCCTGCACCGGGCCGGCCGGACGAGCAACCAACTGGAGCCGGTGGCGGCCTGGCTTGCCCGGCAGAGGGCGGGAGACAACTGGAGCAACACCCGAGAGACCTCGCTGGTCATCCTGGCGCTGGTGGAGCATATGGAATCCTTGCCCACCGCCACAGGGTCCGTGGAAGTTCTGGTGAACGGGCGCACAGCGGCGGCGTTCGAGCTGCGGCGGCAGGATGCGTTCCTCCCGCCGCGGTCTCTCGATGTGCCTGGCAAGTCACTGCGGGCGGGCCGGAATACGGTCACAATCCGGGTGAACGGAACCGGGACGGCCTTCTGGTCCGGAGTGCTCACTTTCGTGGATCCCTCAGAAGACCTGCCGGCAGCGCCCGGCTATTTCCGCGTCACGCGCGCCTTCCAGCGCGTGAGACTGGAAAAGCAGCCGGACGGCTCTTTTAAGGAAAACGTGGAGCCGCTCAGGGGCGGCGTCCGTGTGGGCGAGACTCTGCGGATGCGCATCCAGGTCCGGCCGCGCTCTTCCGGGCAGTATGTGCTGGTGGAGTGCCCCCTGCCATCCGGATTTGAAGTGGTGGAGCGTCCGAATCCTTCCTGGGATCTGTCTTTCTCGGGCATCGAGGTGCGGGATGACAGGGTGGGCATCTTCAGCCGGACGCTGGACGGGGATGTCAACACGTTCGACTTCCAGGTGCGCGCTGAAGTTCCGGGCGAGCTTCATGTAATGCCCGTCAGGGCCTATGCGATGTACGCTCCGCAGCTTGCCGGGACTTCGCCGGAGGCTCGCCTGACGGTGCGATGAGAACGTGCGTGTTCCTGCGGGTCGGCGTTGCCGCGGGAGCCCTTGCGGTCTTGACGGCAGGGGCGGTCGCCCTGCAGAACGCCCAGAGAGAGCGCGTGCTTGCCGCCTTCTCCACGTCGCTGGAAGGTCGCACGGAAGAGCAGCTTCATAACATCCGTCTGGCCGCCCGGCGGGTGGACGGTGCACTGGTGCTGCCGCAGCAGGAGTTCTCCATGGCGGCGGCGCTCGGGCCATCGTCTGCTGACAGGGGTTGGCGCAAAGCGGGAGCGTTCGTGGCGGGCGAGGTGGAGCAGGCCGTCGCGGGCGGGATCTGTCAGGTCTCGTCTACCCTATATAACGCTATCTTGCTGGCGGGGCTGCCGGTCACGGAGCGCCACGCGCACTCGCGTCCTGTCGCCAGCGTCCCGCCGGGCCGCGACGCCACTGTGGCATACGGAGTAGCGGACCTGCGGTTCCGGAACACCCGCAGTTGGCCCGTCCGGATCAGGGCGTCAGCGGAAGGTGCGAGGCTCACCGTGCGGATCACGGGGCCGGGGCCCGCTCCTCCTCCGGTGCGGTTGTGCGTAACGGCCACGGAGACGGGCGACCGGCTTGTCGCAGTGGTCTGGAAGCAGATCTCCGGCCGCCCGGATATCCTGATCTCCCGCGACGAATACCGAATCTCCCGCGACGAATACCGACTGGCGCGCTGAAGCCGTCCGGCAGATTCTCAGCCTGAGGAGGTCCGGTGCCGCACCGCGAGCAGCCTTCTCCCCTCCATCATCACGTAGCCGGCGGCGAGGATAACGGTTACAAAAACCAGTACCCGCACCTTGCCCGCGCGGGTTGCCTCCTCGGACCACTGCTGCAGGGCTCCGGCAGTGACCAGTGTCAGGCAGACCGCTGCCAGCCCGCCGGAGACAGCGGGAGCAAGGCCCCGGACGGCGGGTGCTGCGGCCAGCACGAACGGCGCCGCCATCCCGGCCGCCCCGCACCCCAGCAGGAACAGTCGGAGGGAAGGCTCACGCAGCACAGTGGAGACCAGCAGTACTGTCGCCCCGAGTGCCACGGGCAGCATCACGGCGCCAAGCATGGCTCCAGCGCGGGATGGCGCTTCCTCCTGACCGCCTGCCAGTGATATCAGCACGAACGGGAGGGCCAGACCGATGGACAGTCCCAGGAAAACGTAAGGCGAGGATGCCGGGATGCTCGCTCCCCCATGCCACTCCAGCCAGATCCGTAGGGCGCACCAGGCGGCCAGATATCCCGCGCCCCAGGCGATCCAGGCAGGAAAGGCCTGCCCGGATGCCCGGCCCATCCACGGGGTCAAAAGGGACCACAGCCCTAGCGCCCCCATCAGCCCGGCTGCGCAAAGGGCCAGACCGAAGCCCGTCTGAAACCGGAGCGAGAGAGCGGCCGCGGCGAGGATCGCCGCCGCGCTGACCAGAGAAGAAGTCCTTACCTGCGGAGACGACGGCTCCATCGCCCCGCTGATGTACAGTAGCACGATCGTTGCTCCTGCGCCAAGCCCCGCCCACAGGCAGTATGCTGCCTGGCTGTCGGCGTGAACGGCTTTCGTCAGCAGCCACGCGAACCAGAGGGCGAAGCCAGTGTAGGCTAATCCCCAGAGCGCCGATATAGCGCGGGATCCCGGGAAGGCCAGCCTCTGCGACAGACTCAGCGCTAGCCATATGCCCAGACAGGCTGCAAGAAAGAGAGCCGTCACGTCTCCGGCGCGCTCTAAGCGTCCGGCATAGTGCATCTTGCCGAGCAATATGCCGAAAGACACAGTGGCGCAGCCCGCTGCCAGGGCCTCCAGTATCTCCTGCGCTCTTTTACCTGCATCTCCCTCCCCGACCCCCCGGAGCGCCATTACGACGGATGCGGCCGTGATGGCTGCCCCGAGCGGCGCGACCGCCAGCCACTCTGAAGGGCGGGCCGTGTGCTTGCCGAGGAGATAGGCTCCCAGCATGGCGGGGATGATAAGGGCTGTCATCGCGGCATCTGTGGCGCGCCAGGCATCAGTGCCGGCGCCGGCGTCCTTCTGCAAGATCAGACCGGCGGCCACCACCCCCACCAGGCACGCGAATGCTCCGATGGCCACCTGAGTCCAAACAGGGCCGGGCGGGCCGATGGCTGCGCCTTTGCCGATCGCCCACTGACAGGCGGCTGCCGTCAGAGCCGCGACGACCGCTCCGGCTAGACCCGCGGGCAGCAGAGTCCTGATGGCCGGTGCCGTGCGCGCCCCGGAGATCCGGCAGGCCGCGAGGGTCCACGCCAGGGCTGCCAGTGGAGCCGCCCAGCACAGCAGAACGGAAAGATGGACAGGGGTCCCTGTTGCTTGCATCGGAGGCATTTTCCTCCCTTCCGGCGGGATAGTATCACCCGCGCGCGCGGCGCGCAAGGGAGCAAGCCTGCAGATCGCAGACACGGTCGGCTATTCTGTGCGCGGGGCGGCGCGCCGTCCCGTCATTCTGCCGCTGGAGAGGATCAGCCATGGCCGTTTGCGAAGTGCACGGGGGAGTCCAGGTTGCGCTCTGGAAACAGACGTCTTTCACAGTCATTCTGCCGGAGAAAGGAGACGGACCGTTTCCCGTGCTCTATCTCCTGCACGGGCTGTCCGGGGATCACACGGTCTGGGTACGGCGCACGAGCATCGAGCGGTATGCGCAGGATCTACCGCTGATCATCGTGATGCCGGATTCCGCCCGCGGGTGGTACACGGACAGTCAGACCTGTCTGACGGCGGCATTTGAGACCGCCATCGTGCGCGATCTCATCGCATATGTGGACCGTGTCTTTCATACCGTTCCCGGACGCGCCGGCCGTGCCATCGCCGGTCTATCCATGGGCGGCTACGGCGCGCTGAAGCTCGCCTTCAAACATCCTCATCTCTTCTGCGCCGCCGGATGCCACAGCGGAGCGCTCATCCTCGACGAACTGCGTTCCATCGGCCCGGAATGGGCCCGGGAGTTCGAGCTGATCTTCGGCCCGCAGGCTGCGGGCGGCCCGGAGGATGTCCTGACTCTGGCGGAGCGGCTGGATCCTTCAGAAGCTCCGGCCGTCTGGATGGACATCGGATTGGAGGACGGTTTCCTGGAGATGAACCGCCGTGTGCACGCGGATTTCCAGAGCATCGGGCTGGCCCACGAGTACCACGAATGGCCCGGCGGGCACGCCTGTGTCAGTTCCAGAGGTAGCCGCACGATGGGGAACGAGAGCTTTGTTTCATCCATCCAGGCCCGGCGCACGATGACCGACAGACAGAGCATTATCCATCCGATGGACAGGATGAACACCGACCAGAACCCGAGCGGGACCAGCCAGGCCCTCAGCACCTCGGGCTCCGTCAGGGAGCGGCTGCCTCCGTAGAACGCTCCCTCCATCACCTCCCGGTCCCACACGAACATCCACTTCGGAAGGTGGGGGAACATCAGCTCTTCCCAGCGGTTCTCCGGGGTGGCATACCAGCTTGCCCAGCCGAGGGTGCTCATCAGGTTGATGATGAAGTCGTGTGTGGCCACCGTGCACGACATCACCAGCATCACGTAGATCACCACCAGATCTCCGCGCGTGAAGACGAGCCGTGGCATCCGCCACCGGAGCAGGGCGTTCAGGCCCGTCAGTGCGAACAGGTAGAATACAGGGGTTACGAAGAGCGGGTTCAGCGTGAGAATGACATACCATCTCAATTCCGCCGCCAGCACCCAGTATACGTTCAGCGGCACTAGCACCAGACCCAAGACCACCCCACGCGGGGTGATCCGGCCTTCGGACGCGGTTCTCCCGGAATGAGTAGACTGAGGCGTCTCTGTCACCGATGCCTGACTTTGTTCGTTATTCGAATACGGCCGAGATGGCGCGAGATGACAGGGAATGCTGAAGTTGTCAGGAGTCTGTTCATCAGTCGATTACCTATATCTCGCATGTCACAATACCACTCGAACGGAGATCTGTCAATCCATCTGGGGAGGATCCGCAGCGGCGGCCGAGGGCAACCCCTTGCTCTCGAGAACTTCAGGCTTTAGAAGCTGGATCCCAAACTCTGGACCGTTTCAGCAAGATGCTAGACGGCCACCGCCTCCGCCGTCTTCGGAGCCGACCTCTCCTCCAGCAACTTCTGCAGCCAGACAGTGGTCCCTTCGCTACCGGTAGCCAGCCGCACAAGATCGGCCGAGTCCAGCATGATGGTGAATCCCAGCCCCATCGAAGCCTTGGTGGTGAAGCCGGGCACGAGGGCGATGCGCGGGATGGTGAACGTGTCCATTCCCTTGCCGTGGTCCACCACGGCCACCCAGACGGAATGGTCGTCCGAACCCGCGTAAAGAAATCCGCCGCCGGCGTGCTTGACCGCGTTGGCAAGCGCCTCTCCTACCGCCAGCTCAAAGCGCTCCAGGCTCTCTCCCGTGAGCCCGCGTCGCCGGCAATAGTCCATCGCCTGATGACGGACCCGGGAAAGATGCTCCGGCCCGGGCAGCCGCGCGGAAAACTCGGCCCCCGCCAGCCAATCCGGCGCCTCGTCCTCCTCCCCCAGCATGAGATGACCGCCTGTGACGGCAAGGATGGTCTCGCGGTAGAACTGTCTCTTGTCGCGCTCGGCCTGCTGGAACGCCTGCTGGCGCTCCTCTTCCTCGCGCCTGCGCTCGGTCAGATCGCGGGCGATGGCCAGGCATACCAGCTCGCCACCGATCCGCTCCGTGCGGGCACAGATCTCAACCGGGATCTCCTCCCCGCTTCGGCGGACCAGCACCGCCTCGAAGACCGCATCCCCTTCGCGCCAGAGCCGCTCAAGAGCCTTCAGGGTGGCGGGACGCTCGCGCGGCGGCACAAGGTCGGCGGGAGTCAGGCGCAAGAGGGCATCGTGGCTATAACCGGTCTCTCGAACGGCCGACTCATTTGCGTCCAGTAACGGGCCGGGAAGCCCCTCCTCGGTCATCTGAAAAAGAAAGATGCTGTCGTTGATGCTGGAGAAAAGCAGATGCATCCGCGACTCTGCGCGATAGATGCGCTGGATGCTGGAGCGCACCAGGGCGTACAGGGCAACAGACGTCACGGCGACGAAAAGCAGACCTTTGAGCACCGAAGACATGGTGATCTTGGACGCCTGTTCGCCCGGCGACAGCAAGCCAAACAACAGCCAGTCCGACGTCAGAATCCACAGGCTGGCCGCCGCCGCATAGATGAGCGCGATACGAAGCGCTGGACGGTTGACCGACTCCTTCATAAGCCCGGCTCCTCACCCCCGGGCCCGGAATGACGGCGATCGTCACCAGCTTTCTGGAATCCTTCGCCTTCCTGCGCCTCTGTCAGGATTGTCGCGGGACACTGCGAATCATTCCGGGTCCTGAGAGGATATTACCCGTTTTGAAGGCATCTGATTGCCTTCGCGGGTGGACCGGCTTGACAGGCCGCCTTCTCTGCCTGTCGCAATCGCTCGCGTCAGTCCAGCCGCAAGATGTCGCTCCAGTCGCGCATCCGGACCAGCCGGCGGATATCCGTCCAGCCGGAGGGCACACTGCCTTCCACAATGCCGGTCACTGCGCACAGATCCCCCTGCGCCACCGGCAGGGAGGAACCGGGGCAGCGGACCATCACGCCGCGCCGCCCGGCCAGGTCTACCACGCCGGATCCATCGTCCACAAAGATCACGGTTCCCAGCACGGCGGTCACACGACCCACGACAGTTACCAGTTGTCCCACGTTGTTGATACCGAAGCCGCCCCGCGCTCCGGCCAGATAGGGGATCACCGGTCCACCGCCCACCTGAATACCCCGCATTCTGAGAGCGGGAAGCATTACGGGCGGGGCAGCCAACCGTGTGATGGATGCCTCTGCCACCGTGCGTTCAGCGTTCACGCCGCCGAGCACGCGCGTGCGGGCTTTGCCGGTCACATTGACCGTGTCACCCACCGAGACTCCAGTCGCCACGGCCTCCACCCGGACCGCCGCGGATCGGTCCGGCTCCGAGACATAGGTCGCTCCGTCCGCTGGGAACACAGCGGTGACGATCTTACGAAGCAGCAGCACAGGGGCATTTTCTGGCAGCAGCTTCACCGTCCCGCAGCGGTCGCCACCCTGAGGTTGGGTCGGGCGCCCCAGTGCGTTCACGGGCGCCGATGGCTGGCCGCCGGAGTCCAGCGCGAATGCCGTGTAATAGTAGACCGCGCCGTTCATCAGTCCCGTGTGCGCAAAGGTGTCCCAGGATCCGGGCGGTCCGGGACGCTCACAGACCAGGACCCCGTCGGTCAGGCTCTGCGGATAGCCGTCGGTTCGCATCCGTATCACCGTTCGGTCGAAGCTTCCTGAGGGGTTCTGCCAGGTCAGGCGGACGGCGGCGTCCATCGCCTGCGCCGTGAAGTTCTGAACCGGGGGCGGCGGAGCGCCCGGGAAGGAGCGGGTCAGGAAGTTGTCGCGGTAGTAGGCGCCCGCCGGCTTCAGACTGTAGTCATATCGCCAAAGGCCGAAATAGTTCTCGAAGCTTTCATACTGGTTGATTGTGTAAGTCTTGGCATCATAGGTCATCCACTGCAGGCAGCCCGCGATGTCGTGGTTTTCGAAAGCCTCCAGCCACTGCTGGTACATTGCCAGCTGCTGCGTCTCGTTATAGTCCCAGATGAGCACTCCGTCCCGGTTGCACGGGGTGGGGTTGGTTGGCCAGCCGAACTCCTGCGCCAGGATGGGTTTCTGGTTCACCCCCATGAACGACTTGATGACCGGGATCTCCGTGTTGTTCGTGATGTGGGACCAGTAAGAGTGGAAGCAGACGATGTCCACAAATCCTATGACATCTTTGTTATTGTTATACCAGCGCATCCCCACCGAGACAGGGTGATGGGGGTCAATCGTGCGGATGTGTGCCGCCATGCGGCTCAGCCAGCTGACGATCCTGTCCCGCTGTGTGGGAGCCATATCCCAGTCATCGAAGCCGTTGATGGAGCTGGGGTGGTCCGGCTCATTCTTCACGTCCCACATGAAGACGTAGGGGTTGTTCTTCAAACGGCCGACAATGGCGTTGATGTAGCTCTTGTGCTCGGTCTCGCGCTGTGTCCCGGCCGCCGGGTAGCTGGTCTCCCAGTCGAACAGCGTCACGCAGCTACGGATGCCGTTCGCGCCCAGATGGTTCACCAGGGATTCCAGCTGTTGCAGACGAGTTTCCGGCGGACTGGGGCCGTTCCATCCTCCGTGCGTGTAAGGCACCAGGATCCGAACCGCATTCATCCCGAGGGACCGCATCCGGTCTGTGTCGGCCAGAATGGCGTTCCAGTTCCAGTTGGTCCACATGCTGGCCCACATTCCGTCCCGGGGATAATAGTTGGTCCCCTTGATGCGGATGGGCTGGCCGTAGATGGTCAGCTTGCTACCTTGCACGGCCACGAAGCCGTAAGGGGGATTCTGGGGGGATGCCATCACGGGCACCCCCCAGGGGACCGAAGCCAGCACTGCTCCGGCCAGGATGACGGCAACCAGTCTCAAGATATCGCGTGTCTCCTGTTCTGTTCTGCCCGCCTTACGCGCTCGCGGGTTTCTGCTTCCGTCGGCCTCCCTTGACTATAGTCCATATTTGTTGAGGATTAGTTCCGCAGATAGTGCGTCAGTGGATAATCAGATCCTGTGCTGAACGCATGAAGAGCAGGCGTCGATTCGTGCTCCACCCGGTGGGGATGCTTCCGGTGACGACGCCGCTCACCGTGACCATCTGTCCTGCGCTCACGGTGGGAGTCCCGAATGGCCAGCGCACCATCACCCCGACGCGGCCCGAGATATCCGGGACCGCCTCCCCGTCGTCCACGTAGAAATACTGGCCAACCACGGCCGTCACGCGGCCGCTTACCCGAACGAGGAGGCCCATCGAGTTCACGCCTTTGCCGTCACGGACTCCCGGGATGTAGGGCGGAACGGCTGCCCCTCCCACGGTGGATGTCCGCATATGCAGCGGTACGGGCGATGGTCCACTGCCTGTCAGGGTGATCGTGTCAAGGCGCAGCTGTCGCTCCGACGGGATCCCGCCGACCAAAACAGTCTCCATCGTCCCCGAGATGTCCACCCTGCTTCCCACACTCAGAGGCGGGAAAGTTCCAGCCACTCGCAACCCGCCGGCTCGGTCTTCTTCCTGCACATAAATACAGCCGTCCGAAGAGAATATGCCCGAGACGACCTTGCCCCTCAGCATAGTCCAGGTGCCGTTCGGCAGCATCCGTACGTCCGTGCACCGCTGCGGGCGAGGAGTTGCTTGCACGGAGACGCCTCCCGAGAAGCTGCCGTCCGAAGCCTTGGCAAAGACGGAGTAATACTGCGTGGTGTTGCTTGCGACGAGGTGGAGATATGAGGACTGCGCACCTGGAGATGCGGCAACCTCGGCTACCCGGGTTCCATCCGTGGGGCTGGTGGGAAAACTTCCGGACTTGACATTCACCACCGCTGCAACCACGCGGCTGTCGGCCGGATTGGTCCAGGTCAGCCGTACGGCCCGATCCCCCACATCGGCTCGAAGATTGGTTACAGGTGGCAGGGGAGTTACCACCGATGAACCGGACACGTAGGCGATGGTCTCGGCATGATCGTAGACGAGATGGACCGTTGAGTCCGGACCTGCGACGATGCAGGGCCAGCCTTTCCATACATTGTCCGCCGCGGAGGCTGCCGTTTCGGGAGCCGACCACGTCCCTCCAGACCATCTCCGGTAGAGGATGGCCCGCTGGCTCGGCCTTTCATGGTAGACCAGGTGCACAACTCCGTCTGCCCCCTGTGCGAGCCAAGGGTAATGCCCGGCCGAGACAAGAGTGGATATTGGGGTCCACGTCTGACCACCATCCGAGCTGGAGCAATGCTTGATCTGGTAGGTGCTGTCATTGACCTGGTCGAAGGTCACCACAACTACGCCGTTCGAGCCGGATGTCGCTATCCGCCCGTAGGCGAAGAACCCCGTGGTGGTTCCGATGACTTGAGTGGACGTCCACGTCGAACCTTCCAGGCGCCGATACAGAATCCTCTTCGATTCCTCCCAGATCACGTGGACGCGCCCTGCGGCATCGACGGCGATTCCGGGCCTATGGTAAAATTCGCGCTCGCAGTTGCCCAGCGCCACCGGCGCCGTCCAGCTTGAGCCGTTCCACATTCGGTACTGGATACTTTTGTCGACGGCATAAACCAGATGGACGCGCCCGTCCCCCATGACCCGCATCATGGCGTAATCCTCATTGACGCCTGGCGTGTTCGTGAGCTGGACGGTGCTCCAGGTGCCGCTCACCCGTCGCGCGAGAAACAGGTCTGTGGCTCCGCCGGGCGGAGAACCGGCATAAACCACCCATATGCTGCCATCCGGGTGATAAGCGATATTGGCTCGCTCCGACCAAGGCACGGAGACGGTCTCCACCGGTCCCCACACTCCGGTTGCCGAGCGCTCGCGATAGAGCAGGCGCCAGTCCGGGTTCTTCCTGCGGTAAACCACGAAGATGCGCCCATCCGGGGCTGACGCTATGCTCGGCACCGAGCAGCCTGTGTCCGATGCCGGGGAGATGATGAGTGGCGGAGTCCAGGTCAGAGCTGATGTCGGAGATGTCCCCACCACGCAGGCGGCTATCGCCGCCGCGAAGCTCATTGCAACCTTTATTACCAAGTGCTTTCTTTCCAACACGCTATCCCTCCTAGCTTTCCTCTATGTGGTCCAGACTTATGGACCGACAAGTATCTGGAGATCGGCATAGGTGCGGAGCCGGACCAGCCGCCGGTTCGTCGTCCAGCCTGTGGGCACACTGCCCTCCATCACCCCCACCGCGCGCACCAGATCCCCCACGTTTGCCGGTATGGAGGAATCCGGGCAGCGAACCATTACTCCGGTGCGGCCTGATGTGTCCAAAACCCCGCTGCCGTCGTCAACGAACAGATAGCTGCCCACTTTCGCCGTCACCCGGCCGGCCACGGCAACCAGCAGCCCGATGGTGTTTACACCGTATCCGTCGTTCACCCCCAAAATCAAGGGCGGTGCACTCCCTCCCCCCGCCGCAATTCCTTTCATCATCACGGGCCTGACACCGCTGCCCCTCGCCGTCACTGTCACCGTCGCCTGCACGATTTGCCGTTCGCTTCGCAGGCCGGTGACAATGCGGGAGTCCATCACTCCAGAGACGTTCACAACATCGCCGACAGCCATCCCCGCTGTCGGCGTGACCACCCGAATGCCCGAGGATCGCTCCGGGTCCTGGATATAGATGACGCCGTCTGAAGGGAATACAGCCGTTATCACCCGTCCTGTCAGGTCCACCCGCGTGCCATCTGCCAGCAGACGCACACTCCCACAGGTTTGAGAGAATGGTGTCGCGGAGGCCTTCGCGGGCTGCTGGCTCTGGCCGAAAACGTCCAGGCAGAAAACGGAATAGTAATAGGTCGTTCCGTTGGTCAGACCCGTGTGGTCCACGGACCCGGCAGTGCCGGGATGCACCAGCGCGTCATAGAGCGGAAGGCCGTCGGACGGGCTTGCCGGGAAGGTCGAAGTGCTGTACCGGATGACCACCCGGTGCAGGTTGATTGATGATGGGTTGGTCCACCGGATACGCGTCAGCCTGTCGGATGCCGTGGCGCTGAGGCCCTCTGCAGGAGCAGGTGGCCCGGACGGATAGGGCAGGGTGGAATAGTAGGCGTTCGGCGCGTCCTCGCCCCCCCAGTATTCCCACACAGCATATAGGGTATTCTGCGAGTCCGTGCAGAGATCGGGATCCACAGTGTAAGCGAGGGGCAGACCCACCGAGACCACCGACGGAGTGGGCTGCCACTGCCCGTGCGCGAAGCGCTTGCCCAAAAGACGGTCTCTGGAGGCCCCCAGTTCGGAGTAGACGATGTAGAAATACGTATGCTGCACGGCGGCCACAGCAGGGGCGAACCCCTGTGCCACCAGCAGCTGCGGTCCCCAGCCGGTAACAGGACTGTAGTGGCGGGCATAGATCTTCTCATCCTGGTCCCAGGCCACCATAATCTCCCCCTGCTTGTTGATGGCGATGGAAGGACGCGCCACGAACTCCGTGCCCGTGTTGGTGGAGACCACGATCTCCGGACCCCAGCTGGAACCGTCGAAGCGCCGCATGCAGAGCTGCCAAGATCCCCCGATCTTCCTCCCGTAGGTGCGGTAAACGCTGCCGTCCACAGGGTTACGGCAGGCCCCGGTCACCGCATAGGAGTTATCCGTCCACGTGCCCATCGAGGCATGGGGCGACCATGAGGATCCGTTCCAGGTTCCGGAATACAGGACGTTCTCTTTGGCCCTCCACGAGGCGCATAGCATGTTCGGACCATATTGCGGCCCAAACGGAGCAAGCTGTGGGGTCTTGGCCTGTCCACCGTCTCCGGGCGGGTAAGCGTAGGCTGTCACCGGGAAGGTTGTCCAACTGGCCCCTCCGTTCGATGAACGGGCCGCCCAGATCTGTTCCCCTCCCTGGGCGTCGTCCACCCAGTTCTCCCAGGCAATCCAGATGTCCCCATTTCCCGCCAGTGCGATGTCGGAACGTCCGCCGGGCCAACCGGTGACCGGAACTATGCTGGGAGGTGAAAGGACGCCTGCGTGCAACCGCCGATAGCGCACGGACCAGGATGGCTTGGTGGGCTTGTAGTGTATATGCACGCCGCCCGCCGGGTCGGGATACAGCACCGGATTCTTGACCGCCTTTTCAGTGGCCGGCGAGTTGATCAGCGCCGCTGGCGCCCACTGTTGAGCGCAGGCGGATCCGGTCAGACAACCCAGCAGAGCAAGCGGAGCGGCGATAAGCAGGCAGCGCATGGTTGAACATCCTTTTGGCGCGGGTGGCCTAAGTCGCAAACACCAGGCCGTGCCTGCCCTCCCCGGACCAGGGCAACCGGAGAGCAAGCAACGGCCGGGCAGAACTGGCACTCTCAATTAGAGGTTACCATACGGGGTGCCCCGGGTCAACGGGATTATTCCCTGCTTCCGACGCCTCCAGTGGGCCTGTGGTAGAATACGTGCCGGACTGAGCTTGCGTGTGCCGGTTGTCCGTCCATTCGCTCTGGAAAGGTTGCCACTCGCTTGATGAATCTCTTGCGCTTTGCTGTTCTGCTCGGGTTGCTTGTTTGCCTTGCGGCCACGCCGTCTCTCGGGGCCGCTCCCGGCCCGGTTTTCGACGATGCGCTGAACTACGCCGTTGTGGACCAGACCTGCCCGCCTCTTGATCCGGCGCAGGAAGGGTTGGTGCTGGTGGCTCAGGGCAAGGCTCAGTGGGTGCAGCTCTCCAGCAAGAGTCCCGTCGGCCAGACGTTTACGCTTAGCGATCGCGCCCGGAGACTATGGCGCATCTTCGTGGGCATCAGCCACTGGCCGGATAGCTGGCAGGAGGGAGAAGCGGTCACCTTCACCCTCTACGACTCCCCCGAGAAGCGTACAAAACTCTACTCCCGGACGCTCGATTTCGACCACAAATGGAGCAAGTGGGACACCGCTTTTGATGTGGACATTGAGGCCGCTCCCGGCCAGAGCTTCTATTTCGAACTCACCCACAACGGGGGTGGGGATGACCGCGTCAATGTGACGGCTGTCTCCGGAAACGTTTACCCGCGCGGGAGTGCCCGCATCGGTGGGGTGGAGCAGCCGGACCTGGATCTCACATTCACCGTCACCGCCAAGCCCCAGCCGGACCGCGAGGCGAATCTGCGGAGATTCATCGGCCGGTTCGACCTTCAGCATCCCTTGCTGGAAAAGGCCCGGCAGGCCTACGACGCGGGCGACCTGGACCGCACGTGCATCGAGATCTTGCGAGCCGTGGAGGCGCATCTGCGGAAAGCCGACTGGATCCCCTGGCTGAAGCCCGGGGAGAAGCCGGACGTGTCGCGGATGGAAAAGGTGGTCTCCGAAGGGCGCCTGTATTCCACCAGAGAAGACGGAGAGGGGTCTTGGATCGAGATGTCCCGCCAGACCACCTGGCGCGAAGTGTGGCCGGGATCCGCCAGCTACGTCCGCCACAACGACCTGTTCGCCGACCTGGGGCGGGCCTACGCCGCCACGAAAGATGAGCGTTACGCCAGAAAACTGAACGAACTTATGCTGGATTTCGTTCAGGACCACGCCTCTCCCTTCGAGGGGGGAATGCGCGGCGGGCGATGGGTAGCCATGTTCCAGGCGTGGAGACTGGGTGACGCCTGGGACGGCTTTGCCCTGGCGATGGGCTCAACCGGACTGACCGACGACGTGAAGCTCGCATGGCTGGACTACAACGCGCGGATGGCGCACTTCGCCCTGACCGAGCCCTCCGGCGGCAACCACGCCAACGCCGTCGCGGAAGCGTTGATGAAGTTCGCGGAGCGCTTCCCTATGTACGCGGAGTCCAAGGTCTGGTTCTCCCGCGGGTTCGAGCTTCTGGTCAACAACTCGCTGAAGCTGTTCTGGCCGGACGGCGGATGCGTTGAACCCGCCATGAACTATCACGGGTTTTCGCTGGCCAACCTGATGGCCGGTCTGGAGACCGCCGGGAGGTTCGGACTGGATGCGCCACCGGACCTGATGCGGGTGGTCGAAGCGGCCCACGCTTACACCGCCTATATGCTCAAGCCGGACGGGCAGATCCCGACATACGGCGACACGGATTGCGAGGATTTCCGTCCGGGGATACAGAAATGGCAGGGCTGGCGCAATGGGGAGGCTATGACCGGCGCGAAGCTATTCAACCGGAAGGATCTCCTCTTCATCGCCACGGCGGGCCGTGAGGGCGAGCGCCCGGCCGAGGATTCCTACTGCTTCCCGGACACGGGGCATTACATCCTGCGAAGTGGCTGGGGTGGTCCTGGCGGAACCGGATTCGAAGATGACCGGTGGCTCTTCCTGCGGGCGGGGCGCTTCGGCAGCCACGGGCACGACGACCTCAACATGGTCACGCTTTACGCGTATGGCCGTCCTCTGCTCATTGACCCCGGCCGGACCGAGTATGGCACGGAGCTTATGTTCGAGCTCACCCGCAACCGGTCCCACAATGTGCTGTTGGTGGACGACTTGATGATGCAGCACCCGGCCCCGCGGCTCAATGCGTGGTCCACGTCTCCGGTGTTAGACCTTGTGGATAATTCTTATGCAGAGTTGTATCCGGGCGTGGAGCATCGCCGGGCTGTGGTGTTTGTAAGGCCGGACTATTACGTGCTTTTCGACTCAGCTTCGGCCGACAGAGAGCACAACTATGGAGTCAACTTCTGGCTGACCCCGCCCGACGCTGCGCTGGACCCCGCCCGCGGTACGGCGCGTTCCACAACGCCCGATGCGGCCAATGTTCTCCTGCAGTCTGCGGATGCAGGAAAGATCCGCCTGGCTGGCCGGAAAGGCACGCTGGACCTGCGCGGCATCCGCGACGATATCCCGGTGGTGACGTTCTGGCGGGACGGGGTGAAGGCGGCCCGCTTCGCAACCATCCTGTATCCCTTTCCGGCCGGAAAGACTGTGGAGTCCCTGGATGTCCGGGATCTTACTGCTTCGGGCGAAGAGCGGGTGCTGCGTATAGGGACGCCTTCGGGCGTGGATTATGTGGGCTACAATCCGTCCGGCGGAGAAGCCGGCCCCTCCGCCTGGGTGATACGCTGTGTTCGTGATGGCCGGACAGTCCGTGCGTTCGGTGTGGCCGGCGCCCGTCGGGTGGAGCTGAAGGGGCGCGTGCTGGCGTCTGCGGACAAGACGCTGACGGGCCTCTCGGTGGAGTATGGCCGGGACACTGTGACGGTATCCCTTCGTCAGCCGGAGCCCTCCCTGCGTGTGGCGACGCTCGGGCGCAGGAAAGCCTTGGTCAACGGCCGGGAGATGGCCGTGTCAGGCGCGACGTTCGCTCCGTTTCCCCCAGAGTAGCCCTGACGGGGTTTACCAGCTTCGCGAGAAGCTGACCGTGATCGCTCGCGGGAGCACCTGGGTGGAGACAGATCCGTCCGCAGCCAGAGTGGTGGGCGTCCGGGAATCGAAGATGTTGTAAACGTGGATGCCCACCCGTCCGGATGACGGATCGGATGTGACCGGCCGGCTGAGTCCCAGCGTCACCACAAAGTTGTCCTTCACGCGCCGGGTGTTCTCCACGGTGTCTGTAATTGAGGTCCAGGGCAAACCGCTTCCCCACTGGATACGTGCAGATGCCTCTGTCAGGCCGAAGTCGCGGACCAAGGTGGCATCCAGAGTGTGACGCTGGTCCCAGTCAGGGTAGGTCCAGGCCGTAGGATCGAATGCGCTCGGCACGCGCACCTTCGACCAGGTGTAGCTTATCCATCCCCGTAGTCTCTCAGCCATCCGCCGAGCGATGGAAAACTCGACACCTCTGGCGGTGGCCTTCGCGCGGCTGACGAAGGTCAGCGGCGAGTCCGGATCCAGCGGATCCATAGGCACCCGGTCCAACAGGTCGGTGTATTCCCGGTAGAACGGCGTCACTCGAAACACGGAGTCCGGGCGGAACTGGCGCTCCAGGCTCACTTCGTATGATGTCGCGCGTTCCGGGTCCAGGATGGCGTCGGATGCGTAGATCATCTCCCAGGCGGGATTCGTATACACTCTGTCAAGTACGGATGTGGGTGTGAACTGGATAAAGCGTCCCCAGCTCGCCCGTACCACAGTCCGGGGATCGCGCGACCATGCCACGCCCAGGCGGGGCGAGATCTGCGAATCCGAGAAGTCCGGCCCCACAGCCTTGTCGTAGCGCATCCGGTCGTAGCGCAGGCCTGCATCAACCACCCACTCGTCCGACAGGCGGATCTTGTCCTGGACGAACAGGGCGAGCTGCCGCGTTCCCACTCGGGAGGTGTAGTCGAAAGGATCGAACATCTCCGCAATGTCCGGATCACCGGTCATCCTGAGCGCCAGGTCCGGGATGTAGCGACGGAAAGAGTTCGAGCCGCTGATATACCACACGCCCGCCGTCACGCCGTGGCGGGATCCGAACGCTTTCCTGAATTCCACCTGGACGCCGCGCTGGAGCGACCGGCTGTCGGCGGAGTCCCCCAGGTCGGTGGAGAGCGCGTTGATGCGGTTCTTGCTCATGAAATAGTAGGGGCGCACCAGGATGTTCGCGTCGCCGCTCAGATCCCGGCTCCACGTCAGACCGGCCAGACCGTAGCCCTGTGTGGTGTGGTCCTGCCCGTCCGGCACAGCTCCCTCCGCCAGCGGAAGCAGGTACCTGGCGAAACCTGTGGCCCAGAGGAATGTAAGCCGGTCCGACGGCCCCGCAGGATACACCAGCTTGATGGTGGTGTCCTCGGAGTTTGCTGCGCGCGCCACGTAGCCGCTGAAGTCCGACCTCCACGTGTAGTTCCCGATATACCAGTCCAGCCCGGATGGCAGCACTCCGCCCGCTTCCCCCAGTCCTCCCAGGTACTGGCGGGAACCTGCTGTCACATCCAGGGTGGCGCCCATCAGCTCGCTTCCGGTTTTCTTGATCTCGTTGAGGACTCCGGAGATGGCGTTTCCGTACTCCGCCTGATATCCGCCTGTGTAGACCTGCAGACGGGACATCCCCACATTCACCAGATTCGTCCCAAAGGTATTGTCCACCGGGTTCGTTACCGGGATTCCTTCGATCATCCAGCCGATCTCGTCGTCCCGGCCGCCTCGGATGTGCAGGTTGCCCAGTCCGTCCCGCACTACACCGGGCACTGTGCTGACGATGTCCGGCACCTGGTTGAATGCGTGAGGGGAGGTTCTGGCAAGCTGCTGGTCCCGTGAGGAGCGGGTGTATAGCGTCTGGGTGGCGTCGGGGTTGGTCAGAGTGCGGTTCTGCACCACCACGATTTCGGGCTCCTCCTCCACGGTCCGCTGCATCCGGATGGTCACTCGGGAGATCAGATCCATCTGGACATCCACACCGGTGACTTCCGCCGGCGCGTAGCCGACCAGCACTGCGGAGACCGTGTAGTCCCCAGGGGGAACATTTAGGAACGAGAAAGCGCCCGAAGCACCGGAGACGGTGGTCAACGAGGTGCCGCCGAGACTCAGGTTGACACCGGCCAGAGCTTCTCCCGTCTCATCATCCACCACTACTCCCGACAGGGTGCCGGTGGTCGCTGCCCGAGCGGCAGACGAAAATGCGAGCACGCTCAAGACCGTGATCGCCAGACGGACCGCTAGCGTCTTCTGCCAGTTCGCCATAGAACCTGTTCCTCCCATCCCTGGATAGCCGGGTTGAGATACGGGCCGGCCCTCCAACCGGCTGCGGTTATCATTATCGGATTAGGATGAAGATTCCTTGAAGGTTCGCAAGCGCCAACAGAGCCGCTCGTTCGCCGAAAATGAGACGGCAGACAATGTTCGTGGAACAATCCGGATGAGCGGCAAGCAAAGGGGCTCTATTCTGTTGACAGGGTCCATGGGGACCGGTACAATCCTTCATGGAGCCGCGCCGCGCCTGCCTGGGAAGCGTGGCGAGACCGGTTGTCCCCGCTTCGCCTGCTCCGCCGCCGGAAAGCGCCGGGCCGAGCCCCGGCGGGAAGAGGTCGGGAAGTGCTGCTCAGACAGAGCCTGAAGCAAAACCTGTCCCAGAAGATCGATCCAAAGATTATTCTGGCAAACACCATCCTCGCCTGCTCCACGCTCGAGCTTGCGCAGGCCATAGATCGGGAGCTTGAGGAGAACCCGGCGCTGGAGCGAGCGGACGAGGATGTGTGCGGCTCCTGCACGCTTCCCCGTGAGATGTGCCCCACCTGTCCCCTCAAGGTCGAGCGGCCCGCCGAGGCGGAGACGGAGGAGTTCGATTGGCAAGACTACTACGCCCGAGACAACGACTGGGTGGAATCACTTCCGGCCTCGGATGATTCCGAGTTCGATCCCATCAGCAACGCTTGCGCCCGCCAGACCCTTCAAGACCACCTAATGGACCAGCTCCGGGCCTCTGCCCGGCCCGACCAGATGGAGGCGGGCGAGTATCTGGTGGGGTGCATCAACGAAAGCGGCTATCTGGAAGGGTCGCTTTCCGAGATGGCGGCGGAACTGGGATGCGAGGAGAGTTTCCTCGAGGAGGTGCTGGCCCTTATCCAGACGTTCGACCCGGTCGGGGTGGGGGCGCGAAGCCTGCAGGAGTGCCTCCTCATTCAGCTGCGCAATCTGGACGAGGAGACGGATGCTTCCAGGCTCGCCCGCATGATGGTGGAGCGGCACTGGCCGGAAGTGGCGGCCCGGCGAATTTCGCGGTTGGCGCGTGCGCTGCGGGTGCCGGTGGAAGCGGTGGAAGAGGCGCTCCGCTTCATCACCCGCAGTCTCACCCCTCATCCCGGAGAGTGCTTCCGGCTTCCCTGGGACGACCGGCAGGAATCGGTTGACGCGGTGCGCCCCGATGTCATCGTGCGGCGGACGATTTCAGGCTATGACGTGGAGGTCGTCACGCACGAGTCGCAGCTTCTGTCACTGAACGCCCGTTACCGGGAAGCCTACCAGAAGATCCGCAATGGCGGGGCCCGCTCATTCTCGGAGGATGAGCGCCGACACATTCTGGAATACGTGGACCGCGCGGAGAACTTCATTCGCAGCATCGCCCAGCGCCGCAAGACCCTCAGGAGCATCACTCTGTATGTGGTGCAGTATCAGCAGGGGTTCATAGAGACGGGGCAGAAGTCGTTCCTGCGCCCGTTGACCCGCACACAGGTGGCGCGAGCCCTGAAGATGCACGAGTCCACCGTCAGCCGCGCCACGGCCAACAAGTGGGTTCAGCTTCCGAGCGAAGAGGTGGTCAGCTTCGACCTGTTCTTCGATGGTTCGATGTCCGTAAAGGACCTAATTGCGGAGATCATTGCGTCCGAGGATCCCGCCCATCCGTTGTCGGACCAGGAGATTGCGGACATTCTGCAGGAACGCGGCCTGGAGGTCGCGCGCCGGACAGTGGTTAAATACCGCGAGGCGATGAACATCCTCTCCAGCCGCCAGCGCCGCCTCGCGTCCTGATCGGCCTTGCTTGCGCAGCCCGGCGTTTCTGCAGGTGCCGTGCAGAATCCTTCCTCCGAAGAGTATCGAGCAACCGCAGTCTTTCCAGTAGATCGCGCGGTGAGCCTCCGTTACACTGGTCGAGTAGCGCGCCGCGAGGAGCGCTTATCGAGAGCAGGTGCATGAAGTGGTTTCGACTCGTCCGCCTGCGGCGGACGGCTCAACCACCGTAGGGGGAGTTTCGGGAGCAGGTTCGTGAGATACCACAGCACCACGACCTTAAACCTTCAACTGTTGACGCTCAACTCCAGTCTCTAGACTCCGCCCCTCCTCTGGTCGAGTAGCGCGCCGCCAGGCGCGCGCATCGAGGCCACGTCGGTGGCCGCCTGTGGTTTCGAATCGCCCGCCGAGGGCGGATGGCTCAACTCCCCCGGTCTCTAGCGGGCGCCGGGCAGGGCGTGTATAATGCCTTCCGGCTGTGCGAACGAGTCTTGAATATACGCGGAAGGAGATCCACAACACTTTGGCGGTAGTGAATGAGATAGCTGGTCTGCACTTGCCACCCGATGTGCTCGACATAATCCGGGTCTGTCCGGGATTCACCGTAGCGCAGAGCATAGAAGACCTGATCGAGCTATCCACGCGCGATGCCGTCAACGGCATTCACGAGGTGGCCTATGATGTGCCCGGCAAAGGCCGAGTGGTCGAGGCTTGGGTCTGCCGCGTCCGGAACGGCATCAGCGCCAACTACCCGGAGCCGTATATGCGCCGGCGCGACCCGGATTGCATGGTCATTGCGGATGACCTGCCCACCAACAAGGAGCGCTTCTCGGAGCGGTTCGGTTACGATTTTGCGGAGCTTCGCCAGCTGACCTTCGACTGGCTGAAGACACAGGAACTTGCTCTGTTCACCTTCAAGGCCGGTTCTGTGGCGGATGGCCCGGACACCGTGGTGGTTGCTCCAGCGAACGCTGGCTTCTTCGCTCTGGGACTGGCCCTCTTGCAGGACATCCTGAACACGGAGACACTTCCGCGCGACTTCAAGCCGGAGGCGGTCATTTATGTGGCTCCGCCTTTCCGACACACCCACTTCGGGGGCAAGCAGTTCGTGGTGCACAGGCGAGGACCGGAGCTCTACGAGATGTTCAGCTACAACCTGTACCCCGGCCCCAGCGCCAAGAAAGGGGTATATGGCGTCCTCATCAACCTCGGGGAACAGGAAGACTGGGTCACCGCACACTGCTCCACGGTGCAGGTCATTACTCCCTATGACAACAAGATCACCATCATGCACGAAGGAGCCAGCGGCGGCGGCAAGAGCGAGATGCTGGAGCAGATGCACCGCGAGAGCGACGGTCAGCTGCTGCTGGGCGAGAACCTGGTCACCGGAGAGCGGCGCCTGCTCACTCTGCCCCGGGGCTGTTCCCTGCGCCCGGTGACGGATGACATGGCCCTGTGCCATCCATCGTTCCAGAAAGGCGATGGCAAGCTGGTGGTCACGGACGCTGAGGCGGCCTGGTTCGTCCGGGTGAACCACATCCAGCGCTACGGCACGGATCCTCACCTAGAGGCGGTGACCATCCACCCCCGTGAGCCCCTCCTGTTCCTGAACATTGACGCCGCCCCGGGCAGCACGGCTCTCATCTGGGAACACATTGAGGATGAGCCGGGCAAGCGGTGCCCGAACCCTCGTGTCATCATCCCGCGCCGCATCGTGCCGGGCGTGGTGGACGGGCCGGTCAAAGTGGACATCCGAAGCTTCGGCGTGCGGACTCCTCCGTGCACAAAAGAAAAGCCCACTTACGGCATTCTGGGGCTGTTCCACGTGCTGCCTCCTGCGCTCGCTTGGCTTTGGCGTCTGGTGGCTCCGCGTGGGCACGACAATCCGAGCATCGTCGAGACCGAGGGGATGAGCAGCGAAGGGGTCGGTTCCTACTGGCCATTCGCAACCGGCCGGATGGTTGACCAGGCCAATCTTCTGCTGAGGCAGTTCCAGGAGACGCCTCTGATGAGGCAGATCCTGGTGCCCAACCAGCACATCGGTGCCTGGCGGTCGGGTTTTATGCCACAGTGGCTGGCTCGGGAATATCTCGCCCGCCGGGGCGGAGCCTGGTTCACCGCCGATCAGCTTACTCCTGCTCGCTGCCCACTGCTGGGTTACGCTCTGAAGAGTCTGATGATTGAGGGCCAGACCATCACGAACTGGTTCCTGCGTGTGGACCGGCAGCCCGAGGTTGGAGAGGAAGCCTACGACGAGGGAGCGAAGATCCTGGCCGACTTCTTCCGGCGCCAACTGCAGCAGTTCCTGGAGCCTGATCTGGACCCGCTTGGGCGGAAGATCATCGAGTGTTGCATGGACGGCGGTTCCGTGGAGGATTACCGCAACCTGCTGCACCCGGAATCGGTGTTTCTGGAAGAGTAAGGGAATCCTTCAATCCCTGCAAAAGAGGGGCCCCGGCGTCTCCATTGGATGCCGGGGCCTCTTTTCTGCACAGCCTCCCGGATGATGGAGGCGCGTGAGGTCAGACTGTGCGTCTCCGGCGGAGCCCTGCGATCCCTGCCAGCCCCACGCCAGCCAAAACGAGGCTGGCTGGCTCAGGAATGGGATTGCACTGGGTCAGCATCCGGACGTTGTCCACATAGAGGGCCGCTCCTTCGGGAATCAGGAAGTTCCAGGAGATCTTCTCGCACTCGGGCTGGGGCCAGATCTCGTAGTAAGCGGTCACTTGATAGAGTCCCTGGGGGGTCACGTCTATGTGGTAGTCTTTGCCCTGGACCAGCCGGACGGTGTTGTTAGGATACCAGCCGAGGAGCGCCTCGCTGATCTTTGGCACGTTGCCGGCGGCCGCCACCCGGGCGTCGAACTGGAACCAGACCTGCTTGAAGAAGTGCGGCCGCCAAACGTTGTCCATCCGGACCGCAAAGTCCGCAAATGCGGGCGTCAGACCGTTGGAATTGTCGGCCACAAGGAATCCAGGCCCCAAGGCCATGATCCCGCTCAGGCCGAGCGAAGGAACATCTTGCGGTTCCGGATAGTTCTTTTGCCAGGCGGACGGTGCAAGACCCTGCTGGAAATCCCACGAAGCCCACTGCTTCGGGTAGATGCATCGTTTGAACCAGTCAGGGGCCCAGTCGGGGTCATAATAGGCGACCTGCGCCTGCAGTTGCCCTGCCAGCAGAAAGACAGCCGCCAGACTAACAGTCCAAAGGAGACGTGTCTTCCCGTGTGTCATGGTTGGAACCCTCCTTCTCTCTCGCTACTGTAAGGTTGCGCGGTTCGCGAGAGAATACAGAACAGGCGTAGCACGGATTCACACTTGCGTCAAGGCCTGGCCGCAAATTCAGGTATAAATGCGTACGCTGTGTGACAGAACGCCCGGGCTTCTTGCCCCGGCCGGTCTGAGCGTGTTCAGGGAGAGTCGAAAAACAGTCCGGAGGAGAGGCGCTGGGGGAACGGAGCTTTTTCGGGGTGAAGCGCGAAGCTTTCAGACCTCAGCGCCAGACATTCAGCCCTGAGCCCCTGACCGGCCCGTCCCCGGGGTGATTGGCGCACCCGCAGGCGTGGGTATCGAGACCATTCCTGCTGTTCGCCATGGTTTCGACTCGTCCGGCTGCGCCGGACGGCTCAACCACCGTAGGAGGCGAGCTACGGGAACAAGTGGCCGGACCATCGGGTTTCCCCCTCACCCGAACCTTCTCCCACCATGGAAAGGAGGCTTTTAGCCCCACGGCCCCCTGAGCATCTCCGATATATGCCCGCTCTCCTTGCGGGACATGGAACAAAAACCCTCTCCCTGAGAATGGGAGAGGGTCTGGGTGAGGGCGATCTTGTTTTCAGCGGCTCTTGATGCTGGACTTCCCCGAGATGTGGGCCGAGTAGCGCGCCGCAAGACGCGCGCATCGAGAGCCATCCGCCGGCGTCTATGACGTCCTGAGCTTACTGGCGGCTCAGCAGCACGTCGCGCTCGTATTGGCGGACCTCCTCCAGCCAGGCGCCGCCCGCCGGAACCCCCTGCTGTTCGCAGTAGTAATCCCACACCGCGCCGAACGGGAGCGTCTTCAGCTCCTCCATCAGGGCCAGGCGCCCGGTGTGGTCTCCCGATGCCTCCATCTCCCGGAGGCGGTCCGTTGGCTCAAGCAGCGCGATGAGCAACGCCTTGATCATGCATCGGGTGCCGATGACCCAGGCCGCCACGCGGTTGATGCTGGCGTCGAAGAAGTCCAGCCCAATGTGGACTCTGTCCAAGAAGCCGCCGCGCACAAGCTCTTCAGCGATGGCCCGCAGCTCATCCGACAGGATGACCACGTGGTCCGAGTCCCAACGTACACCCCGGCTGACATGCAGCAGAAGCTCCGGCACGAACAGGAGCACGCTCGAGATCTTGTCCGAAATGACCTCCGTGGGATGGAAATGGCCCGCGTCCAGACACAACAGCTTGCCGTTCTTCACGGCATATCCCAGATAAAACTCGTGCGAGCCCACCACGTAGCTTTCCGACCCGATGCCGAACAGCTTGCTCTCCACGGAATCCAGGTTCAACGATGGATCCAGCGGTTCGGCGAACAGCTCATCCAGCGACTTCTGCAGGATCATCCGGGGCGTCAAGCGGTCAGCCGGGATGTCCTTGTAGCCGTCCGGGATCCACACATTGGTGACGCAGGGGGTTCCCAGAGCCTTCCCGATGGCCGCCCCGATCCTCCGGCAGACGATGCCGTGCTCCACCCAGAATTTCCGGATGCTCTCATCGCGGCTTGCCAGCGTGAAGCCGCTTTCCGCAAGTGGGTGAGAGAAGTAGGACGGGTTGAAGTCCATACCCATCCCTTTGGAAGCTGCCCACTCGATCCAGCGCGAGAAGTGCTCCGGGCCCAGCTCGTTGCGTTCCACCTTGCGGCCGCCGGTTTCAGCGTAAATGGCGTGGAGGTTCAAGCGATGCCGCCCGGGGATGAGCGAAAGCGCTTTGTCCAGGTCGGCGCGCAGTTCGTCCGCGTTCCGCGCTTTGCCCGGATAGTTCCCCGTGGCCTGAATGCCGCCGCCGGTGAGTCCTTCTTCGCTTTCGAACCCTCCCACGTCGTCTCCCTGCCAGCAGTGCAGGCTGACGGGTATCCCGGCCAGCCGCTCGATGGCCGCCTCGGTATCCACTCCCAGCTCTGCATAGCGCTCCCTGGCAAGGGCGTATGCCTGTTCAACTCGTTCCGTTGACATTGTTGCCGCAAAACCCTTTCCGCAGATATCACCTTACCACTGCTTCCCGAAGCTCCTCGCCAAGTCCTCCCCGGCCCTCCGCCTCGCTACGCTCGGTCAAAATCCCTTACAGGTGAGGAGGAATCTCTTTGGCCAGGTGCTGTAATGACTATCAGCATCAATACGCGTTCAGGGTGTTTTCGCCCGGGATAGCTCCTCCGGCGATTCTCAACGCGCCCTGAAGCGTTGCCCTCGAGAGAACTAAGGAGGTCACAGATCAAATGCACGTTACCGCGTGGGGAAGCAACCGCCTTGGTGCCGGGCGGCTGCAGACGACAGGCAGGCACATCAGCGTCTTGATGCTCTCTGCGCTGCTTCTGTTTAGCTACTCTGGATCCGTCTTGGCGCAGGGATCCTATCCGATCTACGGCATCCATTTCTGGTCGCCCAGCGCCTCGTCGGGCAGCATTCAAATCCAGAACGGCCGGCCCATGTGGACCTTGGAGTTGATGTATACCCAGGATGCCCGTACCTGGAGCGAGGCCAAGTGGTCAGAGGTGCGAGCCAACTTCCAGGCCATGCGGAACAATAATATCCGCATCATCCTTCGGGTGGACTACGCTCACTGGTCCACCATTCCTCCCGAGGAGAACTGGGTCGAGAAGTACTACTTTGCCCACGACTGCAAGCTGATCGCCTCCAAAGTGGGAGATCTCCTGGAGGCCATGATCATTGGCAATGAGCTGCTAGACGGCCAAGGGTTCACTTCCGGCTGGTATGCCAAGGTCTTCAACACCAGCGACCCCAGCGACCCGAACTCGGTCTATCCGCTCGTCAAGAGCGTGCGCCCCAATCTGAAAGTCGGTATTTACGCTCCCGGTGGGTGGCCGGGCACGCCTAATCTGAACTTCTGGGACAACGTGGTTGCCAGCGTCAAGAAAGATGCCGCCGGCAAACCGCAGATAGACTGCTTCCCGCTTCACGCCTACAGCGGCGCCAGTACTATCTCAAACACAAACGCTGAGGATCCGCGCTACGGCGACGAGTGCGATTTTAGGGGATTTGTCCCGTATATGCGCCGAATCTACTCCATTTTCGGCACGTCGAAGCCGGTCTACATCACGGAGACCAACACTCAGTGGTACTTCGGCCAGTGGGCCACCAATATGCTGTACTCCGAGCAGAGCTACCGCCCGAACTGGATCAAAGAGGCCTTCCAGGCGGTGGATGACTGGAACAAAGGCAACGACCTGAAAATATGCGCATTCTGCTGGTACGTATGGCAATGGCAGTGCATCCAGAACTGCGACCAGTACCAGAATGCGCTTTGCCGAACCGACAACAATCTGCTGAACACCGCCCGGAACGACTTCTGGTGGGTGACCTACTTCACCAACATGACTCCCGGCAATCCCGGAGGGAACATACGGATCCAGGCCGAGCACTACCGCAACAGCGACACGGAGGGTGGGCGTGGCATCAAGAATGCCGTCGCCGGGGTCGATTACTATGACACGACATCTGGCAACTCCGGAAACTTTTACCGCTGGGAAGACGTGGACATCTCCGTGGACCCGTACTACACCACGGTGTTTGTGGGATGGACCGCGGCGAACGAGTGGCTCGCCTATGAGAGCCTGTTTGGAGGAGGCAACTATCGGCTGAAGTTTCGGTTCTCCAGGGGAGCCGCGGGAAGCAGTAAAGTGAGTCTGCAAGTGGACGGAGTGACCAAGTGGACGATGTATCTCGACGACCCTGACGACAACTGGAACACTTACCACGAATCAGGGTTAGGCGCGAGCGTCTACATTCCGGCCGGGCAGCACACCCTGAAACTGATCTTCGACCAGGGACTGGTCAACATAGACTGGTTCGAGCTGGTGCGCCAGTAGGCGGCCATTCTCAGTCAAACGGTTCGATACGGACCGATTTGAGAAGAGGGGCTCGCAGGTGTCAAGCGCCTGCGAGCCCCGTCTACCTCTCCTTTCCTTGCGGGTCAGTTTTAATCCGGTCTGAGCGCCTTTCTTTGCGGAAATTTCAAGAGAATTTTTGCGGCACGCGTGCCAAGGCGCCCTGCGGCAGGGAGCGGCCTTGTGGCTGGCGAAGCATGGCTGGGAAAGCAAGGACAGAACACGCGCAGGCGAACCGCATAAGGGGGAGTTTCTGGAATGGACGCAATCGAGTGCATGAAGACGAGGCGGAGTGTGCGTAGCTACCGGCCCGGGGAAGTGGCGCGTGACGTGCTGGAAGACATAGTGGACTGCGGACGGCTGGCTGCCACAGCCATCAACATCCAGCCGTGGCATTTCGTGGTCATAACAGATCGCGAGCGTCTGCGAACCGTCGCGGACATGACCGATTACGGCAAGTTCATCGCCAGCGCATCCGCTTGCATCGCCGTTTTGTGCGAGGAAGGGAAATACTACCTGGAAGATGGCAGCGCCGCGACTCAGAACATCCTGAACGCTGCGCGGGCGCATGGTCTGGGAAGCTGCTGGGTTGCCGGCGACAAAAAGCCCTACGCGCAGGATGTGGCGCGGTATCTGGGAGCGCCAGAGGATGTGAAGCTGGTGTCGCTGGTTGCCATCGGACATCCCGAAATCATCCCCGAGCCCGAAAAAAAGCCCCTCTCCCACGTGCTGCACTGGGAGAAGTTCTGAAGAAAGGCAACCGACAGTGCCAAGCCTCTTCGGGACCGAGCCCGATTACCGGCGGCTGCTTTCCGTCCTTCAGAAGCAGGAGCCGGACCGGGTGCCGGTCTACGAGTTCTTCAGCGATACCTCCATGCAAGGACGTGCGATCGGGGAGGTCGGGGAGGAGCCGCGTCTCGGAGCGTATGTCCGCGACATCGTGCAGCGGTGCGGTCCCGGAGGAGGGTTCGCCCCTGGGCAGCGGCAACTCCATCGCCAACTATATCCCGCCGGCAATCTTCGGGTGATGCTGGACGAGGCCTTCCGCTGTCAGGGAGTAACGGTCTGATCTGGGGAGCTCCTCAGAACTCCGGCGGCAACTCCTTCAGCTGCGCGTAAGAGAACACCGGCCCGTCTATGCACACGAACTTCTCGCCGATGTTGCACCGCCCACATTTGCCGATGCCGCACTTCATCTTCATTTCGAGCGTGGTGTAGATCTGCTCCGGCTGGAAGTGCAACTTTTCAAGGCTTTCCAGCACATATTTGATCATAATGGGCGGCCCACACGTGATGGCGATGGTGTTTTCGGGCGAGGGAGCAAGATCCATCAGATAGGCCGGCACGAATCCCACGTTCCCCTGCCACGTCTCGTCGCCACGGTCCACCGTCAGAAACACCCGCGAGTCCGGAGCCGACCTCCACGCGTCGAACTCATTTCGGAAGCAGAGATCCTGCGGGCTGCGCGCCCCGTAGATCAGGTCTATGGGTCCGTAATCCGCGCGGTTGTCCAGACAGAAATTCAGGAGCGAACGGAGCGGGGCCATCCCGATGCCCCCCCCGATGAACAGGAGCTTCTTCCCCTTCCACTCTTCGTACGGAAACCAGTTTCCGAATGGTCCGCGGATCCCCACGACATCGCCCGGACTCATTTCGTGGAGCGCGGTGGTCACCTGTCCCACCTGCTTGACGCTGAACTCCACCACGCCGGGACGCGTGGGAGTTGACGTCAGACAGAAGGTGGCTTCTCCCACTCCGAACACAGACACTTCCTGGAACTGTCCGGGTTCGTAGGTAAAGCTCTCGCGCAGTTCGGGGTCACGGAAGACGGCCCGGAATGTCCGCGTGTCCGGGGTCTCTTCGATGATCTCCTCGACAGTCGCCAGCTCAGGCTGATACGGATTCGCAGCCATTTCCGCTCACAATCTCCGAAAGCACGCCGCGCAGGTCCGCGTTGACCGGGCAGAGTTCAACACATCTGCCGCATCCCACACATCCGCAGATCCCGCACTGATGCACGATGTATTTGAACTTGTGCGATATCCTCTGCCGCACCCGCTCCCGGCGCGAGGGACGGGGGTTGTGGCCATGTCCCATTTTGGTGAAATCGCAGAACTGGCAGGTGTCGCGAACGCGATAACGTTCCACCTTACCCCCGGCAATGGTCTCATCCTGGATGTCGAAGCACGTGCAGGTGGGGCACAGGAATGAGCAGACCCCGCACCCGATGCACTTTTCGGCGATGGCGTCCCACGCCGGCTCTTCCCAGTCCACGCCAGCCGCCACCTTCTCCGGGTCGAACGGCTCGGCTCTCTCCCGCAGGGCGTTCCAGACGATGTCGCGAGTGGCAAGCTCATCGGCGGATACGTCCCGGAAAGCGGGACATCCCAGAAGCTCTTCGCCCGCCGGAGTGTTGGCGGTGGCCACATAAGCCTCTCCCACATCGGTCAGGGCCACATCCGCCGCCAGGCTCCATTCAATAGGATCTCCCACGCTGGAGCAGAAACAGCTCCAGCGCTTGCTCTCACAGACGTACGCGACGGTGACCAGACTCTTTCGCCTTCCCGCGTAATAAGGATCTTGGAAGCGCCCGTCCAGAAACACCCTGTCCAGCACCTCCAGCGACCGCACATCACAGGGCTTCATCCCCACCATAAGGGTGGGGGCGAACTCGCCGCCCGGCGGCACCAGGCGCGGTTGTCCGTCACCCGGATCGAATGTAAACAGCGTCTCGCAAGAGGGGAGGACGGCCTCTTTCGGCGAGGCGCACTGGCGCCGGTTGTCCAGCGCGGGCAACCGGTCCGCCGACACAGCGGCAAAGGACCGGGAACCATCCTCCGCCTCGACTGGCCCCAGCAGGTGGTAACGGGTGGATGCCCACTCCAGCCAGTCCTTCAATGCTGTTTTGGGTAATAGTTTGTCCAAGTCGCTCTCCGTCAACCTTATACAGCGGCGCTCACTCGGCGGGACCGTCGTCATCATCCCGGTATGTGGCGAGCACCGGTTCAGCGTCCGGATCCATCCCGGCCCGGTATCCGAAGAGGGCATCCACCTCGCTCGCCATCCGCCGCATCAGTGTCTGGATGGGGATGCCCGCCGGACACACCCTTTCACACTCCCCGCAACCCACGCAACGGCCGGCCAGGTGGAAAGCTCGCGTGGTGTGATACATCCAGTTTTCCGGACCCGCGATTCGCTTGGACACCCATCCTACGGGCAGCCGGTCCGTGAAGCACTCCTTGCAGTAGCAGGCCGGACACACCTGACGGCAGGCGTAGCAGCGCACACACTTCGAGAACTGCTCCGCCCAGAACTCGCGGCGGGCGTCCAGGTCTTCCGGCAGCGTCTGGTCCGCTGCGGGCTGCAAAGGGGGAGCCTCCCCGATGAGAGTGTCCGAGAGCGGCGGAACCGGCGTATCGCAGAACAGGCAGGCCCGTTTGAGGACCGCCTCGCGCTCCAGCGGAACCTCTCCATCGCCGCAGTCGGCTTTCAGGCCACCGTTCTCCGCCGCCAGCGACTTCAGCGTGCCTTCGTCCAATCCGGCCGGAGCCAGACGGCCCGGGTCCACCACCCCGGAGCAGGATACTCCGATGATGTGGACATCTTCCCGCCGGATCTGTTTTTCCTGAATGAGTGTGGCGATGGAGCGCGCGTCACACCCCTTGGCCACGACGGCCACTTTTCCCCGCCCGGCCTGCTCCCTTACATAGAGAGCCAGATTCTGGGCGCACGCAGGCGACCAGAACAGCCGGTCCACATCCTCCGCCCTGCGGACGAACACCGGCGTGGCGCGGGCGGGAGTGCTCCCCGGCCCGTAACCGATGACCACACTCACCTCGCCGGATTCCAGGAGGCGGCGCGCCTCAGTCCGGATCTGTTCGGTCTGGCTGTTCATCGCGCCTCCACTCCTACAGCCTGAGCCTCAGATTGCCTTGCAACGACGGGAATCAGCAAAGGCACGGGCCTGCCCACTCCCTGGAACGGTCCCAGCTTGCGGATGCGCTCCGTCATCTCCCTCACGCTTTCCGCCCATCGCGCTCCCTCCGATGCCGACACCCATTGGAACTGGAACCGTTCGCGCGGGATGCCCATCGTCTCCAGGAACCGGGTCAGCAGGGTCAGTCTGCGGCGGGCGTAATAGTTCCCCTTGGCGTAGTGACAGTCGCCCGGGTGGCATCCGCTCACCAGCACCCCGTCGAAGCCCCGCATGAACCCTTTCAGCACAAACTGCGGGTCCACGCGACCGCTGCACGGGACGCGGACGATGCGCACATTCGGCGGATGCTGCAGCCGCGCCGACCCGGCCAGGTCCGCACCCGCATAGGAGCACCAGTTGCACAGGATTCCCAGGATCTTTGGCTCCCAGGTTCCCTCTGCCGCCTGTCCGTTCATCGTCTCCGTCCCCTCAAGAACCTCTGGAGTCTCCGCCACGGAAGTGAGTCTCCTTTCAGGCCAGCGCCAGGGCGTCTATCTCGGATAGCACCTGGGCGTTCGTAAAGCCTCGCAGGTCTATGCAGCTGCCCCGGCATCCGGCCACGCACGTGCCGCATCCGTGGCAGAGTCCCTCATTCACCCGGGCTGCGCGCCTGCTCGCCCCGTTCCTGCCGTTCAGCTCCACCAGTTCGATGGCGGAGAACGGGCACACCTGGACGCACTGCCCGCACGCCGCGCAATCCTCTTCCCGGACCGAGGCGATCATCGGCTCGGAGAGCAGATGCGGCTTAGAGAACAGTCCGGCCACCTTGGACGCCGCCCCCGAGGCCTGCGCCACCGTGTCCGGGATGTCCTTGGGATACTGGCACGCCCCCGCCAGGAAGATGCCGGAGGACAGCACCTCCACCGGCTTCAGTTTCGGGTGCGCCTCTGAGAACCAGTTGTGCTGGTCGGTGGAGATGCCAAGTTTACGCGCCAGATCCTTTGCATCGTCCTGAGGCTCTATGGCGGTAGCCAGCACCACCATATCGGCCTCGATCTCCACCGGCCGTCCCAGCAGAGTGTCCGCACCCTTCACCACCACTTTGTCCCCGTGGCGGTAGATGCGGGAAACTCGCCCGCGGATGTAGTTTGCGCCGTACTCCTCGATGGTGCGGCGCACGAATTCCTCGTAGCCCTTCCCGTTGGCTCGGATGTCCATGTAGAACACGTAGGACTGCGTGTCGGGGTATTTCTCCTTCAGCAGCAGGGCGTGCTTGGCGGTATACATGCAGCAAACTTTGCTGCAGTACTCGTGGCCGTGATTCTCGCTGCGGCTTCCCACACAGGCCACGAAGACCACGGTTTTTGGCGGCCGGTGGTCGGAAGGCCGGACGATCTTTCCTTCCGTCGGCCCTGAGGCGTTCATCAGCCGCTCAAACTGAAGCCCGGAGATCACGTCCGGAATGGTGCCGTATCCGTACTCGCCGATCTGTGAGTGGTCCCACATCTGGAACCCGGTGGCCACCACGATGGCGCCGAACCGTTCCGTCAGCACCTCATCCTGCTGATCGTAGGCGATGGCTCCCGTAGGGCAGAGTTTCTGACATACACCGCATTTCAGGTCGTTGTTCAGGCGGCAATGCTGGCGGTCTATGACGGGAACGTTCGGCACCGCCTGTGGGAACGGCACGTAGATGGCGCGGCGCTCGCCCATTCCCTCCTCAAATTCGTTGGGCACCTTGACGGGGCACTTGCTGTAGCAGACGCCGCAGCCGGTGCACTTTTCCATATCCACACCGCGCGCCTTCTTGCGGATGCGAACGTTGAAATTCCCGACGAATCCGGTGACCTCTTCCACCTCGGCATAGGTCAGGATGGTGATGTTGGGGTGCGATGCGCAATCCACCATCTTGGGCGTCAAGATGCATGCGGCGCAGTCCAGGGTGGGGAACGTCTTGTCGTACTGCGCCATCCTCCCTCCGATGGAGGGGGTGCGTTCCACCAGCGTAACGGGGTAGCCGGCGTCTGCGATGTCCAGAGCGGCCTGGATGCCGGCCACCCCGCCTCCGATGACCAGCGCCCGCTTGGTGATCGGGATCTCATTCCGGAAAAGTGGAAAGTCCCGGCGGGCCTTGGCCACTGCCATACGGACCAGATCTATGGCCTTCTCCGTGGCCGCATCTCTATCCTGGTGCACCCACGAGCAGTGCTCGCGGATGTTGGCCATCTCCACCATATACGGGTTCAATCCCGCTTCAGAGATGCACCGCTGGAAGGTAGGCTCGTGCAGGCGGGGAGAGCACGAGGCAACCACCACTCGGTCCAGCCTATGATCCCGGATGGCATCCCGCACCATGGTCTGCCCCGGTTCGGAGCACATATATTTGTAGTCCGTGGCGAACACCACTCCCGGGATGCGGCCGGCCGCCTCCGCGACCCGCTGAACATCCACGGTTCTCGCGATGTTCGACCCGCACCAGCAGACAAACACGCCGACTCGCGCCATCGTCCGCTCCTATCCTCGCCTCGCAGCCCGCTTGGGAATGAACCCCGCCGACATCACTGCTCTGCCTCCATACCGTTTGCCGCCGCAGTTTCCCGGCGCGCCACCGCAGATGCATCCACGAAATGCATCTTCAACCAGCGCTCCGCGTCCGGAATCCCCATCGCCAGCGCCATCAGTTCGGTGAAATAGAGCACCGGTATCCGGAAGCGCTCCCCGGCCGCCTTCAGCGCCTCGCCTTGCCGCATGTCCAGATTGGTCATGCACAGAGGGCATGCGCAGACGATGCAATCGGCTCCGCACTCCCGGGCCATCTTCAGGATGTCCGCACTGAGCTTGCGCACGACATCCGTGCGCGTCAGCGAAAGCCCTGCGCCGCAGCACTCCGTCTTGTGAGGCCATTCCACCGGTTCCCCGCCCATGGCGCGGACAAGCTCGTCCAAGGACTGCGGATCCTCCACACGCTCGTCCGTCTCAAGAGCCCGCGGAGGACGCACCAGCAGGCAACCGTAATAGCAGGCTACCTTCAAACCTTCCAGGGGACGCACAACGGCGTCGCGGATTCGCTCCGTTCCCACATCCCGCGCCACCACGTCCAGCAGGGCGCGCGCCTTCGCTTTGCCCTGCAGGGGGCGCTCCAGCACTCCACGCACCTCTTCTGCGAGCGAAGCGTCCTCGCGAAGCTCATGGCCGGCGACGGCCAGGCGATTGAAACAGGCCGCGCAGGGAACTGCCACCTCCTCCAACCCCATCTCCTCGACCAGGGCCAGATTCCGGGCGGCCAGAGTTGTGCTCAGCAGGTGGTCCCTGCCGTGGGCGCTGCTCGCGCCGCAACAGTTCCAGCCGGGAACCTCGCGCAGCTCCACTCCCAGCGCCGCGCAAATGGCCCGCGCCGAGAGGTCATACTCCTTTGCAGTGGCGTGAAGGGAGCATCCCGGGTAGTAGGCATAAGCGCGATTATCCTGCATGGCCATCTCCCTTCCCGGCGCGACGTTTGCACTCTTCAAAGATGCGCCGGACCTCCGCTTTGCCCTCCGGGGTTTCCGGCAGGATCGCAAGCTTGCCCTTTGCCATCATGGCCACGCCCGCGGGCACATCCTGGAACAGCCGGCCTGTCTTCAGCTTCAAGGCCGCGACCAGAGCCAGTTCGTGCAGCCGGCCGCCCCGCTCCACCCCGTGAAGGAACGTATCGTGGAACGCCCGGATAGCGGGTTCCGGACAACGCACGCCACGGTGTGTCGCGATCTGCCGGAGAGAGTCCATCACGCGCGGAAGGTCCACCAGGCGGGGGCAGCGGGTGACGCACGTATTACAACCCACGCACAGCCAGATGGACCGGCTTTGCAGCACTTCATCAGCCATCCCGGCGAGCGCCATCCGCGTGACCTGGTTGGGCATCAGGTCCATCGCGAACGCAACCGGACAACCCGCCGTGCATTCGCCGCATTGATAACAGGCGGACAGCTTCTGGCCACTCAGGCGTTCGACCTCGCGGCAGAAGCCCGGCTCGGTCTTTTTGCCGCCGAATCTTACCTCGCCGGAGGTGGTGGCGGACTCAGCAGAGATCGCATCACCCACGAGAAAGCACCTCTTTTGCGCTTGCATGCCGCCGTGCTACGGAGGAACGCAATACCAGCGTCCCCTTTGCCGCGAAGCCCGACGGCTGTGTCCCGGGCGAAGATCGGGCGGGCGAGGTGTGCAGGCCGTCGCGGCGCGCTTTTCACCCGCTCTCACTGCAATGATAGCCTTTCGCAGCCTCTCTCGAAAAGAGGACTCTGGTACTACTCTTCACGAAGAGGCCCCGCTTAGAACCAGTGCCCCATTTTCCAGACCGGAAGCTCTTGACCTCGCGGCCCGCGTCCGATACTCTGAGAGAGACAGGTTGAGACCCTCTGCACGCGTGCCGCTGCCGTTGGTCTGGGCTACCGGGAGGTATACGAACATGTCAGCTTACGGGAAGACCCGGGGTTTCACCCTCATCGAACTGCTGGTGGTCATTGCGATCATCGCCATCCTGGCAGCCATTCTTTTCCCCGTGTTCGCGCAGGCACGCCACAGGGCCCGGTCGGCCAAATGCCTGGCCAACGCCCGCCAGTTGGGGACGGCCATGATGCTGTATGCGGACGACTGGAAGGGCAAGCTGCCGTGCACGAACTTCTATTACGGCTTCTCCGTGGGCAAGAGAAGCGACTGGGGGTTTGGTCTGCAGATCTGGGCTGACTTCATCTTCCCGTATGTGAAGAGCTACGAGGCCTACGTTTGCCCGGCCCGTCCCCGCGAGACCCCTCAGAGCGACCCCGGAAGGGGGCAGGGGCTCGGGTACGATTTCGGCTGGGGCCGGATGACCAGACCTCTCGGCTACGCGATGAACTGCTACACAGACGCCGGATTTTACGGGCCGGACAGCGATCCGTCGCGAGGGATGAAGCAGGTGTCCATTGAGGATCCTGCCTCCAAGATCCTGCTGGGAGAGATGTCCACGGGGATCAGTCAGATCGGAGTCTGGCACTTGCAGTGGGTGGCCCGGTGCGCTCAGGCTCATTTGGGTCGCGCCAACTGGGTATTCTGCGACGGGCACGCCAAGTTCCTGAAGCCCTCGGCGACCATCGTCCCGAAGTTTATGTGGAACGTCTCCGGCGAGTATCCAATCCGGCTCTGGCCGTTTTCACCCATCAAGAACGCCAGCAACGAGAAGGAAGCCCAGGATTACGCTCTCCAGCTGCTCGGATCCGAAGATCCATAGCAAGAGCTACAATTGGAGTTAGGGCCCCGGCCCGAGCCGGGGCCCTTTTACCATCGGCCAGTAGTCTGTTTCCCCCGGTGGGAACCTGTGGCCGCTGGGCTGTGGGGACTATCCTGCCAGATCCTCCTACGTTGGTCGAGTAGCGCGGCGCCAGCCGCGCGTATCGAGACCTTGTATTCCCAGGCGTGGTTCGACTCGTCCGCCTCCGCCGGACGGCTCAACCGACGTATCTGGCTGCGGCGCAGGGCAGCGCAAGCCGATAAAATGCTTTGCGAGTGCAGACTACGAAAGGAAACAGCATCAGATGGCCAGGCAGAGCAAGGCAAGTTGCATTGGCATCCTTACATCCGGAGGCGATTGTCCCGGCCTGAACGCGGCCATCCGCGGCGTGGCCAAGGCCGCCATCGCCAACTACGGGATGCAGGTGCTGGGGATCCTGGACGGGTTCAACGGGCTGGTGGAGAACCGCGTCATCCACCTGACCGACCGCGAGCTGGTGGGGTTGTTGACCCTCGGTGGCACCATCCTGGGCACCAGCCGCAACAAGCCACACAAGATGCCGCAGCCCGATGGAACTACCCGCGATATGACCGGCGCCGCAGTGGAGACATATCGCCGTCTGAATTTGGACTGCCTGGTCTGCATCGGCGGAGGCGGTACTGCCAAGAACGCTCTCATGCTCAAGAATCTGGGGCTCAACGTCATTACCCTTCCCAAGACGATCGACAATGACGTCTGGGGGACGGACGTGACGTTTGGGTACGATTCCGCCATGAGCATCGCCACCGAGGCCATTGACCGGCTGCACACAACGGCGTCCAGCCACCAGCGCACCATTCTTGTGGATGTGATGGGCCACAACGCCGGATGGCTGGCGCTGGGAGCCAGTCTGGCTGCCGGTGCTGACGTCTGCTTGATCCCTGAGATCCCGTTCCGCTTCGAGCGCGTCGCGGAGGCCATCGAGGAGCGCCGCCAGAAGGGCAGGCGCTTCAGCCTGGTGACGGTGGCCGAAGGCGCCCGACCTGCTGTCCCGCCCGGTAAGAAGTCTGACACCCCTCCCGAGCCCGTCAACAGCGTGCAGCTTGCAGCGCAAATCGAGAAGGCGCTCCGCACGGAAACCCGCGTCACCACTCTGGGATACATTCAGCGCGGCGGTACGCCATCGCCTACGGACCGGGTGCTCGCAACGCAGCTCGGAGTTGCAGCGGCCGACCTGATCGCGGAAGGCACTTATGGCGTGATGGTGGCCGTCCGGAATGGAAAGATGGTTCCGGTGCCACTGGAAGAAGTTGCGGGCAAGAAGAAGACCATCGAGCTGGATCATCCGCTCATTCAGACCGCCCGCCGCATCGGGCTCTGCCTGGGTGACTGAAAGCTTTCCCGGGTGTTGTCGGCCCGCCTCGGTCCTGTCATCCTGCCGGACTTGCGCAAGCCCTTCCGCTTGAGTATGGGGGCTTTCCCGCGGCCCTGAGTGAGCTTACACTACTACGATGTTTGAGCCGTCCGTCCCCGGGCGGACGAGTCGAAACCCCGGCTTGCACTGCTTGGTTCGTTGAGCGCGGCTGATGGCGCGCTGCTCGACCAGCGTAAGACAAGAGATGGCTTCCGGAGGTGGGGCAGCGGCATCATCGCCTTTGATGCCCGCGGCTCATTCCAGGGTATCTGAATAATGAGAGACTGCCTGACGAAGTGTTCCGGCGACCTGGCAGGCGAACCTTGCCGGCTCGCCGGCCGTCTAATGGTGGGAGAGGAACTCTGGCACCGATGAAGCGCAAGGGAATGCCAAGGGGGTTGATGATATTCGTGACCGCCGTGGCCGTGGCTGCGGCGGCGCCTGCGCTTGCCTCGATGGGCCTCGCGCCCGCCGCGCCGACTCCTTTTGGTGCCCCTTCCACACTGAGCGCCGCGTCTTCGTCGGACCTCCCGCTGGGCTATGTGCGGGACGTGATCCAGGGCAACCGGACTCGCGGGCCGTACATGCTCTCCTGGAAAGGCATCCCGGCTAACCGGGAGTCCGTCATCATTGATGGCCGGCGGGCGTTGCGCGGCGTCGACTACCAGGTGGATCCGGCCAAGGGGCAGATCGCCTTCACTTCGCCTCTTTCTCAGACCAGCCTTGCAATGGTGGAGTATCCTCTGGACCCGGCAACGTCCGTGCGGAACGAGGCCACGTTCACGGTTCCTTTGGAGCTGGATCTCTATTCTTCAGGCAACAGCAGCCTGAAGCTCACCACGGTATACACTCAGAAGGGCAGCGCCGATGCGGCGCGGAGCGATTCGCTGCTTGGACTCAGCGGTTCGACATCGCTTTCGCCCACCACGAAGATTGAGACTGCTCTTCTCCTGAAACCGGATTCCGAAGGAGGCTCGTCGAGTCTGGGTGACCGCGCAGGCGGCAGGGTGGGGTTGACTACCACGCTGGCCCCGGGACTGAGCCTGAGCGGCGCCTATGCGACGGCCGGACATCAGATGGCCGCCGGGAAAGACCGCGGGATCGCGGCCGGTCGCTCCGTTCAGGATCTGGTTCTAGCCTGGAAACCCCAGGGGAGCCGTCTGGCGGTGGATTCTGCATATCAGCGCGTGGATCTGGACAACCGCGCGGGAGGCGGTGAAACCACGTCTCTCAGACACAGTCTGGGGTATGATTTGTCAAAGGATACGCGCTTAACCTATACTCGCCTTGACACGCAAAAGGGCGCGGCCGGAGGTAGCTCGCGCTCCATCACGGATACACTCCAGCTCGCTGGCAAATTGGGAGACAGGACCTCCGCGAAGTTCACCTGGACGGGTGCCGAGGACAACGGTTCGGTGTTGCGGACGCAGCATCTGGCCGTCAACTCGGCGTTGCTGACGGGCGTGGCCGTGGATGCCAGCTACCGGGTTGCCGAGTCATCCCGGGAGGGGCAGGCCACCGCTCTGGATGTGGGGGTGACGGCGGCTCCCGCCAAAAACATCGAGGTCAAAGCGGCGTTCAGCGATCGCGATAGCGCAGTCTCGGGGCCTGATACCTCCGGCTCCATCCGAGTGGCGGCGCGTCCGGCCGAGCGGCTGCAGGTCTCGGCTGGCATTGCGGATCGCCAGGCGGGGCAGATGGGCATCCGCAGCCGTGACCTGCGCATCGAAAGTCAGCCTCTGCAGTTCCTGTCGGTTTCGGGTGGCTATTCGTTCAACGACACCGGCAATACCTCCGTTACTGTCCGGGACATCGCGGCCACCGCCCGTCCCTGGGGCTTTGCCACTGTCGAGGGAGTCTTCAAAAACCGGGATTCCTCTTCCAGTGAGGTGAACACATCTGCACTGGCGCTCAGCGTGGCCCCAGTGAGCTTCCTGGGGATTACCGCTAGTATGTCGCAGAATCCGGAGGACAACAAGGGGAACGTTCAGTATTTCGATGCCCGTTCCCTGGGGGTGAAGGCGAACATCGGCATTCTGTCTCTTACGGGCGGTTATTCGTCGAAGGAAGAGTATCTGGCCGGCCGCGAATGGTGGGAGACGCGTGTTGGCCTCGGTGTGCGGCTGGCGCGTGCCACTCATCTCACGGGCGGCTACGAGTACAGCGAGACCCAGGCCTCTCAGGGGCTTTCCAGCCGACGCCTGGCCGTCGGACTGAGGCGGGATCTGGGTAGCGATTTCAACCTGCTTGTTTCAGGCTCGCGGACGGATGTGGAGCAGTCCAGCTTGCCGGGGACCGATCGCCGATACGAGGCGGAGGTCCGGCTTGGCGTAAGGTTCTGACTCCCTTCCCCGGACGGGGGCATTGCGTTAGCTGTCACGTGGCCGCTATCATGGGGCGGAAATGCCGGTCTATTCCTCCTCGCCTGACGTGCCAGACGCTCTCCACGCCGTCGTCCCCGACGTCCGGACCCTGTTAGACGCCGTGGGGTGCAGCCGCGCCTGCCCCGTGGGCACCGATGTCCGCGGCATGGTTGTGGCTCTCTCAGAAGGTCGGTACGCCGATGCTTACCGTTTTGCCCGCTCCCGGAACCCGTTCGCCAGCACATGCGGCCGGGTTTGCGATGCTCCCTGCCAGGCGTCCTGTCTTCGCGCCGGTCTCGATGAGCCCGTTCAGATCCGGCTACTCGAGCGCTTCGTCTGCGAGCTGTACGGTCCGGAGTCCGTTCAGCGCGCAGATTTCTCACTATCGTGTTCAGCTCTGTATGGGTTTGGAAGCCAATCCTGCACAGTTGGGCGGGTGGCGATCATCGGGGCAGGACCGGCAGGGCTTACCGCCGCGCACGACCTTACCCTGCTGGGCCACCGCTGTGAGGTCTTCGAGGGATCGGAACGGGCGGGTGGACGACTGGCCGCATTGCCGCCTCGGTTGCTGCACCCCTCTGTGCTTGATGCCGAGATCGCTGCCATTCTGAGTCTGGGGATCACTCTTCATCTTTCCAGTCAGGTGGACCCTATTGCGTGGCCTGGTCTCTTGGAGGAGGGATTCGATGCCGTCATCGTAGCGACCGGTGGGGGAGAATCTCCCTCGCCGCTGCCGGGTTTGTTCGCGGCCGGGAACCTGGTTCTGGGACCGTCGCCGTTCGTGAACACCATCGCCGATGGAAGCCGCGTGGCCCGGGAGGTTCATCGGTTCTTGACGGGAGTGCATTTGGAGCAGCAGCACACGATCGTGCTGATTCCTGTGGAGGGGCGGGATCGTGTCCGGCGCCGGTCGCGTCCCGGCAAAGCGGCAGTGCGGCCGCCGGTAGTGGATCTCCCGGCGGCCGGTCAGGTCGAGGTATCCTTGCCTGAGGCCGATGTGGTGGCGGAGGCGGGGCGTTGCGTGGACTGTCACCGCTCGGCAGTGATAGACGGCACCATGTGCACCGCATGCGGTGTCTGTGTTGACATCTGTCCGGAGGATGCCCTCAGCCTCGTTCCGGAAAGCAAGGTAGCGTTCGCAGAAAAAGCACCCTCCGCGCGCGGCCTTTCTGTTCTCCTGAAGGATGCGGACCGGTGTACGCGATGCGGATGGTGCTCGGTGGCGTGTCCGGAAGGGGCCATCACAATGCAAGTGCTGGAGGCCGCACGCGACATTCTTACGAGAGAGATTCAGGAATGAGTCGGCAGGTTCGCCTGCATGCGGTTGCTGCCGGCAGAGCCCGCGCCGCCCGGCTGGTGCTTCCCGGAGACCGGCGTAGACGGCTGCGCTGGAAACTGGCGACTCAGGGTTGTGTGATCATCGCGCTGGCATTGGCGCTGAAGGTGGGGGAGAAGGGGCTCCCGTGGGACCGGGTGGCATCAGCCGCTGCGGCGCTTGCAGCACTGACTGTGTGGGCGGCAATCAACGTGGTTACGGCAACGCCGTGCCCGACGGGGCTGCTGCTGGCGCGCTGCACTTTGTTGCGCCGGGTGATACTTATAGCTGCAGCTACCGTCGCCGCCATCGGCCTTGCGGCTCTCGGTCGATGATGGACCCCGCAGGGAGCTGGCGGAAATGACAGGAATGACCAGACGCCAGGTGCTCCGAGCTGTTCCCGGGGCGATGACTCTCGCCTTGCTTCCCGCTCCCTCTGCCCGGCCGGAGCAAGTACGACCAATGCTGCGGGGTACTCTGTGGTGGTATGACCCCGACATCTCCGGTGCGATGGGGCCGGATGGTTGGCGCAAGGAGCTGGCCGAGCAAAAGGCCATCGGATTCGACCTGCTCTGGTTGCTGAATGCGCACGCCGGCCTGCCGGAAGCGGGCGGGCGCTTGCGGGAGCTGATTGCGCTCTGCGAGAGGCAGAGCTTCTCGCTTATCGTCTCCGTCGCAATGACCCCGATGTGGTACGGGCGTCTGGACCTGGACGAAGAGAAGCGAGTTGTCGAAGAATCCGTCAGAATGCTGGTTCCCTTCCTGCAGGACAGCCCTGCGTTCTTTGGCTGGTACGTTCCGCACGAAATCTACTTCTGGACCGGTGCGGCCCACGCATACATTCGGGATCTGTACCGGTTCTCCGCGGATGCGTGCCGCCGTGCCATTCCGGGGAAGCCGGTGATCCTGTCGCCGTTCTTCATACTGGACCGGACGAAGACTTTTGGTGACTTTTACGTGCCTTTGCCTTCGGAATACGGCGACTACTGGGCCCGTCTCATCCGTGATGCTTCCCTGGACATCATCATGCTGCAGGATAGCGGGGAACATTTCTCCTGGGTCACCAACGGCCAGCGCCAACCATATTTCGCGGCCATGAAACAGGCGTGCGACGCATCCGGAGCACGCCTGTGGGGCAACGTGGAGTGCGCAGAGATGCACTTCACCTCTCTCCGGGAATATGTCCGGGTGAACGGCAGGGTGCACCACGGGGCGGCCCGGGAAAAGCGCTGGCGGCCTGTTCCTCTGCAGCGCCTGATCTCGAAAACGGAGCTTGCGGCCTCGTGGTGCGAGAAGCTGGTCACGTGGGGATACCAGGAGTTCTGTCGCCCCGCCTCAGGACCCGCCGGGCTCCAGTGGTATGACGAGTATCGCCGCTACGTCAGGTTGGCGCACAGCGGCGTCTACTGGCCGTAGCCGAAGATCACGTCGTCCCACCAAGCGGGCTGGGCGGCCAACACGTGCTGGTTCCCCAGGATGATCCGGGAGACCGCCACACCGGACTTCCTGCGTCCCCTTGCAACCTCCACGTCATTGATGAGGAACCGCACGTCGTCCGCCCCTCCGGTGTAAGGGTTGAGCCGGATGGTCAGTTTCACCCAACCCACGCTCCTCGGCACGTTGGTGACCGACCAGCCGTCCTTCTCGGTGAACACGCAGTACAGATTCGGCGACATCGGGGTGTGGATACCGATGGCGAAACCGTCGAACAGTTCCCCACTTGCTCCGCGGAGCTGTAGAAGCTGGGATTGCGGGGCACCACCGGCGTCGTATAACCAGGCGGACAGGCCAACGTTCGCCGAGTAACGCTGGCCAAGATCGTGTTCGCTGCTCTCGCGGGCATCATCACGCGACAGAAACGCGAACTGGCCGGATCGCGCGCGCGAGTTGTTGCGCATCATCGGGAAGCATCCAGTGCAGGCGCTCCAGGCGCCACTGTCGCTCTCGAAATCATCCGAGAAGACGATCTCCGGAGCCTGCACTATCACAATGTCTTCGGCTGTCCGCGCGTAGATGATGCGCGCCTCACCCGCACCGGCGTCCTTGCACCCGGCGATGCCGGTCACGCTGACCACGCTACCCGCCTCCGGCGCAGCCACCCCGGGCGGCAGCGACACCCGTATTCCGCGGATCCCGCTGCCGTCAATCACCTCGGAGCCGTCGGACAGGTAGAAATATCCCACACCCGCCTTGGTCACCCGGCCGGTGACGCAGACCAGAAGCCCCAGGTTCAGGACGCCCGGAGAGTTCGGGAATCCCGCACCGAACAGTCCAGGCTGGTGTCCCCCGATGCGTCCCGCGGGCATGTGCAGCGCCCTGGGCACTTTCTCGCCCCGCCGGACCACGAAGATCTGTGGTGAGGTCACAACCCGCTCACAGTTGATGCGATCCAGATAGCCTTTGACGCTCACCACATCGCCTACACTCAGCCCTGTGGCTCCGTAGAGCGCAATTCCCGCCGAAGCATCAGGCTCCTGGATGTAGGCCCGGTCCTCCAGCACCGCGGTGACCACCTTGTTCCAGAATTCCACCGGTAGCCCATCCATCTGCTGCTGGGCCTCGCCAATGCGTATTGGTGGTATGGAGGGGATGTAAACCGTGGTGCAGTTGAAGTCCACAATCGGCGCCGGAGCATCCGCTGAGAAATAGACCTGGTTTCCCAGCGTTACCTTGAAGGAAAGGATGTCGCCCGTGTCATACTTGGCGCGGTCGCAGACCCGCAAATACCACCGATAGTTCTGCGAGGGTGGGAAGTAGGGCGCTCCCTCATCCGCCTCCACGGAGAGCGCAATGACTGAGGAGCTCCCTCCCTGCCGGTTCCAGACGGTCTGGCTCCAGACAGGGTTCTCCGGATCCCCGATCCCAAGTGTCACCTCCAGGTCGCCCACATAGCTGTGCGCGATCTGTATCTCGGCGACGGGAGGTTCCGGCACGGCCACGAAGTTCTGCGCCTGCACCAGTTGACCCGGTTCGGGGGCAACCTTGCGCACCGTTGGCTTCAGCAAGTAGCCAGGGTAGCTGGCAGTGAGCTGAGTGGCCAGTGGTTCCAATCCCTGCAGGGCAAAATAGCCGGAGGCGGCAGAGGTGGCCTCATTCCCGCCCCGGGATTCCCTGACGATCGCTCCTTGCAGCGGAGCGCCGGGGACTATGGCCTCGAAACGGTCCGCCCTCCAGCCGTAATAGGCGCGAGTTGCGTCTGCTGTCAGCACGATGCGAACCGAGTCCCCGTCCACCCACGGTGTCCAGAACGCTTGCCGGGGACCGCTGTATACAGCCACCACGGTGCCGCTCTGGGAGACGATGGAGATGAAATCAAAGTCCAGTTCCGTGTCCATCTCCGCGATGCGGACCCGCATCCGCACCGTCCCGGGCGGTCCATGGATGGTTACCGTGTGGGTGGTGTTGTTCTCATACGGATGCGGCGACTCCCAGAGGCCATTCACGCTCTGCGCCGATCCGAACGTGACCTGGCCGGAGACGGCGGCGACCGGAGCAGTTCCTGTGAAGTCTAGGTTCGCTTGCCCGGTCTGCCCGACGGTCACCAGATGGTTTTGAGGGGAGAATGTCCATCCGCTCCGTGTGGCGGAGACGGTGTATTCGCCGGGCGGAACATTGATAATGTAGCGGCCCAGTTCATCCGTCTGACCCGTGAAGACGTCCACGGGGGAAGTCGCTGTAACAACCGCGCCCGGCACCGGGCTACCGCTCTGGCTTCTCACCGTACCCGCGACATATCCCCGGGGCAGGCTCCCTTCCACCACCAGGGCGAACGGTTGCGGACCCTGCGGCACGTTGAAGGCCGAAACCGTGATGATGTAGTCTCCGGGCGCGGGGGAGGGTATGTCCACCCCCTCGACGTTATTGATACGGTCCAACTGACCGTTTCCCGGGTAGATGGCTCCGCCGGGAGCCCGCACGGCCAGATCCAGGTCGTTCACCAGGGCTCGGGAGGCCGCTGCGTCGCCGGGGTAGTCCGTCCAGGCCAGCACCACGCGCAAAGGGACAGCCGGATTCAACACACGAACCGTGTAGCTCCGTATCTGCCCGGTGGTCAGCCCCGTCGGATCATCCACCTCGAACCGGGCCACAGGCGGGTCTGGAACTATGGCAGCCTTCAGGTCCAGCCGTCCCCAGCCTTGGCCATTGTCCGGACGGGGGAAAATCTCCTGAAATGCGCCCGTGCCGTACTGCCCCGGAGCAATGTCCTTCGCGCTGCAGAGCAGAGTGGCTTTGACCAGCGCCGCGGATGGCTCCGCCCCGCGAACCTGCAGGTAATGTTGCCGCACAAGCGCAGCCGCTCCGGCAACCATCGGAGCGGACATGCTTGTACCGCCGGAGTACGCGTAGTCTGCGTTGTAAGCGCCCCAGCCGACTCCCGCCTGAGGGTCACGACTGCGTGCGGAAATGACATTGGTGCCGGGAGCGACGATGTCCGGCTTGATGCGTCCATCGTCGCAGGGGCCGCGCGACGAGAATGCCGCCAGACCGTCCGCGTTGTCCGAGATCGGATCCTGGAACAACGGGCTGACCGGGAAAATGTTCCCCCAAATGGAGCTTCCCCACGTGGTCTGAAGTCCTCCCGAGAGACGAACGGATTCGCTGGCGCCCACTGTGATGCAGTTCTTAGCCGTTGCCGGAGAGGCGATGGAATCTGGGTCCACTCTGCCGTCCGCGTTCCGGTCGGCTCCGTCGTTCCCCGCCGAGAACACAATGACCATCTCCGGGTGGGTCCAGGTGAAGTAATCCACCTGGGCGGCACGGGCATCGTAGCCGCCGTAGACGCTGGCTCCCCAGCTATTAGTATGCACGCGTGCCCCTGCACCGTAAGCCTGGTCGAACAGCTCGCCCAGATTGTCCGGCAGGCCGCTGAGCTTTCCGCCGTCGTCAATCAGGCTCTGGATGACCAGACCGGACCGCGGCGCGACGCCTGCAAATGAATCCCCGTAATCCGCGGTGGCAGGATTAGCTCCAGAGAGCACACCGCTGCCCAAAACAGTGCCTGCCACGTGTGTTCCGTGACCGTGGGGATCGTTCGTGAGTCCGGGTCGTCCGCGGGCAAATCCGGCCACCACGCGCCCCTGGAAATCCGGGTGCAGGTTGGGGTTGCCCACTCCGAGATCCAACCCGGTGTCCGCCACCGCCACAATCTGGCCCTCCCCGTAGATGCCTGCAGTGCTCCACGTCTGACGCACATTTGCGATGCCGGCGGCCGCGTTGTTCATCAGCCGTGCCTCCGGTCGGGGTTCGACCCAGCGCACGCCTGGAACCTGCCCCAGAGCCCGGGCAGTTGCGGGGGCTCCCGAGACCACGAACACGGGACCGTCGGGACTCTGCGCCCGCGAGATGACTGTAACCCCCTTGCGCTCCAGCGCCTTATGGATGGCCTGAGGATCTTCCTGTGGGAAACCCAGCACCGTAAATTCGGATGCCGGTCCCCGGTCAGGAATGCTCGGAGCTACACGCAGTGACGGGTGGTATGCTCCCACCCATCGAACTTCCGGGGAGCGTTTGAGACGCTGGGCAGCGGCTGCGTCCGCGTGGACCAGCAGGGCGTTCTCAGGGATGTAGGAGATAACCGATGCGCCGGAGTCTGCCGCAAGTTGCTTTTCAATCTCCGTCACCGGTCGGTGGAACTGAACCAGCCAGTAGCCATCCGAAGACGCTGCGGTTTGCAGGATGACGGGCGCAACGGGGCCGGTTGGGTCGAAGGCTCCGACTTTCAGGTGGAGCATCTGGGCGTCGCAGCGCACAGCACCCGCTACCACAAGGAGCGCGGCGACATACAGGCTGTACCCTCGGTTGCCCAACGCTTCGGGATTCCTCCTCCGGACCGACCGACATTCCGCCTTCAAAATGTCGGCTGGAAGGCTCGATTCTTGCAGTAAAATGGACGACTCTTGCCTTTGTATTGTTCCTCACACTCTCCGCGCGTGTCCATCTGGACATCTCTCCGCTACAATAAATGTCACACCAACCGGGGTCTTGCTTTATGGGCCGGGACGGGAAAACGAAGGAAGGGGACACATCAGGGTGGGATATCCTGAGCCGCTGTCTCAGCGGGAGCTGGAAAATCTATTCGGGCGATTCGCCTGGAAGGCGAACGGCCAGAGCGCAATCACCATTCTTGGGAACTGGGTCGAGCGCTTTATCACCACCGTGTATATTCCAGAACTGGACGGCTTGCCCACATTCGGTGGTAAGTTTAACGGCCGAGTGCGCTGGCACGTGCGCGGCGTGGAGCAACTTCAGCGAGCTTTCCGGGAGATCGGGCAGAAAGGTCTCACGAAGCACATTCTTCTATGGGGAGGCTCGTTTGTCCCCAGGAGAATGCGAGGCACATCAAGTCTGAGCCGTCATTCCTGGGGCATCGCCTTCGATATCAACCCTTCGGAAAACGCCTTCGGGGACGAGCCTGCACCTGCTGGCAGGCCGGGCAGCGTAAGGGAGCTTATTCCTGTGTTCGAGAAGCACGGCTTCGCCTGGGGAGGGCGCTGGCGGGAGTCCCGCCGGGACGGGATGCATTTCGAGATCGCCCGCATTCCCCAGTATCGCACGCAGGAGTCCGAGTCGGGGGCACGCCTCTTCCTGGACGGCCGCGAATCCGGTATTCCACTGATGCTTAAGGATGGCGTGAGTTATGCCTCTCTGCGGTTACTGGCAGCGGCTACCGGAGACCTGTCTCCCGGCGAGGACCGTCTGATTCCTGTGGCTCAATATCTGAAGGCCAGAGGCTTCCGCGTTTCGTGGAATGCCAGAGAGAAGGCTGTGCACGCGTTCCGATAGTCGGAGGCATGTGAGGCTGACCGTCATAGTTGTGGCAATCAGCCTGGCGTGCGGTTCGCGCGTTGCTTCCGCCGCGGCTTCGGCTCCGGGAGTGGCTTCAATGGAACACGTTGTCGTCCACCGGGATCCTCAGTTCTATTGCGCCTTCCCGTCTGTGGTTCGGACGCCGGACGGAGAGCTTATCTGCGCCTTTCGCCGGGCTCCCGACCGCCGGGCGCTGTGGGGTGCTCCCGGGCACACTCATACGGATCCCGACAGCTATCTCGTGCTGGTGCGCTCAAGAGACGGCGGGCACACTTGGATCTCCAAGCCGGAGCTGATTTTTGCGCATCCGTTGGGTGGCTCGCAGGATCCCTGTCTCGCACTGCTGGCGGATGGATCCATTTTGTGCTCCAGCTGTGCGTGGGCGCTGATCCCGCCGGATGGCCAGCAAAAGGTGGGAGATGCTCTTTCGCACCCGCCCTTCGCATTTCTGGGTGGTTACCTGCTGCGCTCCGCAGGACGGCGGGCGTTCGTTCGAGCCTTGGGAAGACGCGGAAGTCTTCGGGCATCCCTTTCAAGCTGTCACACTGCCGGACGGGCGCGTGTTAGTCGTGTACGGCTATCGCCGGGCGCCTTTTGGCATCCGGGCCAAGCTGCTGGACCCCGAGTGTACGGATTTCCGGCAGGCGCCGGAGATCGTTATTCGGGAGGATGGCGGAAATACGGATCTCGGTTATCCGTGGGCGGTTTTGCTGCCGGACGGGAAGGTGGTGGTGGTCTATTACTTAAACATAGCAGACGGGACGCGCCACATCGCCGGAAGTATCCTCACGTTCGAGAAATGAGGGCCTCGGACGGAACCCTGCGCTCAGGCAAAGAGTTTTCAATCATGCAGAGACTCAAGTTGCCCGGCCGCTCCGGGGGATGCTTGGATGAGAATCTTCACACTCATTTCGGTTGCAGTGCTGGCTATCGCCGTGCTGGCTTCACTGGCGCGCGAGCGCCGGATGGAGCAACGGTCAAACTTGCAGTTTGTCACGGAGACTTCGATCGCAGACGCGGAGGGAGACAAAAAATTGCAGAAGGCAACATTCGGCGCTGGCTGCTTCTGGGGAGTGGAAGCCGCCTTTCGCAAGGTGGAAGGCGTTGTGGATACGGCTGTTGGCTACAGCGGAGGGCACACCGAGAATCCCACCTATGAGGACGTCTGCAGCCATACCACAGGCCATGCGGAGGTGGTGCAGGTAACGTTCGACCCTTCGAAGGTTTCCTATCGTCAGCTTCTGGACGTGTTCTGGAACATTCACGATCCCACGCAGGTGAACCGGCAGGGTCCTGATATTGGCGATCAATACCGTTCCGTAATCTTCTATCATTCGGAAGAGCAACGGCGCGCCGCGGAGGAGTCCAAAGCCGCTCTGGAGGCAAGCGGCCGTCTGGATCGCCCTGTGGCCACCAAGATTGAGCCGGCGAAGACCTTCTGGCGGGCCGAAGAGTACCATCAGAGATATTACGAGAAGCGGGGTATTTCATCGGGCTGCGCCCGCGGTTGAGGATTTCGGCGAAACTTGATCAAAGGGTGGGGCGGAGCCTGAACGGCTCCGCCCTGCTGGCGTTTCAGCGTTTTGTTTCGTGCCCTGCCCGGATCAGCGGCTGCGGCGGGCGAAGAGCCCGGCGAAACCGATCAGTCCACTCGCCAGAGCCACCACGCTCGCGGGCTCCGGCACCACGCCCGTCGCGCCGGTCATGACGCGGAAGATGTCCGTGTTATCAATGTAAGCGCCCCGCACTGGGTCAACGCCTGTCGCGTACTGGGCGAACAACTCCGACCCGGCACCCCTGGCAAACAGCGGCACCAGCGTGTTCGTGTGGCTGCCGCTGTGGTATTCGAACGCCGGAAGCACTCCGGAGCCGTTGTTGACCAGATCCACCGACTTGCCGGGGCCGGTCAGCATGCCGCACTCGTGGTCGCTGGTTACGATGAGCAGGGTCTGGTCCCAGCTGCTCTTGGCTTCCACCCAGTTGATGACCGCGTCCACCGCGCGATTGAAGTCCATTGCCTCCTCGATGGCTCGTGCCATCTGGTTGGCGTGGTTGGCCCAGTCAATGGCTCCACCCTCGATCAGCAGGAAGAGCCCGTTCGGATTGTTGTCCAGCACGTTCAGAGCGGCAAGGCTCATCTCTGCAAGCGATGGCAGCGCGCCGTTCAGCGGGTCGCTGCCCGGCAAATCTGTTGCCGAGTAGCCGGAGCGCGCCTGGTTGGCCGTGGTGTAGGACTGAAACGTACCAATGTAGCGGCCGGTGGGATTGCCGTTGATGAGGCTCAGGAACTCGCTGCGTTTCTGGATGTGTGTCAGTCCCGGATACTCGTTGTTCTTCAGCTTGCCCCAGGCGTCGGCTCCGCCCACGTAGCGAGGGTTCATCGCTGCGGGCTGGCCATCGTTGTTGAAGTCCGGGTTGCCCGCGCCGAAGATCACGTCCATGTTGGAGTTGATACCCTCAAGGGCGATCTCGGCGTAGTTGTCTCGGCGGTTGTGGGCATAGGCCCCGGCGGGCGTCGCGTGGCTCCACTGAACGGTGGAGACGGATCCGGCCGCGCGTCCGGCCCACTTGTACATCTGGGCGAACGTGGTCAGCGGCTGGCCGTCAACGCTGATGTTTAGGACGCCGTCGTAGTTCTTGATGCCGGTGAGCATGGCCGTTATGGCCGAGGCCGAATCCGTGGCTCCGGTTCTCAAGTAGGTGGTGTTATACTTGCCGTCCACCCAAGCCCGGGCCGGGTCGTAGCCGTGGCCGCTGGCGGAGTAGGTGGACACCGCGAACTGAACCGGGAACTTCTGATAGCTCTGGACGGCCGCGCCCGTCCAGAAATTGGTGGCCTGGATGGTGTTATAGCCCCATCCATCCCCGATCATCAGGATGACGTTCTTGGGTGCCGCCGACGCGGACGAGACGATCACTGCGACCGCGGCGGCCCCCGCGGCAAGGGTCTTTCCGTTCATTCCTTTTCTCCCTTCCTGGAATGAGTTGACTGGACTTCGGCAACGCCGGTCCCTCCGGCGTCCTGTCCGGGGTCAAGTGTAGCGGGGCCGTTTCACAGACCGGTTCATTGCGGGTTGTGCATCGTTCAAGTTTCGGGGCAGCACGAAAACACCTGCGAAACCGTACTGGAGCGCGGCGTTGCGAAATTCTCAAACAAAAGCCTTCCGGTTCTGCGACCGGGTTTCAGCCGCGCGCTTTCTGGTGTTCAGGAGCCTTGAGTGTCACCCCGATGCGCATTTGAAGACACGTTGCGTGCCGCTTACTGGTTAGTTATTCTGGTGGCCGCGCCGGGTGCCCTCTGCTATATACTCTCCGGGTATCCCGCCCGTTCGTCCGAATCAGGGAAGGAGTACTGAAGATGTCCGCACTGCACCCGCTGGGCGCAGTCCCTGCCCGGGAGCGCAGGGAGCGCCTGCTCGACCTCATCCGTCGCGAGGCGTATATGGAGGGTGACTTCACGCTTTCCAGCGGCGCGAAGTCCAGCTTTTACCTTGACTGCCGCCTCGTCACTTTGCACCCCGTCGGCGCCCTCCTGGTCGGCACATTCGTGGTGCAGGAGATGAAACGCCTGGGAGTGACATGTGTGGGCGGACCGACACTCGCGGCCGACCCCATCGTGGGGGCGGCGGTGGGTCTGAGCCCTCTGATGGAGTGGCCGGTGGATGGATTCATTGTGCGCAAGGCCGCCAAGGAGCACGGGACGGGCAAGTTGATCGAGGGTCGCCTGCCCGAAAACGCGGATGTGCTTATGGTGGAAGATGTGATCACCTCGGCTGGTTCGGTCATCCATGCCATCGAGGCGGCGCAGGAGCGGGGATGCCACGTGAAGGCGGTCTGGGCGCTGGTGGACCGGCAGGCGGGCGGGGTTCAGGCAATTCAGGATCTGGGCATCGAGGTGCGGCCGATGTTCACGCTGGAGGAGGTGCAGCAGGCACGGACGGAAGGGGACGATTCCCGCCGCAACATTGCTCCGTGGGACAGGCACTGGAAGCCAGCGTCCGGATCAGCGGAGGGGCGCTCCGATGGGTGAACTGCGCGGAGTCATCTTCGACATGGACGGAGTGTTGATCGACTCCGAAGAGTATATCTGCAAGGCCGCCATCCAGTTCCTTGCCACGAAAGGCGTCCGCGCAAAACCCGAGGATTTTGTGCCCTTTGTGGGAGCGGGAGAGGATCGCTATATCGGCGGGGTGGCCGAGAAATACGGCCTGTCGCTGGATCTGGAGGAGGCCAAGCGGCAGACATACACCATCTATGGAGATCTCATCCACGGCCGTCTGGGTCCTCTGCCGGGAGCGCGGGATTTCGTCTCACGCTGCCGCGAGCGCGGGCTCAGGCTTGCGGTGGCAAGCGCGGCGGATCTGATGAAGGTGGAGATGAACCTGCGCGAGATCGGCTTCCCGCCCGGAACATTTGATGCCATCGTCACCGGCTCGGACGTCACGCACAAGAAGCCGCATCCGGAGATCTTCCTGACGACGGCGGGGCGATTGGGCCTGGAGCCCCGGGAGTGTCTGGTGGTGGAGGATGCTGTCAACGGCGTCCGGGCCGCAAAAGCGGCCGGCTGCCGGTGTCTTGGGATCCTGACCAGCTTCTCGGCGGAAGACCTGCACGAAGCGGACTGGCACGCGCCGGACCTGGCCGGTGCCCCCCCGGAGTGCCTGGAGTGGTAGCTGCGTGCGTCGCCAGAGGTACCCGCGACTGTTTTACGACAGGCCCTACGATTAGGAAACGGTCGGCAATGAATGTGCGCTTGAATTTATTATTCGCCATCTCCCTGAGCCTGCTGATTGGGCTTGCCCTCCCGTCCCAGGCGCTCGAGCAGGGTTTCACCAACCTTTTCGATGGCCGTACTCTCCAAGGATGGCAACTGGTGGGCGGTCACGGTGCGGGCTATGTCGTCCGGGGCGGCCTGCTGGTCTGTCCTGCAGATGGCGGAGGCATCCTCTTTACGGATCGCCAGTACAGCGACTTCGTGCTGCGGTTCGACTTCCGGTTGGATAAAGCGGGCAACAACGGCGTGGCCATCCGCTCCGCGCTGGACAGTAACCCTGCGTATGATGCCATGGAGATCCAACTGCTGGACGACGATGATCCCGCCTATGCCCGGCTGGAGCCCGGCCAGTACTGCGGATCTATCTACAAGGTGGCTCCCGCCAGACGTGGAGCCCTGAAAAAGCCAGGCGAATGGAACGCGATGGAGATCGCCGCCGTCGGCCGGCGCATTCGGGTGACGTTGAACGGTCGGCTTGTCGTCAATGCGGATCTGAACAGCGTCCGGGATCCTCGCATCATCGCCGAGCACCCGGGCATCTTCCGGGACAGGGGATATATCGGTTTTATGGGACATGGACCTAGCGAGGTCTCCTTCCGCAACGTGCGCATCCGCGATCTCTCACGTCCCGAAAGGCCGAATACTCCTCCCCCGGGATTCCGGGCGCTTTTCGACGGCAAGACCTTGAGCGGCTGGAAGGGCCTGGTGGAGAATCCCCCGGAGCGCGCTAGGATGGCCCCACAGGAACTGGCAGCCGCACAGGCGAAGGCTGACGAGCGGATGCGGCAGCACTGGAAAGTGGTGGACGGTGCCCTGGTCTTCGACGGCAAAGGGGACAACCTCTGCACGGCGCAGGATTATTGCGACTTCGAGCTTCTGGTGGACTGGAAGATCGAGCCGGGCGGTGATAGCGGGATTTATCTGCGCGGGTGCCCGCAGGTTCAGATCTGGGACAACCCCATCGGGTCCGGGGGGCTCTACAACAACAAAAATTACCCTTCGAATCCTTCAAAAAGGGCCGATCGCCCTGCAGGCCAGTGGAACCGCTTCCGCATCGTCATGGTGGGCGAGAAGGTGCACGTATTCCTGAACGGAGAGCTCGTGGTCAAGAACATGACCATGGATAACTACTGGGAACGTGAACGGCCCATCTATCCGTGCGGGCAGATCGAGCTGCAGAATCACGGCAACACGCTCTACTTCCGCAACATCTATATCCGTCCGTTATAGCTTCAGGGGTCGCGGCATCTCCGGGTATTGAGGCTGGGATGTCAGCCCCCGGCTTCTCGGGCCGTATGCCCTGCGTCTTGCTTCGGCCACCTGATGGATGCCGCGATGCTCAGTGTCAGAGCTGCCCCGATGAACGCCAGGGAGACCTCGGTGGAGATGGTCTTCGCGTGGGTGTAATGGTTTACCAGCATCTTGATGCCCACAAAGACCAGGATGGCTGACAGCCCGTAGTGCAGGTAGTGGAACATCCGCACGATGCCCGCCAGCGCAAAATAGAGTGCCCGAAGTCCCAGGATGGCGAACACGTTGGACGTGTAGACGATGAACGGGTTCTGCGTGACGGCCAGAATGGCGGGAATGGAATCAACCGCGAAGATGATGTCCGTCGTCTCGATGAGCAGGAGCACCACGAAAAGCGGGGTGGCCACTAACCGCCCGGACTGTCGGATGAAGAAGCTGCTGCCGTGCAGCTCGGATGTCACGGGCATCACGCGGCGGAACAGACGCAGGACCGGGTTCTTCTCCGGGTGAAGCTCCTTGTCCTTTTCAAAGACCAGTTTGATGCCGGTCACCACAAGGAAGACACCGAACACGTAGATGATCCAGTCGAACCGTCGGATCAGCGTGATTCCTGTGGCGATGAAAATGGCCCTGAACACAAGAGCCCCGATGATCCCCCAGAACAGCACCCTGCGCTGGAACATCCCGGGGATGGCGAAATAGTTAAAGATCAGGACGAAGACGAAGATATTATCGACGCTGAGGGATTTCTCGATCAGGTATCCCGTCAGGAACTCCAGCGCGATCTCCCTGGCCTCCGCTCTCTCCGGCCAGAACAGCAGGAGTCCGGCATTGAACACCAGGGCCAGGGCGATCCAGAACAGGCTCCACAAGAGAGCTTCTTGGATGTCAATCTCGCGTGCCCTGCGGTGAAAGACTCCCAGGTCCAGAGCCAGCATGGCCAGCACGAACAGGTTGAACAGGACCCAGGGGAGGATGTTGTCTGTCATTCAGGATCGGCAGCCTTTTTGACGGATGTTTCCCACAGGCTCCCGGGACAAGCAGCCTTCGCGTCTCCGGGTCGCCCCGCCGCATTGTATCCCGTTTTCTGGTCGCCTGTCCCGGACGGACTTCGTCCGACGGTGGCGAGCGGGTTCAGTGCGGCCGCAGTGTTTCCGCAGTGCTGAGTGCGAGCCGGTTCGTGCGGGCAGGATCGGTGGCGGTTGGGAGTCGCTGGTTGATGCTTGCGTTGAACCACGACACGAAGACGGCCCAGATAGGTTTCACGCGAGCCAAAAATGATCTCGCCGGCTGAAACAGAAGCGCGCATCACGCGCAGAACTCGCGGATAAAAACAGGTATTTCCACTATTGCAGAATTAGGTTGGTGTCGCTTACCATTGTCAATAGCACTATCTTGCACGGCTTCGGGCGGAAGGACCCCCTCGTACGGCGTCGGATCGCCGAAGGGCAGTATCTATCAGACCTCCAACGGCAGCAACTGGGAGTCAAGGCCCTACTACCTCGGTTCGCCTTCCCCCTTGACTCCTGGAGCCAGTCTCGGGGATCTGACAGGTAAGACGCTGCAGGCGTATATCCGCAGCACCCGCAACTGGCAGGGACGTGTCGCCTCGGACACGGTATATGCCCGGTGGGTGATTACCAGAGACAACGGCAATGGCACCTACAATCAGTGGGTCTCGAAATCGGCCTACAGCATCAATCTGAACGCTGCGGAGTTCGGCAGCGGCACGGATGCGGACTGGGTGCTCAAAAGCATTGAGCTTGTGGAAGCCAACTTCTTCAAGTGGCCGAACGCCAGTGACGGCACCGGCACGTTTTCGGCGGTCCTCACAAACTACAACTCGTTCGGCCTGGCCATTCTGCCCACGGCGGCCGGGTCTGATGCCCTGAGCAACTGGAATGGTCAGCCGGGGACGTGGGGATCGGGCAACACGACTGCTCCATTTCGGCGCGACGGCAATTGCCGGAACAGGCGACGCCACCTGGGGAGTGGACGGTTTCGGGGTCCAGCCGATTCCTGAGCCGGCCTTCTTCCAGATGGGCGTCCTGGCTGCCCTCAGCGGCCTTGGCGTGTTCCGTGCACGGCGCCGCAACGCCTGAGGCAAATACGGATCTGTGAAAGACAGAGCGGCCTCCCGCATCCTGGCGGGAGGCCGCGGGACTTTATGGGACACCTTCATTTACTTCATGCCGTGGCCGGGCAGGGACCATCCCGGTGAAAGAGGAATCAATTACGCGAACGCAAGCCCTGCCGCGGGCGGGTAAATTGAATCCATCAAGCACAACGCAGATATCCTCTAAGGAGGTCCCGAATGAAACTGCTTTCCAGAGATGATCTCCGCGAGATGACCCGTGTGGAGAATGGCCCCTGTGTATCCATCTATATGCCCACGCACAGGGCCGGGACCGATACCCAGCAAGACCCTATCCGCCTGAAGAACCTGATGCGCCAGGCGGAAAAACAGCTACCGGATTTTGGGATCCGCCCTGGCGATACCGGCCGGTGGCTGAAGCCGATCCAGTCTCTGGTGGATGACGAGACGTTCTGGCAGCACCAAAGCGATGGGCTGGCGGTGTTCCTGGCGGAGGGATTTTTCAAGTATTACCGGGTGCCTATCTCATTCGAGGAGATGGCGCACGTCGGATCTTCGTTCTATCTCAAGCCGCTGATGCCTCTGCTTGTTGGCGACGAGCCGTTCTTCCTGCTGGCGCTCAGCCAGAAGGAAGTGCGCTTCTTCCACGGCACGCGCGACAGCATCCGTGAGATCTTCGTGCCCGGGATGCCTACCAGCCTTGCCGAGGCGCTACAATGGGATGACCCCGAGAAACAGCAGCAGTATCGCACAGTGGCGCAGGGCGCGCGCAGGACTGCGATGTATCACGGCCACACAGAAGACGCCGAGGACACCAAGGAGAATCTGTCCCGCTTTTTCCATCTGATCAACAAGGCGCTGGAGCCGCTGCTCGCGGGCCAGCACGCTCCTCTGGTGCTGGCCGGTGTGGACTATTATTTCCCGCTATACGCTGAGGCCAACACTTACCCGCACCTTCTGCCCGGAGGAATACCGGGCAATCACGACGGCGAGCGGCCCGAAGTCCTTCACGCGAAGGCGTGGGAGTTCCTGAAGCCGCACGTCGAGCGTGCGCGCCAGGAAGCCGTCGATCGGTTCCGGGCGCTCAACGGGAACGGACGCTCGTCAGTGGACCTGGCGGACGTGGTTGCGGCGTCTCACTGCGGAAGGGTGGAGACGCTGTTCGCCCCTGTGGGAGTGCAGGTCTGGGGACGATTCGAGCCAGAGTCCGGCCAGGTCCAGTTCAGTGGGCAGAAGGGTACTGAAGACGAAGATCTCCTGAACCTTGCCACCGTCCAGACCTTCCTGCATGGCGGCACCGTTTACGCCGTTCGTCCGGAGGAGGTTCCGGGCAACGCTCTGGTGGCGGCCATTTACCGCTATTGATTTCTTTTTCACAAACCAGGGAGGATTGAGCGCCTCTTACGGCTAAGGCCCTTTCCAAGGGAGGGTGACGGACATCTGCCCTCCTTCCCGAAGGAGAAACCGCCATGTCAGGAAGGAAAGCTCTACTGGGGGTGGGCATCGCAGCCCTGGCTATCGGCGCGGCATGGCTGCACACCTCCGGCAGGCCGGCCTCGGCAGAGCAGGGGAGCCAGTGCATCGCCTGCCATTCCGAAAAACAGATCGCAATGAGCGCGGTGCGCGACTTCCAGCGCAGCGCGCACGCGAAGATCGGCCTGGACTGCGTCATCTGTCATATTCCGGCGGACAAAGCACCGGCGTCCATCAAATCCGCCTCCACCACTTGCGAGGACAAGCGCGTGCGCAAGTCGGTCGGATCAGCCAACTGCGCCGTCTGCCACGCCCAGCAGGTCGAGCAGTTCCACGCGGGCAAGCACTCCAAAGCCTGGGTGGCTATGGAGGCGATGCCCGAGACCAAATCCCAGCCGGATGTGGTGGTTGCCGGTTTGAAGGGTTGCGGAGGCTGTCATCGCATTGGGCTCGATGAGGGCAAGTGCGATTCGTGTCACACCCGCCATGTGTTTAGTGCGGCCGAAGCCCGCAGGATGGAAGCCTGCCAGACTTGCCACATGGGCTTCGACCACCCGCAGGCCGAGATGTATGGCACCAGCAAACACGGCAGCATCATGACCGTGGAGCGGGACCGCTGGGACTGGGACATGAAGCTGGCCAACTGGCCTCACGGCAAGCCTGCGGACGGCAAGCTTGCGCCGCGTGCGCCGACCTGCGCGTTCTGCCATATGCCAAACGGCGACCACGGTGTCCGCACCGCCTGGGGATTCCTGGCGCTGCGGCTGCCGGAGGATGATGCTGAGTGGATGAAAGATCGCGCAACGCTCTTGCAGGCGCTCGGCGTGCTGGACGACAAGGGACAGCCCACCGGACGTCTGGACGTGGTGGTCGTCGGAGATGTGGCGCGGCTGACCGCTGAGGACTGGCAAAAGGAGCGGAAGCGAATGCTGGACCAGTGCGTCCAGTGCCACTCGCGCAGCTATGCTGAGGCCGAACTGGCCAAGGGAGACCAGGTCATCCGCGAGGCGGATCGGCTGGTGGCCGAGGCGGTGCGCATCGTCCACGCCCTGTATGAGGACGGCATCATTCAGAGACCCAAGGACGTGCCTCCTCACACGGATCTGCTGCGCTTCTACGATCTGCCGACTCCCATCGAGCAGCGGCTTTACGTGATGTTCCTGTCGCACCGGATGCGCGCGTTCCAGGGAGCATTCCATATGAACCCGGACTACCAGCACTGGTATGGCTGGGCGGAGCTGAAGAGGGATCTGGTTGAGATCCGGGCGATGGCTGAGGAGATGCGCGAGGCGCATCGCAGGAGGACCAATCTGTAGCGGTCAGGCTGGTCTTTTCCGTATGGGTACTGTCCATCCGGGGCCGGGCGCTTGCGCCAGGCCCCGGAGCTGTTTATTCGTAGCGCAGCGCCTCGATGGGATCCAGGCGGGAAGCCTTGACGGCCGGGTACAATCCGAAGAACGTTCCCACCAGTGCTGCGAACACGAATGAAATGACGATCGGCGGCAGCGAGATCAGCATGGGGAAGCCCGGCCCACCGCTCGCCTGGGGGAGCGCCATCCAGAGGGATACTCCGATTCCCAGCAGCACGCCCAGTACGCCGCCAACCAGGCTCAAAGTGACGGATTCGATGAGGAACTGCAGCAGGATGTCCCTGCGCCGCGCCCCGATGGCCTTGCGGATGCCGATCTCCCGGGTGCGCTCGGTCACGCTGACCAGCATGATGTTCATGATCCCGATGCCGCCAACCACCAGCGACACCAGGGCGATCCCCGCCAGAAGCATCGTCAGGAATGTGCTCTGCTGGTTGGCGCTCTCTGTGATGTCCGCCTGGTTGAAGATCCGCACGTCGGGCTCGGTGTCGGGAGGTGTCCGGTGCGCGCGTGCGATGGCCGCCAGGATCTCATCTTGCGCCTGAAGCATCTTGTCCTGCGAGACTGCCTGAACGCTGATGCGGTTCAAATAGTCCACGCCGAACACGCGACGCATGGCGGTGGTGTAGGGGATGGTGACCTGGTCATCGGGGTTGCGCCACCCTGCTGCTCCTCTTTTCTGCACCACCCCGATCACGCGGAAGTTCTGGCCGTTGATCTTGATGTCCTTGCCCACCGGCTCTATGCCGTTGAACAGGTTCTCGCGGACCGTATCACCGATGACGGCCACTTTTACCCGCCGGCGGACGTCGTCTTCCGTGAAGATCTGTCCTTTCGCCAGAGGCATGTTGCGGATGGTGAAGTATTCGGGACTTGCGCCAACAACATTGGTGCGCGTGTTCTGACCCCGGAACTTGACCGTAGCGTTCCCATTGGATTCCGGCGAGACGGCTTTTACGGAAGGACACTGTTTGAGGATCATTTCGGCGTCCTGCGGCTTCAGGGTCATCATGCTCCCGAGCCCCAGGTTCACTGCGCCGCTGCGCTGAGCATTGGGCACGATGGTCAGCACGTTGGTCCCCAGCTTCGCAATGGCCTCCTGGGTGGCCTTGGCGACGCCCTGGCCCAGGGCCACCATCACAATGACTGCCGCGACGCCGATGATGATGCCGAGCATCGTCAGCAGCGAACGCATCTTGTTGGCCATCAGCCCGTCCCAGGCCACGCGAAACGCCTCCTGCAGGCCCAATCCGCGCCGCAGGCTCAGGTGATGATGCGGGAGGATGCTTTCCGCCGCCGGAGCACTGGATGCGGCTCGTTCGGGAGTGGTGACGCTCATGGTTCCTCCTCGTCAGCGAACCGGGGCAGCCGGGCGATCTCTTCCAATGCGTTCTTTGGTTCCGGTACGGCCTCGTCCGCGATCACCCGGCCGTCCTTGAATCGGATGGTGCGGCGGCAGTGCATGGCCACGTCGTATTCGTGCGTCACCATCACCACCGTCCGACCCTCCGCATTCAGCCTCTGAAAGATGCTCATGATCTCCAGTCCGGAGCGTGTATCGAGTGCCCCCGTGGGCTCGTCCGCCAGGATGAGCCTGGGGTCGTTCACCAAAGCGCGGGCGATGGCCACGCGCTGCTGCTGCCCCCCCGAGAGCTCAGAAGGAACATGGTTCCACCGGTCCGCGACTCCGACGGCTTCCAGCGCCCGGAAAGCCCGTTCCTCGCTGCTGCCCTGCCCGCTATAGATCATAGGCAACTGCACCTGGCGGATGGCTGTCGTGCGGGGCAACAGATTGAACTGCTGGAACACGAACCCGATCTTCGCGTTGCGGATCTCCGCCAACTGATCGTCATCCAGATCGGCCACGTTCAGACCGTCCAGATAGTAGTTCCCGGTGGTGGGACGGTCCAGGCATCCAATGATGTTCATGAAGGTGGATTTCCCTGAGCCCGACGGCCCCATGATGGCCACCATTTCGCCGGCCTGGATTTCCAGCGTGATCCCCCTTAGCGCGTGCACGTGATAAGCGCCCGCGCTGTAGGTCTTGGTCAGTCCTTCAACCCGGATCACCGCGGCGGCCCTCCGCCGGCGCCGGGCCGGCCTCCGGGCCGTGCGCTTCCGCCACCGGCTCCGCCCATGCCCTGTCTGCCACCTGTTCCGGACGGCCTCCTGGGCGGTCCAAACTGAAGAGGGGTATTGGGACCGGTGTCCTCCGGACGGTTGATGCGGGTGATCACCTGCTCGCCCTCCTTCAGGCCGGAGACCACCTGCGTGAACTCGTCGCCCATCACGCCGATCTTGATCGGAACGTCCACCTCCTTGCCGTTCACCAGCTTCTGCACGCTGTACTTGCCGCCAGTCTCGCGGAGGGCCTCATTCGGAATGCGGAGCACGTCGCGAGCCTCTTTCAGGATAAACTCGCAGTTGGCGTTCATTCCTGGCTTGAGACGCGGGTCGCTGCGGTCCAGCTCCACGGTCACCGGGATGGTGGTTACGCTCTGCTCCACCACTGCCTGCGGATCAATGCGAATGACCTTACCTCGCTGAGGTCGCTCGGGATAAGCGTCCACCGTCACCAGAACGGGCTGCCCCACACGCACCTGAGCGATGTCTGTCTCGTCCACCTTGCAGACCACCCACAGTCGGCTTACGTCGCCGATCTGAAGAAGCGCATTGGTGCTGCCAATCGAGCCACGGCTGCTGGGGACGACGGTGCCCTCTTCCACGTTCTTTGCCAGCACAATGCCGTCCCGCGGGGCAGTGATGCGGGTATATTCCAGGTTGGTGGTCGCCTGCTTCAACTGAGCCGATGACCGAATGATCTGCGTCTGCGCGGCGGCGAACTCCTCCCGGCGGACGCGGTCCTGATAGGCGTTCGCGCGGGCAAGTTGAAGCGCGGCCTCTTGCTGGCGGATGCGCGCCTGGCTCTCCTCGATGCTCGCCCGGGCCTGCTCGATTCGCGCCTCCAGCTCCCGCACAGCCAGCTCGTTGGCGCGGTCAAGAGTCTTTTGCCTCTGCTCCGCCGTCCTCAGTGACGCCTCCAGCGTCGCCAGCCGGGCTTCGGCGGCTTCCAGCTCGCTACGGGAGGAGTATCCCTTAGCCACCAGCTCCTTCTGGCGCTCCAGCTCGGCGCGGGCCGCCGCCACGTTGGCGCGTGCCTGATGAACGTTGCTGGCCGCGTCTTCTATGCTTTGCGGAATGGTGACATCCTTCAGCTCGGCGAGCTGCTGTTGAAGCTGTTCCAGCTGCCTGCGCGCCTGGGCTTCAGACTTGCGCGCGGAAGCGAGCGCGGCGGTGGCCTGTTGGATGGATGCCGTAGTCAGCACCGGCTGGGCCCGGCTGGCGGCTTCGGCCTGTCCGGCTCTTGCGCGAGCCGCCGCAAGGTCAGCCTGAGCCTGAGTGACCGCCGCCTGTGTGTCCGTGGGGTCTATGATGGCGATCAGCTGCCCGGCGCGCACACGGTCCCCCAGGTCCACTGCCAGGACATCGATGCGGCCCGCCACGTTCGACTTGATATCCACCACCTTCCAGGGCTGGATGGTGCCGGTTGCCGAGACCGAGCTGCGCACGTCGCCGCGCGTCACCTCGCCGAACTCGTAGGTCACATCCGAACCGGCCCGATTACCCCTCGAACGCACAACCGCCCATGCGGCCACCAGCACCACAATGGCGGCTACTGCCCAGACAGCGCGGCGGGGGCGGCGGCGCTTCACTCCCACCGGCGGTGGAACGGGCGAGTCCATTTTCTGTTCCCTGATGCTCATGGTCTACTGCAATCCTCCAATGGCCTGCTGAAGCTGAGACCAGGCGGCCTGCACGTCGTAGCGCGCCTGAATGTCGTTGGTGCTTGCGGTGGCATACTGGACCTGGGCTGTCTGGAGCGCCAGCACGGAAGACCCTGCCGCCTGAAGTCTGTAACGTTCCGTTTCGGATTCCAGGTTCACGCGCGCCGCTTCCAGCGCAGCTTTCGTGGCTTGTACACGCTCCAGGGCGCTGACCAAGTTGCGATAGGCGCGGGTCACTTCGGATGCGACATTTTTCTCCTCCTGTTCCAGAGTCGCCTGTGCGGCGCGCAAGCGAGCTTCCGCCTCGGCCACCTGGGCTGCGGTCAACTGGCCGTCCCACAGTGGCATGCTGATGGCGGCTCCCACGGTCCAGTCCTGCCGGCGCGAGTTGCTGGCAGGGGTGAGGTCATACGCGGCCGTCAGATCCAACCGGGCGCTTCGCCGGACGCGGGCGGCTTCCAGAGATGCGGCCGCGCTTTCCACCCGTGCCTGTGCCTCGACAAGCTCAGGGCGGTTCTTGCGCGCGGCTTCCAGCCACTGGTCCAGGTTCCCTGACTCTGGCTGTCCGGACACCTCCTGAAGCTCCAGGGTCGGGCCGGGAGGGAGACCCATCAGCTGTCGGAGGGTCACCGCCGAGACGACCAGGTCGTTTTCCGCCAGCACAACGTCCACCTGCCTGTTGCGGAGCTCCGAAAGCGGCAGTGCGCGGTCTGCCGGAGCTGCCGCCCCGGCCTCGATGCGCGCCTCCACCGCCCGGAGCTGCTCCTGGGCGAGTCCTTCCAGTTGCCTGCGGATCTCCAGGGTCCGCTGTGCACGCAGCTGGTTGTAGAATGCCTGCGCCACCTGCAACGACAGCGAGTTCCGCACGGCCGCCAAGCCGGCGCGGCTGGAGCGCTCTTCGGCGGAGGCTTGCCGCACCGATGCCCGCGTCAGCCCGCCGTCGTAAAGGTTGTAGCTGACAGCCACGCGGGGCTGGGCTCCGTCGCTGGAGCGAGTGAAGGACTCCCAGTCCCCGCTTCCGCTCGTGCGGAGCTGCTGCCCGGACACCGTGTAGCTCACTTCGCCAGTAACGCGGGGCAGGGTGCCTGTGCGTGCCTGTATCACGCGCTGTCGGCTGGCCAGCACACCTTCCGCCGCCGCACTGACCGAACCATGGTTTTCCAGCGCGATACGGATGGCGTCGTCCACAGTCAGTGGCCGTGATGGAAGCTCCTCAGCCGCGGCGGGCCAAAGCATCGCCGCCGCCAGGGCGAGCACAAGCACGCCGGTCAAGACGGGAGGTCTCATACCCTGGTCTCCTGCTCTTCGGGCCGGCGGTAGAGCAGGGGGTCTTCGTCGAATGTGTGGCAAGAGGCGCCCTCCTGTGACTGCGCCTTTTCGGCGGCGTCCGCCAGCAGGCGCAGGGCATTCTTCACGGATACGGTGTCATCGGGCGAAAGATGCCGAAGCGCCAGTTCCAGCCTCGAGCGTTTGACCGCGCGATCGGATTCCAGCGCTTTCGCGGCAAACGGGGTGAGACGCAGATGAACCACGCGGCGGTCTTGCGGATCGCTCTGGCGGGTCAGCAATCCCCGCCTTACCAGACGATCCACCGCCTGGGATGCCGCAGGGACAGAAACACGCAGCATCGCGGCTATTTCGTTGACGCGGACGTCCGGCCGCCTTGCTATTGCCATCAGGCAGCGCAGCTGCGAAAGCGGAAGGTCCGCAAGCTGAGGCGTAGGGTCAACGCTGAACACCAGACCCCCGAGGACGCGCTTGAGCAGTCGCTCAACTTCGCCTGTCTCGCTCCCGTCGTGCGTCGCCTGTTGCGATGTTTCTGTCTCTGAACTCCCGGTCATTCCCGGTTCTCCGGGCACTCGTCTGCCATCCCCTCAGACGCTCAACTGTTTAGGCAGCTTAACAGTTTCTGCGCACAAACTTCCATTGCTCTCCGTCAGAATGGCCGTATTGCAACACAGGGGCAACGAAGTTACACTCTCATCAGAAAGACTTCTGCGAGTCCCCGTTATTTATGCAGACAATACGGGAAAGGATCCGGACGCAATGGCGGCAGATAGAAAGACCAGCAGGCGCAGGTTCCTGGGCGGGCTACTGGCCGGTGGGTCCACTCTGGTGGCGGGCTCCATCTGGCCGGTGCGGACGGTGTCTCCGGCCACGCACCGGGACGGGCCACGATTCCGCTTCATCCACTTCACGGACATCCACGTCCAGCCTGAGCTCAACGCTGCTCGCGGTTACGCCCAGGCCATCCACCATATGAATCAGCACCGGGCCGAGTTCGCCTTGAGTGGTGGCGATCTGGTCTTCGACGTGCTCCGCGCCGACCGTGACCGCTGTGAACGGCTCTGGAAGTTGTACACCTCCCTGTCGGAGCGCTTGGAGATGCCTGTGTGGAACGTGATGGGCAATCACGATAACTTCGGGCTGCAGAACAGCGCGATCTCCCCGTCCGAGCCGGGCTACGGAAAGCAGAAGTATCTGGAAAGCCTGGGTCTGGAGCGCTCTTACTACTCCTTCAACCACCGGGGGTGGCATTTCATTGCGCTGGACAGCATCCTGCTTGTGGAAGGCGGATGGGCCGCTCGGCTGGACGATGAGCAGATGGCCTGGCTGAAGGAGGATCTCAAGTCCAAGGGAGACCTCCCGACGGTGGTTGCTTTGCACGTCCCAGTGGTGTCTTTCTTCAGCCAGATTGTGGACGGTCCGAACAAGGGCAACCCGCCCGGCCGGGTGATGGCCGATGGGAAGGAGCTGCGGGAGCTCTTCGAGGCGCACAACGTAAAGCTGGTATTGCAGGGGCACGTCCACATCCGCGAGCGATTCGAATACAACGGAGTCACCTATATCACCAGCGGGGCTGTGTCTGGTTCGTGGTGGAACGGTCCCCGCTTCGGCCACCCCGAAGGCTATGCCGTGGTGGAGATCGACGGCGATGGTTTCACCTGGACCTACCACACATTCGGGTGGGTGGCCAAGCGGCAGGCCATGTTGAACGAAGACGACCGCCGCATCCTGCAGCAGCTCTATTCCGAACGGGAGGTCTTTGCCCTGGTCTGAGCGCTCATCCCGGCAGGATTCTACTGCGCGGCGGAAGAAGGGCTCCCCGTCCATATTAACGTGGATCCCGCTGAAGGCCGCGCGGAAGCCTTTCCGTCAGTAGAGACCGTCTTCTGAAAGACACTGTGAGCTATGCGTCGCCCTGGCCGGAGGAGCAGGTCACCACGCCGATGGGCCGCTGGCGCACTCCTCCCATACTTCCGTGGCGTCACCATCTCCTGGCTGAAGCCGTCGAGGAGCGCCTGCCGGAAGCGGTGCGGCGGGGAGTTGTGCGGCAGATCTATCCGGAATGCGGCGAGCCCTGCAGTCTCGGAGATGATATCCTGACTTCCTGGCTGCCGGCGCTTCACGACGGACCGGTGGGTTTCGAGATACTTCCGCGCAACCCGTGAGGTGGGAAGACCAACGCGTATCGAGAGATCAAGGAGGGCAACAGGATGGAACAAAACCCGGCCAGACCAATGCTCTGGTCCTCCACACGGACGGGCCGCGGCGAGACCGCCACCGCAAACTACTTCTTCTGGCGCGCGACGCTGGAGCGCAGCTACAGGGCGCACGCGGTCACGGGCCCTGTCTCGAAGACGCCGGTGCGCTTGGTCGGCCAGGAGGGCTCGCCAATGCAGACCGGAATCTCCTGTGTCATCGGGCTGCCGGAGGGCGGTTACCGGGCCTACGCTTCCACGCGCAGCACGGACCACAAGCGGATGTGCGTCACGGTCTGGGACTCATCGGACGGCGTGGAGTGGCATCCCGTGCCCACCGGGCAGGATCTGGACGGAGATCTGCCGAACCGGGTGGTTTTCGACGGTATTCCGGGCGATCAGAGTTCGGTGGGCGGTCCCTCTGTGGTTCCCCTGCGCGACGGGCGGTGGAGGATGTACGTCTGGAAACACCGGGAGGGGCATCTACGCTACATCGTCGCGGAGAGCGATGACGGGCTGTGCTGGCGCGTTCCGGATTTTGACCGCCCCGCTCTGTATCATCCCCACGACGGCGGGCTGTGGAAGCTCGCCGAAGGTCTGTCGCCGCACGAGATGGTGGAGATGGCGCTGCCTGAAGCAGAGGTCTGGAGGCGCAGGCGGCTGTGGACCAACGACGCCGCGCGCGTCTATTACGATGAGCAGAAGGACGTCTACGTATGCTACTCGGTCTGGCTGCATCCTGCAGTGCCTGACCGGCGGGTGGACGTGGACAATGCTCCGGGAGTACACAGACTGATCCAGCGGCGGCTCAGCGAGGACGGCTTGACCTGGAGCGACCCGGAACTGGTTCTGATGCCGGACGAGCGCGACCCGTGGGATCTGCAGTTCTACTTCCTAAATGTGCAATGGCATCAGGACTTTCTCATCGGGTGCCTGGGCTACTACCGGGTGGAACAGTCACAGCAGACAATGGACACGGAGCTCTGCTTCTCGCACGACGGGGTCCACTGGGAGCGGCCCGTCCGTGGTGCCTGGATCCCGCGGTCACCGGCGGGTTCCGGGTTGCCGGATACCGCCGGGATCTATGTCTGCGACTGGCTGGACCGGGGAGACCGCTGGCTCTGCCTGTACGACGCCACGCTGTATCCCCACAACTCCAGGATGTTCGAATGCGCCATGATGGGGGTGTTCTTTCCGCGGAACCGCTTCGCTGGAGTAGCGGCAGGAACGGCGCCAGCCGGCCTGATCACGGAGCCGCTGTTCCTGCGCTCGCCGGAGATCCTGCTGGATGCATCGATCAGGGGCTGGCTGCGCGCCGAACTTACAGACTGCTTCGGGCGCAAACTGCCCGGATTCGAGATCGGCAAGAGCGTTCCGGTTTCGGGAGACAGCCAACGCCACATCCTGACCTGGAAGGACTCCGACATCCGCGACCATCTGTTCCAGTTCGTGCGGCTGCGGCTGGAGTGGCAGGACGGCGAACTCTGGAGCGTCCAGTCCTGACCCGGCCCTTCAGGTCAGCGCGTGGACGGCTGCAATCACATCGTCCGCGCACGGGAGCAACGCAAGTTCCAGAGACTGACTGAAGGGGATGAGACTTTCGTCCATCGTCACGCGGCGCACAGGAGCATCCAGCCACCAGAAGTCTTCCTCGCACATCCGAGATACGATCTCCGTGCCCCATCAGCACGGTCGCACGGCTTCCTCCACGGTAATCAGACGCCCTGTCTTCTCCAGCGACCGGCCGATCGTCTCGAAATTCAGCGGGGCAAACGTCCGGGGGTCAATGGTTTCGCAGGAGATCCCTTCCGCGTCCAGCCGCTACGCCGCTTCAGTGGCCGGGCCGAGCATCTTCTGGGAAGCCACAATGGTGGCGCCCTTTCCCTCGCGCGATCCGCGCTTTTCCAAAGGGAACGATGTGCTCGCCGTCCGGGACTTCGCCCTCAGGTTGTAGAGCAGCTCTGCCAGAAGACTATGCAGGCTCATCCCCAGGGCCAACGCCATCCCGTGGCCGCGGTAGGTGCGAAGCACCGTGTCACCCCGCTCCGGCTCCACTCCCGCCGCCACCATCCGCGCATTCCAGATGACCGAGTATCCCGGGGAACTCTCCCCGCCAATGCCATCGCGATCGAAACCGTTGTGGAGCGTGAACTCCGCTTCTCCTTCGCCGCGGAGCATCCACTCCACCATCTGCTCCGTGGTTGCGCCCTGTGAAGGGTCACGGTTGTCCAGCACAAGGGCGATCGTGGAAAGGGAGCCCAGCTCGAACTTGTTGCCCCAGATCTTCTTCTGGAAATATCCGAGAATACCCGAGACGGCGACCTGCAGGATGTCCCGTTCTATGGCCTGGGGCGACGTCTGGCACGCCGCGCGCTGCAGCAAGGCGTTTCTGCTCCTCATCTTCCCGCAGGGTGGGGTAGATGGCGTCGTCCACATAAGGCTTTGTGGTATCGAGCTTCTCTTTGCGGCCGCTCTTCAGGCAGGCTTCGAAGTCGTTGGAGGGATACTCCTCGCCGCCCACCGGGCATTTTGCCTTGAAGGGCCGGTCCGGGGACATAATCCAGGGATAGTGCCCGCCCACGCGGAAGACTTCCGCCCCGTGCAGCGGGCATCCTACCCCGAAGCGCACGTTCAGGGCGCGGGGAAGGTCAGCTTCGGGGATCAGTTCCCGGATCTCCTCGTCGCTGCGGTCTGCCAGAACCGCAGCCTGTTTCAGCAGGCTTTGCAGTGCCTCAGCATAGCGAGAGTCGCGAGCTCGGTGACGGATGGCCGTGATGTCCCTCTCCGTAAAGTAGGTTCGTCCGGACTTCGCGGCGGCCGCTCCTGCGGCCGCCATAACGAGAGCCATTCCCAAGGCGACAGTGGCTATCGCCCGCATGACATCCCTCAACGTCCCGATTCCTCCGCGCGAAGTTGGAGCGATTCCCCCGGTTGCCGCATGCACTTCCGGGGAGCAGTTCTTCGGCGGCGACAAGCCATCCCTGCCTCACCTGAAAAAGAGTGCGGCCGCCCCTGCGGGGCGGCCGTCGCCGGACATTCCTGGTGGTGCTATTCACTGGAAAATCATACCCCCAACGGGATTCGAACCCGTGCTGCCGCCGTGAAAGAGCGGTGTGCTAGGCCTCTGCACTATGGGGGCGAGAAGGGGGAGGTTCAAACTCCCTCAGCGCCAATTCTATACCCGCTTGCGCGCTGGTGTCAATGGGCCGTGCACGGCCCGGATTTAAGCTTTTCCGGGACCGGCACAGCGGTGATACGCTTCCATGCCGGATGCAGATCCGCATCTGATATCCGCCGGGAGTTGCGCTTGCTGGGGCCCGGGGGGCTCAGCGGAGCTCTGCGATGCTCCCGGCGGAGATCATTGCATCGAACGGATTCATTCCTGCCATCCACCAGCCCTTGCCATCGGGGCGCAACCCGGCCTGCCAGAGTAGAAATCCCGTTGCCAGTCCGAGGATGCGCCTGCGGACCTCGGCCTCCGTATATGTCCTGAGCGGCGAACCGCAGAACGCCGTGCACAGCCAGTCAGTCGGGCTCTCGAAGTGGCAATGTCCGGCCTCGCGGACTCGGATCGCCCGTCCCGTGGGCGCCGCCTGGTAGACGGCAAGTCCGTTGCCGCTCGAGTTGCAGGCCTGACTTTCACCCAGTATCCCGAAAATCGGAATATTCATCTGAGCGGCCAGCCGGGCTGCGGTGGACCCAGAGTCCACCAGGTCTAGCCCCAGCACCGCGCGGGCCCTGCCATCCCTGCCAGCGGCTACTATCGCGGCCAGCCCACCGGCGGAGTGGCCGGCGTAGATGACCTGCCTGTCAGTCAGCGTCCTGGCCAGGGCGGCCATGTCGCGCCCGTTTCGCGTATGGTCCGTATTCCAAGGACGACTGTATGCCAGGTCCAGCGTCACGACGTCCAGCCCCCAACTGGCGTAATGCCGCGCAACTGCGCGCATGTTCGACTGGCTTCGCGAAAAGCCGTGCGCCAGTACGATGAGAACAGTTTGCGGAGCTCCCCGCGCCCGGTAGCGGATATATGGCAGTTGCCTTCCGTCCTCGTTGCGGAAATAACCCCTGCTCTCTTGGACAGCGTAGGGACCCTGAAGGGAATAGTCGGGCCCGGGATTTCGGGCGAGGGCAACTCCGACCGTGGCGACAATACTGCCAACCAGGGCAACCAGCAAAATTTCTCTTTTGCAGATACTCACCGGTGATCACCCTCCTTCAATCTATGGCGCATTAGCTCACTGGCCGTAACGTGCTTCAGCCCTCAAAGGACTCCCTTTGCCTGCGTCCAAGGCTTGCGAGGAGAGCCCGGATGGGCTAAAACATCTCTTGGCGTCTCTGAGTAACCGGTAACGCATCCGTCCATAAGGGACGGCTCCGTGCGCCGACAGTGCTGTTCGAAGCATCCGCTTCACCAGGCGCCTGGCGAGGATGCCAGGCGCTCGCACATCGCGCTTCCCTAGGGATCAGGGCCATCAGAAGCAGACGCCCATCTTCTTGCATCGGAGGTCGAACTTGGAAGTCCCGTTTTATGGTCACGTCAGGCAGTATCACAACCTGAAACAGGAGATTGACGACGCCATCCTGCAAGTGCTGGAGTCCGGCGCCTACGTCATGGGCCCCACTCTGGAGCGGTTCGAGCAGGAGCTTGCGCAGTATGCCGGAATGGCTCACGCCGTGGGAGTCAATTCCGGGACCGACGCTCTGTGGCTGGCTATGATGGCGAAGAACATCGGGCCGGGCGACGAGGTTATCACCACCAGCAACACCTTCTTCGCCACGGCGGAGGCCATCTGGATTGCGGGCGCGACGGCTGTCTTCGTGGACAGCGATCCTAAGACCCATTGCATTGACGTCTCGAAGATCGAGGATGCCATCACTCCCCAAACAAAGGCCATCGTCCCGGTGCATCTGTATGGCCAGTGCGCCGAGATGGACCGGGTCCACGAGATCGCGCAGAAGCACGGTCTGACGGTCTTCGAGGATAACGCCCAGGCCATTGACGCGCGTGGCGATACGTTCACGATCGGCCAGTTTTCTGCCGCCGTCGGCACCAGCTTTATCATACAGAAGAACCTGGGCACGTTCGGAGACGGTGGCGCTGTCCTGACCGATGACGCCGACCTGGCGCAGCGCGTCCGAAAACTGCGCAACCACGGTTCCTTGAAGCGCTCCGTCCACTCCTTCGGCTTCAATAGCCGCCTGGATGACATCCACGCCGGCATCCTGAGCGTAAAGCTGAAAAGGATCACCGAGTGGTCTGACCGGCGGCGCGAAATCGCTGCGAAGTATACCGAGGGACTGAAAGATTCCGGCCTGATTCTCCCCTACGAGAAGCCGGGTTACCGCCACGTGTATCACCTGTATGTGGTTCATACTCCGGCAGGCCAGCGGGATGAACTTCTCAAGTATCTCAACGATAACGGCGTGGACGCAAAGCTGCACTACCCGATCGCCATCCATCAGCAGGAAGGATTCCCGTGGGGCAAGCCGTACCGCATCGCGGGAGACCTGAAGAACACGGAGTTCAACGCGGCGAACTGCATCTCCCTGCCCATGTTCCCCGAACTGACGCAGGAGGAGATAGACTACACCATCCAGACCACGCTGGAAGGGTGCAAGAAGATCCTTTGAGATCAGCAGATATCGGCGGACCTCCGGCCGGGCATCGGAGGTTGCGGAAAGGAGCCGGATCAAGATGAGTGACCGTGTCTACCGGGTGGTCGTGGCCGGAGTAGGCAAGCGGGGGCGGCATCACGCCTCGGCGTTCCGGGCCAACCCCCGATTCGAGCTGGTTGGGCTGTGTGACATTGACGAAGCGCGGCTAAAGCAGGCTGCGGACGAGTTCGGGGTCCCGGCCACCGGCACAGACGCCGCCGCGCTGCTGAGAGACCTTCAGCCGGACGTATTCTGCTTCACCACCATGCCGTCCGTGCGCTACAGCCTCATCGAGGCGGGCGTCAACTCGGGCGTCAAGCTCATCGCCTACGAGAAGCCGATGGCCATGTCCTCGGCCGAGGGCCGGCGCATCATGGAGCTGGTCCGCGCTGCGGGCGTGAAGACCGTGGTCAGCCACCAGCACCGATACGGCGAGCATTACCGGAAGGTGAAGGAGGTCATCGAGAGCGGTGCACTTGGCCGGGTGCATACCGTCTACGGGCACGCCACCGGCTGGATGCTTCATATGATGACCCACATGATAGACTATGCCCGTTGGTATAACGGCAACGCGGATGCGGTGTGGGTGATGGGACAGGCGGCTGGAAAAGGAAAGTTCTCGGATCCGCATCCATCGCCCGACTACATCGCGGGCATCGTTCAGTTCGCGAATGGAGTGCGGGGCTACTTCGAAACCGGCGCCGGCGCTCCGGACGTGCCCGAAGTGGACTACTGGTGGCGCAAGTGCCGGGTGGGGGCACAGGGGACGGAAGGGTTCGCCGAGGTGCTCACCGGCGGCGGCTGGCGAGCCGTCACCCGTCAAGGCATGATGGGCGGTGAAGGATGTATGAACTACGACCTGGACATGCCACCCTATATCGAGGACATGGCGCGCTGGCTGGATGATGACTCCGCAGTGCATCCCTGTAACGGCGAGGAGGCATGGAAAGGGTTCGAGATCATGATGGCCATCTGCCGCTCGGCGGCGCGTGGAGGTCAGATCGCGATCCCGCTGGAGGATGGCCCGCCGGAGCTGGATGAGTTGCGCGATCGGATGCCGGATTCTCCCGTTCTTCTCTCCTCGGAAGAGAACCGGAAGGAATATCTGGGCTAGAGGTTGCCTCGAGCGGGTACAGGAGAACGGGGCCGGTCCTTCAGGGCCGGCCCCGTAGGCTTTCTTATCGCGCGGCTGCTTGGCGCTGCGCCGAGAGGGGCGCCGGTCTGGGCTTCGTTGGCCGGAGGCCATCACCGTTCAGGGAGTTCAGGAATGCGATGATGTCCTTGGTCTCCTGCGGGGTGAGTTTCTTGCCAAGCTGCAACCAGGCCATTTCGGTCACCGCCTGTTCCAGCGTTTTGGCCGATCCATCGTGGAAATACGGGGCCGTCAACGCAACGTCGCGCAGCATAGGCACTTTGAACATCATCTTGTCCTCGGGCTTGCCGGTCTCCTGAAAGCGCCCGAGGTCGCTTCCGCGGGTGTAGGCGTTCACCAGGCCCATCTTCTGGTACATCTGACCGCCTACACCGGCTCCGGAGTGGCACGTGGTGCATCCCACCTTGATGAACGTCTGGAGCCCTTTCTTCTCCGCCGTGCTCAGTGCGGTTTCGTCACCTTCCAGGAAGCGGTCGAACCGGCTCCGTGAGACCAGCGTCCGCTCGAACGCCGCCACCGCTTCCGCATAGTTGTCGAATGTGACCGGGTCGCCTTTGGCATCAGGAAACGCCTTGCGGAATGCCTGCGTGTAGCCCAACTGCCTCAGCCGCGCTTCCACTGCCTTCTGGTCCGGCATGGCCATCTCCACCGGATTGACGATGGGCCCTTTGGCCTGTTCCTTCAGGTCTTTGGCGCGCCCATCCCAGAACTGCACGAACTGGAATCCGGCGTTGATGACGGTCGGCGAGTTCCGTGTGCCGGGCTTGCCCAGAGCTCCCAGGGAGACGCGTTCGTTATCGGCCCCTGCCCGGCGGCCGTCCACCCTGTGGCAGGTGTTGCAGGACTGGCTGCTATTGATGGAGAGCCCTTTCTCGTGGAAAAGTTCTTCCCCCAGAGCGACGCGTTCCGGTGTGTCGAAGAAGCTGCCGGGCATGCGTGCGGGTAGCGGTTGGAAGAGCTTCTTCGCCTCTGTCAGAAGAGGGCTTTCCGGAGGAGCCTCCGTCCGTGTGCCGCAGCCGCACAAGGATGCCGCCGCGGCCACAACAAGCACGGACAATGCGAGCCGGACTCTCTGCTGTCCGGATGGCTTGCTAGATTTTGCATCCATTGCAGTGCTCCTGTCGCTGACTTAGGATCTCCTGGCCTTTGGGTTGAGCGGCTCCGCGGGGATAGCGTCTCATGAGAGATACCCCTGCCGTCAATTTCGGCTTTTTCTCTTGGCTCTCCTGCAGACGTGGGCAGACGCGTATTACAATCCGCGTGGCTGTCGCAGCGTCGCCAGCCCCTGCTCCAGTAGGCGCATCATTCCTTCGTGCAACTCTTTGCTGGCGGCGCAGACGCAGCTTGCCATGTCCTCGTCCTGCGTCCGGGTGAGCCGGATGGAGTCCAGGGGCTTGCCGAATGCGTCGGTCACCGTGCAGCCGGCCTCCTGAGCGATCAGCGCCGCCGCGGCGATGTCATAGGCCCATAATCCCATGGGGCGGCCGTGGCCCAGCTCCGCGAACAGCGATACGCGCTCCGCGAACTCCGCAAGCAGGCGTCCGGAGAGGTCCACCATCCCGGACATCCGTCCCGCGGCCACCTGACACAGCGAGAACGCGCTGGAGTTCAGCACGAAAAAGCCGCCGCGAAGAGTGGTGGCGTCAATGAGGGGCCCGGCTGCGGCGAAGTTCAACTCCGAAGGGCGCGATACCACTTCCAGCGTCCATCTCAGAAGGCGGATGTCCGGGGGAGGATAGGGCTCCAGCCTGCGGACCTTTCCCTCGAAGACACCCTCGGCGCCGCCGCCTCGAGAAGCCCGGTACAACCGATCGCGCCGCACTTCATAGACAGCCCCGGCCACCACATCCGAGCATCGGGCGTCTTCGACGAAGCGTGCCACCGCCACGGATACCGCACACGCCTCGAACCCGGCCGCCGCCGGGCGAGTGCCGTCCACCGGGTCCACGATGAGCAGCCATCGGGGATTGCCGCCGAAGACTTTCAAGCCTTCGTCTTCGGAGTAGCAGGCCAGTGGGCATCCGGCGGACTCCACAGCGCGGACCAGCGCTTCCTCCGCCGCGATATCCATATTGAAAGTCGTGTCGCCGCTGGCCGCGACTCCTGCCGTCTGCCCTGCGTCAGGATCGTCGAGCAACGGTCTCACCGCGTCGCGCACGCTCCGGGCCACATGCTCCGCGATGCGCAAAGCATCAGAGTAATCCTGCAAGTTCCTCCAACCTTTCCGGGACTTTTATGTCCGGGCTATATCGCGGCTGGTCTCCGGGGCCTTACGGGTGGGGTTCCGGGTGCAGCGCGAAGTCCACTTCCGCCCGGGTCGTCTGGCCACCGCTCAGGGTGAAGGATCCCTTCAGCTCTCCTCTTGTCAGGTTCTCCACAATCTGCAGACCCAGGTTCCGGCTCTTCTGCGGGTCGAATCCCTCTGGCAGCGGCTGCCCGGTATTTTCCACGCAGATGCTTACCCGCTCGTCATCCGCCGAGATGACCACCCGCACCATTCCTTCGCCCGCAGTTCCCACGCCGTGCTCAAGCGCGTTCTGGATCAGCTCGTTCAGCACCAAAGCGACACTGGTGGCCCGGTGTGAGTCCAGCAGCAGCTCCGGTCCTTCCACGCCCACCGAGACCCGGTGCCCCTCCGGCAACCAGGTGGCCGCAACGTTCGAGAGGATATTGTCCGCCAACTTGCGCACGCTGACGGTGTCCAGATCCTCCCTGGAAAGCATATCGTGCACCACCGCGATAGAACGGATGCGGTTGATGCTTTCCAGAAGAGCGGTCTCCGCGCTATCCTGCTTCCCGTAGCGCACCTGAAGCCGCAGCAGACTGGCGACAGTCTGCAGGTTGTTCTTCACCCGGTGATGCATCTCCTGCAGGATGGCCGACCGGATGTGCAGCTGGGAGTTCTCGATGGCGATGGCGGCATGCGTGGCCAGAGCCGAAAGCAGCGAGATCTCCTCATCCGTGAAACGGTGCGGCCTCGCGGTATAGCAGTTCAGCACTCCGATGGTCCGGTTCTGGATGACCATCGGCACGCAAACCAGCGAGCACAAACCTTCCTGCCGCGCGATATCCGGGTAGCGGTAGCCCGGGGTCCTGCGGACGTCCAGCACCTGCACGGGCTTGCCTTCGGCCACGGCGCGTCCCGCCAGACTCTCTCCCAGCTTCAGATTAGGTTTGGATATGTAAGCGCGGCTGCGGGAGGTGGTCGCCTTGATGACCAGCTCTTGCCGCTCCTCGTCCAGCAGCATCACCGAGCAGATGCTCAGGTTCATCCCTTCCGCCGTGACCGCCACGATGAACTGAAGGATCTCCTCCAGATAGTTGCTGGAAGCGATGGTGCGGCTGATCTCGGAAAGCGTGCTCAGCTGCGATGCGCGCCGCTGGATGCGGTCGAACTGCTCCGAGTTCTCGATGGCCCCGGCCACCTGGCTGGCGATGCTCTCCAGCAGCTCGATCTGGGCAGGGGTGTATTCGTGCGCCTTGTCCGTGCGCACATTGATCACCCCGATCAGTTCGGTGCGGCCCAGCAAAGGGACGCTCAGCATGGAGTGATAGCGATCCTGCTTCAGCTCCGGCACCAGCTTGAAGCGCTCATCGCGGAACGCTTCGCTGTGCAGCGCCACGTGCTCCCGGGTCTTGGCCACCCAGCCCGTCACGCCTTCGCCCAGTTTCAGGCGGACCTTGCCCACGGCGCTCGATGCCGGGCTGCTGGCCGCCCGCAGCACCAGCTCGTCGCGTGTCTCGTTCAGGAGATAGATCAGGCAGAGGTCGGTCTCGGTGACCTGGACGATGGTCTCCGCCACCATCGAAAGCATCCGGGGGAGGTCCAGCAAGAAGCCCATGGCGTGCCCGGTGCGGCGAAGCGCGTCGGCCTCCAGTTCCTTCTCCTGCAGCCGCTTCTCCAGCTCGGCGACGCGCTCCCGGAGCGACTCCACCGCCTGCGCAGAGTGCGAATGCGGGTGGTGCGGTGGAATCTCATCGAACTGGGTCTTGCGCGTGGGCATAAGGTCGGGGGAGCCCGGATCAGGAAAGACCGCTCAGATCTGGCTGGCCAGGATGATGGCCTCCGCGATCTCCCGCATGGACTTCCGGGTGTTCATGCTCTGGGTCTGGATGCGCCGGAACGCCTCCGTCTCGGTGAGCCCGTGCTTCTCCATCAGGATGCCCTTGGCCCGTTCCACGGCCTTGCGGGTCTCCAGACGGTCTTCCAGATCTTGCACCTGCTCCTGCAGGGCCTTCATCTGCTCGAACCGGGCACAGGCCACCTCCATAGCCGGGTGCAGGTCCGCCTCCTGGAACGGCTTCACCAGATACCCGAACACCCCCGCTTCTTTCGCCCGTGCAATCAGTTCGGGCTCGCTGTAGGCGGTCAGTAGCACCACCGGGGCGATGCCCTCCTCGGTGATGGCCTTTGCCGCGTCCAGCCCGTCCATCACCGGCATCTTGATGTCCAGGATCGCGATGTCCGGTTTCAGGGTCCGAGCCAAATTCAGGGCGGTCTCTCCATCGCCCGCCTCTCCGACCACGGTGTGCCCGCCCGCCTCCAGGGTCTTGCGGAGGTCCAGGCGGATGATGGATTCGTCGTCTGCGATGATGACGCGCATGGGATGCATGGTGTCCGGGAGATGCTCCTGTCAACGCAAAAGGATGCGCCGGGCCGCGCCGTCGCACGCCCCGGCAATCCGGATTCTATAGCATGCTATAATGCCCTGTCAAAATGGCGGTGCCCTCTCTCGATGCGCTCTAGACCCGATTCTTCTGGCTGGCTGATCGTCTTCACGGCCCTGTTCGTGGCTCTGTGGGGACTTTCGCCCCGCCTGGCAGGAATCGTTGGAGAAAGCCCGCGTGCCTTTCTTGCCGCGCAGCTTGTTCTGACCGTGTTCTGGGTGGGTATTACCATCGGGATCGTGCGGCATATAGCCGGTCTGCGGCTAAGTTTCTGGGGCCGTGCAGTGGCGTTCGCCATCAGCGCGACATTGTTGGTGGTGAGCGTCCAGCTCCGTCTCTGGCCGCCGCTTGCCAACCTGTGGCTCATCTACGGCGCCGCGTTCCTGGGATGTATTGTGTCGGTCATCTTCCGCGAACCGAACATCCTGCTTCCGGTGGCGCTCATGTCGCCCCTCGTAGACTTCTGGACTGTATCGGCCGGGCCAGTAAGGCGGGTGCTGGAGCATCGTCCCGAGGTGCTGGATGTGGTGGCTGCCGGTGTGCCGGCGGCCGGGCAGCTTGCGCCCCTGGCTTTCGTGGGGCTGGGAGACTTCATGTTCATGGCCATGTTCCTGGCCGCCGCCGACCGCCTGCGGATGAACTCGCGCCGGACCGCCGTGGCGTTTTTTGTGCTGGTCTCTATGGCGATGATTCTGGTGGTCTTCTGGAGCGGGTTCGCCGGGGTGGGGGTTCCCGGCATGGTCGTCATCGGGCTGGGATTCGTCGCCGCCAACCTGCGCCATTTCCGCCTGTCCCGGCAGGAGGCGCTCATCACGAGCGGACTGGTGATCGCCGTCGCCATCCTGGTGGCTGTCATCGTTCGGGTCCGCTAGAGATGAAGGAGTCTGTGCATCTTCCATGTCGTCCGTGAATACAAGACAGGAATCAACCGTGGTGAAATACGACTTCCGGTCCATTGAGAAGCGTTGGCAGGAGCGCTGGCGGGCCGATGACCTGTTCCGGACGCCGGAGGACCGGTCTCGCCCGAAGTTCTACGGGCTGGATTTCTTCCCGTATCCATCGGGCGACGGCCTTTCGGTCGGGCACTGCAGGAACTACGTACCCAGCGACGTCTTCTGCCGCTACCGACGGATGCGCGGAGACAATGTCCTGCATCCCATGGGGTGGGATGCCTTCGGTCTTCCAGCCGAGAACGAAGCCATCCGCCGCAAGTCCCATCCGAAGAAGACCGTGCCGCAGTATGTGGCCAACTACAAGCGCCAGATGAATCTGCTGGGCCTGTCTTACGACTGGTCGCGGGAGATCAACTCCAGCGAGCCGGAATACTATCGCTGGACTCAGTGGTTCTTCCTGTTGCTCTACCGGCGCGGGCTGGCGTACCGGTCGTCGGCCCCCGCCAACTGGTGTCCCAGCTGCGCCACAGTTCTGGCCAACGAGGAGGTGCACGACGGAGCCTGCTGGCGCTGCGGCTCGGAAATCGAAAAGAAAGATCTGCCGCAGTGGTTCTTCCGCATCACGCAGTACGCAGACCGCCTATTGGAGGATCTGAAACTGGTGGACTGGCCCGAGTCCATCAAGCTGATGCAGACCAACTGGATCGGGCGCAGCGTTGGGGTGGAGTTCGAAATGCCCATCAAGGGGCACGAGGCCTCGATGCGCGTGTTCACCACCCGTGTGGATACAGTCTTCGGCGTTTCCTTCGCGGTTCTGGCCCCGGAGCATCCGCTGGTTGCGCAGATCACCACGCCCGACCGCCGGGCGGAGGTGGAGGAATACGTCCGCAAAAGCCGCCGGATCTCCGAGATAGACCGCCTGTCTACCGAGCGGGAGCGCGATGGGTGCTTCACGGGAGCCTATGCCATCAATCCGGTCAACGGGCAGGAGGTGCCCATTTATGTGGCCGATTACGTTCTGCTCAGCTACGGGACGGGCGCGATCATGGCGGTTCCCGCGCACGATACCCGCGACTTTGACTTCGCCCGGCGCTATGGCCTTCCCGCTCCGGTGGTCATCGCGCCGGACGGTTGGGACGGCCAGCCGCTGAAGGAGGCGCACACGGGCGAGGGCACGATGGTGAACTCGGGGCAGTTCTCCGGGATGCGCAACACGGAGGGCGCTGAGGCCATCGCGGACTGGATGCAGGAACAGGGAATCGGAGAGCGCCGCGTGAACTACCGCCTGCGGGACTGGCTCATCTCCCGTCAGCGCTACTGGGGAGCGCCGATCCCTATCGTGCACTGTCCCGCCTGCGGAGAGGTGCCGGTGCCGGAGGAGCAGTTACCCGTCCTGCTGCCCGATGTCGAAAATTACGAGCCCCCCGGCGACGGGCGTTCGCCTCTGGCCATCATACCGGAGTTTGTGAACACTTCCTGTCCGGCGTGCGGCGGTCCGGCTGAGCGGGAGACGGACACCATGGGCGGCTTCGCCTGCTCCAGCTGGTACTTCCTTAGGTTTGCCGATCCTCACAACGATTGCGCCCCTTTCGACCGGGACAAAGTGGAGTACTGGCTGCCCGTGGATCTGTATGTCGGCGGAGCTGAGCATGCCGTCATGCACCTGCTGTATGCCCGGTTCTGGACGAAGGTGATGTACGATGCCGGGCTTGTGCCGTTTGTGGAGCCTTTCACCCGGCTGAAGAACCAGGGCATGCTCCTTGCACCGGACCCCAAGAATCCGGGCGTGCTGGTCAAGATGTCCAAGTCCAAGTTCAACGTCGTCACGCCCGACGAAATGGCGGAGAAGTACGGCGCGGACGCCCTGCGGGTCTATGAGCTTTTTGTCGCGCCGTTCGAAGATACGGTGCCTTGGAGTGAGGATGGCATCAACGGGTGCTGGAGGTTTCTGAACCGGGTCTACCGCGTGGTGGCCGAGCGGCCTGGCAGTTTCGTGCCGGACTGGCGGTCAACCGTCCGGCAGGAGACCGTCAGCGATGAGGCGAAAGCCCTGGCGCGCAAGACGCACCAGACCATCGCGAAGGTCACCAAGGATATCGAAGACTTCGCCTTCAACACGGCGGTCGCCGCCCTGATGGAGTTGACCAACCAGATCTATGACTTTGTCAACGCCAAGGACGGTCTGCATTATCCGTGCCCCGTATGGAGCGAGGCCGTGGAGACGCTCATCCTGCTTCTGGCCCCGATGGCTCCTCATCTGGCGGACGAGCTGTGGCAGATGATCGGCCGGGAGGGCTACACCTATTCCGCACCGTGGCCTGAGGCCGATCCCGACGTGGCCAGGGCGGATGTGCTGACCATCGTCGTGCAGGTGAACGGCAAAGTTAGGGACAAGATATCCGTGGACGCGGGAACGAGCCAGGCCGAGCTCGAGCGGTTGGCGCTGGAGAGTCCCAAGGTGCAGGGAGCCCTTCAGGGCAGGCCGGCGCGTAAGGTCATCGTGGTGCCGGGACGGTTGGTGAACGTGGTGGGCTGATTCGCGGCTTCGCATCGCCGGCCCGGGCGGAGTGGGGCTTGAGAGGTGGACGAAAGATCGCAGCGTCAGAAGCTTGCGGTGCTGGCGATTGTGGCTCTTGGAGCGCTGGCTCTGGTCGTGGGAGCGTGGACCCGCAGAGACGAGGTCGGTGAAGGTCCCCGGATCCAGATCATTGAGCCAGATGGCGGTGCGCCAGGCGGGTTGGATGATTTTTCCGTGAGCGCTTCTTCGGAAGCGCTCCGCGCAACGCCTGAGGAGCAGGCGCCTTCCGAGGTGGTGGTTCACGTTTGCGGTCGTGTGGAGAAGCCGGGTGTTTATACCCTGCCCCCGGGAGCGCGCATCAAGGATGCCATCAAATTGGCGGGAGGGGCGAAGCCGGACGCGGATCTCGAGGCGGTGAATCTGGCCGCCCGGGCCGAGGATGGTCAACAGATCTATCTTCCGAAAGTGGGTGCGGTCCCCGCTCCCGCGCCGCCTGGCCGGCACGACCCGGCGGCTTCGCGGCCGAGACGTGCCGCTTCCGCCGTCCGGGTGCCGAAAAGCGCCTCCGCCATCGGACCGGTGAACATCAACACGGCCGGGCCCGAAGAGCTGGATCGCCTGCCGGGCGTCGGACCTGCCACCGCCGCGAAGATCATCGAATACCGCCGCGCCATTGGTGGGTTCACTAGGCCGGAGGATCTGCTGGGAGTGCCCGGCATCGGAGAGAAAAAGTTCGCTCAGATGAAACCCTACGTGGTGGTCCGCTGAGTTCCCGCCCGGAAGGAAGGTCATGGAATATCCTCTGCCCGATCCGTCAGATATCTGTTCCCCTGCGCTGGTGCGTATGTATTCCGAAATGCGCCGGCGCACGCTGGTGATGGGCATTCTGAACGTCACACCGGATTCGTTCTCGGACGGCGGACGCTTCCGATCTGTTGAGGACGCCGTGGCGTGGGGCGTCAGAATGGCGGCTGAGGGGGCGGATATCATTGACGTGGGCGGCGAGAGTACGCGACCGGGCGCGGAGCCGGTCTCGGCATCGGAAGAGATCGAACGAATTCTGCCTGTCATCCACGGCCTGGCCGACAGGGTGGAGGTGCCCATCTCGGTGGACACGTCAAAGGCGGAGGTCGCCGAGTGTGCCCTGATGGCCGGGGCGCATATGGTGAACGACGTTACCGGCTTGCAGGCGGAGCCAGAGCTCGCCTCTGTGGCGGCCCGCTACCAGGCGCCTCTGGTCATCATGCACATGAAGGGCACCCCGGCCGATATGCAGCAATCTCCCCACTACGACGATCTCATCGGCGAGATCAGTGCCTTTTTGCGCGCACAGGTGGATCTTGCTGTCTCGCGTGGCCTGCCGAAGGAATGGACCATCGTGGACCCCGGGTTCGGCTTCGGCAAGACGCCTGAGCACAATCTGGAACTGCTGCGTCGGTTGCGTGAGTTCACCGCACTGGGCCGCCCAGTGATGATTGGCACCTCCCGCAAGTCCACGCTGGGTATGTTGCTCGGGGGTGCGCCTCCGCTGGAGCGCCTGGAGGCGACCGCCGCATCCGTCGCCATCTCCATTGCCAACGGCGCCAGCATCGTCCGCGTGCATGACGTGCGCCAGATGGTCCGCGTGGCACGGGTGACGGATGCAGTGGTGCGCGGCGTCATGCCTTTTTCTGATTGACAGGGCAGCTCCGCAGTAGTATCGTGGATAATGAGACGCCGCGCTCCCGGACCAACGGCCAGAATGCAAGCGGTGTCGCGAAAGGAGGTCAATATGATATTAAGGCGCGTGTTCTTGCTCACGATGCTCGCCTGTCTGGTCACCGTGGCAGCGGCATCGGGCAGCCGGGCCGGCTCCTATCTGGGAGTAACCGGTATCCCGTTCGCCGGGGCGCAAAGCGACCGAGGCATTGCGGTTAACAAGAACCCCGGCAGTCCGTATTACGGATACTTCTACGGGGTGGATAGCGGCGGCACCTACGACGCCGGCGTTATCCCCGGCACAGGAGAGCAGGCCGTCCGCATCATCGCTCCGAACCCACCCACCGCCGGGACTTCCGCCACGTCCTACACAGATACTGGGGCGTCGCTCCGCTATGCGTCCAATCCTCCGGGCGCGACTCTGATGAACGTGTTCGTGGGTGAGGATGACACGGTCTGGGTGGCGGATTTCGGAACCCGCAACATCCTGACCGGCCCTCCTGGTGGAGGCCAGTTCACCATTCAGTTTCAGTCCACCCAGCCCCCGCGCGGCCTGGCCGTCCAGGGAAAGCTGGGAGAGGCAGGCACACGGGTCTTTGTGGCATGTTACGGCACCAGCGCGGCGCAGGCCAGCTGCGAGGTGTGGGAGTATACCGGCTCGTCGTGGGAGTTGGCGGCAAGCCTGGGATCACTCGGACTGGTCCGGCCGTTCGGGGTGACTGTGGACGATGAGGGCAACAGCTACTGGCTCTCAAGCAGCAGCTCGCCGCCCTACGTCAAGAAGGTTACGAGCTTCCTGTTTGAGGATCCCTCCTGGACCTTTACCAAGCCCGCATTTATGGGAACCAGCTGGACTCCCGGCGGCATCGCCTACGTTAAGGATCCCCAGGACCCGCAGAACCCCGAATACCTTTACGTCTCGGCATTTTTCACCACGTCCGTCATGCGCTTCACCATGGACGGACAATACATTGATGGCTACGGCAATACCAACGGATATGCTGCTGGGCAGCAGCCTCCAGCCGGAACGTGGACAGTGCTCCCATTCTCCGGACCTGGGGGCAACAATACCGTATGGATGACCGCTGATGACGACCGCAACACTTATGTGCTGGTGCGCTACCCGGGCGTTCTGCCGCAGGCCTACAAAGTGCATCTGCAGGGCGTTCCGGCGGCTCCGTCCGACCTTGAGGTGTCCAACGACGTATATGGGCAGATACGCCTGAAATGGACGCCACCGGCGCCATCCACGGATAGTCCAACCGGTTACAACATCTATCGCGGCACGTCGCCGGGGTCGTTGGCACTTTATGCCACCACGGATGATTATCCACGCTGGAAGGATGCAGCGCAGGGGACCACTCCCGGAGGCCCGTTCTACTACGCCGTCAAGAGCTTCAACGGGGCGGGCGAGAGCGTGGCTTCACCGGTGGCCGGTCCAATCTCTGTGGCTTCGTCCACGGCTCCCGCTCCTGGCAGCAAGGGTGTGGCGTTGTCCTACAGCGAGGTCAATGCCGCTGATACCACCAACAACCCGGGTTATGCCGGCTCCTGGGCGGCGGCCCGCCGCTTCCTGGAGGATCGAGGGGTGGCCTTCGACGTGGTGTATGATGCCGAGGCAGCAGAAGGCGGCCCTACCATCGAAAATGACGATATCGCGGGATACAAGCTGCTGATCCTGGCCGTAAACCGGAACATGTCCAGCTACACCGCCCAGTGTATCCAGGACTATGTGAAGTACAGCCAGGGGAAAGTCCTTTCCAGTTACTACAACTCTATCGCCAATCACAAGGGCCAGCGCGGATCCAACTACCGCCTGGCGGATGTCTACCGGGTGAATGCCCTCAATGTGGGGCAGGGCGGATCGCCTTTTGATTCCAGCACCGATAAGTATCGCTATCTGCGGAAAATCGCGGGTGCTCCTGAAGGCTCCGCGCTGTTCGCAGGGTTGAGCGGCGGTCCGGGCGAGTTCAACGGCGCTCGCCAGGTGGGTCAGATCTGCTATCTCGTCGCCCCCTTTGCAGACGGCACAGCGTCAGCTGTCGGCGAGTGGTTCAACGCGGACGGGTTCAACCCGTCCCGGCCGGCGGATGAGAACGCATCGCTCATCGTGGGCTACCGGTCCAGTGCCCGGACAGCGGTGCAGTCGGTAATGCTGGGCTCCTACTGGTTCGCCCAGAGCACCGCCAACATCGCGGAGAATGGTGGGCCGGGCACGCTTTCGGCCGACCGGTTGCTGGAGAACATACTCGGGTTCCTGGGTGTTACGCTCCAGCCTGCTCCGGCGCTGTCGGAGACTCTCGGTGAGGTGAAGTCGAAGCCGAACCTGTCCGGGGCTCTGGTCCGCGGGGTCGTGGTCAGCCGCACGCTAACTCCCGGCGCTCCGGGCGTCATCTACGTGCAGCAGCAGGATCGCTCAAGCGGCATTAAGGTGCTGGATGCGCCGCTAGTGGATGAAGGCGATATCCTCACCATCGCGGGCCGCGTCAGCACGGTTGCCGGGGAGCGACAGTTGACCGCCCTCGAGGTGGTGAAGACTGGTGCGCAGGAGGTGCCGCGTCCGGTGTATGTGCGCGGAACGGCCATCGGTGGCGGCGATCAGGGCGAGCAGCCCGGAATCACCGGTGGCAGCGGGCTGAACAATGTGGGGTTGCTGGTCCGTACGGCAGGAAAGCTGACAGAGATCGGCTCCGACATTTTCGGAACGCTCTACTTCCGTATTGACGACGGGTCTGGCATCCGCTACGGCTCTTCCACAGTGCCAGGCGTGAAGGTCATCGGTTTTTCGCCAACAGCGAACCTGGGCGATATGGTGGCCGCCACCGGAGCGCTGGGAGCGGAGCTGGACGGCCAGGCTGTTGTGCCCGTCATCCGGCTGAGGGAGAGCGAGTTCGGAGAGCTTCTCGCTCCCTGAGTCTTGACGTTGACTGCCCGCTCGGGCGGGCACTGTGAAGTCAGTGGAGGGGCGGCATCGCGCCGCCCCTTCTTGTCTGTCATGGCGCTCCCCGATTGACGCGCTATCGGCGGCATGGTAGCCTGCAGATGACGGAAGGCAGGAAGGACAACGCGTCCCGGGAGGGCCAGATGACCGAGGCAAGACAGCAAACCCGGCGGGAAAGCTCCGGCTCGCGATCTCCGTGGCCGAGGCGCCTGATTGTGGCTGCGGTTGTCATTGCGGTTTTGGGCGTTGCAGCTTGGCTTTTTGCCCTGAAGACCGGCCAGCCGCTCACCGAGGCTCCTCCTCCGCCGGACATTTCGGGCCCGTCGGTGGTGGAGACGCCCACCCCTGCCTTTCCGGCAGGGCCTCCTGTGACACAAGCTCCCGCCGTCGAACGTCAACCGTCGCCGGGCAAGCCCGAGGCTCCCCCAGAGGTGGTGGAGTATATTCACTGGGTGAAGTATGTCAACGATTACCGCTACGGCGTCCAGGAGGCCCAGGAGGGTCAGGTGGTGGGTGCCGCGGTGGATGCCCTTTTCCGGCAATTCGGTCTGGACGCATCGAACGCGGACCGGGAGATTGTTCAGGTGTGGGCTAAGTTGACCCTCTGGTTCGACCAGAAAGAGCCGCCGGCGGAGTGTGTGCGGCTACGAGACGCATTCCGGCTGGCACTGCTTTCCTCTGCGGTGGCGCTGGACGCCAGCTTTCGGGCCATCAGCGGTGAGGGCGTGCGGGTAGACGCACGCCTGCAGCAGCGCTTGAGAGCCACTTCTCGCGATGTGGACGAGCAATACCGGCAGGCGAACGCCGAGCTGCAGACCATCCTGCAGAAGTATTCCAACCTCCCGCAGTTCACCATCGAGCCGGACCCGCCGGCAGGATCACTGCTCAGTCTGCCGCGGCCCGCGCGCTGAGCCGCCTGCGGTCTACTTGCCGCTGACCATCTGCCGGAACAGCGTCTCGTATCGGTCGGTGATGACGTCCCAGGAATACTCGGTGCGTACGCGCTCGCGCGCCTTGTGCCGGAGTTTCTCCACCTCTTCTGGGTGCTCCAGTGTCCAGCGCAGTTTCTCCCGCAGCGAGTCCGCCCCGATGCTCCCGTCGTAGGAAAGCCCCGCGTCCCCTATGGTCTCCAGGTTGGTGGGGATATCATTGACGATCACGCAGTTCCCGAACGCCATCGCCTCCAGCAAAGCCGGATGTGTCCCGCCCACCTCGCTCGTCAGACAGTGTGCGTACGCGTGACTGCCCAGTTCGCGGTATCCCTCGCCGAAGACGTATCCTGTGAAGATGATCCTGGGATTGTCCACGGCCTTCAGGGACGCAATATAGTCCTCGGCATAGGGCGCGTCTCCGACAATCACGCACTTCAGCTCCGTGTCCAGTCCCTGATAGGCGTCCACCAGGTGGTGCGCGCAGTTCTCCGGCACCAGCCGGCCAACAAAGAGGAAATACCCTCTGTCTTCTAGTCCGAATCGTTTCAGCGTGCCGTCGCCTGGTTGTTCCTCGGGGATGTGCGCTCCGTAGGCGATGTAGGTGGTCTCGGCTCCGTAGTTCTTGCGATAGTAATCCTGCACGGCGCGGGAGTCCGCGATGACCACGTTGCCGAGTTGCACGGCCACCTGTTCCGAAACTCGCAGAAACCAGCTCGCGAAGCGGTTCCACTTCTTCCGCTGCCAGTCCGGACCGTCCACATTGATGACCACCGGGATGCCGTAGATGCGGGGAATCAGCAGGGTTGCGGCGTTCCCCTGACCGCAGACATAGATCAGATCTGGAACCTCTCTGACTACGGCGTGGTACAGCGAAAGGATCGTATGGACAATCGTGTCCAGGTACTTATTGGCGATGGTGGGGAGTTTGACCAGGCGCATCCCGCGGTAGTGGGTGCCCTCGTACTTGATGTGGTGCTTGCGGCAGTACACCACCACCTCATGGCCGCGCTCCACCAGACGCGCGCCCAGCTCCTCTACGAACGTCTCAAACCCGCTGTAGGAGGCCGGAATCCCGCGGGTGCCGGCAAATGCGATCTTCAATGCTTCAGTTTCCCCAGAGCAGGAATACGGACAATCCTCCCCACAGCAGCAGCGAACCCAGCAGGTGCGGATCCCTCACGATGAGTGACTCCGGGTTTTCGCCCTGACCGCGGACGTATACCAGGAACAAGTATCGGAACATACCGTAGATGACAAAAGGCACCGTCCAGAAGAGGCCGGCATGGCTGCGCGCCGTCTCGGACTGGAAGGCATACAGCATATACGTCACCACAGTGGCCGACGTCGCGACGGCGATCATCTGGTCCAGCAACTGCGGGCTGTAGCCTGCGTGGCTCTCACGATGGTGCTCCGGCGCCACTGCGCCGAACACCTCCGCGCGTCTCTTGCAAAGCACCAGAAAGAGCGCCATCAGGGTGGCGCAGCTCAGCATCCAGGGAGAGATGTGCACCGCAATGGCCGCCGCCCCTCCAGCCGCACGCAGCACATATCCTGAAGCAATGACGAACAGCTCCAGCACGGCCTCCCTCTTCAGCAGCGTGCTGTAGGCTGCCATCAGCAGGCAATAGGCAAAGGTCATCCAGGCAAAGTGCGGCCGTATCAGGAACGCTCCGGCCAGCCCTGCAACAGCCAGGGCGCTTCCCGCTCCGGCGGCTGCGGTGCGGCTCAGCCTCCCGCTTGCCAGAGGGCGCAGCTTTTTGCGGGGGTGCAGCCGGTCGCGTTCAACGTCAACGATGTCGTTCAACAGATAGGCCGCTGATGACACCGCGCAGAAGCACGCGAACGCCGCCAGGGTGGTGAGGAACATCTGCGGTTCGGCCAGCTTGCCGGCGAAGACCAGACCGGTGAAGACGAAGAGGTTCTTAGACCACTGGAGGGGACGCATTGCCTCCAGCAGAGCCAGAAGGCTGCTCAAGGGTATGCCTCCGCCGCGATCCGTGGGACGTGATTGCCGGATGCCATTTCAGCGCAATGGTAACCGTCCGGCGGCCCACCCGGCAACCTTGCGCACCCCCTCCGGATGTTGACGGGTTCAGGAAGAAAGTCTGCCCGCCTCCGAAAGCTGCTTCACCACTGCCCGCTGCAGCTCCGGATCCGGTTCGCTGAATTGCAAGGCCACCTGGAAGGCTTGCGTTGCATCCTGTGTGCCCAGAGTCTCGCAGCGCAGCACACGGCCATCACGCTGGAACTGATCGAATGCCAACAGCCGGCCGGCCAGGACCTGGCCTTCCGTACCCGGTTCCATGGCGCCTTCTGTCAGTAGGCACACCCCTCCGGCTCCGATATTGCGGATTTCAGCCTGGATGCGTCTTCCTTCGGCTATGAGCGTGGCAGGCGCAGCTATCTCCAACCGCGGGCAGCGCCGGCGCTGCACACGGTGGATGACCGGAGGAATGGTTACCGACGCGCGACCGTTTTCTCCTTCGGGATTCAGCGTACCGCTGAAGCGGTAGAGAGCCCCGCCGGTGGCGACGGAGACCTTCACGGCTGTCCCGGGTCCGGGTATCGGCGAGTCTTCTGGCAGGGCGAGATACAGCAGGCTGCCAGAGCGGGCAATAACGTTGGCACTCAGGCGAGGACTGCCGTCTTCGGGTTCGACCTCGGCTTTCTGATGCGGTTGAAAGATTCCGGAGGGCTCCAGTGCCTCGGACTCTTCGGAAACAGTCCGCCCTCCTGCGGAAGCTGTCTGGACCAAATCCACCAGCCGGTCCAGATCAAAGGGTTTGCTGACGAATGCGGCAACGCCCTGATCCTGTGCACGGGTGAGGGCGTCGGAGCTCTCGCACGCGGTCATCACGATGACGGGCAGGTCGGAGTCAATCTTGCGGATGCGCTCCAGAGCTTCCAGCCCGCCCAGCTTCGGCAGGATCAGATCCAGCAGCACCAGATCGAACCGGCGCTCACGAACCTTCTCCACAGCCTGCAGTCCATCGTGGACCGTCATCACCTCATAGCCGCTCCGGGACAGTTTGGCGTCCAGGATGCGGCAAAGGTTTATCTCGTCATCAACGACCAGTATGTTGCCGCGTGAAAACATCAGAACTATGCTGCCAGCACCTCGCCCCGTGCCGCCAGCTTCCGTCGCCGGGCAGGCGCACTCTCGCCCGCTCGGATGGGAATGGCGGTGACGGGCACGCGCAAAATCCGCTTCCCTTGTGTTGTCGTCTCCGTCACTTCGAAGCTTGCAAGAACTGTGCCAAAGCTGGAAAGCGCCGGCCGGACTGGCAGGAGCGCCGTAGGTGGCCGGCGAAGCAACTGTTGGCTGTGTTCCAGCAATACATCTCACCAGGAGCGCGTTTCTTGGTCAACGTCCACAGATTTCCCGAAAATCCTCTCGTCACCCCTGGCGATGTTCCGCCCTCCCGGGAGGACTTCGAGGTCATCGGATCCTTCAACGCGGGAGTCATACGCTACGGTGACGAGATTCTCATGCTGATGCGCGTGGCGGAACGTCCGGTGTCAGGAGATCCGGCTGTGGCGCTGGTTCCCGTTGTGGAATGTTCGAACGAAGGTGCCCGACTGCGCATCCGGGAGCTCCGCCGGGACGACCCATCACTTAACTTCAGCGACCCCCGGGTTATCGGTTCGCCGGAAGGGATGCTGCTGACCAGCATCTCTCACCTGCGTCTGGCACGCAGCACGGACGGCCGCCACTTCCGCGTTGAGGAGAAGCCCGCTCTGTTCCCGGACCTGCCCAGCGAGACCTACGGGATGGAAGACCCTCGCATCACGCGGATCGACGACACTTATTACATCGTTTATAAGGGTGTCTCCCCGAACGGCATCGTCCAGTCGCTGGCCACCACCCAGGACTTCCAGACCTACCACAAGGAAGGGATCATCTTCTGTCCGGAGAACATGGACGCCATGCTTTTCCCGGAGAAGGTGGGAGGGCGTTACGTTGCGCTCCACCGGCCTGTCGGGGCGATGCTGGGTGGTCCGATGATGTGGCTCGCCTACGGGGAAACTCCTCTCTGCCTGGGCGACCATCGGTTCCTGCTGGGCCGGAGTGGCGGGGGATGGGACAGCGGACGAGTGGGAGGCGGGGCGGTTCCGTTCCTGACGGAGCGGGGCTGGTTGGAGATCTATCACGCCGCCACACCGGAGCACCACTATTGCCTGGGAGCGCTTCTGCTGGACCGCGACGAGCCGCATCGCATTCTCGCGAAGTCCCCGGAGCCCATCATGCGCCCCGAGGCGCCCTACGAAACGTCAGGATTCATGCCGAACGTGGTCTTCACGTGCGGGGCTCTGGTGGAGGGGGATCAGGTCACCGTCTACTACGGCGCGGCCGACGAGGTGATGGCAGGAGCCACAATGAGTCTTTCGGAGATCCTGGACGCATTGGAGCCCATCTAGCGGAGAGAGTGGCGTCTTTGGGGTACAATCCCTTCCGGGCGTCCGGGACCGGACTCGCGCCGTAGGAGGACTGATCTGTTGACGACTGCGACGAACGCCGTTTATCAGACCGAAGTCAAGGGGCTCAAGCTGGCAAATCGCGGAAAGGTCCGCGACATCTACGAGCTGGGTGATGCACTGCTCATCGTGGCCACTGACCGCCTGTCGGCTTTCGACGTCGTCTTTCCGACGCCCATTCCCGGGAAGGGCAAGGTGCTGACGCAGATGACGTTGTTCTGGCTGAACAACATCCAGGACATCGTCCCGAACCATCTGATCACCGGCGAGATCGAGGACATAATGGCCGCGGTTCGAGAGGCCGGAGGTGACGCATCGGATGAAGTCGCCGGCATACTGGATGGGCGCAGCATGCTGGTGCGCAAGGCTCAGCCGTTCCCCATCGAGTGCGTGGTGCGCGGGTACATCTCGGGCAGCATGTGGAAGGATTACGTCGCTTCCGGCGGCGCAGCGGAGCTCTACGGGCACAAGCTCCCGCCGGGACTTGTGGAATCCGGCAAGCTTCCCGAGCCCATCTTCACTCCCGCCACCAAGGCTACCACCGGTCACGACGAGAACATCAGCATTCATCAGGCGGCGGAGATCGTTGGGCAGAAGACCTTCGATCGTCTGGAGTCCCTCAGTCTGGCCATCTACTGCCGGGGCAGGGATGTGGCTGCCGAGAAGGGTATCATCATTGCGGACACCAAGTTCGAGTTCGGGCTGCGCGACGGGCAGATCATTCTGATTGACGAGGTCCTTACGCCCGACTCCTCCCGCTTCTGGGACTACACGCAGTATCAGCCGGGCAAAAGCCAGGACTCCTTCGACAAGCAGTATGTCCGGGACTGGCTGGAGGCGCGCAACTGGGACAAGAAGCCGCCAGCCCCGGAGCTGCCCCCGGATGTGGTCCGCAATACCACCGAGCGCTATCTCGAGGCCTACCGCAGGATCACGGGCCGGGAGCTTCAGGTCTGATGAAATACATTCTTCTCGTCTTTGACGGCATGTCGGACTTCCCTGTGCCGGAGCTGGAGGGCAAGACTCCGATGATGGCCGCGAAGACTCCGTTCATGGACGACCTTGCCTCGAAGGGGATGGTGGGTAAGGTCGTCAACCATCCCCCGGATATGTATGCCGGGTCGGATGTCTGCAATATGTCCATCCTGGGGTACGATCCGGTGAAATACCGGTGCGGGCGTGGGCCGCTGGAGGCAGCCAGCATCGGAGTGCCGATGGACCGGGAGGATGTGGCGTTCCGTTGCAACCTGATCAGCACGGACGGGGAGCGCATTCTGGATTCCAGCGCGGGTCACATTCCCACCGAGGAGGCGCGGGTCCTGATAGAGCTGATCGGTCAAAAGCTGGGGAGCCGCGCGTTCCAGTTCTATCCGGGAGTCTCCTACCGGCATATTATGATCTGGCGCAACGGTCGGGACGACCTGCGATGCCGGGAGCCGTACAAACACATCGGGGAGCGCATCGAGGACAACCTGCCGGAGGGTGACGGGGAGGAAAAACTGCATCGTCTGATCTGGGACTCTCACGAGATTCTGGATTCCCACGTCATCAACCGGAAGCGCAGAGACGAGGGCAAGCCCCCCGCCAATATGATCTGGTTCTGGGGGCAGGGCCGCCCGCCCGAGTTTCCTTCGTTCTTCTCGAAATACGGCAAGACAGGCGCGACAGTGGCCGAGGTGGATCTGATCCGCGGTATCGGACGGCTGATCGGGCTGCGGGTTGTGGATGTGCCGGGTGCGACAGGCTACATCGACACGAACTACCTGGGAATGGGGGAGTACGCCTTTCAGGCGTTGGAGGAGCTTGATTTTGTGTTCGTCCACGTGGAAGCTGCGGACGAAGCAGCGCATGAAAAGGACGTGGAGAAGAAGATCTACGCCATCGAGCAGATGGACGAACTGGTGCTCGGCACCATCCTCCACCGCATGAAGCGCTACGACGACTTTCGGCTGCTCCTGCTGCCGGATCATCCCACTCCCATCAGCACGGGATCCCACTCCCAGGATCCGGTCCCGTTCCTGCTGTTCGATTCGCGGGAGGACCGCGGGAACACCATACCCTTCGACGAGCGGGCGCTGGAGGAGGCCAAAACGTTCGTGGACGAGGGCACGGAGCTGCTGCAGTTGCTGTTCAAGAAATAGCTCCGTCAACGTGGGGCGGGGCTGGGCGAGGGGAGCAGGGCATGTGCGGAAGATTCACGCTTGCGGATGTCTCCACAGATCAGATCCGCGACCTGTTCCTGATCGAGGACGTCCCGGAGCTGGGAGACCGCTACAATATCGCGCCCGGCCAGCCCGTGGCTGCTGTGCGCTTCAACCGGGAGACGTGCAAGCGCGAAATTGCTCCGTTGCTCTGGGGTCTGGTGCCATCGTGGTCCCGCGAGCCCACAGGGGGACGGATGATCAATGCGCGGGGGGAGACCGTGCACCAGAAACCTGCCTATCGCGGTCCTTTCCGTTACCGTAGATGCATCATCCCCGCCAGCGGGTTCTACGAATGGGCAGGTTCGAACGCGGGACGTCAACCATTTTACGTCCGTAGAAAGGACGGCGGCCTGCTGGCGTTCGCGGGGCTCTGGGACCGGTGGATCTCGCCGGACGGCAGCGAACTCGAGACCTGCGCCATCATCACCACCGAAGCCTCGCCGTTCATGCAGCTGCTGCACGACCGGATGCCTGTCATCCTGGAGCCCCGGGCTTTTGACCTCTGGCTGGATCCGGAGGCGCAGAAAGCCGAGGCTCTTCTTCCTCTCCTTCGACCTCTCGATGGGGATGTCCTGGAAGCCTGGCCGGTGAGCAGGGCGGTGAACAACCCGGCAAACGATTCGCCGGATTTGATGCGACCGCTGCGTTAACGGGTCTTCCCGCGAACGGTTCTGCCGCAGTATAATGGATTCAGACTGCAGGAAAGGCGTCGCAGGGCCGTGCAGACGAGCGACTGGGATGTGCTGGGTGTGCAGCCCGGCGCATCCCGCGAAGAGATCAAGAAAGCGTTCCGACTCAGGGTGAAGCTGTATCACCCTGACCTGCATCCGGGAGACGAATACGCCGCCGCCCGGATGCGGGAGCTTACGCGGGCCTATGCCCGCCTGATGTCCCGCCGGCTGGACGCCGTCCGCTCGGACCGGCTTTTCAGCGCCAGACCTGCGTCCGCCTGCGTTCAGGCAGACGTTCAGGATCCCGACTACCGGCGTCTGGTGCGGCGGTATGCCTGGAAGGATCTCACGGACCGCGTCCGCACAGCCGCGCAACTGGGTCTGGCGCTTGTTCTTATGCTCACGCCTCTTGCGGGCGCAGCCCTGAGCAGCGCGACGGTGCTTCCGCGGCTGTTCCGCGCCGCGGCGCAGGCGGCCTCGCCCTGTCCGCAGCAGGCAGAAGAGGTGCTCGTCCTCCGCGCGGATACCGGCCAGATTCTTCTGGTTCCCCTGTCTTCTCCCACTTCGCGCTGAAGTCGCGTCCTCGCCGTGAAATATCGCGGTGAGGATTCGCTTTTCCCTCTGATGTCCGGGTATATTCCTTCCGGTTGCAGACTAACATCGTCTCCAGGGAGGAAGAAGTTTTGGCATCTTTGACCGGCAAGAAAGTGGCTGTTCTGGTGGAGCAGGACTATCAGGATCTGGAAGTCTGGTATCCCGCGCTGAGGCTGCGTGAGGAGGGGGCTGCCGTGGAGTTCATCGGCAGCGGGTCCGCCTCGTCCTATCGGGGGAAGTTCGGCTATCCAGTGGATGTGGACCGCACTGTGCACGAGGCCCGTCCTGAGGAGTTCGATGCGCTGGTCATCCCCGGCGGCTGGGCTCCAGATTTCATGCGGCGCGAGCCGAAGATGATCGAGTTTGTGCGCGAGTTCAGCCGGCTCGGGCGTCCCATTGCCTCCATCTGCCACGGCGGCTGGATGCTGGTCTCGGCGGACGCTCTTCGAGGCCGGCGGGCCACCTCGTTCTCAGCCATCAGAGACGATATGGTGAATGCAGGTTGCGACTGGGTGGATGAGGAGGTCGTGGTGGACGGCAACCTGATCACCAGCCGCAAGCCGGACGATCTGCCAGCCTTCTGCCGGGAGCTGATAGGCCTTCTTTCCGGGAAGGGCTGAACCCGGCACTGACTCTCAGCCAGATGGCTTTTGCAGTCGGACCATCGCCTCGTTCATCCCGGGGATAAGGTCAAGAATAAGCAGCAGCCCGCCCGGCGCCGGGTGGGCGCTGCGGATGCAACCCTCATTCGCGATGACCTGCTCATCACCCCGGACAGGGGCGTCCCAGAGGACGATGGGGCAGAGTCCTGTCCTCTCAGCGGCGTGAATAACCATCCGCACGCTCACTTGGCCACCGGAGGCGTCCATCTCCCGCGCGCGTAGCTGCAGAGGGGGCAGGCGGCGCTGCGGGTAGGGCTCGTTCGAGTCGCCTCCTGCAAAACGTGTCGTGTAGTCGAACATCTCCACAGGGAGCGGCCCTCGGGAGCGCAGGAACCCGGCTTGAAGGGACACATCCTGATACAGCAACGCCAGATCTCCTCTGGGGCGATTCGCGTAGGCGGAGCTTGCTCCGGGAATGTCTCCCTCCCGCCAGTCCAGATCCCGAGCCACCCAAAGAGTCTGAGGCGTGCAAGAGTGGCGCTGGCGGAACTCCCGCCATACGTCTCGGCAGGCGGCCTGCCGGACACTGACTCCAGGCGGAGGGTCGGTGGCGATCTCCGCGAAACGCCTGAACATACCGTCCAGCATGAAGTCCTTGTCGTGACCTTCCGTCTGGTAGTGCCGGGCCTCCTCGTTGATGTTGATCACCACCGTGGAATTGAACGCGATCTGCCGGGCCGTCTCATCGATCAGAGCCAGCGAGTATCTCAGGGCATCCGCCTCGCAGGCAAAGCCGCCAGCTTCTTTGCGGTTGGAGTCGGCCGGGTCCAGTGAGAAGGTGGCCGGGAAACCTCCGTGCAGGATGGCGTTGATGTCGCGCGTCAGCCACTCCAACATGAGGAAGGGATGTTGCTCCTCCGGGGAGGCCGGCGCCTTGCTGTTCCAGACGGCGGGGTAGTAGGGGTTGTAGGGGCAGCCGAGCCAGGTGCTGTCGTCTATGCCTTCCTGATGCCAGCAGCTTCCGGCCAGATTGCGCGTCCAGGCGAATTCGGCAGCCGGCAGCCGCACAATGGCCTCCAGGTCGCTCTCGAAGAACTTCAGGCTCCAGAGACCGTCCGGAGTGAACCCTGCCCTTGCGGCCTGCTCCGCGATCCACCGCAGGACTGCTTCCGTGTCCCCCTTGTCCACATCCGGCGGTGATGTGGTTAGCTCCATGGTCACCAGCAGGCTGTCGCCCTTCTCCCTGCGCTCCAGCAGCCACGGCATCAGGCCTTCCCGGTTCAGGTATTCCTGATCGTTGATGACCCACGAGACAGGCTGCCCGTGCCGGTCCGCGATCCTGGCGATGCGGCGGACGGCGTCATGGAGGTCGTTTGTGTGCTCATAGAGCGTCCCCCGCGAAGGGTGCCCGGCGTAGGTGAAGCGGGAAACCGGACAGGTGAAACTCAGCAGCAGCAGGCGGTCCGGGTTCAATGGCTCACCCTGATGGAATCCACGATCTGATCCGCTTGCCGGATGATGTCCGCCTTGCCATCCGGCGCAATGCGGATGATCTCGTAGGTCCCGTTCTGCAGCTTGAGCGCCACCACACGCGCACGCTGGGCCGCCCCCACCAGTTGTCCTGAGCCGTAGAAGGCCAGGAACGCCGTTCCCGGCTGGGCGAGGGCTGTTGCCTCCTCGGCCGGGATGTTGCCCGGCCAGGTCAGCTGGCGCTGTTGGATGTCAACCGCGCCGAACTCCGTCCATCCCGCTGTGATGCCGGAGTCCATCATCGGGACGCCCAGAGGCCCCTTCGTGACGTCGGGGACACCTCCGGGGAGCGGCGGCTCGGGCTGCTGATCGCTCTGAGCGGACCGCGGCCGCCAGATTATCTTCACCATAGGGGGCCGCTCTGTCACCTCCCGGTCCGTGGGATCCAGCTTCCGGAACAGCACGACGGCCATTGCGCCGGTCTTGGGATCGTCAAGGGTGTCCAGATCCTTCACGGTCCAGTTTGCCGGGTGTGTGGCGGTCAGGTGATATTTCGCGTTGCCCCAGGCGACCGGAGTGGTGTCTTCCTGTCTGGTGCCCCCGCAGCCGCCAGCCAGCACACAGGCTGCGAAAGCTATGCCAAGAGGCGTCATCAAACTCTTCATCAAAGATCCTCCCGAGTGCCTGCCAGACCGGGTGGCGATCATCGTTTCCCCGGCCGGCGCAAGCCTCCCGCTACGAGAGGATGTTGGCGCGAAAAGGGCCCGCGCCGCCACTGAGGCGCGGACCCCGAAGTTTGCCTGACAGGGCGGGCTTATTGCAGCCGGAATCCTGCCAAGCGGATCTTTAGGTCTCCTGCCACCGGTACGGACCCGGAGTCGGCCGAGACCATCACCGAGGCTTCCAGGTTCTGCCGGATGGGTTCTCCGCTGCGAAGCCCCACCAGCATTTCGCCGGAAACATTGATGCTGGCGCTGCCGGTGAACGCTGGCACGTCGGCTGGCAGTCCCATTCCCCGGGAGTCGAACCTGATCATCTGGCCGCCATCCGAAGTCACCACAAACTGGACAGCATCCTCGCCTGCCGCCCTCAGCACCTCCACCGGTATTACCTGCACACTGAAGTCACCAGCGATTCCTGCCGCGCTGAGGCCCTGCTTCAACACCAATGGAACGCCTAGCTCTATCTCGCCGTTCGGAGGCGACAGCATAGGGAACGACGCCCCCGGGATCTGGGAGGTGTCCAGTTTCATAACGAAAGGCTTCGCGGAGCCGGGAATGCCGGAGACCTTTATGCTGTGCAACTGGCCTTTGCGTGTGAAAAAGCTGGTGACCGTCGGCATCTCGGGCATCCGGGCGAGAGCTTTCTTCAGCTCCGGCACGCTCTGGCCCATTACCGAGCCTTCCAGTTTGGAGATCCGCAGGGAAGTCGTAACCGGAGCCAGGCCGTCGGCTTGACGGGTGCCGTAGCGTACGTTCTGGATCATGACAAGCTGACCCTGGATGGGCAGACCCTGGTTCATCATGAACAGGTTCATGTCCAGGTCCACCACAGTCTTGAACTTGCTGGTCTTGCCCGGAAGGGTGTCGAACGGCAGCGGGATGGTGATCTTCTGTGCCGCGACGCTTCCCGACGTTACGCAGGTCAGCAGGACGGCAGCCACACGGGTCAAGAGTCTCATTGATAGGCTCCCGGGAGGCGCCGGCGGGCGGTGAAGGACGCTTCCCTGAAAAGAGTTGTTCCTCATTCGATCGTGTGGCCTTATCAGGTAACTTTGCCGGTTCCGACCGGGGTGACCCGTCGAACAGCGGCACGGACTCTCCAGCTTCCTGTCGGTTGCCCCCTGTCTGGAGGGAAAGCGGAAGGCGGCGGGGAAACTAGACGGCGGTGACCCCGATGCCCAAGCCTTCCGTACGATTTGTCTGTCAGAACTGCGGCTACGAGTCTCCTCGGTGGATGGGGAGGTGCCCGGACTGCGCCGAATGGGCCACCATCGTGGAGGAGCCGGTCGCGCCTGTGCCTGCCGCAGTCAGACCCCGCACTCAGCCTGCCGCAGCGCCGGAGCCTCTGTCATCCATAGATTTCACCGCCGAGCAGCGTCTCTCCACCGGCATATCCGAGCTGGACCGTGTCCTTGGCGGCGGGCTCGTTCCTGGCTCGGTCGTGCTTATCGGCGGCGATCCAGGCATCGGCAAGTCCACTCTTTTGATGCAGGCCTCAGGCAATCTGGCGGGGCAGGGGACGGGGGTGCTCTATCTCTCCGGTGAGGAATCTCCCCGTCAAATCCGGATGCGCTCGAGGCGGCTCGGGGTGGATTCGGACCTGGTCTGGGTGAGTCCGGAGACAGATACAGGCGCGCTGGAAAGTCTGGTGGAGACTACCGGCGCCGGCGCTTTGGTCATAGACTCCATTCAGACGATGTCCGACCCTTCCTCTCCTTCCGCCCCGGGAACGGTCAGTCAGGTGCGCGCGGCGGCAGGGCAGGTGGCCGCAGTCGCGCGGTTGCGGGGAATCCCGGCCTTCCTGGTGGGACATGTCACCAAGGATGGGTCCCTAGCCGGGCCGCGGGTGCTGGAGCACATGGTGGACACTGTGCTCTATTTCGAAGGCGACCGGGACAGTGCCTACCGGATCCTGCGGGCGGTCAAGAACCGCTTCGGCGCAACCGACGAGGTCGGCATTTTTGAAATGAGCAGTGCCGGCCTAGTCCCAGTGGAGAATCCATCTGCCGCGCTTCTCTCAGAAAGAGACGAGAAAGGGGCAGGCAGCGTGGTCTGTCCGGTGCTGGAGGGGACGCGCCCGTTGCTGGTGGAGGTGCAGGCTTTGGCGGCTCCCACGCACTTCCCTTCGCCCCGGCGGATGGCTTCCGGGGTGGATTTCAACCGCCTGCTGCTGGTTCTGGCGGTTCTGGAGAAGCGTGCCGGTGTGAGACTGGGCCAGGCGGATGTGTATGCCAATGTCACCGGCGGGTTGCGTCTTTCAGAGCCGGCGGCGGACCTCGCCCTGGCCGTCGCGGTGGTCTCCAGCCTGAAGGACCGTCCTGTTCCCGCCGGCACCGCCGTGATGGGAGAGATCGGGCTATCCGGAGAGGTGCGAGGCGTGGCTCAAGCGGAGCGCCGGGCGCGGGAGGCTGCCCGCCTGGGTTTCAATCGCCTGGTTCTGTCCCGTCGCGATGCCCGGGCGGTGGCATCCTCAGCAGAAGTGGCATGCGTCGGGGTTCGCACGGTGGCGGAGGCCGTGAGGGTGGCACTGGAGGGGGAATCGGGCTAGACTCTCTCGCGGACAGGCTATGGTTGAGATCCGCAGATTGTTCATCGGACGCGTTAACTGCTACCCGTTCCGTGCGCAGGGCGAGGACTGGGAGTTTCTGCTGCTCCGCAAGACGCAACGGTCGCGATCCGCTCAGGCCGGACTGTGGCAGGTGGTGTCGGGCAAGATCGACGGCGAGGAGCCTTTCTGGAAAGCTGCGCTCCGCGAGCTGGAGGAGGAAACCGGTTGCCGGCCCCTGAGGTTCTACAACCTGGAGGTTGAGTCTCATTACGACCACGTTCACGACCTGGTCTGCCTGAACCCCACCTTCGCCGCAGAGCTGCCCGGGGATGCCGAGGTGCGTCTCTCGTCTGAGCATGACGAATTCGCCTGGTTGCCCTTCGATCAGGCGCTCCTGACTCTGCCTTACCCGAATCAGCGCGAGTCCATCACGCGCGTCCGCTTCAATATCGTGGATCAGCCGGGCCCCACTCCGATGGAAATTCCGGAGGCGTTATGGCGTACGTTTTGAGCCCCGGCGAGATCAGTTCGTTCGTCAAACTGGCGCTGGACGAGGATGCGCCATTCGGCGACATCACATCCGAAGCTTGCGTGGATGAAGATGTCCGTGTGAACGCCGTGCTGGTGGCCAAGGCTCCCGGTGTCATCGCGGGGACGGAGTTCGCACGGGAAGCGTTCGAGCAGTGCGGCGCGCGCTGTCAGGTGCTGATCGAGGACGGCCGCAAGGTCAAACCCGGAGATACCGTGCTCCGGGTGGTGGATTCCCCCGCACGCGCGGTGCTCCGGGCCGAAAGAGTGGCGCTCAACTTCCTGGGTCACCTGTCGGGGACGGCAACCGCCACGGCGCAGCTGGTGGCGGCAGTGGATGGCACCGGAACGATCATCCTTGATACCCGCAAGACCACTCCCGGAATGCGGGCTGCCGAGAAAGCTGCGGTCCGTGCGGGCGGTGGGCACAACCATCGTCTGAGCCTTTCTCACGGAATCCTCATCAAGGAGAACCACATCCGCGCTGCCGGAGGCGTCCGCACGGCGGTGCAGCGAGCTCTGAAGGCGCGCACCAATCCCGAGATGTGGCTGGAGGTGGAGGTCACGGACCTGAACGAACTACGCGAGGCCCTGGACGCGGGGGCGAAAATGGTGCTGCTGGACAATATGGGCGAGGAGATGATGCGCCAGGCGGTGGAGATCGCGCACGAGGCTGGTGCGCTTACCGAGGCGTCCGGCAACATCACCCTCAGCAACGTCCGGCGGGTGGCGGAGACGGGGGTGGACTTCATCAGCGTCGGGTATATCACGCACTCCGCTCCGTGGCTGGACCTGAGCCTGCTGGTAGAGCACGACCCCCCCGCGCCTTCCGTGGAATGAGCAGCGCGTCCCGTCCGGCGTTCCCCTCGCTTGTGATCCGTGTGGAAGAGGTGGATTCCACCAGCAACGAGCTGGCGCGCCTGCTGAATAGGGGCGCGCCGGACGGGACGGCGGTCATCGCCCGGCTTCAAACTGCGGGCAGAGGGCAGCAGGGACGCGCCTGGCATTCCCCTCCGGATGTCGGTCTTTACGTGTCCTTTGCCAGGAAGTATGAGGGTCCGCCTGCGGGTCTGGCGTTCGCGGCGGGAGTGGCTTGCGCCGCGGCCGTTTGGGATGCCTGCGGCGTGTCGGCCGGGGTGCGTTGGCCGAACGACGTGGTCTGCAGGGATCGCAAGCTGGGGGGAGTGCTCGTCGAGCAAGCTGGGCCGGGCGGGATGTGGATCATCGGTTGCGGGCTGAACATCAACCACGCGGATTTTCCTCCAGACCTGAGGGATCTGGCTACCAGTGCCCGGCTGGAGACGGGCAAAGTATTCCGGCTGGAGGATGTGGAAGATGCCTTTTTCCGCCGGATGGGCGAGGCGATGGAACGTTTGGAGCAGGAAGGCTTCCCGGCAATCCTTCGGGAGTGGAGGAAACTCGACCGGACCAAGGGGCAGACGGTCAGGGTGGGGGAGCGCCGTCTGGAGGCGGCCGGAGTGGACGAGCAGGGGCGTCTTGTGGCAATAAGCGGTGACAGGTTTGAGATCATCGAGGCGGCCGGAACGCTGGTCTGGGGTGCGCAGAAAGGCTCCGACGGGTCGCCGGCTGCCGGGGGAGATTTGCAACAATGAAGAGACTGGTGCTCATCCGCCACGGAGAAAGCGAGTGGAACAAGGAAAATCGCTTCACAGGATGGACGGACGTTGACCTTTCGGAGAAGGGCCTGCGCGAGGCTCGCGAGGCCGGAAGGCTGCTGAAGGAGGAGGGATACGAGTTCGACATCGCCTACACCTCCGTCCTCAAGCGCGCCATCCGCACGCTGTGGCTGGTGCTGGATGAGATGGATCTGATGTGGATCCCCATCATCAACTCCTGGCGTCTCAACGAGCGGCATTACGGGGCCCTGCAGGGGTTGAACAAGGCGGAGATGGCCGCGAAATACGGGGAGGATCAGGTGCTGATCTGGCGGCGCAGCTATGACATCCGCCCGCCCGCGCTGGACCCTTCCGACGAGCGCTTTCCGGGCCGCGACCGACGCTACCGGGATCTGACGCCCGACCAGCTTCCGCTCACGGAGTGCCTGAAGGATACCGTGGAGCGGTTCCTGCCGCTCTGGCACGAGACCATCGCGCCCACGGTGAAGTCCGGCAAGCGGGTGCTCATAGCGGCGCACGGCAACAGCCTGCGGGCGCTGGTGAAGTATCTGGATGGCATATCGGACCAGGACATTGTCGGGCTGAACATACCCACGGGCGTTCCGCTGGTCTACGAGCTGGAGGACGACCTGAAGCCTATTCGCAGCTACTACCTGGGAGATCAGGAAGCCATCGCCGCCGCTCAGGCCGCCGTGGCCAGCCAGGGAAAAGCGAAGTAGCCGGAGAGACCGCCTCCCCCGGCGAGGCCAGCCCGCACGTCTTGTCTGCACGAAACGGGATGCTGCCGCACAGCCTTCCGCGAACCAGCGGCCCCGAGGGTGGAGGATGCAGCGCACGGCCCGTTGTTTATATTGACAACAGGCGCGCGGGGATGGTATAAACCAGTGGACGGTCTTGCACGCCTGCAGGCCGTCCTTGCATTCCCCGGTAGCTCAACTGGCAGAGCGCTTGGCTGTTAACCAGGATGTTCGTGGTTCGAGTCCACGCCGGGGAGCCAGAATTCAATCCGCTGATTTCAGCGGCTCTTGTTTAACGCAAGACCCCGTGGGGTGATCCCCTCGGGGTCTTTGCTTTTGTCCTTGATCTGCGCGGACTTACAGCTCCGCGCGCAACTGCCGTGCCGCCAGGGATATGCTTGCGGTGGATGAGAAACCACACGACGTCCAGAATATCGATGAGTTGTCTGCCCACCTGAAGATACAGAAATCGACGATTTACACGCTCGTTCGGGAAGGCAAAGTCCCTTGCCAGAAGATTGGCTACCATTGGCGCTTCCCGAAGGAAGCGCCGGGTGGCTGGTTGAAAAAGCTACCAGGGCTCTTGCAACAGGGAGGAAACAGGTATTGTCAGAGCGCTTGGCGGATCAGGTCCTGCGAAAGATCGGCGAGGCTCGCGATCTCTATTACCGGCTGATCCTGATGGTGGGCCCTGCGGGAAGCGGGAAGACATCCGCGTTGCAGGAGGTATCGGCCTCGACCTCCGCTCCGCTCGTCAACGTCAATCTCCAGCTGTCTCGCCGAATGCTCGACCTGACCGAACGCCAACGGGCTCTGCAGCTGCCGCGGCTCTTGGGCGAAATCGTGGCTGAGGCCACAGGCGAGCTGGTTTTGCTCGACAACATCGAGATCCTTTTCGATGTCCACCTGAAGCATGATCCTTTGCGTCTGCTTCAGGGATTGTCCCGAAACAAGACGGTCGTGGCCGCATGGAAAGGCCTTATCGTGGATGGTCACATAACCTATGCCGTCCTGGACCACCCCGAATACCGCCGCTACCTGATTCGCGATTTTCTGGTGGCCAGTCCGGAGATGAAGACATGAAGGAAACAAGAAGCGAAGCCGCAAGGGGGCATGTGCAATGAAATACAAAGACCTGATCCAGTTTGAGGCTATCGAGTCCGTAGTCCAGCTACGGGATGCCGATGAGGCCACGAGCGCCAGACAGTTGGTCAGCACCTACGTCATCTCCGACGAGATGGCCGAGCGGCTAACCTGCATCGCGATTCCCAATCTCCAGTTCGACCAGCCCGCGGACAACAAAGGGCTTTTGGTCGTGGGCAACTACGGCACCGGTAAGTCGCACCTGATGTCGGTGATCTCCGCTATCTGCGAGCACGCGGACCTGCTTTCCGCCCTGAGCAACGCACAGGTGGCACAAGCCGCGGAGCGGATCGCCGGCAAGTTCAAGGTGGTCCGCACCGAGATCGGGTCCGCGCTCATGTCGCTACGGGACTTCCTCGTGGGCGAGCTGCAGGAAGCGCTCACCGCCATGGGCGTGACCTACACCTTTCCGGATGCCAGCCAGGTCCGCAACTACAAGCGGGCCTTCGAGGAGATGATGGCCGCGTTCCATCAGGAGTATCCGGACCATGGCCTGCTCCTGGTCGTGGATGAGCTACTGGACTATCTCAGCAGCCGCAATGACCAGCAGCTGATCCTCGACCTCATTTTCCTCCGTGAGGTGGGCGAGTCTTGCCGTTACCTGCGCTTCCGCTTCGTGGCAGGTGTGCAGGAGGCCATCTTCGACAGCAACCGTTTCGCCTTCGTGGCCGACAGCATCCGCCGGGTCAAGGACCGGTTCGAACAGGTCCTTATCGCCCGCAAGGACGTGAAGTTCGTCGTCGCCGAGCGGCTGCTCAAGAAAACCGGCGAGCAGCAGGCCAAGATCCGCCAGTACCTCACACCGTTCGCCAAGTTCTACGGCCACATGAACGAGCGGATGGACGAGTTCGTCCGCCTCTTCCCGGTTCATCCCGACTACATCGACACCTTCGAGCGCATCACGGCGGTGGAGAAGCGCGAGGTGCTCAAGACTCTGTCGCTGGCCATGAAGAAGCTGCTCGACCAGGAGGTGCCGGAGGACCGGCCCGGTCTCATCTCCTACGACAGCTACTGGACGAACCTGCGCGAAAATCCCTCCTTCCGCGCCGCCCCAGACATCAAGGAGGTGATCGATTGCAGCCAGGTGCTGGAGTCCCGGATCGAGCATGCCTTCACCCGGCCGGCGTACAAGCCCCTGGCGCTCCGCATCATCCACGCGCTCTCGGTCCACCGGCTGACGACCGGAGACATCTACGCACCCCTGGGCGCCACGGCCGAAGAACTCCGCGACGCGCTCTGTCTCTACCAGCCCGGCATCGAGGACCTGGGCGGAGACCCGGCCGACGACCTCTTGTCCCTGGTGGAAACTGTCCTAGGCGAGATCAAAAAAACGATGAGCGGCCAGTTCATCTCCTTTAACGAGCAGAACCGGCAGTTCTATCTGGATCTCAAGAAGACCCATGATTTCGACACGCTCATCAAGAATCGCGCCGAGAGCCTCGATGACTCCCGGCTCGACCGCTGCTACTACGAGGTCCTGAAACAGGTCATGGAGTGCACCGACCAGACCTACGTCCCCGGTTACAAGATCTGGCAGCATGAGCTGGAATGGCTGGAGCACAAGGTGACAAGACAAGGATATCTCTTCTTCGGCGCTCCAAACGAGCGCTCAACGGCCGTGCCGACCCGTGATTTCTACCTCTACTTCATCCAGCCGTTCGATCCACCGCACTTCAAGGACGAGAAAAAGGCGGATGAAGTGTTCTTCCGCCTTAAGGGCAGGGATGAGGAATTCGATCAGAATCTACGCTTTTACGCAGCTGCCCTAGATCTTGCGTCCACCTCGAGCGGCTCCGACAAAGCCACCTATGAGTCCAAGGCCAAGGGATTCCTCCAGGACCTCGTGGGCTGGCTGCAGGAGCACATGACCGATGCCTTCGAAGTGACCTACCAGGGACGCACCAAGTCGCTGGTTGAATGGGCCAAGGGCAAGTCCATCCGCGAGCTGTCCGGGATCGCCTCCCACGAGCGGATCAACTTCCGCGACCTGGTGAACACCATCGCCGGCATCGTCCTGTCCGCACACTTTCAGGACCAGGCGCGCGAGTATCCCTACTTCCCGGTGCTCATCACGGGCCAAAACCGCGAGCAGGCAGCCCAAGACGCACTGTACAGCATCGCAAAGGGCGATCGGACCAGGCAGGCAACCGCCGTGCTCAACGCCCTGGAACTCCTCGATGGCGAGAGGCTCGATCCGTATCGCTCTAAATACGCAAATCACATCCTGAGTATCCTCAAGAAGAAAGGGCACGGGCAGGTGGTTAACCGCTCGGAGCTGATCCAGGAGGTCTACGGCGTTGAGTACTTCGCACCGGACAAGGGCTACCGTCTCGAGCCTGAATGGGTGGTGGTGCTTCTGGCCGCGCTGGTTTACTCCGGTGACCTGGTCCTTTCGATTCCCGGCAAGAAGTTCGACGCCACCGGGTTGCCGCAACTGGCTGCGACGAGCATCGACGAGCTGGTCAATTTCAAGCACATTGAGGCGCCCAAGGACTGGAACCTGCCCGCGCTCAAGGCACTTTTCGAGCTGCTCGGGCTCACGCCGGGCATGGCGCAGCTCGTCACCCAGGGCAAGGAAGAGCCGGTCCAGCAGCTCCAGAAAGCCATCTCCGAGGTGTTGGAGAAGCTGGTGCTGGTCCAACAAAGCCTGCAAAGCGGCTTGCCGTTCTGGGGTACGAACCTGCTCGCCGAGAAGGACGTAGCCCAGCTGCGCGGGCGGCTAGACCAGACCAAGACCTTCCTGGAATCCCTGCAGGCCTACTCCACACCCGGTAAACTCAAGAACTTCCGTTATGACGCCCAGGAAGTCAAGCGTCACGAAGACGGCTTGAGGGCCCTCTCGGAGATCCAGTCCCTGCAGGAGCTGGTGAGCGACCTGGTCCCGGTAGCCTCCTATCTCTCCACCGCCGAGGCGGTGCTGCCCACGGACCACGAGTGGGTAGAGCGGATGAGAAAGGTCCGGACTGAAGTCCTCACCGCAGTCTCTAGTTATGGGTCTCGCGTCTTGGGTCAAAAAGACGCGGGACACGCAACTGGCGACCCGCGAGCCGAAATACGAGGCAAGCTCACCACCCTCAAGAAGTCATATGTGCAGGCCTATCTCGACTTGCACACCCGGGCCCGTCTGGGTGTGAACGAGGACAAGCGCAAGCAGGCAATGCTGGCCGACAAACGGCTCAAAACGCTCCGAAGCCTGTCCGCCATTGACCTGATGCCGTTGCGGCTCCTGACCCATTTCGAAAACCGACTGGCCGACTTGAAGAGCTGCTTCGTTCTCACCGAGCAGGACCTCGAAGCGTCGGCAGTCTGCCCGCATTGCCACTTCCGGCCCGGCACGGAGGCGCCTGCCGCAGATGCCGCGAAGGTGCTGGAGCACCTGGACACAGAGCTGGACAAGCTCCTCGACGAATGGACCCAGACGCTGCTGGCCAACCTGGAGGATCCCACCACCCTTGGCAACCTCGAGCTGCTCAAGCCCGAGAAGAGGTCACTGGTGCACACATTCGTCAAGGAACAAAAGCTACCTGCCGAGATAGACCAGGAGTTCATTCATGCCCTGAACGAGGTGCTCTCCGGGCTGGTCAAGGTCGAGGTGAAAACTGAGGATCTGCGCGCAGCCCTGGTCACGGGCGGCTCACCGCTGACGCCGGAGGAGATGAAGAAACGCTTCGAGGAATACCTCCATAAACTCACCAAAGGCCATGACCCACGTAAGGTCCGGATTTTGGTGGATTAGGAGCGGCTGATGGCGAATACAAGCGAAGACCACAGTCTGTTCAATCTGCTGATGCCCGCCAAGCCGCAAGGTCCGGTGGAATGCCTCGGGATGACCTTTGAAAACGACGACGCGCGTCGTGCGTACTTTCTCGACCGCTTGCGCGCCGCGCTGGAGGAACTCCACGCCAAGCTCGGCGGTGTGCCGTTTACCACGGTGGCCGACGCCGTGGAACGGATGAAGTCGCTCACGCACTGGCCGATGGGTGATGACGCGCGCTCATCCGCTGGCCGAACGGATGCGCAAGGCCCACCGCTCGGCGTCCGCAACGACCTGCTCCGGCTCTGGAAGGATGCGGTGGGTTTCCCGCACGGTGAAATCGAAGACATCCTGAACCTCTCCGATCCACCGTATTACACGGCGTGCCCGAACCCCTTCATCGCGGACTTCCTTGCGCACTACGGCAAACCCTACGACCCGCAGAGCGACGACTACCGGCGGGAGCCGTTTGCCGCGGACGTGAGCGAAGGCAAGAACGACCCCATCTACAACGCGCACTCCTACCATACGAAGGTGCCGCACAAGGCCATTATGCGCTACATCCTGCACTACACCCAGCCGGGCGATGTGGTGTTCGACGGCTTCTGTGGCACGGGGATGACCGGCGTGGCGGCGCAGCTCTGCGGTGACCGGAAGACGGTGGAGTCGCTGGGGTACAAGGTGGATAACGAAGGCATCATCTCCCGGCCAGAGAAGGACGAGCACGGCAAGACAGTCTGGGTACCGTTCTCGAAGCTCGGCGCGCGGCGCGCCGTCCTCAACGACCTCTCGCCGGCGGCGACCTTTATCGCCTACAACTACAACACACCGGTGGACGTGCGCGCCTTCGAGCGCGAAGCCAACCGGATTCTGAAGGAAGTGGCGGCCGAATGCGGCTGGATGTATGCCACGCTCGCTGAAGCAGGAGCGAACGAGGCGACGAAGTGGGCCGAGAAGCTGCGCGCACGCCGCACGGCCGACGATGCGCGGGCGCTGATCGAGTCGATCCCACACCGCGGCACGATCAACTACACCGTCTGGTCTGACGTGTTCGTCTGCCCGGACTGCACCGAGGAGGTGATCTTCTGGCATGCGGCGGTGGACAAGGAGGCGGGCAAGGTGTATGACGAATTTCCCTGCCCTCACTGTGGCGCCTTGCTCACCAAGCGCAACATGGAACGCGCTTGGGTGACAACATACGACAAAGCCATCGGCCAAACCATCCGCCAGGCCAGGCAAGTGCCGGTGCTGATCAACTACAGCGTCGGTGGCAAGCGTGCTGAAAAAGAACCCGACGCCTTCGATCTGGCGCTCATTGAGAAGATCGAGGCGCTGGACATTCCCTACTGGGTTCCGACCGACCGGATGCCGGAGGGCGAACAGTCGCGGCAGCCAACGTGCACATCGGCATCACCCACGTGCATCATTTCTACACGAAACGGAATTTGTGGGTGTTATCTACCCTAACTGATAAAGCGGCTAAACATTCACATCAACGCCTAAATGTGTTTCTTCGATTTCTGTTTGAACAGTGGGTCATTGGTTTCTCGTTATCTGAATAGATATTCGCCGCACCATTATTCCCAAAACAACAGGAACTTGAGCGGAACATTATATGTGGGCTCCCAGATCTCAGAGGTATCTCCCAAATCATGCTTTTCCAGAGAAAATTAAGCGATTAGTGCGAGCCTTCTGTGCTTATATGCCAACTTCTATAAGCCTCGTAAATACCCTAGATACATCGATATTGATGGCAGGACCGCAATCTGTTGATTACATCTTCACCGACCCACCTTTTGGCGGCAACCTGATGTATTCCGAGCTGAACTTCCTCTGGGAAGCATGGCTCAAGGTCTTCACCAACAACACGCCTGAAGCCATCGAAAACAAGGTACAGGGCAAGGGGCTGGCGGAATACCAGCACCTGATGACCGAGTGCTTCCAGGAGTACTACCGGGTGCTCAAGCCGGGGCGCTGGATGACGGTGGAGTTTCACAACTCCAGGAACGCCGTCTGGCACGCGATCCAGGAGGCGTTACAAGCGGCCGGCTTCGTCATCGCCGACGTGCGCACGCTGGATAAGCGGCAGGGTTCGTTCAAGCAGGTCACAAGCGCCAACGCGGTCAAACAAGACCTGATCATTTCCTGCTATAAACCGAACGGTGGGCTTGAGGAGCGTTTCCAGCGCGAAGCCGGCACTGAGGAGGGAGTCTGGGACTTCGTCCGCACCCATCTGAAGCAACTGCCGGTGTTCGTCGCCAGGGACGGCAAGGTCGAAATCATCGCCGAGCGGCTGAACTATCTGCTGTTCGACCGCATGGTGGCCTTTCACGTGCAGCGCGGGGTGATGGTGCCGCTCTCGGCTGCCGAATTCTACGCCGGTCTCGCCCAGCGCTTCCCGGAGCGCGACGGGATGTACTTTTTGCCCGATCAGGTGACGGAATACGACCGCAAACGCCTGAGCGCGAAAGAGGTGTTGCAACTGCAGATCTTCGTCACCGACGAGGCCTCGGCCATCCAGTGGCTCAAGCAGCAACTCACCCGCAAGCCGCAGACGTTCCAGGAGCTGCACCCGCAGTTTCTCAAAGAGATCTCCGGCTGGCAGAAGCACGAAAAGCAGATCGAGCTGATGGACCTCTTGGAACAGAACTTCCTGCGCTACGACGGCCAGGGGCCGATCCCGGCGCAGATCGTCTCGTGGATGAAAAGGAGCGCCGAGCTACGCAAGTTGATTGAGAAGACGCTTAAGGCCGGCCAGGCGACTGAGGAGAACGGCCAGCTGAGGACGCAGTCCGCGTTGCTCATTGCGCCGGCCGTCGACCGCTGGTATGTGCCTGACCCGAACAAGGCCGGCGACTTGGAGAAACTGCGCGAGCGGGCGCTGCTACGCGAGTTTGCCGAGTACCGCGAATCCAGCGCACGACGACTGAAAGAGTTCCGCGTCGAAGCCATCCGCGCTGGCTTCAGAAAGGCGTGGCAAGAGCGCGACTACGCCACCATTATCGCGGTGGCGCGCAAAATTCCGGAGAACATTCTGCAGGAGGATTCCAAGCTGGTCATGTGGTACGACCAGGCGCTGACCCGATCTGGGGAGGCGTAACCCATGCCAAGGACCAAGCGGGATGTGGCGGAACTGAATAAACGCGCCATCAACTCCTTGGTGCTTGCCATTGAGCTATTCAACCGGCCGCATGACGATGGGCGGGCTGAAAGCGTTTTGATGCTGCTACACCACGCCTTCGAGATGTTGCTCAAGGCGATCATTAAAGACAAAACGGGGACCGTACATGCCAAGGGTGAGAAATACTCTTACGGTTTTGACAAGTGCCTGGAGGTAGCGCAGAACGAGATCAAAATCATCTCAGCAGACCAACGCGCTACGCTGTCGATCTTAGATGCCCTTCGGGACACTGCTGTTCACTACTACCAGGAAGTCTCCGAGGAACTTCTCTACGTTCAAGCGCAGGCTGCGGTAACTCTTTTTGACGATTTGCTTCATCGGACATTCGGCTACAGTCTCGCAGACTGTATACCTCAACGCGTGCTGCCGGTTTCCACGCGTCCGCCAAAAGATCTTCAGATGTTGATAAACAGCGAGTTGAAGCAGGTTGACGAACTCTTACTGGCTGGCAGCCGCAAGGGGATTCGGGCAGCAGCCACGTTACGCTCTATCCTCGCGTTCGCGACCGCTGCTCGTGATGACGCGGAACGCGTCACTGAGAAAGAACTACGCAAGGCAATCCGCAGAAGGCGAAAGGGCGAAGAATGGAGCTTGATCTTACCAGAAATTGCTCAACTACGACTGGATACTCAAGGTGAAGGCATTCCGATCGATCTTCGCCTCAAGAAAAATGCTGAGGCTGCTGTACGGATAGCCAAGGAAGGAGAGCCAGTAGTCGGGACTGTGATCAAGCAGGAGATCAACATCTGGGATAAATATAATTTGGGAAGAAATGATCTTGCTAATAAGCTCGGCATTTCTGGACCACGAACTAGTGCCCTAATAATTGAACTTGGTATTCAGGATGATCCGGAGTGCTTCAAGACACTTAGCAGGAAGTCTTCGCAGTTCAAAGGTTACAGCAAAACCGCCCTGGATAAGTTGAGGGCCGCGATTGAAGGGGGAATAGACCTCGAAGGAGTTTGGCAGAAGCATCGTCACCGGTTTGTGGGTAGGAAGCGCAAATGACGGATAATGTTGCGCAGAATGATTGGTACTACAGCCCGGACCACGGCGGTGTCTGCCGGGTCGTCGAGACCCAGACGCTCTGGGGCGAGACGGTCTGCCGTGTCTGGCTGCCGGGCAAGGATACCGTCGTGCGCATGCCCGCCGCGCGCCTCCGGCCCGTGCAGGAGGCAAGTATTGGAACTGCGGACGGGATCGCGTATCTCGCCGCTGCGGCGCGGGTCGCAGATGCGCTGACCCAGGACGTCCTGCTTGCTCCCATCGAATCGTCCGTCATCCCGCTGCCGCATCAGATTCAAGCGCTGTCCAGGGCCATTTCCAACGACAAAGTGCGCTATCTCCTGGCGGACGAGGTGGGCCTGGGCAAGACCATCGAAGCAGGCCTGATCCTGCGGGAGCTCAAGCTCCGGGGCCTGGTGAGGCGGACCCTGGTGATCGCCCCGAAGGGCCTGGTGACCCAATGGGTAGCGGAGATGCGCACCCACTTCGGGGAGGAGTTCCGTCTGATCATCCCGAGCGACTTCTCCGCCTACCGCCGCATCGCCGATGAGGACAACCTCTGGCAGAGCCATCCTCAGGTGATCTGTCCCATGGACTCTGTGAAGCCCTTGGGTGGACGGCGCGGCTGGTCGAGGGAACAGGTGGCCGAATACAACCGGGAGCGCTTCGAAGACCTGATCTCCGCCGGGTGGGACCTGGTCATCGTGGATGAGGCCCATCGCCTGGGTGGGAGCACGGACCAGGTGGCCCGCTACAGGCTGGGCAAGGGGCTGGCCTTGGCCGCGCCTTACCTGCTCCTGCTCTCCGCGACGCCGCATCAGGGCAAGACGGATGCCTTCCATCGGCTGGTCTCCCTGTTAGACGCCGAGGCCTTCCCCGACGTGAGTAGCGTGACCAAGGAGCGGGTAAAGCCCTATGTGATTCGCACAGAGAAGCGCCGCGCCATCGACGCGCAAGGCAAGCCACTTTTCAAACCCCGTCGTACTGAGCTTTATCCGGTCTCTTGGGAGGATCGCCACCGGTATCAGCGGCTGCTCTACGAGGCTGTCACCGAATATGTGCGCGAGGGCTACAACCAGGCCTTGCGCGAGAAGCGCAGCTACATCGGATTCCTCATGATCCTGATGCAACGCCTGGTGGTCTCCAGTACCCGCGCCATCCGCACCGCCCTTGAGCGGCGCCTCGAAGCGCTTGAGGACCCACCGGAACAGCCCACACTCTTCCCGCAGCTCAGCGAGGAGGACTGGGCCGACCTGGACGGCCAGGAGCAGATGGACACGCTACTCAAGACCCAACTCAAGGCCCTGAAGAATGAACGGGCCGAGGTGAAGATGCTCCTGGAAGCGGCCAAGGGCTGCGAAAGCCAGGGCCCGGACGCCAAGGCCGAAGCGCTCCTGGAGTGGATCTACCGTCTCCAGGCCGAGGAAGGCGATCCGGATCTGAAGGTGCTGGTATTCACCGAGTTCGTGCCGACCCAGGAGATGCTTATGCGATTCCTGACCGAGCGTGGCTTCGAGGTGGTGTGCCTCAACGGCTCCATGGACATGGAGGAGCGCAAGCGGGTCCAGGACGCATTCGCCAAGGAAGCGCGCATCCTCATTTCGACGGACGCCGGTGGTGAGGGTCTCAACCTCCAGTTCTGTCACGTGGTCATCAACTACGACATCCCGTGGAACCCGATGCGCTTGGAACAACGCATCGGTCGAGTGGACCGCATCGGCCAGACCCACACAGTGCGCGCCATCAACTTCGTGTTCCAGGACTCGGTGGAACACCGTGTCCGCGAGGTCTTGGAGGAGAAGCTGGCGGTCATTTTTGAAGAGTTCGGCATCGACAAGACCGGTGACGTGCTCGATTCTGTCCAGGCGGGCCAGATCTTCGATGAACTGTATGTGGAGGCCATCCTCAATCCCGATGGGGTAGAGACAAAGGTGGATGAGGTGGTGAAAGGCATCCAGGAGCAGGTCCGGGAGTTCCGTCAGAGCGTTTCTGTGCTTGGCTCCACCGAAGGTCTGGACCCTCGCGAGGCCCAGCAGGTGCTGAACCACCCGCTCCAGCACTGGGTGGAGCGGATGACGGTTAGCTACCTGAGGGCTCACGGCGGCAAGGCTGAGAAGACCAATGACGGTTGGGATCTCACTTGGCCGAACGGTGAGCGACTCACCAATGTCGTCTTCACGAGCAAGGAGGCTGAAGAGAAGCCTTCGAGCCACCACTTGACACTGGAAGATTCCAAGGTGCGCGGCCTCGCCACGCGCATTCCTCCATTTGCCCCGGGGCAACCGGTCCCGGTCATCACTCTTGCTGGCCTTGCGCCAGAGGTCATCGGTTTCTGGTCACTCTGGCGAATCTCGATCTCCGCCGACCGCTCGAGCCGCCGTCGTATCATGCCTGTGTTCCTAGCCGACGACGGTCGGGTTTTTGCGCCGACTGCCCGGCGCATCTGGGATGAGCTGATGGTGACCGATCCCGAGATCCTCCGTCATCTGGATGGCGAGACCTCGCATCAAGCCTTCCAGCGACTCCGAGACGCGGCGGAAAGAATGGGGAGGACAATCTACGAGGAGCTAGTGCAAACCCACCGGGAGCGTCTTGCTCGGGAGCGTGAGAAGGGCGAGTACGCCTTCGCTGCGCGACGCAGGGTCATCGATCGCATCGGACTGCCCCAGGTCCGTAACCATCGCCTGAGTCTCTTGGAACGGGAGGAAGAACGCTTCCACGAACAACTCGAGCGCAGGGCCCAGATCTTGCCGGAAATGGCACCCCTGCTTCTCGTCCGCGTGGAGGGAGGCACGCTGTGAGCAGGTTCCTTCAAGAACTACGAGATCAATTGGTTAACGAAGCACAACAAAAGCTCAAGGAGCCAAAGCAGTTCATCGTCTTCACCGGAAACCACGACGCCGATAATCTGCTCAACGATTTGGACAACCACCCGCACGCATTCGTGGTCGCCTGCATCATGGACCGGCAGATCAAGACAGAAAGGGCCTGGACAATCCCCTGGGAACTAAAAGACCGGCCCGGTTCGTTTGAGATGGACTTCCTTGCCAATCTGACACAGGAAGATATCGCAGAAGCGATGGGCAAGCCAACGCCTCTTCATCGTTTCGTAGAGACGATGGCGGAAAACCTGTTTCACGGCATCCAGCGGATCATTGAGCACTAGAACGGCGATGCAAAAGGAATATGGAGTGATTGCCCATCCGGTGCCACCATCGTGCGGCGTTTCCTGGAGTTCCGGGGAGTGGGCCAGAAGATATCCACTATGGCCGCCAACATTCTTGTGCGGGATTTTCGGATTAGCGTCAGCGACCGCTACTCGCTCGATGTCTCCGTAGATGTTCGGGTCAAGCGCGTCTTCGCTCGAATGGGGTTTATCCCAGAAAACGCTGACAGCGAGTACGTCGTCTTCCGTGCGAGAGAGCTGCATCCCGAGTACCCAGGAATCTTTGATATTGTTCTCTGGGAGCTCGGAGGCGAGGAGTGTCGGCCGAGAAACCCGGATTGCGGGCGGTGCCGTTTCCGGTAAAACTGTGCTTATGGGCGAGGGCAAAGGTGACGTGAAATCCTGGCGTGACCAAATCCTGAGTGAGTTCACACGCCAGGTCGCCCCGCTTACCCTGGTCGCGGATCCGGATGGTCTGCTCCTTGAAGAAGGTGTCCTCGAAGGAATCCGGGAACGGGGCTTTGAGCTGATGCCGTTCGAGGATCATGTCGCCTTTCGCTATGCCTACGAATCCAAGTTCCGCTCCCGCTGGGACCGTGGTGAGGAAACCGATCTGGTAGTGGTGCTGAGATCGCCGTCGAGCGATCTTGATGCCTTGCCCTACGACCTGCTGCAGGCTGGCCGCAAGCTCTCGTTCAACCTGGGCGATCTCTTCCCGAATCTCAGCTATCCCGTGGTTGCGGCGCTCGACCGCTCCTGTCTCGACGCCTTATTCCATGCGCAGACGAAGCACGCGCCGGGGCAGCTCGGTGACAACGCTACGAAGGAGTTTGTCCTTCGTTATGTATTCGAGATCGCACCGGAGCTTATCAAAGAGCCTAAGGATCTACTCCGGGTCTTGCTGCGTCGCCACTACCAGGGCACGAGAGTTCCGCCCATCCTCGACGAGCGTTTCATCGAGTTGCTTCGCCAAAACGGCAGGTTTGACGATTGGCCTCTGGAAGCTATCATTCCGGATCCGCAAGCATTCTTCGCGTTTCTGCAAGAGCGCTGGCCAGTGTTCCTGGATTCGCTCTCAAAGCCAAGGGACGGTGCCGTCCTCGAAGAGGCGGCGCATTACGGCTTCAAGTTCGTCGGGCCTCCTCTATTGCCTTTTGACCACGACGATGTCCGCGTTTACGTGGTCAACCTTTTCATCGAGGGCTTGCTCCAGCCCACTCCTCACGAGCAATCGGAATCGCTTGCCGGGAGCTGGGTGGCTTACGGCATCAACTTCTCCCCCGAAGAGAACCGCCGCCGCCGCGTGGAGGGGCTGCTGGAATCCGTTGAGAAGACGATCCCCACAGCGGATGCGCGTTATGATGAGTGGCTCCATTTGGCCTACCGGTGGGCGGAGCTTGTTGCATTGGCGCTGGAGCTGGACAGCACCCTGCCGGACGGGTGCCGGGAGCGCTTGGGGACGTTGAGATCCCGGATGGACTCGGCACTCACCGATTGGGTGATGAAGCGATACGCGAGCCTGATCAACCTTCCGCCCGCGCCGCCGGTGATGGTGCATCACATCCCGCGGTTCCTCGCCCGAAGCCTCGGAGACGACCCACACGCCAAGGTCGCTTTTCTGCTGGTGGACGGCCTCTCCCTGGACCAGTGGGTCGCCGTTCGTGAGGTGCTCGCAGAACTGGATTCGACGCTGCGGTTCCGTGATCGCGCCGTTTTCGCTTGGATTCCCACCATCACCTCGGTTTCCCGGCAGGCCGCTTTTGCCGGCAAGCCGCCTATCTACTTTCCGGCGAGTATCCATAACACAGATAGGGAGGCAGGTCTTTGGACAAAGTTCTGGATCGATCAGGGGCTGACGCAGCACGAGGTTGCTTACGCCAAGGGGCTGGGAGACGGGGACTTGGACCAGGTCTCCGAGCTAGTGAGCCAGCCTCAGCTACGTGTCGTCGGACTGGTCATTGGCACGGTCGACCGAATCATGCACGGCATGGAGTTGGGCTCGGTGGGCATGCACAACCAGGTTCGGCAATGGGCCAGGCGGGGACTCCTGCGGAACCTTCTCCGCCTGCTCCAGACCCAAGGTTTCCAGGTCTACCTTGCCTCGGACCATGGCAACATCGAGGCGAGAGGCGTGGGACGGCCTGACGAAGGGGCTGTCGCGGATCTGCGCGGCGAGCGCGTGCGTGTCTACTCCGATCCCAATCTCAGGGCTCAGATCAAGAAGCGATTCCCAGAGTCCTTGGAGTGGCCGTCGGTGGGTCTCCCAGAGGACTACCTCGCCCTCATCGCTCCGAACCGGGCTGCTTTTGTGCGGGCGGGTGAAACCCTCGTCGGTCATGGAGGCATTAGTGTCGAGGAACTGCTCGTCCCTCTTGTCCAGATCGATAGGAGGGACCGATGAACAGTCGCCTGACCCAGATCGGTTTCAGCCAGCGCGTCCGTCTTGAATGGCTGGAGAGAACGGCCAACCTGGTGCTTGCCGGAAACGACGAGGCGTCCATCGAGGGAGCCCTCGAAGATCTTCTGGAAGACAAGCTGTCTGTCGGCGGGAATGCCAAACGCGGCAATCGGGAGAAGGTGATCACCATCCTGATGAAGATCTGGGTCCGCCCCCCGCGCGACCTCCATCCCCTTCAGCGGGAAGGCCTCAAGCTTCTCTCACACCTGCCGCGTGAGGACCATATCGCGGTCCACTGGGGCATGGCCATGGCGGTTTATCCGTTCTGGGGGGCCGTAGCGGCCCATGTGGGGCGACTCCTCCGGCTCCAGGGAACGGCCGCAGCCAGCCAGGTTCAGCGCCGCGTCCGGGAGCAATATGGGGAACGCGAAACGGTATCCAGGGCGGCACGACGGGTGCTGCGGAGCTTCGTCGATTGGGAGGTCCTGAAGGAAACATCGGCAAAAGGCATCTACACCTCCGGGCTTTCACTCGCCATAGCTCAGGTGGAGGTTAGCGCGTGGTTGGCCGAGGCCTTGTTGCACGCTCACCCCAATGGTTCGGTGCCTTTGAGAACTGTCTTTGATTCCACGAGCCTGTTTCCTTTCCGTGTCCGCCCAATGTCCGCCAACCACCTGGTCGCGGTGTCCGAGCGGCTTGAAGCGCTGCGACACGGCCTTGATCAGGACTTGGTCATGTTGAAGAAACACTAGTGAGGCTTTGGTCGAAACACCCCAAATACCAGGGCTCCCAGGGGTTGGTTGCTTTCTGGCGCGACGGGCTGCTTGCCAAGGCGGTGTTGGAGGGAAGGACAGGGGGCTACTGACCCCACTCAAACTGCATTGGTTCCGGGATCAGGAATGGCCTGCCGCAGCGATCGACGCATATCTCCGCCGTGCTTGAGGATGCTAGACTCCGCAACTTTCGCATTGACGGAACCAAGCTGAGTTCACCGATTGAAGTCAGTCCGACCGCCATCGCCGTCGGGCAGCGGCGCTCCGAGTGGGGACATCCGCTTGCAAAACTGAAGCAAAGGAGCGTGTGCGTTTTCGATACCTATGCAGGATTTGAAATCCTGAACCTCATCCACTGATGACAATTGTCCCAGGGATTACCAAGCCTTGTGAGGTGATCAAATGGCCTTCCGCTTTTGGAGACGAATCAGGATCGGGCCGGGCGTAACAGTGAACTTGAGCAGGTCAGGCGGTTCACTCTCATTCGGGCCACGCGGGGCGAAGTTCACCATCGGTCCGAGGGGCAAGCGGGTTACCGCGGGTCTTCCGGGAACGGGGCTCTTTTACACGACGACCCTTCCAGGCGGGAGCTCACCTGGCCAGAGACGCAAGTCCTGCTCTGGTCCGGTCGTCCCTGTGGCCAGCCCGCAAGACCGCCTGACCCTTGGCTTCTTCAATCGGCTAATCACCCCGGATGACGAAGAGGCCTTGATCGACGGTTGCCGGGAGTTGGTTCTCGGCAACGAAGATAAGGCCGTCGAACACCTCGAAAAGGCCGTCCACCTAGCCGACGGCGCTTTCCTTGCCGGCTTGCTTGCCCTCAAGCAGGACCGGCTGCAAGAAGCTGCAAACTTCCTGGCGACGGCCGCCAAGAAACACAGCCGTCTGGGCCGCTACCTCTCCAAATACGGCATTAGCGCCACCATAAGCCTCGCCATCACAGATGAGGTGACCACCCACATCGGCCCGGGTCTCCGCGGTGTGCTGTTGGGCCTTGTGGAGGTTTATCAGCGCTTGGAGCGCTGGGAGGACGCAATTGCCTGCCTGGAGCAGCTGCGACGGCTCGAACCCGACGACGTGGTAGCGAAGCTGTCCCTCGCAGAGCTGCTGCTCACCGCCCGCCCAGGCGACAACAATGTCTACCGAAAGGTAGTGCGGTTGGCCGAAGGCATAGAGAACGATACGCCGGTCCACACCGCCCTTTTGCTGTACAGGTCCAGGGCGCTGCGCGGCCTCGGGCTCTTGGACGCGGCTTTGGATACCCTGACTGGCGCCCTGCGCCAAAGGAAAGGCCGGTCCAACGAACTGCTCCGGGCGCTCCGTTACGAGCGGGCCCTGGTCTACCAGGAGCTCGGAGATCGCCGGCATGCGCGCAGCGAACTCGAGAAGCTCTACGCGGAGGACCCGGAATACGAGGATGTGGCGGCCCGGCTGGATCTATAGCGGAAGTCAGCATCAACACCGTTTCTGCCGCCTGTCGTGCTGTGCCAAAATTGAGCACCGCCAGATTGGGTGCTATCCTCGACGTGCAGAACGGTTATCAAGAGGCCTGCTTCGGGGAGCCAGATTCTTTGACAAGCCGCCGGAGCCTGCTCTCCGGCGTTTTTTGCTAGGGGCGTCAGAGAGTTTCAGGGCACTGCCCGTTCTTGCCCGGCTCTCCTCCGGAAAGGGCAATCCCCTGTGCCCGAAACCTCTTCCGTCCCCATTAAGCGGTCTGTCGGGTAGCCAGCCACCCTTGAGGATCGCCGGTTGAGGCGGGGGTGCAACGAGCGAGGGCAGGATAATAACCCTCTCCGCTCGTGGTGTATAGACGGGTGGGAGAGGGTTGGGGTGAGGGGGCATGCGTGTGGCCGCCGGTATTCCGGCATCTTGTTCCCGGAACAGACCCCCTACGGTGGTTGAGCCGCCCGCCTTCGGCGGGCGAGTCGAAACCACAGCTAAAGCATAGTGCGCGTGGTTTCGATACGCGCTCCTATGGCGCGCTACTCGACCAGCGTAAATTGGACCGGGCCACCCCTCTCAGGGTGGCCCGCATCATACTCCCATGTTTACCGTCGGCTTCTCCCGGCTGGCCTCCTGTCAGGGGGCGACGTTCGGTTCCTCGGGCGGCTCCGGCACGTTTTCACGCGTTGCATTGCCGCTCAGGACCACACCTGTCAGTCCCTCGGCCACCTCGATCGCAGTGCTGGTGCTGGAGAGGACACAGCCGCTGATCGCCACGGTCTCCCCACCGGAAATGCGGAGCGCAGGCGCGACGAACCTTGCCATCTCGCGGCGCAACTGGCAGCCTGCCACCGCCACCAGACTGCCTCCCTGGATATCGATGCAAGGCCCGCTGTTGGACTTCATCTCCAGCCCGCTCATCCGGACCTGAGCTCCCTTGCCGTGGATGAGGATACCGCTGTGGTGGGTCCAGTAGGTGCCGCCCGCCAGGCTCAGCGTATGAGCGCCTTCCACCTCAATACCGATGCCGCAAAAATCCGCCGAGCAGTTCGTCATGGAGCCCCACATGACTCCTCTGATACTGGAACCCGGCACGCTCTCGACGAACTTGTATCCCCGGTCCCCACTGAATACGAAGCAGTCGCTCATCAGCAACATGTCGTTTTTGCCAATCAGGAACCCGATACCCTGCGCCAGAAAGCGCTTGCTCGCCGGCGACCAGATCTCCACGCGGGAGATCCACGAGACGTCCCAGGTGCCAAGCATCCGGATCCCGACGTTATGGATGTCCACCAGGAAGCAGTCCCGAATCAGAGCCCGCCCCACGTTGGACTTGCCGTCCGCCGAAATGCCGTTCCAGGCGTTCTGGATCTTCACCTCGCTGACCCGCGTGCCCACTCCTGCCAGTTCAATGATGGCCGGACGCTCGGATGGCTGGCCGCCCTTCCAGTCCTGGAAAAAGTACAGCCCATGCACCGACCCGCCTCCCAGGAGCCGAATGGCAGGACCATCGGGCACATCGGGCAGGATGGTGGGAAGCGTCACCCCGTCAGCCACCCAGGCGGCGTGGTCCGCTCCGGTGAGTTCCTGCGCCTTCAGCTCCAGCGTCCGGGTGATGCGGTAGCGTCCCCGTGGCACGTGGACAGGCCGCCCACTCTTCCTTCCCAGATCAATCGCCTTTTCGAACGCGTCGGTGTCGTCGGCCGTGCCGTCGCCGACGGCTCCCAGGCTGCGCACATCTATTGACGGCGCGTTCTGTACAGCTGCCAGCGCCGCCACGGTCAAAGCGGCGGTTAGAAGCGCCGCTGCAGGAATCACAAGCCAGACACGCATTGTCATATGTTCAGATCTCTCCTCCATGCAGGACCGGCTTAAGCCTGCTTTTCCAAAAGGGTTAGACGCAGGGGAGCAGGAATCCTCAGTCCGGGATATAAAGACCCTCAGGGAAAGTGAGCCCGGAGCGGCTGTCAGGCGCTGCTTGCCCGGTCGCGCGGTCTCCGTCCCTAAATCCTCCAGAAGTGTGGTTAATCAATATGAGTTTCGCCGAACGAATGGATGCCGTCTGGCAGAAGGTGGGGGCGCTCCGGTCCGGCTCCGAGGAGCTGATGGAGCGCATCCGTGCGGAGTTCGATCTTGCTCAGGAGTTTGTGGAATCCTCTGAGGAGCGGCGGCAGTATGCGGGCATCGTGGAGAATGCTCTCACCGGGTTCGAGTCCGCACTGACCGCCGGCGCAAGCCTGCAGGAAGCGGTCGCTCAGGCAGAACAAGCCCTGGAGCCGATCGGGCAGGAGCTGCGCAAGTTCACCATCCACCTATGCGGGCACGCACACATTGATATGAACTGGTTGTGGCCGTGGCAGGAGACCGTCAGCACCACGCGCGACACCTTCTCCACGGTGGACCGATTGATGCAGTCGTTCCCGGACCTGAAGTTCTCGCAGGACCAGGCCTCCACTTACGTGGCCATGCAGGAGTATTGTCCGGAAGTTTTCGAAATGATCCGCAGGCGCGTGGCGGAAGGCCGCTGGGAGGTCACGGCGAGCACCTGGGTGGAAGGCGAGAAAAACCTGGCATCGGGCGAAGCCCTTTGCCGGCAGATGCTGTATACGCGGCGCTATTTCAAGGAGCATTTCGGGCTGCCCTACGAGGCTGTCAAGATAGACTGGGAGCCGGACATGTTTGGGCACAGCCGGATGCTGCCCGCCATCCTGAATCGGGGAGGAGTGCGTTGGTACTACTTCTGCCGCGGCGGCAAGGAGCCCAAGCTCTTCTGGTGGCAGGCGCCGGACGGCTCTCGTGTGCTGGCCTACCAGGATAACGAAAACTGGTATAACGGTTTCATTGGCCCGCACATTACCAAGATGATGCTTCGCCTGGAGCGAGAGACGGGTGGGCTGAAGGATCACCTCTATCTGTTTGGGTTGGGTGATCACGGTGGAGGACCCACTCGCCGGGACTTGCACCGGTATGTGCGCATGAGCCGGTGGCCCATCTATCCCACTCTGAAGCTCAGCCGGGTGCAGGACTTCTTCGCGGCTGTGGAGGGGGCCGGACTGGACCTGCCGGTCATCGAGGACGAACTGAACTTCGTGTTCGAAGGTTGCTACACCTCGCAGTCCAGCGTGAAGCGGGGCAACCGGGTCAGCGAGAACGAGCTGGTCCGGGCTGAAGCGGCGGCGGTCATCGCACGTGCACTCGCCGGGATGGCCTACCCTCTGGACGACCTTAACACGGCCTGGCGGAAGACCATGCTCTGCCAATTCCACGACATCCTGCCGGGTTCGGGCGTCCACGCCACGTACGAATACTCGTCGGCCCTGTATCAGGAGGTTGCTGCTGTCACGGAGTCAGTGATCACGCGGGCTCTCCGGCAGGTTGCCGCCAAAGCGGATACGGCCTCCGTGGTGGGCCTGCCTCCGGAGCCCGACGGCGAAGGCTCGGAGTTCGGCGACGGACTGGGCGCGGGTGCCGGAGATGCCAGCCTTCCGGGAGGAGTCACGGGCTACAACGCCGGGGCCGCCGGTTCCCAGCCGTTCATCGTTTTCAACCCGCTGCCGTGGGACCGCAGCGAACTGGTGGTTGCCAAGATCTGGAACACCGGTTGGGCGCACGACCGCATCCTGGTGCGCGACAGTGAGGGCCACACAGTGCCCGGCCAGGTGGTTGGGACGGGTAACTTCTGGGGGCACGATTTCATCTCGGTCGCGTTTCCGGCGAAGGACGTTCCGGCAACGGGCTATCGTATCTACGGGGTGGAGCGCTCAGCTGCTCCCGTGAAGTCTGAGGGAGCGAAAGTCATTGCGGCTTCCGACAAGATGCACACCCCCGTGACCCAGTTACCCGTTGTCACCCTTGAGAACAGATATCTGCGGGTAGAGGTCGAAAGCTCGGCCGCCGCCGTGGTCAGCATTGTGGACAAGGCCACAGGGGTGGAGTTCGTTCCGCCCGGAGAGCGGCTTGGTCTGCTGGAATATGTGCAGGAGGCACCGAACCCAATGGCCGCGTGGGTCATCGGGCAGCTGACCAGGATCGAGCCTCTTGCGGATAGCTGGGTGCTGGAGGTGAAGCAGCGCGGGCCGCATCGCGCCGCCGTGGTCTGCAGACGAAAGCACCGCTCGTCCACGTTCGCGGTGGAGATTGGGCTGGCGGAGGATAGCAGGCAGGTGGAGTTCACCCTGGATGTCAACTGGCTGGAGATGGGCTCGCACGAGACCGGGATTCCGCAGCTCCGGGTATCGTTCCCGGTGAACGTGTCCAATCCTAGGGCGCGCTACGAGGTGCCTTTCGGCAGCATCGAGCGTCCGGTTGGACCGCAGGAAGTTCCCGCGCTGAAGTGGGCGGACATCTCGGGCGAGAACGGCGGGCAGCAGGCCGGAATCACGCTTCTGAACGCGGACAAGTACGGTCACCGGGCGGATGGCAATGTGCTCCGGCTCACTCTCCTGCGGTCCAGCTATATGCCGGACCCGCTTCCCGAAATGGGCCAGCACATCATCCGCTGGGCGGTGCAGCCTCATCTTGGCGATTGTAGCATCAGCGACGCCACCCGTGCGGGTTGGGCTTACAACGCGCCATTCAGCGTGGCCAGCACCGACGCCCACACCGGCGAGGAGCCTGCTGCTCAGGGGTTCATCCGGTGTGAGACGGACAATGTGATGCTCGCATCCGTCAAGAAGGCTGAGGACTCGGACGCGCTGATCCTTCGCCTCTATGAGATGGAGGGGCGCGCTGTCCGGGCCGCCGTTCGACTCTCCAGGGTGGTGCCAGAGAACGCACCGGCCGTCGAGACGGACATCCTAGAGCAGCCGCTTGAGAAGTCCACGGCCAGCTATGCAGGCGGCCTGTTGGAGGTGGATGTGCCCGCTTACGGTGTGGTCACTGTCAAAGTGGGCTAGCCGACGCCGCAGGCCGTTTCGCTGAAAACCGAGAAGGCATCGGGCCCCGGACACTGTCCGGGGCCCGTGTTGTCCTCTGGACTTTGACTTGCGATCAGCCGTTCTGCTGAAGCTGCTGCCATGCCAGGATGCCGCCTTTCAGGTTGCAGACGTCGCGGAATCCCTGTTTCATCAGGAACTCGGTCGCCCGCGCGCTACGCCCCCCGCTCAGGCACATAACCACGGTCTTCGCCTGCGGGTCCAGTTCTCCCACCCGGTCCTGCAGCTCGCCGAGCGGTACCAACACAGCACCCGGGATGTTCATCTGCTCGAACTCATCCGGATCCCGGACATCCAGCAGCACGAAGCTTTCGCCGGAATCCCTCATCTCCTGCAGTTTGTGCACGTCTATCTCCGGCACCTTGGGGCCGAAAAGGTTCATCATGGGTTTTCTCTCTGCTCCACCGGTGGGGTAGTAGGTGACCCTTTAGCTTTCGCTCTTCTCGGGTTCCCCACTTCTTCTTTGATGCGTGAATGTTCGGGAGAGATTCAGTTCCAGGCATTTATTCCGGAATGAAACTTGTGCCCGGCTTCAACTCCTGTACAAAAGCAGCTAACAGCTTTGCCGTGTTGGTGAGATCCTCCAGGCTGATCAGCTCGCACGGAGTATGCATATAGCGCAACGGCACGTGGATCAGTCCCACCGCCACTCCAGCTCTGGAATACTGGATGGGGTCGGCGTCGGTGGCCGACCGCCCGCCGATGCCTTCGGTCTGGTAAGGGATCTTGTGTCTAGCGGCGGTTTCTTCGAGCATTGCGAACACGCGCGGGTTCACATTGGCTCCGCGAGAGAGGATGGGGCCGGCTCCCAGGCGGAAGTCGCCTTCCTTTTTCTTGTCCAGCCCGGGATGATCCGTGGCGTGTCCCACGTCAATCACCAGCGCCAGGTCCGGCTCAACGCGAAAGGCGCTGGTGCGCGCGCCGATGGAGCCGATCTCCTCCTGTACCGTCGCAACGCCATACACTGCCGCAGAGTGCTTTTTCTGGGAAAGCAGCCGGAGTGTCTCCGCCACCAGCCACACCGCCATTTTGTTGTCGAACGCCATGCTGACCGCGCGCTCGTTTGGAAGGAGTTCGAAGGGTTGCACAAACACTCCCGGATCGCCCACCCGCACGCGCTGCTCCGCGTCTTTGCGATCCTTTGCGCCGATGTCCACCCAGAGATCTTCCAGCTTCGGGGCCTTGTTGCGGTCCGATGCGTCCTGCAAATGGATGGCTTTGCGCCCGACAACGCCGGGAACCGGCCCTTCGCGTCCCTGGATGACGACCCGCTGGGACACGCACGCCGCCGGGTCCAGCCCGCCGATCCGCCGGAAATACACGAAGCCGTCGTCATCAATGTGGGTGACGATCAGGCCGATCTGGTCACAGTGGCCCGCCAGCATCACCCTGGGTGAACCTTCGGGGTTGCGTGCGGCGATGGCGTTCCCGAGCACGTCAGTCTCCACAGCGTCTGCGAAAGGAGCTACATACTGACGGAACAAGCGCTGCGCGGCCTGCTCGAAACCGGAGGGACTGGGAGTCTCAACCAGCTGTTTCAGGAAGTCAAGAGATTTGCCTCTCAAAGTCTGGTTTATCCTTCCAAAGCTTGATACTGTAGTGGGTGCGGGGCGCTCAAGGGCGATTATACCCGCCATCTCGGCCGGCGGCTGCTTGACGCGGCCGGGAGGGGTTTCTAGACTGCCTCGCGCTGCAGGCCGGAAGCGGGAACTCGCGGGACGCGCGAGGGGGTATCAAGTGCCGTGCGCGGCCACTACCGATGCCGGGGATCTGTCCGTGTATGCCGAAAACAGGGCAGGAGATGCGCCTCCGGATGCGGCATACTCATGGGTGAGCCCGCCGGGCTGAACTGCCTGCTGGCAGAGGCGTCAGCGTTGCAGCGCTAAAGATGATGGCGCCGTGCACAATAATGAGAAGGTAAGCGCCGCGCTCGCGCGCAAAGGGAAAGTCTTCGCGCCCGGAAGCCGATTGTGCAGGTCAGGGCCGCGATGGGAGTAGAGGACATGTGGAGAACTGCTTGCTTGGTGTTCCTCACGGGACTTATAGTGGCGTCGGGGTCTGTATTGGCCCAGAACGGCAACGGGATGGGAGGTTTTCAGCCTGACGGACCGGTCGTCAGAGATCCGAACTACCGTCTCGCGCCCGATGATGTGCTGCAACTAACCGTTTGGGGGGAGCCTGCAATCCAGGGCGTTTATCTGACGGTCACTCCGGAAGGTGTGGTGGTCGCACCTGTGGTGGGTAGCATCCGCGCGGCGGGACGGACGGTCGAGGAGGTGAAGGCCGAAATCGCTCGCCGCTTCATAGAGATGGATTATCTCAAGAATCCCACCGTCCAGCTTACTCTCTATCAGGTTCACAGGATGCGGGTGCGCGTTCTGGGCCAGGTGTACCGCCCGGGGCTTCAGCAGATGCGCGACGGCGACACGGTGGCGCATGCCATTGCGGAAGCTGGGAGTTTCATACCGGATACCGCCGCCCTCAGTAAGGCTACCATTACGCGCCCTGGCCTCAATGAGCCTATCCCGGTCAATCTGGAGGCTTTCTACTTCGAGGGTGACATGTCTCAGGACATACCCCTGAAGGACGGCGACACCATCTACATTCCGGAAGATACGGAGAGCAGAATCTATGTGATGGGAATGGTCCAGCGGCCGGGTCAGTTCCCCTGGAAGAAGACCACCACCGTCACCCAGGCCATCTCGCAGGCCGGTGGTCCTCTCGAGCGCGGCGCTCTGGGACGGACGGTGATCGTCCGGCGCGCGGCGGAGGGCCAGGAACCGCAGCAGATACCGGTAAATGTCGCCGAACTGCTCGATAAGGGGGATACCTCGAAAGATATCCTGCTCCAGCCGGGCGATGTTGTGCTGGTGCGTGAGACCAAGCGGCCCAACCTGACAACCGTCAGCCAGGTGCTGTCGAATCTGTATCAGGTGGTCTTCATCGCCAAGTGGGGTCTCTGAAAAGGGTGAAACGATGCCTCAGTCTTGAAAGGTGAGGTGCTGATGGTTCTGCCCGGGAGAAACGTTTTCAGCCAAAGTGGAGGATTTGTGGGTTCCGTTTCTCAGGAAGAAGCGGAGAAGATGGTTCCCGCCGCCCTGCCCGAAGCGGTCCGGCGCGGGAGGAGGTAAGTAGTCTTGGAGCTCTGGAGATACTATCGGATCCTTTACCGCCGCAAGTGGGTTGTGCTGGCCGGGGTGCTGGCGTGTATGCTGGCCGCGGCGGCTATCGTGTTCTACACCCCGGCTTCGCTGGAGTCCACAGCATACGTGCGGCAGGTCACTCCACAGACGCTGGGAAGCACGGTTCTGCAGGAGATGCAGAACTTCCGCCCTGAACTGGCGCAGGCTTCGATAGCACGGCACGCGGCCAGTAATGTTTTCCGTGCGTATTACATCGGGCTTCTCAGTAACAACGATGACTACACCCGGCGGGTCCGCGAAGCCCTCGATCGGGAGGCCGAGCAGGGTGTTGCACGCGCCGAGGACGTGGTGGCCATCAAAGAGTTTCTGGAGCGCCGGGCCGCGCGTCCCTACATTTTTGACAACGACCAGCGCGACAAGCTTCTGAACGAGTATACAGCTGTACTGCCGGAGCGTGAATCTGACCTCATTCGCATCTACGTCAAAGTCCCGGAGAACTTTGTGAGCGGCGATCCCTCGCGCGAAGCTCCGGAGTTTGTCCAGTCTGCAGCGTTCGCGGCTGCCATCGCGTTCAAGTATTCCTACAAAGATAAGAACTACGATCCCTCCGAGGTGCGGGCCTATCTGGAGAGGAAGGTTCGGGAAGCTCGCGCGGACCTCGAGGCCAAGAGGACCGCGCTGGCGGAATACAAGAAGAAGCGCGGCATAAGCGACCTCACAGCGGCCGCCCAGGTCCGGCTTGGCCGCCTGGGTGAGCTCGAATTCCAGCACAGAGTTTCCCAGGTCCAGGCCCGTGAGGCGGCACAGCGTGTTCGTGCCGCTCAAAACGAGTTGAGGGTACTTCCCCTCACTCGAGAAGAGCAGAAGGTGACGGGAGACAATACGCTCTGGACTACCCTGGCGACAGAGCTCGCTCGTAAAGAGCAGGAGCTTGCGAGCATGCTCAGCTACCGGGGGGAGAACCATCCAGAAGTCCAGGCGCTCCGGAAGTCGATCGAGGATCTCAAGAGCGCTCAGGCTCAGGAGCAGCGGCAGAGAATCGTCCAGAAGGTCGAGTCCATTAACCCTGTCCATACGCAGACGCTGGATCGCTTTGTGCAGGCCAAGGTGGAGTCGATAGCGGCTGATGCCCGCGCCGCAGCCCTGGCAGGCGTCATCCCTCAGATGAAGGCCGAGATGAACTCTTTTCCGGAAGACGAACGTGAAGTTGCGCTCTTGACCGCGGAGGTTCAGACTGCGGAACAGACGTTCGCGCTCCTTAAGAGCAAACTGGAGGAAGCCCGCATTCGCGAGAACGAGCCTTACCGGGCCGGCGACATCAGCATCATCGGTGTGATAGAGCCAAAACCGGCCACCAGCCGCAAGCTTCAGCTTGCTCTGGCCCTTCCGCTGAGCCTCCTGCTCGCTTTCGCTGTTGTGCTGTTGCTGGATTACATAGACACCACCGTGCGCACTCCGGATCAGGTGGAGGATCTGCTCGGCCTGCCGGTTGTTACCATGGTTCCCATCTCCCGGAGTCCATCTCTAGTGAAGGGACTGCCTTCACCCGGGTTGCGGGAGTGCTACGAGATGCTTACGGCAGAGCTCTGGCACCTGGCCTCACAGGAGGCTGGGAAAGGTGCCATCCTTGTCGCCGGGGCTGCGCCGCGCGCGGGGCGATCCACAACCGCCAGCAATCTTGCCGCGGCTCTGGCGGGAGACGGCGCCAGAGTCATCCTGGTGGACGCCGATCTGCGCAATCCCACCCAGCATATCCTCTTCGGAGTGGACAACTCCAAAGGGCTGGCAAACGTCCTTTCTGGCGGCGCAGCGCTGGAGGATGTCGCAGTGCCCACGCGGGTGGAGGGCCTGTTGCTGGTTCCGAGCGGGCCTCAGCCGGACAATCCCATCCGCCTGCTCCGGGGCGAGGCGATGGAGCGCTTCGTGGAGGATGCTGCGGCGGTCGCCGATTTCGTGGTGTTCGATAGCCCGGCCGGCGCGTCGTTTGCGGACGCCACGGTGCTGGCCGCAATCATCAAGAGAACACTTCTGGTCCAGTCGGCCGGGGTGGCCCCTTCCGGTGCCGAGGCCGAATTCCGCATGAGGCTGGACCAGGTCGGTGCGGAATACTTGGGCGTCTTGTTCAACCGGGTCCGTCCGGAAGATGTGCGCGGTCCGCTGGGCGGTCGGTCCATTTATCGCAGTCTGCCTCCAACCCCGCCTCCGTCGGGCACTGTCTCGCCGACGAGTCCCGCGATTCCGGGATAAGCGGCGGCGCGCTGACGCGCAGTTGCCAGGCAGACAGGATCCGGGTCGCCGGGCCGGCCCGCCAGAGGGCCGGCCCGGCGGGCAACTGGAACCGTGGCGCAGATTTGCTGGTAGTATGCAAAGGGAGGTGCTCTCTAGGACCGGACCGGGAGGAATCGCAGCCTTGAAGGCTTCAGAGATAGCTCTGGGTGCGGAGTCGCGCCCGGTGTACGAGACTGCAAAGCGGGTGTTCGACGTCATCGGTGCGTCAATCCTGCTTGTGCTGTCTGCCCTCCCGGCGATGATCATCGCCATCCTCATCAAGCTGGATGACGAAGGTCCTGTCTTGTTCAAACAGACCCGTGTCGGCCGCTTCGGAAAGCTTTTCACCATATACAAGTTCCGAACGATGATCGCGGATGCCGAAAAGATGCAGCGGGAGCTGGAGAAATACAACGAGGCGGGTGGCGCCTATTTCAAGATGAAAAACGATCCGCGCGTCACGAGGGTTGGCAGGATCCTGCGCAAGCTCAGCCTGGACGAGATCCCCCAGTTCATCAACGTTCTGACGGGTGACATGAGTCTGGTTGGTCCTAGACCGCTTCCCGTGACCGGCTACGAGAACGAAGACTGGTATATCCGCAAAGTGAGCGTCCCCCCGGGGATGACCGGGCTGTGGCAGATCAGCGGGCGTTCCGATCTGACTGGCGAGCAGGCGGCAGAGCTGGATCTGGAGTATGTCCGCCGGAGAAGCTTCCTATTCGATCTCAAGATCCTTTTGCTGACGATCCCAGCGGTGCTGCGGCGAAAGGGCGCGGCCTGAGGGGCCGCTCATCGGCTGGATCGTTGCTTGCGTGAAGTGGAGACCCTGACAGCATGGGAACGGATATCAAAGCTGCTTCAGGAGCCAGGTCTCTGAATCTGGACATTCTGAGGCGCCACTGGCTTGAGTTGCTGGCCTGGGCGGCGTTCATCGTCTACTGGGTGCCCCAGTTCGGTTATTTTCTCGAGGCCTGGTCCAACCCGGACGGCTACTATTCGCACGGGTACCTCATACCGTTTATGTGCGCCTGGACGGCCTGGCTGAAGAAGGACGAGGCGGCCGGCGAGACCCCTCGCCCCAGCCTTTGGGGTCTGGGGCTGCTGGTGGTCTTTGTGGCCGCGGCAACGCTGTTCGGAATGCAGAACAGCCTGACCATGCGCGGTCTTGTGTTTCCGGCCAGCCTTGCGTTTTTCGTAGCCACCCTGTATGGCTGGAATTTCGTCAAACTCTTCTCGTTCCCCATCTTCTATCTCTACTTCCTGTGCCCGATTCCGGAGTTTTTGCTGACACAGATCGCCTTCAAGGTGCAGATCTGGAGCACGCAGGCGGCCACCGTGCTGTCAAAGCTGATGTTCATTGACGCCTACCGGGTGGGCACAGGCATCCAGACCGATAGCGTGGCTGTGGAGGTGGGCGCGCCTTGCAGCGGCTTCCGCATGCTGGTGGCTCTGACTGCCTTCGCCATTTTCCTGGTTTATGCTGTCAAAGGAGAAACGTGGCGGAAGGTGTTGTTCGTCCTGATCGCGATGCCGCTCTCGGTCCTAGTCAACTCGCTCAGAGTGGCGCTCCTTGTGGCGGTGGGACATTACTGGGATCCCTCTTTGGTGCCGGTGCTGCACGACTACTCAGGTTACGTCGTTCTTGTGATAGCGTTCGCGGTGATGTACGGGATTGCGAGGTTGATTGGATGTCGCGAGTTCAGACTCATGCAATAATCGTCACCATCGTTCTGGTGGCGTTTGCGGTGCTCAGCCGCCTTGGCGCGCCCGGCACGGGCTCCGACAGCTCCGTGGATATGGACAGCTGGGTTCCGATGAACCTAGGGGAGTGGAGGGGAGAGCAGTTTGACCCTCCTGCCGAGTGGAAGGACCAGCTTCCCGCCGCCCGCTTCCTGTTGCGGATCTACTCGAATGCTGGAACAGTGGTGGAGCTCCTGATGATCGAGAGCGCTGACCCGGGGAGCTTCCACAGCCCGATGTTCTGTCTGCCGGGGGCCGGTTGGACGCCGAAAGAGGCGGGAACGGTAAAACTGGCAAACGGAGAAGTCACCAAAGCGGAGTTCATTCAGGACTTTTCCCAGCTTGTGGTGCGGTACTGGTATCTTGCCGGCGGAAAGCTGACGCCCGGTCTGTGGTGGCACAAATGGAACATGCTCGCCAATAAACTGGGCGGCGTCTCCGGTCCGAACTTCTCGTTCCGGGTTACGGTACGTCAGCCGGGGGGCCGGAAGCCGGAGGAAGCGGCGAACGAGTTCGCGGATGAGGTGCTGAGAGCTCTCAGGCAGAAGCTTGAATCAGGTGAGGCGGAACTGATCCGGCGCTGAGAGTTTCTGCGGACACGCCAGTGGTCGTGTGTGTCGGTGTTGCGGGAGGCAGCGGATCCGGGAAGAGCACGCTCGTCGCCCGCTTGGCGGAGCGGTTCCGTGAGGTAGGAGTCTGCATCGTCCGGCAGGACGACTACTACCTTGACAGGTCCGATCTCACAGTGGAGGAGCGTGCTGCTCTGAACTACGACCACCCGGATGCGGTGGAGTCCGCCTTGCTGGTGGAACACGTCCGGTTGCTGAAGGCCGGGCAGAGAGTGAGTTGTCCGCGATACGATTTCGCTACGCACTCCCGGGTGGGTCAACGGCCTCTGGAGCCGGGGCGTCTAACGATCGTGGAAGGCATCCTGGTGCTTTGCTGGCCCACGCTCCGCGATCTGATGGATGTCCGGGTCTTTGTGGATGCACCTATGGAGCTCCGGCTAAAGAGGCGCATCAAGAGGGATGTCCGGGAGAGGGGACGGACGGAGGAAAGCGTGCGCCGCCAGTTCAGCGAGACGGTGCAGCCGATGCATGAAGAGTTCGTCGAGCCCGGCCGACAATATGCCGGATGGTTGATTCCGGGCGACCGCCCGTGGGGCCGGGAGGTGGAGGACCTGGAGCGGCATATCGCGACGCTGCTTGAGCGTGCGGGATCCAGTTGTTCAGTCTGACTTGCAGGATGAGGTGAACCGCAGATGGGGATGGCGGAACTGGTTAGGGAACGCTTCGCCGAGAGCATTGCCGTAAAGGAAGAAGCATCTCGCACCCTGGCGATCGAGATCGCCCAGGCGGTGGCGGAGATTGTGTGCTGCTTCCGGGATGGCGGCAAGGTGTTGATCGCGGGCAACGGTGGCAGTGCGGCCGATGCTCAGCACATCGCGGCAGAGTTCGTCGGCCGCTTCAAGATGGAGCGCAGAGCCCTTCCCGCCATCGCCCTGACCACCAACACATCCATTCTGACCGCCATCGGCAACGATTACGAATATGATATGGTTTTCTCCCGCCAGGCGGAGGCTTTGGTGCAACCGGGCGATGTGTTCATCGGCATCTCCACCAGCGGCAATGCTGAGTCCGTGATTCGGGCCGTGGAGGCGGCGCGCGCCAAAGGCGCGTTCGCCATTGGAATGACCGGGCGGGACGGGGGCCGGCTGGCGCAGTGTGTGGACATCGCCCTCAAAGTGCCCTCGGATGACACGCCCCGCATCCAGGAGACGCATATCACAATCGCCCACGTCATCTGCGAACTCGTGGAGAGCGAAATGTTCGCCCACGCGGAGGTTTGATGCCCCCCTCGAGTGCAGAACTGCAAACCGAGCCGAACCCGGCAAGTGCGGCGGATACGTCGGCTGTGCGGACCATTTCCGCCGTCATCTGCACGCGAAACCGGGGGCAGCGTTTGTCCCTTGCGCTGGAAAGCCTGGCCAATCAGACAGGAATAGACCACTCGCGTGCCGAGGTGATCGTCGTTGACAACAGCTCCACCGATGATACGCGCCAGGTAGCCGAATCCTTCCGCCCGCGGATGCCTTTTCATTATGTCATTGTTGAGGAGCCCGAAGTTGGGCTAGGGAACGCACGGAGCAAAGGACTGAGCACGGCTGCCGGAGATGTTGTGGCGTTCTTGGACGATGATGCAATCGCATCGGCGATGTGGCTGGCTGCGCATCTCGCTGCATACTCCTTCGCCGAGCAAGTAGGCGGGGTGATGGGGAGGATCGTACCAGAGTGGGAGGCTGAACGACCGGAGTGGCTGGATTCCAGCTTAGAGCCGTTTTTGACGATCGTTGACCACGGCGGGGAGCCGTTTCTCCTGGAACGTGAGGATCTGACACCTGTCGGCGCAAATATGTCCTTTCTGCGGTCGGCAGCCAGGGAAGCCGGCGGGTTTAATCCCAATTTTGGCTTTGGCGGAAGACTTGGGATTCCACACGACGAGACGGAACTGGTGCATCGGCTAGTTCAGCGTGGATGGCGGTTCGTGTATTGGCCAGACGCCTGTGTACGGCACGCGGTTTCCGCTGAGCGGCTGACGTGGAAGTGGCTTAGCCAGCGCTTAATCAGGCAAGGACGAGGGGACTTTTATCTCGACTTCCAGCGCGCAGGCGTTGGAGTAGTTTTGCGGCGTTTCCTTTTGAGTGCCTTACTGAGAGGTCCGGCACTCGGACTGATTGCGATTTTTGACTATTCGGTTGGCAACAGGGCGCGAGCTGCGCGGCGGGGCGGGGCCGCCTTGGAGTGCGCGGGGTATGCTCTGGGGGTGGTGAACGCCGCCACGGCGAGATTCGCTAGAGGGGAGCGACACGGATGCGTCTGATCAAAGGATCTAGGGCTCCAGGGCTTTACCGATCTGTTGGTTCCGGGATATGGGTGCCTGACAATCGTGCGGGTGGTCTCGCCGGGAGCGTGCGCCGCGTCCCGGGCCTGCTGGCAGCTTTTCTGTTCTGGCTCTTTTTTGCAGCCATATATCTTGGCATTCAGGCATCACTGCCTTTTGTGGTGGGCCGGATCCCGGCATATTTTGTGATTCTCTTTGCCGTCCTCCTCCTGGGTGTCGTGGTGTTCCTTGCTGGCAGCGACAAGCGATGGCGCTTTGTGCTGGTTATCGCTTTTTTCCTGATCATGTCAGGACAGCTACCGGTATTCTTCGGAGGCACTCGGCTTAATACCCGGGTTATCGAGACGCTCCTACGACTTATTCTGATGGCGTTCGTGGCGCTTGATACTTTGGCGCTCAGGCGAAGGGTTTGGCCTCCGCTGTGGCTACTGGTGATATTCGTCAGCCATGTTGGTCTGCTCGGTCTTTCCTGGGTGGGCGCGGAATATATCACAGAGATCTATGCCACGCGTGAAGTTCTCTTGATGCATCTCACCGGCCTCTTTTTGTTCATCGCGGGATATGTTTATGTTAGAAGCTGGAGACATGTGGTGTCTTTCGCCTCAGTTATGGTGGTTGGAGCTGCGGCTTTCGCCCTGCTGGGGATAGTTGAATACATTGCCGGAGAACAATATTACCGTTTGTATCTAAGAGCATTTCCTTACATGACGGAAAGGATTCAGCTAGCGCTTGCTCACCATAGGGTTATCGGTCCTTTCGATAATCAGGTAGCCTTCGGATCATGGCTTGCAATGTTTGTGACCATTCCTCTGGCGCTGAAAGCGAATGAGCATCAGTTCAAAAGAAGGGTAATATGGAATGTTGTATTGATATTGCTCTGGGTGTGTCTGTTCTTCACAGGATCGAGGGGACCGTTTCTAGGTGCTTTCGCCGGATTTGTTATTTACTCTTGGTTGACAGGCCGCATCAAGAAGGCTTTCGTGGTGAATACCGTCATGGGCCTGCTCGTCCTGGTGGTGGTCGCATACGGAGGACGTATAGCCCGAATGCTTCCAGAAAACAACCTTATTTTGAGATTTGTTGACCCGGCGGCGGCGGTGAGAAGCGGTGGAGACGTTTTCGAGACTGTCAGGGATGCCAGACTGAAGACGTGGCAGGACGCGATCGAGGAGTGGCGTCACAGGCCGATTCTGGGGATTGGTCCGGGAGAGTGGGTGAAGAGGCGATTGAAGGTCTACGAGCAGGGGAGAGTGACCACTGTCTCCTCGTTCAGTCCATATGTGCAGTACCTCGTTGAAAACGGGGTTCTGGGTCTGGGAAGCCTTGCCTTGCTGCTGGTGGTTCTCGGGGTCTACAACGTAAGGTTACTCGCAAGGCTGAAGCCGGGGCCACGTCGGGACCTGATCGCTTCTCTAAGCGTCGCGTGTTTGATCGTTCATCTGGTCAGCCTTACAGATGTTGGGTATGGAACCAACCGCCTCTTCTACTTCTTCTGGATGGCACAGGGAGTGTTGCTAATGGGAGCGCGACTTGCTCTCGAAGAGGAGTCAGAACAGGAGAAGCAGGCCGCAGGAAGCCTTCTTCAGGGATGGCGGCCAGGGTGGAGGGCTCCTGCGTCACGATTGCCGGTCTCGGTCTACCAAACTGGGATGGGCGGCGGCCATCCTGGACCTTAAAGGGATTGTGAACGCAGCCCGTAGTGGCAGGTTGCCCTCCCATCTCAAGATACGGCAGCACTGCGGAAAAACTCTTTCAGATGAGATGACACCACTACGGGTTGCAGTTTGGAAACAGGTCTTCTGTCCGGCGCCCCAATGGTTTTTTAGCGCGCTCAACCTCATTGCGCTGGAGGCCTCGGTTGCGGCGGCCATCGTCGTTGATGCCACGAGCCCGGGTGTCCCGGCAGGCCGATTTCTTGGCGGCTCCGCTATAGTCTGGCAGGTGCAGGGTAATGGCTTGCTGGACATCTCTCAACCGGTGCGCGTGTTCCGCCCTGAAGCCCTTTCCCGCACTTCAGCCTTGGGACTCTCGCTTCTTCGCTTCGGGGATGGCTCCTTCGAGCAGTACTATTGGCGGGATGGGGTGGGGCCGTCAAGGCCTGGCAGGATACGCCCCGGAGCGCACTGGCCCTCTAAGAACGAGGTCGGGATCATCGAGGCCTGGCAGTTTGCCCGGAGCGTGGGGGCGGAGCTGGTGATGGTGGTCCCGTTGCGGGAGACTCTCGACCGCGACGCCCTGGATGCTCCGGACGGAGCGCAACTGGCGGCCAACCTGGTTGAGTTTTGCAACGGGAGAAGTCCCGGCCTCACCTATGGTGAGCAGCAGGGTTGGCGTCCCTCAACTTATGTCGGCGAGGATGTCCGGCCGGGCGGCAGTCCGCTGTCCGGGAAAAAGGAGTTCAAGGTCGAGGGTTCTTACCTGGCGGGAGAGAAAGCCCCGGACGGCTACTTTGCCTGGCTAAGGGAGTATTTCGGGCATCCAGAGCCCCTCAACATCCGCTTCTGGGAGGTGGGCAACGAGACCTACTGGGCCTATTTCGACGGCAAACCGTGGGCGAGCCCGGCAAAATATCGAGAACTTTTCGTGAAGTTCGTCGACGCAATGAAGCAGAAGGACCCGAGCATTCTTGTCGGGGCCCAGGGGTTGACCCATCACATTCTGGCATCTGGTACTCCCGAAAGATACCGCGAAGGCTGGATATGGTCAGAGGGTGTGTTCGGAAAGCCTCCCGACTACTCCGAGGCCTACCAGAAGGCTGACTTCATTATCTTGCATGAGTATGTAGGCCCCCAGGCAGCCTCCGAGGATTCGGAAGCCGAGTATCGCGCCCTATTCGCTGATGTCGTTGCAATGGAGGAAAGGTTCCGGGCTTACCAGAGCCGCTACCCGAAACCCATTTTCATTACTGAATACAATGTCCAGTACGGGGTGTTTGTGGGCTCAGACCCGCAATACCGCAAGCATCAGCACAGACTGAAGTCGGCCCTGGCCGTCGCGCGAATGCAGAACGCATTCCTGCGAACGGGCATAACCGCGGCCTGCTACTTCCATCTCCTTGAGATAGCTTCAGGGCCTGGAGGATGGACCGGGTACCCGACTTTCCGGTTGATCTACGACGACATCGACAGAGATACGGGGGTGCGACGAAAGGGGGTCACTGTCCCCTACTATGCCTTGCAGCTCTACAATGCCCGCACTCCAGGCCGGTACATCCTGCCCGTATCAGTCAGCGATGCCGAATATCTGGACGTAGTTGCCTTACGGAGTCCCGCCAAGACACTCAGCCTGATGGTGGTCAACTTCTCCTCCAACCGTGATATTACGGCACAGGTGACGCTCAACGGTTTCTCGCCGGCTGCCCAGGCCAGTGTTTCTACTCTGAACAGCCCGGACGGCATGGAGGGGTGTGTTTACGTCGATCCCTCGCGGGCCGGAATCACGACGCGGGATATTGTGATTGAAGGGAGCACTTTCACTTATACCTTCCCCGCCCATTCCCTAACCGTTATTGACCTGGAACCGCAGGCACCGGCTCCTCCTAATTCCGAGCTTCCGCCGCCTCCCGATCCCGAGCCCGAGCCCCACAATCCAAATCCGGCGGGAATCGAAGTGCAGGTGACGGCAAACAATCCTTCTCCTCTTCCGGGAGATACAGTGACCTTCACAAGCGTCTGCCGGAATCTGGGCAATACGACCGTGGAGCAGACCAGCGTCACTTTCCTAGTCCCCGACGGGATGGAAATCATAACCGGGAGCATCACACCTGCGGGTGTTTATTCACCCATCACGCGGAAAGTTGAGTGGACGGTAACAGGCCTGAAGCCCGGTCAGAGCCGACAACTCAAGTGCAGCGCCAAGGTCAGGTGACATTTCTCCTGCCGTAAGGCGGACGGAGGGCAGTCTCCAGTACCAGGCTTCGGGAAGCACCCCTCGCCCACGATCTGACGGGGGGCGCTGATGTCTCCCGCTTGACACCGTCGCCGAACTTTCGATAAGGCGCTGGGCGTGGGTGTCAAAGTGGGGGCGGAAGGCTACAATGGAGGATGGGAGACTGTTGTGTCCCCTTGGCCGGAAATATCCCGCAAGCGGGACTGGAACAACTGCTCGATGCGAGTACTTTTTGCCCTTCCGCACTGCCCGATGCCGCCGAACTCGGGCGGCAAACTGCTGACCCTCCAGGCTATTGAGGCGCTGAGCAGCAAACACGAGTTGGCGTTTGTGGTGCTCAAGGGACCGGACCTGTCGGAGGATGTTGCGGGTCTCCATCGGTTTGGCGATGTCACTGCCGTGGCCGCTCCCCATCGGAGGAGTGTTCTGCACCGGGTGGGATTTCGGGCCGGCTACTCGCTGGCGGCGCTGGCAACCGGAACTCCTCTGCATGCCTACTATGGCTGTCCAGCTCCTTTCTGGCGCGCGGTGCAACGAAAAGCAGAGGAGTGGCGCCCTGAAGTGGTGCACTACGACTTCTGGTACAGCGCCCTACGCGATCTGGGGAGCCCTTCATACCGTCGTTTGTTACTCGAGCAGGATGTCGAGTTCGTCCGGCGGTTGCGAGAGGCAGAGCTTGCCTCTTCCGCCCGAAAGTGGTGGCTCAACAAGGTGGCCAGCTCCGTACGCAGAGCCGAAAGCAGAGTGCTGCGGCAGGTAGATTGCGTCATGGCGGTGACGCCCCGGGATGCGCGGGTGGCTGCGGAGGTCGGGGCGCGAAAGGTCGTCGTTTTTCCGGTCGCCATAGATACGGAAGACAGATGCCCTCCTTCGCGCGAGCCGGATGCCCCAAACATCCTGTTCGTCGGTTCGTTTGTTCACACTCCGAATGTGGACGGCATTCTCTGGTTTGCAAGGGAGGTCCTTCCTCGCGTGCTGAGCGTGCACCCCTCTGCCAGACTCACAATAGTCGGCGCAGACCCGCCTCAGCCGGTCCGCGAACTGGCTCAGGGAACAGATCGCATACTGGTGACAGGTTGGGTTACGGACGTTTCGCCCTACTATGCCTCCGCGAGAGTGGTGATAGCTCCGCTTCGGTTCGGCAGTGGAATCAAGTTGAAGGTCCTGGAGGCGATGTCATTCGGCCGTCCGGTGGTCACGACCAGCGTGGGAGCCGAGGGGATGGACGTGATGCCGGGAGAGAATATATTCGTGCAGGACACGCCGGAGGGTTTCGCGGAAGCAATCTGTGTCGTGCTGGCATATCCGGAGCACGCTCGCGCTGTGGGCCTGGCGGGTAGAGCTCTCGTGGAGCAGCAATACAGTAAGGAAGCGGCCCGGCGAAAGATTCTGCACATCTATGAACAAGAAGCTGATGCATCCCTGCAGACCGCCGGCAACTGCTGATGGATCTCTCTGTAATAATCGTCAACTTCAATACGCGCGACCTGTTGCGGGATTGTCTGGTCTCCGTCTTCAAAGAGACGTCCTCCCTGGACATCGAGGTCACGGTCGTCGACAATGCCTCTGGCGATGGATCCGCCGAGATGGTGCGGTCGAGCTTTCCGCAGGTCCAACTTGTGTGCTCCGAGGAAAACCTTGGCTTCGCCCGTGCGAACAATCTGGCTATCCCTCAGGCCAAGGGCGAAATCGTGGTCCTTCTGAACCCGGATACCGTGGTCAAGGATCGGGCGCTGGAACGGTTGGTGGAGTATCTCCGAGCACACCCTGAGGTGGGTGCGGCTGGGCCCGATCTTCCAGAACCGTCAGGAATCTTGCAGGTTGCTGCGTGCGGCTATCGCCCTACGGTCTGGCGAGCTTTCTGCCAGTACTTCTTCCTGACCCGGCTTTTTCCGCGATCCCGCCTGTTCAGGGGTCTGAACATACCGGCAGGTGCCTATACAGAGCCTGTCTCCGTGGAATGGTTGTCCGGGGCTTGTCTGGCAGCTCCGCGACGGGTATGGCAAGAGGTGGGACTGCTGGACGAGTCCTGGTTCATGTTCGCGGAGGACATGGAGTGGTGCGAAAGGGTTCTCGGTCGTGGCTACGAGCTGCATTATCTTCCGGACGTTGTCGTCTATCACATCTGGGGTGCAAGTTCCAAGGGAAGTCCAGAAGCCGTCAGCACCATGTGGCTCAACAGCTTGGCGGCGTGGTATGGGCGTAGCCATTCGTGTGTGTCCTGCGCCGCGCTCCTCCTAATCCTGAGTGCAGGGATGCGCTTTCGATACTTGGTGAATATCGCTCGTGCCGCGAGACGCGACGACTCGAGGCTCCGATTCGAGGCGCTATATCAGCGAAAGTGTGCGACGCACGCCGCGAGTCTGGCAGCCGAGTGTATCAGGGGGCGACAACCTTGATGCATGGACTTGTGCTCTGGTTGGTCCGCAAAGTGAAGCGGAACCCGAACTACAGGGTTGACGAAAGGGTTCCCACTTCTGCCCTCGTTGCCATGCTGTGGACCCTGGGGCTGGCTCTCTTGCGGGGCGCGTGGCGGCGGATCTGGTTGGGAGAGGTGAAAGGGCTTCTTTTCATCGGAAAGCACGTTACAATCCGCAATCCGCGGATGGTGCGCGTGGGGCGCAGCTTTGTCGCCGAGGACTACACGGAGATCCAGGGGCTTTCCCAGAACGGGGTTCGGATTGGGGACAACGTCACAATGGCCCGCTTTGCCCAGATCCGCCCATCCGGTTATTACGGGGGCGAGATCGGTGTGGGCTTTGAGATCGGGGACAACTCGAACATTGGCGCTTACGGATATATGGGGGCTGCCGGCGGTATCCGGATCGGAAGGAACGTAATGATGGGGCCTCGCGTGAGCCTCCTCGCCGAACAGCACGTGATCGATCGTGTCGACATTCCGATGAGGGAACAGGGCACCACTCGCAAAGGGATCGTCATCGAAGATGACGTGTGGCTTGGCGCGAACTGCTGTGTGCTGGACGGAGTGACCGTGGGCCGAGGCGCCGTCGTGGCTGCTGGCGCCGTTGTGACCAAGGATGTCCCACCGTTTGCGATTGTCGGGGGCGTTCCTGCCCGCATCATCCGGATGCGTACGGAAGGGGCGGCCCAGGCGTGAGGGATCGCAATCCAAGTGTCCTCTTCGTGCACTCCTCTAATGAGCTATACGGCGCCGACAACGTGCTGTTCAACTTGCTTGATCGCCGAGCACGTGAGAGGTGGGATGTATACGTCCTTTTGCCTAATGATGTTCCCTATGCCGGCCTTCTGTCGAAAAAACTGGTTGCTTGCGGGATTCCGTACGAGGAACTGAAGCTCGCTGTGCTGCGAAGGCGATATTATTCGCTGGCAGGTTTCCCCCGCTACTCCGCATTCTTCGTCTACAGTGTGGCCGCCATCATTCGGAGGATTCGCCGGTTCAACTTTGATGTCATACATTCCAACACGCTGGCTGTTGTGCCGGGTGCTGTCGCTGCTCGGCTAACCAAGAAGCCCCACGTATGGCACTGTCACGAAATCGTCTCAAGTCCTCGCGTACTGGGACGAATCCTGTCGAAGCTGGCCGTGAACCTTTCGGAGGTGGTTGTGGCAGTCTCTGATGCTGTCAGGCGGAACATCCTTGAAGACGAGCCACAGGCATCAAATGTCAAGGTGATTTACAATGGTATCGACGTCTGCCTCTTTCATCAGCCTGAGCTTCGCCCAAGAATCAGATCTGAGCTGGGTTTCACCAAAGATGACGTCGTGGTCGGTCTGCTGGGTCGGATATCGCGCTTCAAGGGGCAAATCTACCTCGTTGATGCAGCCTCCTGCCTGCGAAAGTGTTCGAGCTTGCGATTCCTGATTGTTGGGGATCCCTTTGTGGGGCAGGAATCAGTCTATGACGACCTCGTAGCGCGCATCAATCGGTATAGACTTTCTGATCGGGTGGTGCTGTCGAAGTTCAGAAACGATGCCCCGGCTCTCTACGCGGGTATGGATATCTCTGTCTCCGCGTCCATCGGGCCGGAGGCTTTTGGCTTGGTGATCCTGGAATCCATGGCCGCCGGCAAACCGGTAGTCGCAACAGATCATGGCGGATCGCGGGAGATGGTAGTGGATGGGGAGACGGGCTTTCTTGTGCCGGTTGATGATGCCTCCGTCATGGCCGACCGCCTGCGCCTTCTTGCCGAATCTCCAGATTTGCGGCAGCGGATGGGAGATGCTGGACGGCGGCGTGCGGAAGAGCTATTCACGCGCGAGAGAATGGTGCGAGAGTTCTGGGCTTTGATGGAAGAGGTGGTTGCCCGTCGTTAGCGGAGGCCACGATGCCTGTCGCAGCCGAGCGCCCCGCTGCCTCTCACTGCCTGACCGCCTCTCGTGAGTCATACCAACGTCGAAAAAGAGACATCTTGTAACCTTGCGGCGTCTCCCGTTCCACGTACGTCTCGTCCGGTTCCGGAGGCAGCTCCACACCTAAGGCCGCACTCAAGGCGACTCTCATCGTATTAATCGGCGTTATGGAATCATAAATTCTGCCTCGACTACCTTCTGGCAGATAAATCGCGTTAAAAATAGCCGCCAGCTTTTCCGGCGGAAAGTGCTCTTGCGTCTTCCCGTCACTCCCAAGTATCGCATGACGGAAGCCGTGATCTCCCTGTATAATAATTATCGGAGGTGTGCGGCTATCTCTTATTATAGACTCACAAATCTCTAACAATCTGTTATTTAGATAATGTAGCTGATCGACATAGTACTTTTGATACTCTTGCAAAGGATAAGCCTTTTTATCCAAACCCCAATACACAGCTTTTCCCTCTCTGTCGAAATATGCCGGTAAGTGAGGCAACACTATGTGTGCGAAGACGAACTTGGGACCGATAATATTTCCGGATTCCGATAAATGAGATAACTGATAAAGCTTTTGTTTCCGAATTGAGTTCTGCCCTCCTGTGATCGATCGGAGAACAGTGTATCTCAGGAATACCATTTCAAACTCTGAGAAACTTAAATCTTGACTTGTGACCGTCACATCAGCGTGCCTGCTGGTTGCTGTACACGCAAACTCAGAAGGGTAAAATACGAACTTATATCCTTGACTTTTGAGGTATCTGATAACAACCGGATCGTATATCATCAGCTTCATCAGCCGTTCGCTTACAAAAGGCGTCTTCATTAACCTTTGAAATCGGCTCAGGTAGTTCAGATTGAGCGTCGCAGAGAGTGACGCATAAGTAAATGTGTAATTACTGTATGATTTGTGAGCTATTATGAAACCGAGTCTCTGGAGTTCTCGTTCGAACCACGTATTGTCATAGTGGAAGTCTGATGACAGGATATCGGACCGGGTATACGTATCAGCGACGATCAGATATATGTCCCGCCGCTCTGAGGTAGGGTGGTTGTGCTTACTGTGGTATGTTAGCGCCTCATTGCGGACAATTTGCGACCATTGGCGAGCCGTTTGCTGGTTGTGGTTGAGAAATAGGTTATTTAGTCCCTGGCTGGTGGTGAGTGCCAGTGCAGCGATGCTGAAGAAATTGAGAAACTGGGTGAGTGCAGGATGAATGCGTGGTGAGCGGACGACCAGCGTTGCTCCAGCGGAGAAAAGGACGCACCAGGCAGGAAGTAGAATCATACCCCTCCCGTATACGTATCCCGCGAAGGTGCGCCCCCAGAGCGGCGCCATGGCGATGCCGTAGCCGAAGAAAAACAGCACGAATAGGGAAGTCAATAGCGGGGCCGTGCTACCGCCTCGGAAGAGCCTCCGGAGCACCAGGAATACCATGGCGGTTCCGATCAAGGCGATGGCCAGGAGGCGGAAAACTTCCACAGGGTCGGCCTCGTCCAGATTGCGTGAATACAAAAACAGTGCCGGATAAGCGGCCAGTAGGAAGGGGTGCAGTGGCCACCGGGCAAGGCGACGCACGGATCTCACCTTACCTCCATAAGATACAGGGTGCGCTCGGAGTCCGGGATGCGGTCCGAACGCACGGTTGAGAAACACGGAGCGAATGCCTTTTCGAAGCCGGGCTCGTTGTAGTCAGGGAAGATGTCCTCGCGGGTCGCCAGCAGTTTCTGAACCTTGGGGTCGGTCTTTGGCACGAACTCGATAATCAGATATTTACGGCTAACGCCACGCATGAAGTCTGCAACCATGCGCAGAGGCACGTTGTTCGAAATAGCAATATGATGCACAAGTGCGAGCGCCATCACCGCATCGGCAGGTCCTCTCTCCTGCAGTGATGGCCTTTCCCGTCCGTTCCATCCCCGGGATGGGGAAGGGTTCGTCAGATCCTGAAGCAAGGGCAGAACGTTCTCTTCACCACTGTCTCTATTTTGCAGATAGTTCTTCTCCACACACGCCGGGTCCACATCGAATGCCACCACGTATGCGCCAATCGCGGAGGCGATGCGGCTGAACAGTCCGGTATTTGCCCCGAGGTCCCAGATTGTTGCTGGTCGGCACGATCGGAGGTAATCGGCGATGATAGCTTTCTTGTGCTCCAGGGCCTTCTCGCTGTAGCTGTCGTCACTGTAGTAGTCTGCCCATTCGGTGCCGGCGGGTTTCCAGGTCAGGCTGCGGACACACCCCTCCAGGCTATCCAGCAGCCCCAGAAGGGCCGTGCGGCTCATTCGAGCCCGGAAACGTTCCCTTCCGACTGCCTCGTCAGCGTACCTGTTCTGGGACCGCGCGTGCGCGTGAATGTGCAGCGCCATCCCGGGCGAGATGCGGGTCCGCCAGGGAAGCAGCGTGCTTGCCAGGTCTAAAGGGATACCGTCCAGAAAATCCCCGGTCAAGCGGCCGAGCCGCACGTCCAACTGGCTCATGAGCGCCAGAGGGGCCAGGAAGTGCTGACAGAACTGCCGGTATGGCGTCCAGGGCATCCCTTCCTCGTATGGCTCGAAGGAAAGGGTGTCGATGAAAACCGGTCGCCCTCTCAGGAACTGAACGTTGAAGGCGCTGCAGTCCTTCAGAGTCATCCCGAACTCCATCGCCTTCTGCTGGATGCGAAGAGTCAGGAGCGCGGCGTCTTTGAGCTCACTAAAGCACCACTCCCACGGTAGCGAAACGAACGGAACTTCTTCAGGAGCAATCACCCGATGCGCGATTGCGGGCTCGGGGCTGACTTCAAGCTCCACTTCGGAGTGAGGTATCAGCAGATTGTCGCCAACCAGGGCCTCATAAAGTCCCGAAGACATCAGGAGGTCATAGCAACGAGCCCCTGAGCGATTGACCTGGCGCAGAAGCCGGCCTTCGTGGTGGTAAACGAAACCGTCAGGATCGCGGAACGAGCCGGGATCGTTCTTAACCGGCACGGCTGTCTTTGCGGGAGAAGACTCGAGCAATGGCCTGCGTCAGGTTTTTCCACGTGGACTTGATGACAAAAGCCGCACCGAGCAGTCCCGCAATGGCCGCCTGCAGAACGAAGCTTCCTGTCCCAGGGTCAATGTAGGCGTGCGCCGGCCGGCTGGTGAGGATCAGAACTCCGATGACCAGAAGGGTCAAGCTGGAGACTTGTTTCCGGGTGCCGAGCGACATAATATTCTCTCTCCTTCTCGATCACATTCAGAAATGCCACACTCAATTATAACATAATCCTCATGGGAGAGTTGAGAGAATATTGCATTATCGTTGTTGGAGGAGCGGGCCTGCTTCCGGAGTCCGCAGGATCAGTCCAGCAATACCACGTCTTCAAGAGACTGCGGTTTGACTGCCGGAACCGTGCCTACAAGGCCGTCGGTGACCCCGAGCGCGCCCGAGACGGCCGCGAATCGTCCCACGTCCGAATCGGGCAGGCCGGGCATCAGCACGGCCAGCCCGTCGCCGCTCATGGAGCCATCGCTCAGGAAGAAGCGGTCGGTCTCCACCCGGCTAATCCGTCCTGTCGTCCGGATGAACAGTCCCGCCGGATTCAGCCCGGGCCGGATAGCGGTCGCATCCCGGTTGCTCATCGTGAGCGCGGCGGCGGGGTCGCCGGTCTCCGATGACCATACCGTCTGAGCGTTCAGGACTTTCTCGCCGGCAAGCGTCGCGGCCGTTCCACTCGCCCAGATCCTGGTTCCCGGCAAAAAAGTCTCGGGGGTGTTGATGCGCAGCCCACTTGCGCGGTCCTCCTGCTGTGCATACAGGTGACCGGCAAAATTCGCCGTGACAACGGCCCGGCCTAGCGCCACGAAAGACCCGTCCCCGGCGGCGCGGATCCCCGCCACGCTGAATGAGGGGAGGACCGTGACGGTTCCGGATGCGTCCTGACGTCCCGGTGAATCAGCCGCCACAAGCCGGAAGGTTCCGGGCGATAGCGCGGTCACTTTTCCGCTGGCATCCACAGAGGCCACCGTCCCGGGTGGGGCTGCCTCTCCGCCGGGGAGGCGCTCCTCGAACACTTGCCAGGAAGCCGCCGGGCCGTTTTTCAGCTCGAATGAGAGCCCGCCTCCTACCGGAATGGCGACCTCTTCCGGCTCAATGCGAGGATGCAGATAGTGCGTGTTGCCGACGTAAAGGTCATCGATGACCCAGTTGCCGGCACCGGAGTCTTCGAAACGCAGCCACTGGAGCGCTGCGTTTGCCCCGGCATCCTTATAGGCTAGCCCGGCGGCATACTGCCGTCCGTCCACGTACACGCTGTAGCGGTTGACGTTGGAGCTGTAGTCCACCCTGACCGAGATGCGCCGCCACAGGCCGACCGAATAAGGGGTCAGGTTCTGCCAGAATGCTGTCCCGTAGCCGCCGGCGCCAACGCCGGCAAGTGCCGCGATTCTCCCGTCAGAGTGGAACCTCACCGCTCCGAAAACGGCCGAAGGCGAGAGGCCGAACAGCATAGTGCCGGTTCCGGCGCCTCCCACGCGCCTCGCCCGGAAGTCGATCCACTGGATCTTGTCCGTACCCGTCGTCACACTGCGTGATGCGCCGTTGTCATCCAGGACAAGAGCGCGTCTTCCATCCGAGCCGGCTCCCGGCGTTATGGAGGCGCTGCCGGACCATCCGTTCTGTCCGTTCACCAATCCGGGAGTGTAGAGCGGTCCCTCAAAACCTGTCGCCAAGGCGACTGCTGGCGGGGGACCCTGGTCGAAGGTGTCCCATACCGCCAGCGCGTTTGCCACCCGTCGCTCCGAACCATCCGACGGGCGGTTGCGGACAGCGCCGTTCAGATAGAACGTCGAGGAACCACCGCTGTCGAAGTTCATCCCCTGATAGGCGCCCATCTCGATGAGGAGCTGGCCCATCTCCGGACCCGTCATCCCCTCGCTGAAGCCCGGCTGCCGGCCGTCCACAACCGCCAGAATGAGAGTCTTGCGGTCCTGCGAGATGCCGAGCGCTGTACGCGGATTCAGAGAATAGGCGCTTGGCAGCCCGGATGTGTTCTCTATGGAAATGACCCCGTCGCGGACCAGCCGAGGCCCGCCGCTTGCTGCCTGGAACATCCACGGCTGCGGAGTGTAGGGGTAGGCGGTGGCGTAAACGCCCATAAAAGACTCACGCGTGGCCTCGTCCATCACCCACGAGAGCCTTCCCGGAACGTAGCCCGACCCGGACATCAGCAGGCCGTCATGGATGCTGATGCCTTGAGGGATATGATCCTCCGTGGTGCCCGAACTGAAATAGTCGCAGTTGATTGCCGCCAGAGCGCCGTGCCGGCGCGCCATGCTGCTGGTGGTCTCACCGCCGTCCGGACCGGGGTACTCGTTTTTCATCAGCGTCCCCACTCGGACGCGCGGGTTGGAAAGATCCACGATGAGGACGTGGATGCGCAAAGGACGAGGCGTGGAGGTCACCCTGTGCAGGTATCGCACGCCGGGGATGACGTCCGTCCAGGTATCGGCGGTGCGGGCAGGGGCGCTCACCGCCGCTGTCAGCAAGCAGCACAGCGCGGCAAGGCGGGCCATTCGTGAATCCATGCGTGGAAAACGGTTCACCGGGTCGTCCTTTCGGATCGGGCAAGGACCGCAGGAGGCGGCCGTGGCCTATCTAAACTCTATTCTCCCATACAGTCCGCGCCGGTGCAAGCCATTTTCACACGTGCGTGATTTTGTCAATAAAATATCATATTTGCCGTCGCCAGCGTCGAACACCTTCTACAAACCGCCTTGAACCCCGTACAAATACCGGATTTGCAGGAAGCAGTATGAAAATATCTTTACAGATCTCAGACCGTGCGCTTATACTGAAGGCGGTCTGGACGGAGGGTGATGTGCCCGGTATCCGGACTGAGTGCTTCTCTGTCCGTCCCGGCTGACGCCGGAACGCCCGGAAGCGTCTTCCGGCTCGGTCAGGACGGCAACTCGACAGAACAGGAGAGAAGGTAACCATGAAAAGAGTGCTGTTTGTGGGAGCGGTCCTGCTCGCCATCGCGGCGGTTTCGCCTGCAGGAGCATGGAACTACGGTGATTCGTGGATCCTGCCCATCGCGGAGCGGCAGGGTGGAGGATGGATCGAGCTGCCGGGTGCCGGATACAACGGCGCAAGCGCGTGGCGGGCCAGCGGGTCGGACGGCGTCCGCCGGATCTACTGGAAGCTGGATCAGCCCGGCATGCCCACCACCGCCGAACTCTGGAAGATCGAATTCTTCGTCCCGACGGCTGGCCCAGGTGGCTGGCAGCCCATCGAGAGCCAGTTCCGCGGTTCCGCCGGCGAGACTTTCCCGATCGAACCGGAGATTCCGTGGGCGGGGCAGTTCGGCACCAACCATCAGTATATCGGTTCCCAGTTCGGAGAGGCCGACCGCGGAACCTGGAAGGGAACTGGACCTGGGCCTCAGGCTCCGGCCAGCGCTGATCCGATGGCTCCGGGCAACGGCATCTACATGTGGCTTAAAGGCGGTTCCTGGCTATATGCCAAGTGGGATTTCCCCTTTGAGATCGATCGCGCGTGGAGCGACCTGCGCGTGACTGTGGTTCCCGAGCCCGGTTCCATGGCGGCCCTTGGCGTGGGTCTGCTGAGCTTTGCTGGCTTGGCTCTGCGCCGCCGCAGCTGAGCTTCAAAAGCCAGGACTGAAAGGCTTCTTGGTGCCGCCGGCCCGAGGGCCGGCGGCGTTTTCTATGCGGCGGCCCTATTTCAGATGATGCATTAGCAACCTCAGGAAGCCCTCTCGCTGCCGCAGACAGACCGGGCAGTCCCGCGTTCCTTTTCCCAGTCCCCACCACCAGGGCAGGATGTCGCCTGAGATGTTCCGGCATGTTCTGTCGTGATGGAGCACACGGCGCGGAGCTTCCAGCCAGACGATATCGAAGGCTCTCCGATACATTCCCGCAGCCGCTAGAGCTTGCCTGCGGAGCTGCTCCGTCTCGACGTCCAGGACAGGCTGCCCCGGGTCCATCCCGTCGGTCTGTGCCAGGCTTGCTGCGGTCACACTGTGCGCGCCCGCTATCTCCGTCAGCGCCCAGCTCCACACGGCCTCACTTGCTCCCGTGCAACGGATGTCATCCAGCAGCAGCACCCGCTCGCCCGTCAGGTTTTCGCAGAGGATGAGGTCCCGCCCGGCGTACAGGATCCGCTCGCGCAACGCGTCCCTTCCGGAAAGGCGGGGGATTGCGCTCATCGGCGATCGCGGCGCGGTCCGGCGGACAGGATGGCAGACCCTCGCTCCGAGAATACCCGCAACAGTCTTGCACACTGCTTCCTGCGGGGCATCAGGCGATGGGTGTGTCTCCCGTGAGGAAAGCACCCGGCAGACGACTGTGATGCCGCGTCCCGCGCACCGTCGCGCCACTTCCCGCCCGAAGGCGGCTGCGAGGACCGCGCCGGGTCCTGACATGTTTGGTCCCGGGATCCTGCTGTCCTTCAGGAAGCGCACGATCGCGCTCGGTAGATGCCATTGTTCCTCACCCGGCGCAAACCTCAAGAGTGATACCGACTCCAGGCGCACGCCGCATTCCGCTATGTGATTCGGATCGGCTCCTAACCCGTTCAGCGGCACCCTCAAGTCGGCTGGCCTTTCCCGCTCGGAAGCAGAGCGGACGTATCCGGGGATATACTGCAGGCTGTCATGGCTTCAGACTGCTTTCAGTTTCCTTCCGTGGTGGAGGATTACCTCTCCGAGCACAACGTCCTGAACCTGAGCACCTGCGGCGAGGACGGCCCGTGGGCGGCCGCTGTCTTCTACGCTCATACGGGCTTGCGCTTCTACTTCATGTCCAATCCAGACACCCGCCACGGGCGGCACATTGTAACCACCGGACGGATGGCGGCCGCCGTGCACGAGGACTACAGCTCCTGGCGCGAGATCAAGGGCGTTCAGATGATCGGCTCCGTTCGCGTGGTGGACGATCCGGCATGGAAAAAGGACGGGCTCAAAGCATTCTTCCGGAAGTTCTGCTTCGCTGAGGCGTTCCTGCGCGGAGACGTTCCGGAAGCGCTCCGGGAGAGGATGCGCAGCATCCAACTTTTCTGCTTCGAGCCCGACCTGGTTCTCTGGCTGGACAACAGCACCGGTTTCGGAAACCGAATACAGGTATATCCGGAGCCCTGATCTTGGCCTGTGTCTTCCGCTTCCGTCGTGTCAGGCGTGGGACTGCGCCGCCTGCATCGCGGCCTCGGAGTCCTTCTCCACGAGGTAATACAGCACCGGCACGGCCATTCGAGAAAGCAGGGTGGAGGCGATCTCCCCTGCCATCAGCGAGATGGCAAGACCCTGAAAGATGGGATCGAAAAGGATCACGAATGCGCCCACCAGCACTGCGGAAGCCGTCAGCAACATCGGACGGAAGCGCACCGCTCCGGCGTCTACCACGGCCTCGGCAAGAGGCATCCCCTGACGCCTTCGCAGCTCGATGAAGTCCACCAGGATGATCGAGTTGCGGACGATGATTCCCGCGCCTGCGATGAAGCCGATCATTGACGTGGCCGTGAAGAAGGCTCCCATCAGGGCGTGAGCCGGCAGAATTCCCACCAGGGTGAGAGGGATGGGGGCCATGATGACCAGCGGGGCGCGGAAGCTTTGGAACCAGCCTACCACCAGCACGTAGATCAAAATCAGAACAGCCGCGAAGGCGATGCCAAGGTCCCGGAACACCTCGTAAGTGATGTGCCACTCCCCGTCCCACTTCATCGCATACCGGTTGGATGTGAACGGCTGTCGGGTGGAGTATTGCTTCAGTTCGTAGCCCTCCGGCAGCTTGATCTTAGAGATGTCCCTGCGCATCTTCAGGATGGCGTAGACCGGGCTCTCCTGCCGGCCGGTGACGTCCCCCGTCACGTAGACAACGGGCATCAGGTTCTTGTGATAGATGCTGCGATCCCGGTGACCCATCTTGATGTCGGCGATCTCTCCCAGCGGAACCAGTCGCCCGTTACGTCCCGCCACCCGGAGCGATGCGATCTCTTCGATGCCGGAGCGCCGGGGCCGCGCAAGCTCCAGCGCGATGGGCACATCTTCCACCTCTGAGTCTATGTGAGCGAGCCCCACCTCCTGCTTGCCTGTCGCGGCGACCACCGTGTGGGCCACGTCCTCTGCCGACACCCCGTTCAGGGCTGCCTTACGGCGGTCCACCTGGAAGGAAACCTGCGGCTGGAGGTCCTCCACATACCAGTCCACGTCCGTGACGCCCTCGGTGCTTTCGAAGATGCGCTTCACCTCCCGCGCGATGTCGATCTGCCGCTCGTAGTCCGGGCCGTAGATCTCGGCCACAAGTGTCTGCAGCACCGGCGGGCCCGGTGGCACCTCCGCTACCTGGATGGTGGCTCCCATCTCCCGTGCCACAGCCTCCAGTTTGGGCCGGACGCGCTTGGCGATGTCGTGGCTTTGAGCCTTGCGGTGATGCTTGCCGGTCAGGTTCACCTGAAGATCGGCCACGTTCGGCCCCTGTCGCAGGAACCAGTGTCGCACCAAGCCATTGAAATTGTAGGGGGCGGCAGTTCCCGCATACATCTCAACATCTGTGACCTCCGGCTCTTGGACCAGCACCTGCTTCAACCGCCTTGCAACTGCTGCGGTCTCCTCCAGTGTGGTGCCTTCGGGAGTGTTTACGATCACCTGGAACTCGCTCTTGTTATCGAACGGCAGCATCTTTACCGTCACCCACTTGAGCGGGATGAATGCAACAGCTCCCACAAGAAGCACGGATACCAACGCAAAGAAAGCGTTGCGTCTGGAGGGCTGCTCGATCATCGGGGTCATCACGCGCCGGTAAAGGCGCGTCAGATAACCCTCCTGCTCCCCTTCGCCGTGAGACGATTCCGCGTAGCTCCGGCTGAGCAGCCGGAGAGAGGCCCATGGAGAGATGATGAACGCGATAGCCAGCGAGAATAGCATCGCGGCGGATGCCCCAACGGGGATGGGGCGCATATAGGGTCCCATCAGACCACCCACGAAGGCCATCGGCAGGATGGCCGCGATGACCGTGAATGTGGCCAGGATGGTGGGATTGCCAACCTCGTCCACCGCCTCGGAGGCTACCTCGGCCAGAGAGCGTCCGCGGTTGGAGGGCATGCGGAAGTGGCGCACAATGTTCTCCACCACAACGATGGCGTCATCCACCAGGATTCCGATGGAGAAGATCAGGGCAAACAGCGTGATGCGGTTGAGCGTGTAGCCGTAGAGATAGAAAACCAGAAGCGTCAGCGCCAGGGTTACCGGTACCGCAATAGCCACCACGCCCGCCTCCCGCTTGCCCAGCGCGAACATGATCAACAGCGAGACGCTGACCACCGCGATGGCCATGTGGAACAGAAGCTCGTTCGACTTCTCTGCCGCAGTCTCCCCGTAGTTGCGGGTGATGGTGACGTGCACATCCGAAGGGAGGATCTGGCCCCGCACAGACTCCACCTTCGCCAGCACCTGGTGTCCGATGACGATGGCATTGGTGCCCTGTCGCTTGGCCACGGTCAGGGTGACCGCCTCGGCCGATTTGCCCCCCGCCAGCTTCTCGGCCAGCGCCCCCTCGGCCGCCGGACCGGCAGTGATTGAAACGTAGTTCTTGCGCTCCTCCGGCCCCTCCACAATGTCCGCCACGTCCTTCAGAAGAACTGGCCGACCGTCCTGAGCGCCGACAGTGATGTTCTCCAGGTCTTCCCGGCTCCGCACGAATGCGCCCGCGCGCACGGCGTACTCCACGTTTCCACTTGCGAAGCTGGCCGCCTCCAGCTCCGCGTTGGCGCGCGCAATCACTGGCTGGAGTTGCGCGATGCTGAGTCCCCGCGCCGCCGCCCGTTCAGGATCCACAACAACCCGCAGCGCGCGCCGAGGCCCGCCGATAATGTGCGTCTCCGAAACATCCGGCACCTGCTTGACGGCATCCTCCAGCCGTGCGGCCATCTGGCGGAGCTCATACGCGGAACGCTGTGTGCTCCAGACGGTGAGCGCAAGAATGGGCACGTCGTCTATGGAGCGCACCTTGATCAGCGGGTAGCTTCCTCCGTGAGGGATGCGGTCGAAGTTGGAGGAGAGCTTGGTGTTCACCTTGACAATGCTCTCCTCCATGTCGCGCCCCACGTAGAAGCGGACAATGGCCATGGACATGCCCGGGGAAGAAGTGGTGTAGATGTATTCCACCCCGGGAATCTCCCACAGGAGCTTCTCCATGGGCTTGGTGATCCGCTCCTCAACCTCCTTGGCACTGGCGCCCGGCATCTGGACGAAGACGTCCACCATGGGCACGATAATCTGGGGCTCCTCTTCGCGCGGGAGCTTCAGCACGGCGAAGATGCCCAGCAAAAGGCAGGCGACGATGATGAGCGGAGTCAGCTTTGAGTCAATAAAGTAGTGCGCAATGGCGCCCGATAGGCCAAGGCGCTTCATCGGGCGGCCTCCAGAATCTTCACTCCCTCCTGGATGGCATCCAGGTTGCTGATCACCACCTTTTCGCCGTCCTGCAGCCCGGACAGGATGGCCGTCATCCCGTCCCGCGTCTCACCTAGTGTCACCACCCGCAGTTCGGCGCGGCTGTCCTTGCCGACCACCCAGATCCGGGCCATCCCCTCGCGGTCCAGGATGGCATTGTCCGGCACGGCCACCACCGACCGCACTCCGCGCGGCACCATCAGACGACCGAACAGGCCGCTGGCCAGCCGGGATGAGTCGCGGATATCCGCTTTCACGCGGACCGTACGGGTGGCGGGATCGCCACCAGGACGCACTTCTGAAATCCGCGCTTCCCGTTCATCGCCGCCCAGGCTGTCGATGCGAACCAGCGCGCGGTCACCGGGCTTTAGCGTCGTGGCTTCCGCCTCAGGCACGAATGCCTCGATCTGCCAGCGCGAGCGGTCCTCCAGCACCAGTACCGGACCACCCGGTCCCACCTGATCGCCAGGGTCCACCAGACGCTGGGTGACCACACCGTCGAATGGCGCGCGGATAACGGAGTAACCGGCCATGGTCTTCGCTCCCGTCAGACCGGCACGGGCCTGACGCGCCTGCCCCGCTGCAGCCACGGCCTCTTTTCGCCGCATCTCCGCAGCCAGACGGCGGCTCTTCGCGGCGGCGAGGCGTGCTTCAGCCTGAGCGAGACGCTCACGGGCTGCCTTCAGCTCTTCGACGCGGCTACCTTCCGCCACCATGTCCGCCTGTTGGCGTGCCGATTCCAGAGCGGCTTTCGCCACAGCCTCCGCTGTCTCCGCTTGCTCCAGCCTCTGTTTGCTCACCACGTCTTGCCGGAAAAGCGCTCGTATGCGTTCGGCTTCGCTGTGCGCAAGGTCGTACTGAGCTTTGGCCTGTTCCACGGCGATGTTCGCCTGCGCGCGCTCCTGGCGGCGCGGACCGGTCTGGACCATCTGCAGGTATGCCCGGGCCTCCTGAACGGCCGCCGTGGCCGAACGGATGTCCGCCTCGGCTGCTTCCTGCTCCATCCGCGCCGCCGAACTGGCTGCCTCCGCTGACGCCGAAGCGGCTGACAGGGCCGCGCTTGCCTGCTCCACTCCAGCTTGCAGATCTGCGGCTTCCAGGCGCACCAGCTCTTGCCCTCGCCGGACCCGGTCTCCCTCCCGCACCATTACTGCAAGCACGGAGGACATAATCTTGGGGGACAGCGTAGCCTCCTGGAACGGCCGGATGGTTCCGTCGGAGACGGAGAAGCTTTCCATCGGGATTCGCGAGACGATCATCGTCTCGGCCTGAACGGGAGGCAGCTCACGGGCGTGCGTGCTGTGTTGCCCCCCGCGGCGTGCGTTCCAGACAAGCGCCGCTGCCACCACGATGACCCCTGCAGCGATCCAGACCCATCCGCGTTTTGTCATGGTCAGACTCGATCTCCCTTCCCGTCTGTCGTCCCCAAACCCCTCAGCGGCCGCATTCCTCCATCCGGAGTCCCGCTTTTCGCAGGATGGCCATCATCGGGCACCAGTTGGTGAACGCGGACTGCAGCAGATTCAGCCCCACGAACGCCGTGAACGCATAGAACCACGGATTTACCAGGTGGCCAAGGATCACAGAAAGCAGGACAAACGTCCCTGCGATTCCTCTCAATGCTCTCTCGACAGTCATCTCTATCACCTCCTCGCAACGTCCAGAAGGATGTCAAGCCTGCTGATGGCCGCCAGCCTGGCCGCCTCGGCCATTTTCAGGTCGGCGAGACTCTGTATGCGTGACGCCTGCGCCGCGGAAACCGCGCTCTGGGCGCTCAGAAGGTCTGTCTGGGTGTAGATCCCCTCCCTTGCGCCAATCTCCACCAGCCGTCGACTCTCCACGGCTGCAGCCACCTGTTCCTCGGTGGCCCGCCAACGCTCCAGCGCGCTTTGAAGGGCAAGCTCCGTGGAGCGCCGCTGGAATGCCACCTGATCTTCCGCCGCTTTCAGCTGGCTTGCAGCGCGATCGCGTTCGGCGGCTGCCTTCGCCACGGCGGACTGGGTCGCCCCAGAATCGAAGATGGGGATGTTCAGTCGCACCATCGCGCTTACAGTCCCGTCCCGGCGTGGGAACTCTGCTCCGCGGGCGATGTTCTGAAAGTCCGCATCCAGCGTCAGGGTGGGATCGTTGCCCGCTCGGGCGGCCGCCAGCGCGGCCTCGGCTGCGGCCAGCGCCTGCCTGGCGGCGGTCACGGCCGGCGAGTCCGCCGGTTCCGCCGTCATTACCCGCTCATCCGGCACAAGGGCGTCCGCCGAGACGTCGAAATCCTCGTCCTGATCCAGTCCTATCGCCATTTTCAAGGCGGACAGCGCCACTCGTACGCCGTTCTGTGCCGCCAGCAGCCGGTCCCGCGCGAGCGCCTCTTCTGCCTGCGCGCGGAGAACCTCTCCCCGTGTCGCCGCTCCGGCCTGTTGGCTGGCGATGACGCGCTCCAGATTCGCTTTCAGAAACCGTGCCGCGTCGGCGGCGGCCTCCTCCTGCTGCCTGGCTGCGGCCACCGCCCAGTACCGCTCGGCCACTTGCAGGAGAACGGACTCTTCCACGGCCCTTATTCCCGTGCCTCGGGCGCTGGCCGCAAGCGACGCAGCTCTGCGCCGCAGCGACAGAGAACGGTTATACACCGGTGCCCGCAGCGCCAACAGGTTAACCTGGGTCTCCCTTGCAAAGACGGTCATCCCACCGAAGAGGGTGGGGCGATCCAGGTAGGTGTAGGAGGCGCCCGCCCCAAGGTATGGACCTGCCGCCGCATCGGCAAGTCCTCGCTCGGCCAGAGCCACTCGCTCCTCGGCCCTTGCAGAGGCCAGAGCGGGACTGCGCTCCAGTGCCAGTCGAAGCGCATCTTGCAGGGTGGCGCCGTGACTGGACGATGCGCATCCAACACCGGCCGCCAGAGCCGCCACCAGAACCGATTGCAGTCTCAACAGAGTAGCCGTCATCGCCCTCACGTTTGTTTTGTCCTTCGGGAGGCCATCCGGCCCCGCACCGCTTTAGATGAGCGTAGTTACAGGAGGGATTCAACAGCCCTTCCGCTCCTCCTTCTCACCGGCCCGATTACAGACTGCTGCCGTAACGGGAAGATTCCATTGCCTTTTCCGCCCCCAAAAATGGAAATGCATTACAGGACGGCGCAGCAGGGGCCGGCAGCCCCTGTTGGACTTCATCACGCGAACGAGGACGCACCGCGGAGGCCACGTGGCAGCGCCGCCCGCTCAGCGTCCCGGCGCTCCCGACGGGGGTCAGGTCTCAGTTGTCTGTTCTGCTTGGCATAGCGATACTCTTCGGCAGCATTCTGGGCGGCTATACGATGCACGGGGGCAAAGTGGCCGCCCTGAACCAGATCTCCGAGTTCATTATCATCGGAGGGGCCGCGCTCGGGAGCGTGGTCATCGGCTACTCTCCGAAGGGCGCCATTGCCGTGCTGAAAGCCACAATAGGGCTGCTGAAGGGCAATCCTTACAAGCCTGCCGTCTTCCTGGAACTGCTTCAGGTGATGTATGACACCTTCTCCCTGGCCCGCAAGCAGGGCCTGGTGGAGCTGGAAAAGCACGTGGAGAACCCTCACGAGTCCGAGATCTTCCAGAAGTATCCGTCCTTCCTCCACAACCATCACGCCGTCAACCTGTTTGCGGATACCCTGAAGCTGGTCTCGATGGGTGGGGTGAACGTCTACAGCCTGTCCGACCTCATGGAGATAGACCTGGAGGTGTCGCACGAGGAGGCGATGAAGACCTCGCGCATCCTCTCCACCGTGGGAGACGCCATGCCCGCTTTCGGTATCGTGGCGGCGGTGCTCGGAGTTGTCATCACCATGCAGTCCATCGGCGGACCTCCGGAACAGGTGGGCGAGAAGGTGGGAGCCGCTCTCGTCGGGACGTTTCTGGGCGTTCTTATGGCCTACGGTATCTTCGCGCCGCTGGCCAAGGCAACCGAGGCCATCGCCCACGCGGAGTCTCAGTATCTGGCCTGCATCAAGAACGCCACGGTGGCATTTGCTCGCGGAGACGTGCCGCTGGTGTGCGTGGAGTTCGCCCGCCGCAACATCGAGCCGGAACTCAGACCGACCTTTGCTCAAATGGAAGAAGTCTGCAAGAGCGGAGGAGCCTCCGCGCAGCAGAAAGCCGCCTGATGATCTTCTGCCGCACCTGACACGCATATGTCCAAGGACACAGGCGAGATCCGCGTCATCAAAAAGAAGAAAGGTCACGACGGGCATCACGGGGGCGCCTGGAAGGTAGCCTACGCAGACTTCGTCACGGCCATGATGGCGTTCTTCCTGGTGATGTGGATCGTCGGGCTCAGCCAGGACATCAAAGATGCCGTTGCAGGCTACTTCAGCGATCCCATCGGATTTATGGAGGCTGTTCGCCAGGGGAACGCTCCGTTTCCGCTGGGCGAGGGAAAAGGGGCAGGCAAGGAGAAAGAGCCGCTTACCTCGCGGCGCGAGGCGGACGAGAAGGAACGCCTCAGCGAGGCAAAGGAAACGCTGGAGCACGTCGTCCTGGGCGCTCCCGAGTTCAAAGACCTGAAAAAGAACGTGGATATCCAGCTGGCGGAAGAGGGGCTGCGAATAGATCTTGTGGATGGTGGAGAGTCGCTGTTCTTTGACAGCGCCAGCGCCGCAGTGAAACCCGAGACGCGCCGCCTGCTCACCAGGATTGCTGGCGAGCTGAAATCGCTCCCGAACAGCGTGGTTGTCGAGGGTCACACGGATAACCGCCGGCTGAACCGCGGTGACTCCTACACCAACTGGGAGCTCTCGGCCGACCGCGCCAACAGTGCCCGCCGCGTGCTGGAGCAAAGCGGCCTGCGCCCCGGGCAGATTGTAGAGGTCAGGGGCTATGCGGCAAACCGCCCTCGTCCCGGGCGGAAGCCAGAGGATCCTGCCAACCGCCGTGTCAGCATCCTGGTGGTCACAAGAGGCGTCTCCAAGAAACCCTCAAAGCCATCCGCTCCTGCTGCTTCTCCCGCCCAGGCTCCTGCCAAAGCCCCTGCCAGCCACTCGCATTGATGCCGGTTTTGCGAGCATCTTCGTCTGGGATGGGAGTCTTGCGCGTCTGCCGCGCGTTTCTGTCTGCGAAAGGCGCGAACGCACGGCCGCGCCGGAAAGGTGTCTCAGTGGATGAGCCAGGAAAAGAGCGCGGTGACGGCGATCGGGACTTGCCAGTTCGAGGAGTTGGTCCTTCTTCATAACGCTCCCGTTCTGGTGGAGTTTACCGCCGCCTGGTGCGCCCCCTGCCGGATGATGCGCTCTGTGCTGCAAGAGGTGGCTGGCCTCTTCGCCGACCGTCTGCGCGTGGTGTCCCTGGATGTAGATCAGAATGCGGAGCTGGCGGATGCCTTTGATGTGCAGTCCATCCCGGCGCTTATGCTCATCGCCCGCGGTCGTCTCCTGGGCGCCTGGGTGGGTTATCAGACGGCAGGGCAGCTCGCCGCCAACGTTGAGTCCGCTCTTGCGCGCGGCGAGGTTACAGGCGATGCCTGATGCGCGACATTCCGGCCGTAAAGCGATATTCGCCATCATTCTTATTGCCCTTTTGTTCGCCGCGATCGTGGGTGCGCGCACGTCCGGTCCAGGAACCTGCACCGCGCCGCCGCGCGCGTCCAGCAGCGCTCCTGCGGCTCCTGCCGTGATCCCGCCCTGAAGCCCTGAGCCGAGGGGAAGGGAAAGCCCGCGGGCCAGGCGAAGGTAAACTTACAGAACAAGCGGCGGCGTTCCCCGCGTACAGATTTGCGGCCGCGAACATCACGGGAGACCTGTCCTACCGGCCTTGGATCATAGGAGCATCATTGCAGCACTCCTGGCGCTCCTGCTTGCCGCAGGATGTGGCGTGCGCTCATTCTCCCGCAAAGATGTAGTCCCCCCGGCGCCGCCTCCCGCCGCTTCGGCGGAGCAGAGCCTGGCCGAAATCACCGTCCGCGGAGCGGGGCTTCGCCTGAAAGCTCCGTCCGGATGGGCGTTTGCCAAGCAGCCCGAATACGTGCAGGCTCAGTGCCGCCCGCGCGGCTCCGAGGCAGACCTCCCCGTGATTCTCGTGCAGGCGGATTCAGTGAAGACCGATCTCACTCTGCGCGCCATTGTGTCCGGATTTACCCGCCAGATTCCGCGTGCGCTGGAGAATCCCGTCGTCACGCGCGATGAAGAGGTCCCCGCCGGACTGGAAGGCATCGAGTCGTACGAGGTTGCCTGCAGGGGCCGTCTGGAGGGTCAGACCGTCGTGATGACCCAGCGAATCCTGCGGAAGGGTGGCTGGCTCGTGGTCATCACCTTCATAGCTCCCGCTTCCGACCTTCAGCGGTACGAACCGGCTTTCCGCCAGCTCCTTGCGACGCTGGCGTGGTAAAGCGATTCCCTTACTGGTATGGTCCGCAGATGGTGTCCGTGTAGTCGTAAGACCAGGTGCGCCACTCCGCGTAAGGCATCTCCCGGGCGTGACCGTCGGCGAAGAGCGCCATTGAGCGCGCCACCTGCCGGTACTGGTTGCTTGTCAGTGTTCTCTGCGACTGTGCGATGGAAAACGCTTCCGAGCTGTGGAAATAGCCGGGCTCATACATCACTGTCATCCGCGACGGCTCCGGGACGGAGTCCAGCTTCCCGGTATAGACCACATTCCGCTTGCGTCCTCCCGGCACGTTGACCACGCCAAGCCGTGTGTTGAACCAGTAAGACCCCCCGCCGTGGTATCTCCACAATGGCTTGAAATAGGGGATCTCGTTCGGAACGGACATCTGGCGTCCATCCGTCAGGACGAACGTGAGGTTGGTGAAGTATCCTTTGTCGCTGCGGCACCGCCAGTGAGCGGCGGTCTTGGCGTAGGGCATTAGAGCGTCCCAGATCAGGGGCGGCCGGGGATTCATGCTGTTCCAGAACATGCCGTCGCTAGGATCCTGTCCGAATGGCATGAACCCCCTGTTGTCGTCCGCATACATCCGGAACTGCAGACCGATCTGCTTCAGATTGGCGAAGCACACTGCCTTGCGCCCGTTCTCCCGGGCGGCGGCAAACACGGGGAAAAGGATCGCCGCCAGGATGGCGATGATGGCGATGACCACGAGAAGCTCGATCAGAGTGAATCCCCGGGCGTCCTTTCGCATGCCGGCTCTCCTCCGTAAAAGGGTATCTTCTATGCGTGAAGCGAAAGAGGGGCTCCCTTGTCGGGACGTCGGGGCGCTGGCGCTCTTCCGCCCGAAGTCGCTGTTTGACACCAGTATAACACAGGCGGCGGGCGCAGCATTCCAGCGGGCTGAGCCCCGCATTGCAAAAAACACCGCGGAGGATGTTGCCGCAGGGCACGGTTTCGGGTAACGTATTCCGGCCGGGACACCGGTTGCCTGAGTCCCGGCATATCGAGTTTTCTCCCGCCTGCTGATTGATAACGGCGAGAGGGGGTGTTGATTATGCCATACTGCCCGGTCTGCGGAGCGGAGTTCCGCAAGGGGTTCGCTGAATGCTCCGATTGCGGAGTGGAACTGGTGGAAGAAGAAGAGGACGAGCTCTTCCCGGACGACGATGAGTCCGACGCCGCAGAGGAGGACGAGGATCTGGTCGCGGAAGAAGAGGCCGATCTGGTCGAGATCTACAGCGGTCCGCCTTTTGCCGCCCAGATGCTGGCAAATGCCCTGAAGGAACAGGGCATCGGCGCCGTTGTGGAGAGCGATTCGGACAATGTGCTGATCGGCCCCACGGAGAGTTCCGTCTTCGTCACAGAGACCGACTATAACGAGCATGACGAAATCATCCAGGAATGCCTGGAGCTTGTCGAGTCCGAAAGCCCGGATGATCACGGCGAGGCTTTCGAGGACGAAGAGGAGATCTGAAGGGTTCGATAGGCGTCTTCTGTTCCTGGCGCGCCCCGCCGCCCCGAAGGTCGGCGGGGCGCACCTTTTGCGGCTGGCTGCAGCCGGGGGCAGGAGCGCCGTTGAGCGCGCGCGAAGTCACGAGAAGGAAACGCCGGGGCGCACGCGCCCGTCGGCAGTTGTCGGAGGGAAACCGGACACCAATGAGCGATAAAAAACCGGCGGCTGTGATTACCGGGGGCACCGGAGGCCTGGGCCAGGCTGTTTCACTCGCCTTCCTGGATGCAGGCTGGGATGTGATGGTGACTTTTGTCGAAGAGGAGCAGTTCCAGGAGTTGGAGCGCAAGGCCGATGCTAAAGCGTCCTCCCTTCGAGGAATCTGCGCGGACCTTACGCGCGCGGATGAAGTGGAGCGTCTGGCACAAGAGACGCGCCGCGAATTCGGCGCCATCGAGGCCCTGGTCAATCTGGTGGGCGGATTCGCCGGAGGCTTCCCCGTCACGCAGACTCCCGAAGCCGTTTGGGATCACATGATGCGCCTGAACTTGAAAACCTGCTTCCTGACCGTGCGCGCTTTGGCTCCGCTGGTGGTGGAGAACGGAGGCGGTGCCATCGTCACCGTGGGATCCCGCGGCGCGGTGGAGACGCCGCCCGGGCTCGCTGCCTATGCCGTCTCAAAGGCCGGGGTGGTGGCACTGACAAAAGCATTGGCAGAGGAGCTGCGCCGTGATCGGGTGCGCGTGAACTGCGTCCTCCCGAGCATCATAGACACCCCTGCGAACCGCTCCGCCATGCCCGATGCCGATTTCAGCCGCTGGGTGCGTCCCGAAGCGCTGGCGCGAACCATCCTGTTTCTTGTCAGCGAGGAGGCGGCTCCCATCAGTGGGGCGTGCATCCCCGTCTACGGAGATTCCTGATTTATGGCTCACACGGCACGTCCCGATTTCCGCGCTCGCAGGCAGGCTGTTGCCGCCGGACACTATCTGGCGGCGATGGCCGGGCACGACATTCTGCGGGACGGCGGGAACGCCGCCGACGCCGCCGCCGCGGTGGCTTTCTGTCTCTCCGTCCTTGAGCCGCACCAGAACGGTCCGGGCGGTGAGTGTCCCGCGCTGGTCCATTTCGGCGGAAAGACCTATGCCGTTTCGGGTCAGGGCACGTCACCGGCCGCTCTGACGCTGGAATGGTTTCGGGAGCGGGGATACGAGCTGATCCCGGGTGATGGGCTTCTGCCCGCCACAGTGCCGGCGCTCATCGGTACGTGGCTGCTCATTCTCCGGGAGTTCGGCAGCCTCCCGCTCGCGCGCATTCTGGAGCCTGCCATCGAGCTGGCGGAGACCGGCTTCATCGTCTACCAGAGTCTGGCGGAGACCATCGAAATGCACTCCGGCCGGTTCCGCGGCGAGTGGCCGACCTCGGCCGAGGTGTATCTGCCGGACGGACGCGCTCCGAAGATTGGCGATACCCTGCGGCTCCCCGCAGTGGCCGAGACCTTCCGCCGGATGCGAAACGAGTCTGCCCGCAAGTCGGACCGTGTGCAGGGGCTGCAGGCGGCCTACGACTGGTTCTACCGCGGGCAGGCGGCAGCCATCATCGAAGGTTTTTGCCGGAGCACGAAGGTCTGTGATTCTGCGGGACGTGAGTCGCCGGGCTTTCTGACACAGGAGGATGTCGGCACATGGCGTCCGCGACTGGAGGAGCCGGTCCGCTTCACCTATCGTGGGGTTGAAGTGTGCAAGTGCGGCCCCTGGACTCAGGGGCCCGTGTTCCTGCAGCAGCTCGCCATCCTGCAGCACTTCGATCTGCGGGCTATGGGGTGGGGGACCCCCGCATACTTCCATACCATCATCGAAGCCGCCCGGCTGGCCTTCGCCGACCGTGAGGCGTGGTATGGGGACCCGGACTTCGACGACGTACCTTTGGAGCGGCTGCTCTCCACACCCTACAACCGCCAACGCGCCGCGCTTATCGATCCTCGCGCGGCCGCTCCGGAGCTGCGTCCGGGCGATCCTTTCCAGCGCAGAACTGCTCCTGATGTGTCATCTGCTGGTGCGCCGCCTGCCGGAGAAGGCGGCTCTGGCGGATTCTCCGGAGATACCACCCACCTGGACGTGGTGGACCGCTGGGGCAACTGCGTATCCGCCACACCGTCAGGCGGCTGGCTCCAGAGTTCGCCCGTCATCCCTGATTTGGGGTTCCCTCTGGGCACGCGGGGGCAGATGTTCTACCTGGACCCATCCCGAGCCAACTGTTTCGCGCCGCGCAAGCGTCCTCGCACTACCCTGACGCCGTCACTGGCTCTGCAGGGCGGCAGACCCTGGCTGGTGTTCGGGACACCCGGCGGCGACGGGCAGGATCAGTGGTCGCTGCAGGTATTCCTGAACATTGTGGAGTTCGGGATGGATCCGGCCCGCGCGGTGGAGTTGCCGACGGTCACGGTTCAGTCTTTCCCGTCTTCGTTCTACCCGCGGCAGAGCTTCCCGCTGCGTGTGTCATGTGAGTCACGCATCAAGATGGAAACGCTCAAGACGCTCCAGGGATGGGGGCATGAGGTCCACGTGGACCCTCCCTACGTGCATGGCCGGCCCAGCGTGCTGCGTCTGGAGGAAGACGGATCGGTGACGGGTGCGATCACCAGCCGGCTGGAAACAGGTTATGTTACGGGATGGTGACTGCCTGCTACACCGCGCGGACGTAGATCTCCCGTGCGATGTCCCGGTCTATCGCCACGTCCGTCTCCCCGATGCGGATGACGTAGGATGGCCTTTTCTGGTGCAACCGGATCTCGGCCCCGGGCGTCAGGCCCAGCACGGCCAGACGGTCCAGACGCGTATGGGACTTCGGCGCGATGAACACCACGCGGTACCTCTGGCCCACAGCGGCATCCTCCAGGGGAGCCACCAGCGGAGGCACCTCGCGGGAGATACGCCCGCAGCACCGGCCGCGAGGAATGGGACGCCCGTGAGGGCAGTGGGGCGGATGTCCCAGAAACGCGCAGATCCGCTCTACCACGGTGGGTGAAATGGCGTGCTCCAGGCGGCAGACGTCGGTCCGGCTTTCAGCAGCGTCCAGATCCAGCAATTCCGTAAGAAGAAGCTCTGTTAGCCTGTGGCGCCGGATGAGCTCCTCCGCCCTGGCGGCCCCCGTCTCGCTGAGCCGGACGGTTCCATCCACCTCTTCCACCAGACCCGCCGCTTTCAGACGGGGGAGATGAGCCGAGATTTCGCAGCCGTTCTGGCAATCGGTGCCGTCGTCCGCGTGCTGCAGACTGCAGGAGTGTCCTGACGAGGCATCCGAGTAACCGGCCGGAATAGACCGCCGGTCCTCCTCGGCCACCCAGAGCTGCTCCAGGAGATGATCTGTCTGCTCGCGGCTTAGCTCCGGCGGCCCTTCAACCTGGCCGCCACCATTTCCAGAAGGTCCACCACCGACGACCTCATTTTTAGCTCGATACCGCAGTTTGGACAGCATGACACTCCCGCTCCGGCGTGCTGCTTGTGCAGCGCGCAGCCTTCACACTTTCGCAGCAGCTCTTCCTCAGAGCCGCGATACCCGCAGAAATGGCACTGGAACTCACTCACAGTATCCCTGACCTCAGCAGGAGCCGCACGGCCCCGCCTGTCAGGACCGCCACGGGCACAATGAACGCGGCCATTGCGAGTGCTGTCTTCCAGCCCCTCTCCTTGGCCATCACCAGGAAGTTCGCCACGCACGGGATAAAAAGCGTCAGCGTTACGATGCTGACCAGCACCTGGTCGTGCGAAAGTTGGCCTGCGTCGAACATGGTCTTCAGTCCCGCTCCGCCGTAATCCCGGCGCAGGAAGCCCATGATGAAAACCTTCGCTGCCTCTTCCGGCAGTCCCAGCACGCCTGTTACCACCGGCGCGCTCCATCCCTCGATCGTCCCCAGCAGACCCAGCCGGTCCAACAGAAAGAGGACAAGCGTGCCCAGCACGAACAGCGGGACCGCCTCCTTCAGATACCATTCCGTGCGCGCCAGCGTCTTGTAGAGGATGTTGCCGAGCCGTGGCAGGCGCACCGGCGGCACCTCCAGGATGAAGTCCGAACTCTGCCCGGGCATCACCTTCCCGGCCAGATATCCGACGGCCAGCAGAACCAGCCCCACGACACCGGCCCAGATGAACAGCGATTTCGCAGTGGTCAATAATCCCAGAATGACGCCGAGCTGCGCCGAACAGGGAACGCCAAGCGCCAGCAGCAGAGTCACGATGGTTCGTTCCCGGCGCGTCTCCAGAATTCGGGTGGTCAGCGTGGCCATGGTGTCGCACCCGAGTCCCAGCACCATCGGCAACACGGCCTTGCCGTTCAATCCCAGCCGGCGGAAGATCTGATTCACCTGCACGGCCAGGCGCGGCAGGTATCCCGAATCCTCCAGCACTCCAAAAGCTACGAAGAAGAAAAAGACCACAGGGAGCACGATGGCGATCCCGTAGGTCAGCGCCATCGTGATGATGCCATACTCGCCAACGAACAGATCCCGCAGGAACGGGACCGGCACGAACGAGAAGACCCGCACCGCGGCGGGGTTGATGTAGCCGTTGAAAAGCCCCTCTTCAATGAGATCCACCACCGTGCCCGCTCCGAAAACCCCAACCACAAGCCAGGTGACATACAGCACCAGCGCCAGCCAGGGAACGCCCCAGAACGGGTGCATCATTGTGCGGCCGAGAAAGGCGGCCAGCGCGCTTTCACGGCCTTCGGTCTTCTGAGTCACAAGAGCGAAAAGGCGTTGTACAGCAAGCGCCCGGTGACGGCTGATGATCTGTGAAAGGGGCAGAGCGGTGGTGGCGGCAAGCGCCGCGCGGATTCCCTCGATCTGATTCAGCCGGGCAGGATCCAGGTTCCTGACCAGCCACCGGCGGAGCGACTCATCGCCGCTCAGGATCATCAGGGCGACCGCGCGCTTTCCGTGTATTCCCTCCGGAAGAAGCTCGCTGATCGCCGTGACGGCCTCCTCAATGGCTTCAGGATACCGCACCAGTAGCGCGGGGCGGCGGTCGTGATCCAGATTCTGGACGAGGCGATCCATCCCGGTTCCCTCGACGGCCACCGTGCCCACCACCGGGATGCCCAGTTCGGCGCTCAGCTTGTCGGTGTCTATGTGGATCCCGCGCATCCGCGCTTCATCCATCATATTGAGCGCCAGCGTGCACGGAAGATCCATCTCCGCAAGCTGCACGGTGATCGCCAGTACGCGCTTCAGGTTCTTCGCGTCGCCCACCTGAAGCACAAGGTCGGGTGGATCCTCCAGCAGGATGTCCCGCGTGACCTGCTCATCTTCGGACATCGGGATCAGGCTGTTGGTGCCGGGTGTGTCCACCACGGTCACACGCTGGCCGCGGATGGTGGCGGTTCCCTTCAGGATCTCGACGGTGGTGCCGGGATAGTTTGAGACGATAACGTATTTTCCGGTCAGGCGCCCGAAGATCACGCTCTTGCCGGTGTTCGGATTTCCGACCAGGCAGATGGTGCGCTGGGATGTGAGGTTGATCGTCTCGACAGCCATTCCCGTGGGACCAGATGCCACTTGGTGGCATCTGACTCCTGCTAAATAAAGGGCGACTCGCCCCTCTCAATACTACTCATCCCGCGCCTCCCTGTCAATAGTTCTTGCCATAAAGTTGCAGAACTCTCACCGCGCGAAGCAGCAGGCCTTTGAGATATACCGTATCCGCATGAATCCGCGTCCGGTGGGGACTTTTGCGCGGGGAGGACGAATGGCAGCACGCAGGCGCACAGCATCATCCGGCGAGGCCCGGCAGTTCAGCCGGGTGGCCGCCATCTACGACGCGCTCATGGCGGGCATCGCGTACGACATCTGGGTGCGCTACATCCACACCCTCTGGTCCTCGCGGGGGCTTGAGCCGCGGACGGTTCTGGATATTGCCTGCGGCACCGGAAACGTCTCCTTCCGGCTTGCGGAAGAGGGCTTGCGGGTGGCCGGGGTGGATAACTCTCAGGAGATGATCGCCGTTGCCGAATCCAAACTCACCCGCTCTCAGCGCCTGGAGGGCAATCCCGCTTTCTACTGCCAGGACGCCGCAGAGTTGGACCTGCCTTTCACGTTCGATTCGGCGCTCTGCCTGTTCGACAGTTTCAACTACATCCTGGACTATGAGCGCCTGTGCTCCGCTTTCCGCAGAACGCTCCTGCATCTCCGTCCGCGAGGGATTTTTATCTTCGATGTCAACACGGTCTACGCGCTGTCGCACGGGTTCTTCGATCAGGACAACCTCTCTTCAGACTCCTATCCCCGCTATGTGTGGCGCAGCTCGTGGGATCCGGCCTCGCGCCTGTGCACGGTGGAGATGGACTTCGAGGCGCTGACTGACTCCGGCGTGGAGACCTTCCGGGAGGTCCATACCCAGAGGGGTTATACGCAGGAAGAGCTAACCCGCGGACTCGAATCCGCCGGTTTCAGCGATATCTCCGTGTTCCACGCCTACACCATGCGCCCGCCGAACCGGCGCAGCGACCGCCTCTATTTCGTCGCGCAGCGCCCTCCGGCCTGATGGCGCCACCATCCGGGCGTTTCCGGGGAAGGAATCAGGCCGGCCGGTGGCGAAGGCGGCGGCGGAGCCGCCCTCCATTGCCGGAACCAGACGAGTGCGGGCGGCGGAAGGATACGACTCCCTATGGCGCAGGTGGAAGAACCCCGGACCGGGCGGCAACTGCCCTGGTACAGAGGCGTTTCAGGCTACGCCTGGCTGGTCCTTGTCGTTGCGGCCCTCGGCTGGCTGTTCGACACGCTGGACCAGCAGCTTTTCACCCTTATCCGCTTCCGGTCGCTGCAAGACATCCTGAGCGCTTACTATTCCGGCCCTGCGCTGGACGAGGCCGTGCAGCGATGGGGTTACAAGCTGACCTCCATCTTCCTGGTGGGCTGGGCCCTGGGAGGGCTGCTTTTCGGTATCCTGGGCGACAAGATCGGCCGGGCGCGCACCATGATGATCACCATCCTGATCTATGCGCTGTTCACCGGTCTGAATGCCCTGGTGCACACTCCGCTGCAATATGCTTTCTGCCGGTTTTTCACCGCGCTCGGCATCGGGGGCGAGTTCGCGGCCGGGGCCTCTCTGGTGGCGGAGGTGTGGCCAGCCCGTTCTCGTCCGATGGCACTGGGCTTCCTTCAGGCCTTGTCCACGGTGGGGAATATGATGGCTGCCATCGTCACCTTTGTGCTGGCGGAAGTGAGCTGGCGGTGGGTGTATGTGGTGGGCATCGCTCCGGCGCTGCTGGTCGTGGTCATCCGCCTGTTCGTTCGCGAGCCGGAAAAGTGGAAGGAAGCGCGGGCCCAGACAGCGGCGGATCCCACCAAGGAGCTGGGGAGCATCCGGGATCTGTTCACGCTGCCGGGAGTCAGCCGGAATACCTGGGCTGCCCTGCTGATCGCTCTGGCCGGGGTCCTGGGCCTGTGGGGCATCGGCTACTTCCAGCCGGATCTCATCAGCAAGGTGATGCAGGCGTCCGGGGCATCGGAAAGCGACATCCAGCGCGCAAAGAGCACGGTGTTCTTCATCTTCCAGATCGGCGGGTTCATCGGCATGTATTCCTATGCCGCCGCCAGCGAGCGCATCGGCCGCAAAGCCGCTCTGCTGATCATCTATCTTTGCGTGCTGGGCGTGGTGCAGGGGGCGTTCTGGACCATTCACCACGTGACGCACGCGTATGCGTGGGCGTTCTTCCTGGGGTTCTTCACGCTGTCGCCATTCTCGGCGTTCGCTGTCTATTTTCCGGAGCTATTCCCCACGAGACTGCGCTCGACGGGGGTGGGAGTGTGCTACAACTGCGCCAGACTGCTTGCCGCTGTTGGCATCTTCTATGTGGGCAGCATCGCGGCGAGCTTCTCGCGGCCGGGCGACCCGGTCTTTGGATACCGGATGGCCGCCAGCATCATGTCCGTCATCTATGTTTTCGGGTTCATCGGGCTGGCGCTGGCCCCGGAGACGAAGGGGCGTCCTCTGCCGGAATGAAGTGGCAGGGCCGGGAGAATGCGCAGACGTGATTTTCTAAAAGCGGGGGCGGCTTCCGCCGCGTTGTTCGCGGCGGCGGACCGGTTGCCGTCCGGCGCCGCCGTTGTCCGCAACCACAGACAGGGAGACAGACAGGGAGCAAGAATGAAACTCGGACTCGTGACTTACAACATCGCATCGGACTGGGATCTGCCGACTCTCATCCAGCGCTGCAGGGATACGGGATATGAGGGTGTGGAGTTGCGCACCACGCACGCGCACGGTGTGGAGCCGGACATCAGCGCGGAGCGCCGCCGCGAGGTGCGGTCCATGTTCCAGGACTCGGGCGTCACTCTGTGGGGGCTGGGGACCGCGTGCGATTATCACCGTAACGACCCCGCCATCGTCCGAGAGAACATCGAGCTGACCAAGCGGTTCTGCGAGCTGGCGCGCGATGTCGGCGCCACGGGCGTAAAGGTGCGTCCGAACGGTCTGGTGGAAGGGGTGCCGGAGGAGAAGACTCTGGAGCAGATCGGGATGGCCCTGCGGGAATGCGGACAGGCAGCCGCGGATAACGGTGTGGAGATCTGGCTGGAGGTGCACGGCCACGAGACCCAGCATCCGCCGCGCATCCGGCGCATTATGGACGTCTGCGGACATGCCTCGGTGGGAGTATGCTGGAACTCCAATCCCACGGATGTGAAGGACGGCAGCGTCCGGGAGTATTTCGAGCTTCTGCGTCCTTTCATCCGCTCCTGCCACATCACGGAGCTCGCCAACGATTATCCCTGGCGCGAACTGTTCTCGCTGCTGCGCTCCGCGGGCTACGACCGGTATACGCTTCAGGAGATCCAGCCGCTCGCGGGCACCAAGGACCCCAAGGATATCGAGCGTTTCATGCGTTACTACCGCGCCCTGTGGGCCGCGCTGCAGCCGGTCGAGTGATGTGAGACGGCCCCATTCATTGCCAGGTCCGCAAGGTAGAAGCGCGGGAGGATACCACTTTGAGCGCTGTGACCCGGACTGAGCAGGGCGCCGGGCTGCGGTGGTATCAGGGCATCCCCCGTTACTCCTGGCTGGTGCTGATCATCGCGGCGCTCGGCTGGATGTTCGACTGCCTGGACCAGAACCTGTTCAACCTGGTCCGGCAGGTCTCGGTGCTGGAGCTGCTGGAGCCTCATTACTCCGACCCGGCCGCGCTGCAGAAGGCGGCCGCCCGCATCGGGCCGCTTATCACCGCCTGTTTTCTGATAGGGTGGGCGGTTGGCGGGTTCGTGTTTGGCATCCTGGGCGACAGGCTGGGCCGCGCGCGGACGATGATCATCACCATCCTGATCTATGCGCTGTTCACCATGCTCAGCGGGTTTGTGCAGAGCTGGGAGCAGTATGCCCTGGCGCGGTTCCTGACCGGCATAGGCATTGGCGGGGAGTTCGCGGCGGGAGCAGCACTGGTTGCCGAGGTCTGGCCGAATCGCTCCCGGGCCATGGCACTTGGCACGCTGCAGGCGCTGTCAGCGTTTGGCAACATGGGTGCCGCGGTGATCGTGTATCTGCTGAGCGACGTGGGCTGGCGCGTGGTCTACTGGGTGGGTGTATTTCCTGCGCTGCTGGTGGTCTGGACCCGGATGAGCATCCGGGAACCGGACCGGTGGGAGAAGGCCCGGGAGCAGGCGGCCGAGGACGGCGTGCGCAAGGAACTGGGCGCAATCGGTGACCTTGTGCGTGACCCAGTGCTTCGGCGTAACACCATCGCCGGAGTGCTCATCGCCATTGCCGGAGTGGGCGGGCTTTGGGGGGTGGGATTCTTCCTGCCGGACCTGGTCGGCGCCGTTCTGAAGCCGACGCTTGCTCACCTCCCGGAGGAGGCCCAGAAGGGAGTTCTGGCCCGCTTCCGCAGTCAGGCGTTCTTCATCCAGCAGATCGGCGCGTTCTTCGGCATTTTTGCCTATGCCGCTCTCAGCGAGCGCATTGGCCGCAAGCCGGCCATGTATCTGTTCTTCGCCCTGGCGCTTGCAGCGGTGGAGGGGACCTTCTGGGGAGTGCGGGATATGGCAACGGCGTATGGGTGGGGGTTCGTGATGGGCTTTGCGGCGCTTGCGCCTTTCTCGGCGTTTGCCGTGTATTTCCCGGAACTTTTCCCCACACGGTTGCGAGCAACGGGTGTGGGCTTCTGCTACAACTCTGCCCGGCTGCTCGCGGCATTTGCTCCGTTTCTGCTGGGAAGTCTTGCGGCCCGCTTCACGCAGGCGGACGATCCTGCAGCCGGTTTGCGGATGGCGGCAAGCATCGTTGCGCTGGTGTATGTTCTGGGATTCGCGGGCGTGGCTCTGGGGCCGGAGACGCGGGGCCGGCCGTTGCCGGACTGATCCCGGGCCGTCACATCAAGCGCCTCCGGCAGGCAGCTCGCGGATGCCCACACTGACGCAGGAGAGTTTGCCTGCGGGTTGCGAGTCCCGCTCCAGCTCCTCCACCTCGAGGCGGACGTCCACCAAGAGGAATCTGCCCGGTATCTGCCCGGCCACCAGGGCGACTCCCACCTGGCGGCAATGGTCTCCCTGATACAGGATTACATGTCTTCCCGGGCGGGAGAGGCAGATCCCCAGTTGGCCCAGCACGCCGCCGGGGCTGTCGCAGGGGGCAATGACCACGATCCGCTCGCGAGGAATGCCGCGGGAAGATTGATCCTCCTCCTGCTCCTCCGGGCCGGGGACGCTCCCTGTCACGGCCTCCACCAGGTCCATTGAGGAACGGCTGGTTTGTTCCCGGAGTTCGGGCCGCTCTTCCGGGGGCAGCAGGACGACGATGGGACGGTCCGGTCCTTCGTGGTACATAGCCCGGATCAGCTTTACCAGTCCCTTCTTTCGCAGCCAGATGCGCCGGATGCGCGTTGGCTGTCCTTCCTGTCCTCCGGGGAGCATTTCCGCCTGCCCCTTTCCGCCAGCACCCTGAACGCAGGCTTGTACCTCCTCAGACCAGCACAGCCCCCGCGGAGTTCCAGTGGGCTTCAGCCGATGAGGATCCGCTCCTCCGGATAAGTGACCAGCCGCGGCGGTCGGCGGCGCGTCAGCACGATGACCACCGTCAACGCCCCGAGCCGCCCCCAGAACATCATCGCCATGATGAGGATCTGCCCGAAGAGATTCAGATCCCGTGTCATCCCAAGCGACAGCCCGCACGTGGCAAAGGCCGACACCACTTCGAACAGTGTGGGCTGCAGCGCGGTATGATGGGTCACGAGGAGCAGCCAGGTGGCCGTGACCACCACGAACACAGACAGAGCAAAGACTGCGGCCGCTTTGCGGATCATCTCTCCCGGGACTGCCCGCCCGCCGATGACAGGAGTGGACCAGCCCCGGCCATACGCCCAGATGGCCAGCATCAGCGTCACCAGCGTGCCCGTTGTGATGCCTCCCCCCATGGAGGCGGGGGCGGATCCCACGAACATCAGGCAGTTCAGCAGGAAGTCGCTACTCGGATGCAGGGTGCCCAGCTCCGGGATGCAGACGAATCCGGCCGTTCTTCCGGAAACGGACTGATAGAGCGCAAGCGCGAGCTGCCGTTGAAACGGCTTGTCTGACAGCACGCCGCCGGTGAAAGACTCGGAGATCAGCAGTCCGAGAGCGCCGCCAAAGCTCAGGAACAGGATGACCGGCAGTGTGATCCGGGTATGCAGGGAGAGCCTCCTGCGCCAGGTGAACGTCAGCAGGTCGAAGAGCACCGGAACTCCCAGCGTCCCCAGAAAGATCAGCGTGCCCATGATGGCGAGCGTTCCGGTGTCGTTGGGGACGCCTGTGGGGAACTCAGGATGACCGTGGAACAGGTCAAACCCTGCATTGCAGAAGGCCGAGACGGCGTGGAAGATGGCATAGAGAAGCCGGTCACCGGCGGGAAGGATCTCCCGCCAGTGCCAGTAGAGCAGCAGGGCTCCCGCTCCCTCCAGAAGCAGCACGGCAAGAAGGATATGGCGAACAAGCTGCACCACACTGCCCGCCTCCCGCAGGCCGATGGCTTCCCGCAGTGCCAGCCGATCCACGAAGGATACCTCGCGGCCCAGCAGCCGGAAGGCCAGTGTGGCGAGCGTCATATAGCCCACCCCTCCCACCTGAATGAGCCCCAATAGCACCAGCTTGCCGGGGAGACTCAGGTCGGAGAATGGGGTGATGACCGTGAGGCCGGTGACGGTCAGCGCCGAGACCGCTGTAAAGAGCGCCTCGTTCAGAAGGAGCTGGCGCTGCCCTCCCATGGGTGGCAGGAGAAGCAGGAAAGCTCCCAGCAGCACTAGAGCGGCCAGTCCGCTGACCACGCGCAGGGGAACACGCAAGACAGCCACAGCCCCCGGCAGGCCACGGCGGGATGAGGCACCAGTGGTGCCGTCGAATGGTTCCGGAGATGGGACCGGTCTGTGCGTCATTTCACGGAGAAGACTTCGCCTGCCGCGCCGGCGGCATCAGTCCAGTATACCCGGACCTGCCATTGTATCGCGCCGCAGCGCCATCCGGGGCAGGATGCGCCATCCGGGACGTCGAAGAGCCTCTCCGACGAGCATTGATAGGGGGTGTGGCCGGAAAGACTCCGGCAGAAGACCTGGGACAATCTGGAGGAGCCCACTGACGATGATGGAACACCTGACCCGTCGCGAACTCTTGAGGAGCGGCATTGCCCTGGCCGCCGGAGCCGGGCTTTGCAGCTTTGCCGCAATGCCAGCCGAGGCGCAGGTGGCCTCCGGGGGCGGTAAGCGCAGCCGTCTGAAGCTCTCCTGCTGCGCATACAGCTATCGTGACCAGCTTACTGGCAAGGATGCCGCCAACCCGATGACCCTCGACGATTACCTGCGCATCTGCGCGGACTGCGGGTGCGACGGTGTGGAGCCGACGGCCTATTACTTCCCGGACCCCTTGCCGGATTTTTACCTGGTTGAGTTCAAGGCCAAGGCGCACCGGATGGGGCTGGATATCTCCGGCACCGCCATCCGCACGGAGTACTGCAAACCCGCCGGTCCGGAGCGTGAAGAGATGGTGCGGCACACAAAGCTGTGGATTGACAGGGCTCTGCTGATGGGCGCGCCGTGCATCCGCGTGTTCGCCGGCGGGGACGCGAAAGGCGACATCCTGGCCCAGCGGAAGCTCTGCGTCGAGACCGTGCGCGAGTGCCTGGACTACGCGGCGGAGAAGGGGGTCATCTTGGCGGTGGAGAACCACGGCGGGATCGTGCACGATGCGGAGAACCTGCTGGCGCTGGTCAAGGAGGTGGGGTCGCCGTGGTTTGCGGTCACTCTGGACAGCGGCAACTTCCGTACGGAGGATCCTTACGCGGATATCGCCCGCTGTGTGCCGTATGCCGTGACGGTGCAGTACAAGACGGAGATCATTCCTGGCGGAGGGCCCAAGGTTCCGGCGGACCTGCGGCGGGTCATCGGAATCCTGCGCGAAGGAGGCTACAGCGGTTACCTTGCTTTGGAGTACGAAGCGGAGGAGCCTGCAACCGTCGCCGTTCCACGCGTGCTCCGCGAGATGCGCCAGGCCATTGATGAGACTCAGTAGGGCGCTCGCTGCGGCAGCCGTGGCGTATCTGACTGTGGTGGAAGGTTGCGCTGAGGGGCGGCTCGGTGCTCCAGGAGCTCGCTGCTGGAACTTGCCCTCTTTGGTGGTTGAGCCGTCAGGTGCAGCCGGAGGAGTCGAAACCACAGCTTGCAGTGTGTGGTCTCGATACGCGCGGCTACCGCCGCGCGACTCGACCGGCGTAGTAGTCGGGGATTTCTCAATACCGTGGGGGCTGATCCAACGGCTGTTTGACACCCCGGCTGCGCGGGATTATACTGGACTGCGCCCGGGAGGGCATTCCTCGCGTGGGTCGCATCGAGAGCCGCCATGTCCGAGCCTGCCGACATCCTGGACCGCACAGCTCAGGGACTGGTCCGTGCCGCCGGATTCCCTTCACGCTTCGCCCTTCGCCAGCTTCTGGAATTCCTGGAAGGCGTGGGTGAATGCATCTCGCTTCTCGCCGGGTCCCTTAGGTTCATCGTGTCACGGCGGGTGGTCTGGCGCGACGCGGTCACGCAGATGTCCAGCATCGGGGTAGACTCGCTGCTGCTGGTGATGATCACGGTGGCCTTCTCCGGCGCGGTGGTGGCCCTTTATTCCAGCGCCCTCCTGACACGGTGGGGCGTCTCCTCCTACGTGGGGGGCGGGCTGGTGCTGTCCGTCGTCCGCGAGATCGGCCCGGTGCTCACGGCCGTGGTTGTGGCGGCCCGTTCGGGGTCGGCCATCGCCGCTGAGATCGGGACGATGAAGGTCACCGAGCAGGTGGACGCGCTCCGCTCGCTTGCCATCAGCCCCGTGGAGTATCTGGTGGCCCCTCGCGTCTTGGCCAGCCTGGTGGTGTTCCCCATGCTCACCGTCTTCGCCGACTTCACCGGGGCGCTCGGCGGATATGTGGTCGCGGTGGCAAGCGGCGTCCCGGCCGGTACTTTCATGGACAGCACGGAGCGCTTTGTGGAAGCGTATGACATCAGCATGGGACTGGTGAAGGCTCTGGCGTTCGGTCTGGTGGTCTCGCTGGTCTGTTGTCAGCAGGGGCTGCGGACACGGGGCGGAGCTACAGGAGTAGGCCGCTCCACCACGAACGCCGTGGTCGTGAGCATCGTGCTGATCTATATTCTCAATTTCTTCCTGGCGTATCTGATGTTCGGGGGACAGAAGTGAGCGTGCCGGCCATCGAGGCGCAGTCGCTGTCGTTCTCGGCGGAGGGGCGCATTATCCTGGATTCTCTGGACGTGCGGATCCAGCAGGGGGAGCTGCTGGGGTTGGTGGGTGGTTCCGGGTCGGGCAAGAGCACCCTCATCAAGTGTCTGGCGGGCCTGTTGACTCCCGATTCCGGCAGTGTACGCATCTTTGGACAGGATCTCACCGGCGTCGCGGAGCACAGGGCGGAGGAACTGCGCGGGGACATCGGTTTCGTCTTCCAGTATTCGGCCCTGTTCGATTCCCTGACCGTCTTCGAGAACATCGCGCTGGCACCCATGCGGCGCCGGGGATATTCCCGCCAGCGCGCGCGGGATCTGGTTCGCCAGAAGCTGGCGCAGGTGCAGTTGGAAGGCGTGGAGGACTATCTTCCGGGTGAGCTTTCCGGAGGTATGGCCAAGCGGGTGGGGCTCGCCCGTGCTCTGGCGATGGAGCCGAAGATCCTCTTCTACGATGAGCCGACCAGCGGTCTGGACCCCCCTACGGCCGCGTCCATTCACCAGCTGATCTGCGCCACCCGCCGGAACTTGGGGGTGACCTCCGTGGTGGTATCGCATGACGTGCCGGCGCTGCTGCAGATCGCTGACCGGATCGGGATGCTGGAGGCGGGGCGCATCGTGTTCTGCGGGACGCCGGAAGAGTTCCTGAGTTCGCCCGATCCTCGGGTGGCACGCTTCGCGCATCCTTCGGAACCGCAGGAATCCGGCCAGCCCGAAGGGTAGAATACTGCTGAGATGTCGCGAGCGGAGCGGATCCGGAACATCAAGCTGGGTGTGGCGGCGCTGGGGTCCGTCGCGCTCCTTGCGCTGGCATACTGGCTGGTGGGAAGCCTTCTGTTCACCGGCAGGATGGTCCCGTTCAGCGCCGTATTCCGGGAGGTGTCCGGAATCGAGAGTGGCACGCCCGTCACAATGGCCGGCATCAAGGTGGGTGTGGTGGATCGCGTGACTCTGACTCCGGACAACCGGGCGGAAGTGGCAATGCGGATCCGGGCGGATGCCCGCCTTCCCGAAGGATCACGTGCCCGTATCGCCAGTATGTCGCTCCTGGGGGACCGGTTTGTCGAGATCCTTCCCGGCCCGCCTGACGGCCGTCCTCTGCGGCAGGGGGCAAAGCTGCCGTCGGTCGAGACCCCCGGGATTGACGACCTCCTTCCGAAGGTAGCCCGCACGCTGGACCGTCTGGATACCCTCGGCGCGGCCGTTCAGGACAACGTCGAGAAGGTGGGCGAGTCGCTCCAGTCTCTGCTGCAGGACGCTGCCATCCGCGAGAACCTGCGCTCCACTATGCGGAACGCCAACCTCTCGGCGCTCCAGGCGCTGGCGCTCCTGACGGACGTCCGGCGCATCGCCCGTGAGAACGAGGACGAGGTCCGGATCATCGCTGCCAACCTTGTGGAGGCCAGCCGGAAGATCGCGGATGCTGCGGACAGGACCGATGCGCTGGTTGCCGGGGTCAGCCGCAGGGACGTACAGGAGATCCTGTCATCGCTCAGGAGCGCGGCCCGCACCTTGGAGGCTGCTGCTTCCAATGCCGAACAGCTCACGGGAGATCCATCTCTGCGCGAGGATCTCTCCGCCACCCTCCGGAACACGCGTGAGGCCACCGAGGATGCAAAGGCCGCCATGGCGCGGGTGGCCGAGCTGGTGGGGGCCAGGAGGAAGCAACCTGCCGGAACTCCTTTGCCCAGGCCTGCCTCCGGAGCGGGAGCCGCTTTGGACTTCATTTACGATGCCGACCGGGGCAAGGCCCGTGTGGACGCAGAATATACATTCGTCCCCGGCGGGAGTTCTTTCTACCGGATGGGGCTGTTCGACATCGGGGAGTCCAGTCGGGTGAATCTGCAGATCGGCCGCAATCTGGCTGAAGGACAGTCTCTGCGATGGGGGCTCTACCAGTCACGGCTGAGTTTGGGGTATGATTGGCAGGCGGATGGCCCGCTGATGCTGCGGACGGACCTCTATCGCCTGAATGATCCCAGACTGGACGTCAAGGCACGCTACGGCCTCAGGGAGAACGTGGCCGCGTGGCTTGGAGTGGAGTCCATAGGCGGTGGGGACGAGCGTCCTGTGGCGGGCCTGCAGTTCCGCTTCTGAACTTCTGAACGGCTCTCCGGCTGAAGGCGCTTGTACGGCCGGGACCACTCATTTATCTGGAGCGACCCGATGAAAGTTATTCTGACCAAGGACGTGCCCAACGTCGGCAAGCAGGGCGATGTGGCCAATGTTGCCGAGGGATACGCGCGGAACTATCTGTTTCCCCGGAAGCTGGCGATCGAAGCCTCGCCGGGCAACCTGAAAAATATCGAACGCCAGCATCAGTTAGAGGAGCGTCTGAAGGAGCAGCGGCGGGCCGCGGCTGAGAAGGCAGCTTCGGAACTGGCCGATCGCACGGTCACCATCCGCGCGCGCACCGGCGCAGGCACGCGGCTCTACGGGTCGATCACGACGCAGGATATCGCTGACGCAATCAAGGAAGCGACCGGGGTGGTGGTGGACAAACGGAAGATCACGCTCGCCAAGCCCATCCGGACCACCGGGTCGGTGACAGTGCCCGTGCAGCTCCACCGAGACGTGGTTGTGAACGTCCATCTGGAGGTCGTTCCAGAAGAGTGAAGCGGGCGGCTCTGGCTGGAGTCGCCGGAAGCAGGGTCCGTCCCCGGAGCGGCTGTTTCAGCCGGGCTTCAGGGCAGCAGGCGGGAATGGTGTTCCGATGATCGAAATGAAGGCGTCCGCCAGCCGGACGCCCCCTCAGAACATCGAAGCCGAGCAGTCCACGCTGGGGTCCATGATGCTCAGCGCGGCGGCATGCGAGACGGCAGCGCAGATCCTGACGAAGGACGACTTTTACAGGCCCGCGCACCAGACCATCTTCGATACGCTGCTGACGCTGATAGACCGCGGGCTCCCCGTGGACCTGATCACCGTCTGCGAGCAGTTGGACTCCCGGGGGGAGCTGGAAAAGGTCGGGGGCAGGGAGTATATCGCCTCACTGATCGACGCTGTACCGACCGCCGCAAATGTGGAGTATTACGCCCGCATCGTGGAGGAAAAGGCCATCCTCCGGCGGCTCATAGACGTGTCTGCCGAGATCCACGAGCTTGGGTTTTCAGAGTCGGAGGACGTTACATCGCTCGTTGACCGCGCTGAGCACATGGTGCTGCAGGTGGGGCGTCGGCGGCTGGGCAAGGAGTTTTCGCTTCTTTCACCGCTGCTGCACAGGGCGTGGGAGTCCATCAACCACGCGTACCAGAATAAGGGGCAGACGACCGGCGCGCCCACGGGATTCGAACAGCTCGACCGGATGACCAATGGCCTTCAGAAGGGGGACCTGGTCATTATTGCCGCCCGGCCGTCAATGGGAAAGACGGCGCTGGCGCTGAACATCTCCGTGAACTGTGCTCTGGCCACGAAGGAACCGGTGGCGATCTTCAGCCTGGAGATGTCCAGCGAGCAGCTGGTGCACCGGATGATCTCGTCGCTGGCCAAGGTGGACGGGCACAGGATGCGCTCCGGCTATCTGCGGGATGGCGACTGGGAGAAGATCGCACAGATCAGCACCAAGTTGGAGGCAGCTCCCATCCTTATCGACGATTCGACGGATATCTCCGCGATGGCCATGCGCGCAAAATGCCGGCGACTGAAGGCGGAGCGGGGCCTGGGGCTGGTGATGGTGGACTACCTGCAGCTGATGCGCTGGCACCGGATCGTGGAGAACCGCAACCAGGAGATCTCGGAGATCGCTCGCGCTTTGAAAGGACTGGCGCGTGAGCTGAACGTCCCGGTCATAGCGCTTTCGCAGCTTTCTCGCCAGACGGAGCGTCGGGAAGGCAACAGGCCGATGCTGAGCGATCTGCGCGAGTCCGGCGCCATCGAGGCAGAGGCCGATGTGGTCATGATGATCTATCGCCCGGATTACTACAAGCAGCGTGAGGCCCGGCTGGCCGATGCAGAAGAGGACGATGACGGTGGGCTGGAGCGTCCCGAGGAGCCGGAGGGCGAGGTGGCCGAGATCATCGTCGCAAAACAGCGCAACGGCCCTACCGGGACTGTCAAGCTGTCCTTCATACCGAAATACGCTTCATTCGAGAATCTTGCTTACATCCCGGAAGACGCCTGAGGCGGCTGCAATCTATCTGCAGCGCCGGAGGGACCTTTCCGGAGAGGAGTGCCTGTGCGGGATAAGGATCTGAACGTTCTTGTTGTGGGCAGCGGCGGGCGGGAACATGCGCTCGCCGCGAAGCTTGCTGAAAGCGATCTGGTGCGGTCGGTCATCTGCGCGCCGGGCAATGCCGGTATGGAGGAGATCGGCCGCTGTGTACCAGTGGGGGTCAAGGACACGGACGCGCTGCTGGACCTGGCTTCTCAGGAGCAGGTTGATCTGGTGGTTTGCGGTCCGGAGAGTCCGCTTATTGCAGGTCTGGGAGACGCGTTCCTAGAGGCGGGGATCCCTTTCTTCGGTCCGCTGGCATACGGAGCCCGGCTGGAGGGGAGCAAGATATTCGCCAAGGAGGTCATGCGGGAAGCCGGTGTGCCCACCGCTCAGTGGGGGGCGTTCGATAGCCCGGAGCCGGCGCTGGAGGCCGCGAAGGCTCGGCTGGGGCGTGATGGAGGGGTGGTCATCAAGGCGGATGGCGAGGCCGCCGGAAAAGGCGTTTTCGTCTGCAGCACGGAGGATGAGGCGCGCGAGGCGCTAAGCGCCATTATGGTGGATCGCGTGTTCGGATCTTCTGGGGACAGGGTGCTGGTGGAGGAGCGTCTGGAGGGAGAGGAGGCCTCCGTAATGGTGCTCGCTACGGGGGAGAAGATCCTGCCGATGCCTCCCGTGCAGGACCACAAGCGCGCCTATGACGGCGATCAGGGCCCGAACACCGGTGGGATGGGGTGCTACTCGCCGGTTCCCGTGATGCCGCCGGAGCTTCACCGGGAGGCCATCGAGCGCACGGTCCTGCCTGTGCTGCAGTGGATGGACGTGAAGGGGCAACCCTACTTCGGGTGCCTGTACGCGGGCCTGATGATCACGAAGGACGGGCTGAAAGTTCTGGAATATAACTGTCGCTTCGGAGACCCGGAGACACAGGTGGTGCTGCCGATGATGCGGACCGACTTCGGCCAGGTGCTGCTGGCTGCGGTTGAGAACCGCCTCGACGAAATCCGGCCGGAGTGGTACAATGGCTGCGGCGTTTGCGTGGTGCTTGCCTCAGGAGGCTACCCCGGTTCCTACCAGACAGGCTTTCCCATCAGCGGCCTTGATGCGGCAGCAGCGATGGAGGGAGTCTGCGTGTTCCACGCCGGGACCGCCAGGCGGGATGGTGAGGTAGTCACGGCCGGCGGGAGAGTGCTGGGAGTCACCGCGCTGGGGAGTGGTTTCCGGGAGGCTCGCGACCGGGCCTACCAGGCCTGCTCCGTCATCTCATTCGAGAAGATGCACTACCGCAAGGATATAGGAGCCCGCCTGAAGTGAATCCGCTGGTGGCATTTGTCTGCGGCAGCGATTCGGACCTGCCCAAGCTTGAAGCCGGACTTCAGATCCTCAAGGATTTCGGGATTCCCTTCGAAGTGCGCATCATTTCCGCCCACCGGACACCCGAGGCAACGGTCGAGTTTGCCAAGACGGCCGAGGAGCGGGGGCTGCGGGTTCTGGTGGCTGTGGCCGGTCACGCCGCGCATCTGGGCGGGGTGCTCGCCAGCCTGACCACGCTGCCTGTCATCGGTATTCCCATCTCTTCCAGCGCGTTGGATGGCCTGGATAGCCTGATGTCCACCGTGCAGATGCCCCCAGGGGTACCGGTGGCCTCTGTGGGCATCGATGCGGCTCGCAACGCCGCCATCTTCGCCGCCCAGATCCTGGGAGCCTCCGACCCGGTCATCCGTGAGAGGATCCGTGATTTCAAGCGCCGCCAGGCGGAAGATGTGATGGCCAAGGACCGGCGCGTGCGGGAGCAGTATTCGTGATCAAGCGATACAGCCGTCCCGAGATGAGCAACCTCTGGAGCGAGGAGAGCAAGTTTGCCTCCTGGCTGGAGGTGGAGCTTGCCATCTGCGAGGGTTGGGCGGAACTGGGAGTGGTTCCCCGCGATGCGGCGGAGCGCATCCGGCAGAACGCGCGCTTCAGTGTGGAGCGCATTGAGGAGATCGAGCAGACCACCCAGCACGACCTGATGGCCTTCGTCGCCAACGTGGCGGAGCACATCGGTGAAGACGCCCGCTGGCTGCACTACGGTGTCACCAGCTACGACGTGGAGGACAACGCCCTGTGCCTCCGTATTCGCAGGGCGTGCGATATCATCATTGCTGATATCGAGCGTCTTATCGAAACCCTGCGTTCGCGGGCGCGCGAGCATAAGTGGACCCTGCAGATTGGCCGCACACACGGTGTCCATGCCGAGCCTATCACCTTCGGGTTCAAGCTGTGCGTCTGGATAGACGAGATGCAGCGGAACCTGGCGCGCTTCCAGCGGGCGCGCGAGGAGATCTCATATGGCAAGGTATCCGGCGCGGTGGGCACCTACGCAAACGTGGATCCGCGTGTGGAGGAGTATGTCTGCCGCAAGCTGGGTCTGAAGCCCAGCCCCGTCTCCACGCAGATCATCCAGCGCGACCGGCACGCGGAAGTTCTGGCGGCCTGCGCCATCTGCGCGAGCTCACTGGAGCAGTTCGCAACGGAGATCCGCAACCTGCAGCGCACGGAGATCCTGGAAGTCCAGGAGGCGTTCCGCAGCGGGCAGCGCGGATCGTCCGCGATGCCCCATAAGCGCAATCCTCGCCTGTCCGAGCAGGTAACGGGCATCGCCAGGGTTATCCGTTGCAACCTTTACCCTGCGCTCGAGAATATAGCCACCTGGCACGAACGAGACCTCTCGAACTCCTCCGTGGAGCGGATGGTCATTCCGGACGCGCTGACGCTTTTGGACTATGCCCTCCACACGTTCGATCGGGTGATGGCTGGTCTGGTGGTGTATCCGGAGAACATGCTGGCCAACCTCGAAAAGATGCGCGGGCTGGTGGTGTCCGAGCAAGTAATGCTGGCGCTCATCCGCAGTGGTCTGGTGCGGGACGAGGCTTACACCATCGTCCAGCGCAACGCGGCGAAAGCCTGGGAGGGACGACCGTTCCGGGACTGTTTGCTCGATGACCCGGAGGTGACTTCTCGCCTGAGTCGCGAGGAGATTGAGGAATGCTTCGATTACCGCTCTCACCTCAAAAACCTGGAGGTGGTGTTCGAGCGGATGGGGGTGTGAGGCGGCCCTTTTTTCGGGCCGGAATGCATAGCGGGAGATTGTCCATTTGCCCAGAAAAGCCAGGATCTATGTCACTTTGAAGCCTACCCTGCTGGATGCGCAGGGCCGGGTGGTGCAACAGGCGCTCACGAACATCGGTTTCGATGGGGTCCGGGATGTGCGCATCGGTAAGTATATCGAAATGGATCTCGATGACTCGGCCGCCACGGAGGAGACCGTCCGCGAGATGTGCGCAAAACTGCTGGCGAACCCGGTGGTGGAGGACTATCGTTTCGAGGTGGAGGGGTCCTAGTTGAAGTTTGCCGTTCTGCGCTTCCCCGGTTCCAACTGTGACCAGGACGCCTATTTCGCCGCACTGAATGTCCTCCGGCAGCCTGTAGAATATGTCTGGCACGAGTCCACGGATCTGGCCGGGGCGGATTGTGTGATCATCCCGGGCGGGTTTTCCTACGGTGATTATCTGCGGTGCGGCGCGGTTGCGGCTCTCTCCCCGGTGATGGGGGCGGTGCGGAAGTTTGCGGCTTCCGGAGGGCTGGTCATTGGGATCTGCAACGGCTTCCAGATTCTTTGCGAGTCCGGACTGCTTCCTGGCGTGCTGTTGAGGAACCGGGGGCTTCGCTTCATCTGCCGGCACGTCTATCTCCGCCTTGAGAATGCTGACACTCCCTTCACCCGTTCCGGCTCAGTGGGCGAGGTGCTGAGCATCCCCATCGCCCACGGGGAGGGCAACTATTTCGCCGACGAAAGCACGCTTCGCGAGCTGGAGGATTCCGGCCGGGTCATCCTCCGGTACTGTGGTCCCCGAGGGGAGGTGGAGGATCGCTACAATCCTAACGGAGCGGCACGCAACATCGCCGGCATCGTGAACCGGGAAGGGAATGTGGCCGGAATGATGCCCCATCCGGAGCGGGCCTGCGAGCCGATTCTGGGTTCAGAGGACGGGCTCGTGATACTGAACTCCATTCTGGGGGGACGCGCCTGATGCCGGAAGCCGCCTTGAAAGATCCCGAGATCACGCCGGAAGTCTGGCGCGAGATGGGGCTGAGCGACGATGAGTATCGTCAGGTGGAGGGCATCCTGGGCCGCCCCCCCACCTATACCGAGCTCGGGATGTTCGCCGTCATGTGGAGCGAGCACTGCGGCTATAAGTACAGCCGCCCTGTCCTGCGCCTTTTCAAACGCTATCGGGAGCAGTTGGACAGCGGGGCGCTGGAGAACGCCGGCGTGGTAGACATCGGCGACGGATACGGCATCGCGATGAAGGTGGAGAGCCACAACCACCCGAGCGCCGTGGAGCCGTTCCAGGGCGCGGCAACGGGGGTGGGGGGTATCCTCCGGGACATCTTCACGATGGGGGCCCGGCCCATCGCTTCCCTCAATTCCCTTCGCTTTGGAGATCTTTCCGACCCGCACGTGCGGTATCTGTTTGAGCACGTTGTGGCAGGCATCGGTTTTTATGGCAACTGCGTGGGTGTACCCACCATCGGGGGCGAGGTGTTCTTCGATCCCTGTTACGCGGGGAACCCTCTGGTGAACGCCATGGCTCTGGGTCTGGTGCGGCTGGACCGCATCGCCAGCGCCTGTGCGCGAGGAGTGGGCAACTCTGTGCTGATCGTCGGATCGCGCACCGGGCGGGACGGCATCCACGGGGCCACCTTTGCCTCTGTCGAACTGGGCCCGGATTCTGAGTCCAAACGGCCCAACGTCCAGATGGGCGATCCCTTTACGGAGAAGCTGCTCATCGAGGCCACCCTCGAGGCGCTGGAGACGGGAGCCATCGTCGGGATCCAGGACATGGGCGCGGCGGGGATCACCTGTAGCACGTGCGAGACGGCCGCTAAGGCGGGCACCGGCATGGAGATCGACGTCGCGCTGGTTCCTCAGCGCGAGGAGGGCATGACTCCGTACGAGATCATGCTGAGCGAATCCCAGGAACGTATGCTCGCCATCGTGCAGAACGGCCGCGAGGAGGAGGTCGCTTCCATCTTCCGCCGCTGGGGACTGAACGCGGTGGTCATCGGCCACGTAACGGACGATGGCCTGGTTCGCGTGCGCCACAACGGCCGCGTGGTGGCCGAGGTGCCGGCAAAGGCGCTGGCGGACGAGTGCCCCACCTATCAACTCGATGCTTCGGAGCCAGATTATGTTCGGCGGCTGCGTTCGCGTGCGGTGCACACGCTTCGGGTGGAGGATCACTCTTCCACCCTCCTGAAGCTGCTCTCCCGTCCCTGCATCGCCAGCAAGCGGTGGGTCTGGGAGCAGTATGACCATATGGTCCAGACCAATACGGTGGTCTTTCCGGGGTCGGATGCCGGAGTGCTGCGGATCCGTGGCGTTAAGACCGGAATCGCTGTGACTACGGATTGCAACTCGCGGATGGTGTATCTGGATCCGTATACCGGCTCCCGGATGGCGGTCTACGAAGCCGCCCGCAACCTGGTGTGCTCCGGGGCGAGGCCGGTGGCCGTCACGGACTGCCTGAACTTCGGCAATCCGGAGAAGCCCGAAGCATTCTGGCAGTTCAAGGAATCCGTCCGTGGTCTGGCGGATGCCTGCGAGGAGCTTTCAACGCCCGTAGTCTCGGGCAATGTCAGTTTTTACAATGAGACCCCGGAGTCCGCCATCTATCCCACTCCCGTGGTGGGCATGCTGGGCGTGCTGGACGACGTGACCAATCACGTTACCTCCGCATTCAAGCGCGAAGGGGACCGTATCATCTTGCTTGCGGCTGGATGGCCGGAGGACCTGTGGACCAGCATTTCCGGCTCGGAGCTCCAAGTCATGCTCGATGGTGAGCCTTACGGCCCGCTGCCCAGCCTGGACGCCGGACGGCAGAAGGCGCTATTTGCAGCGGTCCTGGAGATGGCGGCCGGCCGGATGCTATCCTCCGCTCACGATGTTTCCGAAGGCGGCCTGGCGGTGTGTCTTGCAGAGAGCTGCATCGTCGGTGGTCTGGGAGCGGATGTTGAACTGAGACTACCGGGGCCGGTTCTTCCGTCTCTGTATGGCGAGCTTGCCGGGGTAATCCTGGTGTCCACGGCGCCGGAGCGCGCATCCGACGTGATCCGGATCGCCGAAGGGCACGGAGCGGTGGCTGTTGAGATGGGAGAAGTGGGCGGACCGGATATCGTTGTTCGCGGGGAGGGTGCGGAGCTGCTGCGGGTGGCCGTGACGCAGGCGTCCGAAGCCTGGGAGAGTGCCATCCCAGCGGCAATGGATACAATGTAAGGGGTGTCATCGGTCGCGATGCCTGATGTCGATCATCTGAAGGAAGAGTGTGGCGTCTTCGCTGTCTGGGCTCCGGGCGAGGATGTGGCGCGCATCACCTACTTCGGCCTCTTCTCCTTGCAGCACAGGGGGCAGGAGGGCGCCGGCATCGCGGTGGCAGACGGCGCGTCGCTGCAGGTCCACAAGGACATGGGTTTGGTGACGCAGGTGTTTCGCGACGAGCATACCCTGGAAGGGCTGCGCGGTTTCGCCGCCATTGGGCACACGCGTTATTCCACCACGGGCTCCAATACCCTGTGCAACACACAGCCGATCGTTTGCGAATCCAAGTGGGGACGCATCGCAGTCGCCCATAACGGCGGGCTGGTGAATGCCGTTCAAATCCGCCGCGAGCTGGAGCTGGCCGGAGTCTCATTCGAGACCACCAACGACACCGAGGTGCTCGCGCGCTACATCGCCGCTTCAGACCATTCGGACATCGAGGAGGCGATTGCGGACGCCATGATGGTGGTGCGGGGGGCATACTCTGTCGCCCTGCTCACACCCAAAGCGCTGTATGTCTTCCGCGACAGCTATGGTGTGCGTCCGATGAGCGTCGGCCGCCTGACGAACGGACATCTGGTCTTCGCCAGCGAGACCTGCGCCCTGAACACCGTGGGGGCCGTCTATCTGTATGACATCGAGCCCGGCCAGCTGGCGGTGGTGGATGACGATGGACTGCGCCTGCGCCGAGTGATGCCCACAACTCGTCCCTCGCTTTGCGTCTTCGAGTATATCTATTTCGCGCGCCCCGACTCCAAGATTGACGATAAAAGCGTGCACGCCGTCCGGGAGAGATTGGGTCATGAGCTTGCGCTGGAGCATCCGGCGCCGGGAGCGCACATCGTATTTCCCATCCCGGATACGGGAACCCCGGCGGCCATTGGCTTTGCCAGAGCATCCGGTATCCCCTATGGCGAAGGGGTCATCAAGAACCGGTATATCCACCGCACCTTCATCAACCCGGACCAGCGTATGCGGGAGTTGGGCGTGCGGATGAAGTTGATCCCCCTGCGGGAGAATCTGGCCGGGAAGAGGGTGGTCATGGTGGACGATACCATCGTCCGTGGAACCACCACGGCGCGCACCGTCCGGATGTTACGGGAAGCCGGCGCTGTGGAAGTGCACGTGCGCATCACAGCGCCCCCCTACCGTTATCCATGCTTCTACGGCATAGACACGGGCAATCCTGCTGAGTTGATCGCGGCGCGCCTCAACATAGACGAGGTGCGCGAGAGCATCGGGGCCGACTCGCTGGGCTACCTCAGCCTAAGGGGGCTGATCAGGGCTGTGGGACTCAGCCGGGGGCATATGTGCATGGCCTGTCTGGACGGGCGCTATCCCATCCCACTGCCGGAAGAGACCCTCAGCAAGGACGTCTTCGAGACCGCCCCGCCGGTGGCCCTGCCGGTGGGTGGCGACACCGGCCGGGACTGAACCATCAGCCCTCACCGCCGGCCTGCCGGGCCTGCGCACGGCCGGTGGCTGCGAAAGGACCTGCGTATATGGATGAACATCTGACCTACCGGGATGCGGGGGTGGATATTGATGCCGGCATCGAAGCCGTCGAGAGGATGAAAGATGCCATCCTGCGCACCCACACCCCCGGCGTGCTCTCGGACACCACCTCCTTTGCGGGCATGTTCCGTCCGGACTTCAGCGGAATGGCCGATCCGTGCCTGGTCGCCAGCATAGACGGGGTTGGCACCAAGATCAGCGTTGCCTCGGCCATGCGCCGTTTCAACGGCGTGGGCCGCGATCTGGTGAACCATTGCGTCAACGATATCCTCGTGGCGGGCGCCCGCCCGTTGTTCTTCCTGGACTATTTCGCCGCAGGCCGGCTGGATCCCGAGGCGGCCGCCGAGATTGTCAGCGGCGCGGCCGAAGCGTGCCTGGAGAACGGCTGCGCGCTCATCGGAGGCGAGACGGCGGAGATGCCGGGCGTCTACCGGGACGGCGAGTGTGACTTTGCCGGGTGCATTGTGGGCGTTGTGGACCGCGAGGCCGCTCCGAACCCCTCAAGCGTGCAGGCGGGCGATGCCGTCATCGGTCTGGCTTCCACCGGGCTGCATACGAACGGCTTCTCGCTTGCCCGGAAGGCGCTGCTGGAAGTGGCCGGCTATCAGCTAGATTCGTTTGTTCCGGAGCTGGGCAACACCGTCGGTGACGCGCTGCTGGCGGTGCACCGGAGCTATCTCTCCAGTGTCTCGGCCGCCCGCGAAGCGGGCATGGGGATCCGGGTGATGGCCCACATCACCGGCGGCGGGATGTACGAGAACATCCCGCGAGTGCTGCCGCCGGATATGCGCGTGGTCATCGAGCGCCGCAGCTGGACGCCTCCTCCGATCTTCGCGCTGATCCAGAGCGCCGGCAACATCCCGGACGTGGAGATGTTCCGGACGTTCAACATGGGGGTGGGGATGGTGCTGATCGTGTCGCGCGGACAGGCCCCCGCGGCTTGCGAGTTCTTCAGCGAACGGGGCGAGGTGGCGTGGCAGATTGGTGAAGTGCAGCGTGGAGCACGGGAGGTGCAGATCATCTGATGCGGGATCAGAAGCTGCGCATCGTGGTGATGGTGGCGGCCAGAGGGCGCGGCAGCAACATGCAGGCCATTGTGGACGCCTGCCGCGCCGGTCAGATTCCCGGAGAGGTGGTCTGCGTGATCGGCACGGCGCCCGGCGCGCCGGCCCTGGAGAGGGCTGCCCAGCAAGGCATTCCCACTGAGGTGGTCCCCTACAACAGCGACGACCCGGACGAGTACGGCCGCAGACTGCTGCAGACTCTGGAACCGTACCGTCCCGGACTCATTGCGCTGGCCGGGTTCCTGAAGCGGCTGCCCCCCGTGGTGATTTCGGCCTACTCCGGGCGCATCATGAACATCCATCCCGCCCTTATTCCCAGCTTCTGCGGAAAGGGGATGTACGGCGAGCGGGTTCATCAGGCGGCGATCGATTACGGGGTCAAGGTGTCCGGGTGCACAGTACATTTTGTGGACGACGGCTACGACACAGGCCCCATCATCGCCCAGGCTGTGGTGCCAGTGGATCCCGATGACACCGCGCTGACACTTGCGGCCAAGGTGCTGAAGGAGGAGCATCGCCTGTATCCGGAGTGTATCCGGCTCTTCGCGGAGGGCCGGCTTCGCATCGAGGGCCGCCGGGTCAGAATTCTCACCGAGACTGAGCGAACCTCGGCTTAGAGCCGGGATTTTTCTCTTGACAATTCACCACAGTTTGGCGCAGAATCCGATTGCGTCAAACGATTCATACTTTTCATTCCGATTGGAGTTCTCATGCCCGGATGCACAGGCTCCCCGGAGGAGCAGTTCTACGGAAGCGTCACGGTGGGCGAGCGGGGGCAGATCGTAATTCCCGCCGAGGCGCGCAGGCAACTCAACATCAACACGGGCGACAAGCTGCTGGTTATCGGCCATCCCGCCTCCAACGGTCTGTTGCTCTGCTCCATTGAGGCTTTCCGCGAGTTCATCGCTGGACTCATGGAGGGAGTGAACCGTGCGGAGCAGAGGGCCGGGGAGGAGTCCGAGGATGATTAGGTGGGCGACCGCCCTCGCGGCTTTCCTGCTTGCAAAGTCGCTTCCGGCCTTTCCGGCCGAGGCACAGGCGCCTCCGGTGGTTGACGGTCCGCTCACCATCACCCGCGCCGTCGAGTTGGCCATGGAGCACAGCCCGGAGGTCAAACTGGCCGGGCAGCAGTTTGCGCGGGCTGCCGGCGCTCTGAGAAGCGCGCGAGGCGCGACGGGCCCCTCGCTCGGAATCTCGGGCACATACATCCGCTATGACAAGGTGGAGGAGGCCGAGATCGGACCGGGTCAGAAGATAAAGATCGGCCAGATCGATGCCCGCCGTGCCACCGCGACCCTGCGACAGCCGATAGACATCTCCGGCATTCTGGGAGCCGCCGTGGAGGCGGCGGATTACCAGAAGATCGCCGCCGAACTGGATCTCATCGCTGCACGTTACGATGTCGCCCTTGCCGTGCAGAGCGCTTATCTTGCCGTCCTTCGCGCGCGCGACGCGCGCGAGGTGAGCCGCGAGGAGGTCCAGAGCCTGAAGACCTATCTGGAACTGGCAAAGGCGCGGTATGAGGCCGGCACGGCGGCGCAGTTCGATGTGCTCCGGGCGCAGACTCAGCTGGCTGCCGCGGAGCAGCGGCTGATCGGCGCGGAGAATGCCGTAAGACTGGCCGAGGTGGGGTTGGCGAGTGTGATGGGCGTGACTCTGCCTCCATCCCTGGAGCTGCAGCCGCCGCCGGATGTGCGCGCGGAGGCGCCTGACCCGCAAGATGCCGTGGAAGCCGCGATCAAAGGCCGTCCGGAAGTGGCAAGCGCCGAGGCGGCGGTGCGGGCCGCAGAGCGCGGAGTGCGTATTGCGCGGGCCGGACTGCGGCCGAGTGTGCAGGTCGCGGCGAACTACAACTACAACGGCAACACCACCATCTTCCAGCCGCGAACATTCACCGCGGATGCCGTGGTCTCGCTCAGCATCCCCATTTTCGACAACGGAGTAACGCGGGGAAAAGTGGAGGAGGCTGAGGCCGGAGTCGAAGCCGCCCGAGCGAGCCGGGACAGGGTATTACTGAACGTCCGGCAGGAGGTGGAGCAGGCCATCTCATCGGTGGACAACGCCCGGAAAAGGCTGGAGGTGGCTGAGGCCACTTTGAAGGAAGCCTCCGAGGCGTTCCGGCTGGCCAAGGTACGCTACGAAAGCGGTGTGGGTCTGCTGGTAGAGACGACAGATGCCCAGGTGGCCTACACGGCCGCGCAGACCAACCTGGTGTCTGCGAAGTACGATCTTTATCTTGCAGAGGTTCAGCTCGCGCGTGCGCTGGGGCTGCCGCCCCTGGCGGAGGAGTAGCGCGCTTGGACTCTCTCTGCATCCGCACCAGAGGCCTCACCAAACGGTTCGGGGTCCGCACGGCCGTAGATGGGTTGGATCTGGAGGTGGGCCGGGGACAGACGTTCGGCTTCCTCGGTCCGAACGGTTCCGGCAAATCCACCACCATTCGGATGCTGCTCGGGCTCATCGGGCCGACGTCTGGGGAGGCTTTCGTTCTGGGGCACAGCATCAGAACGGAGCGCCTTCAAGCTCTGGCGCGCGTGGGTGCGCTGGTGGAGACTCCTGCGTTCTATCAGTTCCTCACCGCCCGAGAGAATGTGCGTCTGTTCGGCAGGCTCTCTGCGCAGATCACCGAGGAGCAGATCGTATCAGCCCTGCGCGCCGTGGGTCTGGAAGGACGGATGGATGACCGGGTCCGCACGTTCTCCCACGGGATGAAGCAGAGGTTGGGGCTGGCGTGCGCCCTGGTTGCGAACCCGGACCTTGTCATTCTGGACGAGCCGACAAACGGGTTGGATCCAGAAGGTGTTAAGGAGGTTCGCGATCTCATCCGGTCGCTCGCGGAGAGCCGGGGGATGACTGTGTTCCTGTCCAGTCACCTGCTGCACGAGGTGGAGCAAGTATGCACGCACGTTGCGGTCATTTCCCGGGGCAGGCTTCAGGCGGCCGGGCCGGTGAGCGAACTGGTGCGTTCCCGGAGGCCGGGCGTCGAATTCGAGGTGGATCGCCCGGATGCCGCGCTGGAGGTGTTCCGGCGGCTGCTCCGCCCGGATTCGCTCAGTGTGGAGGGACGCCGTGTCCGGGTTTCGGTGGATGAGTCCGAAATCCCGGGTTTGAACCGGGCTCTGGTGAACAGCGGGATCAATGTGAGCGCCATTGAGCGCAGACGCCAGACGCTGGAGGATTTCTATCTGGACGTGATGCACCGGGAGGGAGCCGTCCATTGAGCTTCGCCGGGCTGGTGAGGATGGAGGCCTGGAAGATGATGCGCAGGGGGCGCAGCTACATCGGCCCTGCGGGTCTTCTTGCCATCGTCCTTCCCACTGCCATCGGTCTGCGCTATGGCCCGATGGGCTCCGAGGTGGAGCGTTATGTGGGCTCCAGCGTCACGATGATCGGCTCTCCGCTCAATGCCCTGTTCATCGCGCGGGTGGTGCTCCCGCCCACGGTCTTTCTGTTCCTGCCACTGTTCGTCAGCATTGTGGCCGGAGATCAGATCTCGGGCGAGGCGGCGGACGGAACGCTGCGCAGCCTCCTGTCCAGACCGCTCCACCGTTTGGGGCTTCTCGGAGCAAAATATCTGGTCTCAGTTGTTTATGCTGTGGGGCTTGTTTTGTTTCTGGGGCTCAGCGCTTTCGCCGTTGGATACGCCTTCTTTGGGATAGGGGGGCTGGTGAGCTTCGGCGGAGGGATCGCTTACTTCGGCGTGGCAGAAGGTATGGAACGGCTGGCGCTGGGCTACGCGCTGGCGGGAGCGTATCAGATCTGCGTCTGCAGCGTGGCGTTTCTCCTGTCGGTGTTCATGAACAGTTCGCTCGCGCCGGTGGGAGTGACTTTCGCACTGATGCTGGTGCTGGGCGCGGTGGGGGAGATCCCTTATTTCGAGCGCCTGAAGCCCTTCTTCTTCACAACGTACGGAGATCTGTTTCTGCAGGCGTTCCGCGTGCCGCTGGATCCAGAGCGTTTGCTGCGCGGGGTTGCGGCGCTTGCGGCCTGGACCGGGGCGGCCTTCGGTCTCGCCGCTCTGGTGTTCTCGCGGAAGGACATTCTGAGTTGAACAGGCACTTGGCTTTTCTCCTGGGTGCGCTCGTGACGGCGGTGGGCTCCGTGGCGGAGGCCCGGCAGGATTCGCTTATCCAGAGGATGCGCTCACAGCTTTCGACGGTGCGCGACTATCGTTGTGACCTCCGGCTGGACGCGTCGCTGCCGGGGTTCTCTGTCACGAATATGCGTATGACTTTGTATTACAAGCGGCCCGGCAAGATTCATATTGCGGCGAAAGAGGGTTTCGCGCTGCTGCCCAATGAGGGGCTTTTCCTTGGAGATCCCGTGGACGAAGTGTTGCGACGCTTCGAACTTACCCCTCTGGGCGATGCGCGGTGGGACGGCGTTCTCTGCGCCAAATATGCCCTAAGGCCGCGCCAGGATTTCGGATCGCCGATGGGTTCGCTGCGCCTGTATGTGGACCGTGAGCGGGCGTTGCCCGTCGCTATCACCGGGAAGGGGCAGGAAGGAAGCGAACTTCAGACGGTCTTCGAGTACCGCAGGTTTCAGGGCGGCCACTGGTTGCCCGTCAAGACCGCATTGAGGGTCAGAGGGCTGAGCGCGCCCGGGAATCGTCCCGGGGAGAAGAGCCGCGCGGACGGTAACGCGACCCTGATATTCAGCAACCACGCCATCAATACGGGGCTGCCGGACTCCATCTTTCAGCGGCCGGCAGCATCCGCTGGCGGAAAACGATGAGGATTCAGAGTATGAGTCGATCCCGATGTTTGCTTGTGCTGTCGGCGGGCGCCGCCGTTCTTGCGGTGGCGGCTGCCGGATGTGGCCGGAAGCCGGCTCCGGCTCCCCAGGTTAGTGGGGCCGCGGTGGAGGTTACGCGCGTGAGGCGCGGGGACCTGGAGGCTGTCGTCAACGTCACGGGTACCATCCGTGCACTGGAGGACGTGTCTTTGACCGTCAAGCTGGCGGGCCGCGTGGCGAGGGTTCCTTACAGGGAGGGTGACCGCGTGGCCAGAGGGGCCGTCGTCATTCAGCAGGAGCAGGCGGACCTACAAAACCAGGTCAAGAGCGCTGAAGCGGCGCTGGCGGCAGCGCGGGTGCGGTTGTCTCAGGCCCAGACTCAGCTCAGAGTCCAGGATGTCACCAGCGATGCCGGGGTTCGGCAGGCGGAGCAGGCGGTGGCCATCGCCCGCGAGCAGCTGTCCATTGTGCGCACAGGGGCGCGACCGCAGGAGCGCAGGCAGGCGGAGGCTGCGGTGGAGTCTGCCAAGGCCTCCTTCGAGAACGCACGCCGCAATCTGGACCGCTCGAAGCTGCTTTTCGAACAGGGCGCCATTCCACGCGCCCAGCTGGATGCCGATGAGCGGATGTTCGAGGTGGCGCGAGCCTCCCTTCAATCCGCGGAGCAGGCTCTGTCCTTGGTGCGCGAGGGAGCACGTCAGGAGGAGATCCGCGTGGCCGAAAACAGCCTGAAGGAGGCCGAGCAGCGGTTGCGTCAGGCGCGCTCGAATGCGGAGCTGACCGCCGTCCGCAAAGAAGATGTGCGGGCGGCACAGGCGGGGGTCCGGCAGGCCGAGGCGGCGCTGGAAATGGCCCGTCAGGCGCTTGCGGACAGCTCCGTCCGTTCGCCCATCGCCGGGCTGGTGGCCGAAAGGCACGTTGAACCGGGCCAGATGGTGGCCCCAACCCCTGGCGTGGCTCTCATCCGCGTCTATAACCCGGCGACGATTTACTGCGAGGCCGTCGTCTCGGAGACGGTGGTGGATCAGGTGGCAGTAGGCCAGCTGGCCCTCATCCGCAGCGATGCTGTCCCGGGACTGGAGTTCCGGGGCAGGGTGCAGGAAGTGTATCCTGCGGCGGACACCAACAACCGTTCGTTCCGCGCCCGCATCTCGGTGGATGCGCCGGGAACCGAGTTGAAGCCCGGAATGTTCGCCAAGGTCCGGATCGTTACCGAGCGACGCGTCAATCAGACGCTTATCCCTGCAGACTGCGTCCTGAAGGAGCCTGGTGGAGAGTATGTCTTCGTCGTGGAGAAAGGCAAGGTGCGCAGGCCCGCACCGCCCGGCGAAGGGGCAAAACCTGCCCGCAACGGCGAGCCCGCGATGATCGAGGTGGTCGCGGACGTCGCCCGGAAGACGCGGATCCGCACCGGGTTGCAGGGAGACTCAATGGTGGCGGTGATGAACGGACTGCGCGAAGGGATGCGCGTGGTTAGCTCCGGTCAGAACTACATTTCGGACGGACAGGAGATCCGCGTGGTGGACGAAAGGGTGGAGGCTCAGTAAATGTGGCTTACCCGTGCCGCGATTGATCGACCCACCCTGATCAGCATGGTGTTCGCCGCGCTGATCGTCGTGGGGTTGGTCTTCTTGATGCGCATGCCCGTCGAGCAACGTCCGAAGGTGGATTTTCCCTTCGTCACCGTTGTGACCATCTACCAGGGAGCCGGCCCGCAGGAGATCGAGACGCTCATCACCAAGCCCATCGAGGACGCTGTCAGCTCCATCTCGAACCTGAAGAATGTTGTCTCCAACTCCCAGGATGGGATCTCCGTGGTCTCGCTGGAGTTCGAGCTGGGCACCGACCTTCCCACAGCCGCAGCCGATGTGCGCGAAAAGGTTGACGCCATCCGCAACTCTCTGCCCCAGGATGCCGAAGTCCCCACCATCACGAAGGCGGATATCTCGGCCATCCCGGTCATGACGATTGGCATGAAGGGCCCCCTGCCGGCCCGCGAGCTGCGACGCCTGGCCGATGACGTCGTGAAGGACCGGCTGGCGCGCGTGAAGGGCACGGCCTCCGTGGCCGTCAGCGGCGGCGACCTGCGCGAAATTCAGGTGCTGGTGGACAAGAGCCGGCTGGCCGCTTATAACCTTTCCATCGCCGAAGTGGCGGCGGCCATCCGAAGCGAAAACCTGAACGTTCCCGGCGGCAGTATCAAGCAGGGACGCCGCGATTTCGCCGTCCGCGTCATAGGAGAGTTCCAGACCGCAGAGGAGATCGCCCGGATGCGGTTGCATATCCCGGACCGTCAGACCGGTGGGCCGGGGTGGAACATCCCGCTTTCGGATCTGGCCCGTGTGGTGGATACCAGCGAGGATCCCGACGTGATCTCCCGCCTGAATGGCGAGCCCACCGTGGTGCTGGCCATCCAGAAGCAGACGGATGCCAACACGGTGGACGTGGCTCAAGGCGCCCGCAGGGAGCTGGAGAATCTGAAGCGCCTGCTTCCGCCCGGTGTCGAGTTCATCATAGCCACGGACGAGAGCAAGTTCGTCCTGGAGCAGCAGCACGACACATACAAGGAGCTCATCCTGGCGATCGTGCTGGTGATCGTGGTGATTTTTCTTTTCCTGCACAGCGCGCGCGCCACGTTCATCGTTTCCGTTGCCATTCCGACATCGCTCATCGCAACGTTCATCCCGATGTCCATCTTTGGGTTCAGTCTCAACTTCATGACCATGCTGGCGCTTTCGCTGGCGGTGGGCATCCTGGTGGACGACTCCATCGTGGTTCTGGAGAACATAGACCGGCACCTGAAGGAGGGAGAGCCTCCGCGTGAGGCGGCCCTGAACGGCCGGGCGGAGATCGGTCTGGCGGCGGTCACCATTACCCTGGTGGATGTGGTGGTCTTCATTCCGATCGCCTTCATGGGCGGCATCGTGGGTCAGTTCTTCAAGTCGTTTGGAATCACTGTGGCATCAGCCACCTTGCTCTCTCTGTTCGTAGGGTTCTCGCTGACCCCGATGATGGCGTCCCGCTTCTATAAGCGCGAGACCCGCCAGCACCGTGGGCAGCACGCGGACACGGCCTGGAACCGGTTCTGGGACACGCGCTTCGCCCATATCGACAAGGGACTGGACTGGCTGGATGCGAAATACCGGAATCTCCTGGCATGGTCGCTCGACAACCGGTTTCTGACGTGGGTCATCGGCACAGTCACCCTGACGACGATTCTCATAACCTTTGCGCCACCGGTGGTCACGTCTGCGGGCTTGAAGGCCCGCCTGGTCAACCTGGTGCTGTTCGTCGGGGTGCTGGGCGGGCTTGGCGTTGTTTTCTCCCGCGATCGGAAGGTGGCGGTGGGGTTTGTGGCGGCCGCTGCCGCGTGCACGTTGCTGGTTCGCCTGCCCCTGAAAGGTGAGTTCATTCCGGAGCTCGACCGAGGGCGCATTGCGATCACGGTGGAGACTCCGGCCGGCAGCAGCCTGAACTACACGCTGAGCGTGGTGCAGCGCATAGAGCGCATATTGAGGGACTTCCCGGAGGTGGAGTATGAGCTCTCCACCGTCGGTTCTGGCAGCGCGGGGCTGTTCGCCGGCGGCGACACCGGCCCGCAGTATGCACGAGTCTCGGTACAGTTGGTGGATCGGGGTCGCCGCGACCGTTATGCTGTCGTGGAGGAAAATGGCCGGAAGGTGCGCCGGATGGTGGAGCGCAAGCGCGGCATCGAAGAGATCATCGCGGCGCTCCGCCAGCGGGTGGCCCGAGATGTGCCCGGGGCGGACATCAAAGTCTACAACGCAGAAAGCCAGCAGGTGGGTACCGCGCCCATCGAGATGGAGATCCAGGGAACGGATTTGAACGAGATGAACCGCGTCGCGGAGCGGATCGCAGCCGCGATGCGCAAGGTTCCAGGTACGCGCGATATTACCATCAGCTCCAAGGTGGGGCGGCCGGAGCTGCAGGTGGTGGTGGATCGCGAACGCGCCATGGATGCCGGGATCTCCACGGCCCAGGTAGCCCAGGCTCTCAGAGCGTCCATCGAGGGGGATACCTCCAGCAAGTTCCGGGTGGAGGGGACGGAATATAACATTCGCGTGCAACTCGAACAGTCAGACCGCGCCACGGCCGATTCCGTCCGCCGATTGGTTGTCGGCCAGCGGGGGGGCGCCCCAGTCTTTCTGGAGGATGTCGCCACGGTTCAGCTCGCTGCGGCGCCAACCAAGATAGACCGCCGCAACAAGCAGCGCCTGGTCAAGGTGAGCTGTTACCTGGAACAGGGATACGACCTCAGCAGCGTGCAGTTTGCCGTGAACCGCGCCGTCGCCGGTGTGGATTTGGGAACCACGACCCTGGAAGTCGGCGGCACTTCGCGGGTTCAGGGAGAAAGTTTCGGGTTCATCTTCCAGGCGCTGTTCCTTGCGATCATCCTCGTTTACATGCTGATGGCCGGCCTGTTTGAGTCCCTTTTCAACCCGCTGGTCATCATGCTCAGCCTGCCCCAGGCAATGGTGGGTGCGCTGCTTCTTCTGGTGGCCAGAGGCCAGTCCATTTCCATCATTTCCCTCATCGGCGTCATTATGCTGATGGGAATCGTGACCAAGAACGCCATCCTGCTGATTGACTACACGAACACGCTCCGCAAACGTGGACTCTCGCGGCGGGAGGCCATTCTGCAGGCCGGTCCCACCCGGCTGCGGCCCATCCTGATGACCACGGTCTCGCTTCTGGCCGCGCTGCTGCCCACGATGCTGGCTCTCTCGAAGGGATCCGAGCAGCGCTCGCCGCTGGCTACCGCTGTTATCGGCGGACTGCTGGTCTCCACGCTTCTGACTCTGCTGGTTATTCCGGCAACGTATACTCTGATGGAGGATCTGCGGAACAGCCTGGCCCGGGGCCTGAAGCGCATCCTGCGGATCCAGGAGGGCGCATAAGCGGTGAAACTGGCGATCATAATCTACGACACGGGAGCCGAGCCGATGGTGGAGGCGGGTCTGGAGAAGATCGGTGCTACCGGATGGACTCGCATTACCGACGTGGTGGGCAAGGGGCGGACCGGGCTGCGGATGGGCGATCCCATCTTCCCGGGAAACAACAACATCATGCTGTGCGTCATCGAGGATCATCAGGTGGAGCCGCTCCGCCGGGAGATGTCCACTGTCCCTGAAGAGTTCATAAAGCAGCTGGCGTTCCGTGTGTTCATCACCGATGTGGAGATCCTAATTTGAACAGGGGTCGGTGATGGCTGGAAGCCGGTCTTGAACCACGAACTGCCTCTCTGGTAGAATGTCGCACGCGCCGGGCCCGGCCGGGCCCGGCGCGTGTCTCTGCACGGACGAGGAGGAGTATGAGCGAACCCACCCGCATTCTTGCGACGGACTGCGGCAGCACCACCACGAAGGCCATCCTCATCGAAAAGCGTGACGGTGAGTGGAGGTTGATCTGCCGCGGCGAAGCCCCCACCACGGTGGAAGCCCCCTATGACGACGTGACGGTGGGCGTCACAAACGCCGTCCGCGAAGTGGAAGAGCTGGCCGGCCTCTCATTGATGGGAGAAAACGGTCTTTTGCATCCCGCCGAAGGCCCCCGTGGCGTGGACTTGTATCTCTCCACCTCCAGCGCGGGCGGCGGCCTGCAGATGACCGTTGCAGGCGTGGTGAAGGCGATGAGCGCCGAAAGCGCTGAAAGGGCGGCTCTGGGTGCCGGCGCCATCATCATGGACGTCATCGCGGTGGACGACGGGCGGCGCGACTGGCAGAAGATCGAGCGCATCAGGAGCCTGCGTCCGGACATGGTGCTGGTGTCGGGCGGCACCGACGGCGGAACGGTATCCCATCTGGTGGACATCGCCGAGATGCTGGTCGCGGCCGATCCGAAGCCCCGGCTGGGCGGCAATATGAAGCTGCCCGTCATCTATGCCGGGAACCGCGACGCGCGTGACGCTGTGCGTCAGCTCCTGGATGGGCGGGTGGATCTGCGCATCACGGAGAACCTTCGGCCTCAGCTCGATCGCGAAGACCTCTATCCCGCCCGGGAGGCCATCCACGAGCTGTTCCTGCAGCACGTGATGCAGCAGGCGCCCGGCTACAGCAAGCTTTCCACTTGGACTGACGCCGGTATCATGTCTACTCCGAACGCGGTTGGAAAGATGGTTCAGACCGCCGCCGAGCAATTGGGAGTGCAGGTCTTGGCGGTGGACATCGGAGGGGCCACCACGGATGTCTTCTCCGTCTTCCAGGGGATCTACAACCGCACCGTCAGCGCAAATCTTGGGATGAGCTACTCTATCTGCAACGTTCTGGCGGAGGCGGGCATCGAGAACATCGTGCGGTGGCTGCCCTTCGAGGCGAACCGCTGGAGCATCCGCAACCGCCTGCGCAACAAGATGATCCGCCCTACAACCATCCCGGAGACTCTTGAAGACCTGATGGTGGAGCAGGCGGTCGCGCGGGAGGCGCTGCGGCTGGCTTTCGAGCACCATAAGATGCTCGCGCGCGGCCTGATGGGTGTGCAGCAGACCCGCACCGTGGGCGACATGCTGTCTCAGGCTCAGACCGGAGCGACACTGGTGGATATGATGCGCTGCGACCTCATCATCGGAAGTGGAGGGGTGCTTTCCCACGCCCCCAGACGGGCCGAGGCGGCACTGATGATGCTGGACGCGTATCAGCCGGAAGGCATTACGCGCCTGGCGGTTGATTCCATCTTCATGATGCCGCAGCTCGGGGTACTGAGTACCCTGCAGCCGGAGGCCGCAACGGCGGTGTTTCAGCGCGATTGCCTTATCCGTCTGGGCACGGTGGTGGCGCCGTCGGGGACCGGAAAGCCGGGTAGTCAGGTCTGCACGGTCTCGTTCGGCGGCAGGACGGCATCTGTGGAGTTTGGCGAGGTCCGCGTGCTGCCCCTGGCCGAGGGCGAGACGGTTGAGGCGGAGGTCGTGCCGGCGAAAGGATGGGACGCTGGCGCCGGCCGCGGGAAGGCTGTGCGCGGCACGCTGGAAGGCGGAGTGGTGGGACTCATCCTGGACGGCCGGGGACGTCCGATGGTCATCCCGGCGGAGCCTGCTGAGAGGGCCGCCCTGATGCGCCGCACCAGACAGGCGTTCGGGCTTCCAGAGGAGGTATAACGCATGGCCACTGCTTACACCCCCGGCCTGACCGTCAGCCGCAGCGTGCTCGTCCGCAAAACCAGACGACTGCCTCTTCCGGGAGAAGTCTTGGTGGAGGCAGGGGCAAAGGTGGAGCCGCAGGACGTTCTGGCGCGCGCCGAGCTGCCTGGCATCATGCGCACCGTGCGCGCGGCGGAGCTGCTGGGGCAGGAACCTCACGACCTGCCGCAATATCTGCTGGTCAAGGAAGGCGATCAGGTCGAGAAGGGCGACGTGCTCTGCAGGAGCACCAGCTTCTTCGGCCTGTTCAAGAACGAGTGCCGCGCTCCCGTCTCCGGGCGGGTCGAGATGATCAACCCGGTTTCCGGAAATATCGGCATACGGGAGGCTCCTTCACCGGTGGAGGTGACCGCCTACATCCGCGGCACCGTGACAGAGATCCTGCCGCGTGAAGGCGCGGTCGTCGAGACCCGCGGGGCGCTCATCCAGGGCATCTTCGGGGTGGGGGGCGAGCGTTGCGGGCGCATCCGGGTGGTGGCCGCGGGGCCGGACCGCGACGTAAGGCCGGATGATATCCCCGATAATGTCGACGGATGCGTGGTCGTCGGCGGGGCCGGCGCAAGCCTGGATGCCATCCGCCTGGCGGCGGAAAGGGGCGCAGTGGGGTTCGTCGTCGGGGGCGTGGTGGACGAGGACCTGATCGGGTATCTCGGCCACGATATCGGCGTCGCCATTACCGGGCAGGAGCCGGTTCCGGCCACACTCATTCTGACGGAGGGTTTCGGCTCGCTGCGGATGGCGGACCGCACCTGGGAGCTTTTCAAGGAGCTGGAGGGTGAGACGGCGTCCATCAACGGCGCCACGCAGATCCGCGCGGGAGTAATCCGGCCGGAGGTCATTGTTCCGCGCGACACCGCCGCGGGAGACGCCGGCACCCCGGGAAGGGGGGTGCTGGAGGTCGGAAGCACCATCCGCATCATCCGTGAGCCCAACTTCGGCATGCTGGGCGAGGTGGTGGAGCTTCCCGCGCAGCTTCAGACGGTTCCTTCCGGGGCGACGGTCCGGGTGCTTGTCGCGCGCCTCTTGGACGGCAGGGTGGTCACAGTCCCGCGCGCGAATGTGGAGTTGATCGAGAAATGAGCTTGCGAATCCGTTCCCTCGCTGTCATTCTGGCTGTCTTGTTCCCCGCCGCGCCACTGGCGGCTCAGAACAACGCCGAGCGCGTCTATACCCGGTCCGTGGCTCCGGGTGTCACCTTCACCGAGATTGTCAGACCGGCGCTTCCCCTGGTGGTTACGGTGCTGAAAGTGGATCTCGACCGGGCCAGTGTGGGGGCGTTCGTTGCGAATGACCGGATCAACTCTTCCACTCGGGAAGTGGTGTCCTCGGCGGTTGCGCGCTCCGCAGCGGTGGCCGGAACGAACGGCGACTTCTTTCCGTGGACGGCGGACCCTTTGGGTTTGACCGTGGTGAACGGGCGGCTGGTCAGTGAGCCGTACCCCGACCGGCCCGCGGTGGCCATCCGGAAGGATGGGAAGGTTCTGATGGGCATCGTGCAGATGGCTCTCACGATGCACTTCGATAACTTCCGTATGCTCAAGGCGAATGGCGTGGACCGGCCCATTCAGGGCGGAGAGCTTATCGTCTACGAGCGCTATTTCGGCCCCACCACATCCGCCGGCAAGGACTGCGCAGAGATGGTGCTGCGGGTGGATTGGCCTGGCCTCCTGGAGAGGGGGTACGCCCAGGCGGAGATCGTCTCGCTTCTGGAAGAGGGGGCTGACTCGTCCATTCCGGAGGATGGAGTCGTCGTTGTGGCGAAAGGGCCTCGCCGGCCGGAGCTGCTGAACGCGGCGCGGGGGCAGTCCCGTGTGCGTCTGCGGCTCGCCCTGCAAGACGAGGACGGCAGGTCCTGGTTGGGAGTCTCGGAGGCGGTTGGCGGCGAGCCCTGGCTCATCAAAAACGGCGAGTTCAGCAAACGCACGGACCGTCACGGACTGGATGCTGCCACGCCTTTCGCCTCGAACCGCCACCCTCGCACCGCGGTGGGGGTCACGCGCGACGGCGATTTCCTGGTCGCGGTGGTTGACGGCCGGCAGATCACGAGCCGCGGGGCCACGCTCCGGGAGATGGCGCAATTGATGATGGATCTGGGCTGCGTGGACGCCATCAATCTGGACGGAGGCGGCTCCAGCACAATGGTGGTCCGGGGTCTGGTGGTGAACAGTCCCTCGGATGGCCAGCAGCGCGCTGTGGCGAGCGGCCTGCTGGTGCGCTCAGCGGAAGCTGAACCTGCCGGGACTGAGCCCCTGACCGTCACGCCATCCCCGGTCCAGCTTACGGCCGGGCAGCGGCAGACGTTTACTGTGTCGCGCTTGGACGGGACGCCGCTTGACCCGGCGCAGCTCGGATCGCTCATCTGGGGGACGCGAAACGGAGGAGGGTTTGTGGAGCAAGACGGCGTTTTCGTGGCTGTGCGAACAGGCTCGCCGGTGGTGGGTGCCTGGTTTGCCGGCAGCTCTGCTGAGGCGAGGGTCGCAGTCTCTCCCGCCGGCCCCGGACGGGTCCGGGTATCGCTTGCCCAGGGAGCGTCGCTGGAGTCCGCTTCCACGGCACTGGTCATCGCGGTGACCGATGCTCTCGGCAACGTGATACCGTTTGCTGCGGTCAAGTTGATGGTGGAGGGGGGAAGCGCCGATCAGACGCAGTTGACCGCCGGACCGGACGGCCTGGCCCGGGTTACGGTCACCTGGGATCCCGCCGTGGCTCCCGGCAAAAGACGCGTCCGCGCGGAGTCGAACGGGATCGCCGGGTCGCTTCCTTGAGATTCTGGAATTTGGTCCTGAGTTCCGGACTTAGATAGAGCCTGCGGCCAGCCCCGTCAGACCAGCGCGGTCCGGCGGGAAGATGAAAGGGGACGAAGATGTCTTCAAGAGTTGACTCGCTGCTTGGAAGCCTTTCTCTTGACGAGAAGATCGGCCAGCTGCTGATGTTCGGCTGGCAGGGTGAGACCCACGAGGAGAACATTACCGTTTCCTCCCACGCGCGGCTCCTGCTGGAGGAGTTCAAGGTGGGCGGGGTGGTTCTGTTGGGACGCAATGTCGGCACACCTGCTGAGACCGCCCGTTGCATGAACGAGCTTCAGGAGCGCTCGAAGCTCCCTCTGTTCATCATCGTGGATCAAGAAGGCGGAATGGTGGCGCGCTTCAAAGATCCGTTCGTGGTGTTCCCCGCGAACATGGCTCTCGGCGCGACTGGAGACCCATCCCTGGCCTACCGCGCCGCCCGTGCCACGGCCGAGCAGCTAAGGGCAGTGGGCGTCAACTTCAACTTCGCCCCCTGTGTGGATGTCAACAACAATCCCCTGAACCCGATCATCGGCACCCGCTCTTACGGGGACAATCCGGAAACGGTGGCGCGTTTCGCTCCGGAAGCCATCCGCGGGCTGCACGAAGGCGGTGTGATGACCAGCGCCAAGCATTTCCCGGGGCACGGCGATACGGCTGTTGACTCCCATCTGGCGCTTCCCGTGGTGGATTTTCCACGCGAGAGGATGGACGCAGTGGAACTGCCTCCCTTCCGCGCGGCGATGGATGCCGGTGTCGCATCCATCATGACCACGCACATCCTCTTCCCTGCTCTGGACCCGGAGCTGCCCTCTACGCTCTCCCCTCGCATCATCACCGGTTTACTGCGTGAGGAGATGGGATGGCAGGGCCTGGTGGTCACCGACGACCTGGAGATGAAGGGCGTGGCGGACAAATGGGGTGCTGCGCAGGCCGCCGTGCTGTCGCTCAAGGCCGGTGTGGACTGCCCGCTCATCTGCCACACCCTGGAGACCCAGGTGGAGGCGGTCCGGGCCATCAAGGATGCCCTTGCAGCGGGGGAGATCACCGAGGAGCGCATTGACGCATCCGTACGCCGGGTGCTGGAACTGAAGGAGCGCTTCGGACTGCTGGACGGTGTGGCTCCCGTGGATCCTGAGGCCGCGTTGCCGGTGGTCAGTTCACCCGAAAAGAAGGCGCTTGCGCTGGAGATCGCCAGACGGGCTGTCACAGTGGTGCGCAACGGGCGGGGCGTCATCCCGGCAGACCCGGGCGACGGCCGAATCGTTGTGATCAGCCTCCATCACTCTGTTGAGCGCCTGGGCGCGGCATTCCGCGCCATTCATCCAAGGACGGATGTGCTTGCGGTTTCCACCGATCAGGCGCGCTCCCCGGAAAGCATCGCTTTGCCCGAGGATGCTGGCCTCGTGGTGGTGGGTACCTGCCCGAGCGAGCCCTGGACCGCCGGGCTGGACGTGAAGGCTCAGGCCACGATGGTGAAACATCTGCTGAAATGGCCGAAGCCTGTCTGTGTGGTGGCGCTCAGGGACCCGTATGATCTGCTGATGTTCCCTGAAGTCCAGACATATGTGGCGCTTTACGGCTATCGCGATGAGATGCTGCAGTCTTGCGCCGAAGTGGTTCTGGGGAGGATCAGCCCTTCGGGACGGGTCCCGGTGACCCTTCCAGAGTCAGCCTGAAGGAAACGGCCGGGTGCCCTAAATCACTCGTAGACTCCGTCGTCGGGAGAGACCTCCATGGCCTCCTCCTTTTTGACCCAGATGACGGAGTTGCCCTCGAACGCCACGTAAAGCATACCGCGCTCCACGTCCACGTCCAGGAGCTTGTCCACACGGACCTGCCAGGTCGTTTCGCCGCTCGCATCCTTGCCTGGCAGGCGGTATTTCACTTTCAGCTTTTCGTTGGCATCAAGCCGCTGGGCGATGGTCTCGAGGTCCATGGGACTCCCTTTCAGCAAACTTCAGCGGATTCCGTTCCGGAAGCCGCGCAGACCGCGCCTTACTTCGCGGAAATGGCCTGTTTTCCCTCCCTCGCAACAAGCCTTGCGAGGACCTGCCCCCACCCGCGCCGGAGAGCAGGCAGTATGAGATCCAACTGCAGAATATACCGCAAAATCTCTCTGGGAGGCTACAGCGGTGGCAGGGGTGGCACGTCCACCGGCCTTCCGCCGCTTCGCATGGACTCCGCGCCCGCGCAGCCCGTGGCTACCGACATCCGTCCGGCTTCCGGTGTGGCGAGCGGTTCCTTCCCGTCCAGGACCATATCCACGAAGTCCTGGCAGATGACAGGATCCGCGCCGGCGTGCGTCCCGGCTGCGCGCTTCACGTCATAGGTCCGGTCGGCAAGTTCCCGCCAAGTGTTTGAACGCCGCGTCTTCACCCAGACCTTCATCTCCGGTTCCGAGTTCTCCAACCGTCCTTCCGTGCCGATGAACGTGTAGTTGCGGTGATAATCCGGGGTGAAGTGGCACTGCAGGTAGCTGGCCTTGATCCCTCCCTCAAGCTCCATAATTATCACGTTGTTGTCCTCGATATCCACCTCCCGGCGGAAGGCGCATTGCTCGCGCCGGCCCTGTTCGGCCTCGAGGCAGGTCCGGCGGATATCGCAGGCGGAGCACACCAGGTCGTCCGGCTTGTCGCCGCCGAAGTAGTCCAGCCCGCCGAACGCGCACACCCTCTTTGTGTAGCGTCCCGTGATCCAGTGGATGATGTCTATGTCGTGCGAGCCCTTCTGCAAAAGCAGGGAGTTGCAGTTCTTGCGGGTCGCGTGCCAGTCGTGGTAGTAGAATCGTCCGCCGTGGCCCACGAAGTGCCTCACCCAGACCGCTTTGATCTCGCCGATGGCCCCGCTGTCCACGATCTCCTTCATCACGCGGTACATGTTCATGTATCGCATGTTGAAGCCAACCATCAGGCGTTTGCCGGACTGCTTCCAGGCCTTGAGGATGCGGTCACACCCTTTCACTGAGATTGCCAGAGGTTTTTCGCAGAACACATGCTTCCCGGCCTCCAGAGCCGCAACGGCGTGCTCCTCGTGGACGAAGTCCGGTGATGTGACCGCCACTGCGTCCACATCCGGTCGCTCCAGCAGCTCCCGGTACTCCTGTGTCACGAAGACATCCGGCCCCATCCGCTTCCGGAAGTCGTCCAGCGCTTCCGGACGCACGTCCGCTCCTGCCACCACTTCGGAGCGGGGGTTGTCCCGCCACTGGTCCGCGATGCCACCCCGCCCGCAGACGCCGATCACGCCGATCCTGACTTTCTCCATTCAGCGATCTCCCGCCGTTGTGACCGCCGTGTTCTGCCCGCGCGGCCCCTGCCTTCTTCGCGGGGCCGGCGCTTTGTCCCTTCCCGGCTATGGTTCGTTGCCGCCGGTCAGGGCACGACGATGTGGAGCACGGGCTTCGCGCCCGGTTGCAGATCCAGCGTGGCTTTGTAGGTCCTTCCGTCTGCTTGCACTGTCACTTCATAGGCGCCGTGGAATCCCCGGAATGTGAAGCTTCCGTCCGGAAATGTCCGACCGGACGTTTCCGTCCGCCATTCACGGTTGATCAGCGAATCCAGCGCTTCGTAGGCCGGCTTCGGTTTCCAGTCACGGGAGATGATGCCTCCCTGTTTCAGCCACGTAGAACCGTCCCAGAGCGCCCACAGCGTCAGCGCCTTGACCGCCGGATGGCTGAAAGCCACTGTGCAATAGTAGCGGTAGTAGCGCCCCTGAAACTCGGGCGTCCACTTGCCTTTCACGAAGTCCGACTGGACCTCCGCGCCGTCCGACGGCATGGTGATCTCCGTCAGGTGTACGTCTTTGCCCGTGGACGCCAGCGTGTCCAGCATCTCCAGCAGCTGGCTGGGTGATGGGACGCGGGGATGGTCGTGCGCCTGTTCTCCCAGCACGTCTATCTTCGCGCCTTTCGCCTCCAGCGCGGCGGCGTACCTCACGAATCGCTCCGCCTGGCCATCCCACTGATTCCCGAACTCGTTCAGCACGAGGATGGCGTCCGGGTCTGCCTGGCGGGCCAGGATGAACGCCTCAGCCGCATAGTCCGGCCCCCAGTTGCCCTCGAACCAGTGGCAGTGCAGCGGCTCGTTCACCACGTCCCAGAAGCGGATCTTTCCCCGGTAGCGGCTAGCGGCCTCCGTCACCCGCTGGCGGGCCTGCTCACGAACCTCCTCAGACGGGAGCTCCGCCAGCCACTTGGGGAAGCCGTTGCGTTCGTATCCCCAGATCAGGCAGTGACCCTTTACCGTGATTCCATTGGCGTGACACCACTGCACAAACCGGTCGGCCATCTCGTAATCGGGCGTGTCCTTCAGACGCTCCGTGTGCGGCCACTTCAGCATGTTCTCCGTGGTGGCGTAGTTGAACAGGCGGAGGAAGTAGCGCTGGAACTGCTCCCAGTCCTGCGGGGTGGGCATGCCCTTCGTCACGTCCCAGGACGGAAATGCGCATCCGAACAGGAACGCGTGCGATGTCTGGCGGGCGCGCACAACGGCGCCTTGGACCGGTGTGCCGTCGCGGCGGGTGACGTAAACGGTGGCGTTCCCTTTACGGTTGCGCTCGATGCCCTCCTGAACCCGTTTCAGGATGTCCGGGGGAAGCTCAAAACCTGTGTCCAGTGCCAGGGCGGGAAGGCAGATGCTCAAAAGAGCGATCATCAGCAGGGCTTTCACTCGCTATCTCCATTCAGCGGAATCTTCTCGCGCATCTTGGGATTCCACTTGCCCTCTGGAGTCTCCTGCCCCGCAGAGGCAGGAGACTCTATGCCATTGTGGAGAAGTCTTCTTCCGGCTGCGCGGATGGATCCGGCAGCTCCCGGGGAGGAGAGTCTCGTGATGCAGCACCCGGCAGCCTGGCTTGTGATCGCCGTCGCGGGCGTGATCGTTGGCTGGGTGATCGCTGTCTATAACCGGCTGGTGTCGCTGAGAGTCCGGGCGCGAAACGCCTGGGCGGATGTGGACGTGCAGCTCAAGCGCCGCTACGACCTGGTTCCCAACCTGATCGCGGTGGTGCAGGGGTATGCTTCTCACGAGAAGGCCTTGCTGGAGGACGTTGCCCGCCTGCGCTCGGAGGCGGTGGCCGCAAAGGGCCCTGCCGACCGAGAGGGGCCGGAGGGACAGCTCACCGGAGCCCTGCGCTCGCTGTTTGCTATCGCCGAGGCCTATCCCGAGCTACGTGCCGATACTAGTTTCCGCAAGCTTCAAGAGCAGTTGGCCGACATTGAGGACAACCTGCAGTATGCCCGCCGTTATTACAATGCCGTTGTGCGCGACATGAATACGGCCACGGAGGTGTTTCCTCAGAATATCGTGGCGGCGGTCTTCGGCTTCCGGCGGTTGCCCTACTTTCAGGTGGGAGACGAGGAGCGCAGGGCGGTGGAGGTGGATCTCGGGTGACCACCCACTCCGCCGTTTCCCGCTTCCTGACATCCGTCACCCTGGCGGTGCTCACGACTCTGATCGCACCCCCGGCGCATGCCTGGATCATCCGGGAAATGTCCGTCGACATCACAGTGGCCCGGGACGCCTCTCTGGACGTCCGGGAGACCATCGAGGTGGACTTCGGCGAAGAGCAGCGTCACGGCATTTACCGGGAAATCCCTGTGCGTGAAAGTGGCCGCCAAATGGGTGGCCGCCGTGTCCGCGTGAGAGTGCTGGCCGTGACCGACGGGGCAGGCGCCATCCGGCGGTATCGCGCACGCCGCTCCGGCCGCTATGTCAGCGTGCGCATCGGCGATCCGGCGGCCTATGTCACCGCGGTGCAGCGCTACGTCATCCGCTACCGGGTCGAGAACGGCATCCTCTTTTTCCCTGATCACGACGAGCTCTACTGGAACGCCACGGGAAATGAATGGCCGGTGGCCATCAATCGGGCTTCGTGCGTTGTGCGGCTGCCGGTCTCCTCAGGCCCTCAGCGTCTGCAGGCGAACGCCTGGGTCGGATCACTGGGCTCTACGGAGCGAGCGGAGGTGGATCTGGCTCAGAATGGAGCCGTTTTCCGTTCTCCTCGGCCTCTTGGGTTTGCCGAAGGATTGACTGTGGCCCTGGGGTGGCCCAAGGGGATCGTTCAGCCGCCCTCGATGGCGCGCAAGGTGGTGTGGTTCCTGCTGGACAACGTTTTCGTGCTGATTCCGGCCATCTTCCTGCTCGCCATGACCATCATCTGGCGTGTCTACGGCCGGGATCCGGCGGTGGGCCAGTCAGTGGCCGTCCGCTATGAGCCTCCGGGTGATCTTCGCCCGGCGGAGGTTGGGACGCTGGTGGATGAGATGGTGGACACGCGCGACATTGCCGCCACCATCGTGGATCTGGCAGTGCGCGGGTACCTCACCATCGAGGAGGGGCCATCCGGTATCCTGCTGGGGAAAAGGACATACACCCTGCGGAAGACGGCCGAGCCCGGCAGTCGGGATCGTCGAGGCCAGCTTGCTCCCTACGAGAAGACCATTTACGAGAAGCTTTTCGCCTCGGGCGATTCTGTCACCACGGAAGACCTCGAGAACTCTTTCTACCTCACTGTCGGGACAGCCTCGGATCAGCTCTATGCGGATCTGGCGCGGAAAGGCCTCTTTCTGGGGCACCCGGACAGGGTTCGCAAGGTATGGCTGGAAAGCGGCTGGTTCGTGTTCGGGGCCGGGGTGTTCCTGCTGTACATTGCCCTTTCCGACGAGTCGGGCAACTTTCCTCTGGAGCCGGGATGGGGCCTGGCCGCGGCGGTCTGCGGACTCATCGCGGTGGCCTTCTCACGTCTCATGCCCCGCAAGACGTTTTCGGGAAAGCGCGCCGCGCTGGAGATCCTGGGTTTTGAGGAATACCTGTCCCGCGCGGAGAAAGAGGACCTGAAACTCCAGGAGAAAAAGGGCATCTTCGAGACCTTCCTGCCATACGCCATCAGCCTCAAAGTGGTGGAGCAGTGGGCCAGGGCTTTTGAAGGGATTCTTGACAAGAATCCCGACTGGTTCATCGGCGCCGAAGGACCCGGCCGCTTCCGTCCGGTGATTTTCGCCCGCTCCATCAATGCGGCGTGCTCCGGTCTGGGTTCGGCCATGACCAGCGCTCCACGTTCCGCTTCGGGCGGTGGAAGCGCGTTCGGCGGGGGAGGGGGATTTTCGGGAGGCGGTTTCGGCGGCGGAGGAGGAAGAGCGTGGTAAGCGCGCAGGTTGTGCGGGAAAGGGAGGCTGGACGTGGAGATTGAGACGCCTTCGGCGCTTCACAAGGTGGAAGATAACGACCTGGCCCGGCGTGCGGCGGAAGGGGACCGGCGGGCCTTCGACCGGCTGGTGCACCGCTGGCGCGACCGTCTCTGGAGCGTAGCTTCCCGGATGTGCCGGGATTACGACGACGCGCAAGATGTCCTGGTGGGAGCATTCAGCCGGGCGTATTCGCGCATCCATCAGTTCCGGGGGGATGCCAGTTTCGGGACGTGGCTTTTCCGTATCGCCGCAAACGAGTGCATGGGCTTGCGCCGGTCCGAGTCGCGGAAGGCGGAGCGTCTGGAGCGAGAGACCGACCACGGCCTGGAGACCAGGGAGTTGCCGGACCTGTCTCTCCTGCCGGAGGAGGCGGCCCTCTCTTCCGATCTGATGGACGCCATCAACCAGGCGGCGGGAGCCCTTTCCGAACCCCTGCGGATCGTCTTTCTGCTGCGGGATGTGGAAGGCTTTTCCAATGAGGAGGTCGCAGAGATTCTGGGCATCAGTGTTCCGGCGGTGAAGAGCCGCCTCCACAGAGCGCGTGCCGCCATGCGCACTGAGCTGGAGCATTACCTTGCATCCTGATTCTGGAGAGCAAGCTGCGGTGGACTGCGGACGGGTCCGCGAAATGCTGCTGGAGATCGGCGCGGGGGGCGAGGCAGCGCTTGCGGAGTCGCTGGAACGCCACTTGGAGGGCTGTCCGGCCTGCTCCCGCGAGTTCCGGAGCGTGGAGACACTGGTGAGGCTTGCCCGTCGAGCCCTGCACACGCCGGTGCCCGAGGAGCTCTGCCGCCATCTGGACCAGGTGCTGTTCGGCGAGGGGGACCACCGCGAATGAGATTTCCTCCGGCCTTGGAGCAGGGAGAAAGATTCGTTTGAACGCCCGGCGTCGCAATCTGCGCAACGGTCTGATCTTCTGCAGCCCGGCTATCGTAGGGCTTGCCGTCTTCACAGTTTATCCGGTACTGGCCAGCCTGTATTACAGCTTCTGCAACTACACGGTCCTGAAGCCGGCGACGTTCGTGGGACTGGCCAACTACCGGGCACTGATCGCGGACAAGTTCTTCTATCAGTCCCTTTACAACACGCTTTACTATGCGGTGCTGTCCGTGCCTCTGGGAATGGTGACTGCCTTTCTGCTGGCGGTGTTGCTGAACGCGAAGGTCCGGGGCCTGGCCTTCTTCCGGACAATCTTCTATTTGCCGTCCATCGTTCCCGTGGTGGCCAGTTCCGTGCTCTGGTTGTGGCTGCTGAACCCGGACAGCGGCATGGTGAACGCCATCATTGACGCCATCGGCCGGATGTTGGGCATCCCCCTGCAGGGGCCGGGGTGGATGCAGTCCCCCGAGTGGAGCAAGCCCTCGCTCGTTCTGATGAGCACCTGGGGGGCGGGGGGATGGATGGTTATTTTCTTGGCCGGTCTTCAGGATGTCCCTCGTGAGATGTACGAGGCGGCGGCCATAGATGGCGCGGGACGGGGAGGGATGCTCTGGCACGTCACGGTACCCTTCATGGGCCGCCACATAGTATTCGTTACCGTGATGGGGCTGATCGGGGCGTCTCAGTTCTTTGCGCCGGCATACGTGATGACGGGAGGGTCGGGCGAGCCCGCCGGCTCCACCCTGTTCTACAGCCTGTATCTGTTCCAGCAGGCGTTCAGTTACTTCCAGATGGGCTACGCCTGTGCGCTGGCGTGGGTGCTGTTTGCGGTCATTTTCGTGGGTACTCTGCTGTTCTTCAAGGCGACCGGGCGTTTTGCGGAGGCCACCGGTGAAGGCTGATCGCGGAGCCGTTGTGAGCGATCCTCTGCAGCCGGGACCGGCGGGGCGCGTTCTGGTCTACGCACTGCTGTTCCTCTTTTCGGCCATTTTCGCCGCCCCTTTCTTCTGGCTGGTCACGTCTGCCGTGAAAAGACCCGAGCAGTTGATGGCCTATCCCATCCAGTGGATCCCGGATCCCGTGGTCTGGTCCAACTTCCGGGAGGGATGGTCATTCCGGCCGTTCTCGCTGTATCTGCGCAACACCCTCTACGTCGCGGTGCTCAGCACGATCGGATCTGTGCTCTCCAGTTCGCTGGTCGCCTACGGGCTAACGCGCATCGAATGGCCGGGAAGGCGGCTGCTGTTTGTCACGCTCATCGGGACGATGATGCTCCCCGGGCAAGTGGTGATGGTGCCGCTGTTCGCGCTGTTTGTGCGGCTGGGATGGGTGGATACGTTCAAGCCCCTGTGGGTGCCGACATTCTTTGCAGGGGCTTTCTACGTGTATCTGCTCCGCGGCTTCTTCCAGGCCATCCCGCGCGATCTGAGCGAGGCTGCCACCATTGACGGGGCGAGCGAGTGGGTCATCTACTGGCGCATCGTCATGCCTCTGGCGCGCCCTGCGCTGGCCACGGTGGGGCTGTTCGCTTTCATCGGCGCCTGGAACGATTTTGTCGGCCCTCTGATCTACATCGTCAACGAAAACAACTACACGCTCGCGCTGGGCCTCTCCATGTTCCGTGGCCAGTATGGCACCTACTGGCACTACCTTTTGGCTGTCTCTACCCTGGTCACGATCCCCATCGTGGTGCTGTTCTTCTTTACGCAGCGTACGTTCATCCAAGGCATTACGATGACCGGCCTGAAAGGCTAGCTGGCACAGAGAATGGGCCGCCCTATTGAGGGCGGCCCCACGGTTGCCGTTTGGTGCAGGCAGCTTTGTGGCTTCTTATCCTGTCGCCACGGGCTCCTTGGCGGGGATAGGCTCGCCGGCCAGCGTCAGCAGGCGCTCCCATTTCTCGTCCACGTGCTTCTGGAACTCGGGCAGCATCCACTCATTGCCCGGCCGGAAAAGATGCCGATATTTGGTCTGTTTCTTAAGATACGCCTCCACAGGCATCTTCTCGCGCGGCTTGTAGGTGATCTTGTACTCTCCGTTCACCACCTCATACAGCGGCCAGGCGCAAGTGTTCACCGCCAGCCGGCCCAGCTCAATAGTCTCCTCCGGCGGGAAGGCCCATCCCAGACGGCAAGGAGCCAGCACATTGATGAACGATGGCCCATCCGTAGCCAGCGCCTTCTGCATTTTGGTGATCAGGTCGTTCCAGAAGCTCGGAGATCCCTGCGCAACATACGGGATGCCGTGGGCCACCAGAATGGCCGTCAGATCCTTCTCAAACTGCTTCTTGCCGTAACCTTTGCGACCCACCGGGGTGGTGGTCGTCTCTGCCCCGAACATCGTGGCCCCGGAGCGCTGCACACCGGTGTTCATATAGGCCTCGTTGTTGTAGCAGATGTAAAGCATCCGGTGGCCGCGCTCCATCGCTCCGGAGAGCGACTGCAGCCCGATATCATAAGTGCCGCCGTCGCCGCCGAATGCCACGAAACGGACCTCCTTGTCATACTTGCCTTGCCGCTTCAGCGATTGATAGGCCGCTTCCACGCCAGAGATGGTGGCCGCGGAGTTCTCAAACGCGCTGTGAATGAAAGGAGTGTTCCAGCTCGTGTAAGGGAACAGAGTGCTGGTCACCTCAAGGCATCCGGTGGCGCACCCCACCACCAGCGGCTCGTCTGCCGCCATCATCAGCATCCGGGCGACGATGGGAGCGCTGCAGCCCGCACAGGCGCGGTGCCCCCCGGTGAATCGCTCAGGCTTGCGGGAAAGCTCTTTCAGGTTCGCCATTTCTTGTTATCCTTGAATCCGTTTCCGTTGTTCTCTGTCCGCTGCGCCTCTACTCGCGCACGCCCAGGTAGGTGAATCGCTCTTTCACCTCACCGGTCTTGCCGATCTCCTGCAGCTCATCAAAGACCTGCCGGATCAACGCCGGTCCGCAGTCCCGTCCGCCCAGACCGTATACATAGTCCTTCATAGGCGGGCGGTTCTTCGACTCGTACAGCGCAGAGCGCAGCTCACCGAAGAGCGGTCCGCCCAGACCGGCCAGCCCGTCCGAGCGGTCCATCACTCCCACGGCCTTGCGTCCTGCCAGCAGGGCGGCCATCTCATCATAAGGGAACGGGCGGAACACGCGGATCTTCAGCAGACCGGCCTTCACGCCAGCCTCGCGCAGATCATCCACCACGGTTTTGGCCGTGCCGGCCGTCGAGCCTAGCAGCACGATGACATACTCGGCATCGTCCAGTTTGTAACCCTCATACAGCCCGTAGGTGCGGCCGCTGATCTTGCCGTACTCCTTGCCGATCTCAAGGATGACCTCTTTGGCTTTTGCAATCGGCTCGGCAAGCTGGCGGCGATGCTCAAAGTAGAAGTCCGTGAAATCCAGCGGACCAAATGTGCGCGGGGTGTCCACGTCTAGAAGCTTTACCTTCGGGTTGTAGGTTCCCACGAACTGGCGAACAGTGTCATCCGGCAGCACCTTCACCACCTCCATCCCGTGGCTGATGATGAACCCGTCCATGGTCACCATCGCGGGGAGCAGAATGTCCGGGTGCTCGGCAATGCGGATTGCCTGTATGGTGTTGTCGTAAGCTTCCTGCGCGTCCTCGCTGAAGATCTGGATCCACCCCGAGTCGCGCGCTCCCATGGTGTCCGAATGGTCGCAGTGGATGTTGATGGGTGCCGACAGGGCACGGTTCACGTCAGCCAGCACGATGGGCAGCCGCAGCCCAGCCGCGATGTAGAGCATCTCCCACATCAGGGCCAGCCCCTGAGCACTTGTTCCCGTCATTACGCGCGCGCCCGCTGCCGATGCCCCGATACAGGCGCTCATCGCAGAGTGCTCGCTTTCCACCGCCACGTATTCGGTGTCCACAAGCCCGTCTGCGACATAGTTGGAGAATATCTGGACAATCTCAGTGGCGGGAGTGATGGGGTAGGCGGCGACGACGTCGGGGTTGATCTGTTTCATCGCCATGGCAACGGCTTCGTTGCCGGTGAGGGCGGCGATCTCCTGGGCGGCCTCCGGCCCCTTGGCCGCCTTATCCTTGATTTTCGCTTCTGACAACGGTCATCTCCTTGACGTTCTGAGAAATCCGGGATCTGGCCCCGGCGCGCAAGAAACTATCCCTTCTGCGCCTTGACAACCTCATATGCTTTGCGGATGGCCTCCAGGTTCCCCTGGATGACCTCGGGCTTATTCCGGAACTTCTTCTGAAGCTTTTTCTCCGTGTCCTCGATCATGTGATTGAAGTCCACGATCTCCGTTGCGCCGACCAGGGCGCCGAGCATCGGCGTGTTGGGGATGTTGCGTCCGATGGTCTCCATTGCGATGGCGGAGGCGTCCAGAACGTAGAGCTTTTGCCCGTTCAGCTTCAGCTTTTCGCGCATCTTTTCGGCCGGCTCGCCGGTATTCACCAGGACCACACCGTTCTCGTCCAATCCCTTCGTCACGTCCACGGATCCGATCAGCGTGGGATCCAGGATGACCACAACGTTGGGCTTCTCAACGGCTGAGTGGATGGTGATCGGCTCGTCGCTGATGCGGTTGTAGGAAGCGACCGGGGCGCCCATCCGCTCCGGACCATACTCCGGAAAGGCTTGCATATACATTCCCGCGCCAAGACACGCGTCACCGAACAGAAGCGCTGCGGTTTTGGCTCCCTGCCCCCCGCGTCCGTGCCAGCGGATCTCAATCAGTCTGCCCATAGCAAAGAAAGACTCCTTAGTGATTGTGACTTTGCAGACGCCCGCCCCCGACGTTCCGATGCCCGCGCGGCTGCCTGCACATGTCCGCGCAAAGTCGGTCGCAAGAACCTTTCAAGACGCCGGGAAGCAGGTGTGATGCCGCTCCCGAAGCGTCCCGCCGGATCCGGCGTGAGAGGCCGGAGCGTCGCCCCTTCGCAGGAAGCCCGGCGGGGCACAGCGCCGCGGGCCGCGGCGGATTATAGCACAATGCGTGGCCTTTCACAATCAGCCGCTTTCCGGCGAATACTTCGCAAATGCGGAGCATTCCCGAAATCATGATATCGGCATCGCCGCTTCGGCGGCAACCGTACTTTGGGACCATTCCAGGCAGCAAAGGCCGCTCAGCCGCCGGAGCGCATCTGCCGGTCCAGCCCAAGCGCGGCGTCCATCTCGTCTTCTGCGGCCTTCCGGAAACGCTCCGAATCTGCCCTGCGGGAGTCCTCTCCGGTAACCAGCCAGTCCTGCAGTGATGTCGCCGCCTGCGAGAGAAGACTTGCCCCCAGTCTCCTGTGGATGTGCGCTTTAACCGACTGTGCCGGTGGGCTGATCTCAGTGAGGAATTCGGCCAGCTCTTCCAGCTGGGTCACCAGCGAGCGCACCTTCTGATAATAGTCCTCGCGCGTCATCCGCTGAGCCTGATAGTCACGGCTGGCCGAATCCATCGCATCACGTTGGCGGTAGAAGGCAACGTCGAAGCTCTGGATGAGCGATCGGTACAGCGACTCCTCCAGCGGCGCTTCCGTCTCCTGATCTTTCAGGCGGCGAACGGTGTCCAGGCTGATCATCGCGTTCTGGAACTGTCCGCGCGACGCAAATAGCCGGGCCAGCCGTTCGTGCGGGGCGGGGGCGTCCGGAGCATCGCGCGCTGCCTGCGCGTATTCCAGGGCCGCGTCATCCGGCTTGCCCAGATTCCAGAGGAGGTCTCCATAGGCCAGCCGGGCCTCCGTGTTCCGCGGGTCTTCCTTCAACAGAGCTTCATAGACCTGTCTGGCCTGTTCCTGCAGACCCGCAGACTCGAGTTGGCGCGCCAGCTCCAAGCGGGATGCGCGATCCTCCGCCGATACCAACAGCGCTCCGCGCAGTTCTGCGGCCGCCTCGTCCGTCATCCCCTTCCGGGTGTAATAGCCAGCGAGCTTCAACCGCAGGGAGAGGTCTGAAGGAGCCAGGTTCACCGCTTGCCGCATAGCCTGAATAGCGCCGGCTAAGTCTCCTGCGGCGGCCAGCGATTCGGCCTGGCGCGCCAGCGTGGCAGATTCCTGACGGTCCGGCTGGGGCATGGCGGGCACAGGCGCAGAAGCCGCGCTTTCCTCTGGGGAGAGTGGTGTGCTGGGTGTCTCGTTCTCGTTGGTTGGCTGTTCTGCGGAAGGTCTTTCCCGGATGTTGAGCGCTACGCGAGGCGGGGCGGCGGGGGGCAAGGTTCCCAGCACCTCCGTCATAAACTTGGAGACCACTGTTCCGGCCACGGACAAAACCAGCGATTCCCGTCCCGCCCCTCCGGGCTCGGCAGGTTTTGCCTCTGCGGAGAAAGGAAATCGCCTGCCGGTGGACACCTGCACAGCCTCCGCACGCAGGGCCACGGCGTCTTCCCGCGTCAGGATGTCACTCTCCAGGTAGAAATCCGCCTCCAGCGCCGCGCTGATCCGCCGCCTGGCTTCCGGATCCTCCGACTCAAGCGCGGAGCGTGTGATCAGACCTTCCGCCACCGCGCGTCTCAGACTGGGCAGATCCGGCCGAAATTCGGTCACCACCACCGTGTTTCCCTGTTTGAGGCTGGCCTTCAGTGCCTGCGTGGCCGCGGGGGCCAGCTTGGCGTCTCCCCGGACCGGAAATACCAGCACGTGCGGCTGAGGGGCGGTCTGTGCGCCTCCGCCGGCCGCTAACAGTGTGGCGCAGGATGCCAGCAGCGCTGCTATCCTCATCCTATCGCGCCTCCAGTAACTGGATCTCGTCCAGGCAGGTGCGGATCCCCTGTTGCGCCTCGAACCCTCCTCCTCCAGCGGCGGCTTCCCGGCGGTACGCTTCGATCGCCTGCCGGAAGGTGGCGATCGCCTGTTCACGCTGCCCGGCAGCCTTCAACTCCATGGCGCGTAGCTGCAGCTCCCGTCCGGACATCGCAGGCCGCGAGGCGTTCGGCGGCTGGGGGGGAGACGGGTTCCCTGCCGGAGGCGACGGCGGCTCCCGCGTGATGACGATTCTCGGCTCGGGCCCGGGCGGCGCCGACGGTGGGGGAGGCGCGGGCGGCGGCAGATTCGTGCTCGCGGCGTTGCTGTTCCCCGTGGCAGGCGTTGCCGGTTGCGACGGCTGTGGCGGTTGAGGCGCGGGGCGCGGGGCGGATGCCGCGGGGCGCTCCGTCTCCTCCTGAGGCGCCCCAGATCGGCTCTCGTTCCGTTGCGTCTGGGGGGCGCCTTGCCGCGTGATTCCGGCGCCGTCGAACAATCCGCCTGAAGCCGGCGTCACCGGCGAGGCGGGTGTTTCACCGAACAGCGAAGGACTCCCCTGCGACGGAGCCGCTGCCGTGGGCTCGGGAGCTGGCGGCGGGATGACTGTCTCTCTCTGACGCCCGCGTCCGGGAAGCCAGACGGCCAGAAGAACCAGAACAACGAGAACTCCGATGCCGCCGGCCACGGGTGGCCTCTTGAGCACATCCAGGAAGCTCGTGCCAGTGGCTGGCGGGAGTGGCACGGCCACGACCGGCCCTTGCCCGGCCCGCCGGCGCAGGTCGGCCAGCCGGTTGCGGTCGGCTACACTGTCCGGATTCATCTCCACCACCCGCTCCATCTGACGGATGGCGGCGTCGAGATCGCCCTTGCGCTCGTAGATGGCAGCCAGCAGAGACCGCCCGGTCACAGATTCCGGGCTCAGGCGCAGAGCCGCAAGACACACTTCTCTGGCCTCGTCCACCCGGCCGGCGTCCAGCAGTTCGAATGCCCGGGCCAGCAGGCCGCTTACCTGCTCCGGCGCCGCAGCAGCCTCCGCTTCGCCGGCTGCAGGCTTTTCCCCGTCCGGATGCAACCGGTGGCCGCAGGCTCGGCAGAACCTGCTCTCATCCGTGTTTTGTGCGCCGCACTGGGTGCAATACATTTAACTGTCTTCCTGCGTTGTGGCCGGACTGCGTGCAGTCCGTTCTAAAGGAGCGAGCCCTGTCCCGCCGGATCGCTGTAGCCCAGATGCTCTCTGGCCAGAGCGGTCGCCACCCGTCCTTGTCGCGTCCTGGCCAGGAACCCCCGCTGGAGCAGATAGGGTTCGTAGACCTCCTCGATGGTTTCCCTGTCCTCGCTGATGCTGGCTGCCATCGTTTCCACTCCCACCGGCCCGCCGCCGAACTTCTCGATAAGCATCCTGAGCAGCCGCCGGTCGGTGGCGTCCAGTCCCGCCTCGTCCACTTCCAGCCGCTCCAGCGCTTTGCGGGCGACCTCCAGGGTGAGAACGCCGTCGCCGTCCACGTCTGCGAAGTCGCGGCTGCGGCGGAGCAGACGGTTGGCCACCCGAGGAGTTCCCCGGCTGCGCGAGGCTATCTCATCGGCCGCGTCAGGCTCGATGGGCGTCTCCAGGATCGCCGCCGACCTTCTGACTATCTGACTGAGCGAGGCCGGATCATAGTACTCCAGGTGATGCACGATGCCGAACCGCTCCCGCAGTGGCGAGGTCAGCATCCCCGCCCGCGTAGTCGCCCCGATGACCGTGAACTCTGGCAGGGGGAGCTTGATGGTCCGGGCGCTGGGCCCCTTCCCGATGACCAGGTCCAGCTGGCGATCCTCCAGAGCGGGGTAGAGGATCTCCTCCACCACCCGCGAAAGCCGGTGGATCTCATCTATGAACAGCACGCCGCCGGGCTCAAGGTTGGTCAGGATGGCAGCCAGGTCGCCCGGTCGCTCGATGGCGGGTCCGCTGGTGGAGCGGATCGGGACGTCCATCTCCCGGGCGATGATGTTCGCGAGTGTGGTCTTGCCCAGACCGGGCGGCCCGTACAGCAATACGTGATCCAGGGCCTCGCCCCTGCGCCGCGCCGCCTCCAGGAAAACCGAGAGGTTCTCTTTGACCTTCTCCTGCCCGATGAACTCATCCAGGCGCCGCGGCCTCAGCGAGGCCTCCACGCGCGCATCTTCTTCCTGAAGCTCCGCCGAGGTTATCCGGTCGTCAAACGGGTCTATCGTCGCAGCCTCCTCATCCGCAATTCTACGCCATTTCCCGGCGGCCTGCCGCCTGGCCGTCTTCTGATCTCTTAGAGGCTGGCTGGCTCTCCCTCCTTCACCGTAGCCAGGCTGGGATTGCCGCGTTGGCGCCTCAGCCGTCATACTGTGGCTCGGGCCGGCTCTGGACAAAGCGCGGCCCCCGGGGGATTGCCGCACCATCATGCCACACACAAAACGGGAAGCCCCATCCGTTGCGGAGGAGATGCTTCCAGCCTGCGACATTCAGATTCTCAGAGATCTTGCCCGCCGCGTGGCCGAACTGGCCGCCCGCGATATTGAGCAGGAAAAGCGCGAACTCTGGTACGCCCATAACGCCCTGCAGAATGTCCGCCCTCTCATCTTCTGCGACCCGGAGAACGGCTGGCACGAGATCATCCGGAAGGAGGATTTTCAGTGCCAGAGCTCCCTGGGCCGCCACTGGGAGTGGTGGCTGCGGCGGGATATCGTCTGGGGAGAGCTCATCCGGGACGATCGCGTCATCACCGGTGTCTTCGAGGTCGGATACGTGGCCACGGAGACAGGGTGGGGAGTGGAGGAGCTGCGCATCGGAGGTGGGGACGGAGGCGCCTATACCTGGGATCCGCCCATTAAGGATCTCTCGGATCTTTCCGGGCTGCATTATCCGGAAGTCACCGTGGACCTTCCGGCCACGGAACGGCTGCTCGATTGCGCCCGGGAGGTGTTCTCGGACATCCTGCCCGTCCGTCTGCACCATTACTGGGTATGGAGCGTCGGCCTTACCCAGACGCTGGTGAAGCTGCGCGGGCTGGAGCAGATGATGGTGGACATGATCGAGGATCCCGAAGGGCTCCACCGGCTGATGGCGTTTCTGCGGGACGGTACGTTGTCGCGCCTGGAGTATCTGGAGCGTGAGGGACTCCTCTGCCTGAACAATGGGGGCGAGTACGTCGGATCCGGCGGATTCGGTTGGACCCGCGAGCTGCCTCAGCCGGACTTCGCGGGTAAGGTTCGCCTCAAGGACCTCTGGGGGATGGCGGAAAGTCAGGAGACCGTCTGCGTCAGCCCCGCGATGTTCGAGGAGTTCGTCTTTCCCTATCAGGTGCCGCTTCTGGAACGGTTCGGGCTGACCTGCTACGGGTGCTGTGAGCCGGTGCATTCGCGCTGGCACATCATTCGGCGGATTCCGAACCTCCGCCGCGTTTCCGTTTCGCCCTGGTGCGACGCCGGAGCGATGGCGGAGTATCTGGAGGACCGCTACATCTTCTCGTTAAAACCCAACCCGGCATACCTGGGAAGCAGGGTCTTTGAGGAGGACGCAGCCCGGAATGAACTCCGGGAGAAGCTGTCCCGCGCCAGGGGATGCCGGGTGGAGATCATAATGAAGGACTGCCACACCATTGGCGGCGACCCGCAAAGGGTCCGCAGGTGGGTGGAGATCGCAAGAGAGGAGTCCGAACGCGTGCTGGCCTGAAAAGGCCGCCCCGCCGGACCCACTGGAGGACAGGTGCAGGCATTGGCTCAGGATATCGGACTGGAACTGGATATCTCGTATCTTTTGCCGGAGCTCCCGCAGGAGGAGCTGAAAGGCTGGCAGCGCGAGGTGGACCGCGCTAACGCTTTATTGGTGGAGCGAAGCGGTCCCGGTGCAGACTTTCTGGGCTGGATGGACCCCCGCGCGCTCGCCCCGGAGCCTTTGCTCCGGGACATCGAGGAGACGGCGGCAAGCCTCCGGGAGAACTCGGATGCGCTGGTGGTCATCGGAATCGGGGGATCCTATCTGGGCGCTCGCGCCGTGATCGAGGCGCTGGGCGGACCGGACGCAAAACCGGTGTATTTCGCCGGGACCAATATCTCCGCCGCCTATCATCTGGATCTGCTCCGCCGGCTGGAAGGCCGCCGGGTGGCGGTGAACGTCATCTCGAAATCCGGCACCACCACTGAGCCCGCTATAGCCCTGCGGGTGTTCCGCCAGTGGCTGGCGGAACAGGGAGGGGATGCGGCGAGCCGCGTGGTTGCGACCACCGACGCCAATCGTGGATCTCTGTTGAACCTGGCGCGGCAGGAAGGGTGGAAACGGTTCGTGGTGCCGGATGATGTGGGCGGCCGCTTCTCCGTCCTGAGCCCCGTGGGACTTCTTCCCATCGCTTACGCGGGAATCGACATCCGCGGCCTGGTCCGGGGGGCGACGCGTGTCGCCGATGCTGTATCCGATACCTCCCTCGAGCGTAACCCAGTGTTCTGCTATGCGGCGGCTCGCAATGCACTCTACGAGAAGGGTTACTGTATCGAGATGCTGGCCCACTTCGAACCTCGCCTGCGCTTTGTGGCCGAGTGGTGGAAGCAGCTCTTTGGGGAGAGCGAGGGCAAGGACGGGAAGGGGTTGTTCCCTGCTTCGCTGGATCTTACGGCGGATCTGCATTCCTTGGGACAGTATGCCCAGCAGGGCCGCCGGATGCTCATCGAGACCTTTCTGGTGATTCGCGAAGGGGAGCCCGAGCTGCGGGTTCCGGCGGAGACCGATGACGGAGACGGGATGAACTACTTGGCCGGGCGTACACTGGAGGAAGTCAACCGGGAAGCCTACCGGGCCACCGCCCTGGCTCACCGCGAAGGCGGCGTGCCCGTTATGAGCGTGCTGCTGGAGCGTCTGGATGCGGAGCGTCTGGGCGCGCTGCTCTATTTCTTCGAGCGCGCGTGCGCGGTCAGCGGCTATCTGCTGCGCGTCAACCCATTCAATCAGCCCGGGGTGGAGGCTTACAAACGTCACATGTTCGCGCTGCTCGGCAAACCCGGCTTCGAAGAGCAGACGAACGCTCTCCGGCAGCGGCTGGAGAGCGCGGCCGCCGGTGGGACTGTGCGCTTCACTCCCTGACCGAGAAGCTCCTCGCCCTTTGACAGGAAATAAGAGAAGTGTCCCCGGTGGAATCCCCCGGGGACACTCCGTTTCATGGTTATCCTGAAGGCGGACTTTATGTCGCCGCGACGTTCAAGGTCGGTCCGATACGCCGACTGCCCAGTGCTGCACCAGGTTGTGGCTGGTGGGATCTGGCAGAGCGCTCCGCATATGCGTCGCCACCACCCGGTCGCCGTGGGCGGCGATGTCGGTGGCGCCGTTGAGGGAGACGCGTACGGGCTGCTCCTGGACAGCCGTGGCCTCTATCTGCCGCCCGACGCTGCGAGCGCGGCGGCTGACAAGGCGAATGGTCTTCTTCAGTCGTCTGCTAAATGCGACTCGCATCGGTCTGCTCCTGTTCTGACTGACTTCGGATCTCCGCATGCGCTCCTCCCCTCCGTCCGGTCTGCGCCGGCTCTCGTTTTTCCCTTCGATCAGAAGATACCCGCCGAGTATTTCAGTCCCGACAAATGCTTCTTACGATTCAGTCACAAAAACGGAACGCGCAGGGCGGCCCGAGGAGTTCCAGCAAATAGCAGCGCTGGTGCACCGTCCGGGATGAGACTTTGAGGTTCGAGGGTTGAAAGTTGGAGGTTGAAGGTTGAAGGTTGAAGGTTGAAGGTTGAAGGTTGAAGGTTGCCTCTGGTGCTCCGGGAACCTGTTCCCGGTACACTCCCCTACGATGGCTGAGCCACCCGCCGGAGGCGGGCGAGTCGAAACCACACCCTGCAGCGCCTGGTCTCGATACGCGCGGCTGCGCCGCGCTACTCGACCACCGGAGCAAGGGTTAAGAGTCGCTAACTGGTTGCCAGAAAATGTGCCCGATGGAAGGTTTTCTGGAATGCCGGGTGATAATATAATGGTAACAAGTCATCGCGGCGTGGAAGCTGAATGAAGCTTCCGTATCTCGCGAGAAGGAGGGGTTAACGTGCGACGCAAGGGTTTTACTCTCATTGAACTGCTGGTCGTCATTGCGATCATCGCGATTCTCGCAGCCATTCTGTTTCCAGTCTTTGCTCAGGCGAGGATGCGGGCGAGCACCATGCGGTGCATCAGCAACCTGAAACAGTTGGCTCTTGCGTTCCAGCAGTACACTCAGGACTATGGCGGAAGGATGCCGGCTGTGGGGTGGGAGCACCGGGCAGATGTTCCCAACTGGTGCGGGGAGATCAACCGCTGGATCTACCCGGAACGCGGGTCGCTATGGCAATATACCAAGTCTGCCGAGATCTATGTGTGCCCGGTGGATAAGAAGAAGGAGGCGCTTCATCCGGTGGTCAACCCTCCGACCGGCAAGACCCGCAAGGACTGGGGACTCTCATACTCCATGAACGCCTTGCTGGATTATGCCAAGCCGGACGCCTTGGACATCAAGAACCCCGCGAAGTTCATGCTGCTCATCCACGAGGAGCGCGAGTATATCAACGATGGCATCTTCGTGCCCGACGGTAATACTCCCAGCAAGATACATTACGACGGAACCACGCTGGTTTACCTCGCCGGCAACGCCAGGTGGGCGTCCACGGAGGATCTGAAACGGGAGAGGGCAGAGGGATACTGGCTCCTGCAGTCCCCCTGAGAGGAGCAGTACTTTGCCCTATGCTGGATGAGCGGCCCGCCGAAGCGTGGGAGGCGACAATGTGCCCACGGATTCTCGGGTAAGCCCTGGCTTTCGCGCTTCCCACGCCGAGAGCGTCAGCGATAGAGCTCCAGTTGTGCGATTGCGACGTCTGCGATCATCTCCTTCTTGATCGCTACAAGCGCAACACTGGTCAGCCTGGAGGCATCCAGTGGACGGCGGAGTGAGGAAGGTCTGAACTTCGAGAAGGGAATACGCACCTCGCTCCAGCGCGGTCCCGCAGTGAAGTCTGCCTGATAGAACTGCCAGGGCAGCACCGTGTGCGACGTGCGCAGGTGAATGGCATACGTCTCCCCGTTTCCGCGGGCCAGAAACCGGATGCCGTTGTAAGAGCTCGCATCCATAGAACTCCATCTGCCGGCCAGGGGAAGCCGGGTCTGGATAAATCCCCCGTTGTTCTCCAGTGACACTTTTCCACGGAGCCGGAGGCATCTCCGACCGTCCCACTCTGTCACAGACGCCTGGCCGGATGATCTCCCTCCCATCACTCCATCGGTGAAGAACTGCCAGCGCGGTCCCAGGGTGGAGACTCCGTCAGATCGGGAAAAATCATCAAGCACCAGTGGCCGCCGCTCACCACCGGGAGATGCCAGTGCTGCGTTGGCCGCAAGCGCCAGAATGATGACAGGCATTCGCATTACTATCCCTCCGGCATTGTCAACGCACGCAAGAACGCAACCGTTCCGCGCCTTGCCGGGAGGAAGGAGGGCGGGCGCTGAAGAACTGCCCTGCAGCCGGAGTTGCCAGACGCTGCAGCAAGGGGTCAGATGCACGGCGAGCGATTACGGGCAGGAAAGGCACAATGATGAACCGAGACCGAAGTATTGAACTGTTGAACAGGGCGGTGGGCGACGAGCTGGCTGCGGTGCACCAGTATATGTATTTCCACTTCCACCTGGACGATCAGGGGTTCGGCCCTCTGGCTGCGCTGTTCAAGCAGACCGCCATCCGTGAGATGATCCATATCGAGATGCTTGCGGAGCGGATCCTGTTCCTGAAAGGGGACGTGGAGATGGTGCCGAGCGCGCCTGTCGAACGAATCCACGATGCGGAGCAGATGCTTGTGAAGGCGCGGCACATGGAAGAGAAGAGCGCCGCGGATTATAACCATTCGGCCGCCGAGTGCGCCGCGAACGCGGATTCGGTCTCCAAGCAGCTCTTCGAGACCCTTGTCGCGGACGAAGAGCTTCACTACGACAACTTCGATAAGCAGCTGGACAATATCAAGCGTTTCGGGCCGAACTACCTCGCTCTACAGTCCTTCGGTGGGCCTTCGGAGACAACGCCGGGCGGCGGCGCTCCCGTGGCTGGTCCGTGAGTGACGGGCGGATTTTCTTCTTCTGAAAGGCCGGAAAAAGCGCGGGCATGCCGGGTCGGGTCTGAGGCCGGAACCCCGTGAGCACGCAATTCCTGATCGCTTTCGCTGTCGTGTTCGCGGGCGCGTTGGTTCAGGGATGCATCGGGTTCGGGCTGGCACTGGTTGCTGCTCCGGTGCTGATGCTGGTTGATCCGTTCTACGTGCCCGCGCCTTTGCTTCTCGCCGCCTTCGTCCTGACTCTGATGATGAGCGTGCGGGAGCGCAAACAGGTTGTCTGGTCCGCACTCACCTGGGCTGTGGCCGGGCGCATCGCTGGTTCGGCGGCGGCTGCTGCGCTGGTGGCCACCTTGCCGGAGAAGCACCTTGCGCTGCTCTTCGGCATACTCGTTCTGCTGGGAGTGGCGCTCAGCAGTCTGGGCCTCACCGTGACCCCCACGAACCGGACGCTTCTGGGCGCCAGCGTGCTGTCCGGCCTCATCGGCACGATCACCGCTGCGGGCGGTCCGCCGATGGCGCTGCTGTATCAACGAGCCTCCGGCCCTCAGTTGCGGGGAATGCTGTCCGCGTTCTTCCTGACCGGCACCATCATCTCGCTGGCGATGCTCCGGGCGGCCGGAAGGTTCGGCGGTAACGAGCTGAAGGCCGGGCTGCTCCTTGCGCCGGCGGCCATGCTGGGCTTCCTCGTTTCGGGCAGGCTGCGTCGCTGGGTGGATGGAAAGGCGCTCCGCCCGCTGGTGCTGACGTTCTCCGGTGTATCCGCCCTGGCCGTTATCATCCGGTCGCTCATGACTTAGCCGCTGCGCACGAGCAATTCTTTGGATGGCGTTCAATACATCAGGTAGCGTGCACGTTCGTCCAGCCAGCGATGCTCGTCCGGCGTCAGCCGGGCGTCCAGGTCCGCCGGAGTGGACGCAGGATTGTCCACCCATTCCCGCAGGAAGGTTCCTCCGGAAAGCAGGTCTATCGCCAGCCGCTCCGTCTCGTACTCATACGGGAAGACCCGCCAGATCTCGTAATCCGGATGCAGCGTCCGGACAGCCTTCAGAATGAGCGCCGCAATGCGATAGGGACGGAACTCCTCATGGCGGTAAAGATGCGTGTCCGTGTGGATCTGCAGCCCGGAACAGAGCTTCCCGGCGTGCTTGTGGAAAGTGGGTTCGAAGAAGCAGGGACGGATCAGGCATCCTTCCAGCCACTCGGGAGCCATCTCGCGCATCAGGTGCAGAATTCCGGCCATGTCTACGTCCGGCGCCCCCACTACTTCCAGTGATGTGGTCGTCCCTCTTCCTTCCGAGAGGGTGGTGCCCTCGAAAAGCACCGTCCCCGGAAAGCATCGCGCCATGTTGAGGCTGGATGCGTTGGGGCTGGGGTTCACCCACGGAAGCTCCGCCAGCGGCCAGCCGAACCCCGGTGCCGCGTCGGGATCGTATCCCGATAGGGGTATGACTCTGAGCTGGATATCCAATCCTGCTGTGTCCGCGTACCAGCGGGCCAGCTCCCCCAGTGTCAGACCGTGGCGCATCAGAAGCGGACCGATGCCCACCATACTCTCCCAGCCTGGCTCCAGGATGCTGCCCTCAGCAGGGCGGCCTGCCGGGTTGGGGCGGTCCAGGATCCAGACGGGTTTGCCCGCCTGCGCACAGGCCTCCAGCATGTAGCAAGTGGTCGTCACGAATGTGTAGATTCGCGTGCCGATGTCCTGCAGGTCCACCAGCAGTATCTCAAAGGAGTCGAGCATCTGTGGGGTGGGGCGCCTGTGCTCCCCGTACAGGCTGAAGACCGGGATACCCAGGCGGGGGTCCACGTAGTCGGGGGACTCGATCATATTGTCCTGCTTGTCCCCGCGCATGCCGTGCTGCGGCCCGAAAGCGCAGGTGACCCTCAGCCCTTCGGCGCCAGCCAGAGCATCCAGGGTATGAGCTCCGTCCCTCGTCAGAGACGCCGGATGCCCCAGTATTCCAATCCGTGTCCCACGCAACTCGGCAAGGGCCGCGTCGTCTTCCAGCAGATTGTCAATCCCGCATTTGACAGCCAAGTCTGTACCCTCCGCCTTCTTTGCGCTTCATCATGGCACAAAAGTAGAGCGTCCTACGCTACAGGGGTGTCCGAATGGGCAAGGCCCCGATCCCAAGAGCGCAAAAAAGCCCGCCCCCTGGGCGGGGGCGGGCTGGAGAGAGGACGACGATCATGCAGCTCTTCGCGCTTCAAACTTGGGAGAGTAATACTGGCATTTGTAGCTTCGCGAGGTTTCGCTTCGGCACCTCGGCTTCCGGAATGGGGATGTGCGTCTCGTCTATGGAACACATCTGATACTGCCGGTCGTAGTGGCCGCAATCATCGCAGCGCTTCATGACGCTCCAGCAGACGCTGCACCGCGGCGTATCCACCAGCTCGATGCGTCCGCACAGAGCGCAGTTGATGTAGATTTCGTGGAACTCCGAGGACTCCGACAGCAGGGACCGGAGCTTCGAGATAAAAGTCTTCAGCGTGTCGCTCAAAGCCGTTGCGCTCGCGAGCAGCGTGCTGCATTCCTCCCGCGACAGGAAGTCCACCATGCGCGGGTCCATCTGGTCGTTCAGCGTGTCCATGGCCCGGCCGACGGCTGCCGCCTGCGACTGAGCGGTCTTGGGCTTGAAAGGACGCTTCTTCTGCGTGCCGCGCTCACGGGCCGTGCTGCGGATGATCTCCTCCGCAACGCGCAGTGGCACCCTGAGAAGAGCCTCTTTCTTGTCTGGGAAGTTGATGATCCCGTGGACGAAGCGTTGAGTCTCTTCGATTGAGAGCCGTTCTTCCTTTATCTTCCGCGCCAGGCGCACCTGGCTGACAGGATCTTCGGAGAGGGCTTTCAAGACCAGAGCATGTCCTTCCCCGAACGGGTTGTCGCCGGGGCGGTCCACCATCTCGTCCAGAACGGCCTGAGGCAGGTCTAGGATCTCCAGGTGGCGCTTGATGGTGGCTTCCGCTTTGCCCAGCATTTTGGCCACCTGTTCCAGCGAATGCACCTCTAGCAGACCCTCGATGGCGCGCGCCCGCTCGACGGGGTTAAGATCCTCGCGCTGGAAGTTCTCCAGTAGCGCGTCGACCTTTGCGTCTTCTTCGCTGACCTCCCGAATGATGGCAGGGATCTCGGTCAGGCCGGCAAGGCGGCTTGCGCGATATCGCCGCTCGCCCATAATGATCTTGTACTTGCCGTCCGGCAGCGGGCGGACGACAATGGGCTCCAGCACTCCTCTCTCTCGGATGGACTGGGCAAGCTCCTCCAGCGTCTCCTGGTAGAAGGTTTTCCGGGGCTGATCCTCGGTCGGAATGATGTCGTCCAGATTGAGATGTTGAAGCATTAGGGGCAAGTCTCCGACGCCACACGCGCTGTCGCGAGGGCGCAAGCAGCCGAAACGTTCTTCTCCATAGTGTTTCTTCCGTACGGAAAGGCCGGCTTGTGATGTGGAATGATCCACGGTTCAATGTTCGGAGAGGTGAAGTTGGACAGGCATTCGCCCGAACACCTATAATGCCGCCACGGGATCGAGTTGCGGCCTCCGCTTCCCTGAGAGAGGATGCTTTCATATATGCCAGACAGTCACCGCAAGCCTAAGAAGGCATACCTGGATCCGGATTTTCTGCAGAGCCCGGACGCACGCGTCCTTCGGATTCTGGCCGAGTATCTCGGCCCACTGAGGAAGTTCCGGGACGAGAAGGTCAAGGATACCATCGTATTCTACGGTTCCGCCCGCACGCCGGACCCCGAGCACGCCCGGAAGGCTCTGGAGCGGGCACGCAGGCGGCTGCGTCAGCATCCCGAGGATGAGAAGCTGCGCCAGGAGCTGGAGCAAGCGGAGATCGGCGTGCAGATGTCCCGCTACTACGATGAAGCCCGCACGCTCGCGCGAATGCTGACGCAGTGGGCGCTTGCCCGGCCCGGGCCGTGGAACCGCTACCTGATCTGCTCCGGAGGCGGTCCGGGCATTATGGAGGCTGCCAACCGGGGAGCGGCAGAGGCGGGCGGAAAGACGGTGGGGTTGACCATCAGCCTACCGTTCGAGGAGCAGGGCAACTCCTACATCACCGAAAACCTGGCAATGGAGTTCCATTACTTCTTTATGCGGAAGTACTGGTTCGTCTATATGGCCCGGGCTCTCGTCATCTTTCCCGGCGGCTTTGGGACGCTGGACGAGATGATGGACCTGCTTACTCTGTTGCAGACGCGTAAAATCCGGCGCCGGCTGCCGGTTGTGATGTACGGCAGCGAATTCTGGAATGAGGTGCTGAATCTTCAGGCGCTGGTCAAGTGGGGCACCATCAGTCCGCAGGATTTGGACTTGGTGCACTTCTGCGACGATCCGCAGTCGGCGTTCGATCACCTGGTGGCTGCGTTGGAGGGAAAGGACCGCAAGCCTGTTCCAAGCCGTCCCGCGGTGGGCTAGGCGGCTATTTCAATCGGTTCTCCAGGTCGGAGATGATGCCGTCCACTTTTGCCTCGAAAGCTCCGCGCGAGAACTTTTCAGCGCGTGCGATGGCGTTCCGACTGAGCGACGTCCGCAGTTGTGTGTCGCGGATCAGTTCCAGCGTGCGGCTTTTCAACTCGTCCGGGGTCTGCCAGAGGAAACCATCGGTGCCGCTGCGCACAATATCACGAATTCCTCCACCGCCGATCACCACCGGCACGGCCCCAGAAGCCATCGCCTCCACGATGGTCATCCCGAATTGCTCGAACAGATCGGGCCGGGCCATTTCATCCTCTCCGGCTCCCGTGGCGTGCCAGTAAATGGCCGCGCGGCCGTAGAGCGGCAGAATCTCCTGAAAGCTGAGGTCCGTTACCACGTCGACCGGATATCCTTCGGCCAGCGCGCGCACCTCTTCCAAATATTGCTGATGATCCGGGCGGGGATGCGTTCCGCCGGCCACTACCAGTTTCCAATCCTGCAGCCCGGAGTCGCATAACTCCCGGAAGGCGCGCACCATGACGGCATGTTTTTTGGTGGGGCCGGTGGCGTAGAAGCGTCCGGCTGTCAGGATGAGTTGCTCTTTGGGAAGAGGACTGCAGGCGGCGGTCTCCGCCGGAGGGTGCAGCACCTGGCAGTCCAATGACCACCGTCTGCGCACCCACTCCTGGACGAAGGAGCTGGGGCAGACCCGGACGTCCCAGCTTGCCAGCCGCGCCAGCTTGTCTCTATCCGCCCACCTTTCAGGCGACCCGTCGGACGAGATGCGGATGCTTTCGGCGGGATCGTAAGGAAACTGCACGAACAGCAGACCGGCCCGGGCGGGACACAACGGAGGGATAGAGCCTGTGATGTGCACCAGCAAGTCAGCTCCGCTTGCGAATGAGAAGGCGGTCCGCCCGCTGATGAACCGCGCAGCCCGTGGGGAAAGGCGGGACAGCTTCTTCAGTGCGGAAGTCCATTCTTGAGGAGTGCCCCGGAACCGGCACCCGGCGAGATTGACATTCAACACCCTTTCAAGGCGGGGAATGTCCGGGGCCGCGCCGCCCGTCAGTTCCACGTTCCAGCCCGCTCTCGCCAGTCTCTCAGCGATGACTGCGGTTACCTTCTCGCCACCGCCTGCATAGTCCCAGTCCGGATTGTGGACGATTGCCCGGAGAGGTCTCATCGGCTCACCGGCGCAAGAACCCGCTCCGCCCACTGCCGGTCGAAGCGGCATTCGCCTCCGTCCTGGTAGTATTGGCGGGCTGCCTCTTTTGCCGCTGCTGCCCATTCCTCAAGAGCGCCCGGGGAGGACAGCACCTCGTCTACCTTTTCCGGAAGATCATCGGGATGTGTGAACAGGGGGTCCCGGAAGCATTCAATGTCGCCAGTGTAGTACCATCCCTCCCGCCAGACAAAGAGAGCAGGCAATCCGCAGGCGGCGGCCGTCACCACCGCCCCACTGAACATCCCCGCAACAACCGAGCTAACCGCAAGATTATTCTCCAGGCTGGATCCCTGAGGCGAGAACTCCACTTTGCCGGGGTAGCGCTCCAGGAGTTGCTGCCATCCTTCTCCGGTCTTGTTGTCGGGGTGGGGACGGATGATCACCCGGTCCAGGTTGCGGCATCGTTCCAGAGCGCGCTCAACCGCATCAGGGAACTCCCGGTTCTGCTCATGCATACCCAGCAGCTGCGAGCCGCGACGGGTATTCTGGTCTATAACCAGGAGCGTACGCGGCTGGCGCTGCGGCCGCAGAGTGGGTAGCGCGTCATATAGCGACCCGGATGGCAGATAGTCTGCACACACTGCCTTCCGGGACGTGCGTTGCGCAATCTCTGTATCCAGTCTTTTCGCGAAAGCTGCCGAGGCCGGACCAAAACATATGTAGCGGTCGGCCAGAATGGGAAACCAGGTGGGCGAGCAGATGACGCCGTGTTGGGTCGTCGTCACTGTCGTTGGGCGGTCCAGCTCACTTTCGGCAATGCTGGCTCCCAAGGGTGTGAAGTGGCAGCGCACGATGGCTGTCTCAAACTCCAGAGTCTCCCTGAGTCTATGCCAGGCCCGTCGCACCGCTGCGATGCCGGCCATCGGATCGTAAGCTTCGTCGGATAGCTCAAGATCCCCCGGCAGTATCTCCGCCATCTTGTGCCAATCTTCGTATGCGGTTAGGCGTCCCTGGGCGGCCATCACCCGCGCGGCCAGACTCCCGGTGGGAGGCGGCAGATCCATCAGAGTGACGCGATCCTCCCGTCCTGAACAGCGAACGGACTCTTGAATGTGAGCACGCTCTTCATCATTTCCGCATACCAGATAGAGCACAGACCGACCGGTTTCGGCCACGGCGCAAACGATCCGGGACATAAGCCGGTACTCTGTCTGGCGGTATCGGCACTCTCCCACAATCAGAACATCACAACGCGGCTTCGCCCCCGCGAAGGCAGCTTTCAGGGATGGATACCACCCGAAGAGGCCTGCCAAGAGGCGGGCACGGCGGGGTGGTGGAAGACAGCTCCGCGTCCCGTCTACGGGGTGGATGTGCGTTTCCAGAAGCGCAAAGTAGGGATACAGCCGTCTGCCTTCGGACGAGCCCCAGAGTTCCAACTGCGCCCTTGCAGCCAGAGCGGCAGTGGCTCCGGGAGGGTAGTGGAAGGCCCCGGGTGGGCTGCCGGCTGCTAAGTTCACCGACCGGCTCTCCTGAGTTTCTGGCGGATCGGCAACTCGCTTTCGTACACCCGTTTAACCCCATCCCCCAGCGCGGATTCGATCACCCGGATATCGCGGACCAGCCGCACCAGCCCGCCTGTCTCGACGGATGCGGCCTGGTCGGTGCCCCACATCGCCCGGTCCAGCGTAATGTGCCGTTCAACGAAGCAGGCTCCCAGAGTCACTGCAGCCAGAGTGGTTTGCAGACCCACCTCGTGGCCGGAGTATCCCACGGGAACGTCAAACTCCGCCGCCAGTGTCTGGATCATCCGCAGGTTGAGCTCTTCCGGACGGCAGGGGTAGGTGCTGGTGGCGTGCGCCAGGAGCGTCCGGTCCCGCGGGAGCCAGCTTACGCACTCGCGAATCTCCTCCATCGTGGACATCCCGGTGGAAACGATAAGCGGCTTGCCCTTTGCCGCCGTGTATTCCACCAGAGGGCGGTCCGTAAGGGAAGCCGAGGCGATCTTATAACAGGGCGGGTCGAACTGCTCGATGAAATCCACGGAAGGTTCGTCCCAGCAGGAGGCAAACCACATGATCCCCTTCTGCCGGCAGTAGGAGTCTATCTCCCGGTATTCCTGTTCTCCAAATTCAACCCGGTGGCGGTACTCCAGGTAGGTGATCAGTCCCCAAGGAGTCTCCCGGGGAATGTCCCTCTGCTCCGGAGGAACGCACAGTTCCGGGGTGCGCTTCTGGAACTTGACGGCGTCGCACCCGGCCAGAGCCGCGGCATCAATCAGCTTCTTTGCAAGTTCCAGGTCACCGTTGTGATTTATGCCGATCTCCGCAATGATGAAGACCGGTTGCCCCGGACCTACCGGGCGGTCACTTATGCTAACACAGCGAGCCAAGCTGCCTCTCCCTCTGCTGCAGGATCAGATCGCACAGCTCCCGGATGGCTCCCTGTCCTCCGCGCTTCGACAGAACGAAACGCGCGGAAGGCTTCACATCCGGATGAGCGTCTGCCACCACCACCGGGCATCCCACGAAACGCAGGCACTCCAGGTCGTTCACGTCATTTCCCACGTAAACGGTCGACTCAGGCGGGATGCCCCTTTCCTCGAGCCATTTCTCAAGGGCGGCTAGCTTTCGTTCCACTCCCTGGAGACACTCCACCTTCAGCTTCCGGCAACGCGCCGCCACCACAGGATTCTCTTCGGACGAGAGCACCAGGATGTCCAGCCCCTGCCGCCGCAGTGCCACAATCCCCATTCCGTCTCCTCGGCTGCAGGCTACAGCCTCCCTGCCGTCCTCCATCACGTAGACGCGGTTGTCCGTCAACACTCCGTCGAAGTCCATCACCAGAGCCCGGACCGGGTCCGGCAAAGCCTGCATTTTGCGCAACTGGCCCCGCTGACGCATCAGGACTTCGGCTATCTCAACGTCCACTGGCTCGTCTATCTCCAGGCACCGTTCACCGTCCACCACGTACAGCACTGTCTTGCCAAAGAACCGGTGCCTTGCGGCCAGGAATCCCTCCGTGCGCATCACGTAGACCGCTCCGGTCTCGCGATACTGGGGCTCCATCTCTTGCCTTCGCGGACGGAATGACTTGTCGTGATTGATGCCCTCGGCAGAGTTATCCGGCATGTTCCGCCATAGGAATGAGTGGAACGCGGCAACCGAAAGGCAACTGTCCGCGTTCTCCTCCAGCAGTTTCCGGACGCATCCATCTATGTCATCGCTGGTGGTGAGGGGGGATGTGCACTGCAGGAAAACCAGCAGATCCGGCCGGTAGGACTCATGCCGATCCAGATGCTCCAGCACGTGCAGAAGGGCCGACTCAGAAGACGCCCTGTCGCCACTGATCTCCTCGGGTCTCCAGACGACCTCCGCCCCGTGCTTCTCGGAGACGATGGCGATCTCGGCGTCGTCCGTGGATACCACCACCCGGGAGACCGTTTCCGCCTGAAGCGCGGCCTCGATGGTCGAGGCGATTAGGGGCTTCCCTGCAAGCGGAAGAAGGTTCTTGCGCGGAACACTCTTCGATCCGCCCCGGGCGGGGATGATGGCCAGGTTTTCCATTTTCAGTCGCTTGAATTCCTTTCTGTTCTTCAGGCAGCCGAAGTCCGCCCCTACGGCCGGGTCTCCTGTTCCCTGATGGACACAGCGCTCTGGCTGATCTGTCCCGCCGGACTATCCCGCTCCCCTTCGGCCGAAATCTGGCACGCAAACCGCACGGAGCCCCAGCTCGGGTGCCAGTAGGATGTCCAGTCCTCCGTTACGGCTGGCTCCACCACGAACGGCAGGAATTCGCGGACATAGTCGTAGTCCCGGAAACAGTCACGGATAAAGAAGCCCGCCACGTATTCGCCCGACGCCAGCTGTGCGCCCTTGATCCTCAGTTTCAGATAGCTTTCTCCCTGTTTCAGCTCCCCGGGAAGTTCTGCCTGGGCAACTCCCAAACAGCGCTGTCCCGGTACCCCGATGTAGGCGCCCAGCAACAGTCCTCTGGCGCTCTCGGCGGCGTTCACCGCCAGGCCAAAACAGATATCGTCCGTTTCTCGCACAGGGTGAGTCAGAACGTCAACGCGCGTGAATCGGATGGAATCGCCAAGCGCCGAGAATGAGCGGGGCAGGGTGGTCATGTCCACGCTGGTGGCCGAGTGCACCGGTGAGACGCCCATATACCGGGCGATCGCGCTGGCGACAGGCAGACCTGCCGTTGCACGTCCGGCCTCGATAAACACACACTGCGTGCAAAAACTGCGTACGGTGTTCATGTTATGGCTGACGAATAACACCGTACGGCCGCTGGCGGCCACGTCTTGCATCTTGCCGAGGCATTTCTTCTGGAACTCGGCATCGCCGACGGCCAGTACTTCGTCCACCACCAGGATCTCCGGATCCAGATGAGCCGCCACCGCGAACGCAAGGCGCACATACATCCCCGACGAGTAGCGTTTCACGGGCGTATCAATGAAGCGCTCTACCTCCGAGAACTCCACAATATCGTCAAAGCGCGCTTCAATTTCTCGTGTGCGCATCCCGAGAATGGCGCCGTTCAGGAAGATATTCTCCCGCCCGGTCAGGTCCGGGTGAAAGCCCGTTCCCACTTCCAGCAGCGACGCCACCCTCCCGCGCATGACGATGCGTCCTTCCGTAGGCTCGGTGATGCGGGAAAGGATTTTCAAAAGAGTGCTCTTGCCGGCGCCGTTCTTTCCGATGACACCCAGCACCTCGCCTTCCCGCACATCAAAAGTCACATCCTTCAACGCCCAGAACGTGTTGGGCTCGGGCCCCGCCTGAGGATGATCGCGTGGGATCATCAGTTCTTTCTCTCCCACGCGCTTCAAAGGGTCTTCGCGTCCCAGCATCAGCGCCCATCGCCGCTTCAGGGCGTCCTGAAACGTGCCCGCCCCTATGGACCCGAGGCGGTAAAGCTTGGAAACGTTGCGGACTTCTATGATGGGTCTGGACACGTCAAATATAGTCCACGAACTTCCGCTCGATCCTGCCGAACGCTGCGATTCCCGTTGCAAACAGCACCAGCGTAATCGCGGCGGACACTCCGATGTGCAGGGGCGTCAGCGCAGCCTTTCCCAGGAATGCGTAACGCGTGCCTTCCACCACCGCCACCATCGGATTCAGGGCTGCCCACAATCGGAATCGCTCCGGGACCTCAGATAGCGGCACGATGATGAACGATGCATACATCCAGATCTGCACGATGAAAGACATCAGATGCTGCAGATCGCGATATTGGGAGGTGATGACTGCCAGCCACAACCCCACACCTCCCGCGAGCATGGCCGTCTGGACGATCATCAGCGGAAACAGCAGTACGGCCCAGTTGGCCTGCATGACGGCTCCTGCCTCGGTTGCGAAACGATAATAGGCCCAGAAAGCCAGAAACGTCAGAAACTGAAGCGCCAACGCGATGAGATTGGAAAGAAGGATCGAGAGCGGAACCACCAGCCGCGGGAAATACACCTTGGTGAACAGGTTGGAGTTCACGATCAGGCAGGAGCCGATGGCAGGAAGGGACTGCGCAAAGTAGCTCCAGAGCAGCAGCCCGGCCAGATAAAACGGAACGTGCGGCATCCCGTCGGTTCCCAGCCGCGCCACATTCCCGAAGATGACCGTGAACACGAGGGTGGTCAGAAGCGGCTGGATCACGAACCACGCAGGTCCCAACACTGTTTGCTTGTATTTCGAGACGAAGTCCCTTCGTACAAGCAGAAGTGTCAGGTCCCGATAGTGGAGCAGTTCCCTCCAGCGGATGTCAAACCAGCCTTTGCTGGGCTCGATGACAAGCTCGTAGTTTGTCGCGGGCAATCCTACCTCGCTAGACTCGCCGGCGCGAGCCGGCCGCGGTGCCGGGGAGAAAAGAGTGCAAGCACTGCAGCCAGCCTCCAACCCCCATCTCACAGATTCATTCCATCATACCCACGTCTCACTGATACGCGAGTTAGAGACAGGAAAGTTGCATAGCGGTTGGTGTTCTGGCAGCCCTTCCCAGGAGCGCAGCGCAGTGTCCCTCCTGCAAGATGCTCTCTTAAGGCCGTTCGTACGGGTCTGACGGATCGGGCTGCGGATACAGTCTTGCCATCTCGGCGAGTTGCTCCTGAACGAAACGGGACGCGCGCAAGTTCTCTTCCTCGGGCCCGCAAAAGCGCCTGAGTTCGGCGCACATCCTGCGGAGCCGCGTTGGTTCCCTGGCGGCAAGGTCGCGAAGCTCATTGGGATCATCGGCCACATTGAAGAGCTGGTGAGGCGCGCCCGTATGGTAGATCAGCTTCCAGTCTCCCTGCCTCAGCATAAAGGAACTTGTCCTCCTGCCGTGTCCGTGATATTCGCTGAAGACAGGGCGGGTCCCGTCCCAGACGGCAATATCCTGAAGAGCTTCGCCCGCCCAGTGGGCCGGACGTTCATGGTCCCGCTTCAGCGACCGGAAGATGGCGGCCTGAAGATCCAGCAGGTCCACGGGAGTGGCCACGCGCTCCCCGCGCCGGAAACCCGGACCGGAGACGATCAGGGGCACGGATACGGAGTCTTCATACAGCGCAGACTTCCTCCACATACCGAACTTGCCCAGCATCTCGCCATGATCGGACGTGTAACAGGTTACGGTGCTCTCCCGCAGTCCGGACTGAGCCAAAGCTTCCATCACCTGGCCAAGCATGCGGTCCACGAAGGTCACGCGCGCAAAGTAACCCCTCCGGTTGCCCTGGATGTTCTCCTGCGTCCATTCAGGATGGTCGTCCTGGAAGTGCGTTCGCAGCTCCACAGATTGAGGATGGCTGGCCGTCGGTGCCTCTCTGCCTGCAGGCGGCATCCCCGGCTGCGGATAGAGTGCCCAGTCTTCTTCTGAGCACACGTGCGGAAAGTGGGGGGCGGTGACATTCACCGCGAGGAACCAGGGCTTGCCCTGCTTGTTCAACGCCACCCCCCTGGTCTGGATCCACCGACAGGCCTCCTCCACCATCATGCGGTCTCCCGCGTGGGGATCCTGGCGCGGGCCATACTGCGTGGCCACAGCTGCAGCTCCTCGCCGCACCTTCAGGGGCCGTCTCCGGATGTTCCAATCGCCCGGCGGAGGCCGGTCTATGGGATGCTTGACTTCGTCGAACCCCATCCTGTCCGATGCGGCATAGACGTCCATCTTACCGATGTAGACAGTGTGCACATCGGAGCGGCTCAGAATCTGGCCATACGAGGGAAAGGTGTATTCCTCCGGAGCTCCAGGGGCATTATATCGAGGCTGAAAGATACTGCAGTTGGAGTAGGCGCGAACTTCGTGGACCCGTCTGCCCGACATAAATGACGAGCGGCATGGCATGCACAGTGGCGACGGGCAGTAGGCATACTCATAGACGGTCCCCTGCCTCGCCAGCGCCTCCATATTCGGCGTCTGCAGGAAGTCCGGATAGCCCGGACGCCGGTATACCGAGGAGTAACGCGGGTTGTGCTCATCGGACATGAACAGCAGGAAGTTCACTGGTGTCCCGCTGCCGCCCGCAACGGGAAGCCCGGACGTTCCGCAAACCGCCAGGCTTGCCGCAGCCGTTGCGCCTCTGATGAACTCCCGCCGTCTCATCCCCAGTTTCTCCTCATCGGCCCTTCTTCTTGCCGGGCCAGTGTTCAGACTCGGTCCGCATCTCTTCCATCAGTCTGCCCATCCGTTCGGCCACCTCAGGGTGTTGGCCGGCCAGGTCGCGCTGCTCGCTGATATCGTCGTTCAGATTGTAAAGCTCCACCGGTAGACCCGTGTCATTGCGCACCGCTTTCCATCGTCCGTCGCGCACGGCCTGCGCAAAACGGCCTTCGTGGAATTCCTAGTATAGCGGTGGGTGGTGCAGCCTGCTGCCCAGTAGAGCAGGGGAGATGTCCAGGCCGTCAATGCCGGCCGGAGATCGGACCCCGGCCAGGGTGCACGCGGTGGGCAGGAAGTCCCAGAACGCCCATACCTGATCCGATGTCTGCCCCGGCCGGATGCGACCCGGCCACCGCGCGATCATGGGGACGCGGATTCCGCCCTCATAGAGATCCCTTTTGATGCCGCGCAGAGGGCCGCTTGAGTTGAAGAACTCCGGAATTGCGCCCCCTTCCCTGTGGGGCCCGTTGTCGCTGGAGAACAGCACCAGGGTGCGCTGGTCTATTCCCAGATCTGACAGCAGCCTCAGAAGCCTGCCGATATCCCGGTCCATCCGCGTGATCATGGCTGCGTGGTTCTTCTGGTTCTGCGGCCAGTCCGTCCCGCCGTAAGGATAGTCGCTCGGGACAGGCATCCCGTCCTGGGGGTTCTCGCTGAGAGCATGCGGAATTGTATAGGCCAGGTAGAGGAAGAACGGCCCCTCCCTGTTCTGGCGCACCCACTGCAGGGCTTCTTCTGTGAACAGGTCGTGGCTGTAAGTCCCTTCAGGGATGGAGACCTTCTCTTCATTCCGCCAGAGGTAATCAGTGTAATAATAGTGCGCGTGTGTCTGGTTCAGATATCCGAACCAGTAATCGAAGCCCTTCCGGTTGGGGATGCCGGTGGTCTCCGGCTCGCCCAGTCCCCATTTGCCGATGACCGCCGTCTTATACCCGGCTTCTTTCAGCAGCTCCGCCACGGTCACATCTTCGGGCCTCAGCGGGATGCGTTCGTTGCCGCGGATGTGCGCGTGTCCAGTATGGTAGCCCGTCATCAGACAGCAGCGAGACGGGGCACATATCGTGCTGCCCGCGTAACAGTCCGTGAAGCGGATCCCTTCTCTGGCCATCCGGTCCAGGTGGGGGGTGTGGATCATCCGCTGCCCGTAGCAGCCCAGATCCCCGTAGCCCAGATCGTCGGCCAGGATGAAGATGATGTTCGGACGTGTCCCCTTGAGGTCCGTCCTCGGTGCGCCGGAGGCTCCGGGGGCCGCCGCGCTCAACGCTGCGGCTCCCGCGGCGCCCAGAAAGGTCCGCCTGTTGATCCGCTGCATCTCAAGAGATCCTTCCCTCTGGCTACCACACGAACACCGTTCCCAGCAGTCTCTCCGGATTGTCCCGGAGTGTTTCGTAAATCTGCGGAGCCTGATCCACCGGGATCACGTCCTGCACCAGCGGCGAAATGCGAAGCCTGCCCTCTGCGGTCAGGTTATGCACCATTTGCAGGTCGCTCAGGTCGAAATGGGTGTTCTGGCGGATGGTGATCTCGCGGGACTGTCCCAGATTGAAGGTGTAGCGCACTTCCGTGCGTCCGGCGATCAGCATCACCCTGCCGCGGCGCCTGGCGGCCCTCAAAAGGTGGTCTTCCGTACCCGGCAAGCCTGAGAAGTCCAGCACCACCTCAAACGCCTCGTCGGGAATGGCCTCGTCCCAGGGTGTCTCTGCAGTGTTGATGATCGCGCTTGCGGCTCCGATCTGGCGGGCGATCTCAAGACACGGCTCGACCGAGTCGCAGATAGTCACCTCTGCGCCCCCGATTGCAGCCAGCTGGGCGGCAATCTGGCCCATCACGCCGGCGCCCACCACCAGCACCCGCTCGCCTGCCTGTATCTCCGCCTGGCGGCAGGTGCGCATCGCCTCGCCGGCCATTCCGAAGAGCGCTGCGTCGCGCCGGTCCACGTTGGGGCGCAGGCGCACCACCAGCCAGTCTTCGGGGAATGTGGCGGATTCCAGATGGTCAGATGCGGAGAAAACAAGGTCTCCTCTCCGGAGGGTGGTCACCTCTGGCCCGCTTTCGATGACCTCGCCGACGTTCTGGTAGCCCAGAGGGCCCGGGAGCTGGTCGGCCGCACGAGCGTAGTTTGCTCCCGCGAGATCATTGTGCTCCGCCTCATTGGCAACCCCGGAGTAGATGGTCCGGGTGCGTACCTGATTGCGTCCCGGGGCAGGGGCGTCCGGCCAGTCATGGACGAGAACCTTCTCCCGTCCTCCGCCAGGGCGGAGGCGGGTCACGAGCGCACGCATCGCTTAATCCTCTGTTTTAGCGCCGCCTTGCGTCGCTGTCTCCGTGCGGATAGCCCCGTAGGACCGTGAGAGTCAGGGTGTCTCCGCCGTTGGGGCGGGTGGAAGCTTCGGTCAAAATCAGCGCCACCCTTAGGACTCAGGCCTGCTTCCAGGCCGAGATCTTCCCGCACTCTCCGGCGATCTGCCCAGTATCCCTTATTTCTCTCTGCCGGGATCCGCCGGGTCGCAGGATGATCGCGGCAGTGCTTATCGCGCTAGGGAACAGGGATTCCGGCTTTGCTTACTTTTCGTGAAGCTCTATCCTTGTTCCTCCGGTAGCCCCTCAACAGTTCTAGAAGATGTCTCTTGCTCCTTTGGAGACGTCCCAGACATGCTGAGGCCTCGAAGGGTCGCTCATCGTGTCGTCATAGTAGTACCAGTTGCCGTCGTAACCGCTTGCGGAGTTGTAGGGGATGTCAATGTGCCCCACATGGCAGTCCAAGAAGACGGCGTTCACGCGCTTGGTGTCGGTGGTCTTCGGCTGGTTCCAAAGCAGCGGGTTCGCAGCGTCGTAATGCCACGCCTCCTCGTAGAACAGACAGGTCTTGGAAGGGTAGGCCACGGCGGACTGCTTGATGGGCCGCTCGTAAAAGTTGGCATAGTAGTTGAGGGCGTGCTTGAAATAGTAGCTGCTGCTCACTTCGTACGGCAGCCAGACAATCCCCTGCATCTGGAGTTTCTTCTGATCCTTCCACTCCAGGGGACACTTGAAGACGGCCAGAGACTTCGTGTATGGCCAGAGGGCCTTGGCAAGTCCCGCGGGCTGCCCATTAGCGGAGTCCCGGTACCGATGAGAGAACTCCCGGATCCAAAGGCCGCCCAAGGCGTTCGAGTACGGGTTCTGATACCGGATGCCCACCGAAGTCTGGTCCGGGTAACAGCCGTTCCAGTCGATCAGATACTGTTCCACCGCGAGCGCCAACTGCTTCATATTGGATTTGCAGGAGGCGTCCTTGGCCTTCTGCCGCGCCCGGGCGAACACCGGGAAAAGAAGGGCCGCAAGTATGGCAATTATGGCGATGACGACAAGCAGCTCAATTAACGTGAAGCCCGCTTTGCCTCTTCGTCGGAAGAAAAACGCGTTCATTGTCTAGTCCTTTCTTCGCCGTGCGCCTTCCAGCCCGGGCGGCGTGGCGATCAAGGTCGACCACCGTCCTGGTCTGCGGCTGCGCCGCCGGGTGCTTCCCACTGCACCAAATCCCGGGATCGAGATAGTCCCAGCCGGTTGTGGCCGCGCTTCAGGAATGTTAGTCCCTCGGTATTGCCAGCGTAGAGCAGATACCAGTAACCGTCTTCCATTTTGCCGGGAAGCATCAGGGCTGCCGCGTTTGCCTGGTCTCGCGTGTTGAAGCCCTCCTGGGACACACGGACCGGATAGCCTTGCACCCACTGGAGCCAGTGCTCGATACGAGAACCGTCCCCATCCATATTATAAATTATAGGAAACATTGTGCTTCCATTCAGCTTTGTGCTGGCCAGAAGCCGCCATTTTCCGCCAATGAAACTTAGCTGGTAGTTTTCGCTCCAGGTCACCTCTTTACCGTCCGACATCCAGAGCTTCGGATATCCGTCGCCGATCAACTTGAACTCGCCTTCCATAGAGTCGCCGACGGCGCACCGGGTGGTCTGGACCTCTTTCCAGAATAGGATGACCTTGCCCTGCCAGGGGGCGACGGCGGCGTCAATGGCACGGATTCCGCGCGTCAGGTTCGCCGCCAGTGGCCTGGCCGGACTCCAGTTCTTCAGGTCTTTGCTGCTGCGGAAGAACAGCTGGTTCGGCTGGCCCTCCTTGTCGCCCCAGGAGTTGTAGAAAAGGTACCAGGTGTCCCCTATGCGCGCGACATCCGGACTGCACATTCCGATCCAGTCGTCCTCGCGGCCGTCCAGGTTCATCAGGGGTTTGGAAAAGGTCTTGAAGTCGGGGGTGGTAACCTGCACCACGTGGCTACGCACACGCCCGCGGTCTTCATAGAATGCGGAGAAGAACACATGGAATGTTCCGTCGTGATAGACGCAGGCATAGTCCTTCACGGACCAGTCCGCGTACTGGAGCACAGGATTCTTCAGTCCCTTCCAGTCCAGAGTTTCGCCCCTGCCTGCCGCCACGCAGGAAACAGTCAGCGCCAGGGCAAACGCGGCCAGGGATTCAATGTTCATTCCAATTCCCCTTTCTCATTAGGGCTGGCAGGCCGGGCTTCGTCTGCCGGTCCCTGCCGGACAGCATCTGTCAGCGCTGCCCCGGCTCGCGATCCATCAGCTCCCTGATGTTCAGATACGAGTACGGTTGTTCGCTTGCGGGTGACCCGTTACCCGTCGCGTGCGCCACCCACAGCTCCCCGGTCCCGGGCGACATCAGGGCGTTGTGCAGGTTATGTTGCATCGCCACTGGCCGTTTCATCAGTTCGATCGCCTCTGCGGGGCCGATTTGTCCGTAGCGCTCTCGCACCCGCTCTGCCAGAAGCCGGTAACGCTCGTCTTCGGATAGGAGCACACCATCCTCGATGGGGATGTCCAGCGGGGGGCGCTTCTCTCCCGGCCCTACGAACTCGATCTTCTCAGGCGTGGCCCACACTCCCACAGCCGAAGGTATGGCTGCGTCCGAAAGGACGTAGTAGTACTCGCACGTCCTCTTGCTATTCCGGAATAGCGCAATGGCTTTCTGCAGGGAGTCTGCCTCTTCCAGCCCTCTGCGCATGAGGAAGGCCATGGGGGTTCCGTCCCACTGGCCCAATCCTCCTCCGCCCATCTCTCCGAAGCCTATGCCTCGAAGATTCATGCCGGTCACCGAGCCCACGAACCCCGCATATCCTACGGAAACAAATGGGATGAGCCCCTCCGGCTCCGCAATGATCACCACGTTGTGATCCTGAAGGCCCATCGTCACGCCGTAGTCCAGAATCCGTCCGTGCAGTAGGCGTCTGTCGCGTGTCGCCTTTCCGAACAGCGCGAATCCGCTGCAGTGGAAGAACTCCGGCACGGTGTTCGCCCGCCGAATCTTCTCGAATGGCTGTCCGGCCGCCTCTGCCAGTGCCTTCATCTCCCTGACGAAGCGCTCCGGTATGTGCGGAAGTTGGGTCTTCCAGACCCCGTCGAAAGAGGCGTTGGCAAAGTCGGCCATCGGCCCCATCTGCACCATCTGGTGCTTTTCCAGCTTCTTGAGCAGCTCCGCAATGTGCTCCTTCAGGAGTGCGCCGTGCTGACGTCCCATCTCTTCGGGCGTGCCCCTCAGGTGGAGCACCAGTTGCGGCCCCACTCGTTCCAGGTATCCCTTGCCCTCGCGTGCGATCAGCTCCCGCGTGGGCATCGGCTGCGCTGCCAGGGCGGCGGCCAGCGAAACAGCCAGGGCAGCGACTAGGGCGCAGCGTGCTATCGGTTTAGGCGGAATCATCACTTGTAGCCTCAGAATTTCGCTGTAATGGTCATCCTGGCCGGGCGTCCTGGCTCAAGCTGGATAAGGCTCTTCTGCCGGTCCACCGCCAGAACACGGGCACCTTCGGCCTCCACCCGTCGGATGGGCCGTCCCTCCGGATGGCGTAACCGGAGCTCCAGCCGGGAGGGCGGATTGCGCTTCGGCGGCGCGACGATCGCCCACATCTCCCCTGCAGAGACGCGGGATTCGATTCTCAGGCTCACTGGCCCGAAGTAGGTCGGCATTCTGGCCGCCTCCACCACCTCGCCGTCTTTCAGCCACTCCAGAGGCACCGCCGGGGCTAGCCGCAGCGTGTCATAGCCAATTTCGCTCAGCAGGCAGTGTCTCAGCCAGTTTACCCAGCAACATTCGTCGGGCGTCTTATAGAACGGCCCCCTGCCCAGTCCGAACGCGTCCACGGGATGCTCGGTAAAGCAGCGCACATCCTCGTAGATGTTCTGGGCAAAGGCATTCATCAGGCAACGCACGGCGTGACGCGGCTCGTCTCGTTTGATGTAGACCATCGCCATCGGAAGCAGGCCGCTCTGAATGGTGTTGCCGCCATGGCTGAACCAGAAGCGGCGGATGTCCACCTGGCGTCCGCGCAGTTTGCTGATGAAGACGTTGTCCTCACTATCCTTCAGTATCCAGGTGGACTGGTCTTCCAGCGGGTCCAAAACCCCGCACTCGATGGAGTGGATGGGGCCATACAGGCTGTCACGGATCCATCCCAGGTCGCGGCTGAGCAGCCCCGCGCGTGTGGGGGTGAACGGGACGCTGCTTCCGTCCAGCAACCGCGCAACCGGGCTTAGCTCCATGTGCAGCCGCATCGAGCGCCGCAGATCCTCCCTGTAAGCGGCCGCGTCCGACGCCACGCGGTCAGCCTCGGGATGTCCGATCTCCGCCAGCACCTTCGCCGCGGCCTCCATGCCACGGTAGCAATACGCGTTCACGGCATACCAGTACAGCCACTCCGGGTTGTCCTCCAGGTGGCCGGGAGGCAGCAGGCCGTATTCCGGGACGGGACTCCCATCCGCCTGCGTCCTTTTAGTACATTGACGTTCCCGCGTGACGAAATCGCACGCCGCCACAAGGTTTCCAGCGATGGACCTGGCCCAGCGGCGGTCCCGGGTCAGCAGATAATGCTCGGCCAGCGCAAAAAGCACGAACCCGTGGTCCAGGTTGTAGTTGAAGGTCTGGTAGTCGTGGTCTTCGGACAGACGCAGCCCGTGCAGCACTCCTTCCTGAGTCCGGAACTTGCCGTGAAGAGGCCGGCTGCCCTGACAGTGCAGGAAAGGCATCAGGTAGCGTCTGGCTTCTGAGTGATAGCCCCGCATGTCCAGTGAGCGAACCTGATGCATCGCCTCGTTCGCGCAGACGTTGTAGGTGTATGTCGCCGCCGGAAGCAGCCAGTGGCCGGACCGGATGTCCCGGTCCGCCGTGATGGCCACGTGCGGGATAGTCGCTTTGACGAAGTCTGTGATCAGCGGGTTGGGAACCGTGATCCTGGCGCCGGCCGCGATCTTTCCCTCCCAGTAGGCCGCCATCTCAGCCAGCTTGCTGTCAAAGGTCACCGCCTGCAGCTCGGCCTTGCCTTCGTCCCCCGTGAAGGTGACCAGAGGGATCTTCAGGTCGAAGGCGTGCTCCTCGCGGGGTCCCAGGGGCACTTCAATCAACACGGCGTTCGGGATCGCTCCGATGCTCTGCGAGTCCCTGGGACACGCCTCCGCGCGCACGTTGCCCTTTCCGTTCAGCACCACCTGCGCCCGCAGACGTGGGGCGTCATAAGGTTGCGCTGTCCACTGCCGCTCGATGGCTTCCCGGTGCCACGGCCAGCGCTCCTCACGGATGCGCGCCGTCGCGTAGACGAAGCCGTCCCGCACTTCCAGAGCCTCCGGGTTCTCGATGACCATCCAGAAGAGCGCCCTCACTGGCTCCTCGCAGATGTTGCGGACCTGCACCCGCGAGAACACGCAGACCGGCTCGTCCCCCCGCTTCTGCTCCACATTCTCCGGCCCTTCCAGCAGCAGGGCCGCGAAGTCGGTCTTCTGGAACTCCACGTGGCGGTCCACCCACCGGCTTGTGTAGACGGGCAGATACCCGTTCAGGGCCGACTGCTCCACGGCGTCCTCGCGCTCGCGAAAGTCTGGCGGGTCCATGGTGGGGAAGCGGAACTCGATGCGGCCGCCCGGCCAGAGGAGACGAGCGGTGTCTCGCCCGGTGACTTTCATATGGCGCTTGTCCAGGAAAATGTCGCCGTTGTAGCGCAGAGCCGCCTCCAGACGGTTTCCCTCGCAGCCAAGAGGGACATATCGCCCCTGCCGGATCTTCACCAAGCCGGGAATCTCCGTGCGAGCCCGCTCCCAGGTCTGCTCAGGCTCTTCGAAGATCAGATCATGCACCGGTTTCGGAAGCTCGGGGCGCACGTCCACTGCCGGGAAGCGGGCGTTGCGGACAGTAATGCCGCAGTGGGGGATGATCACCGGCTGGCCTTCGCTGGTGTCATCCACCGCGAACGAGACCCTGTCGACGCGGCTTGCAAGCGTCACGAGGGTTCTGTCCGGCGGGACTGGCAGCAGCTTCGGATCCACCTGGCTCCTGCAATCCGTGGCCAGGACGGTCAGCTCCAGAGCGCCGCCCTTTCTGCGAGATCCGAGGAGATACCCATTGGCCACAGAGACCTCCGCTTGCAGCCACGCCGGATCCGCAGCCTGAATGTGCAGTGTTTCTTTCCTCCACGTAGACGTGGAGATCACCTCCAGCCGCTCGACGCCTGGAACGGGGCCGCGCGCAAACAGCAGGCGGATGCGGTAGCTTTGCCGCCAGGTGACCGCGAAGTCCTCCGCCCGCTCCAACTCCGTGATATCCAGGGGGTCGAACCGGTAGACGACAGTGTTCCCCTCCACTAACACGTCGCCCTGAGCGGTCACCCATCGGCCGTTGTGCGGGTCGTCAATGGCGGTCCATCCGCCGAACCACCGAGCCGGCCAGTTGTGGTTCCAGTATTGCAACCGTGTGCGGCCCGGACACGCAGGAGCCTTTACATAGTGGACCCGCACCTCCTGGAACTGCCTGGGAGAAGACCATTCGATGCCCAGGTGGGGACCTCCCTGTTCCGGGACGTCTACGGGATACCAGGCTCCATGGGACATTTTCAGGAAATGGCCCTCAATGGTCAGCGGATTTGCACCGGTCCAGAATCGCACCTCTCCGAAGGGAGCAATATCCACCGAGCTCCCCGCCAGGGATTCCAGCTCGCCCAATAGTCTGCTCATGGGTTGTCTCCTGCAGGGTTTGAGGCAATCAGAAGGGCAGTTCGTCTTCGGATGTGGCTCATCCTCCGGTCCGTCCCGTTGGGAGCCCCGACCACCGGTGCGCCAACCTGGGAAAATCTCTGTTGACAGGAGGGCGGCGATACCGGATAATGACCAGGTAGACTTGCTATTGCATATCAGTCTCACGCGAGGAGGGTGTGGTCTCAATGCACCGCCGTCTTCTTTTGGTCATTTTGGTCGGTGTTTTCGCGGGCTCAAGGTTTGGCGTGGCTTTCGCTGCTCCGTTCGTATCCTTCGATGAGCCCCGGTTCGTCTCCGTCAACAAACGCAACGCACCAGGAGAATGGCCTCTAGAGTATAATCTGGGTAGCCGGGTCTCACTGACGTTCGACTCGACGAACCGTCCGCATATTGCTTATGTGGACCGCTTCAATGGCCATGCTCTGAAGTATGCCAGGTGGACCGGCTCCTCGTGGGAAGTCACTCCGCTTTACGATCGCGCCCCTTGGGCTTACGAATCGGTTTCTTCAATTGCCGTAGACGCTGCCGGCAATCCGCATATCGCCATCACCGGAACTCAGCATATTTTTCGCAGCGGTGGAATCTGGCAGCGTGAGATGGTGGAAGTCAAGATCGCCTCTCCTTCTGTCAGAATCGGCCCCGACGGACAGCCGCGGGTGGCCTATATTCAGGAGTCTGGCTCGTCGCTTGTCTTGCGATATGCGGCGCGCAATCCCGGGGGAACTTGGAGCTACGAAACCGTCCGCACAATGTCCTTCCCAACTGCGGGATGGGTATCGCCGAAAAGAGGCTGGTGTTCCCTCGCGCTGGATTCCTCTGGCAATCCAAACATCGCGTATTACGACACCGGGGTGGAGCAGATCCGCTACGTGTTGAAATCGGGAATCAACTGGGTCGTGTTCGTCGTCGATTCCTCGTCCGCCGACACGGGGCGTCCCTGTGCTATCGCCATGGACAGCCTGAACCGGAGATACATCGCCTATCTTGATGCAACAAACGGCCGAATCAAAATTGCGTATCAGACCAGCAGTGGCTGGGTGCAGGAAACGCTGGGAACTCTGGACAACTGGGTCGGATTCATTGGCAAACGCCTCTCCAACCTTTCGGTGGCCGTTGCCCCTGATGGTACTATCGCGGTGGCATACGTCTGGGGTGCGAGCGCGCGGGTTCATCGGAGGATCGGCGGCGTCTGGCACCTTACGGAGATTCCCGCAAACTACGTCTACTCGTATGACGACTTTGCTTTTGCCGCAATAGCCTTCAACAGCGCAGGCGTGCTGGGTTTGGCTTTTTGCGGGCAAGGACCGGGGCCCGCAGGATCGCTACACTACTACACCATCACAGGGCCGGGGTCGGGGTCCGTTAGTGCGCAGCTGGTGGACCCCAACCCTCGGATGGGTAAGGACACGATCGGCATAAGCCGCAACGGCGACGGAGTTATCTATAACAATCCATCGATGCAGAGCCTGTCGGTTTGCCACGCGCAGCAGCCCAACCTCAATAACGCTGTGTTTCGCAGGTATTATGATGGGCTCGTCACGAGGGGACCCTACCAGGATCTGGCTGCCGACGTAGACCGGGTAGGCGTCAACTGGTATGCCAGCGTTTATGAGGATCTTCCCGGGCAGAGGCGTCTGCTGCTTGCTTCGACGAGCACTCCCGATTGGTATTTCCCTATCTCTGAATGGGAATATGAGGTGGTGGATCAGTCGGCGACGGATGTGGGGCGTTTCAACAGTCTGGTTGCTGCATCGGACACCTCCCTGCACATCAGTTACTATGATGCCACGAATGGCGACTTGAAGCATGCCCGGCGATCGCCAGGCGGCGCGTGGACTGTCACCACGGTGGATGCCACGGGGAATGTGGGATGGGACACTTCGATCGCCCTGAACGCGGGCGGACTGCCCCGGATAAGCTACTACGATGCCACTAACCAGGATCTGAAGTTCGCCTATCTAAGCGGATCCTCTTGGGCCGTAACCACCGTGGACAGTACTGGATCTGTCGGAGAATATTCCTCGTTGGTCTACGACAGCTCCAACCGCCCCCACATTAGCTACTACGACCGCACCAATCGCCAGCTGAAGTATGCCAAGGGTCCCATCGGTTCCTGGGCCATCAGCGTGGTGGATACGGGCAATGTGGGCGAGTTCTCGGGTCTTGCCTTGGACGGCGTCGGGAACCCGCACATCGTATACTATGACAGTGGACAGAGGGATCTGAAATACGCGTGGTTCAACGGGACGTCGTGGGACATCCGGCGTCTGGACTCGGTAGGGGACGTCGGCCGGAACGCGGTTATCGGCATCAGCGGCAGCCGCATCCGCATCTGCTACTACGATGACACCCAGGGTGGAGTCAAGGAGATATGGGGGCAGGTGGACTACACCGGACCGTCGGCCGTGAGTGTGACGGACGAGGGCGAGTTCACTACGGATAGCTCCCGCCTTAGCGCCTCGTGGACCCAGGCATCGGATCCTGAAACGGGAATCTTCAAATACCGATACGCAATCGGAACGACTCCTTCCGATCCCGGTTCCGGATATGTGATCCCCTGGAAGGAGGTGTCAGAAGGCACCACAAGCATGACCGAGACCGGTCTCTCCCTGCAAAACGGGCAGATTTACTACATATATGTCAGTGCCCTAAACTGGGCCGGTGAGTGGGGGCCGGTTGCCGCGTCGGATGGGATCCGCGTGGTGTCCTCGGCCAATAACCGGATCGCCGAGGCCAAGCGCCTGCCGGACGACACCTGGGTCCGGCTGACCGGTAAAGTCGTTTCCCGCGAGGCATCGTTTTATTTCTGCTACATCCAGGAACCGGACCGCTCGTCGGGCATACTGGTCTATAGCATGGATGCTTCGCTGCCGGCGTTCAGTCTCGTCAAGGGCAGGGAAGTCAGTATTGTGGGTGTAGTGGGCAACAGGGGTGGTAATAGAGTCATTTACCAACCAGTCGTGCAGATAACTGGAACACAGGCGCCGCCGCGCCCGGTTTCCCTGCGCAACATCGAGGTTGGCGGGACAGATTTCTTCTACGTTCCCGGCCCTGTCCGCTCCGGCCAGAAGGGGGTTCCCGGCCGGCGGGGACTCAACAATGTGGGACTGTATGTCCGCACCACCGGACGGGTGGTCGCGCATAGCTACCCGACCATGTTTGTCATTGACGATGGTTCCCTGCCGGGAGGTTTGCCCGTCAAGCACGAGATTCACTGGGGCCAGCCTCCTGTTGGAAGTCTGGTGGAGGTGTTCGGCTATCCCACTCTGGGGGACTTTGAGGAGGGTCCGCTATACATGGAGGGTTCAGGAGCCTGGCGCGTCCTGGACTAGCGCGGTCTCGGCGCTCTTCGCGAGGGGACGATCGGGCTCCGCCCCATGGCGGGGCCCGCTTCTCTTGCGGCCGGGGCGCTCGCGGCAATATGATGCCCTGAGATGACGGAACGTGACACGGTTCTGGACAAGATCTGGGGGAGTATATGGCTGGACGGCACGCTGGTCCCTGCCGGGGAGGCTGCGGTCAGCGCCTTTGACCGGGGTCTGCTCTACGGCGATGGACTGTATGAGACCATTCGGGTCTATTCCGGAGTGGCGTTCCTCCTGAGCGAGCACGTCCGGCGACTGCGTCAGGGTGCGCAGGTCCTGCGGATGCCTGTGCCTGATGAGGACATCATCCGAAGGGCGGTAGACTCCGTAATCCGCGCCAACGGTTTGCGGGAAGCCTATCTTCGCCTCACGCTGACGCGTGGTGTGGATCCGGACGACTGGACCAAGCTGGAGCCCTGCCAGCCTCGTCTCATCGTGATGGCCCGCCCGTTACCCTCGCGGGATTATGGCGACGGGTTCGCCCTGGCCGTCTCCCCCTTTCGCATCGATCCGGCCAGTCCCCTGAGAGGCGTCAAACACACTGGCATCATGCCCAAGATTATGGCCCGCCGCCTGGCGGCCGAAGAGGGATGTCAGGATGCGCTTCTCCTGACTGCTGATGGCTTCGTGGGGGAAGCCTCCGCGGCAAGCGTCTTCTGGGTTCATGGTGGCTCGCTGTTTACTCCCTCGCTTGACTGCGGCATCCTTGACGGGCTGACCCGGATGCTGGTGCTGCAGGTGGCCTCGCTCGGCGGCATTCCCGCAGAGGAGGGACGGTTTTCGCTGGAGCATCTCCTTCACGCCGATGAAGTGTTCCTCACAAGCTCCACCTGGGAGCTTGTCCCAGTCAAAAGAGTGGGGCTGCGCGATTTCGCGGCTCCGCGGCCGGGGCCTCTCACGAGGCGGCTGATGGAGCTTTATGGCGAGGAAGTTCGCCGCCTTATCGAAGAAGACGCTTCCTGAGCGCGGCCGGGAAGGTCTGTGTCGCCGTGCGATCGAACCTATCCCCAATCTTGTGCCGCCCGCCTGCGGCGGGCTTCCGTCGAATGGGAGCTCGGGCGGCGGCGAGCCTGCGAAATATCTGGGAGAATGATCAGCAATGACACTCATCCAACAGGCCGCTCTTGTCTGGGCAGCGGCCACGTTTATGGCGCTGGTGGGGGCTGTGCCTTTGCTGGCGCAGTCCGACCGTCCTCCAACGGCGGAAGAAGCGGCGCAATTTGTCCGCAATCACGCCCCGAAGGAGATGCCCCGCCGGGGCGAGGTTCCCGAAGGGTTTATGCTGCGCTTTTCGGATCCGGGGTGCGATCCGGGCCAGGATTGCGACGACGTCGGCCCCTGGGCAGCCATTCGGCGCGCCTATATCGAACAATCCGGCGCAAATATGGGCAGTATAGGCATCAGCTGGCCCGAGACCGAGCCGAATCCACCCGTTGACGGCAAGCACACCTATGACTTCTCCAAGGTGCAGCCCGATCCCTGGGAGCTGAAGCAGAAGTATGTCATCTGTCACCTTGGTCATTTCGGCGGGTGGATGGCGGATCTGCAGTTCAAGGACCGGGAGACCTATAACAGCTACCTGGAGAAGTGGGCTGAGGCTGCGTGCCGCTTCGCCAGGGAGAAGTTCGGAGTCACAATCTTCGAGTGCGGCGGCAACGAGAGAGATCTGGTTGCGCCCGAGACCTACCGGCCGCATTACCCCGACTGGCACTACTACTATATGGATCCGGTCAAGGCCATTCATCGGGGAATGAAGAAGGCTCATCCGGACAACAAGCTGATGATCGGCCAGATGTGCTACACCGACCGGGACCACATCGGGGCGCTGTATGCGGCCGGAGCGAAGGGGCACTTCGAGATCCTGGCAATCCACGCGTACGGCCCGCGTGGCGTGCACGTGGATATGGAGCAGATCATCGAGGCCCGCGAGGGGATGGACGCGATGGGTGACACACATATCCCCATCGTCCTGACGGAAGGGTGGTCGGCTTTTCCGCTGCCTGATTCCATCGAGAAGGACAAACGTTGGCGCGGCGGCAGCCGGCCATACACGGATGCCGAGATTGAGCATTACCGTCAGTCTGTGCTGGACGGCTGGCGCAATCTGATGACTCCAAGACCCGGAATGTATGATCCCAAGTGGGTACAGGGAGCCCATTACTTCGTGCTGAACGATCACTGGGGCGGCCGTGGGTGGGAAAAACGCGGCAAGGCGCAGTACGATGAGCAGGGCAACCTGAAAGGCTTCCTGCTGGACGGCTACTTCATCGGCACTTCCGACCCGGACTACCTGAAGCCGCTGCTGCGTCCGTGGGGGTTGATAGACATAGATGGAAAGCCGAAAGGCGACACCGTGTATGCGTTTCCTCCCTACATCCCGAAGCATACCTTCGAGGCGAAGATGCACGCGGACCTGAAGATGGTTCCCTACGTGCAGCGGCAGCCGGACTGGAAGGCGCCGGAGGTGATTGCGGACACACCGTACCGGGTGACGGTGACTTTCACCAATCGCGAAAAGACCCCCATGACGAACTGCCGCTTCAGCCTGTCCGAAAAGAGCGAGAAGGATGCCCCAGGAGGGTACGCGTTCGCCTTCGTGCAGGGGACGCTTCATACGCACGCCCAGCCGTCCACGGAGCATCTGGTGCGCTCGGAGCTGATCGGCAAGGCTCCGCCGGAGACAATCGGGCCGGGGGAGACCGTGACACTGGAGTATGAGGTCACCTACGACCCGGCTCTGGACACCACGGAGCGGCACGATATGCGCAAGCGCGTTCGCGCCTACTGCGACCTTTACTACGTCTGGGAAGGGCGCCCGTATCACACGGATGCCTGGCTGCCGAGAGTGGTGGTAAAGAAGCGCGAGTGAGGACGCCGGCGCATCCGAAGAGTGTTCGGGTCTTTCTGGTGGCGGCGGCCGTTGCGGCCGCCGCCACGCCATCTGCCGCCGCCGGAGAGGAGAGTGGAATGCCTGAGAAGATCGGTCCCGTCCCCATCCGGGTCTGCTCCGGCAACCTGAGCGTCTCAGAGTTCATGGATTACTGGGGGACAGGTGGCGCGGGCCAGTTCTCGGGTGCCACGCCGGAGCAGAATGCGTTGCTGAAACGCTGCGGCGTCAGCTCGATGTGCGATTATCTTGCCTGGTGTCTCATCGAAAAGGAGCGCGGGTCCTGCGACTTCTCATTCTATCTGCGCAACCGCGAGATACTGGAGAAGGATGGACTGGGCTGGCATATCTTCGCGTGGCTTCATTTCCCGCCCAAGTGGTTCGAGGACGATCCTCGATGCGTCTGGTACAGGAACCTGGCGACGCGGGAGACCGTCCCACAGCTTTCGCTCTGGAATCCCTTCACGCTGCAACTGTATGACGAGTTCTACCGGCGTCTCGCGCAGGCCACGGAAGGGCGGCTGGACTTCATACGCCTGGCCATGCCCAGCGAGTACGGGGAGATCGGCTACTGCGCTGGGATGACTTCCTGGCTTCGGCCTCAGCCGTCCGCCAGACGGGGCTACTGGTGCGGTGACGATTTCGCCCTGGCGCACTTCCGGCGTTTCTTTCTGCAGCGTTACCGCACGCTGGATGCCCTAAATGCGGCGTGGGGAACCCGGTTCGCGACGGAAAGGGATATCTCTCCTCCCAACGTTTCCCTGCCGTCGGCTGAGTGGCGCAGAGACGCTTTCTCCCGTAAGCGCTGGCTGGACTTCGCTGACTGGTATAATGACTGCTGGCGAGAGTTCCTGGCCAAGGCGGTTGCAGCCGTGCGCCGGCACTTCCCGGATAAGGAGATCATCATCAGCCTGGGCTACGGAAGTGAAGCGCTTCCCTACGGCAACGACCAGAGCCGCTTCATCGCCGAAATGAGCCGCCTGGGGCTTTCGGCGCAAACGCCTGGCGACATCGGCTATTTCTCCACCCGACGAGTCTCCAGTGCCTGCCGGGCCTACGGGGTGCCCTACTATACCGAGCCTCCGGGGAACGTCCCGCGCGAGCGGCAGATCTCGCGGATCTGGATGGATGCCTCCAACGGCACGCGGACCTGGTTCGATTATCCCCAGAACCTGGACCGCGCCCGGGATATCTTCGCGCGTTACGCATGCATTCTAACGGGAGACGAGCCCGTCTGCGCTCTGGCCATCTGGCTCCCGACCGCGCACCACTGGCTCCGTCCCGAGGAGGATTGGCCCAGTCAGACTCTGGACCTTGCCAATGCCATCCGGCCGTGGGCGGACTATGAGGTGGCCGATGACAGGATGCTGCGGGAGGGGGCTCTGCACCGGCTGGGTATCCGGACACTGGTTCTGACAGAGGCGGATCCGCTGGACGCTTCCTCTTACGCGGTCGTGCGGGACTGGGTGAAGAGCGGCGGAGTGCTCATCGTTCTTACCCGAGTCGCAAGCGTGACCGGCGGCGGCAAGCCGGAAGAGCTGTTGGAAGGGGAGCTTGCCGGAGAAGTGAAAGTGTCGGAGATCCCGGAGCATCCCGACACCGATCCGCCCGGGTGGCGGCGGCTCTGGGAAGCTCGGGCGCGTCCGCTGGGGAAGGGGTTCGTCCTAAATCTGCCGGAGGTATCGGAGCAACCCGCGCGTGTGCGCGCCGCAGTGGCCGCCCATTTTCACCGGCACATCTGCCGCTACGGCGCGTTGCCAGGTGCGGCCTACGTGGACACGGGGAACGATCGTCGCCTGCTTGCAACTCTGTTCCGCAGGAGGGCATTGCTATACAATCCCGGGGAACACGCGGTGTGGCTCCACGTGCGGATTTTTCCGGAAGGCGGTCAGGGGCGCCAGCCCCTCTTTGAAGAGGACATGGAGCTCGGCGCGCGCGAGATCCGCGCCGTTTCGTTGATGGGAGAGCAATAAATGAGACTGGTTCAGGTTCTGCTGGGCGCGCTGGTTCTTGCGGCGCCGGTCTCAGGGAGCACGGAGATGGAGGCTGTCTTTCACGACGGTTTCGAGGATGAGGCGGCGTTTGCCGCCTGGGATTTTTCCAACGGGCCGGAGTTTCCGGGCGCGGCCGGGAAGTTTGAGCGCAGCGCGGAGAACGCACACTCGGGACGTTTCTCCGGGAAACTCTCCTTCGATTTCAAGGGTGGCAACTACGTCCACGCCTTCGTCCGCCTGCCCCGTGGGTTGGACATCGGCCACGTGCGCTTCTGGCTGAAGAAGGCTGTTCCCAACCGGATCACCGTCCGCGTTACGGATTCCGAGGGCCAGACGTTCCAGAAGAGCTTCGAGTACTCCTATGATGGGTGGCAGGAGGTCTCCGTGTCGCTGGATAGCTGGGCGGCCCACTGGGGAGGAGCGAATGACGGCGTGTTCCGGGGATCCCCGGTCATATTTGGTGTCATCGTCGAGAACACCGGTGTACCGGAAGGGGCGGTCTACATTGACGATGTCCGTGCCTTCCCCGGCCAGGCGGGTGAAGGCGGATCCTTCAAAACGGTGTATACCGTGGCTCGTTTCGGAGCCGAGGAACGGTGGCGGGTCACGTCCGGCGGAGATGCCGGTGGCAGCCGCTGGCAGTCGCCGGAGCTCTACTGCGACTTCAGCCGCGGCGCCACGGCAGTCGGCATCGGGACCGATGTCGCGATGAACGGCCGGCCTCAGTCTCTTAAGCTGCGTCTGCGTTCGGATGGATCCGGGCACGAGGTCAGAGTACGCTTCGGATCGCATTTCCAGACGTTCGATCGCGTGGTCGGCAGACTGGACCGCGAAGGCGTTCTCGAGTTCACGGCTCCGATGGGTGCGATGAAGGGGTGGCGCTTCTACGGCGGCGAGAACGACGGGATCCCGCAGTATCCTCTGCGCCTGACCGGCATCATCGTGGACCGGCGGGAGGACGGACCACAGTCCGCTACAGTGGCGTTCGAGTCGCTGGAGGTAGAGACTCTGGTCCCGCGGGAACTGGGAGTCGTCCTGGAGCCTTCCGGGCGCGCCGTTTTCCGCAACGGCGTCTTCAAAGTCCGCCTCTTGAACTTTCTGCCTGTGAAGGCGGACGGCACTTTGCACTGGGCGGTCTATGACTGGGCTGGCCGTCCGGTGCGAAGCGGCTCCGAGCCGTTGCCCCTTGAACCTGGCATTTGCAATGAGTTCGAGGTCACCGAGCCGATGGGCGGCCGCTCCTTCCTGGAGTGCCGGTTCGAATACCGCGTGGGTGGAGAGGTATACGGTCCCCTGACCGCTACGGCCGTGGTGCCGCTGCGGCTGCAGGCGGATACGAAGCTGGATCCCTCATCCCCCTTCGGGATGGGCATCTATCTTTACCGCAATCCCGGAACACCCGAAGGATACGCTATGATGGACCGGGCGGCGGCCATGGCCGCCGCGGCGGGTGTGAAGTGGAGCCGGGAGGAGTTCCAGTGGCACCGGATCGAGTCGGAAAGAGGAAAGTTCGCCTGGGACTTCTATGACCGGCTCATCGAGAGTGCACACCGGCACGGCATCAGTATCTACGGACTGATCGCATACTGGTCCCCCTGGACCAAGCCCTACACTCAGGAAGGCATCGAGGACTATGCCCGCTTCTGCAAGGCGCTGGTCACCCGATACCGCGATCGCATCAAGCACTGGGAGGTCTGGAACGAGCCGAACATCTTCTTCTGGTCCGGACCTAAGGAGATGTATGCGGATCTGCTCAAGGCGGCTTATGCCGCCATCAAGGAGGCGGATCCGGAAGCGTATGTCCTGGGCTGTTCCACTGCCGGGATTGACAGCGGATTCATCCAGATGGTCCTGGATGCGCTCGCGCCATTCGACATCCTGACCATTCACCCGTATCGCGGGTCGCTGAGCGAGCGCGGGTTCATGAAGGAGTTGCAGGATGTGGCCATGCTCGCTGGAAGCCGGGATGGCCAGCCCCGTCCGGTCTGGATCACGGAGATGGGACTTCCCACGCAGCTCTATGGCGGGCTCTCGGAGCGCAACCAGGCGAACTTCCTGGCGCGCTGCTACCTTTCGGCAGTGGCATCTGGGGTGGATACGAACATTTCTTGGTACAACTTCCGGGAGGACGGGGAGAATCGCTATTATAACGAGCACAACTTCGGGGTAGTGCGTCATGCGGACCTTGCCCCCAAGCCTGGCTACCGGGCGCTGGCGACGGTCTGCCGCACGCTGGCGGGCAAGGCACTGAGCGCCGAACTGAATCTGGGCGAAGGGCTCCTCGGCTTTGTCTTCGGGCAGGAAAGTGGCGAGCGGACGGCCGTGATCTGGTCTCCGACGCAGGACGCTGTGGTCACCCTGCGGGTCAGCTCCAGCTCAGGGACTCCCGTGGTGCGCGACCTGATGGGCGATGCCGTCAGACCGGTGCAGGCCCGCGGCCGCTGGTTGTTGCCGCTCTCGGCGGGAAGCCCTGTGTTCATTACGGGCCGGAACCTGCAAGTGAAGCCTGTCAGACCGCTGCTTTCCGTGGAAACGCGCGGCGCGGTCCGGCCCGGAGAAGAAGTGGAGGTCATCGTCCGGCAGTTCGGGGCTCCCGTGGCAGACACAGTTAGCCTTCTGCTTCCCCCCGGGTGGACGCCGAGCGGCAGACGGGGTGATTCTCCCGATCGTATGTCCTTGATAGCGAGGATCCCGGAAAACGAAACACGCGGCCGGAAGGAGATTCTCCTAAAGGTGGATGTCGGCGGCACGCAGATGGCGCTGCCGGTCGGTGTGGAGGTGATGCCGGCCGTGCTGGCGATCTAGACGGCCGGAGAATCCATGCCGGAGTGCTGGTCGCGCCAGCGTTCTGGCGGCACGTGCCGACGCAGGATCTGCATCAGGTCCTGGAAGCCGTCTATCTCGCCACGGACGGCGATGCTTCCGGTTCCTTTCAGGCGGATGAGAAGCCACGGTTCCCGTCTCTGTTCCGGACCGTGGCAGGTGCGAAGCGGCGGCAGGGCGTGCACCTCCACAGCTTCCACGCTGCTCCAGGGTTTCATTCTTCGGCTGGCCCCCCGTCCAGATGCCAGACCGGCGGGGCCAACAGTCAAACAGCAACCCGTGCTGAAGCGGAGGAGGAAAAACAGCCCGAGCGCTGCCGCCGGAATGGCAAAGTCCGCCCACGAAAGGTCCTGAGGCCGCGCGAGGCTTTTGAAGAGCAGCCACACGGCAAAAAGTATGCCCACCACGGCGCATACGGCCATCGCGGCCACCGCTCCGTCGCGGGCGGCCCGGGTGCAGAGACGGAACGTACGGATCTCCTCTGCGGCAGGCGCGTCCTTCTGCAGTTGTCCGGTGGACGTCTGGTCCGGGGTGATCATGGCCGTTGACTTGTCCTTAGCCTCACCGTCCGCAAATCCCTGCACAGCGCTGCAGCGCAGAAAAAGGGCCGGCGGCCCCAAGATGCCGCCGGCCCCCGGTCCCCCTCAGGGACGCGTTGCTGGAGAAGTTGCCTTCAGAAAACGGGCTGGATGTCTCCCGGAACCTGACCCTCGCGCCCTCTCAGCACGCGGATCTTCTTGCCATCCACAACCTCCGAAGTCACCACTCCGGTCACGATGAGATACTGGCCGACGAATGGGAAGGTCTCCGAGCGGATCACTTTGATGCCCTTCACCGGTCTGCCAGAGTCCACCGCCGACCCGTCGTCCAGCCAGAACGCGCCCTCGAAGAAGTCCACGTCCGTGACCTTGCCAGCCACCCGCATCAGCAGTCCCTCGGTGGAGGTTCCAAGAGTCAGCGGTTGCCCATCCGGTCCAACGTAACCGGCTCCTCCTGCGTCGCGCTGCGTGATGTTTCGGACCGGCGTGCTCCCGGCCCCCTTGATGGTGACCGTGGCCTCGCGGATCACACGCTCGCCGTTCGAGGCGGTGCCCATCCGGCCGGACACTAGCACCGTCGCTCCCAGCGGAGGAAGCATATCGGCCGTCTCCACCCGGATGCCCGCGGTCCCGTCCGGATCCTGCATGTAGAAGAATCCGGGCTCTCCGATCGGCGACAGGGTGACCACCTTCTCACCGGTGATCTCCACCTTCGTGCCGTCGCTCACCGTCTTTGCCTGACCGATTCCCGGGGCCTTCACCACGGTGCTGCTGAGAATCTGGCCGCGGATGGTGCGGTTCACGAGGTCGCAGGGACCCGCGTCTCCGCCGGCAAGATAGACATATCCTTGCCACTGGCCTATCGCGAACCCGCTGCGCACCACTTTGCCTTCACCCGGAACTTCCATGAGCGGATCCGCCACCCATGTGTTCGCGAGCGCCGGGTCGCCATGGAACGGGCTGAAGTAGTGGAAGACCTTGTCATACGCGCACGGCACCGGGCCGAAGTCTCCCCCGAAGACCGCCGGAATCTGGTCCGTGCCGTCCACGATGGTGATGGCTCGCGCTCCTGATACTCCGCCAACAGGCAGGTTCGGGATCTGCTCCCAGCTGGATCCCGGTATGCTCAGGTTCAACCGGGCGCAGTTTGCGGTCTGGGTGGTGTTTGTGGAGCCGCCGAACCAGTAAGCCCACACTCCATTTGGACCGTGGTCGGCCAGCGCGGTCGCCGCTCCCTGCCGCGCGCCGAAGGGCGTGCCGGAAGGATGCGTGGACCAGGTGTCGGTCACCGGGTCGTAGACCTCGTGCGCCGGGCTGACGATTTCCCGTCCGGGGTTCTCCGGGTCCGCCATCACACCGCCCACCACGTGCAGGCGGTTCTGATACACGAAGTGGCCGGCAAAAGCCCGGGGTGTCGGCATGGGCGCGGCCGTCGACCACGTCTTGGCCACAGGGTCATAGACATACACGTTGCCGCTGGGTGGCACCCGGTCTATGCTGCCCTCCACGGGGCCATACGGCCAGTTGTCCCGCTTGTCAGGGTCAATGCGGCCGCCAACCACGTAGATCTTCTCTTTGCCCTGCGCGTCCCGCAGCACGGCAGCCACGCCGCGAGCGAAGTTCACCGGCATCGGCGTCTCGTTCGTGCTCCACGTGTTGGTGGCCATGTCGTACACTTCGACAACATCGGTCAGAGAGTCCCTCCAGATGCTGTCCTTCGTGCCGTCCTCGCCGCCGATGACATACAGCTTAGAACCCATCTGAGCGTAAGCCACACGGGTCCGCCAGGTGGGAATGCTCTGCTGCATGTTCTCCCAGTTGCCCACCAGCGGGTTCTCCACGGGAGGGGCAGGAGGCGTGTTGGTCTTGATCAGTGTCGCCCGCACGAGCGACCCGTCCACGATTCCTCCCGGTCCCAGACCTCCGCAGACATACAGCTCGTTGCCGATGATGCCTACCGCGAACCGACCGGTGCGCGGCCGGGACTGGCCGTCCACGATCATCCTGCTCTCCAGAGTCCATCCTTGAGCGTCAGGATGATAGATATATACGGTATCCGTGGGGGTCGAGCCGTCCGAGGATCCTCCGATCACCGCGGGATATTGCAGGGCATATCCGTTCTGTCCGATTCCCTGCAGCACCGTCGCCACGTGACCCACGCGGGCGGCGGGCATGGTCTTGATCTCTTCAAACTGCGCGAATGGGGTATCCGCGTCCCGGCGATAGGCGGTTTGAGTGGCCACCACGCCGCCGGTGCCACCGCCAAACTTGTAGATGAAGCGCGGGCTGGTGTCCTGAGTGGCCAGCGGCCGCGTCAGCACACCGGCCGGCTCTCGCTCGGGAACGGGGGAAGACACCCCCGGATCCTGCCAGCCTGCCGCGATGAATTCGTTCACCTGTCCGGTCGCGGGGTTGTCACGCCGCCCGTTGTAATACACCTCGTAAGCGACGTTGCTCGGGAAGGTGCACCCGCCGGGATCCAGCGTGCAAACCCCGTTCATCACGTGCAGGTAGGCGTCCCAGGTGCCGTTGCCGTTCTGGTCTGTGAACGGCTCGCCCACGTTCCATTCACCGTCATTGTTCTGATCGGTGAAGGGCTCAGGCACCCGCACCAGCGCGGCGCCCCATCCCGGTATTCCCTTCTTCGGTTTGGTGACGTCCCAGGTGCGGTTGAAGAAATCGTACACCTGGACGGCCTTCGAAGAGATGATCTCGGTGGTGTCTTGGTCCTCGTCTTCGTCGAAGACATCGGGGCCGATCCCCCCGATGACCACAATGTAGCGCCGCAGCGTGTCGTAAGGGTCGGGCACGACGGCGGCAGAAGCTCCCGCGCGCGGCGCGGGCATCGGCTGGTGGATGCCGCCGGTGCTCGTATCGCCAATCCAGATGTTGCGCGGGCTCTGCCCGGACAGGGGAGAGCGGTACGCTTCCACCGTTCCCACAATGTTCTGAGGCCCAGGGCCTGTCTGGCCACCGATGACCACAAGGTGCTCGAAGACTACCACGGCCGCCACGTTATAACGCGGCGTCGGCATCGGGGGCATCACAGGGTTCCCAGAGAGTGTGGACCTGTCGGTCCAACCGCTCAAAAGGGGTCCTTCGGCCGCCAGGACGCCCGGAGACGCGCCCGGCAGGCAGGCGGCCGCCGCGATAGCGGCAAGGCACAACAGTGCGAATCGCTTCATTTCAACTCCTCCGGTCTCGGCCGGGATCTAAACTCCCGACCCAGTCGGCGGGCGTCTTGGAGATCCGCCGCCCGGCGGTTCTCCGTCTCCGGCCGCGCTTTCCGGGCGGGTCCGGCCGGCTATCCTCGCGTCATTGGAAAAAAGGCGGCACGGAACTCAGAATGGCCCCGCGCCGCCCTTCAACTCCTGCTCCAGAAACTGGCGACGCAGCCCTTCTAGGCCCGCCGCCGCAGCATGGCTCCCATACCCAGCAGGGCGCTGCCCAGAACGGCCAGAGTACCCGGCTCCGGAACCGGAATGACCTCCAGTTCGAGGATCAGGGGCGATTCGAATGCCGCCGGGAAGCCGTCATTCACGCCGGTGAACGGGTTCACGCCGTCGAACGGATCCCACATCCACCCCTGCGTGTTGCTGGTGGAATACAGGCTGAACCGAACGTTTGTGACGCCGGCCATCAGTGTGCCTGAAGGATCGGACAGCACAGAGACCGCCCGCTTCAGGTTCGGGAAGTTGTTATTGTTGGAGAATCCGGAGGGGTGGGACTGCACGTAGATGGGATTGCTCCAAGTGAACCCGCCGTTATCCGAGAACTCCACCGTATAGGTATGGTAGGCGCGGCCATCAAAGTGGTTGCCGGAGAAGACCCGGATCTGGGCCACGTCCACCGGCGCCAGCAGGTCATACTGCACCACGTTGGCGGGGTTGCCCGAGCCCGGAAAGTCGTTCAGCAGGCCGGAAAGACCGCTTGCGCTCATCAGGGCGCCGTCGGTGAATGCCGCCAGCTGATCGGCCGGGTTGGTGTTCACCGGGTGCCAGCCACCGGCCAGCAGGGTTCCGATCATCCCGCGGATGACCGAGTCGGACGTGGGCTGCAAGGCGAGCGAAGGCTCGTCAACCGACTGATAGACCGTGACGGTGTACGCTCCAGCTGGAGCCGCAGCCATCAGGACCGCCAGAGCGGCGCAGAGAAGAATGCTCTTGCGCATTGTTTCGTCTCCTTTCCTGTCACCGGCCCCTGTTCGGGTCTGGTGCCGCAGGGGGCCATCTTAACAGCTGCGGTAGATGCGGGGGGCCGACCGGGCTCGCGCCCGGCCTCCAGGATGCAGGCCAGAGCAGGCTCAAGCTTCCCTTTTTCCAGCGCGCGAGGTCCACTCTCCCCGCCGCTGCCGCAGGCTAGCATTATTATAACACGCCGCTGGCTCAGGGAATCCGCAAATATACCGGTTTTATTGGAGTTTCAGGACTATGTGACCGGTTCCACGCCGTCCGGACCCGGCACCCGCAGCAAACGCGCCACATTTCCGCCGACCAGCGTAGCTCCGGAGATGCCGGTCACCCGGACAAAGCTGCCAACCTCCGGAAGCGTTCCGCTCTGCAGCCACACCCGTACGCCTCTCTGTCCGGACCCGTCCCGCAACGCCGTTCCGTCCTCCACGTAGAAGATCCTCTGAGCGGCGTCTACGTAGGTAACCCTGCCTGCGACGCTCACCCGCAGTCCAACGTTGTTGAGTGCCAAGGAGACTGTCGGTGGAGAAGAGACGGCGTCATCCACCACGCCCGGCTGATTGCCCAGGGCCCGTCCGCCGAGATGCGCCGTCCGAAAAAACAGGGGTAAGGGAGGGGAGCCCGCGCTTCCCGTGATCAGGATTTCCGCCTGACTGGCCACCCTTTCGCCGTCCACAGTGAGCATATAGCCCGTCGCGTTGATGATATCTCCCGGGCTTACGGCTGCGCCGGTTATCAGCGCTATGCCGGAGGAGCGGTCCGGGCGCTGGGCATAGACCCTGTCCGGCGGAAACACTGCGGAGACCACCAGCCCATCCAGCCGCACGAAGAAAGTGTTCCCCCGCGTCTTGGCGTCCGCCGGAGACGGCAGGGTGGACGCTTTCAGCAGGCTGAAGTTAACTGTCGCACTGCCGCCCGCTGTCAGGTTGACCACGCGTGTCTGGCTGCGGTAGCCGAATGCTTTCGCCTCCAGCGTATACTGGCCCGCCGGGAGTCCCCCCAAGGCGTAGGAGCCATCCGCGCCAGAAGTGGTGAAGCGGGTATCGCCAGCGATCTCCACCCGCGCATCCGCTACCGGCGCGCCGGATGTGTCACGGACGAAGCCGGAAATGCTGCCCTGCGGAAGCTGGGCGATGGCGAAGTCATGGAACGCCTGCCAGGATGGCTTCTTGTTGCTGTCGTCGAACGGCGCCCCTCGGAACAGCCCCCATTTGTCGCTGGGCCCAAAGTCGCTGATCTGGAACCAGTTGGCCATATGCACCCGGCTGTCGCTCTTGAACAGGTTGAACGCAAGAGTCAGGTTCCTCGCCTGCTCCGCCTCGGAGACGTGCGCCGTGTTCCAGCCGAACTCCGAGATCCACAGCCTTTTCGGAGTGCCCGATCCCTCGTAAGTGGTCACGGCGTTCCAGAAGGCGTTCAGGTTGGTGTTCAACCCGTTTTGGACGGCCTGCTCGGTGCTTGGTCCCTGTTTCACATAAATGTGGAATCCGAAGCCGTCCAGAGGGTATGTCCCGTATTGCGAACGGAACGCGTTCCAGCCGTGCTTGGATATCCCTTCCTGGTAGGTTTGCGAGATGTAGGACGCCCCGGTATCCAGATCGTGGGTGAACAGAGGTCCCGAGACCAGGGTCACCTGCCAGCTTGGATCGTCTCGCCTGCCATCGGCGATTTTGACTGCCGTGTAGATATCCTTCAGCATCTTGGCGAACCAGTACGGCTGGACCTGGGCGGAGGTTCCTCCCGCCCAGTCGTTTGGTTCGTTGAAGGACTCGAACACGCGGATCCGGTCGCGGAACTGCCCCACGATGGTCTGAAAGTTCTGAACGTAGGCGTCCACGTACCCCTGGGAATTGAGGGGGTGCGAGGTTTTCACCGCCTCAGCCCCGATGAGCGCGTAGATCTCCATCCCCTGCGCGCGGAGCGAGTTGATGATGGTGTCGTAAGTCTCCTTCCACGTCAGGTTGCCGGGGCCGCGCCGAGTGGTGTCCGTGGGCGAGGACCAGGGACCAAGGATGAAGTTCACGCGCACCCATTTGGCGCCGGTGGCCTTCACCAGGCTTGCGTTCAGGAATATCTGTCCCGTGCTGGCCGAGATGGGGGCGCCGGGATCGATGCATACTTCTATGGCGGGGGCGGGCTGGGCTCCGCCCAGAGCTGCGGCAACGGCCGCGCCCAGAATCACTCTGGTCAAGAGTCCGTCTTCCTTTCGTCAGTATTCCACCCGATACCAGTTTACCATGCCTGGCCTTCCCGTCCGGAGTGTCCGGGCAGGAGGCAGGACCTCCGGCGAGTAAGGTTCTTCTGGCCGGCCGCTCCACGTCAGACCGCGGCCGCTTGGAGGAAGCCGATGCCGGATGATGTGGTCAGGACGGGCGCGGAAGTTTTCCTGGACGATATCCCGGACTTCGTGCGCGGCAAGAACATCGGGTTTGTCACCAATCATACAGGCGTCAGCCGCGATCTGGAGTCGCTGGTCAATGTATTCGTCAAACGCGGCCTCAGGGTGAAGGCTCTGTTCGGGCCGGAGCACGGCATCCGGGGTGAGGTGGCCGATGGAGTGGGGGTGCAGTCGGGAGTGGATGCCGAGACGGGCATTCCCGTGTTCAGCCTCTACGGCAAAACCCGCAAGCCGGACGCGGAGATGCTGAAGGGCCTGGACGTCCTGATCTTCGATATACAGGATGTGGGGGCGCGTTTTTATACATTCCTGTGGACCATGGCTCACTGCCTGGAGGCGGCCGCCGAGCACGGGCTGCCTTTCATCGTTTTGGACCGCCCAAACCCTATCACGGGGCTTCATCCGGAAGGACCGGTTCTGGATCCGGAGTTCTCCAGCTTCGTGGGGCTGTATCCGGTTCCTACCCGCACCGCTATGACCATGGGCGAGGTGGCCCGGTTCGTGGCTTCTCATCTGGAGCAGGGTTTCGCTGCGCTGCGCGTCATTCCGATGCAGGGATGGAAACGCTCCATGTGGTTTGACGAGACCGGTCTGTCGTGGATAGCCCCTTCCCCTAATATGCCCACGCTGGAAACTGCGGCGGTCTATCCCGGTTTCTGCATCTTCGAGGGGACAAACGTCAGCGAGGGACGGGGAACCACAAAGCCTTTCGAGACCATTGGCGCCCCGTGGATCAGGGCCTCGGAGCTTGCTGAAGCCGCTAACGCTCTCGGCATGCCGGGAGTCCGTTTCCGTCCGACGCATTTCATCCCTTACTTCTCCAAGTACCGCGACGAGCCGTGCCAGGCGGTGCAGGCGCATGTTGTGGACCGCAGCGCATTCCGGCCTGTTCGGACCGGTCTTGAGCTCCTGATCCTGATCCGGAAACTCTATCCGTCCAACTTCAAATTCCGCGAGCCCTCCGCCGGTGGCAAGGCGTTTTTCGACCTGTTGACCGGGACGGATAAGGTGCGAAAGATGGTGCAGGACGGAGCCTCGGCGGCGGACATCGAAGCAGGCTGGCTGGAGGGGCTCCAGGAATTCGACAAACGCCGTAAAGAGCTTCTGTTGTATCCGTAGAAAGCGGTCATTCCGGGAGGGCCAGAGCCGTGCATCATATGTTTCAGGAGATCCTGCAGCAGCCGGCCGTGGTGGCCAACCTGCTGGACCATCAGCAGGCGGCGGCCCGCGAGGTGGCGCGGCTGGTTGAGGCGCGTCAGGTCACGCAGATCGTCTTGGCGGCGCGAGGAACCTCCGACCACGCCGCCGTGTACGGGCAATACCTGTTCCAGATTCAGAACCATCTTGCTGCTTTTCTGGCAACGCCCTCCGTGGTCACCCTGTACAACAGCCGGCCTCGTCTGCGCAGCACCATGGTGATTGGCATCTCCCAGTCGGGCCGGGCGCTCGATGTGATGGAATATATGGCCGCGGCCCGGGAGCAGGGCAGCCCGGTGGTGGCCATCACCAACAACCCGGAGTCGGAGTTCGGGCAGCATGCGGACATCCTCCTTGACCTGGATGCGGGTCAGGAGCACAGCGTCGCGGCCACCAAGACCTACACCGCCACGCTTGCCGCCCTGGCGCTCATCTCCGCGTGCATGTGTCAGCGACCCGACGCCCTCCGCGCCCTTTTCACCGTACCGGAACTGATCGCGCGCGCGGTTCAGGAAACTTCCGGGCTAGCGCACGTCGCGGCCGAAGTTGTAGACGAAAGCGAGTGCTTTGTCATTGGCCGCGGGCTGAACTACTCGACGGCGCTGGAGACCGCGCTCAAGATCATGGAGACCAGCTACTCCCGGGCGCGCGCATACTCGTCCGCGGATCTGATGCACGGTCCCGTGGCGGCGGCCCAGTCTGTGCCCTGCATCGTCTACGCACCGCGGGACGCCGCTCATCAGGCGGTGCTGGAAACGGCGGAACGACTGCGCGAGCTGGGAACGCAGATGATGGTTATCTCGAGCGACCGGGAAGCTCTGGCGCTTGCGGACCATCCGGTGCACATCCCGGCCGGCGAGATGGAATTTCTGGATCCGCTGGCTCAGATCGTGGCGGGTCAACGCTTCGCGTATCATCTGGCCGTCGCGCGGGGACTGGATCCGGACCATCCCCGGGGACTTACAAAGGTGACGGTAACACGCTGAAAGGGGCAGAGGAGGGTTAGTCTGGCTCTTGAGGGTCATTCTGGATACGGATATCGGGACGGACGTTGACGACCTGTACGCGCTGGCGTTTCTCCTGGCGTCTCCGGAACTTGATCTGTGCGGGGTAACGGTGGTTCACGGAGACGTGATGCTGCGGGCGTCCATCGTCCTGAAACTGCTGGATGCGGCAGGGATTACGGGCGTGCCGCTTGCTCTCGGCGCGCGGGACCCGATGCAGTTCGGATTGCAGGCATACTGGACCGGCCAGGAGGGTCACGGGCTGGACCTGGAGCCGCCGGACCCTTCGCGGCTGGATCCGCGTCCTGCGGTCAGTTTCATTCTGGAGCGCGTCGGTGAGGCGCCGGGCAGGACAGGCCTCATCACCATCGGTCCTCTGACCAACGCTGGCCTGCTTGCGAGGGACCATCCGGATGCCTTCCGGGCCTTGGAGGCTGTGAGCGTGATGGGCGGCAACTACCATCCGCCCGGAGCAAGACCGGTCACTCCCGAGCACAACTTCCGGTGCGACCCTGAGGCCGCCTCGCGCATACTGGCCCTTGCCCCCCATTGTCGCCTGGTGGGTTTGAACATCACCCAACGAACCTCCCTGACACGGGATCTCCTGGAAGAGCTGGAAAGCCTGGGGACTCCGACCGGCGCCTTGCTGGCGCAGGCGGGGGCGCATTACCTTCGGCAGACCGGCCGCGATGCCACGCCCATGCACGATTCCGTGGCGGTGGCGGCGTACTTCCGTCCGGAGCTGTTCCGGTGGGAGCGGCTGGCCCCGGCCGTGCAGACCATCGGAGACGGGGCAGGAGTGGTTACTTTCCGGAGGGAGGACGGTGAAAGGCGCGGCATACAGGTCGCCGTGGACGCCGACATTCCTGCTTTTCAGAATCTTTTCCGCGAGCGTATCCTCAGATTCGCAGCGCGCGCCTGACCTGCGGGAAGGGAAAAGCCTGCGTGCGCGGCGAACCTTCTCTGCGCGGCTGCAACCCTCTGCCGGGTCCGGCCGCTGACCATCGTCAGGGATACGGCAACAGGAGCTGTCATGGAAGTAGGATTTCTCACCGCGCCTTTCGGAGGCGAGCCGCTGGAGAAGGTCGTTGAGTTCGCTGCGAAGGCGGGCTTCGATTGTCTTGAAGTGGCCAGCGGGCCGGGCTCCAAGCATTTCGATTTCACCGCCGCTTCAGATGCGGATATCGCCAGGGTGCGGCGGCTTTTCGACGATCACAGCCTGCGCATCAGCAGCCTGGCCTGGTACACAGATCTTGTCGCTCCGGCCACCCGTCAGGAGCGGGCGGGTCAGTTTCGACAGATGGTGGACGCGGCCGTCAAACTCGAGGTGGACGTGGTGTGCACGCTGGGTGGGATGCCCGTGGAGGGCAAGGACCGTTTCGCCACCATCGAGGAGGATTGCCGAGCCGCGTTTACCCCACTGGTGGAGTATGCGGGGGAAAAGGGGGTGAAAGTGGCGCTGGAGAACTGGTTCGCCACCAACCTGCAGAACCTTGCGCACTTCCAGCGGATGTTCGAGGTTATCCCCCACGCCAACTACGGCTTGAACTTTGACCCCTCTCACCTGGTGCACCAGGAGATTGACTATCTGAAGGCGGTGGATCATTTCAAGGACCGAATCTTCCACACCCACGCCAAAGATACGGAGATACGGTACTATCAGCGTGCGTGGATAGGCACGCTGAACGGCGGGTGGTGGAGATATGTGATACCGGGCACCGGTGTCATTGACTGGGGGCAGTATATCGCGCATCTTCGCTTCGCCGGATACGACGGCGTCCTCTCCATCGAACATGAGGACGGCAAGGTGGGCCGCGAACAGGGGATGGAGATTGGTCTGAGGCACCTCAGGCAGTTCATGTGAGGATAACGGCGGGCGCTCCTTCGCTGGTAAAAGCGCCACTCCGCCCATCTTTCTGCGCTGGGAGAGAAGAGCTGATGAGTCACTTCCTGGGGATTGACATTGGCACCGGTGGAGCCCGGTGCCTGGTGATAGATGGCGAGGGCCGCGTCAAGGGGTCCGCCACGGCGGAGTATCCGCTTTCCACTCCCCGCCCTCTGTGGGCGGAGCAGCAGCCGGAAGACTGGTGGCAGGCCGTAGTGCGAGCCGTTCCGGAGGCGCTCGGGAAAGCGGGAGTCAGCGGGACCGATGTGGGAGCGATCGGCCTCTCGGGCCAGATGCACGGCGCTGTCTTTCTGGACACGGCGGGTCAAGTGATCCGGCCGGCCATCCTCTGGTGCGATCAGCGCACCGCGGCCGAATGCGAAGAGATCACCGCCCGCGCTGGCGCGGACACGGTCGCGCGCATCACACTGAACCCTGTCCTGACGGGCTTTCAGGCGCCGAAGATCGTCTGGTTGAAAAACAATGAGCCGGATGCGTTCGCCAAGATCCGGAAGGTGCTGCTGCCCAAGGATTATATAAGGTTCCGGATGACCGGGGCCTTCGCCACGGAGGTCTCGGACGCAAGCGGCACGTCGCTGCTGAACGTGCGCGAGCGGCGCTGGTCTCCTGAGATGATGGCGGCATCCTTCGTGGAGCCGGAGTGGCTGCCGGAGTGCTTTGAGTCCGTAGAACCTTCCGCCGCCGTCAGCGCCGAAGCGGCTGAGCGGCTCGGCCTACGCCCCGGAACTCCTGTGGTCGGCGGGGGAGGGGACCAGGCTGCTGGAGGGGTGGGCTCGGGTATTGTGGAGCCCGGTCTGGTCAGCTCCTCGCTGGGAACCTCCGGCGTGGTTTTCGCATACGCGGATGAGCCGTTCGTTGATCCGCAGATGCGCACTCATACGTTCTGCCACGCCGTGCCCGGCAAGTGGCACGTCATGGGGGTTGTGCTGTCGGCAGGGGGCTCGCTTCGGTGGTACCGTGATACCTTTTGCCAGGACATCAAGACCCTGGCGGCTGAGAAAGGCGTGGATCCTTACGACCTGATGACTGCGGAGGCGGCGGAGATTCCCGCCGGATGCGACGGGCTGTTCTTCCTGCCTTATCTATCGGGAGAGCGGACTCCCTATCCCGACCCATATGCGCGGGGGGTGTTTTTCGGCGCGACGCTCGCCCATACACGGGCCCACTTCACCAGGGCCGTGCTGGAAGGGGTGGGGTTCGCGTTAAAGGACAGCTTCGACATTTTGCGTTCCATCGGGGTGGATGCCACTCAGGTCCGGGTGATGGGCGGCGGGGCCCGCAGTTCTGTCTGGCGCAGAATCCTGACGGACATCGTCGGGCGGGCGCACGTTACCCTGAACGTGGACGAGGGGCCTGCCTTCGGAGTGGCCCTGCTGGCGGGGGTCTCGCAGGGAGCCTGGTCCAGCGTGCAGGAGGCCTGCCGCGCCACGCTCACCACCGTTGAGCGGGATGAGCCGCGACCCGGGGCGGTGGAGCGCTACGCTCCGTTGCACGCTTTCTATTCATCCCTTTACGCCGCCCTGCGCGAAAGGTTCGCCGGGCTGGCGCGGTTGGCCGATGAGTGAGCCGGAAGCCCGTCCTTCCAGGTTCTCCGGCGCGCGGGCGTTGGCCTTTGCGGGTGAGTTCCGTGGCGCGCTGGCGCTGGCGGCGGTTTTTCTGCTCGGCGTCGTCTTCACGCCGCGCAACCTGGCCACGGGGCAGTCTATCTTCCTGACCTGGCAGACTCAAAGCGACATCCTCTTCGAGTATTCTGAGTATGGTCTGCTGGCGTGCGGGATGACACTGGTCATCCTGACCGGAGGAATAGACCTGTCGGTAGGTAGTGTGCTGGGTTTCGCAGCCACGCTGTTTGCCGTTCTGCTCATCGGCTACGGGTGGAGTGCTCCGGCGGCATTGGCCATTGTGGCGATCACCGGTCTGGCGGCCGGGCTGGTGAACGGCGTGCTGATCGCAAGGTTCCGCATTCAGCCGTTCGTGGCCACGCTGGCGATGATGGTTGCGGCCAGAGGGGGAGCCAAGCTGCTGTCCGGCGGCATCAAGGTGCAGCCGGGCGCTCAGCAGTGGTATGCTCTCCAGGGGCCGCCGCCGGATGTTTTCCGCTGGATGACATCTCCGGTGGGATGGCTGGGGCTGCAGCCGGCCACGCTGCTATTCCTTCTGTCCATCGCAGTGATGCTCGTCGTTGTGCGCTACACTGCCTACGGCCGGCGGCTGTATGCCGTGGGAGGCAGCGAGGAGGCGGCCCGTCTATCGGGCATCCGGGTGGGAGCCGTGAAGATCGTTGCCTACAGCCTTTGCGCGCTGTTTGCGGCCATCGCGGGAGCGGTGAACGCCTGCCGCATCCAGATCGGCGATCCTGAGGCGGGAGGGACTTATGAGCTGGACGCCATAGCCGCAGTGGTTATTGGCGGAACGTCTCTCAGCGGCGGGCAGGGCGGCATGTTCCTGACGCTCATCGGGACGCTCATCATCGCGTATATCAACAAGATTCTGAGTATCAATAACGTGCCGGAGGCTTATCGCCTGCTGGCCAAGGGGCTCATCATCGTCGCGGCCGTGCTGATCCAGCGACGCAAGCAGTAAGCGCGGCCGCCAGCGGGGAGAAACAGCAATGAAATGGAACTGCCTGGTGCTTGCCATGACTGCCGCCGCAGCGGCGCTCGTGGCCGGGTGCGGAAAACAGCAGGAATCATCGTCCGGCGGCGGTTCGTCCGAGGGCAAGCGGATATATAACATCGGTTTCTCCCAGTGCAACCTGGGAGAGCCGTGGCGCGTGCAGATGAATGCCGACATCAAAGCCGCCGCGGAGAAGCATAAAGACCGCATCCGCGTGTTCTACAAAGATGCTCAGAACCGTACCGAGGTCCAGCAGAACCAGGTGCGCGAGTTCATCCAGCAGGGGGTGGACCTGATCATCATCTCGCCCAAGGAATCCGTGCCTCTGACCAAGCCGGTCGCGGAGGCGATGGCGAAGGGCATTCCCGTCATTGTTCTGGACCGCGCGCTGGCCGGCGATGATTACACAATGTTCATCGGCGGTGACAACCGGGAGATAGGCCGCCAGGCCGGATACCATATGGTGAAGATCCTGGGCGGCAAAGGCAACGTGGTGGAGCTGAAAGGCCTGATGACTTCGCAGCCCGCCATAGACCGGCACGAGGGATTCCTGGAGGGCATCAAGGGGTCAGACATCAAGATCATTTTCAGCGCGGATTGTAAGTGGCTGGAGCCGGATGCTCAGCGCGAGATGAAATCTGCGCTTTCTCGCTTCCCGGACATTGACGCCGTCTATGCTCACAACGACCCCAGCGCGCACGGGGCCTATCTGGCGGCGCAGCAGGAAGGCAAGGGCCGGGAGAAGACCATCAAGTTCATCGGAATTGACGGGCTGCCCACGGAGGGCGTCAAGTATGTCCGCGAAGGCATTCTGGACGCCACCTTCGTCTATCCCACCTGCGGGGCAGAGGCCATCGAGTATGCTCTGAAGATTCTGGATGGCGAGGAGGTTCCCAAGCAGGTGATCCTGCCGACCCGCGCTATCACAAAGGAGACGCTGGAGCGCGAGGGGAGCTGAAGTCTTTATGCCCGCAACGGACCGCCGCGCGGGCGGCCCGGTGGTCGTCCGCGGAGACTGGCTTGTTCAGTCCCAGGTGCGCGTCATTCCTGGAGGAGAGGTTCGCTTTCAGGAGGGGCGCGTGACGGATGCGGGGCGGGGGATCTCTCGCGCGTTCCCGAATGATCCTGTCGTTTCGTTTCCGGGTTGCGTCATCCTGCCGGGTCTGATCAACACCCATTCGCACGTGGAGCTTACCCTTCTGCGCGGGACGGGCAGAGGGCTGCCCTTCGCCCGTTGGCTGGAAGAGGTGACCCGCGAGGTTCTGGGGCGTGACCGCGAGTTCTTCGAGTATTCGGCTCGCGAGGGCGTGCGTGAGCAGATAAGGGGAGGAGTCACCACCCTTGGCGACCACAGCACCGCCGGCGTCTCGCACGCGGCCATCCGGGAGGCAGGGCTGTCCGGAGTGGTGTTCCGCGAGGTGTTTTGCCTAGACCCGGACGCCGATCATAAGCCCGCCCTGGACTTTCTGGCCTCGGAATTAAACCGGATGACAGCGGAGAGTGGAGGGGATGTGCGCATCGGTATCTCCTGCCACGCCCCTTACAATGCCTGCCCGCCGGCACTGGATGCCGTGGTCAGCCGGTTCAAAGGTGTCCCGCGTTCCATCCACGTGGCCGAGAGTCCGGAGGAATCCGCCTTCATCCGCCGCGGAGAGGGCGCTCTGGCGGAGCGGCGCCGCGAGCGGGGCATCGCCGTCCGGGAGCACCGGATGAGCCCCGTGGAGTATCTGGACAACCGCTCCTACTGGCATCCGGGCAGCCAGGCGGTGCATCTGACGCAGGCGAGTCAAGGGGGATCTGGCCGTGCTGGCGGCTCGTGGAGTCTGTGCCGCCTTCTGTCCTGTGTCCAATGCGGTACTCGGGGTTGGCATCCCGCCGCTGCGTGCGGCGCGAGATGCGGGCCTTCTGTGCGGCCTGGGAACAGACAGCGCGATCTCAAGCGAGCGGCAGGATCTGTTCGAGGAGATGAGAATGGCCGTGATGGGGTCGCGCCTGCGCTCTGCTCCGGTCAGCGAACAGGAGGTTTTTGCGATGGTCACGTCCGAAGGTGCGGCCTCGCTGGGGTACCGGGACCGCGGGACACTGGAGCCGGGTTCTCGTGCCGATGCGGTTGCATTGCGGCTCACCGGCACGCTTCCGGGTGAGGGGCAACCGGAGGAGATTATCAGCGCCATTGTCTGGCAGGGGTCGGCCTGTCAGGTGGAGGCGGTGTGGAGCTCGGGCCGGATGATCTGGAACCCACAGGGGGAGGACGCGCACGAATGGAACGGGTGACGCGCTCTCCTGATGAGACCGAGTCTTTCGGACGCGAGCTGGCCTCCCGGCTTCAGCCGGGCGACGTGGTGTTGCTGGAGGGCGGGCTCGGCGCCGGAAAAACGGTGGTGGTCCGCGGCATAGTCCGGGGGCTGGACAGCACGGACCACGTCTCCAGCCCTACCTTTGTACTCGTGCACGAGTACCGCGGCCGGTTTCCGGTGGCTCATGCCGATCTGTATCGTCTGAGCGGCCACTGCGGATCTGGAGGACCTGGGTTTGGACGAGTACCTGGACGGCAGTTTCGTGGTGCTTGTTGAATGGCCGGAGCGGGCTAAAGGGACGGACTGGGGGCGTCGGACCTGGCGGGTCCGGCTGGAGTTCGCGTCGGCGGAAGAGCGCATCATCCGGGTGCAGGCGCCGGTCGGGGAGGGGGACGCATGATCATTCTGGCACTGGACACCGCGCTGGAGGACATCTCAGTGGGTCTCCTGCTCCCGGATGGAAGGATCCTTGAGCGGTCTTTCAGGCACGAGCGGGACGCCCTGCGGCGGCTGACGCCTCTCATCCGTGACGTGCTTCGCGAAGCCGGCCTCCGTCCGCAGTCGCTGGAGGTGGTGGCTTGCACGCGCGGTCCGGGATCATTTACAGGGATCCGGGTGGGGGTGGCGGCGGCCCGGGCGCTGGCGGACGGCTGCGGCGCCCGGATGTCCGGCGTCTCCACGCTCCGGGCGCTGTGCATGGCCGGGGACGCAGGCGAGGGAGAAATGAGGTTGGCGCTGATCCGGTGCCGCCCGGGGGAGGTCTATGCCGGTCTGTATGGCCAGCAGTCCGGTCGCGTTTGGGAACCTGTCCGGCCGGACACGGCCCTGCCGGTGCCTGCGCTGGGAGAATTGCTTGCCGCCTCCGGGGTGAAAGGCTGTGTGGAGGCCGTTGGCCCGGCCGTGGAGCTGTGCGCCGGGGCTCTTTCTTCGTCGGATGCCGGGGGCGTGGCCGTCAAGCTCAGGACAGACATCACGAGGGTCCGCATCGCCGATGTGCTGGAAGCATCGCTGCAAGACGCACGCTCCGGCCGCCTGCTTGACCCAATGGAACTCATCCCCGAATACCTTCGCCCATCCCAGGCCGAGATCCGAGCCTCCGGTAAAACCGATTGAGACCAGGCCGCTTACGGCACTCGAGCCTTCCGGCGAAGCCGAATGCTTGGAAACCACGCGCGGCAGAAGCCTTGAGCAAGCGGGTCGGGCGTACGAGCTTGCCCGAAAGGGCACCCGTCCAGGGACAAGCCTTGAAATAAAATCATGCCGAAGGTGGGAGTCGAACCCACACGGGTTACCCCAGCGGTTTTTGAGACCGCCGCGTCTGCCATTCCGCCACTTCGGCGCGCTTGTCGGGATGAGGACATGCGTGATTATAGGGATGCTCCTCCAAGCTGTCAATCGTATTGGTTCGGAGCTCCCTGCCAGGGCGTGCGCCTGCAACCTGGCCTTGTCCCACCAGCGTAAAGACGGCGCGCAGTTGCGGCATAATGTGTTCCCGGGTATCATCCTTCTCGCGCGCCGACGCGCGCCACACCACGCCGCCGTCCCCTTGCGGTTCGGGCGTGGGAGATCTGACTTACGGAGGATCGAAAGGAAGAGGCATGGCCAAAAAAGTGCTGGGGATCGTCAAACTCCAGATCCCCGCGGGCAAAGCGACGCCCGCGCCGCCGGTCGGCCCCGCGCTGGGGCAGTACGGCATCAACATGATGGAGTTTATCAAGAGCTACAACGAGAAGACCGCCTCCCAGATGGGTACCATCGTGCCGGTGGAGATTACGGTCTACGAAGATCGCTCGTTTACGTATGTCCTCAAGACTCCTCCCGCCGTGGAGCTCCTGAAGAAGGCCGCGGGCATCGAAAAGGGGTCTGGTACGCCGAACCGCAACAGGGTGGGCCGCGTGACCCGCGCGCAGCTTGAGGAGATCGCTCGCGTCAAGATGCCGGACCTGAATGCCGTGGACATCGAAGGCGCGATGAAGATCATCGCCGGAACGGCCCGATCCGCCGGCATCGAGATCGTGGACTGAGTCAGGGGAGGAGTTCCATGCCCAAGAGAAGCGAGCGATACGTCAATGCTCTGAAAGCCGCCGGGGTGCCCGCAACCGAGCCGTTGGAACCGCGGGAGGCCCTGGAGGCAGTCAAGAAGGCAGCCAGCGCAAAGTTTGATGAGACTGTGGACGTCTCCGTGAACCTGGGTGTGGATCCCCGCCACGGAGATCAGATGGTCCGCGGGACTGCGTCCCTTCCCGCGGGCACCGGCAAGAAGCGCAAGGTGATCGTGTTCGCCAAAGGCGACGCGGCCAAGGCGGCCGAGGAGGCTGGCGCGGACTACGTGGGCGCCGAGGATCTGGTCGAGCGCATTCAGGGAGGTTGGCGGGACTTCGATGTGGCCGTGGCCACCCCGGATGTGATGGGAATGGTGACCCGGCTCGGCCGTCTGCTGGGTCCGCGTATGCCCAACCAGAAGGCGGGCACGGTTACCATGGACGTCGCCAAGGTGGTCAACGACATCAAGAAGGCCACCCGCGTGGAGTATCGTGTGGACAAGGCCGGGATCATCCACACGGCCATCGGCAAAGTATCCTTCCCGACGGAGGACCTGCTGGCGAACTTCGCAGCGCTCATCAACGCGCTGCTGAAGGCCAAGCCGTCGGCGGCAAAGGGAAAGTATCTCAAGAAGATTACCGTCTCCAGCACCATGGGACCGGGGTTCCAGGTGGACACCCAGAGGGCCCAGTCGCTGGCGGAACGTGGTGTGTAGCCGGACGCGCGGACCGATCCAAACCGGAGGGCGCGTCCGCGGATAAGACAGCTTCATACGGAGAAGCCTGAGAAAGCAGGCGCTCCCGGTGAGGGGAGCTTAATGGGCGGAGGTTTCCGCCCGCCCGCCGAGGCAGTTGGCGAGCATTTCAGACCCGCTGCGCATCGTGTTTGCGGCAATCCGGCGGTCGTGGGGCTCGCGCGGTTTATGCCTCGGCAACCCGCACCTTCAATGCGGGGACTGTCCGGGGCTTTTCCGTTTGATGGAGACCAACCTGCCAGGAGAGGAGGTGAGACAGAACAGTAAGATGGCGACACCAAAGAAGCAGGAAACGGTCCGTGAACTCAGCGAGATGCTGGCGGCTTCGAAATCCGTCATTCTGACCGATTTCCGCGGGCTGTCCATGAAGGACTTCAACGAGCTACGGTCGCGCTTGAGGCCGGAGCAAGTGACCTTCCGGGTGGTAAAGAACACGCTGCTCCGCCGGGCTGCGGAGGGCACTCCCCTCGCGGAGCTTGTGGAGAACCTGGAGGGCCCGACAGCCGTGGCGTTCGGCCTGGGAGATTCCGTGGCTCCAGCGCGACTGCTGGCGGATTTCATCAAGGAGACTCGAAGTCCCCTAAGCATCCGTAGTGGAGTGGTTGAGGGCAAGCCGTGTTCGGCTGAGGCAGTGACGCAGATTGCCAAGCTGCCGCCCAGGGATCAGATGATCGCCCAGGTGCTGGGCGGGCTGCAGGCTCCCCTGGCCAATCTGGCAGGCACGCTGCAGCAGCTAATCGGCAGCGTTGTGTGGACATTGCAGGGCGTGGCTGAAAAGAAGGCCGCCGCGTGAGGATGCTGGGATGCCCGGGTCCAGGCCGGGTCCGGCGCATCGGAACGTATCGCAATCATAGATTCGAAGCAGGAGGAATGAGAGTTGGCTAACGTAGCTGAACTGGTCGAGACAGTCAAGAATATGACCGTTCTGGAGCTGAACGAGTTCGTGAAAGCTCTGCAGGAGGAGTTCGGGGTATCTGCGATGCCGGTGGCTGCCGCTGCTGTGGCCGCCCCCGCGGCCGCCGCGGACGCCGGAGCCGGCGAGGCCGAGGAGAAGACCTCGTTCGACGTCATTCTGACCGCCGCTGGCGACAAGAAGATCCAGGTCATCAAGGTGGTCCGCGAGATTACCGGCTTGGGTTTGAAGGAGGCCAAGGATCTGGTGGAAGGCGCTCCGCAGCCGATCAAGGAAGGCGTCAACAAGGAGGAGGCCGAGAAGATCAAGGCTCAGGTGGAGGAGCAGGGCGGGACGGTCGAAATCAAGTAACCACCCCCCGGGCTTTCGCAAGCCCGTTGTGTTCTTCGGAGAGGCCGTGGCTACAAGCTACGGCCTCTTCTTGACGTCTGCTGCCGGGACAAGGGCCGGGAAAAGTGCAAAAAAGGTGGAAGAGGGTTGCTTGGCGGAAGACATTTCGGGGTGCAAGCGCGTATAATCCTCACGGTGTTCGCGTTATCCCGTCATCCTCACGCTTATTCCCGCAAGGAGATATGGCGGCCGGGTCTGCGCGACGTGCCAGACCGGCCTTCAGCCCGCGAAGAGACCACATGTTCGCGGGCTTTCCGGCTATGGCCGGACGGCGGAACCCATGTTATAATGACGGTTTGCGTGTAACCCGCAGGAGGACCTCTACATCATGCAGGTACAACACAGGCTGAAGCGCGCCGATCCTGTTGTTGAGTTGCCCAATCTGGTCCAGATTCAGCTGGACTCTTACGAATGGTTTCTTAGAGAAGGCCTCCGGGAACTCCTCCGGAGTTTTTCGCCCATCACGGATTTCACCGGCAACCTGGAGCTGGAGCTGGTGGACTATCACATGGGCGAGCCCAAGTATCCTCTGGAGGAGTGCCGCGACCGCGACCTGACGCACGAGGCTCCTATCAGGGCGGTTGTCCGGCTGAAGACCCGCGACGGTGAGATCCAGGAGACCGACGTCTATCTGGGCGACCTGCCCCTGATGACGGAGAGGGGAACGTTCATCATCAATGGCGCCGAGCGCGTGGTGGTGAGCCAGCTCGCCCGCTCCCCCGGGGTGTACTTCAAGGACACCATGGACATCTCCGGGCGCATCCTGTATTACGCCACCATCATCCCGAACGAAGGGGCGTGGGTGGAGGTGGAGTCCGATGCCAACGACGTGGTGACGGTGCGCATCGGGCAGACCCGGAAATTCCCGCTGACCACGCTGATCCGTGCTCTCAGCAGCTTCCCGCAGGCATGCCCCAGCGCCCCGGCTGAGGCATCTCTAACCGATGCGACCGGCTGCGTGCTGCGTGAGTCCATCGTTGACAAAGAGACGGGCGAGGTTCTGGTGGAGGCCGGCAAGCAGCTCAAAGCTCGGGACATCTCGAAGCTGCGCAAAGCTGGATATGAGACGGTCCCTGTACATCGTCCCGCCGTACCGTGCGGCACCACGCGGGAGATCCTGGATTACTTCAGCGCACGTGAAGTGCTCCACGAGACGGATCGGGCTGCGCTGAAGGGGCGCAGGCCTGTGGAGGATATTCTTGACCCCAAGACCGGCAAGCCGCTGGTGGCCGCATACGAGCGCATCAGCGAGGAGGCGGCCCGCAAGATTGAGGGGTTGGGCCTGAAGTCGCTGGAAGTTCTGGTGGTGCCGCGGTATGTGGACGCCACACTGGAGGCGGACGGGACACACGACGCCGAGGAGGCGCTGCTGGACATTTACCGCAAGATGCGCCCGGGCGATCCCGCGACGCTTGACAGCTCGCGCAACCTGCTGAACTCCATCTTTTTCGATAACCGGCGCTACGATCTTGGCAGGGTGGGGCGCTACAAGCTGAACCGGAAGCTTGGGACCAGTATTCCCGAGAGCGTGACGCACGTCACGACTACCGACCTGCTGGAGATCCTGCGCTATATCATTCGCCTGAGCCAAACTTCGGACGACTATCTGGCGTCCACGGACGATATCGACCACCTGGAGAATAAGCGCGTCCGGTCCATTGGCGAGCTGCTGCAGAGCCAGCTCCGCCTGGGCTTCCTGAGGATGGAGAAGGTGGCCAAGGAGCGCATGACCAGCGCCGACCCGGGCAATATCATGCCCAACGTGGTGCTGTCGGTGAAGCCTATCTCGGCCAGCATCAAAAGCTTCTTCGGTTCCAGCCAGCTCAGCCAGTTCATGGACCAGACCAATCCTCTCGCGGAGCTGGCTCACAAGCGCAGGCTGTCGGCTCTGGGGCCGGGGGGACTCTCCCGTCAGAGCGCCAAGCTGGAAGTGCGCGATGTTCACCATTCGCACTTCGGGCGCATCTGCCCCATCGAGACGCCGGAAGGCCCGAACATCGGGCTCATCGGCTCCATGGCCTGCCACGCGAAGATAGACGAATACGGCTTCCTGAGAACGCCTTATCGCGTGGTGAAGGACGGGGTGGCCACGAAGGAGCTGGTGTGGCTCTCGGCCGAGGAAGAGGAGCGCAGGCAGATCACGCACTTGAGCGACGAGCCGCATGTCCCGCGCATCCTGCCGGCAACTGCCAAGACGGACGAGAACGGCAGGATTTTGGAGGAGAAGGTCATCGTTCGGGAGGGCAGTCAGTACCCCACGGTGGATCCGAAGACAGTGGACTATATGGAAGTGTCCGCGGATCAGATGGTCTCCGTGGCGACGGCGCTCATTCCGTTCCTGGAGAACGACGACGCGAACCGCGCCCTGATGGGTTCCAACATGCAGCGTCAGGCGGTGCCGCTGTTGCGCGCAGAGAGCCCACAGGTCAAGACCGGGCTGGAGGAGCGCGTGGCCCGGGATTCCGGGGCCATGGTGCTGGCGAAATCCAACGGGGTTGTCAAGCGGGTTACGGCGGAGGAGATCGTCGTCGAGCGCGAAGACGGCACGGTGGACACCTATGCCCTGCTGAACCTGCTGCGCTCCAACCAGGGCACCTGCATCACGCAGAAGCCGGTGGTTCGTGCCGGTCAGCGTGTGCGCGCCGGAGACGTTCTTGCTGACGGCCCGTGCACAGACCATGGCGAGTTGGGGCTGGGCAAGAACGTGCTGGTCGCGTTCGTGCCCTGGCGTGGCTACAACTACGAGGATGCTATCCTGCTGTCCAGCCGGCTGGTCAAGGACGACGTCTACACCTCCGTCCACATCGAGAAGTATGAGACGGAGGCAAGGGATACCAAACTGGGTCCCGAAGAGATCACTCGGGACATCCCCAATGTCGGTGAGGACCAGCTTAAGGATCTGGATGAGAACGGCATCATCCGCATCGGCGCGGAGGTGCAGGCCGAGGACATCATCGTTGGGAAGGTGGCTCCGAAGGGGCAGGGCGAGCTTTCTGCCGAGGAGCGCCTGATCATCGCCATCTTCGGGAAGAAAGCCGAGGAGACCCGTGACGTTTCGCTTCGCCTGCCGCACGGCGAGAAGGGTAAGGTGGTGGACGTCAAGGTGTTCTCGCGGTTCAAGTATCGCTGCGAGAGCTGCGGGGCGGTCTTCAACTTCTCCAAGAAGCCGGACCGCAACTCGTGCGAACGCTGCGAGGGCGATCTGACCAAGATGGCCCAGGGCGATGAGCTGAACCCCGGCGTGAACATGGTGGTCCGCGTGTATGTCGCCCAGAAGCGCAAGGTGATGGAGGGCGACAAGATGGCCGGCCGCCACGGGAACAAGGGAGTCATTTCCAAGATCCTGCCCGAGGAGGACATGCCGTTCCTGCCGGATGGGACGCCCGTGGATATCGTCCTCAACCCCCTGGGGGTGCCAAGCCGCATGAACATCGGGCAGATTCTGGAGACTCATCTCGGCCTGGTGTCGCGGTATCTGGGTGTGAAGTTCGTGAACCCCATCTTCCAGGGCGCGACGGAAGCAGAGATTCTGGCCGACCTGGCCATCCTGGGCTGGCGCCTGCGGATCAACATCCTGCAAGATCTGCTGACATCGGACCTCGGGCTGCCGGTGAAGCGGCTGCCGGAGCGGGATCTGAAAAAGCTGGTGGACCGCTGCCTGCTGGATCTTTCCCGCCGGGCGGAGCCGCCTTTCGAGGTGTCTGCGGAACCGCTCGCTGAGCGCTACCGGCAGATTTTGAAGGAGGCGCACAGCATACTGGAGCGGCTGGGGCCGCTACACCTGGAGGAGATCGCGCGGAAACTGGGGCTGCCGCCTGCCGTCCAAGAGCCAGAGAAGGCTTGGGAGTATCAGGCTTCCCTGATGGATGCCCGCCTGCGTGAGAGGCTTGAGCAGCAAGGGGTGGACATCCGCGAGGAGCTTGGCGAGGCGCGTGCCCGCGAGCTGGCGGCCGCTCCTCTGCCCGAGCCGAAGCTCACGCCGGCCGGGCTGGAAGTGGACCGCATCATCGAGGGGATCGAGCGGGTCGTCGAGAACCGCTGCGGGATTGACCCTCAGACGGGTAAGGCGCGTCTTCGAGACGGCATGACCGGTGAGGAGTTCCTCAACCCGGTCACCGTGGGCCACATCTACATGATGAAGCTGGCCCACCTGGTGGACGACAAGATCCATGCCCGGTCCACGGGGCCTTACAGCCTGGTGACCCAGCAGCCGCTGGGCGGAAAGGCGCAGTTTGGCGGACAGCGCTTCGGAGAGATGGAAGTCTGGGCGCTGGAGGCCTACGGTGCGGCCTACACGCTGCAGGAGATCCTGACCATCAAGTCCGACGACGTGGTGGGACGCGTGAAGACCTACGAGGCCATCGTGAAGGGCGAGACCATTCAGGAGCCCGGGGTGCCGGAGTCGTTCAAGATCCTGGTCAACGAGCTCCAGAGCCTCTGCCTGAAGGTGTCGGTGGCCGACGACCACGACCGCGAGATTGACCTGCGCGACAGCGATGACGAATACCCGGACAGCGATGATCCGGTGAGAGCGGCGGCGCGCAGACGTTCGCAGATCATTCGGATGACGCCCGAGGAGACCAGACTATGACGGACGCCAGGACATTCGACAAGATCCGAATCGGCATCGCCTCTCCGGACGAGATCCGCAGCTGGTCCTGCGGCGAGGTGAAAAAGCCGGAGACCATCAACTACCGCTCCTTCAAGCCGGAGCGCGACGGGCTGTTCTGCGAAAAGATCTTCGGGCCGGTCAAGGACTGGGAGTGCCATTGCGGACGCTATAAGAAGGTGAAGTTCAAGGGCATCGTCTGCGACCGCTGCGGCGTGGAGGTCACCCGCTCCAAGGTCCGGCGTGAGAGGATGGGCCACATCGAGCTGGCGACCCCCGTGTGCCACATATGGTACCTGAAGGGCGTCCCGAGCCCGCTCAGCCTCATTCTGGACATCCCTCCGCGCAACCTGGAGAAGGTTCTTTACTTCGCCTCCTACATCGTGACCAAGGCGGACCGCGAGCGGCTGAACGAGCTGATGGATGACATCCGGCGCGTGGCCGCCATGGAGATCGAGCATATCCAGGAGCAGCGCGACGAGAACATCGCCCGGATCCGCAAGGAGGGCGTCCGCCAGATCCGCGAAGGCGGGGAGGAGGGCGAGGCTCTCTCTGAAGAGGATGCCGAGGGTGTTCAGAGAGATGTCGAGTCGCGCATCCGGGAGGAAGAGGAAGACGCCGAGGAGCGAATCGAGGATATCAACGCGGCGCTCCGGCTCATTGAAAGCGTCCAGAAGTTCGAACTGATTACGGACGACCAGTACCGGCAGATCGAGCATCTGCTGGAGGTTGTGTCGGAACGGCTGGACCGCGATGTGACCGGCGTGTTCGAAGCCGGAATGGGCGGCGCGGCCATCCGGCAGCTTCTGGCCGAGGTGGACCTGGAGGCTCTCCAGCGCCAGCTGCGCACCGAGATCGCCCAGACCCAGGGACCGAAGCGGGCGCGCGCCATCAAGCGGCTGGAGATCGTGGACGCCTTCATCGAGTCCCGCAGCCGCCCGGAATGGATGATCCTGGAGTGCATCCCGGTCATCTCTCCGGAGCTGCGCCCGATGGTTCAGCTGGACGGCGGACGGTTCGCCACCAGCGACCTGAACGACCTGTACCGCCGTATCATCAACCGGAACAACAGGCTGAAGAAGATTACGGAGATCCGCGCGCCGGAGTCCATCGTCAACCACGAGAAGCGCCTCCTTCAGGAGGCGGTGGACGCGCTCATCGACAACGGGCGGCGCGCCCGCCCCGTTGTGGGCTCCAACAACCGCCCGCTGAAGTCGCTCTCCGACATGCTGAAAGGCAAGGAGGGGCGCTTCCGGAAGAACCTCCTGGGCAAGCGCGTGGACTACTCCGGGCGCTCGGTCATCGTCGTGGGTCCGCACCTCAAGCTGCATCAGTGCGGGCTTCCCAAGGAGATGGCGCTGGAGCTGTTCAAGCCGTTCGTCATGAAGACCCTGGTGGAGCGGGGCTTCACGACGAACATCAAGACGGCCAAGCGCATGATAGACCGGATGAAGCCGGAGGTCTGGGATGCTCTGGAGGAGGTCATCCACGAGCATCCGGTTCTTCTGAACCGCGCCCCCACGCTGCACAGGTTGGGCATTCAGGCCTTCGAGCCGGTGCTGGTGGATGGAAAGGCCATTCAGATCCATCCGCTGGTGTGCCACGCCTACAACGCGGACTTCGACGGAGACCAGATGGCGGTGCATGTGCCGCTGTCCTGGACGGCGCAGGCCGAGGCGCGCGTGCTGATGCTTTCCACATCGAACCTGTTCAGCCCGGCGGATGGACGGCCCATCGTTGCGCCGGTGCAGGACATCGTGCTGGGCGCCTACTACCTGACCCAGATGGCCCCGGGTGAGCCGGGCGAGTTCGTCTATTCCTCGCCGCAGGAGGCGTTGCTGGCTCACGACAACGGGGTGCTCAGGCTTCAGGAGCCGATCCGCGTGCGCATCGCGGATCCGGCTACAGGTGAGAAGCGCATCGAGGTCACGACCCCGGGGCGGCTGATCCTCAACGGTATCCTGCCGGAGAGCCTGCGATGGGTCAACGACCTGCTGGACAAGAAGAAGCTGGCACAACTGGTCAACCGCTGCTATGAGGCGGAAGGCCGGATGCGGACCATCCAGCTGCTGGACGAACTGAAGAGCCTCGGGTTTCTGTACGCCACCAAGGGCGGGATCACTATCTCGATGACGGATATGGACATCCCCGCCAAGCGCGATGAGATCATCCGCCGGACGGAAGAGGCTGTCATCAAGCAGAATCGCTACTACGAGATGGGGCGCATCACCCAGAGCGAGCGGCGCAGCAACGTCCAGGAGCTTTGGATGAAGGCGGCCGATGAGGTGGCGGACGCCATTCTGGAGCACATCTCTCACGACAACCCGATCCACATCATCACGGATTCGGGAGCGCGCGGCAGCACCAAACAGATCACGCAGCTCGCAGGAATGCGCGGTCTGATGAGCGACCCGTTCGGGAACCTCATCGAGGACCTGCCCATCAAGTCCAACTTCCACGAGGGACTCTCTGTGCTGGAGTACTTCATCTCCACGCACGGAGCGCGCAAGGGTCTGGCCGACACGGCCCTGCGGACCGCGGACGCCGGATACCTGACCCGGAGGCTGGTGGACGTCGCGCAGGACGTCATCATCCGCGGCCACGATTGCGGCACCACGCAGGGCGTCAAGGTGGCCGCCATCGAGGAGAGCGGCGAGGTCATCGAGACCCTGAAAGAGCGCATCCGTGGCCGGACGGCGCTGGAGGACATCCTGTTGCCGGGCGAAAGCGAGCCCGTCGTCCGCGCCGGCGAGATCATCACGAACGAGCAGGCGGCGCGCATCGAGGAGTCGGGCATCACAGAGGTCTGGATCCGCAGCCCGCTGATGTGCGAGCAGAGGCAGGGAGTCTGCTCCCGCTGCTATGGTCTGGATCTGGCCACCGGTACGGAGGTGGAGATCGGGACGGCGGTGGGCATCATCGCGGCGCAGTCCATCGGAGAGCCCGGCACGCAGCTCACCATGCGAACGTTCCACACCGGAGGCGTCGCGGGTAAGTATCTGACCGGCGTTGCCGAGGTCAAGAAGAAGAAACAGGAATCCCTGCGCGAGCTGCACGAGGACATGAGGCAGGGCATCATCTCCTTTGATGAAGGGGAGCATCACGCGGAGCGCGAGCGCACCCGGGCTATCCAGCAGGTTCTGAAGGTGCTGGAGGATCAGGTCCGGGGGCTGCTGCGGGTGGTGGAGCTCTTCGAGGCGCGCAAGCCCAAGGGGCAGGCCATCATCACTGAGGTCGGCGGCCGCGTGGCGGACATCGAGACTACGGGCCTCAAGAAAGTGGTCATCCACTCGCCGCATCCGGTTTCGGAACCGATCGGCTCCGGCGAGGTGTTGGCGGAGGATGTGGTGGACCCGGACACCGGCGAGGTGCTGGCCTCCAAGGGCAGCGAGGTCAACGAGAAGCTCCTGCGCAAGCTTCGGGAGACCTCCGTCAAGGAAGTGATGCTGCGCAAGACCCATCTGGTGCCTTACCGCGGCAACCTGGAGGTGGAGATCGGCGACATCGTGCAGCCCGGCGACCGGCTTACGGAAGGTCCGCTCGATCCGCAGAAGGTTCTGCAGCTTCAGGGCGTGCGCGGTGTGATGGATTATCTGGTGCGGGAGATCCAGAGCGTCTACAAGTCCCAGGGCGTGGACATCAATGACAAGCACGTGGAGGTGATCGTCCGACAGATGCTGCGCAAGCGGAAGGTGGTGGAGCCGGGCGACACCACGTTCCTGCCGGGGCAGGTGGTGGACAAGTTCGTCTTCGAGGACGAGAATCGCCGCGTGCTGTCGCAGGATCCTCCGGGGACTCCGGCGACGGCGGAATGGGTGCTGCTGGGCATCACCGAGGCGTCGCTGGCGACCGAAAGCTTCCTGTCGGCGGCTTCCTTCCAGAAGACCACGCGGGTTCTGACCGATGCTGCGGTGCGCGGCAAGGTGGACAATCTGGTCGGGTTGAAGGAGAACGTCATCATCGGACGGCTTATCCCGGCCGGGACGGGTCTGCCGATGTATCGGGACCTGGTGGTCACGGACGGCAACGGCGTTCTGCTGGCACCCATTACCAGCCGGGCGCAGCAGGCGTCGCGCCAGCAGGAGGATTTTGCGGAAATTCTTCCTGTGGACCGGGCGCGGGACGTCCTGGCGGAGCCAGAGCCGGAACCCGAACCCGAGATGGAAGAGGACGTCGAGGAGGCGGTGGATCTTGCTCTGGAGTCCATAGATCTGGAGGATCTGGACGAGGAGGCCGTGGATGCGGAGATCGAGGCGGATTTCGACCCGACCTCCGAGGAGGCCGAGATATAAGAGCGGCCATCGTCTGAGGCGTTAGCTCCGGGGAGACAGGGTGCAGGCCCTGCTCTCCCCGGCCGATAATCTCTTTCCGGGCGCCGGCGCGCCTGAAAAACGTTGTTTTGTTGCCGGCGCGTTGCGGCGGATGTTGACAACGCCGCAGTGTTCCGGTATATTGTCACGGTTCGACCATTCGGGGCTGCCCCGCATAACGTCTTCGAGGGGCGCTCCGGCTCACGAAGGGGGCGATAGGGCATCCAGCAGGCCAGTCGCAATTGACCGATTTTGACCTGGGTTCCCAGGCGTCTGTATGCCCCTCGTGTGTGTGTCGAGGGGTTTTTTGTTGCCGGGCCACGAAGCTGGATGTCGCCCGGGTGCCGTGAGGGGTTGTTCCCGCCCGGAGTCGGGCAGAGGGACACGTTTCTGAAGTGGAGTAGACCAGTCAGGTTATGCCAACGATCAGTCAACTGGTGCGCAAGGGGCGACAGAAGGTCCGCAAAAGGACGGCTTCGCCTGCTCTGAAAAAGAACCCGCAGAAGCGCGGGGTGTGCCTGGTGGTGAGGACGGTTCCGCCGAAGAAGCCGAACTCTGCCCTCCGCAAGATCGCCAGGGTTCGCCTGACCAACGGGATGGAGGTTACGGCATACATCCCGGGCATCGGGCACAACCTTCAGGAGCACTCCGTGGTGCTCATTCGGGGAGGCCGCGTGAAGGATCTGCCGGGTGTGCGCTATCACGTGGTGCGCGGCACGCTCGATACGGCCGGAACGCGCGACCGCAAGAGCAGCCGCTCGAAGTACGGGACCAAGAAGCCCAAGTAAGGTTTTGTTAAGGGCCGGTGCTCCCCGCGGGGACGCGCCGGCAGGGGAGTCTGGAGAGACCAGGAGCAAATGCCGAGAAAAGGACCTGCCAGAAGACTGCCGATTCCGCCGGACCCGGTCTACGGGAACGTCTTGCTGCAGCGGTTTATCAACCGCGTGATGATGCGCGGGAAGAAGAGTCTGGCCGAGAAGATCGTATACGGGGCGCTCGAGGAGATCGAGGCCAGAACGGGCCGCCCCGGGATCGAGATCTTCGAGACGGCGCTTCGCAACGTGATGCCGGTACTGGAAGTCAAGCCCCGGCGCGTGGGAGGCGCCACCTACCAGGTGCCGGTGGAGGTCCGTCCTGAGCGCAGGATCTCTCTTGCCATCCGCTGGATCGTGACCAATGCGCGCAAGCGGGGCGGGCGCACAATGATCGAGAAGCTGGCGGGAGAACTGATGGACGCCGCGAACAATCAGGGTGCATCCATCAAGAAGAAAGAAGACGGGCACCGGATGGCCGAGGCGAACAAGGCGTTCGCCCATTACCGGTATTAGCTCCGGTTCGAGTATCTCTTTTCGGGGGCGGGCTGACTGTGAAGGAATGTCCGCCCCTGAGTTTGCCGTCCGGCCCGGGGCCAGCTTGAGGCCGGCAAGAATGTGCCGCTATACGGCAACAACGTCTCTTTTCGGAAGTTGACATAGCAGACACAGGGATCAGAATGCGGAAGTTCCCGCTGGAAAAAGTCAGAAATATCGGGATCGCCGCGCACATCGACGCGGGGAAGACCACCACCACGGAGCGGATCCTGTTCTACGCCGGGCGGATCCATCGCATGGGTGAGGTGCACGACGGCGCCGCCACGATGGACTGGATGGAGCAGGAGCAGGAGCGCGGCATCACCATCACGTCTGCAGCCACGGCCTGCGAGTGGCGGGGCCATCAGATCAATATCATTGACACGCCGGGCCACGTGGATTTCACCGTGGAGGTGGAGCGCAGCCTGCGGGTGCTGGACGGCGCGGTTGCGGTGTTCAGCGCCGTGGAGGGTGTGCAGCCCCAGTCTGAAACGGTGTGGCGGCAGGCCAACCGCTACAATGTCCCGCGCATCTGCTTTGTCAACAAGATGGACCGCGTGGGGGCGGACTTTTTCAAGGTGGTCCAGCGCATCCGGGAGCGTCTGGGGTCGAACGCGGTGCCCGTTCAGCTGCCCATCGGGCAGGAATCGGAATTCGTGGGCATCGTGGATCTGGTGAAGATGAATGCGGTCATCTACGGCGACGACCTTGGCGTCAAAATGGAGACCGTGGAGATTCCGGCGGAGATGCGCGACCAGGCCGAGGAGTGGCGCGAGAAGCTCTACGAGTCGCTCGCGGAGGTGGATGACCACCTCATGGAGCGCTACCTTGAGGGGCATCCCGCTACGCAAGAGGAGCTGGTGGCGGCGGTGCGGCAGGCTACCATCCGGGGAACGGCCGTCCCTGTCCTCTGCGGCACGGCGTTCAAGAACAAGGGCGTACAGCTGCTGATGGATGCCATTGTGGACTTCCTGCCGAGCCCCGTGGATATCGGGCCGGTCTCGGGTGTGCATCCGCGCACGGGGGAGACCATCACCAGGGAGCCTTCCGATAGCGCCCCGTTTGCCGCGCTGGCGTTCAAGGTGATGTCCGACCCCTATGTGGGACGTCTGACGTTTTTCCGTGTATACTCCGGAACGTTGGATAAGGGCGCGCAGGTCTACAATGCCTCCCGGGAGAAGCGCGAACGCATCGGGCGCATTCTCAGGATGCACGCGAACCACCGGGAGGATGTAGACAAGGTCTATGCGGGGGATATCGTCGCCGCCGTCGGCCTGAATGAGGCCGGGACGGGCGATACGCTTTGCGACGCGAATAACCCCATTCTGCTGGAGTCCATCACCTTCCCGGAGCCGGTCATCTCCGTCGCTATCGAGCCCAAAACCAAGGCCGATCAGGAGAAGATGGGCGTGGCCTTGCAGAGGCTGTCGGCGGAGGATCCTACGTTCCGCACCTATACGGACGAGGAAACCGGCCAGACCATCATCGCCGGTATGGGTGAGCTCCATCTGGAGATCATCATAGACCGGCTGTTCCGGGAGTTCAAAGTGGAGGCCAACCACGGCCGTCCCCAGGTGGCGTATCGTGAGGCGATCACGAAGCCGGCGCGCGCGGAGGGACGCTTTGTGCGGCAGACCGGCGGCCGTGGACAATACGGGCACGTGGTGCTGGAGGTGGAGCCACTGGAGCCCGGGCAAGGATTCGTTTTTGAGAACGCCATCGTTGGCGGCGTGGTCCCGAAGGAGTATATCCCGGCGGTGGAAGCCGGGGTGCGGGAGGCGCTGGATACCGGAGCGCTCGCCGGCTATCCAATCGTGGATATCAAGGTGCGCCTGGTGGACGGGAGCTACCACGAGGTGGACTCTTCCGAGATGGCGTTCAAGATCGCCGGTTCGATGGGATTGAAGGAGTGCGTCCGGCAGGCCGCTCCGGTCATCAAGGAACCGGTGATGTCTGTGGAGGTAATCACGCCGGAGGAGAACCTGGGGGACGTGATCGGCGACCTGAACTCCAGGCGCGGCCGGATAGACGGTATCGAGGCGGGACCGGCGAACACCCAGGTGATCCGGGCGTATGTGCCGCTGGCCGAGATGTTCGGTTACGCGACGACGCTGCGCTCAATGACGCAGGGACGGGCTTCCTACACAATGGAGCCCTCGCACTACGAGGAAGTGCCGAAGGCGCTGGCCAGCGAGCTTCTGGCGAAGTATCAGGGACAGCCCGTGGGGGCGTGAGTCCGGGCCGGAGGAGCTGCGCGGGCCTGGAGCGGGTCCGCCTCCCGGCGGCGGTCTAGAAAGGATCGTAGAGGAGTTGGCAAAGCAGAAGTTTGAGCGGACGAAGCCGCATGTGAACATTGGGACGATTGGTCATGTGGACCATGGTAAGACGTCATTGACGGCGGCGATCACGGCGTATTTGGAGAAGAAGGCACTGGCGAAGTATACGCCTTATGATCAGATTGACGGTGCGCCTGAGGAGCGTGAGCGTGGTGTGACGATCAACATTTTCCATGCGGAGTATGAGACGGAGAATCGTCATTATGCTCACGTGGACTGTCCTGGTCATGCGGACTACATCAAGAACATGATCACGGGCGCGGCGCAGATGGATGGAGCGATTTTGGTGGTGAGCGCTGCGGACGGTCCGATGCCCCAGACGCGGGAGCATATATTGCTGGCTCGTCAGGTGAACGTGCCTTACATTGTGGTGTTTATGAACAAGACGGACATGGTGGATGATCCGGAGCTTTTGGATCTGGTGGAGCTTGAGGTCCGTGATCTGTTGAACAAGTATGAGTTTCCTGGGGACGATGTTCCTGTGGTGCGGGGGAGTGCTGTGAAGGCGCTTGAGGACATTCAGGCCGGGAACTTGGACAGTGAGTGGTCGAAGGCGATCGGGGAGCTGTTGGATGCGGTGGACAGCTACATACCGACGCCGCAGCGAGAGACGGACAAGCCGTTTTTGATGAGTGTTGAGGACGTGTTCACGATCACGGGTCGAGGGACGGTGGCGACGGGTCGTGTTGAGCGTGGGACTTTGAAGCTGAACGAGCCTGTTGAGATTGTGGGGATTCGTGAGACCCGTCAGACGGTGGTGACGGGGATAGAGATGTTCCGTAAGATGCTGGACGAGTGCCAGGCTGGGGACAATGTGGGGCTTTTGCTTCGAGGAGTGGAGCGCAAGGATGTAGAGCGTGGTCAGGTTATAGCGAAGCCGAAGTCGATCACGCCGCATACGAAGTTTGAGGCTGAGGTGTATGTGTTGACGAAGGAGGAGGGGGGGCGTCACACGCCGTTTTTCAAGGGGTATCGTCCTCAGTTTTACTTCCGGACGACGGACGTGACGGGGTCGGTGGAGCTGCCTGAGGGTGTGGAGATGGTGATGCCTGGGGACAATGTGCACATCATTGCGGAGCTGATTGTGCCGATTGCGCTGGAGGAAGGACTCCGGTTTGCGATCCGCGAGGGCGGCCACACCGTCGGCGCTGGAGTCGTCTCCAAGATCATCGAGTAGGCAGCCTGATCCGGCGGGCGATGCAGAGGGACTGAAAGAAGCGATGCGAAGGGACAAGGTCAGGATACGCTTGAAGGCGTTCGATCACAAAGTGCTCGACCAGTCCGCTGAGCGGATCGTCGAGACCGTGCGGCGGACGGGGGCCAAGATATCGGGCCCGGTGCTCCTTCCCACGAAGAAGGAGATCTTCTGCGTGAACCGGGGGCCCAACATTGACAAGGAGTCTATGGAGCACTTTCAGCTCTGCACGCACAAGCGGCTGATTGATATCCTGAATCCGGGCCCCAAGACGATTGACGCGCTCATGAGGCTGGACCTCCCGAGCGGTGTGAACATAGAGATCAAGTTGTAGTCATGGATGCCTGTATCCTGGGAACGAAGATCGGTATGACCAGCCTCTACGACGAGAACGGCACGCTGGTGCCCGTGACCGTCGTAAAGGCGGATCCGTGCGTGGTCGTGCAGCGCAAGACGGTGGAGCGCGACGGCTACAGCGCGGTGCAGGTGGGCGGAGTGGCTGCCAGGCTGCGAAAGCCGCTGGCCGGCAAGAAGCCGAAGCAGCCGCTCAAGCGCCACGGGCTCAACAAGCCGCAGGCGGGGCACCTGGCGAAGGCTGGTGTGGAGCCTGTCAAGTATCTCCGCGAGTTCCGCGTCCCGGCGGATGAGGAGATCCCCGTGGGGCATCAGCTCACTGTGGAGCAGTTCTCCGAAGGCGATGTCCTCGCCGTGACGGGCACCAGCAAGGGCAAGGGCTTTGCGGGAGCCGTGAAGCGGTGGCACTTCCACGGGGCGGATATGACCCACGGTTCAATGATCCACCGCAAGCCGCAGTCCGGCGGCGCAACGGACCCGGCGCGCACGTTCAAAGGCGTCAAGCGGCCCGGACGGATGGGCGGCGAGCGGGTCACCGTGCGAAGCGTCAAGGTGTTCGGCGTGGATCCGGAACGGTCCCTGCTGCTGTTGAAGGGCCCGGTGCCGGGAGCTAACGGCGGCCTGCTCACCATCAAACGGCTGAAGGCCGGGAAGGGAGCCGGATAAATGGCATCTGCGCCTCTCTTTGATGCCCAGGGACGCCAGGCGGGGACGGTGGATCTGTCCGACGGTCTTTTCGGCGTCGAGGGGAAGATCAGTCTTGTCCATCAGAAGCTGGTAGCGGAGCGCAACGCGCAGCGCCAGGGCACTTCCGATACCCGGACACGCGGTGAGGTCTCGGGTGGCGGGCGTAAGCCCTACCGTCAGAAGGGGACCGGCCGCGCACGTCAGGGCAGCATCCGGGCTCCGCACTATGCCAAGGGTGGCACGGTGTTTGGCCCGCATCCGCGGGACTATACCCAGAAGATGCCCCGGCGGATGCGCCTGGGAGCGCTCCGGTCTGCATTGTCGCTGAAGGCCCAGGCAGGCGAAGTGCTGGTGATCGAGGAGTTCCATCTTCCTGAGATCTCCACGCGGACGGCGGCTCTGTTGCTGGACGCGATGGGCGTGGACGGGAAGGCCACCGTGGTGCTGCCGGAGCGCGATGAGGTGGTGCTGAAGTCGGTGCGCAACATCCCCGGTGTTCAGGCCAGACGTGCGCTCGATCTGTCTGTCGAGGATGTGGTCGGCGGAGGGCGTCTGGTGATCACCCGCGCGGCGCTGGAGAAGATGCAGGAGGTCTGGGCGGGATGAGAGATCCTTACACCATCATCAGGAATCCGCACGTCACGGAGAAGAGCATAGACGGCACGGCGCAGGGAAAATACACCTTCGTCGTTGCTCCGGATGCCAACAAGATCGAGATCCGTCAGGCTATCGAAGCCATCTTCAACGTCAAGGTGGAGAAGGTCAACACCGTGAATGTGCGGGGCAAAATGCGCCGCCGAGGCCGGACTCAGGGGAAGACCGCGGACTGGAAAAAGGCCATCGTCACCCTGGCACCGGGCAGCAAGATTGATCTGTTTGAAAGGGCGTAACATTAGATGGCGCTGAAGCAGTTCAAACCGACATCGCCCGGGCGACGGTTCATGACCGTCTCCACGTTCGACGATGTCACCAAGACGAAGCCCGAGAAGTCGCTGCTGAAGCCGCTGAAGAGCAGTGGTGGACGGAACAATCAGGGCCGGATCACAGCCCGGTTTCGCGGCGGCGGACATCCCCGGCAGTACCGGGTGATAGATTTCAAGCGCGACAAGGATGGAGTGCCTGGCAAGGTCGCGGCGATCGAGTACGATCCCAACCGCTCGGCGCGCATTGCGCTCATCCATTACAGGGATGGCGAGAAGCGCTACATCCTGGCGCCGGTAGGGCTGACTGTCGGGCAGACGGTGATGAGCGGGCCGGATGCAGAGCCGCGCACCGGTAATGCCCTGCCCATCTCCAAGATCCCGATCGGTTCGGTCATCCACAATGTGGAGCTGAAGCCAGGGCGCGGTGGGCAGATGGTGCGCACGGCGGGAGCGGGCGCGCAGCTGATGGCGCGCGAGGGCAACTATGCTCAGCTCAGGATGCCGTCCGGAGAGATGCGGCTGGTTCATATTGACTGCCGGGCCACACTGGGGATGGTGGGCAATGTGGACCACGAGAATATCTCTCTGGGCAAGGCCGGGCGTAAACGCTGGCTGGGTAAGAGGCCGCACGTCCGCGGAGTGGTGATGAATCCACGGGACCACCCGCACGGCGGCGGCGAGGGCAAGAGCCCGGTGGGACGGAAACATCCGGTCTCGCCGTGGGGTAAGCCGGCCCTGGGCCGCAAGACCCGCAGGAAGAAGCCGTCGGACAAGATGATCGTCCGGCGCAGGAATACGAAATAGTCGGGCATACGAGAGGCTGAAGTAGCGTTCCATGTCACGTTCTCTGAAGAAAGGTCCCTACGCGGACCCCAAGCTGCTGAAGAAGATCGACGAGATGAATGCTCGCCGGGAGAAGAAGATCATCAAGACCTGGTCCCGGCGCTCGACCATCTTCCCGAGCATGATCGGGCATACGCTCGCCGTGCACGACGGACGCAAGCACGTGCCCGTGTTCATCACGGAGAACATGGTGGGGCACAAGCTTGGGGAGTTCGTGCTGACCCGGACCTTCCGGGGGCATGCGGGCAAGTCGGAGCGCTCGACACGCGTCAAGTAGTGTTACAGGAGTGGGGCACGCGGCCTTTAGCCGTCCGAGGCGGGGCAGCGTGCGCGCAGAAAGGCGATCTGAAGACAGCGTTATGGCAAGGCTGACACGCGCAAGAGCATCCTACGTGCTGATGTCGCCACGCAAGGCCAGGCTGGTGCTGGACCTGGTGCGGGGACGGTACGTTGACGATGCGGTGGCTATCCTGAAGGCGGTCCCGAACCGGGCGGCCCGGGTGGTGGAGAAGCTGGTGAACTCCGCCGCCGCGAACGCGGAGGCGAACCTGCACATCAGCCGGGATTCACTGAAGGTGAAGGGAGCCTTCGCCGACCAGGGACCGTCGCTGAAGCGCTTCCAGCCGCGCGCCATGGGGCGGGCGTACCGCATTCTGAAGCGGACCAGCCACATCACGGTGATCGTGGAGGAGGCGGAGCCCAGACCGTCCGTCAAGCGCCTGGCGCATACGGTGACGAAGGCGGAAGCCAGAGGGCGGCGTAAGCGCGGCGAGGAGGAGGCTCAGTCCGGGCAGAAGCGCGGGCGGGCCCGGAAGCAGGTTCAGCAAGCCGCGCCGCAGGTGGAAGAACCGACCGCTCCGGCCGAGGAGCAGCCTGTGGCCGAAGCTCCGGCTGTGGAGACGCCCCAGGCGGAGAGTTCTACCCCGGCCGAATCCGCTCAGGCTGATGTCGAGGCGCAGGATGCCGGCGCTACCGGGGAAGAGCCCGCGGGCGAGGGCGAGCCGAAGTCCGAGGATAAGGGAGACAGCTAGTTGGGTCAGAAGATACATCCAATCGGGCTGCGGATCGGCATTATCCGTGACTGGGACAGCAAGTGGTATGCCGACCGGGAGTTCCCGGAATATCTGAAGGAAGACGCCGAGATCCGGCGCTTCATCAAGCGGCGCTTGGGGCAGGCGGGTATCTCGCGGGTGGAGATCGAGCGGGCCGCGAACCGCGTGAAGGTCACCCTCCACACCGGCAAGCCCGGCATCATCATCGGGCGCGGCGGCAAGGGGATTGACGAGCTTCAGGCGCGGTTGCAGGTTCTGACGAAGCGCCCTGTCCACGTGTCTGTGTCCGAGGTGCGGGTGCCCGACCTGGATGCCCAGCTCGTGGCGGAGAACATCGCCGGTCAGATCGAGCGGCGTGTAGCTTACAAGCGTGCCATGCGTCAGGCCGTGTTGCGCGCGATGCGTCTGGGCGCCAAGGGCATCAAGATCCGGGTCGCCGGACGGCTGGGTGGCGCCGAAATGGCTCGTGTGGAGAACGACAAGCAGGGGAAGATTCCGCTGCATACGCTCCGTGCGGACATAGATTACGGCTTCGCCGAGGCGCGCACCACGTACGGTCATATCGGCGTGAAGGTGTGGATCTACCGGGGCGACATCCTGAAGGATGGCGTGCGGCCGGAGCCGGAGTGGCACGGCGGACAGCGTGAGGGTGAGCGCCGGGCTGAGGATGGGCGTCGCTCGCGCGGCCGGGCAGGCCGGGATGGAGGAGTCTGAGCCATGTTGATGCCCAAGAAGGTGAAGCATCGCAAGCACCAGCGGGGCTCGATGGCCCATAAGAGCAACGCCGGTACCGAGATCAACTTCGGGGAGTATGCTCTTCAGGCGCTGGAACCCTGCTGGATGACGAACAACCAGATCGAGGCGGCCCGCGTGGCTATGACACGCCACGTCAAGAGAGGCGGCCAGGTGTGGATCCGGATCTTCCCGGACAAGCCGGTGACCAAGAAGCCGGCCGAGACCCGTATGGGTAGCGGCAAGGGGGCTCCAGAGTCCTGGGTGGCGGTGGTGAAGCCGGGCAGGATTCTCTTCGAGATGAGCGGCGTTGCCGAGCCGATGGCGCGCGAGGCCATGCGGCTGGCGGCGCACAAGCTGCCCATCAAGACAAGGTTTATCAAGAAACAGGAGCTGGGAGAGATCCTTGAAGAAGGCGGAGTTGCGTAAGACCGTCCGGGAAGCCTCGGACGCCGAGCTGGACAAGCAGTTGGAGGATGCTCGCAAGGAGCTGTTCCACCTGCGGTATCAGCGCGCCACGAAGCAGCTGGAGAAGCCGCATCGCATCCGCGAGGCGCGCAAGCAGATCGCCCGGCTGCTGCAGGAGCGCACCGAGCGCCGGAAGGCGCGGGAGGCGAGTTGAGGATGGCAGAGTCCACACAGACGCGCGGGCGCAGAAAAGTCCGCCAGGGCGTGGTAGTCAGTGACAAGATGGACAAGACCATCGTGGTCGAGGTCCAGCAGCTTGTCCGCCACCCCCTGTACGGGAAGATCATGCGCCGCAATGCGCGGTTCAAGGCGCACGACGAGAACAACGAGTGCGGCATCGGCGACACCGTGGAGATTATGGAGTGCCGCCCTCTGTCGCGCGAGAAGCGCTGGCGGCTGGTGCGGATCGTCGAGAAGGCCAAGTAGCGGACGGGGGACTGACGGGAGATGATCCAGCAGTATACCAGACTTAAGGCGGCGGACAACTCGGGAGCTCGCGAGATTATGTGCATCCGCGTGCTGAAGGGAAGCGCCGGCAAGTACGCGCAGGTGGGGGATACCATCGTTTGCGCGGTCAAGCAGGCGGCACCCGGCGCGGCGGTCAAGAAGGGTGACGTGGTGAAGGCCGTGGTGGTGCGGACGCATCATCCAATCCGCCGGCCGGACGGTTCCACCCTGAAGTTCGATGACAACGCGGCGGTGCTGATCAACAACGCGGGTGAGCCGCGCGGAACGCGCATCTTCGGGCCGGTGGCCCGCGAACTGCGCGAGAAGAATTACATGCGCATCATTTCGCTGGCGCCCGAGGTCCTGTGAGACCGGGGGAACCCTTAAAGAGACTACGACCATGCGTAAGAAGCAGGAGAAGTTCACGGGAAAGCTGCGGCTGAAGAAGGGTGACGAGGTCGTCGTCCTGGCCGGCAAAGACCGGGGTAAGCGCGGCAAGATCGTGGACGTGGATCCCGAGAAGGGCTACGTCTACGTGGATGGCGTCAACATCCAGGTGCGCCATCAGCGGCCGCGCAAGCCGACCAGGGCCATGCCGCAGACTCAGACCGGGCGCATCGAGCGGCCGGGGCCGCTCCACCGCAGCAAGGTGATGCTGATAGACCCGCACTCCGGCAAGCCGACCCGGATTGCGATGGGGCTGACCTCTGATGGGCGCCGGGTGCGGGTGAGCAAGAAGTCCGGAGAGTTCATAGACGATGTCTAAGGGCAAGCAGAGCACAAAGCAGCCGGCGCCCCAGGCGGCGGGCAAGGCCAAGGGCAAGGGCGAGGCCGAGGCGGGGCCGAAGGCTCCGGCCGGAGTCGCCAAGCAGGCTCCCCGCGCCGAGCCGCCAAGGCTCAAGGTGCGCTATCGCGAGGAGATCGCTCCCCGCCTGATGGAGCAGTTCGGATACAAGAACCCGAACTGCGTGCCCCGCCTGGTCAAGGTGGTGGTGAACATGGGCGTGGGGCAGGCCATTCAGGATCCCAAGATCCTAGACGGCGCGGTAGCGGATATGACGGTCATCACGGGGCAGAAGCCCGTGGTGACGGTGGCGCGCAAGTCCATCTCCAACTTCAAAGTGCGCGCCGGGATGCGCGTGGGCTGCCGGGTCACGCTGCGCGGCGATCGGATGTACGACTTCCTCGACAAGCTGTTCCACGTGGCGCTGCCCAGAGTCCGCGACTTCGGGGGAGTGCCGCCGGATTCGTTCGACGGCCGCGGCAACTTCGCGATGGGACTGCGGGAGCAGCTGGTGTTCCCGGAGATTGACTACGACAAGATAGATCGGATCCGGGGGCTCAACGTTGCGGTGGTGACGACCGCTAAAACGGATGAAGAGGGCCGGGCGCTGCTGAAGGCCCTGGGGTGTCCGTTCCGGGAGGTTTAGCGAGTAGAGGATGGCCAAACACACTGCCGAAACAATCCGCAATATCGCCCTGATGGGCCAGAGGGGGGCCGGCAAGACGTCGCTGGCTGAGCTCCTGCTGTTCAAGGCAGGGGCAATAGACCGGCTCGGAAAGGTGGACGACGGGACGGCCACCTGCGACTACGACCCGGACGAGGTTCAGCGCAAGATGTCCGTGTCCACCGCCATTGCTCCGCTGGAGTGGGGCAAGGTCAAGGTGAACCTGGTGGACACTCCGGGCTATCTGGACTTCGTTGGCGACGTTGCCGGGGCGGCGGCGGTGTGCGAGGCGGCCCTTATTCTGGTGGATGCTGTCGGCGGTGTGGAAGTCGGCACGGAGATGGGCTGGGACTTCGCGGAGGCCTGTCAGGCTCGCGCGTTCCTGGTCAACAAGATGGACCGCGAGAACGCGGACTTTCACGCCGTGCTGAACGCGCTGCGGGAGAAGTTCGGGAACCGGGTGGTGGCGCTGCAGCTGCCGATCGGACGCGAGGATTCCTTCCAGGGGCTGGTGGACATCGTCCATATGAAAGCCTACACCTGGAAGGACGGCAAAATGACCGAGGGCGAGATCCCGGCGGACCTGCAGAGCGAGGCGGCATCCCTGCGCGAGGCGCTGGTGGAGGCCGCGGCAGAAGGCAGCGATGAGCTGATCGAGAAGTATTTCCTGGAAGAGACCCTGACCGACGAAGAGATCGTCGAAGGGACACACGCCGGGATCAAGGCGGGGAAGCTGGTTCCGGTGTTCGTGGCATCGGCGACCAAAGGGATCGGCGCCGAGCCGCTGCTGGACCTGATCGCCGCGGAGTTCCCGTCTCCGGCCGAGGCTCCGCCGCGCGAGGGGCGCCAGCTGGGTGGCGATGCGCGCATAAAGCGCTCGGCCGCGGACCCACAGTTCTCCGCGCTGGTGTTCAAGAGCACGGCCGACCCTTACGTGGGCAAGCTGACGTACTTCCGGGTGGTCAGCGGTTCCGTCTCTTCGGACTCGCACGTCTGGAATGCCACGCGCGACCACGACGAGCGCATCGGGCAGCTCTATTTCCTGAAGGGCAAGCAGCAGATCGCTACGAGTGAGATCGGTGCCGGTGACATCGGCGCGGTGGCCAAGCTGCAGGATACGGTGACCGGAGACACACTGTGCGACAAGGCGGCCGGGATCATTTTCGACCCCATCGCCTTCCCGGAGCCGGTGTTCTCCCTGGCCATCTCGGCAAAGAGCAAGGCGGACGAGGATAAGCTGGGTCCGGCGCTGGCGAAGCTGGCGGAGGAGGATCCCACCTTCAAGTATCACCGGGACCCGGAGACGGGGCAGACGCTCATCAGTGGGCTAGGCGAGACCCACGTGGAGATCGTCATAGACCGGCTGAAGCGCAAGTTCGGGGTGGAGGTGGAGTCGTCCACGCCGCGCATCCCGTACAAGGAGACCATCCGGGCCTCGGCCAAGGTGCAGGGCCGTCACAAGAAACAGACCGGCGGCCGCGGGCAGTTCGGCGACTGCTGGGTGGAGTTCCAGCCGCTGGAGCGTGGCGGCGGGTTCGAGTTTGTGGATAACATCGTGGGCGGCGCGATCCCGCGCCAGTACATCCCCGCGGTGGAGAAGGGGATCCGCGAGGCCATGGAGCGCGGCCTGGTGGCAGGGTATCCGGTGGTGGATGTCCGGGCCATCGTGTATGACGGCTCGTTCCATCCTGTGGACTCCTCGGAAATGGCGTTCAAGCAGGCGGGTATCAACGCCCTGCACGCCGCCGCGGACAAGGTGGACCCCGTTATCCTGGAGCCCATTCTGAACGTCGAGATCAACGTTCCCGAGGAGTTCATGGGAGACGTCATCGGCGACCTGAACGGCAAGCGAGGGCGCATCCAGGGAATGGAGCCGATCGGAAACGGGCGGCAGCTCGTGCGCGCGCAGGTGCCTCTGGCGGAGATGCAGCGATACGCCATAGACCTGAAGTCCATCGCGCGCGGGCGGGGCTCGTTCAAGACGGAGTTCAGCCACTACGAGGAGGTGCCGCCGCATCTTCAGCAGCAGATCATCGAAGAGGCGAAGAAGCGGGCGAGCGCCGAGGAGTAGTTCTGGTCTCCCGGGCGGCGGGCAAGAGCTGGCCAGGGCCGCCTGAGGGGAGGGTCTCGGAAGAGGACGATTACAGGAGCGAGAGCTTTTGGCGAAGCAGTGTCTGATTGAAAAGGCGAAAAGAACGCCCAAGTTCAAAGTGCGGGGCTACAACCGCTGCAGCATGTGCGGACGTCCGCGCGGCTACATCCGCCGCTTCGGATTGTGCAGGATCTGCTTCCGCGAGATGGCGCACCGGGGACTGATCCCGGGCGTACGCAAGGCGAGCTGGTAGGGAGCGCGAAAGATGCCTGTCACTGATCCTGTTGCCGATGTCCTGACGCGGATCCGCAATGCGAACCAGGCGCTCCACGAGGAGACCCAGGTTCCGTCGTCGCGGTTCTGCGACGAGATCCTTCGTATTCTGAAGGAGCAGGGTTTCATCCGCGGATACGAGCGCATCCCGGATAGCTGGCCTCCAATGACGCGGGTGCATCTGAAGTATATCGGGCCACGCCGTCAGAGGGTGATCACGGGTCTGAAGCGCGTTTCCAAGCCCGGTCTGAGGGTGTATAAGCCCGCCAAAGAGCTTCCGCGTGTGCTGAAGGGGCTGGGGATCGCCATCGTGTCCACATCTCAGGGCGTGATGACGGACGCCGCCGCGCGCGAAAAGGGCATCGGCGGCGAGGTTATCTGCCAGGTCTGGTAAAGCCGCGGGGTGCCCGAGGTTTCGAGGAGAGTCATTCAGAGATGTCACGGATAGGACTGAAGCCGATACCGAAGCCGGCCGGGGTGAAGGTGAGCGTGCAGGAGGGGAACGAGGTCCTGGTCGAGGGACCGAAGGGCAAGCTCAGCCGGAAGCTGTGGCCGCATCTCAAGATTGATGTCGGCGACAGTGAGATCACGGTGTCGCGGTCGTCCGACGAGCGCGAGCACCGCTCCATGCACGGCCTTACCCGCACTCTGCTGGCCAATATGGTCGAAGGGGTCAGCAAGGGTTATGAGAAGGCCCTGGTCATCGGTGGTGTGGGCTACCGCGCCCAGCTGGACGGGAAGAAGCTGGTCGTGCAGGTGGGGTACTCCCATCCGGTGGTTGTGGAGCCGAAGCCCGGCATCGAGTTCGAAGTGGGCCAGGAGCACGGGACCCGCGAGCCGGTGATCATCGTGCGCGGTATTGACAAGGAGACTGTCGGGCAGCAAGCGGCGGAGATCCGCAAGATCCGGCCTCCTGAGCCTTACAAGGGCAAGGGGATCCGCTACCGGGGCGAGTATATCCGCCGGAAGGCCGGGAAAGCCGGGAAGGCTGCCGGCAAGTAGGTTCTGAGCGGCTAAAGCTGCGCGGCGCCGCAGGGTGCCGCGGGACGGCGCAAGATAGAGGTTGTTGATGGACGATAAGGTTGTCAAGAGGCTGCGAAGGCACAAAAGGGTACGCAAGAAGGTGTTCGGGGATCCCGAGCGGCCGCGGCTGAACGTGTACCGCAGTCTGAACCACATCTACGCTCAGATAATTGATGACACCAGCCATCGCACGCTGGTGAGCGCATCGAGCCTCGAAAAGGATCTGCGCGGACAGATCAAGGGGGGCAATATCGAGGGCGCAAAAGTCGTTGGACGGCTGATCGCGGAGCGGGCCAGAAGCGCCGGTATCGAGGCGGTGCGGTTCGACCGCGGCGGCTACAAGTATCACGGCAGGGTCAAGAGTCTTGCCGATGCCGCCCGTGAGGCGGGACTGAAGTTTTAGGAGTTGCAGGCCTTATGCCCAAGATCAACCCGGATACCCTGAACCTGGAAGAGCAGGTCATCCGTACGAACAAGGTGCAGAAGACCCACAAAGGGGGACGCACGCTCAGCTGGAACGCGCTGGTCGCGGTGGGAGACTACAACGGCCACGTGGGAGTGGGGCTGGGCAAGGCGCGCGCCATCCCGGATGCCATCCGTAAAGGGGTGGAGGCGGCCAAGAAGAACATCATGCAGGTGCCGCTGGTCGGCAGCACCATCCCCCATGAGGCGCTGGCCCACTGGGGCTCCAGCCAGGTGCTTCTGAAGCCTGCCTCGCCGGGAACGGGCGTGGTCGCGGGAGGAGCGGTCCGGCCCATCCTGGAGCTTGCCGGAGTGAAGGACGTGCTGGCCAAGTCTCTGGGGTCGCGCAATCCCATCAATACGGCCTGGGCCACGCTGGAGTGCCTGAAGCAGTTCAAGCGGGCCGAGCAGGTGAGCGAGGCCCGGGGTGTGCCGGTGGAAGAGATGGTCCCCTGGCTGGTGCGGGAGATGGCCGCTCAGGAAGCCGCAGGGATCGCTGCGGGAGAGCCTGTGGCTGTTGAAGAGGAGGTCTCTGGAGACGGCGATGCTGCGGATCAGGCTTAAGAAGAGTCCCATCGGATACGCCAAGGACCAGGGCCGCACGGTGCGCGCGCTGGGGCTGACGAAGTTGAACGCGGAAGTGGTGCAGGCCGATACTCCCGTCATCCGGGGGATGTTGCGTAAGGTCGGGCACCTGGTGGAAGTGGAAGAGCTGGCGGACGCCAAGGAGTCGTCGTAAGTGGATATTCATGACCTGTCTCCTGCGCCGGGTTCGCGGCGCAGGCGCAAGCGAGTGGGACGCGGCATCTCCGCCGGGCAGGGAAAGACCTGCGGGCGGGGGACCAAGGGCGATAAGGCCCGCGGCCAGACCCGGCCGGGGTTCGAGGGCGGTCAGACGCCGCTGCACCGCAGGCTGCCGCGTCTGCGCGGGTTCAACAACATCTTCCGGCGGGATCTGAACGAAGTCAACGTGGGGCGCCTGGAGGTCTTCGAGGCGGGCGCTGAGATCACGCCCGATGTGCTTCTGGAGAAGCGCATCATCCGCAAGTTGAGGGACGGCGTGAAGATCCTGGGAAAGGGTGAACTCAGCAAGAAGCTGACCGTGAAGGCTACCGCCTTTTCCAAGAGCGCCGTGCAGAAGATCGAAGCCGCCGGCGGAACCGCCGTCGTGATCGGCTCCGACGGTCAGGAGCGGCCTGCGGCGGCGGAGCAGGCTTCCGCAGCCGCAGAGCCCGCCGCGGCGGAGCCGGCCGTCGCTGAGGAGGCGTCGGAGTCTGCGCAGAGCCCTGCTGAGGCTTCGGACGAGAGCGGAGACGAGTAAATGCTGTCCAAGATCGCCGCTGCTGCGAAGATCTCCGACCTCAAGAACCGCATCCTTTTCATGTTCGGGATGTTCGCGGTCTACGTGGTGGGACTACACATTCCCATCCCGGGCATTGACCACGACAAGATGGAGCAGCTGTTCGCGACAGGCGGCGCGTTCGGGCTGCTGGATGCGTTCTCCGGCGGAGCGTTCCGCAAGTTCACCATCTTCGCGATGGGAATCATGCCCTACATCAACGCCAGCATCATCATGTCGCTCCTGGTGATGGCGGTGCCCCAGCTGGAGCAGCTCCAGAAGGAGGGCGAGAGCGGGCGCAAGCAGATCGCGCAGTATACGCGCTATCTCACGGCTGTTCTGGCTGTGGTGCAGGCGGCGGGCGTGAACACTCTGCTGCGGTCTTCCGGTATCCTGACAGCGAACTGGTTCCAGATGATCCAGATCATCATCGTCCTGGTGGCGGGCACGGCGTTCCTGATGTGGCTGGGCGAGATGATCACGGACAAGGGTCTGGGCAACGGCGTTTCGCTCATCATCTTCCTGGGCATCGTGGCGAGCCTGCCGATGCAGGTTAGCTCCACGGTGAAGCTGTACCGGGCGGGCTCCATCGGGTTGGATAATATCGTGCTGCTTCTGGTTGTGCTGGTGGCGACCGTCGCCGCGATCGTGGCCGTGCAGATGGCGCAGCGGCGCATCCCCATTCAACACGTGAAGCGCGTCATCGGGAACCGGATCAGCGGAGGCACCAGCAGCTATCTTCCGCTGCGAGTCAACTCCGCGGGTGTGATCCCGATCATTTTCGCCATCTCCATCCAGCTGTTCCCGCAGACGATAGCCCAGTTCGGGGGCGACAGCTGGTTCGGGCAGGGAGCGCGGCGTGTGGCGGAGTTCATCGAGCCCGGGCGGGTGCTCGGGGGGATCCTTTACTTCGGGTTGGTGGTGCTGTTCACCTACTTCTACACTGCGGTGACGTTCAACGTTCAGGACGTTTCGGACAACCTTAAGAAGTGGGGCAGCTATATCCCGGGCATCCGTCCCGGCAAGCCCACCACGGAGTATCTGGACCGGGTGATGACGAGGATCACTCTGGCGGGGGCGGTGTTCCTCGGATTGATCGCGCTGTTGCCTTATTGGACGCCGGTCATCACGGGGGTGACCACCTTCGGACTGGTGGGTGGCACATCGCTGTTGATCCTGGTGGGTGTGGCGCTCGAGACGATGCAGGCCATCGAGGCCCAGCTGGTGATGCGCCACTACGAAGGTTTCATCAAGTAGCGGAAAACGCGGAGAGGACCGGTCGGTCGGCTTTATGCAGGTGATATTACTGGGACCTCCCGGAGTGGGCAAGGGAACGCAGGCGGAACGCATCGCGTCGGAGTTTGGAATTGCTCATATCTCCACGGGAGATATGTTCCGGGAGGCTGTAGCGGCGGGCACGGAGCTAGGGAAGACCGCCCGCGAGTATATGGCGGCAGGCGCTCTGGTGCCGGATGAGATCGTCATTGGAATGGTGGAGGAGCGCCTCGGACGTGACGATACGCGCAAGGGGTTCCTGTTGGACGGATTTCCGCGCACCATTGCACAGGCCGAAGCGCTGGAGCGGTTGCTGGGGCATCTGGGCCGCCCGGTGACGGCGGTGGTGGATCTCCGGGCGGATGAGGAGCTCCTGATAGCGCGGCTTTCCGGTCGGAGGGTGTGTGCCTCGTGCGGGGCCACATACCACGTGCAGAATAAGCCTCCGAAGCAGGAGGGTGTCTGCGATGTATGCGGTGGCGAGGTGCGTCAGCGCGAAGACGACCGTCCCGAGTCCATCCGCGAGCGTCTGCGCGAGTACGCGGCCAAAACCGCGGCCCTAACCGAGCATTACAGGCGGATGGGGCTGCTGGAGAGTATTGAGGCGTCGGGGACTCCTGAGGAGGTGTTCGGTCTGGTCAGCGAAGCGCTCATCAGGCGCGCAGGCATTGGTACGCATCAAGTCGCCGGATGAGATAGAGAAGATGCGGCGCGCCGGGCGGGTGGTGGCCCGCACGCTGCAGGAGCTGGCGCAGGCGATCCGTCCGGGTAAGACCACGGGCGAAGAGTTGGACCAGCTGGCCGAGAGGTTGGTGCGCGAGGCAGGTGGCACGCCGTCCTTCAAGGGATACCGGGGGTATCCCAATTCCATCTGCCTGTCCATCAACGACCAGGTGGTGCACGGGATTCCGGATGGCCGCGTGCTCGAGGAAGGAGACGTGGCCAGCATAGATCTGGGCGTGAAGCTGGACGGCTTTCATGGAGACGCGGCGATCACGGTGCCGGTGGGCAAGATCTCCGCGCAGGCGGACCGGCTGCTGAGGGTGACACGGGACGCCCTGATGCTGGGCATCGAGATGGCGCGCCCTGGCGGACACCTGAACGATATCGGAGGCGCGGTGCAGGCGTATGTGGAGCGGCACGGCTACTCCGTCGTGCGCGAGTTGGTGGGGCACGGCATCGGCCGTGAGCTTCACGAGGATCCGCAGGTCCCGAACTTCGGTAGGCCCGGGACGGGTCTGCGGCTGACCAGCGGGATGACCCTGGCCATAGAGCCGATGGTCAACGAGGGGACGCACCGCGTCACCTCCCTGCCGGACAGGTGGACGGTGGTGACAGCGGATGGCAAACTGTCCGCGCATTTCGAGCACACAGTGGCCATCTGCGAGGATGGGCCGAAGGTTCTGACGGAGCCCTGAAGGGGCGCCAAGGAGGCAGGCTGGACAGGATGGCGAAAGAGCAGTCCATCCAGGTGGAAGGCAAGGTCGTGGAGACTCTGCCCAATGCGATGTTCCGGGTGGAGATACCAAACGGGCATACGGTCCTGGCGCACGTGTCGGGGAAGATCCGGATGAGCTTCATCAAGATCCTGCCCGGGGACCGGGTGCTGGTGGAGCTGTCGCCTTACGACCTGACCCGGGGCCGCATCATCTGGCGCTACAAATAGGGTGGCTGCGCCGCAGCGTCGGGCACGGGGCGCTACCGGTTGGTCTGCCAGAGTGCGGCCGCCCGGCAATCGGGGTATAATGGGCAGGTTGTTCGAATATAGCGGAGTTTGGACGGATACAGATGAAAGTCCGGGCATCGGTTAAAAAGATTTGCGAAAAGTGCAAAGTCATTCGCCGCGAGGGCGTGGTGAGGGTTATCTGCAAGAACCCGAAGCATAAGCAGCGGCAGGGCTAGGCCGCAGGTTTCCACTGGAGGAGAAGGTCTTTGGCACGTATTGCAGGCGTAGATCTCCCGCGGGATAAGAGGGTTGAATACGCCCTCACGTACATTTACGGGGTGGGGCTGACCACCAGCCGCAAGGTCTTGGCCGCCGCCGGCGTCTCGCCCGAAACGCGGGTTAAGGACCTGACGGAGGGCGAGATCAGCAAGCTCCGCGAGGTTCTGGAGCGGGAGTATCGCGTGGAAGGCGACCTGCGCCGCCAGGTCGCGATGGACATCCGCCGGCTGAGCGAGATCGGCGCGTATCGCGGCATTCGCCACCGGCGCGGGCTCCCGGTTCGCGGACAGCGCACCAAGACCAATGCGCGAATGCGCAAGGGTCCGCGCCGCACGGTGGGTGCGAAGAGGAAGAAGCGGTAGAACTTGCAGCCAGTCCCCGGCAACGTTGGCCGGAGGCTGAGCTGACGCAGGGACGCTAGGCAGTCCAGGAGCGATATCGGCAAGTATGGCGAGAAAACCGACATCTACCGGGCGAGGCAAGCCCCGGGAGAAGAAGAACATAGCGCAGGGCGTAGCTCACATTAAGAGCACGTTCAACAACACCATCGTGACCATCACAGATACCCAGGGGAACACCATCTCCTGGGCGAGCGCCGGCACGGTGGGGTTCAAGGGCACCAAGAAGGGCACGCCGTTCGCAGCGCAGATGGCTTCGGAGATCGCGGCCCGCCGGGCGATGGAACACGGGATGAGGAAGGTGGACGTGTACGTGCGCGGCCCGGGATCGGGTCGTGAGACCGCCATCCGCAGCCTTCAGGCCACAGGTCTGGAGGTAAGCCTCATCAAGGATGTCACGCCCGTGCCGCACAACGGGTGCAGACCGCCCAAGCGCAGGAGAGTATAAAGGATCAGTTTATGGCGTCAACCGGCGTACCAGTTTGCAGACAGTGTCGTCGTGAGGGCACGAAGCTTTACCTGAAGGGCTATCGCTGCTACGGCAAGAAGTGTCCGTTCTCCCGGCCGGAAGCACCGTTCCCCCCGGGCCAGCATGGCCGGGGCCGGCCTTCCAAGCTGTCGGACTACGGACAGCAGCTTCGCGAGAAGCAGAAGCTGCGCAGGATCTACGGGCTGCGGGAAAAGCAGTTCCGCCTGTACGTGCGCGAGGCGGAGCGGCGCAGGGGAGTCACCGGCGAGAACCTGCTGCAGCTTCTTGAGATGAGGCTGGACAACGTGGTGTTCCGGTTGGGATTTGCGGCGTCCCGTTTGCAGGCCAGGCAGTTCGTGAGCCACGGTCACATCCGGGTGAATGGCCGGAAGGTACACATTCCCTCCTACCAGCTCCGTCCCGGCGACCGGGTGGACGTTGTTGAGGAGAGCCGGAAGATGCAGCCGCTGCAGGATGCCATGAAGGCGGCAGGTACGGGAACTGTGCCGCCGTGGCTGAAGCTGGATGCGGCGGCTTACGCCGGCGAGGTCCTGAGCGCGCCTCAGCGCGACGAGATCAACACGGACGTTCAGGAGGCGCTGATCGTCGAGTTCTACTCCCGCTAAGCGCGGCCGGGGATGGATATGCGCCCCGCTGTCCCGCAGTGGTCTGATGAGGGAGCGCTTCAGAAGGCCGGGGCAGAAGGGGCGATCATCTTGTGTGGGGCGGCGCTGGTTGCAGGCCGGTCCGGGAGAGTCTGAGGCAGGTTGAGCGAATCTATGGACACTGTGACACCGAAAATTCAGATCGTCGAGGAGACGGACACGTACGGGAAGTTCGTGGTGGAGCCGCAGGAGCGCGGATTCGGGACGACCATTGGCAACGCGCTCCGGCGGGTGCTTCTGTCCAGCATTCCCGGGGCGGCCATCACGTCCATCAAGATTGACGGAGTGCTGCACGAGTTCTCGACGATCCCTGGGGTGCGCGAGGACACCACCGAGCTCATCCTGAATCTGCGAGAGGTCTTCGTGAAGATGGCTCCGCCGTCCAACGGCTCCGAAGAGCCTTCGGGGCCACTGGTGATGCGGATCGAGAAGAAGGGGCCGGGCACCGTCACGGCGGCCGATATTCAGACGCCGCCGGAGATCACGGTGGTCAACCCGGAGGCCTATATTTGCGAACTGGCGGATGCGACCACGTCATTGTCCATGGAGATGACCGTGGAGCGCGGCAAGGGCTTTGTGCTGCCGGAGAAGCACGAGCACCTCAAGTCCACCATCGGGGTCATTCCGGTGGGCAGCGTGTTCTCGCCTGTGCGTCACGTGAACTATATCGTGGAGGCCACGCGCGTCGGACATCAGACGGATTATGAGCGCCTGACTCTGGAGGTGACCACGAACGGGACAGTCTCGCCGAGCGAGGCGGTAAGCATGGCGGCCGCCATTCTGGACCGGCAGATCCGACTTTTCTTCGACTTCAACCGCCGGGCGCGGGCGGATATCGGGTTTGGTGGCGAGACCGAAGGGCTGAGGCTTGGCCCGCCGGACGCGCGGATCGAGGAGTTGGACTTCTCGGTGCGCACCTATAACTGCCTGAAGAAGGCCAACATCATGACCATCGGGGAGCTGGTGCAGAAGACGGAAGGCGACCTGATGCAGATCCGCAACTTCGGCAAGAAGTCCCTGAACGAGGTGAAGGAGAAGCTTGCTGGCTTCGGTCTGAGCCTCAAGAAGGGGCCGGCAGGCGAGGTTGTGGAATACCCGGACGATGATGAGGAGCCGGATATCGAAGATCTGATGGGCGCCAAGGAAGCGTCCGGTGATGGGGACGAAACGGAGGACAACGAATGAGGCACAGGGTGGCGGGAAGAAAGTTCGGGCTCCCCGGCGACCAGCGGAAGGCTCTGCTGCGGGCCCTGATGCGCGCGGTGTTCTCTCACGATGCCATCGAGACGACTGAGGCGCGCGCCAAGGATGTGCGGCCACTGGTGGAAAAGTGCATCACCACGGCCAAGAAGGGCGACCTGCACGCCAGGCGCCAGGTGCGCCGGGTGCTGCCGGACGAGACGCTGGTGAAGCGTGTTGTGGACGAGGTTGCACCGCGCTACCGGGATCGCAATGGCGGATATACTCGCATCACCAAGCTGGGGCCGCGGCGCGGCGACTGTGCGATGATGGTCCGCCTGGAGCTAATCAAGGACTGAGGGGCTCCGCTGAGGGGCGCTTGCTCCGATGAGCGGAGACGCCAGCCGGTCATCCGACCCGAACGTCAGAGCGCTCATCGAGTACGACGGCTCAGGTTTTCTGGGGTTCCAGAAACAGCCCTCAGGCCGCACAGTCCAGGGAGAGTTTGAGAAAGCGCTCGGGCGGCTGACAGGTCGCCCCGTTCGGGTCATCGGAGCGGGGAGGACCGACGCCGGAGTGCACGCCACTGGCCAGGTGATCAACTTCCGGCCAGGGCCGGGGATTCCCGTGGACCGGCTACGTGAGGCTCTGGACCGGGCTTTGCCGCCTGATATCGCCGTGCGGAGCGTGGAGCCTGTGGAAGCCGGCTTCCACGCCCGATACGACGCGAAGTGGCGTACTTACGAATACAGAATACGCAACACGCCCGAGCGGCGCGCGCTGGAGTGGCGTTTTGTGTGGTATGTGGCCCGCCCGCTGGATATTTGCGGGATGAGCCGGGCGGCCGGGACGTTGATTGGAACGCACCATTTCGGAGCGTTTGGGACACCAGAACGGGGTCGCTCTGCCGTCCGGGAGATGGCCTGGGCGGAGGTGGTTGCAGACTCGGAGACGGTGTTGATCCGGCTGAAGGCCAACGCCTTCCTGAGGCATATGGCGCGGGGCATCGTGGGGGCCCTGGTGGAAGTGGGGCTCGGAAGAGCCCGCCCTGCGGACGTTGCCCGGGCCCTGCGAGCGGGGGCGGATCATCCGCTGTTCCCGATGGCCCCTCCTCAGGGGTTATGTCTGGTGGAGGTTGAATACTGAGGGCGGAGCCGCGAAGGCTGCCCGCGCGAGACGGACGGACAGGATTATGATAACGAAGAGCGCAAAACCCGCTGAAGTGGTTCGACGGTGGATCTGGATTGACGCCGCCGGGGTGCCTGCCGGGCGCCTGGCGGCTGAGGCTGCCAAGTACCTGCGCGGGAAGTACAAGGTGGACTTCTCTCCGCATGTGGATTGCGGAGATTTTGTCATCATCACCAACGCTGCCAAAGTGGCTCTTACGGGACGCAAGGGCGCGGAGCGTGTCTACAGGCACTCGCAGTACCCCGGCGGTCTGAAGAGCCGCACCCGCGCTGAATTCCTGGAGAAACAGCCGGAGAAGTATGTCGAGCGCGTCGTGAAGGGCATGTTGCCGCACAATAAACTGGGAGCGGCTATGTTCCGGAAGCTGAAGGTTTATGCCGGACCTGAGCACCCGCACGAGGCTCAGCAGCCGGTGAAGGTGGAGATCGTTTAGGAGGTTTCCGGTTGGAGGAACTCAGATATTACGCCACAGGCCGCCGGAAGAACGCCACGGCGAAGGTGTGGCTGACGCCGGGTGATGGAACCATCACGGTGAACGGCAGGGATCTCTCCGAGTATGTCGGGCGCCGTGCGCTGGAGATTCTCGTCCGTCAGCCCTTCGATGTCACCAACACACAGGGGCAGTTCAACGTGACGGCCCGGTGCCTGGGCGGCGGCATCGCCGGTCAGGCCGGGGCCCTGCGCCACGGCATCGCGCGAGCTCTGCTGGAGGTCAGCGCGGAGTACCGGCCCGTTCTGCGCAAGCTGGGGTTCCTAACCCGAGACCCGCGTGTCAAAGAGCGCAAGAAGTACGGTCTCAAGCGCGCACGGCGGGCGTTCCAGTTCTCCAAGCGCTGAGGACGCGGCGGGTGGCGAAAGTTGGCTGCCCGTTCTGCCGATAATGATGTTGCGGGGAGGTTCGTTTGCCTCCCCGCAATACTTCATAGCAGCCTTTGTGAGTGATGACTGATTCCGCGACAGCCAGGACTCTTTGCCGTCTCTGCCTGCCTGCGGCGGCCGCAATAGCGCTCCTGTTGATGGCAGGTGGCGCTGCTTTCTCCGACCAGCTATTGGAGCTTCAACTCCGTCCCCCCGGCAGCGGTGAGACCGGGTCCACTGCTGTTAAGGCTCCTTCTTCAGACCGTTCTACCGCCAGGCTTCCCTACCGTGGTGTCAGCTCCCGCGGCGGCCGGGTTGGCGCCGCCATCGGGAAGGTCGGTTTCGTGGAGGCCGATACGGCGCATATCCGGAGATCCCGCTCGCCGCAGGGGCCGCTGCTCTTCAGTGTGTCCAAAGGCACTCCGCTGGCTGTGGTCAATACCAGGGGCAACTGGTACGGAGTTCTTATGTCGGACGGGAGCACGGGCTGGGTGCCCGCTTCCGACCTGCGCATCAGCGACCTGAAGGTGATATCGGATGTTCCGGCGGACCCCTCCGGAGTTGAAGCGGTCCGGCTGGCCTACACCTTCAGTGGAGTGCCCTATGTGTGGGGTGGAGCCTCACGGGCCGGAATGGACTGCTCCGGCTTTGTCAAAACTGTGTGGGAGATGATGGGGCGCAAACTGCCTCGTACCGCCCGGGAGCAGGCTCTGGTCGGCGAGTGGGTTGACATCCGGGATATACAGCCCGGCGATCGGCTTTACTTCAACTGCAAGGGTGGTCCGGTGGATCACACCGGCATCTATGTCGGCAATGGCATGTTCATTCACGCAAGCTCCTCGCGGGGAGGAGTGGGGCTGGACCCGCTGAACTCGCCGAAGTACCGGTCTTCCCTGGTGTGCATCCGGCGGGGCTAAAGGAAGAAGAGTGAGATGCTTTCCCCGAAGGGCTCCGGCATCCGCAGGGTGACCGGAGCCTGCGCGCTCAGAAAGGGAATCAGTTGACCGACAAGAACCGCTTGCCCGGGTCATCGGGACGCGATGTGCGCTTCGAGAGGGTGGTCATTCTTGCGGAGGGCTCCTTCGACATCGAGGGTGCCAAGACCGCCGTCGGAATCATTCGCTACGGCCGCTGCCGTACCGTGGCCGTCATAGATAGCCACCACGCCGGAGAGACGGCGAAGGATGTCATCGGGGTGGGGGAAGGCATCCCCGTCGTTGCCTCTCTGCAAGAGGCGCTCCTTTATGAACCCCAGACGCTAGCAATAGGAATCGCGCCGCGGGGCGGTCTTTTGCCTGCGGAGTGGCGGCAGGTCATCGTCAATGCGCTGGAGTGCGGTCTGGACGTCATCTCGGGACTCCACGCGTTCCTTCAGGACGATCCGGAGATCGCCTTCGTGGCGGAGCGTCACGGCTGCGTCATTGCCGATGTGCGCCGGCCGCCGGAGGGTCTGCCTGTCGCAGAGGGTCTTTGCCGCTCAGTTCCTGAACAGACAGTTCTGACCGTGGGGACCGACTGCTGTGTCGGGAAGATGTCCGTCTCGCTGGAGTTGACGCTGGGAGCGAAACGGCGGGGACTGGCGGCGGATTTCGTGGCCACTGGCCAGACCGGCATCATGATCTGGGGCCGGGGCATTTCTGTGGATGCCTGTGTGGCGGACTTTATTGCCGGCGCCGCGGAGCGCATTGTTCTCGAGGCCTGCCGCGATGCGGACTGGGTGTTTGTCGAGGGTCAGGGGTCCCTGTATCATCCAGGTTATTCCGGGGTGACGATGGGACTCATCCACGGCACATCCCCCAAACAGATGGTTCTCTGTCACCAGGTGTCTCGCCCGGAGATCCGAGGATATGGGATTGCCATCCCTCCTTTGAGCGAGGTGGTCGCCTATCACGAGGCGGTTTGCGCGCCTCTGTTTCCCACCAAGGTGTCGGCGATTGCGCTGAATACGTATGACTTGACGGCCGCGGAAGCAGACAGGGCCATCCGAGAGGCTGAAGAGCTTACGGGGCTGCCCGCGGACGACTGCGTGCGCAATGGTCCAGATAAATTGCTGGACGCGGTCATTGCGGCGGCGGGCTGAAACGTTCTGGCAAAACTCCTGCGCGAGCCCTGTTAGAAATACTTGAATTCTCTCAGCCGGAGAGTTATATTAAAGACCTGCAAGCTGCGGGCCGGATTACAGAAAACGGCACGAGGCGCGGTGGCGATGCGGTCCTTCTCATAGACCGGAGGACTCAGCTTTGGACAATGATATCCTCATTCCCGACGACGCATCCGGCGGACAGGAGCCGCGGCGCCTGATCCTGGAAACCTCCAGCCTCGCGCGGGCGCTCGCCGCAGAAGATCCTGAAGAGGGATTCCGGGCGGCTCTGGATTTTGTTGAGACCCTGCTCCACGTGGACGCGGCGGAGATCGTCCTGCGCGAGCTCAACGGACAGAAACTGGCCACCGTCGCTGCCAGCCATACTCCTCCCGATCCTCCTGTTTCCGGGTTGTGCCTGGGCGAGGGGCTCGCTCGCGCGGCGATGGAGTCCAGCGAGCTTCTGTGCGTGCCGGATCTCGCAACGGATGCCAGGGACGCTTTGGGTTCCCTCTGCAGCGCTGGGTTCAGGTCCTCGCTATGCGCTCCCATCCTCATTGGCGACAATCCCGCAGGCGCTCTCCTGGCTCTCACCGTGCAGCCCCGGACGTTCACCATCGGGGATATGGAGCTGCTCTGGGAGATCGCGAAAGCTGTGGCGGAAGGACTGATGGCTCGCGGGCCGGGCTGGGTCATCGTGCCGCGGGAGCCACGGGACGGCGAGGCGGAGGCGGCAGAGCAGAGGCTGGGGGATCTCCGGTTCTTCAACGAGCTGAGTGATGCCATTATCAGCTCCACGACTCTGACCGAGCTGGCGGAGTCCGCCCTGCGCATCAGTATGCGAGGAGTCGAGGCCGGCATCGGGTCGTTGATGCTCTTTGATCCCCGGACGCGGCGGCTTACCATCGCGGCGGCGCGTGGGCTGCCGCAGAATCTGGTGAAGACCATGAGTCAGGCGATCGGGGAGGGGATCGCCGGGTGGGTAGCCCAGCATCAGAAGCCCCTCCTGCTCCACAGCGTGGAGGATGACATGCGCTTCCAGGCGCTGCATCCCCGGCGTGAGATCTCCTCCGCCCTCAGCATTCCGCTGCGCACGCGGGATCGGCTGATCGGGGTGCTGAACCTTGCGCGCATCGTCGGGCAGCCGCACTTCACGGAGCGCCAGTCTCAGCTTCTGGAGACCGTGGCCAATCAGCTGGCCATCGCCATTGAGCGGATGCGTCTGCATCAGGAGATGAAGCGCCGCTCGCTGCAGCTTTCCACGCTGATCGAGGTCGGTAAGACGGTCACGTCCATGCTGGATCTGGGTGTGGTGTCGGAGCAGATCGCCGTGCAGGCCCGGAATCTGGTGCGGGCGGCCTCCGCGTGGCTGTTCTACTATGACCCCATCAATGACCGTGTGCGCTTCGCCGCCCGCAGCGGCGGGGATCCGGCGGCCTCCGAGGCCCGCCGCCAGCTAGCCGGAGAGCTGGCGCTTGCCGGGGCCAGACTGAACCGGCTGGTCCGGGGACGGGAGCTCCGTCAGGACCCCGGCCGCACACTGGTGGAGAGCCTGGAGGCCGGCGAGTGGTACGCGGTGCCCTTCCGCCACCGGGGACACAGAGTGGCGGTGGCCGTTATCGAGCCGCGTCCCGATCAGCCGCCCGACCCCGATTCGGACGAGCTGCTGGAGCAGTTCGGAAGCCTGGCCGGGGTGGCCATCCAGAACGCACGTACGTACAACCGCCAGCGGGCCATTGCGTCCGTGATGCAGGAGTCCATGCTGAGCACCGGCCCCGTCCGGTTCGAGGGACTAGAGATCGCCCACCGGCTGATCCCGGAGCACGAAGTCGGAGGCGACTACTACGACTTCATTCCCCTGGACCGTGACCGGCTTGGCGTGGTGATGGCGGATGTTTCCGGATCCAGTGTCCGGGCGGCCGCCTACACCGTGGTGGGCAAGCACGCCCTGCGGGCTTATGCCAGGGAGTCCCTCTGTCCGGCCGAGGTGCTTCATCGCCTCAATCAGATGTTGTGCGCAGAGGCCGACGCGGAGATGTTCATCAGCGTCTTTTACGGGGTGTTCGATGTGTCACGGGGCGTGTTGTCGTATGCGCTGGCGGGTCACGAGCCTCCCGTGCTGCTGCGCGGCGAGACCGGACGGACCGAACTCCTCCGGGCGAATGGCCTTTTGCTCGGTGTTCAGGAGAACGCGCAGTTCGAGCTCAAAGAGCGGCGCTTCGTGCCGGGTGACACGCTGGTGTTATATACGGACGGCCTCACGGAGGGCCGCTACCGGCGGAAGCCATTCGGGATCGAGCGCGTCCGGGAGTTCCTGAGAAACAACCGCGACCGCACGGCGCAAGAACTGCTGGACGGAATCGTCACAGCGAGGATGCGCTACACCGAAAACCGGATGACGGACGACACCTCTATCGTCATCATCCGGGCACGGCCGCGCTAGTCCGCCTGAGAATCCTGGCGCTTCTGGAACGCCTCGCGCGCCTGCTCCAGTTGCCGGCGCACGGCAGCGGGTGCGCATCCCCCTGTGTGGTTTCTGGAATGCAGGCTGACGGTGGTTTTCAGCGCCTCCGTGGCGTCTGCTCCCAGCGCGGGATGAGCCTGCGCAAGCTCTTCCGGGGAAAGCGAATCCAGCCGCCGCCCCTGGTCCAGGCAGCTGCGCACCAGATTCCCCACCACCTCGTGCGCTTCCCGGAAAGGCACCCCCCTGCGGACCAGGTATTCGGCCAGATCCGTGGCGGTGGCGAAGCCGTCGTCGGCCGCCTCGGCCATCCGGTCTGTGCTAAACTCGCTTGCCGCCAGCAACCTTTCCATCGCCTTCAGGCAGGCGAGCGTGTTGTCCACGGCATCGAAGAGCGGCGGCTTATCCTCCTGCAGGTCCCGCATATAGGTCAGCGGCAACCCCTTCAGGATTGTCAACAGGGCAACCAGCGCTCCGTGGACCCGGCCGGTCTTGGCGCGCGTCAGCTCCGCCACATCCGGGTTCTTTTTCTGCGGCATGATTGACGATCCGGTAGCCACGGAGTCGTCCAGCTCCAGGAAGCCGAACTCGGCGCTGGACCATATGACCGCCTCCTCGGCCAGCCGCGAGAGGTGGGTCATCACCATGGAGCAGATGAACGCCAGTTCCAGCGCGAAGTCGCGGTCGCTGACCGCGTCCATGGAGTTGGGGATGGGAGCTTCGAACCCGAGCTCCCGGGCGGTCATCTCACGGTCCACCGGCAGGGAGGTCCCGGCCATGGCCGCTGCGCCCAGAGGGCAGAAATTGCTCCGGCTGCGCCAGTCCTGCAGGCGGCTGCGGTCGCGTTCCAGCATCCAGAAGTACGCCAGGAGGTGATGTCCCAGCGTCACTGGCTGAGCGCGCTGCAGATGGGTATATCCGGGCAGAAGGGTCTCGACGTGCTCCTCGGCAAGGGTTAGCAGCGTGGCCTGGAGCCCGGCGATGGACTCATCCAGCCGCCGGGCAGCGTCGCGGCACCAGAGCCGGAGGTCCAGTGCCACCTGATCATTGCGGCTGCGGGCCGTATGCAGCCTGCCGGCGGCCGGGCCGATGCGCTCATACAGCCGCCGCTCCACCAGCATGTGGATGTCCTCGCAGGCCGGATCCAGTTCCACCTTTCCGGCGCGGAAATCCGCCGCAAGCTCCTCAAGCCCTTTGATGATAGTCCGCGCATCCTCTTCCGGGATGATTCCGCAGGCGGCCAGCATCCGGGCGTGAGCGATGCTGCCCCGGATGTCCGCATCCGCCAGCCGGCTGTCGACGTGAATGGAGGCGGTGAACTCTTCAACCACCGGATCCGTCTGCTTCTGAAACCGGCCGGCCCAGGCCTTCTTCGCCACGTCCGAGTCTCTCCCGTCAGGCTCCCTGATTGTTGGTACGGCGCACCAGATGATACATCCGCGCCTGGAGGCCGTGGACCTTTACCATCCCCTCCATCTCCCTCTGATCGAAGGTCTTGGAGTCGAAGGAGGCAAGATCCTCGGAATACAGAGCAAACGGGCTGCGGCGGCCGGTCGCGGTGCAGCTTCCCCGGTAAAGGCGGACCATCACCTCACCGGTCACGCGGGCGTTCACGCGCTCGATAAACGCTTCCAGATCCTCCTTCAGAGGATCGTACCAGAGGCCTTCATAGGCCAGGTCCGCCCACGTCCGGTCCACGGATTGCTTGAAGGCCAGCTCTCGGCGGGTGGCCACCAGCGCCTCCAGCGCCCGATGCGCCGTGACCAGCACCACCGCCGCCGGACACTCATAGTTCTCGCGAACCTTCAGTCCCAGCATCCGGTCTTCCATGATGTCTATGCGGCCCACGCCGTTCTCGCCGGCCAGCTTGTGCACGGTCCGGATCAGCTCCAGCGGACCCATCCGGTCCCCGTCCAGAGATACGGGCACGCCATTCTCGAAGCCGATGACGATATCCGTCGGCTCATCGGGGGCGTCCTGCGGGTTGACCGTCCACTGGAAGATCTCTTCGGGAGGCGGGAAGTCCGGCTCCTCCAGCCGCCCGCCCTCGATGGAGCGGCCCCAGAGATTCTCGTCAATGCTCCAGATCTTCTCGACGGACTGCGAGATGGGGACGCCTTTCTGTCGGGCGTATTCGATCTCCTCGCTGCGGGTGAGATTTTTCTCCCGCATGGGAGCGATGATATCCATCTCCGGCGCAAGGGTGCGCATGACGAACTCGATGCGGAACTGGTCGTTCCCTTTCCCGGTGCATCCGTGGCAGAATGCCTGCGCGGATATCTTCTTTGCCACCTCCACCGCCTTCTCGGCGATGAGCGGCCGGGCGATGGCCGTGCTGAGGGGGTAGCCTTCATAGTCGCCGTTGGCCTTCACGGCGCGGAAGCAGTAGTCGCGTGCGAACTCCTCCTTGGCGTCCACCGTGTAGTGCTCGGTGCCCAGCGCGCGTGCCTTCTCCTCCGCCGTGCGGATGTCCTCCGCCGGCTGACCGACGTCCACGGTCACCGTGACGACGCGATCGAACCCGTAGTTCTCCCGCATCATCGGAATGCACACGGAGGTGTCCAGACCTCCCGAATAAACCAGAACGACTGTCTTCAACGCTGTCTCCTGAATTGCTCGTTTCTCGATTTCCTGCCGTTTGCGGGCTACAGAAGGAACGAAAGAAGCCCCATCTGCGCGTGGAGGCGGTTCTCCGCCTGGTCGAAGACCACGGATTGCGGCCCGTCAATGACCTCCGCGGCAATCTCTTCTCCCCGGTGGGCCGGCAGACAGTGCATGACGATGGCGTCCGGCTTTGCGAGCTTCATCAGTTCCGCCGTCACGCACCAGCCGCGGAAAGCCTGAAGGCGCGCCTCGCGCTCCTCCTCCTGGCCCATGCTGGTCCACACGTCCGTATATACGACATCCGCGTCCCGGACCGCCTCCTGCGGGTCGTTTGTCACCTGGATTCTTGCGCGGGTTTTCGCTGCGATCGAAAGCGCTTCCTGCAGAACTCCTTCATCCGGGCCATATCCATCAGGCCGGGCAAGGGTCATGCTCATCCCCACGCTTGCGCTGATCACCAGCAGACTGTTCGCCACGTTGTTACCGTCGCCGACGAAGGCCAGTTTGATGCCGGAGAAGTCCGGTTCCTCGGTTGTTCCGCAGCGGTGCTCGGCGATGGTCAGCAGATCGGCCAGCGCCTGGCACGGATGCTCCAGGTCGGAAAGGGCGTTCACCACGGGGATACTGCCGCTCTCCGCCAGCCTGACTACGGTCTCGTGTGCAAACGTGCGGGCCGCAATGCCGTCCACCCATCGGGATAGGCTGCGCGAGACATCCTCAACCGATTCCCGCTTTCCCAGCTGAATATCCGCCGGGGCAAGGTAGATGCTGCGTCCGCCCAGACGCGTCATGGCAACCTCGAAGGTGACCCGGGTGCGCAGGCTAGGCTTCTCGAAAATGAGCGCCAGGGTCTTTCCTTCCAGTATGGGCGTCAGGCGGCCTTCTGCGGAAGCCCGCTTAAGTCTGCCGCCCTGAAGCAGGACGGTGCGGATCTCGCTCTCGGACAGGTCCGATATCTTCAGCAGACTGCGCCCTTTCAAAAGAGACTGGGCGCTCTGTATGGCATCTGATGTATGCAACAGGCTATGCTCCGATCCTCGCGAATGCCTTCTTCAGCAGCTCCAGGCATTCGCTGATATGGTCTTCGCCGATGATGAGCGGCGGCAGGAATCTCAAAACGTCTGTGCCGATGGCGTTGATCAGCAACCCTTCTTCGAAGGCGGCGTTCAGAACGTCGCGAGCGACGGGTTGCTCCAGGACCATGGCCAGCATCAGGCCTTTGCCGCGCACCTCACGGACTCCGCAAGGCGGATTGAGGCTGCGCAGTCCCTCTTCCAGCAGCCTTCCCATCTTCCGGGCATTGTCCGCCAGGCCTTCCTGCTCGATCACCTCCAGCGCTGCGAGGGCCGCCGCGCACGCAAGCGGTCCGCCGCCATATGTCGTGCCGTGGTCGCCTGGCTGAAAGACCTCCGCAGCGCGCCCGCGGGCCAGACAGCCTCCAATGGGGAAGCCTCCGCCCATCGCTTTGGCCACAGTCAGGATGTCCGGCGTCACGCCGTAACCCTGGAATGCGAAAAAGGTGCCCGTGCGGCCGCATCCGGTCTGGACCTCGTCGAAGATCAGCAAAGCGTCATACCGATCGGCCAGGTCGCGGGCGGCCTGCAGATACTCCGGGTCCGCGGGGCGCACGCCGCCTTCACCCTGAACGGGCTCCAGCACAATGGCGCAGGTGCGGTCGCTTACGGCGGCCTCGAGCGCGCCGATGTTGTTCCACGGCACAATGGAGCAGTTCGGCACCAGCGGTTCGTAAGGCTTCTGGTACTTCTCCTGACCCGTCAGAGACAGTGCTCCAAGGGTCCTGCCGTGGAAGGAACCTTCCGCTCCCACCAGCGCGGTCTTGTCATCTCGGATGGATCGCCCGAACTTCCGCGCGATCTTGATGGCCGCCTCATTTGCTTCCGCGCCGCTGTTGGCGAAAAACGCCTTCTCCATGCCCGACAGACGGCACAGAGTCTGCGCGAGCTCGGCCTGCTGGCTGATAAGATACAGGTTGCTTACGTGAATGAGGCGGGCGGCCTGATGCTGAATGGCCTCCACCACCCGTGGGTGGCAGTGCCCCACTGCATTCACCGCAATGCCCGCCAGGAAGTCCAGATACCGCCTACCGTCAGTGCTCCACAGATATGGTCCCTCGCCACGCTCGAACACCACCGGGAAGCGGGCGTAGGTGGCCATAATGTGCTTCTGGTACGCCTCCTGCGTCTCTTCAAGATTGCCCCGTGTCAGCGTCGTTTCCTGCATCTGCTGCCTCCCGCGCTAAGCCGTGATCATCGTGCCGATGCCCGTATCCGTGAAGATCTCCATCAGAAGCGCCCGCGGTCGCCGCCCATCGATGATGTGCGCCCGCTCCACTCCTCCGCGCACCGCCGCCACGCAGGCCTCGATCTTGGGGATCATCCCCCGCGACGCCCTCCCGGATCGCACCATCTCCATCGCCTCGTCGGCGCTCATGGCAGAGATGAGGCTATCGGGGTCCTGCACATCCTGCAGAATGCCGGGCACGTCAGTCATCAGGATGAGTTTCTCCGCCTTTAAGCGGGCCGCCATCTCGCCTGCCACACTGTCCGCGTTCACGTTGTATGATTCGCCGTCTGGCCCGCACGCCACCGTCGAGATGACAGGGATATACCCCCCGGCGGCCAGAGTCTCCAGGATACCCGGATTCACCTGCCGGACTCGTCCGACAAATCCCAGGTCCACCTCCGCTTCCGCCTTGTAGGCGACGATCAGATCCGCGTCCCGTCCGGAGAGCCCCACGGCCTGGCCTCCCTGGCGGTTGATGGCGCCCACGATGCTCTTGTTGGTCTTGCCGGCCAGCACCATCTCTACGATCTCCATCGTCTCGGCATCCGTTACGCGCAGGCCGTTCACGAAGGACGGTTCCTTGCCCAGGCGGCGCATTACCTCGCTGACCTCAGGTCCTCCCCCGTGGACTAGAACGGGGCGCATCCCCACGTAGTGCATGAGCACCACATCCTGGCAGACGCCCTCCTTCAGCCGGTCGTCCACCATGGCGGCTCCGCCATACTTGATGACGATGGTCTTGCCGTAATAGCGCCGTATGTAGGGAAGCGCCTCGACAAGGATGCTCGCCTGCTCCTCGGTATACTGCAACGACATCCGTCTTCCGCCCCGCTCAGGTATGATACTCCGCGTTGATGCGGACATAGTCGTAGGAAAGATCGCACGTCCAGAAGCGGGCTTGCCCGCTTCCCAGTCCCAGATCCAGCTCGATGTCCGCCCTGGCAGGTTCCAGCAGGCTCTGGCGCTCCTCCCCGGAAAGGATCTGCGGCTCGCCGCTGCGGACGATCTGCCGCCCGTTGATGCTCAGCGACATTTTCTCCTGTTCCACCGCCGCTCCGGAGCGGCCGGCGGCGGCCAGGATGCGCCCCCAGTTGGGATCCCGGCCAAACAGAGCGGTTTTTACCAGAGGGGAGTTGGCGATCGTGCGAGCGGCCAGCTTGGCGTCGCTGTCTGTCCGGGCTCCCGTCACGCGGATCTCCACCAGCTTTGTCGCGCCTTCGCCGTCCGCCGCAATCGCCATCGCCATCTGACGGCACATCCAGAAAAAGGTTTCACGGAGCGCTGGCCAGTCCTCAGCAGAGGGAGCTATACCGCTCGCACCGTTCGCGAACAAGAGCACCATGTCGTTGGTGCTGGAGTCTCCATCCACAGTCACGCAGTTGAAGGACTGTTCCACCCCCTCGCGCAGAAGCTCCCGCAGTTGCCCCGCCGGGATGACCGCGTCCGTTGTGGCGAAGCAGAACATGGTTGCCAGGTCCGGCTGAATCATGCCGCTGCCTTTCGCGGCCATGCCCATGCGAACCGTTCCTCCGGAGAGATCCACCTCGCAGGCGATCTCCTTGGGCACGGTGTCGGTGGTCATGATGGCGCGTGCGAAATCCGGGCCGGCTGCTTCCGAGAGCCGCCTGGCCGCCTCGGGAATGCCGGTGCGTAGCAGGTCCATCGGCAATCTCTGGCCGATGACTCCGGTGGATGCGCCGCATACCAGTTCTTCGGGTAGCTTCAGCTCCCTGGCGGCGATAGCGCAGATCTCCAGCGCATCCCGCCACCCCTGATCGCCCGTGTAGCAGTTGGCGTTGCCGCTGTTGCACACCAGCGCCTGACAGACGCCGCCCGAGAGCCGTTCTCGCGTAATGTCCACACAGGCGGCCCGCACTTTGTTGGAGGTGAAGACGCCCGCCGCCGAACAAGGCCGCTCGCTGACCAGAAGCGCAAGATCTTCCCGCCCGCTGGGCTTGATGCCGCAGCGCCACGTTCCTGCCGAAAATCCCCGCGGAGCAGTGACCGATCCGGCTATCAGCCGCGCCCGTTCGAAAGGCTCGATGGAGAAGGGGACCGGCATTGTCAGGGGTACAGAGCCGGGGCGCGCAGTCCCGTCGTCTGGTCCAGGCCGAACATCAGGTTCATGTTCTGGATGGCCTGCCCGGCTGCTCCTTTCACCAAATTGTCTATCACGGAGGTCACCACCAGCTTCCCTGTGCGGTGGAGGACCGTCACTGCGATTCGGCAAAGGTTGGAGCCGGTCACCTGTTTGGTGGCCGGCAGCTCACCTTCGCTGCAGACGTGCACGAAGGGGGCATCCTGGTAGAAGTCCTGATAAGCCTGCAGGATAGCATCCCCGTCCGGAATGTCCGCTAGCTCTGCATAGGCTGTCGTATGAATGCCGCGGACCATCGGCGCAAGATGGGGGGTGAACGTCACCTTCACGGGCTGCCCCGCCAGTCGCGTGAGCTCCTGTTCCATCTCCGGAGTGTGCCGGTGTTTGGCAACGTTGTAAGCCCGGTAGTTGCCCTCCATCTCCGAGAAGAGATACGGCGTATCGTTGCGGGACCGGCCAGCTCCAGAGACTCCGGAGGCGCTGGAGACCAACACGTCCGAAGGGTCCACCCACTGACCCGCCACGGCTGGGGCCAGCGCAAGGATCGCCGACGTGGGGTAGCATCCGGGATTGGCTACCAGCCGGGCTCGCCGGATGGCCTCCGCGTGAAGCTCGGGAAGCCCGTAGACCGCTTCCTGGAGCAGGTCCGGCGCGGTATGCTCTACGCCGTAGTACTCCTTCCAGATAGCGGGGTCGGACAGCCGGAAATCCGCCGCGATGTCAATGATGCGGCAACCCTTTTCCAGGAGTTCCCTTGCGTGCTCCATGGCCCAGCCGTTGCCCCTTGCCAGAAACACCACGTCGCATTCGGAGGAGGCCCGGGCTGCATCGAAAGGCTGCAGTTCGATGTCGGCTGCGCCTCTCAGGCCGGGATAAATGGAGGAGAGCAACGCTCCATCGCTGGACTCGCTGCTCAGGAGGGTGATCCGGGCGCTGGGATGGGTGGCCAGCAGACGCACCAGCTCGGCGCCAGCGTATCCGGTTGCGCCTGCGATGCCGATGCGTATCTCCATTGTCCCCGAACTTCTCCTGCCGTCGAACTTTGTGCCTGCAAAAATGGCATTATACCCGCAGCTCCCGGCTCAGGCAACGCGGGGCGAGGACGACGGATCACACACGCGGGATGGCAAGAGGGGGAGGGACGGGACGGGCGGCGGGGTGATCAGGACTTCTCTTCCAGCATCTTACGCAGGCGCTGGATCTCGGCCTCAAACTCCGATTTCATGCGCTCCATCTTCTCCAACAGGTCCAGAATGACTTCCACCCCGGCCAGGTTCACGCCCAGATCCTGGGTCAGGCGGTGGATCTGCTGGAGACGGGCCAGGTCGTTCTCGGAATACAGTCTGTTGCGCCCGTTGCGGCGGGCAGGGCGCACAAGGCCCAGCCGCTCATACATCCTCAGGGTCTGAGGATGCATCTTGCACAGTCTTGCAGCGATTCCGATCATGAAGACCGGTTCGTCCTTCTGTCTTTCGGGCTGCCTCATCGTCTGCATCACCTCCTTTGCACGCCGACAGGAGTCTTTCTGCGCCGTCCCGTCCGTCAGCGCTTCTCGGCTGCTATCTGCATCAGCAGCTCGCGCTCCTTGGGGGTCAGTTGCTTGGGCACGGTGATCACCACCCGGGCCAGAAGGTCTCCGTGGCCGTCGCCTTTCAGCTTCGGCATCCCCTTGCCGGCCAGCCTGAGTGACTGTCCCGCCTGGACTCCCGCCGGCACCTTCATCTTCACTCGCCCCGTCAGAGTGGGAACATACACGTCCCCCCCCAGGGCCGCGATGTAATATGGCACCTGCACGTCCACCAGCAGATTGTCTCCCTGGCGCTTGAAGACCGGATGCGGACGCACCGTGATGTTCAGATACACGTCCTGCGTCCGGCCGTCGGCTCCCTTCGCCCCTCCGGGGAGGCGTACCCGCGAACCTGTGTCCACGCCTTTCGGGATGTTCACTGTCAACGGGCGTCCTCCCACGCGGATCTGGCGCTGCGTGCCGGAGTAGGCCTCCTCCAGCGAGATCTCTACATCCGCTTCCAGCCCTCGCGGTGGAGCGGTGGTGGTGAATCCTCCCAGATCCACCCTCCCCGTGCGAACATCGAAGCCGGCTCCGCGGCCAAAGATCGTCTCGAATATGCTCCCGAAGTCGGAGCCGAAGTCCGACGCGCCTCCTCCGAAGTCGAAATGAAACTCGCTCGGGTCGAAATCGGCCGTCGTGGCGTGTCCGCGCTGCTGCGCATGCTGCCACTGCTGCCAGTTGGCGCCGAACCTGTCGTAGGCCGCCCGCTTCTCCGGGTCCTTCAGAACTTCGTACGCTTCGCTGATCTGCTTGAAGCGCTCCTCGGCTTGCTTGTTGCCCGGATTCACGTCCGGATGGAGCTTGCGGGCCAGCTTGCGGTAGGCGGCCTTGATCTCTTTCTCCGTCGCGTTGCGCGGAACGCCCAGAACCTCATAGTAATCAACCGCCATTTTTGCCCGTCTGCTCCAACTCCATAATCTCGATTACCGGAGTTGCCGGGGATGCGGAACGTTGCCGGGTGGCCGGCCGTCCGCTCCCCGGCCGCCGGTCTCTCAACCGGCCTGCACGTCTATCTTCTTGGGCTTCACCGTCTCGGACTTCGGAAGCGTGACCGTCAGCACCCCGTCCTTGTAGGTGGCCTTTACGTCCTGCACCTGCACCGGCACACTGATGGAGAACGACCGCGAGAACTTGCCGTATGGCCGCTCCACCCGCAGCCACTCTCTGTTTTCGCCGGCCTCCCAGGGCCGCTCACCGTGGACGGTCAGGGCATCCGCCGTGACCTCCAGGTTGATGTCTTCCATCTTGATGCCGGGCAGCTCCATCATCACGACGATCTGGCTGTCGTCCTCGTAGACATCGCAGGGAGGCGTCCAGCTCGCCGCGACAGGCTGCTCCCTGCCGCCGAACCTCTTGCGCAGGGCGTCGAACATCTGATCCATCCCTTCCTGCAGTTCGGTCAGATCCCGGAAGGGGTCCCATCTCCTGATGTCCATTCTCATCCTCCGTTCACCTCCTCAGAGCCGGTCCCCGGAAGGGTGGATCCCCGGACCCGGGGACCGGAGCAAAGCTCAGTTTTCCTCTTTGTATTCGGCGTCAATGACCTCCTCACCGCCTGTTCCGCTCTCGGTGGCGGTCGCCGCCCCGGCCTCGGAGCCGCCAGAGGAGGCCGCCTGCTTGTAGAGCAGCTCGCTCAGCTTGTAGGAAGCATCCCGCAGTTCGTCCGCAGCCCGGCGGATCTGCTCGATGTCGCTGCCCTTCAGTGCCTCACGCAGCCGGTCTATGGCCGCTTGGGCCGCCTCGCGCTCTGCCGGAGGGGCGTTGTCGCCCAGGTCCTTGAGCGTCTTTTCCGCGGAATAGGCCAACTGTTCGGCTTTGTTGCGCTCCTCGGCTTCCTCGCGGGCCCTCCGATCCTGCTCCGCATACTGCTCCGCCTCGCGGACCATCCGTTCGATGTCTTCCTTGCTCAGGTTGCTGGAGCCTGTAATGGTGATGCTCTGCTCCCGGCCTGAAGCCCGGTCCTTGGCGCTGGCATGCAGGATGCCGTTCGCATCCAGATCGAAAGTCACCTCGATCTGCGGGACCCCTCGCGGCGCGGGCGGGATCCCGGTCAGATGGAACATCCCCAGGCTCTTGTTGTCCCGGGCCATTTCGCGCTCGCCCTGCAGGACGTGTACGGTCACCTCAGTCTGACCATCCGCCGCTGTGGTGAAGATCTCGGACTTGCGCGTCGGGATGGTGGTGTTCCTCGGGATCAGCTTCGTGAACACGCCGCCCAGGGTCTCGATGCCCAGGGACAGCGGTGTCACGTCCAGCAGCACCACATCCTTGACCTCTCCGGCCAGCACGCCGGCCTGGATGGCGGCGCCCACGGCCACCACCTCGTCCGGGTTCACTCCACGGTGCGGTTCCTTGCCGGAAAGCTTCTTCACCAGCTCCTGCACCATCGGCATCCGGGTGCTTCCGCCCACCAGGATGACCTCATCAATATCGCCTTCCTTCAGGCCCGCGTCGGCGATGGCCTGCTTGTAGGGTTCGATGCAGCGCTCCAGCAGGTCGCGCGTCAGCTCCTCGAACTTGGCGCGCGTAAGCGTGATATCCAGGTGCTTGGGACCGTTGGCGTCCGCAGTGATGAAGGGCAGGTTGATGTTCGTCTGCACCACATTGGAGAGCTCGATCTTGGCCTTCTCCGCAGCCTCGCGCAGACGCTGCAGGGCCTGCCGGTCCTGCTTCAGGTCTATGCCGTGCTCCTTCTTGAACTCCGCGGCCACATAGTCCACGATGCGCTCGTCCCAGTCGTCACCACCCAGGTGGGTGTCGCCGTGGGTGCTCTTGACCTCGAACACCCCGTCACCCACCTCAAGGATGGAGACGTCGAACGTCCCGCCGCCCAGATCCCACACCAGGATGGTCTCGTTGGACTTCTTGTCCAGTCCGTACGCCAGCGCCGCCGCCGTGGGCTCATTGATGATGCGCAGGACCTTCAGCCCGGCGATCTCGCCCGCGTTCTTTGTGGCGGTGCGCTGCGCGTCGTTGAAATAGGCCGGCACCGTAATGACGGCGCTGTCCACCGTGTCGCCCAGATATGCCTCCGCATCCCTCTTCAGCTTCTGGAGGATCATGCTGGAGATCTCCTCCGGGCTGTACTGGCGGCCATCAATGGTGATACGCTCGTTGGTCCCCATCTTTCTCTTGATGGAGATGATGGTGCGCTCCGGATTCACGATGGCCTGCCGCTTGGCCTGCGTTCCCACAAGCCGCTCACCGGTCTTCGTGAAGCCCACCACGCTGGGTGTCAGGCGGGATCCTTCGGCGTTGGGGATGACCGTCGGCTCTCCGCCTTCCATCACCGCCACCACCGAGTTGGTGGTCCCCAGATCGATTCCTACTGTCCTAGCCAATGTTCGTCACCTCCGCCCGGCCATCTCCTGCCATAGCGCCGCTTGCTCGCGGCCGGGAATCCTTGTCGGACCGGGCTGTAAAATGTCTTGATGCGTCTTGCGTTTGGATTCAGGTCACCCGCAGCTGCCGGCCGGTGCGAGTCAGGTCTTTAGGACCTGGATGTCCCGGCCGATTTCAGCCTGTGCGTATTATGACATTTGAGTCCACCATTGTCAATGCATTTCGCATGCGTATTGTTCCCTCATTCCTCGCTTTTTATGCTCCGCTCAGGTGTTTTTTGCTTGGCAGGATTCCGGGGTGAGGCGATGGAAGGTTCGTACCTGACGGAATGTTGATCGGGCCGAATCGTGTATGCTTCAAGGAGGGATATGCCGATGTTATTCGGGTCTGACCGCTTGCGGCTGCTGGCCGTTCTGTCCGTTGCGGCAGCCCTGCTGAGCGCTTCCTGCGCCTTCTGCGCGGAGGAGCCGCCCGGCGGCGTCCAGCTGACCATATACAATCAAGACTTCGGGCTGGTGAAACACCTGCGTGCTGTTCCGTTGTCCGCCGGCCGGAACACGGTGGTCATTGACGACGTGGCGGCGCTCATCCAGCCGGAGACGGTGCACTTCGTCAGCCTGACAGCTCCGGATGCCGTGCGCATTCTGGAGCAGAACTATCAGTACGACCTGCTGGATCCCGTCGCGGTTCTGAATAAAAGTGTTGGAAAGAGGGTGGTCGTCCGGCATCCGGAGTCCGGCGAGGTGGTGGAGGGAACGCTGCTCAACCCCGTCACCTGGGATCCATCCGGTCCGGCCGGACAGGCTGGCGGCGCTTCGCGGGCGGCCTCCCCGGCATCGCTTGTCATTCAGACACCTAAGGGCCCGGTGCTGAACACGGCGGGGCAGATCGAACTGGCGGAGCTCCCTGAAGGACTCATCTCGAAGCCGCGCCTGCTCTGGCTATTGGAATCCGGCCGCGCGGGAACGCACCAGATGGAGATCTCTTATCTGACTCGCGGGCTCAACTGGTCGGCCGACTATGTTGCCGCGGTGTCGGCGGATGACAGCTCCCTGGATCTCCAGGGATGGGTGACGCTGACCAACAACTCGGGAGCCTCTTACCGCAACGCCACCTTGCAACTGGTGGCCGGCGACGTCAGACGGGTGGCCGCGGAGAAGGGCAGGGGCATCCCGGAAGCGATGGACATGGTGCGGATGGCGGGAGCTGCCCCTCAGTTCCAGGAGGAGCAGTTCTTCGACTACCATCTGTACACCCTGCAGCGTCCCACCGACGTGCTGGACCGGGAGACCAAACAGGTCTCGCTGCTTGAGACCGCGGGCGTGAAGGTGGCCAAGAAGTATTACTACGATGGAGCCCGCAATCAGTGGTGGTGGCGCTCGCCCGGCTGGCGGCCCGGAGAGCAGTACGACACCAGCGATTACCGCAAGGTGAACGTGACGATCGAGATCAAGAACTCGAAGGAGGCCGGGCTTGGTCTGCCGTTGCCGAAGGGAGTCGTGCGGGTCTACAAGAAAGACAGCCGCGGGAATCAACAGTTCGTCGGAGAGGATTCCATAGATCATACGCCTGTAGACGAGACCATCCGTCTCTATGTCGGTGACGCGTTCGATATCGTGGGCGAGCGCAAGCGGGTGAAGTTCTCGCGCATCTCGGACCGGGTGGTGGAGGAGACGTTCGAGGTCTCCCTGCGCAATCATCAGGAGAAGGCGGTTCAGGTGACCGTAGTCGAGCACGTGTCCGGCGACTGGGAGGTGCTGGAGAGCTCGCACAAATGGACCAATCCTGATGCCCGCACCCTGAACATCGTGGTGGATGTGCCGGCGAAAGGGGAGACGAAGGTCACGTATCGCGTCCGAACGCGCTGGTAGAGCCGTCTCCCGCAGAGTCCCTTGAAAGATGGAGGGCCTTCCCGGCGAAAGGGAAGGCCCTTTTCGATAGGCGGGGCGCGACGCTTGCGGCTCTGAAGATTTTTGCCCTAATATGAGGAAAGGTAGCATGATATGACCATTGCCGTCATCGGACTGGGAACGATGGGAACGCCGATCGCGCGGCGGCTCCGGGAGTGCGGGTTCAACGTGGTTGTCTGGAATCGCTCTCCCCAGAAGGCGGAGCCGTTCCGGGCAGAGGGTATTCCGGTCGCGGAGAGCCCAGCTGCGGCTGCAGCCGGGGCGGACACAGTGATCTCCAGCGTTCTGGACGATGCCGCCCTGCGGGAAGTCAGCCTTGGTCCGGGGGGCATCCTGGAAGGGTTGGGGGACACTGCGGTTCACTGCGACACCAGCACCATCTCTCCGAAGTGCGCCCGCGAGACCCGTGCGGCTTACGGAGATGCCGGAAAGCGCTTCATGCACGCTCCGGTCCTTGGGAGCAAGAAACAGGTGGCCGCTGGTGAGCTGCTGATTTTTGCGGAAGGACCGATAGCTGCAGTGGAAGCGGCCCGGCCGGCGCTTGAGGCGCTCGGAAAACGGATCTGGGAGCTGCGGGAGCCGGGATGCGCTGCGGCGCTCAAGCTGGCGTGCAACATGATGATCGCCGGAATGATCACCACGCTCAGCCAGTCCCTGGTGTTCGCCTGCAAGCACGGGCTGGATCCGCGGGTGTTCCTGGATGTCATTCAGAGCTCCGCGCTGGCGGCTCCGATGTACGCCAGCAAGTCCCGTCAGATCCTGGAGCGGGACTGGAGCGCGAACTTCTTTGTGGACAACCTGATCAAGGACATCGCGCTGGCCCGCCAGGCGGCCGCAGAGGCTGGAATAGATGTCCCTCTGCTGGCGCTGCAGGGTCAGTTGTTCGAGGCGGCAAGCGCCGCGGGCTACGGCCGGGACGACTATTCTGCGGTCTACCGGGTGTTCGAGGAGATGGCCGGTCTTGAGGATGAGGAGCGGCCCGGCGGGGAGGCGGAGTAAGGAAGAGGGGAGAAAACACTGTCTTGGAACTCTGGCAGAGCCTGGTTTTGTATGCGATCGTCGGACTTGCGGCCGGCGTGCTTTCCGGGTTCTTCGGGATCGGAGGGGGAGTCATTATCGTGCCCGCGCTCGTTTTCATCTTTGGCCTGAGTCAGCATCAGGCGCAGGGCACCTCCCTGGCCGTCTTCGCTCTGCCGGTGGGACTGATCGGGGCTTATACCTACTGGAAAGAGGGTAGCGTCGTTGTCCCGGGTGCCCTGGTGCTGGCGGCGGGTATCTTTATCGGAAGTTATTTTGGCGCCAGCAGGGCCGTGGTCTTGCCTGAAGACGCGCTTCGCAGGGCATTTGCGATTGTCCTCATTATCGTGGCGCTGAGGATGTTTTTCACCCGCGGTTGAGCCTCCGGCAACGGGTCCGACCGCGGCCGGCAGGGAGTTACTGAAGTATGGCTCTCGATCCTGTCTGCGGTATGGAGGTGGACCCGGAATCGGCGGCAGCCTCTTCATGGGTAGGCGCTCAGGTCTTCTATTTCTGCTCGGATTCGTGCAAGCGGCGGTTCGATGCGTCGCAGTCCCGGTCTGGCCTTTCCAACTCGCCCGCTAACACCCGGCCGCTGGACTTGCTGGAAATGGCTCCGTCCTCCCGGCGTCAGCCGCCGGAGCCTCCGCATGCCGCCGGGACGGCCACTGCCACCCTGAACATCGGCGGGATGCATTGCGCTTCCTGCGTAGGACGGGTGGAGAAGGCGCTCTCCGGCGTGCCGGGAGTCGTTCGAGCAGCCGTTGATCTGACAACACGCTCAGCGTCCGTCACTTACGATCCCTCCGCAGCCTCCCCGGAAGACCTGGCCGCTGCTGTCCGCAATGCGGGCTATGAGGCATCGCCCGCCACTGCTGACAGCTCTCTGGAGCGGGACGATTCCGCAGACGCCGCCTTCTGGTTCCGGCTGATAGCTGCCATTCTCCTGACCCTTCCTGTGTTCGTCCTGGAGATGTTTTTCATGGGCTGGGCTCCGGGGCGGTGGTTGTCTCTGGGGTTCAGCGCTCCTGTCGTGTTCTGGGCCGGATGGGAGTTCCACCGGGGCGCCATAGCGTCGGTTCGCAGACGAAGCGCCGACATGAATACGCTCATCTCGGTGGGCACGCTGACAGCCTTTCTCTACAGCTTCGGCGTGCTTCTGCTTTCGCCTGCCGGGCACGCTGTCCACACGTACTTCGAGACCGCCGCTGTCATCACTACTGTGATCCTGCTGGGGCGGGCGCTGGAGGCACGGGCGCGGGGAAGAGCCTCCCAGGCCGTGCGGGCCCTGATGGACCTTCAGCCTCAGACGGCTTGCCTCATCCGGGATGGCGGAGAAGTCCGCATCCCTGTGGAACGTGTGTTCCCCGGCGATATTCTGCTGGTCCGTCCGGGGGAGCGCATTCCCGTGGACGGTGTCATTGTCTCGGGATCATCCGCAATAGATGAGTCGCTCCTGACGGGCGAGGCGATCCCTGTGGAGAGAGGAGAAGGCGACACAGTCCTCGGCGGCACCGTGAACTGCCAGGGAGCGTTTACCATGCGCGCCACCCGGGTGGGGAGCGAGACCGCCCTGCAGCAGATCGTGCGGCTGGTGCGGGAGGCTCAGGCCGGTAAGGCGCCCGTCCAGCGCCTGGCCGATCGCGTGAGCGCGGTCTTCGTGCCGGCGGTCATCGGGGTGGCCATCCTCTCGGCGCTGGTGTGGTACGTGTTCGGCCCGGCCGGGTCCCGCGACGTCATGGCGCTGACGTCCTTCGTCTCTGTGCTGATCATCGCCTGCCCCTGTGCGCTCGGACTCGCGACGCCTGCCGCGATCATTGTGGGGGTGGGAAGGGGCGCAGAGCGCGGCGTCCTGATCAAAGGCGGTGAAGTCCTGGAGCGCTGCGGCCGCATCACCACAGTGGTTCTCGACAAGACCGGCACGCTGACCACCGGCAAACCTCAGGTGGCGGAGATCCATCCTGTCGCCGGTGGGCGCGACCACCTGCTGCGCCTGGCGGCGGCGGCGGAGAAGCGATCCGAACATCCACTCGCAGTGGCCATCGTGGAGACGGCCGCTTCAGAAGGTCTATCTATTCCCGACCCGGAGGAGTTCCGCAGCGTCGCGGGAAGCGGCGTGCTTGCCCGGGTGGAAGAGCGGGAAGTCCTGGTTGGCAGCCCGGCGTTCATCGCTGCGAGCGGCATCGCCGTGCAGGACGTCCGCAACCGCGTGGATGCCGTCGCCGCCGGTGGCCGGACTCCCATTCTTGCTGCCATTGACGGCAGGGTGGCCGGTGTGTTCGGCCTGTCCGATTCACTGAGGCCGGAGGCTCCTGCGGCCGTGCGCAGCCTGAAGGCGATGGGCTTCCGGGTACTGTTGGCCACGGGTGACAACCGGCTGGCGGCGGAGAGCATTGCAGCTGAAGCGGGGATCAAGGGCGTTTTTGCGGAAGCGTCGCCTGCGGGAAAGGCAGAGTGGATCCGCGACCTTCAGGGGCGCGGAGAGGTGGTGGCTATGGCGGGAGACGGCGTAAATGACGCCCCCGCGCTGGCGCAGGCGGATGTTGGCATAGCCATCGGAGCCGGGGCGGACGTGGCCAAGGAAGCGTCGGACATTACGCTGGTCGGCGCCAGCCTGGACGGCCTGGTCTATGCCCTGCGCCTCGCCCGCGCCACGCTCCGCGTCATCAAGCAGAATCTGTTTTTCGCCTTCATCTACAACACCGCGGCCATCCCGCTGGCGGCCGGTGTGTTCTATCCGTTCACCGGATGGAAGCTGGATCCGATGGTTGCCGCGCTGGCGATGGCCGCGAGCTCCGTGTCCGTGGTCACGAACAGCCTCCGGCTCCGCCGTTTTCGTTGATTGTTGACAGGCTGCTTTAGACTTTGGGGGTCTCGTGGAGCATGAACGGGTTCCCCTCAGAGTCCACGAACCCGGCCATCCGGCAGACGGGAGTCTCTTCCTCCCACGTCGGCTCCAGCCCTCTGGACTGCAGCTCCGCCACCGCATCGGCGATCCGCGGAACATTGAATGCGATGGTGCCGGATGGCTGGCGCTCCTCGCCACGGTACAGACCGAACGCCGTGCCTCCCACGTCGAACTCGGCGTACACGCCTTCCACCCGGAACGGCTCCGGTAGCCCCAGATTCTCGCGGTAGAAACGGATGGCGTGCTCCAGATCCTCCACGCTGTATGCGACGAAATCAACGCCTCGAATCTCCACTGTCGTCCTCCTTCCGCCCGCAGGGGTAGTGCCGTTGTACCCCCCGGGCGACACAGTTTACCCGGATTGAGGAATGGGGCGCGACGGGTAAGATTTGCATCCTGGCGATATGGTCGGCGTCCGTTCAGGCTCCCGCCGCGATGCGGTTTTCCGGGAACGTGTTTCTGTATTCTCTCCTACGCTGGTTCAGCCGTGCGGCGCATCCGAGATGAGTCGATCCCGCATCCTGCAATGCACGGTCTCGATACGTGCATCTGAGGCCGCGATACTCGACCAGCGCAAAGTAGCGTAGAGATGGAGTAGGGCCGACGATTGGCGCGCGGCCCGGGGCCAATCGGTTTTTGTTGGGCACCCAGCGAGCTGTGTGCTGGCCGGTTCCTGGCTGCAGACGAGCCCCTCAGGCGGCGTCAGCGTTGATTGTCGCCACCGCGTGTTTCAGTGCGGGCAGAATGACCTGCATCGCCTGCCTGGCAAAGTCCGGGTTTCCTTGCACGCTGACCACCAGAGTCTTGTTCCGGATGCCTGCAACCCCGCGGCTCAGCATCGCGCGCGGGCTCTTCTGCGTGCCTGCCTGGCGGATCGCCTCAGGGATGCCGGGAATCATAATCTGCAGGATGCCCGCCAGCGCATCCGGCGTCACATCCGTGCTCGCGATGCCCGTCCCGCCTGTCGTGATGACCAATTGAATGTCGGACTCCGGTTTGCACCACTTCTCCACCACAGCCGAAATCAGCCCCTTGTCCTCTGGCACCACCTGGTGCTGCTTCACGGAGAAGGTCTCGGGAGGCAAACAGTCGCGAATGGCAGGCCCGCTGGTGTCGAAAGCGAGCCCCTCTGCGGCAGCGCCGTTCACGGTCAGGATGGCGACGTTGATCATGGTGTGGCCACACCTCCGTCTTGCGAGTTGCGCGGTCGGCCTCCGTGCCTCCGCGTTGACGTTGTTCCATACAGCAGCCCCGTTTCAACAGAAAGGGGACTCACCCAGACGGATGAGTCCCCGTGCATCGCTTATCGCCGGCTTTCCTGTGAGAAGCCGGAAACACTCCTCAGGCAGCTTCGTCGACGCCGCCTCGCTTGCTCCAGAGCGTTGCACCTGCCAGCGCGATGACCGCGACGATGGCTACCACGGCGCGCGCGCCATTGGTCATATCGTCCAGAGCGATCGGGGCGATCAGGAGGGCCACCAGATTCATCACCTTGATGAGCGGGTTCAGAGCGGGACCGGCCGTGTCCTTAAACGGATCTCCGACAGTGTCGCCGACCACGGTCGCCTTATGCTCGTCCGTGCCCTTGCCGCCGAACATCCCGTCTTCGACCTTCTTCTTGGCGTTGTCCCACAGGCCGCCCGCATTGGACAGCAGCACGGCCAGGAGCTGCCCGGAGAGGATGGCTCCCGCCAGGAATCCGCCCAGAGCCTCGAACCCTAGCGCGAACGCCACCATCACCGGCGCAAACACGGCCAGAACGGCGGGGCTCAAAAGCTCCTTCTGAGCGGCGGCGGTGCAGATGGACACGCACCGCTGATAGTCGGGCTTGCCTTCCTCGGAACCGCTGCGCGGGTCATACTCCATGATCCCCTTGATCTCGCGGAACTGGCGCCGAACCTCTTCCACAAGCTGGAACGCCGCGCGGCTGACCGCGTTGATGGCGAACGAGCTGAACAGGAAAGGCACGGCACCTCCGATCAGCAGCCCGACGAACACCTTGGTCAGGTTCACCCGGATGGCGTCCAGTCCCGTGTCCGCCATATAGCTTCCGTAGAGTGCGGTGGCCGCAAGAACGGCGGTGGCAATCGCAAGCCCCTTGGTCAGAGCCTTGGTGGTGTTGCCCACCGCATCCAGCTTGGCGACGATCTTGTGAGCATTGCTGTCCGCACCCACGTCCTTAAGCGCGCCGGACATCTCGAAGATGCCGTTCGCGTTGTCGGAGATTGGGCCGTAGGTGTCCATCGCCAGCATAAAGCCGGTGGTGGAAAGTAGACCCAGTCCGGCCAGCGCCACGCCGTAGGCGGCCATCTCAGGGATGCCTGCGAACAGCAGGGACGAACAGATCATGCTGACCGCGATGGCCGTAATGGCCCACACGGACGACTCCAGTCCGGAGGCGAAGCCGCTCAAAATGACGGTCGCCGGGCCGGTGCGCGCCTGCTTGGCGGCCTCTGTGACCGGCTTGCGGTGCGTGGAGGTGAAATACTCCGTCAGCCTCTCGATGACCAGCGCCAGCACCACACCCACCAGGTTCGCCAGCGCGAACCTCCACCACTCCAGATGAACGCCGTCCACCGTGGTGATCGGCTGGATGTGGAACACGTACCAGGACACTCCGAAGAAGCCCAGAATGGCCAGAATGGCGGCCACCCAGAACCCGAAGCTGATGGGGCGCATCGGATCCATCGAGAGATCGTCGGAACCGCGCACGCTGTAGATCCCGATGATGCTGGCCACTACGCCCACCGCGCGGATGAGCAGCGGGTAGACCACCAGCGCCAGAACGGAAGGCCCTCCGCCCACTACGTGCATCGCCGCGGCGCCCAGGATGATGGCCGCGACCAGCGTAACCTCGTAGCTCTCGAAGACGTCGGCCGCCATACCGGCGCAGTCGCCGACGTTGTCTCCCACGTTGTCGGCGATGGTCGCAGCGTTGCGGGGATCGTCCTCCGGGATATTCTTCTCCACCTTGCCCACCAGGTCGGCGCCCACGTCAGCGGCCTTGGTGTAGATGCCACCACCGATCCTCATGAACAGGGCCGCCAGACATCCGCCGAACCCGAAGCCCACCAGCACCTTCATGGACTGGTTGCCGAAGATGAAGAAGATGATACAGGCTCCCAGCAGGCCGAGTCCCACGGTGGCCATACCGGAGACGGATCCGGAGCGGAACGCCACATACAGCGCGTGGCGGAAGCTGCTCAGCGCCGCGTGCGCGACCCGGCAGTTGGCCTTCACCGCCATCATCATCCCCACCAGACCGGCGGTGTAGGAGGCGGCGACGCCCAGCACGAACGCGATTGCCACCCCGATATACAGCGGAATCGCCACTCCCTCCACGTTGTAGAGCGGGTTGTCCTTGTAAAGGATGATCAGGGCGATGAAGATGATGATCACGAACCAGATCATCGTGGCCATCTGCTTCTTCAGATAGGCCCACGCCCCTTCCTGGACCGCTCGCGATACCTGCACCATGCCGGTGCTGCCCGGGTCTTCCTTGGAGATAGAGAAATACCACCAGAGACCAAACAGCAGCCCGATGATGGCGGTGATGAACACCAGCACCACCACCGGCATCACGATGCTCAGTTCGCTGAAGGGGGGCAGCTCGATGGCCTCTGCAGCCAGGGCCGGGGTGGCTGTCAACGCTGCCAGGAGCCCCAGCGCAAAGACCGAGCCAAGAGTTCTGCAGAGTCTAAGCAATGATTCAGTCCTCTCCTTCCTGGTCCCCGCAGCGTTCTGCGCGCCTTCAGGCACGCGTGGCGACGCCGCAGGGATGGAAATGAATCGAAACAGGGTCTTGCCGCGGCGGGGGATGCAGCCGTCCGGCAGTGGGGACCGTCCGGCGCCCGCAAGCCCGGCAGGAAGCCGCGGGGATTATGTTGTCTTTCACATCTGCTGTCAACTGCGCGGGGTGTCCCTGGCGGTGCCTGCTTTGAACTTGCGCGGCAGGGGTGGTGGTGGCAAAATGCGGCGGGCGGTTTCGGCTGCTCATTCTGTGGAAGTCTTTCGACGGGGAAGGAGATACCATGCAGGACAGCGTTCGCAAGGTCACCATACTGGGCACGGGCCCGGCCGGTCTTACGGCCGCCATCTATACCGCACGCGCAAACCTCCAGCCGCTGGTCGTCGCGGGCAACACGCCCGGAGGCCAGCTGACCATTACCACAGAGGTGGAGAACTATCCCGGTTTCGAACACGGCATCACCGGGCCCGAACTCATGGACGTCATGCGCCGTCAGGCGGAGCGATTCGGGGCGGAAATTGTTACGGGGGATGCTGTCTCGGCTGATCTGCAGGCCCGGCCGTTCCGCATCGCGCTGGAGGACGGCACAAACATCCAGACTCATTCCCTCATCATCGCGACCGGCGCTTCGGCGCGCTGGCTGGGCCTGGAATCCGAATCCCGTCTGATGGGCCGCGGCGTCTCGGCGTGCGCCACCTGCGACGGCTTCTTCTTCCGCGATCAGGACGTGGTGGTCGTCGGGGGCGGGGACACGGCCATGGAAGAGGCACTGTTCCTGACGAAGTTCGCCAGTAAGGTCACCGTGGTGCACCGGCGGGATCAGCTCCGCGCCTCTCGCATTATGCAGCAGCGGGCTTTCGACAACCCGAAGATCGAGTTCGTCTGGGATTCCGTTGTGGACGAGATCCACGATGTGGATGCCGGACGGGTTACCGGCGTGACGCTCCGCAATGTGAAGACCGGCGAGAAGAGCCTGCTGGAATGCGGAGGGGTGTTCATCGCCATCGGACACACACCGAATACCTCGCTTTTTGCGGGGCAGCTAGAGACCGACGAAGCGGGCTATCTCAAGGTGGACGGAGTCCGCACCGCCATCGAGGGGGTCTACGCTGCCGGAGACGTGGCGGATCACGTTTACCGGCAGGCGGTGACCGCTGCGGGCACAGGGTGTCAGGCAGCGATTGAAGCCGAGCGCTGGCTGGCGGCGCAGGGGATCGAATAGAACATCTTGTGCGGCGGAAACGCGACCATGTCCAATCTGGCCGAAAAGCACCGTAGCGCCGGGGCCATCATGGGCGAAGCCGGAGGCAAGGAGTTCCCTAGGGTCTACGGGGAGCCTGTCGCGGAGTTCCGCGCGGCGGGTGAAGGCGCGGCGCTCTTCGATCTTTCGCTGCGCGGCAAAGTGGAAGTGACGGGGCCGGATGCCGTGCCGTTCTTGAACGGCATTGTCTCGGCGGATGTCGCCGGACTGGAAGCCGGCCGTTGGTGTTTCGCGGCGATTCTGGACACCCGCGGGCGCTACCGGGCCGACCTCCGCATCTTCCGCCTGAAGGACAGAATCCTGCTGGACACTCCTCCGTTTGCCCAGCAGGATGTCCTCCAGATGCTGCTGGAGATGCGCCTTCGCTCGCGCGCCCAGATCCGGGATCTGACCGATGACCTTGCGCTCCTCAGCCTCCAAGGGCCCCGCGCAAGAGTTGTCTGGCGCAATGCGGGGCTGGGAGACGCGCCCGGGGAGGGGGCCGTTCTGGAGTTGCCGGATCCTCCTGTGGCCGTCGCCGGATACAGCGAGACGCCAGCCGGTGGCCTTTGGGTGCATCTTCCTGCCACCCGTGCCGTTGCTTTATGGGACGCCCTCCTCGCGGCGGGGGCGGCGCCGTGTGGTCTGGAGACGCTTCGGGTGCTGCGGATCGAAGCGGGTCTCCCGGCGTGGGGGGTGGATATAGACACGGCGGTCATCCCTATCGAGGCCGGGCAGAAGAGAGCGCTTTGCTTCAGCAAGTGCTATCCCGGACAGGAGGTGGTCTCGCGCATCCATTTCCGGGGACACGTGAACCGCTATCTGCAGATCCTGCGTGTCCCCTCGGGAGAGATACCGCCGCCCGGCGCGCGGATCCTTTCCGGAGGCCGGGATGTGGGCGCTGTCACATCAAGCGGGAGGAATGCCTGGACGGGAGAGGTGTTCGCTCTGGGATACGTCCGCCGGCAGACGCTTTTGCAGAAGGATCCTCTGGAGGTGGTCTGGGAAGGTAGGGCAACCACGGTCAATGCGGAGCCTCTCCCGTATAGCCCGGTGGAGTAGATTTCTGCCGCCGTCCCCGGCTGTGCCCTTGGCGAAGACGCCGAATTCGGTCAACATAGCCCGGGGAAGCTCTTCCGCAAGCCGCCATTCCGCGGGAGACCATTGCGCCAAACAATGCCAGATAGAGTCATCACCATCGCCCACAGTCCGGATTCTGACGACGCCTTCATGTTCTGGGCGCTGACGCACGGAAAGATCCCGACGCCCGGCTTCGACCTGCGTTTCGTTCTCGCGGATATCGAGACCCTTAACCGGAGGGCGGAGGAGGGAACCTACGAGGTTACAGCCTTCTCCATCCATGCCTATGCCTATCTGGCGGACCGTTACGCCCTGATGTCCTGCGGAGCCAGTATGGGCGACGGTTACGGCCCCACGCTGGTGGCGCCGCCGGAGAAGGCGGATCTGCCCCTGGAGGAGATGACCATTGCCGTTCCGGGCGAACGGACCACGGCGTTCCTGGCGCTGAAACTCTTCCATCCCGAGTTCCGTCACGTTGTGTGTCCCTTTGACGAGATCATTGATCGCGTCAAAGCCGGTGAAGCCGATGCAGGGCTGATCATTCACGAGGGACAGCTAACGTATGAGGATGAGGGCCTCGTCAAGATCGTGGATCTGGGCGAGGAGTGGCTGGAGGAGACAGGACTGCCGCTTCCTCTAGGGGGCAACGGTGTGCGGAGGGATATCCCACCGGACGAGCAGCGGCGGCTGACCGAGCTTCTGCGACAGTCCATCCAGTATGCGCTGACCCATCGCGAAGTGGCGATGCGCTATGCCGAGCAGTTCGGCAGGGGGATGGGCATGGAGCGGGCAGACCGGTTTGTCGGCATGTATGTCAACGAATTGACCCTGGACTACGGTGAGCGAGGCAGGAAGGCGGTGGTCGAGCTTTTGACCCGCGCTGCCGCGAAAGGGCTCATTCCGGCAGTGCCGGATATCTCTTTTGTGTGAGGGAGCCTTCCGGCTTCTTTACAGTGTGTTCCTTGAAGGCTGCGGCCCGAACCTCCAGCAGGTCCGGGCCGCTTTGCTCATCGTTCTCCTTTTCGGAAGCGTGTCAGGCCTTGCGCCGGAGCGCGGCGATCGCCGCAAGCCCCAGCCCCGCCATCGTCATTGAGAGTGGTTCCGGGATGGGCGCCGGAACGTGCGCCGTGGCCACTCCGCCGTCAATAATCTGCATGGACACCCGAGCCGCAGGCGGCCACGTGGAGACCACCCACAGATAGGATGTCTCGCCGGCGAACAGGCCGTCGCCGTTCGGTGTGGCGTCCCAGCTGATCTTGAGCGGGGTGACCCCCTGAGCCACCAGGCTCAGAGGCCCGACGCCGTTGTTCTCATACTGCCCGAACTGCAGCACCGGTCCTACCGTCTTGATGAGCGCAGTGTTCAGGTTGACGGTGATCCTCCCGATGCTGTCCGCGGGGAGCACAAAGTTCTTGGCGTTGACCCGGTACCAGTAGAAGTAGTCGCCCGGGGCTCCGGCCGCCGTTGCGACGGCGTAGCTGACACCGGCCGTGAAGATGGTGTTGTTGAAGTTGTCCAGTCCCAGCACCACCTGCTCCGGACTGAACATCAGAGCGGCGAAGTCCGCCGCCGTGAACCCGGCCGGAAGTGAGTTGGTCGTCACCTGACCGGTTGCGGACACGGCCAAAAGCACCGCGGCCACCGCCGACAGCGCAGCGATTCTGAACCCGGTCTTCATAAGCGTTCCCTCCATCCCTTACAGATCTTCAACCGGCGCATCGTTGCCGCCCGGAGCGGAAACACCGCCGGAGGGATCAGTCGCACAGGATCCGTCACGCTTGCAGGATATCCTCTCTACAGAGGCTTTCCCACGTACGCCGACTGTATCTCTTCAGACCACGAATTTCAAGGGGGTGGGGCAATAATCAGGTATAAATACCTGCGTTTGTGCAGGGCAAAAAGCCTCCGGCCTTCAGGCCGGAGGCTCTGGATTCTCAAGGCAGGCTGCCTGCAAGAGGAGGCAGACTGCACTGGATCAGGAGTTACGCCCTGCGGCGCAAACCTGCGATCGCGGTCAGTCCCAGACCGGCGAGAACCATCGAGACGGGCTCGGGGGCGGGAGCTACCACGCGAGCGGTACCAACGCCACCGTCAATCAGCTGCATCGAGACAGGAACACCGCCCGGATATGTGCTGACCAGCCACAGGTAAGTGGTCTCTCCGGCGAACAGGCCGTCGCCGTTCGGGGTTGCGTCCCACGACAGCTTCACCGGGGTGATGGGGCCGGCCACCAGACTGTTGGGGCCTACTCCACCGTTCTCATACTGCCCGAACTGCAGCACGGGTCCCACCGTCTTGACCAGCGACGTGTCAAAGTTCACCGTCACCCGGCCGATGCTGTCGCCGGGCAGCGCGAACGACAGAGCCTGCACTTTATAGAAGTAGGCATAGTCGCCCGGACTTGCGGCGATCGAACCGATTGCATAGCTCACGCTGGCGGTGAACTTGGTGTTGTTGAAGTTGTCCAGACCCAGAACCGTCTGGCTTGGACTCCAGACCAACCCTGCAAACTCCGCCGGGGTCATCCCGGAGGGCAGAGAGTTGGTCAGGATCTGCGCTCCTGCCGGAACGGCCATCACGACCGCCGCCAGGAGGGCCAGAACCTTTCCTGCTGCTCGTACTCTCATGCGGATACCTCTCCTTAGCCTATCAGTCCGTCGTCAGCTATCGCACCGCGAGCGCGCTCTGCTCCTTAGTCTGCTCCTTAGGTGGAGTGCTGCGCGCCCGTCAGTCTCGTGAAGGGAACCTTTGACCGGAGGTGCCCCCTCCGGCGCCCCTCTGCGCCGGACAGCTGGCCTTGGGAGGCCGAAAGCGCTCCCCACTCTTCCATTCACAGGTCACAGGCTACCCGAATCTTAGTCTACCAGTGGCGAGGTCTTTTTGCAACTCATTTTCGAGAAATCAGGTATTATTACCGTGCCCGGTCACACAAGCCAAGTACCCCCGGCGGGAAATAACCTGTCAATCGTATTTCTCGACGTGAATCCTCTCCGCCGGCGCCCCGATCTCTTTCAGATACGCCACGGTCGTATCCACCATCTGTGGAGGACCGCACACGTAATAGAGTGCATCCGCCACCGCCTCGGTGGGGATGCACTCTTGCAGCATCTGCTTGCTGATGCGGCCCCGGAAGCCATGCCACTCATGACCGTTCACCCGCGTGAGCGTGTGCATCACCCGCAGAGTCTTCAGCTCCTCGTGCAATCCTTCCAGTTCGTCCCGGTAGATCACGTGATCCCACGTCTTGGAGCTGTAAAGCAGGGTCAGTTCGATGTCCAGATTCAGGTCGCGCGCGTAGCGCACCATGCACATCAGCGGAACCACTCCGCTGCCGGCTCCCACCAGCACCAGGCGGTTGCCCATTCCCTGCTTGAAGATAAACTTCCCATATGGCCCCATCATCTGCAGGGGCATCCCTTCCCATGCGTGGTCGCAGAGATATCGTGACAGACGTCCCTCGTCCATCTTGCGGATGGTGACGTCCACATAGCCCTTGCGCGTTGGCGGATTAGCGATGGAGTAGGCGCGGCGGATGCGACGATCTCCCGGAATGTCGCAGGCGATGGTCACGAACTGCCCGGGATCGAAATCGAACGATTCCGGCACCGGTCCCAGCCGGAAAGTCTTCACTTCCGGGGTCTCTCGGATGATCTTCTGTATGGTCACGTCGAACGATTGAGGCATCGCCAGTTCGGAAGGGTCCCCCTTTAGTCTGTCCACTCCGGTGCGCCTGGCGGAGCGGAATGTAGACTTATTGTAGCGAAATAGTCAGATATACGCCACCCTCTCCGCTGGTCAGGGAGAGAAGTAATGGCCGTCCGGATGGTGAAACACCAGCGCGGAGACGGAGGACTCGGGCTGCATCATGTATCCTTCCGTCAGAACCACCCCGATCTTCCCTTCGGGCCTCAAGATGCGGAAGAGATCCGCCTGGTGCTCGAGCTGCGGGCAAGCCGGATAGCCGAAACTCAAGCGGATGCCCCGGTAACGCGTCTTGAACAGATCCGCTTGAGTGAATTCGGGCGGATCCGGGAAACCCCAGTCCGCTCTCATCCGCCGATGCACCCATTCCGCAGTGGCCTCCGCCAGCTCGATGGCCACGGAAGACAGGATATGCGAGTCCAGCAGCCGCCCCTCTTCCTTCCAGCGCGCCGCCACCGGCGCCGGATCCGGTCCGGCTGTGGTCACGAACAGTCCCAGGTGGTCCGCTCCCTGCTCTCTTGGCCGCAGCCAATCCGCAGCGCAGGCGAACGGCTCCTTCTTCTGGCGCGGAAACTGCCAGCGCACCAACTCTTCCCCCGTCCGGGGATCGAGTATGACAATGAAGTCTCCCTCGCCATATGCCCGCAGCCACCGCCACAGCGCCCGAGGACGAAGGATCCCCATCCGGGCCGCCTCCTGAATGACCGCCTCAACCTGGGCCTTCAGTTCCTGCGCCCGAGTATTCTCCGGGTCCTCGAGCGCGCGTGCTGTGTTTTTGAGGCCAAGATACTTGCCGAAGAGCATAACGCGGTTCAGCAGAGGAAGCACCTCGTCCAGAGGAATGCCGTGCTGCAGATGCTCGTCCAGATCCGGCGGTTCCGGCACGTCCACTTCGCGCCATCGCCCGGTGGGCGTTGCGGGTGTTTCTTCTGTATCGGTGACCTCCTCGGAGCCGGTCCGGGCGCGCTGGAGGTCCCGCTCGAGCTCCGCAAGCAGCGCTGGACGCTCCGCCTCGTCCATCAACCGGTTGGCGATCTGCAGCCCATGCATCGCCTCTCCCGCATAGAATACAGGCCCGGCGTAGTTCGGGGCGATCTTCGTCAGGGTGAAGTTCTTCGTTAGCGCCGCTCCGCCCACCAGAAGCGGGACGTTAATTCCAGCGTCGCGCAGGTCTTCCGCGGTGACCACCATTTGCTGAGCGCTTCTCACCAGCAATCCCGAAAGCCCGATGAAATCCGGGTTGTGCTGCCGCGCGGCCTCGATCAGCGTTTCCGGCGGCACTTTGATGCCCAGATTGATGACCTCGTAGCCGTTGTTGGACAGGATCATGTCCACCAGGTTCTTGCCGATGTCGTGAACATCTCCCTTGACAGTGGCGAGAAGCATCTTCCCCTTGGACGCCGCCGCAGCGCCCGGTTCCATGAAGCGGCGCAGATAATCCACCGCGAATTTCATGGCCTCGGCGGACTCCAGAACTTCGGCCACGATCATCCGGTTATCCGCGAACAGTTTGCCTACCTCATCCATCCCCTTCATCAGCGGGCCGTTGATGATCTCCATCGGGGACATCCGCGTCAAAAGCTCGTCCAGGTCCGCTTGCAGTCCGGTGCGCCGACCGTCCAGCACAGCGCGGGCCACCCGCTCCTCGGCAGGCAGGCTGGCAAGCTCGTCCTCCCGCTGTGTCACGCGGGCTTCCCTGAAAAACGCGGCAAACGCGGCCACGGCATCGGGCGTTCGCTCGTAGATCAGATCCAGCGACAGACGGATCTCATCTTCGCTGAGCTGGGCGTAGCGTTTCAGGCCGGCCGTGTTCACGATGGCCATATCCAATCCGGCTTCCACATTCTCGTGCAGGAAGACCGAGTTCAGAACCTCTCGGCCGGCCGGCGGCAGCCCGAAGCTCACGTTAGAGATCCCCAGCACCGTGAACGTTCCCGGGAAAAGCTCTTTCAGAGCTCGGACGCCCTCTACGGTCGCCTTGGCGGCTCCGCGGTAGTTGGGGTCGCCCGTTCCCGCCGGGAACACCAACGGGTCGAAGATGATCTCTCCCGGGTCTATGTCGTATTTCTCCGTCAGCAGATGGTAGGCGCGGCGGGCGATCTCCACCTTTCGCTCCAGCGTGACGGCCATCCCTGCTTCGCGGTCCTCGTCTATCAACCCCACCACCAGAGCCGCCCCGTAGAGCCGCGCCATGGGGCAGACCTGCTCGAACCTTTTCTCACCCTCCTCCAGGTTGATGGAGTTGATGACAGGCTTCCCGCCGATCCTCTGCAGCGCCGCAAGGATGACCTCCGGGTCCGTGGAGTCTATCATCACCGGCACCCGGACCTTGCGCAGGAGGGGATTCAGGACCATCAGCATATCGTGCTTCTCGTCCCGGTCGGGGTCGGCGGTGCATACGTCCACCACGTGGGCACCCCGCGACACTTGCTCCTTGCCGATCTCCGCCGCCGCCTCGTACTCTCCCTCCGCGATGAGCTGACGGAACTTGCGGCTGCCGATGACGTTGGTGCGTTCCCCCACGAAGATGGGTCGCGTGATGTCGTCCAACAGCAGCGGCTCAGCTCCGGCAAGTGCGGCGCGCACGGCTCTGGGCGCGGGTGTTCTGGGAGAGTATTCCGCCGCCACGTCGGCGATGGCCCTGATATGCTCTGGCGTGGTTCCGCAGCACCCGCCGGCCAGGTTCAGGAAACCGTGCGACGCCAAGCGCCGGAATGCGGCCCGGAAGTCCTCGGGCCCCTGGTCATACTTGCCTTCGGTATTCGGCAGTCCGGCGTTCGGAACGCAGGCGACGGGCAGGTGACACACGGACGACAGCGTCCGGATGTGGTCCGTCATCAGGTCCGGTCCGGTGGCGCAGTTCATTCCGATGTAAAGCAGCTCCTGGCCCGCGAGGGTGTAGTAAAGGGCCTCGATGTTCTGGCCGGCCAGCATTGTGCCGTTCATCTCGATGGTGACTGAAACGGCGATTGGTGCGTCCCTGCCGGCCTCCTTCCGCGCAAGGTCCAGACCGATCAGCGCCGCCTTCACATTCACAGTGTCCTGCTGCGTCTCCAGCAGCAGATAGTCCGCCCCGCCCAGAAGCAACCCCAAGGCCTGCTGCCGGTAGCATTCCACCAGTTCGTCGAAAGTGACCCCGCCGGTCACCGTGATGGCGCGGTTGGTCGGTCCGATGGATCCGGCCACCCATATGGTGTGGTCGGGCCCGGCAGATTCGATGGCTGTCCGGGCGATCTCTGCTGCGCGACGGTTCACCTCCACCGTCTCGCCTTCCAGACCGTATTCCGCCAGCACAAGGGGCGAGCCGTTGAAGCTGTTGGTCTCGATGATGCGGGCGCCGGCTTCGATGAACGAGCGATGAACCTGCTCCACAAGATGCGGGGCGAACAGGTTGAGCGATTCATTGCAGCCGAAGCGCCCCTCGCCTCCGAAATCCCGTGCGGACGGGGCGAGGGCTTCCAGCGAGGTGCCCATAGCTCCATCCAGAACCAGGATGGAGCGGGCAAGTTGTTCTTTCAGTTCGGTGATTGCGTCCAGTGCGTTCCTGTCTCCCGATCTTCCCTCACAGGGACGCAGTCCGGTGGGGGTATTGTCTCAGCGGAGCGCCTGCATCACCGCTTCCGCCGTCGCATGGTTGCCGAACGGCGGCATCAGATAGGCTCCCTGAGTTACCTCCTTTGCCTTTGCAAGGAAGTTCTGCGCCGTCTCGATGCCGTATCTGCGGGCGTCCTCTTCTGCCAGTCCGGCGATGGTCCGCCGGATGTCCTCTGGAATGGAGATGCCCGGTACTTCATTCTGCATGAACTCCGCGTGACGCGAGCTCCGGAGGGGGAGGATGCCCACCAGAAGCGGCAACCCGTATCGTCCCACGTCCCGGACCGCCACCTCCAGAGTGCGCTCATCGAAAATGGGCTGCGTATAGACGCACTGAGCTCCCTCCGCCACCTTCCGCGCCAGCCGCTCCCGCTCCAGCTCCTGATCCGGCGCAAGAGGATTGTATGCCACCGCGATCAGGAAATGTGTCTTCTCTACGATAGTGTTGCCACCGAGATCCTGCCCCTGGTTGAACAGGTTCAGGATCCGCACCAGGCCGATGGAATCCACATCGAAGACGGAACTGGCTGTGGGATAGTCTCCGATCTGCGCCGGATCGCCCGTGATGGCCAGAATGTTTCGCAGTCCCAGCGCGTGGCACCCCAGAAGGTCCGCCTGGATGGCCAGCAGATTCCGGTCGCGGCAGCAAAAATGCATCATTACATCAATCCCCACCCGTTCCTGGATGAGGTGGGAGACGGCCATCGGGTTCATTCGCAGCCGCGCGCGGGCGCCATCAGAGATATCGATGCAGTCCGCCCCGGCGTTCTTCAGACTCTGCGCTCCCAGCAGAACCTTGGAGATGTCCGCACCCCGTGGCAGGTCCAGTTCCACGGTCACCACGTATTTCAGCCCCAGCTTCTTCGCAAGGCTGGAGCGCTCATCGATCTCAATCTCTTCGCGGGTCGCCTCGCGCGGAGCTTCCCGGACCGGGGTCACAGAAGCGCCTGCGGGCTTCATCCCCTGCACGGCCTCCGCCACCGCGCGGATGTGCGCCGGAGTTGTTCCGCAACAGCCACCAATGATGACAGCTCCGGCCTCCGCCAGCAGACGCCCATAGTGGCCGAAATAGGCGGGCGTCAGGTCATAGTGAATCCGGCCTCCCACCAACTGCGGCAGGCCGGCGGTGGGCATCGCGCAGATCTTCAAACCGTCCACCGATGCCATCTGGCGCACGATGCCCAGCATCCTCTGAGGTCCCACCGTGCAGTTGGAGCCGGCCACATCCACACCAAGCTCCCGCAACCGCCCGGCCACCCGGGCTGGCAGCCCTTCCTCCAGGGTCTCACCGTCCTCGATAAAGGTCTTGTGGGCGATTACCGGGATGCCCGGCGCAATTTCGCGGACCGCCTGAATGGCGAGCTCCAGCTCGTTCATATCCGCGAACGTCTCCAGCAGGAAGACGTCCACGCCTTCGTCTGCCAGAGCCCAGATCTGTTCCCTCAGCGAGGCGTCCGCGTCTTTACGGGTGATGCGGCCGATGGGTGCAAGCGGCTTTCCCGCAGGTCCAACGGCTCCGGCGACCAGAGCTTTGCCGTCTGCGGCCTCGCGGGCCAGCCGGACAGCCGCGCGGTTGATATCCTCGACACGGTCCTCCAGCCCGAACTGCGAAAGCTTGAAGCGGTTAGCGCCGTAGGTGTTGGTCTCAATGAGCTCCGCTCCGGCGGCGATATACTCCCGGTGGATGGCCAGGACGTCGTCCGGGTGGGTCAGACAGGCGTAGTCATAGGAGTGCTCAAAAGTGATGCCCCGCTCCGAAAGGAGCGTGCCCATGGCTCCATCGGCAACCAGAATACGGTTTTGCAGACTCTCCAGAAAGTTCATGGGCGGTGGCGAGCCGGCCTGTAGTCTACGGAGGACCGGCCCTTCACAATCCGTATATCCGATTGCGCGATATGCTCGCAATCACGCCGAGGGGAAGTTCCGCGAAAGGGCAGTTGCCATAACGGCGGGCACCACCGGGCCCGCCGTTACGGAGAAGGGAAACCTCAGGCCTGTCTCCTGCGCCGGCCCCCGCGCCGCGTGGTCCGCAGGGTGACCTTCGCCGCCTCGTCCCTGTAGACGTCCAGCTGAAGCTTGCGCAGATGGGTTTCGACCTCTTCCCACTTCTTCGGTGATACTCCATCCGCATCGAGAAGCTTCTTTACCGCCTCCAGCGTCCTGCGCACATTTCCCGCCACTGAATTCACATAAGCATTGATCTTGGTGGAAGGAGTCGCTTTTTTCTTCTTGATCTCCCTGGCTTTTTGAATGAACTCGCTCAGTTCTGTTGCACTCAGCTGTTCCAGATCGGCAGGATTGATTGGCACAATCGTATCTCCTTCGAATAATGTGATTGTGTTTTCCAGCCTCCTGAATCTCTGTCTTTAGGCGACAGTGCTCCGTGCATCATTATGACCGCACCTTCACTGAACCGCATCACCTTCGCGCCGTCTTTTGGATTTGCTTTCCATCCCGCCTGGAAATAGAATCTTAACATCGCGGTCACAGAGGTGAAAACGCGCTGGGAGATTATGAAAACAGCCCGCGCGCTTCTTCGCCAGGCCGCCGCATTAGGCGGAGGCGCCGTGCGTGGCGATATCAACCTTCAGGAGCGCAAGAGAACGGCGATGAGCAGACGAGCGAGATACATTGCAGGTTGTGCCGCATTGGCCCTAGGAGGACTAGCGGGCCGTGCGTTCGCGGCTGAAGCGACACCATCGGAGCTTGCGGCGCAGATCGCGGAGAACAAGGCTATCCTGGACACGGTCTGGGTGATGCTGGCGGCGTTTCTTGTGTTCTGGATGCAGGCCGGCTTCGCCTATGTGGAAAGCGGCCTCACGCGCGCCAAGAACGCCAACAATATCATGATGAAGAACCTGATGGACTTCTGTATGGGGTCTCTGGCCTATTGGGCCGTCGGGTTCGGAATCATGTTCGGGGCAGGCAACGCATTCTTCGGAACCAGCGGGTTCTTCGTCATCGAGTCCAGCGAGAAGACCTTCGAGAGCCTCGCCTGGACCAACGTCCCGCTGGCGGCCAAGTTCATGTTCCAGCTCGTGTTTGCCGCCACCGCCGCCACCATCGTCTCGGGAGCGATGGCGGAGAGAACCAAGTTCGTCACCTACCTGATCTACAGCGTGGTCATTTCGGCGGTGATCTACCCCGTCATCGGTCACTGGATCTGGGGTGGGGGATGGCTGGCGCAGCTCGGCTTCTGGGATTTCGCCGGGTCCACGGTGGTCCATTCCACCGGCGCGTGGATGGCCCTGGTGGGAGCGGCTCTCCTGGGTCCGCGCCTCGGGAAGTATCGGCCGGACGGTAAGTCTAATGCGATTCCCGGCCACAGTCTTCCCATGGCTGCTCTGGGGGTCTTCATTCTGTGGCTTGGCTGGTTCGGGTTCAACCCGGGAAGCACCATGGCGGCGGATCCGTCCATCGCTCATATCGCGATGACCACCAATCTGGCGGCGGCCATCGGTGGCATCCTGGCGATGGCCACCAGCTGGGCTATCTTCAAGAAGCCGGACGTCTCCATGACGCTCAACGGCGTGCTGGCAGGACTGGTGGCCATAACGGCTCCGTGCGCCTTCGTCAGTCCGCTCAGCGCGGTGATCATCGGCGCGGGAGCGGGGATACTGGTGGTCCTTGCCGTCCTGTTCTTCGACAAGGTCCACCTGGATGATCCCGTCGGCGCTGTATCCGTCCACGGAGTCTGTGGAGCTTACGGAACCTTGATGCTCGGACTGTTCGCGCAGGACAAGTTTGTTCCAGACACCACAGGCAACGGACTGCTGTTTGGCGGTGGGCTGACCCTCCTGAAGGCTCAGTTTATTGGAGTCGTTTCGGTGTTCGCGTTCGCAGTGGTGGCTGGACTACTTCTGTTCGGCATCCTGAAGGCCACGATCGGCCTGAGAGTCACGGAGTCGGAGGAGATCGAAGGGCTGGACATCGGCGAGCACGGCAACCTTGCCTACCCGGACTTCGAAATGGGAGAGCCGCATTCAGCAGGGGCTGGCGCCTCGACGCTTTCAGGTCTCAAGACCGCGGCGGGTGCTCCCACTCCGCAACCTGCGGACTGAAGTTGTTCGGCAACGTGTGACGTCCCTCGAAGCAGGCAGCAGCAAAAAGCGGCCGCGGGAACCTCCCCGCGGCCGCTAGCTCGTTCACCACGCTGCACAGCGTCCCATCATCGATGCCAGCTGAAAGCTCCATTCAAGAGGAAAGCGTGACCTGCTCCCGTAGGTGCCTGGCCTCCGGCGTGTTGGCCACCGTGGCCTGGCTATGTGAGATGGTGGTCCAGTCCAGGGAAGGAAGCGGCGCGATGATGCAGCGGCCGTCCTCCATCTCACGGGCGAAAAGCCTGCTGCGCGCCGGACCCCACCAGACGCAGCTGGTGTGATCCAGCCATTGCCAAAGTTTGAAGCCCTCTTTCTGTAGAAACTCGTATGCTGACCGGCGATCCGGAAATTCCATTCTCTCGGAAATCTGCATGGTCTTCTCCTCGACGCGGCTCGTTATCAATCTCTCAGGGAAAGCAACGCTTTCGCCGCGGAAAGGGGTTCCCACCCGGCTAACCGAAGAAGAGGATATCCGTCTTCACCGTCCATTCACGGGGATCCACAGAGGTCAGCGAGCCGTCCTTGCAGCGGTAGACCACGCGCTCGATGCCGCTGTTGAGGATCATCCGGGCGCAGAGTTGGCAAGGCGAGGCGTGGGCAAAGGGCAACTCCTCCCAGCTCGCCTCCAGCTCCTTGAGGGGATATCCCTGCTCGTCAAAGCCCACCAGCTCTTCCTTGTCACGGCCGGCGATGTACAGGGTGGCGCCGGTCATCTCTTCCATGCTGGCGGAGATGATGGCGTTCATTTCGGCGTGAGAGGAGCGGCACGCCAGATAGCCGCCGCGCTGGCCATCCACCCCCTTCGCCACGCGTATTCTTCGGCACCAGCCAGCCTGAAGGGAATCTTCCACTCCGCGTGGAGCACCGTTGAACCCCGTTGCGACGATGCGGTCGTTCTTGACGATAACCGCTCCGTAGCTACGCCTCAGGCAGGTGGACCGGCGAGCAACGGAATCTGCGATATCTATATAGTAGGTATCCCTGTCTGGTTTGCGCATAATACCCCTCGTGGAATACTTCCTGCGGTGTCTGCCCGGAATCCTGCTGTTGAGTGTGAAACGCTCTGTTCCGTCCCAATATGACATAATCCGGCCGCCCGCGCGAAGTGCTCAGACCTGCTGCGGGAGCGCAAAAAGCGGGCCGCTATACCGGGATGAGTGCGGGCCTCGGCGCGGAACAAAGAATCTGGGGAAGGCGTCAGTATGAGTGAAACCGCCCTGCGTCTTACGGGAAAGACCCGGGTGCTTGCAGTGTTCGGCTGTCCTGTGGAGCATAGCCTTTCGCCGGCCATGCACAATGCGGCGATCCGGGCTTTGGGGCTGGACCTGGTATACGTGCCGTTCCGCGTGGAGCGGGACCGCCTTCGAGAGGCGGTCGCGGGGGTCCGCGCGTTGGGGTTTCTGGGGGTAAATCTGACGATCCCCTTGAAAGAGCAGGCGGTGACGCTGGTCGATGGCCTGTCGCCTGGAGCGGCCAGAGTGGGATCCGTAAATACCCTTTGGTGGAAGGATGGTTCCCTGATGGGAGAGTCCACGGATGGTCCCGGGTTCATAAGCTCGCTGGAGGAGGCGGGCGGGCTGCCGGACACGGCGCTGGTGCTCGGGGCTGGAGGTTCCGGAAGGGCCATCTGTTTCGCTCTGGCGGAACGTGCGGTGAGAATCATCCTGGCCAACAGAACGCCGGAGCGTGCCCGGAAACTGGCGGAGGAACTCGGGGACGCGCAGGTGCGGGTCATACCGATGGATGCGGAAGCTCTGCGGGGAGCCTGCCGCGAAGCGGATCTGGTGGTGAACTGCACTTCAGTGGGAATGTCGCCGAATATTGGGGTTAGCCCGCTTCCGCCGGACACACTTCGGGCAGGGCAGACCGTCTATGATCTGGTCTATAACCCGCTGGAGACGCGGTTGCTGGCGGATGCCAGGGCCGCAGGGGCTCGTGCCATCAATGGAGTCAGGATGCTGGTGCATCAGGGAGCATACTCCTTCCGGCTGTGGACGGGGGTGGAGCCGCCGCTGGACGTGATGGAAGCGGCGGTGATAGAGGGCCTTGAAAAGGGAGCGTAGGTTTGTTTCGGGGAGGTCCCGGTCCGGCTTCCCGCGGGGGCGTGGGACGGAACCCGTATGGTATAATCCTTCAGTTGCCGGGCTTGACGCCGGGACTTCGACAGCCGGCACTACGGACAGGCCGGTCTGAGAGGTAATGAGCATATTATGGTAATGACTCGCAAGGATCTTGGAGATATCCTTCTCTCCAAGGGGGCCATCACGGAGCAGCAGCTACAGCAGGCCCGTGAAGCTGCGCGAGCCACCCGGGGAGCGGACCTGGGCCGCATCCTTGTGGATCTGGAGATGGCCAGCGAGGCCGAGGTGGCGGAGGCGCGCGCGGAGGAGCGCGGCATCCCGTTTGTCAGCCTCGCCAATACCCGGATCGATCCGAGCGCAGTCAACATCATTCCCGAGCGGCTCGCGAAGCGGCACAATGTGGTTCCCTTCGGCAAGATGGGGAACCAGCTGCTCATCGCGATGGCGGACCCTGACGATATTGTCGCCATGGACGATCTCCGGACGGCGGCGAAGGGTCTGCAGATCAAGCCGTTCATCGCCGCGCCGGAGGATATAACCAACGCCCTGACCAGGGCTTACGGCGGCGGAAACGGAGCCGAGGCTCCCGGCGGGGGCGGGGAGTCCGCAGCCGTTGTCCCGGCTCCGGGCTCCACCCAGCTCTCGGGTACAGCCTCAATCCGTGAGGCAATCGCCCAGTACGGGGGCGAGCAGGATGTGGCGGGCGAAGATGAAGACGCGGACGCGCTGGCCAAGCAGTCCGAAGAGGCGCCCATCATCAAGATCGCGCACTCCATCATTCTGCAGGCCATCAAGGACGGTGCAAGCGATATCCACGTGGAGCCCGAGCGGCGCGGAGTGCGCGTCCGCTACCGCGTGGACGGCGTGCTCCACGAGACGATGACCGTCCCGAAGTATATCCAGGCGCCGCTTATCTCGCGCCTGAAGATCATGGCCAACATGAATATCGCGGAGCGGCGCATTCCTCAGGACGGAGCCATCCCCATCCGCGCGGACGGCAAGGATTACGACCTGCGCGTGAGCTGTCTTCCCACCATCTACGGTGAGAAGATCGTCATGCGCATCCTGGACAAGACGAACGTTCTCATCGGTCTGGCCAAGCTGGGCTTCCTGCCTCACACTCAGGCAAGGGTCGAGGAGCTGATCAGCCAGCCGAACGGCATGTTCCTGACCACGGGGCCGACCGGTAGCGGAAAGACCACCACGCAGTATTCTGTTCTCCACAAGATCAACTCGGTGGACCGCAACATCATCACCATCGAGGACCCGGTGGAGTATCAGCTGGACGGCATCTCGCAGGTGCAGGTGCACAAGAAGGCGGGGTTGACTTTTGCCTCTGCTTTGCGCGCTTTCCTGCGCCAGGACCCGGACATCATCATGGTTGGCGAGATGCGCGACCTGGAGACGGCGGAGATTGCCATCGAGGCGGCTCTGACCGGCCACCTGGTCCTTTCCACACTCCACACTAACGACGCCCCTTCGGCGGTCACCCGTATGGTGGATATGGGTGTGGAGCCCTACCTGATCTCTGCAACGGTCATCGGATGTCTTGCCCAGCGACTGGCCCGGCGGATCTGCCCGAAATGCCGCGAGTCCTATGAGGTAGACGTCGAGGATCTGCGCAGGTTTGGATACCATCCCGAGAACCATGCGGAGATGGTGCGCATTCTGGGAGAAGAGAAGGCCGAGGAACTGCGCGGCGTCCGCAAAGTTACGCTGTGGCGGGGCGCCGGGTGCGATAACTGCCGGCAGAGCGGGTTCCGTGGACGCCTTGGCATCTACTCATTGATGGAAGTCAACGACGAGATACAGGATCTCATCGTCCGCCGCGCTCCGCTCAGCGACCTTAGAGAGGCGGCCAAGGCGAACGGGATGCTGGAACTCCGCGAAGACGGCCTGGTGAAGGTTCTGGAGGGGATCACCACCGCCGAAGAAGTTATGAGGGTCGTGTTCACGGCCGGCGTTTCCTGAGATTACACCGGGCGCCGCTCCTTCGGGAGCGGCGGCTCTTTGAGCGGCATCACTTTCCGGGAGGAGGAATCCCTTGTCAGGCGCAACCGGAACGGTCAGCGAGGAGATGAAAGCTGCTGCATCGCAGCAGCAGCGCGGCAACGTTCAGAAGATCGAGGATACACACGTAGACGAGCTCCTGCGGGCGATGGTGGCGCGCGGGGCCAGCGACCTTCATCTCTGCGTGGGAGTCCCGCCCATTGTCCGTGTGGACGGGCAACTCCAACCTTTGCCGTTCACGAAGCTTACCCCTCCCGAGTCCCAGCGGATCGTCTACGACATTCTGACAGACGAACAGATCCGCCGGTTCGAGGAGGATCTGGAGCTGGACTGCTCGTACTCGGTGCGGGATCTGTCGCGTTTCCGTCTGAATGTCTACCGGGACAAGGGCGCGGTGGCGTCTGCGTTCCGGACCATCCCGGTGCGCATCCCCACGCTGAAAGATCTGGGACTTCCCCGCGTGCTGGAGACCCTGACGCGCAAGCCACGGGGGCTCATTCTGGTGACCGGGCCGACGGGGTCCGGGAAATCCACCACTCTTGCGGCGATGATCGGGCAGATCAACTCGGAGCAGAGCCTGCACATCATCACTATCGAGGATCCTATCGAATATCTGCACGAGCACAAATACAGCATCATCAACCAGCGCGAGGTGGGAACGGATACCCGGGCGTTCAACAATGCCCTTCGCGCAAGCCTCCGTGAGGATCCGGACGTCATCCTGGTGGGTGAGATGCGCGATCTGGAGACCATTCAGATCGCCATCACCTGTGCGGAGACCGGTCACCTGGTATTCGCCACACTGCATACCAACAGCGCGGCCCAGACCGTGGACCGCATGGTGGACGTGTTTCCTCCGGGGCAGCAGGAGCAGATCCGCTTCCAGCTGTCCAATAACCTGGAGGCGGTCATCTGCCAGCAGCTGCTGCCGCGGCGGGGGATGAAGGGCAGGGTGTGCGCGATGGAGATCATGATCGCCACCCCGGCCATCCGCAACCTCATTCGCGAGGCCAAGAGCCATCAGATCCCTTCCGCCATCCAGACGGGTGCGCAGTTCGGAATGCAGACCATGGACCAGCACCTGAGGGATCTGTATCTCCAGGGAATCATTACCTATGACGACGCGGTCACCCGAGCGATGAATCCGGACGAGTTGAAGAGGATGATTGAGTCGCCGCAGACGGCGGGACCGGGAGGGGCGCCTGCGGGACGGGGGGCCTGATAGATGCCAGCCTTTGAATATACCGTCGAGGATTCTTCCGGCGCTCGCAGGAAAGGCACTTCGGAGGCGGAGAACGAGGATATCCTCCGCAGGCGCCTGACCAATCAGGGCCTGCGGGTGCTGGAGGTCAAGCAGACCAAGGCCAAAAAGAAAGCCTCCACCAGCAACGTCAAGATCAAGCTGAACGAGCTTTCAATCTTCTGCCGCCAGTTCTCCACCATGATTGACGCCGGGGTGTCGCTGGTGCGGTGCCTCAGCGTGCTGCAGGAGCAGACTGTCAATCCCAAGTTCAAGCGGATGATAGCGGACATCCAGAGCGAGGTGGAGGCCGGCCAGAGCCTGTCCCGGGCGCTCGCCAAGTACCCGAACACATTCAGCAACCTGTTCATCGGTCTGGTGAACGCTGGCGAGGTGGGAGGTGTGCTTGAGGAAAGCCTTCAGCGACTCTCCACGTTCCTTGAAAAGGACCAGGAGCTCCGGCGGAAGGTCAAGTCCGCAATGACCTATCCGGTCATCGTCATGATCGTGGCCGTGTCCATTGTTATCGGACTGGTCACGTTCATCCTGCCGAAGTTCATGGACCTGTTCAAGGACTTGGGCGTCACTGAGTTCCCGCTGCCCACCACCATCCTTATGTCCTTCAGCAACTTCCTCACCCAGAAGTGGTACTTTGCGGTGCTGGGGCTGGTCATCTTCATCGTGGCGTTCCGGGCGTTCGTGAAGACCGATGTGGGCAGGCGGTCCTACGACCGGTTCAAGCTGAAGGCGCCGGTGTTCGGCAAACTGAACCACAAGATCGCCCTGGCGCGGTTCGCCCGCACACTGGGAACATTGCTTGCCAGCGGAGTTCCCATCCTGTCGGCAATGGAGACTGTGGCGGGCACGGTCTCGAACGAGATCATCTCGGAGGCCATCCTCAATGCCCGGGCGCGCATCAGAGAGGGTGACCGCATCGGAGATCCGCTGCAGAAAAGCAAACTGTTCCCGCCGATGGTGGTCCAGATGATCACCATCGGTGAAGAGTCTGGCGCGCTGGACCCGATGCTTGCGAAGGTCGCAGATTTCTATGAGGCGGAGGTGGACGCGGCTCTGGACAGCCTGACCTCCGCAATCGAGCCGGTGCTGATCGTGTTCCTGGGGTTCGCGGTCGGCTTCATCGTCATTTCCATCTTCCTGCCGCTGGTCTCGGTGATCACCGCCCTGTCAGGAGGCGAAGGCGGAGGTGGCGGCGGTGGTGGAGGAGGAGAGTAAGTCTTGCCCCAGGAGCTCTCCGCGGCGATAGCGTTCGTCTACGGAGCTGTTGTCGGTAGTTTTCTGAATGTGCTGATATGGCGGCTGCCGAGGGATGAGTCCATCGTGCGGCCGCCTTCGCACTGTCCGTCCTGCGGATATATCCTGAAGCCGTGGGACAACATTCCCATCATTACCTGGCTGCTGTACCGTGGCCGTTGCCGCAAGTGCTCTGCCCGCATCTCCCCCCGCTATCTGGTGGTGGAGGCCGGCACGGGCCTGATGTGGGTGGCGCTGTTCTACCGCTTCGGGTGGAGCCTGGAGTTTTTCCAGTATGCTCTGCTGGTGTCCTCCCTCATCGCTGTCTTCGCCATAGACTTGGAGCACTATATCATCCCGGACCAGCTGTGGATATTCGGGGCGGCTGTGGGGTTCATCGCCGACATTGCGGGGCTGGTGACGGGTCTGCGCGAGTTCCCGTGGCGGGATCTCCTCTGGTTGCCGATCCCGTTCACAGGAGGAATCGAGCTTCCGTTGCCCCACTCGCTGGTGGGGTTTTTCGCGTACGGGGCGCTGGTGCTGGTTGTGGGCCTCTTTGGAGAGTCGCTATTCAAGAAGGAGGCGATGGGAGGAGGAGACGTGAAGCTCACAGCCGCCATCGGCGCGAACATTGGAGCCGCATACGGCATCATCTCCTTCTTCCTGGCCGCCGGGATCGGAGCGCTTGCCGGCATCGTGCTGATGGCGCTGGGGCAGAAACGGCGGTTCGACGAGATCCCGTTCGGGCCGATGCTGGTCACGGGTGCTGTGGTGATGATCTTTTTTGGGCCGCAGATCGTGGATTGGTGGCTGGGATACGCCGGGCTGCGCTGAATGGAACACCACCGGCGGGACGGAAGTCAATGATATAGCCCTGGAGGCGGGCGCTCGGGTGGCCACAGGGGCCAGAGGGCGGGGGTGCGTCGTGCTTTTCAGGGTGTCTGAAAGGGCAGGAGAGTCCGGATGAGCAAAATCGGCAGGGCTGGGTTCAGCATCATCGAGCTTCTCACGGTAATCGCCATCATCGGCATTCTTGCGGCGCTCATCTTCCCGGTCATGGGCTCCGCGCGGAAGAAAGCGCGCGAGACGCAGTGCATCACCAATCTACAGGAGATCCACCGCGCCCTCAAGCTCTTCAAAAATGACAATGGCCGTTATCCGGCTGTCCTTCTGGGATTCGCGGAGAACGGCGTGCCCGTGGATTCCATCAAGAACGGGACGCTATTTAGCCGCGAGTACGTCTCCACCGCAAAGGTTTTCTCCTGCCCGGACAACCGTTTTACGGACCCGGCTGCCACGATACCGGATCCCCTGGCAGGGCAGTCGCTCATCGGGCTGGACAGACCTGCAGGCGCCCGGCTGTACTCCTACGACAGCTACGACGCGCAGATTCTTGCCTATGCCGGAAATTCTCCTCAGCCGCGCTACACGCTCGCCTGGGCCAACACCCCAGCAGATGTGCCGCTGAGCGATCCGAACGCCAAGGAGGATGCCTTCGAGAGACAGCTCAAGTTCCGCAGCCCGCCGGATAACACTGTGGTCACCTGGTGTTCGTATCACCGTGGCGGCGACCAGCGTCCGCGCTCTGGGGCGCATGATCTGGTGCTCTTCCTGGACGGGCACGTGGACCGCATCCCTTCGGACCAGTTGATGCCGGACGGAGCTCCCTGGAACTACCCTTACACAGTGAAGCCCAAGCTCTGAAGCGCCTTTGGCGCCGGAGCTAGGGCCTGCTGCCGGATCGAAGAAGCGAGCAGATGATCCTGGGACGCCTTCAAAACCGGAGGGGAACCTCCCTCATAGAGATCCTGACCACCCTGGTGATCCTGGTGATCGGCATCCTCTCGGTGGCCCGCATGTTCTCTGGCGGCTTCGTGGTGATGAAGCGCAGCGAGAACATCACGCTCGCGTCGCGTCTGGCGGAGGGGGAGTTCGAGAGGCTCAGGGCACGTGCGGTGAACCTGCCGCTGGGCATCACCACTGCCGCCACCCCGCCTCCGGGGACACCCAACGACGCCAGCTCACCCAATATCCGGCAGATCGTGGGTGAGACCGTCCGTATTCCCGCTCCCATCCTGGAGGCCCGGACCACCGGGCGAGTCATCGGCTCGGTGCACGAGCTGCTGTTCGCGCCCGTCTCGTCCGTGGATTCTGTCTACTCCGCCCGCCTGCAGAGGCGCATTCTGGATTCCGAGGACGCCGACAGCGAACCGTGGCGCTGGCTGCGGCCCACCCAGTATGCCATAGACTATGAAAGCGCGCGGATCTGTTTCCGCGCCGCCAACTACGAGAGGATCTTCTCCATCACCTATTCCTACTGGATCGAGACGGAGGACGAGCGCACACTGCGCACGGTGACTGGCGAGAACATTGTGGTGCCTGCCGGGGCGGGCTGGCTGGACATCACGGCCGGGGGCACCCCCGTCCGCAATATCGAGGGTTTCGCAGGGCTGGATGACCGCAGCGACCAGGCATCCCGGGCGTTCCGGCGGCTGGATGCCGGAGCGGACTGGTCCACGGACGACCCCTACGAATACAAGATCGTGGACAGCCTGACCGGCCGGATCGCCTTCAACCCGCGGGGCTACTCTTACAAAGAGTACACTCCGCAGGGAGTTGTGGACCTGACGGCTCACGTGGACTACACGGTCTACGACTGGGGGATTATCAGCGAGACCCTGCAGGTGCCGCCTGTTCCGCCCTATCGTCTCCGCACGACGTTGCGGGACATCAAGCAGATCGGGGTCACCATCAACGATGACGGATCCCCGTATACGGGTATCACCCCGAATTATCCGGAAGATCTGCTGGTGGTGGATGAGGCCACCGGTCAGTATATACCGTCCAACGTCCTTCAGGTGGACCACCGCAACGGCATCATCGTGGTACCGGATCAGATCACCATCGGCAACGTCCTGGTGCCCTCTGCAGGCCGCACTCTGCGGGTGTATTACCGGTGCGAGGGGGACTGGCAGATCCAGTACCGGAAGGCTTATGAGCGCTACACTCCTCAGAACGATAACGACGTCTCATACCGCGAGTATTTCCACAACCGCGCCGCCGACCGGATCGTGCTGAACAAGAGCGAGGTGGGCAAATCCTTCTCTGTGGACTATGTGTATCTGGAGAATGGACGGGAGAGAACGGTCATCGGAGAGGTTGTGCGGGCCATCGCCTCGCCGGATGGCCAGCGGGCCTGGTTGATCCCTTCCAAGGTGCCGGAATATGTGCGGGCCATCCGCGGCCTCTCGTTCAAGGTGCGCGTGATGTGGAGCGAGACGACCCGCAGGGACAGTGCGGGGCGTCTGGTGCCGAAGTTCCAGTATTACGATCTGGACGGTGAGCTGACTCGCCGCCTGGCGGCAGGGTGAGGGGATGAGATGATCTCCTCTGTCCTGAAATCCTATCATACGGCTGCCCGCGGCCGCAGGGGCTTCACTCTGATCGAAGTCCTGGTGGTGCTGGCCATCACTGCCATCCTCACCACGCTGCTTGTGACCCCGATGGTCCAGAGCTTCAACATCACGCGGCGCGCGCAGGCGACTGTGCTTTCCCAGGAGTCCGCACGGCAGGCCCTGGAGCAGCTCACGCGCGAGCTGCAGAGCGCGGTGTTCGTCTATGACAATACGGGGCAGGCCATCGACATCCCCGTCAAGGGGCGGGTCTTTAAGATTCCTCATGCGCGCGTGGATCTGGTCTTGCCGCGCATGGTTATGCATTGCAACTCCCCGAATCACCCGGCTGGAGTCCCCCGCGACTACGATCGCGGACGGCTGGCGTGGCCGGAGTGCCCGGCGCAGCACCAGCCGCCGGGCGGCAATGGCGATGTGGAGGCGCGCATTCTTCACCCCATTGAGCCGGACGGGATGATGGTCCGCTATTTTGTGGGGCTGAAAGACCCGTCGCAGCCTTACAACAATGTCCACGAGGATCGCCGGGCGCTCGCCACGGATGTGGAGAACACGTTTGTCCTATACCGGGCCGAGTTCTCCCCTTATGACGAGAACCTCATCGACGATTCCGATGGGCAGAATGGCCTGCTGCGGGCGGACTTTTTTTACAACCAGAACCGCGCGCCCAACGGTCGTACGTTCTCCGAGAACTGGAGGAGGGTGTCGCATATCGTGGGGCCGGCCAGCAATCTGGATCTGGTCAGCGTGCAATATGATTCCAACGGCGACCCGGTGAGCGTCTTCAGCTCGGTGCGCTTCGTCCCGAATGCGGTAACCAACGATGTCCTGACCCCCACAGACACGGGGCGGCGCGAGTATGGCGAGCCCGACAGCCCGCCGACCGTTTACCGGGCCACGGCCGGTCAGTGGGCTCCAGACTACGAAGTGCGTGTGTTCCGGCAAGGAGCCACGGTGGTCTACTTCACAAGGCGTGATCCCGGTAGTGGGCATGTTTACATCTATCGCGCCGGCCGCAACGAGCCTGTATTCGACATCACGGCTTGGCAGCAGACGAGGCAGATCGGCCCGGGTAGCCCGGAGTTTATGTTCGATGTGGATCCGAACAAAGGGGAGGTCACGTTCGCCTTTCCGAGTGAGGCGCTGACGCAGTACGGCGATGACGTGTTCGACCCCGTCCTGATCAATCAGGCTTACAACGACAGTATGCAAAACCAGGGGGCAGGAGTCCGCAGTGTCACGCTTAATCGGTTCGCTGGGCTGAAGGCGGACATCCCCGGCGCGCGCATCGTTCCGGGGTCGGAGCGCGTCACGGGACCGAACTGGGTGGTGGGGCCGGACTATGGAAAGCCCGTGCTTTATAGCCGGGTAGCCTACCTGACAGACGATCCCGGGCCAAATCAGTACCGAATAGACTACGGGACGGGCACCATATTCTTCTACTCGCTTCCTTCCCCTGCCATGCCGGAGCGGGATATCTCCGGCGGCCCGGCGGCCAGGGTGGAGGTGCGCTTCGATTTTCAGAACAACCAGGGATTCGATCCTGACTCAGGGGACGTCTTGAGCGTGGATTACACCACGAAGAACGTGATGTCGGTGCAGGTGGGATACCGGCTCTACGATGACCGTGGAAAGCTGAGCGTGCTGCAGCTTTCCAGCAATGTCGTGATTCGGAACTTCCACAGGTAGCATGCGCATCGTGTCACAGAAATTCGAATCGAGGCCGGCTTTCCGCAGTTTGCGCTCGAACCGCGGCCAGTCGCTGATCATCGCGCTGTCCGTGATGTTCATCGTGATGTTCATCGGCACCATCTTCGTGACGCTGGTGACGCGAAATCTCTCCGCGGCGGTACGCTCCGGCGATGTGCTGATCGCCCGCCAGATGGCCGAAGCGGGCATCCGCTACGCGGACAGTATGCTGACCTACAGCGACGAAGGGGCGGACTGGCGTCCCGAGCCTGCCAATCTGGATCCCGCAGCCAACGCGAAGCATCCGGATATCCAGTGGCTGCAGCCGTACGAGCCCACTCCTTCCGCCACCGGCGGTCCTACCGGCGGCTTCAGCAGTTTCACCAGCGGAAACGGCCGGTTTCTCATCCGGGTGAGCTACAATCCCGATCCCTCGGACCCGATGTCGCGCTACATCAAGATTGAGTCCATCGGGCGTGCGGGGTTTGTGGATTCCAATTTCCAGGGCAGCGGGGTGCCGGATCCTACCACCTACGCCAACAGCGGTCCTGTCCGTTTGCGCCACGAGCTCACCGCCTACAAGCCGATCGGCATCACGGACTATGCCCGGTTCGTTACCAACAAGAGCAAGCGGACAGAGGCTGTATCTCTGGGCAAAGCGTTCGGGCCGAAGCCGCTTGTCTGGGGTGGCACCATCATCGGTCAGGAGCGGACCGGTCCCATCCGTGTGAACGGCAACTTGGTCTGGCGGGGCAAGAACGAGGTGTATCTCCGCAGCGTGCAGTCGCAGAATGGAGCCAGGCTGCCAGTGGACCGGGTGGAGGTCGCCGGAGAGATCTTGGAGTCAGGTCCGGATGCGGAGGTGCTGGTATTCAATAACGGCGTGCTGGAAGGGCGGGCGGAGCCCACGCGCCGGGGCGGTGCCCTGAACCCGGATTTCACGACATTCCAGGGGCTTTACCGGGACGGCGTGGACCGTCCGGACGTTGCCGGCTTCGGGCGGGCTGTCAAGCGGCTGGAACCACCGCTGGTGGATCAGGAGGATCCCTCGTCTGGTGTCTCGCGATACCGCCGCTTGACGCTCTACTCTGGCTTCTCTGCGCGGCTGAACGGCGGCCGGTATGTCAACAGCGCTCAATACGGCTACGGCGACGGGCTCTACATAGACAACCGCCGCGACGTGCAGCAGGACGGCAGTTCGGTCTTCGGCGGTGCTCAGACTCTGCTGGATGAGTGGGTCACGCCCAACAACAGGGGTTCTTGGAAGGGCGCATTCTATGTGCCGCCGGGCGTCGTGATCCGTATCAATCCGGACGAGACGCTCACCATCACCCGGACCGATGCCGTGCGCCGGGGACAGAAATACGTCTGGCACACTTACGATGCGGCGTCGAACAATCTGATTCCGCAGCCAGGGTTGGGTCCTACCATCACGCTGCCTTATCCACGCAACGGAGTCATCTTCGCGGAGGGCAACATCCGCATTTCCGGAATGGTGGCTGCCGACAGGCAGCTGACGGTGGTCTCGAACGAGAACATCTACATCGAGGGCAGCATCCTGAAGCAGGATATGGTCACGTCGGCCATCAGCCTGCTGGCCCGAAAGTATATCGTGGTGAATACCACGCAGTTCCTGAGCCTGCCTCCGCTGACTTCCGCGCTGTTCGAGTCGGTCCCCGGAGGCGGACGGCCGCCCTACGCCTACCGGGTGACCACCAGTCCGGCTTCCAACTTTGTAGCCGACTTCTCGCCGGGATACTGGTACGATCGCAACAGCCTTCGCCAGCCGTCGGCTTACCCGTCATGGGGCGGCGGCCCGGCGCATCTTTTCATCCGGCACGCCTCCTCCGGAGCCACCGCCAGCATCAATCTGTTCATCAACGGCGCGGCCTACGATTTCGGCGGGGCCCCGAACTATCTGATGCCCAGTACGGAAACGCAGTATGGTCCCATCTTCGAGGGGCAGGTCTTTCCGCTGGACTTCGGTGGGCCGCCCGGCCTGTTCGGCACTGCGGGGCAGTGGAACCGGATCGAGATCGGCCTTCACCAGACAGGGCTGGAGCAGTCGCGGGGCGACTACCTTCTGGAGGCGATTGCCGTCGTCCCGATGGACGTGAACATCCAGGCGCTGTGCTACGCTCAGGAGGGAAGCCTGTTCATCATCCCGGGTCCCTGGTTCAACAGCAACCCGGCCGACAACCCCTCCGCGCCCGCGCGGCCGCCCGAGATCAAGAATCCTGCGTTCCCGTTCTACGGAGAGCCTCTCGACATCAAGATCACCTTCGACGGGGCAGTGGCCGAGAATCTCCCCGCTCCTCCGGCGCTGGTGGACGAGTGGATGCGCCACTGGAGCAACATCCCGGTTCGTTATGGTTCGAGCAACGAGCGCACCGCCCATCCTGAGGACGGAGTGACGTTCGTCTACGATCCGCAGCTGGGGTTCCCGGTGCGTCCGGATGGCACCCCCATCCGGCGGGATGCGTACGGGCGGGCTCTGCCCGTGACACCGCGGCTTCCCGTGTCGCCGGATCTGATCTATGTCGGGCGGCTGAGCAGCTGAGCGGGTGAGCCCGGCCGAACAAAGGCGGGCTGGAGGGAGTCATTCCAAGAAGAGGACACAGACGTCCGGTCCGCTGGACCGGCCGGAACCTGGAGCGACGCGCCGCCGGTTGGGGCGGCCTGGAAATGGCGTGATCCGATGCGTTCTGGCTATCTGAACATACTTCTGGCAGGCATCGCCGCCGTGCTGTTGGCGGCAGGTGAAGCGCGTCCGGCGTATATCTACTCGGAGAGCCTGCGCGTCATCCGCGTCTGCAACCTGCTGCTCCCGGGAGTGGACCCCAACAGCGATCCGGCGCAGGGTCCCATCTCGTCCGGTTACCGCTCCCGTCAGTGGAACGCCGGTTTGTTCAGTGTGCTGGAGCAGCGGCTGGACTTGAAGCCGGCCGGGTGGACCTTCGTGAACCCGCTCGCTCCCGCGGTGGTCACACCCGAGATCGCGGCACGCTATTCCGATACCCCTCTGCCGCTCACCGTCGGGCAGGTGGTGACGAAGGACATGCCCTGCTACTGGGATGTAAAGCTGGGCGAGGTGACCCTTTCCCGCCTGCTGCAGTTCGATGTGGTGTATCTGCACATCCCGGCGGGTGTCAAGGCGGAGCTGACCCCGGACGACCGCGAGCTGCTCCGCAAACTGGTGGATTCCGGGGCGCAGCTCTGGATAGACTGGGGCGGGGGCGCGGCTAATCCCTTCACAGCCGGGCAGTGCGGTACCGGCTTCTTCCTGGACGACGTGAACTTCCAGCCGCAACCCCGGCAGCCGGCGAACGTCATCCACCGTCACCACGCCCTTCTCAGCTATCCCTACTGGCTCAGTCAGCCGGAGATCAATTCCCTGGGGGCAAATCTGAGCGGCGGGGTGGCCTCCGACGGCAACAATGGGATGCCTTTCCCGGCGGTGTTCGCGCCTGTGGTGTTGAACGGCGGCGGGCTGCCGCAGATTGCTGCGGGGCGCTATGGATCCGGTCATATCATTCTGACCGCCAACAACATCGGAGCGAACATTGTGCGGGCGGCCTTCGGCTCCCGGCCGGATCTTGCTTCTCCTGGAGATCTCAAGTTTGCCTATAACGTGGTGGCATGGGCCTCCAACTACACCACCACTTACGCCAATGCCGCTCACTCCTCGTCATCCTCGCAGGGCCCGGGCGCGCCGCTGGTGAAGCGCTGGAGCTTCCCGGTGGGAGGGGCTCCGGGAGCGGCTGCGGTGATCTACAAGGGCGTGGTGTTCCATTCCGGCGGGGACGGTGTGGTTTATGCCCTGGACGGCGTGCCCCAGCAGGATCTGGACAACGACGGCAATCCGGATGACGGCGTGCCGGACTTTGCAGGGGGCGCGCCGTTCGACCTGCTCTGGTCGGCCAGCGGCGGCGGGTCCATCTCTGGTCCCACGGTGTTCTCTTGGCCGGGCGGCGGTCCGTTCCAGGCGGGCGTGGACGTGGTCATGGTGATGGACTCCGGGGGCAGGGTGCTGGCGGCTCCCGCGTTCCCGAGGCCACTGGGCAGCCAGCCGGGCTTCCAGGAGATTATGTCGGTGCCCGGGTGGGGCGGAGGCGCGGTGCCGTCGCCTACCTATCACAACGGCATCATATACGCCCTTGGCGGCAACGGATACCTTTACTGTCTGGACCTCTCCACAGGGGACCGGTGGAATATCCCGGGCAATATGACGACGCCCTACGGTATCGTCCCGCGGCCTTCCTCGCCCACTGTGGGATGGACCCAGGATATCGGTACCAAAGCGCTGGACCTGATGGCCTACTGGCTGGCGGGCACCACCGGAGTGACTGTTCAGCCCAGTGACCGCATCTTCTCCGCCATCTTCAGCGTGCGCAATGAGCCGCTCGCCAGGCTGGGCGGCAACATCGTCGCGACCCGCTATAACAACTCCCGCACCGTGAACGACAGCCCGTTCCGGCTGTGGGCGAAGTTGGGGACCGGCGCCTGCCAGGATCTGACCACGGCGGTGGGAACGCCGACGGCCAAGGGGCAGTTTGTCCTTTCCAACCCGCCGACGGGAGTGAACGCGGCCACTCCCGTCTACGGTGATTACCAGATGACGCGGAATATGGCGCTGGCCACCACCGGGCAGGATCTGTCGCCGCGCAGCATCTATTCCCCGAAACCGGATCCTCAGGCGGGGTCCAACGTCCAGGCGTGGACCACATCAGGGAGCGCGACCGTTGCGATGGGGCCGGACGGAACCCTGTATGTTCTCGGCGCCCGGAACAACGGGTCTCAGCTGACGGCCGTGCAGGAGTTCGGCCCGCGCTTCAACCTGCTTCAGAACCGTCAGAGCGTCCCGCAGCATATCGCGGACTGGCATTTCTGGTTCCGCAGCGTCCTGAACACCGCGGACCCGCTGATGACCGACCGGTTCTATCCGGCGTTCGACTATACGCTGGATTCGTCTTCCTCAGGCACAGGCATACCGCTGGACAACTTCGAGGCCGTCGGACCGCCGGCTGTGACCGATGATGGCGTCTATGTCACGGCTATCGGACGGGACACAGGTGGGGCTCCGGCGGTGGCGCTGTTCGCGTTCGCGCGGAAATGGGAGTTCCGCGTGGACCTGCCGCCTGGCGTGGAGTATCGCGACCAGCAGGGGAACCTCCTGCCGGTGCGCATCTGGCAGCCCAATCCCTTCACGGAGCTGGGCACGGTCCGTTCGCCACGGGAGGAGGCGGCTCTTGTCAGGGACTATGCCATAGACCGTGCGCGCGGCACCATCACCATCAGCAACTTCGACGACCCCAACTTCCTGATGGGTCCAGAGAAGCGTCCGTTGTTTGCGGGGATTCCCGTCCGCGTATGGGTGGGCGACGTTGAGGTTCCCGCCCAGATGGATCGCTTCAGCAATCTGCGGTGGTATTTCGTGGCTTACAGACCGGACACACTTCCGCCGGGAGCGGGGATCTACACGCCCGCCAACCGGGCCACCGGGCGGCCATCGCCTGCCAGCGTGCTGGGCGAATACGTCTACTTCAGCACGGCGGAAGGGATGATCTATGCCATCCGCGCCGGAGCCACCCCCGACCGCGGTAAGCAGGTGTTCGGGGTGAAGCCGAACTACATGAGCGAGGCCGAGTGGCAGAACAGCACCCGCGATGTTGTCTGGCAAGAGTTGATCGAAGGCGGGGTGCCGCTGACGAATCCCATCGCTGCAGCGGGCGGGCTGCTGGCGGTATCGGGGGACGCGGGCCTTTACGTGTTCGATTCACCGGGCACCATTATCGCGGACAGCAACCGGATTCTTGAAGTAGATGCGGGCGCCGGGGCTGTGTGGTCCGTGAATGCCACCACGCAGCTGGGCCTCCACGGGCGGGATCCGGTCACACCCACGGGTATGTCCGTCAAAAAGACCCCGTTCAGCCGGCCGAGCGTTGTGCGGATGGTGGACTCCAACGACCTGGTGGTGTGCGACACAGGCAACAACCGCATCGTGCGCGTGGACCGGGCCGGGCAGGTGGTGTGGGAGATCACATCATTCGTGGATCCTTTGCGGCTGCTGCCCTCGGGAGAGCCGCTGAAGCTTGCCTCGCCCACCGACGTCCGCGTCTGGTCCGGTATCCAGATGGATCCTCTGCTTGGCATCCCGGCGCTGGTCTATCATTACCTGATCGCGGATCGGGACAACTTCCGTGTGCTGGATCTTATTGTCCGGTTCGATACCAACGGCCGGCCCCTTCCCGTCTCCAACAGGCCCGAAGACGCCCTGGCTCCCGGACAGCAGCCGCCCACAGTGCTGAACTGGGTCAGCGCCACTCGGTCGGAGGGACGCCTGTTGCGTTTCGAGACAGCGCAGCTCTTCCCACGGAGCGGGCCCACCGGCACGATGGACGTCTGGGCGGCCGTTTCGAACTATTCGGTGGAGGACCCGGCCGCGGCGGTCCGTGTGGAGGACGCGAGGGGAGGCGCGGTGGTGCGTCTGGACTACGGAGATCTGACCGTCGGTGCGGACGGCGTCGCGAACTGGACATACCGGCCAGGACGCATCTCCTGGGCCACCAATGTATTCACGGATGGCGGTGTCACCCGGCGGATGGCCAATCCCCGCTATTTCGAGCGCTACTGGACCGCCGGTGGCGTCAACAGCATCCTTTGCGATGGGGCGGGAGTCTGGGAGTTTACTCAGTCCGGGCCGGACGGCCCGTTCGTGACCGTCTGGCGTCTGACGACGGACGCATATCAGAACCTGGTCCCTCGCAGGACGGTTGAGGGCGCCGTCCTGACAGGCACCGGTGTGCCGCTTCGCGCCACGTCCGCGAAGGTTCTCCCGAACGGCCGCATCCTGATCAGCAACTCTTACAGCGGCATCGGCTCCGGCGGAAATGAGTTCCGGGGCGAGGTGTTCGAGGTGGACAACCGGGACGACCGCGGCAATCCGCTTCCGGAGCCCACGGGAATCTACTGGAGCGCCCCGGCGGTGGTAAGCTATGAGATCGCGCCGGGTGTGCAGGGTCTTCGACAGGAAATCCGAGGTAGCTACCTTGTTGAGCAGCCGACGTTCGTTGACCGCAGATAATCCATTGAGCGCTGGAAGAATCCGGAGCATCACCCTGATGACGGCCCTGACAGGTCTGGCGCTCGTGCTCGCCTGCCAGGGTGTGCTTGCCGAAGACTGGCAGAAGCGGCATCGCGATCCCGCAAACACCGGGTTTGCATACCCGGATCCTACCGGGTCTCAAAGCCCGGGTCTGGCGGGGCTGGAACTGGTGTGGACCTACCCCTGGCCGCTGGTTGAAGGCAAATGGATGGAGCAGGTGGTAGATGAGGCCGACGAGGCAAAAACGCCGCCGCTCTTCCAGAAGGGGTCCGGCTGGGTGTATTCAGGCACGCTGGCCGAGCCTGCGCCGAATGCCTATGATGAGCACTACTATCTCGCCCCGGTGTGGACGCCGGACTCCACCGGCATCCCACAGACGACCGCGCGGTGGAAGCCGGACCTGGACGGCCTGCCCTCGCCTCAGCGTTACCTGGTGTATGTCTGGTTCCCGTCCTCCACAGCCACGGTTACCAACTCGTCACACGTGACGTACACCATCCGCGAGGCGGACGGCACGATCTCCCGCGAAACCATCAACCAGGGCTCGGGCGGGCAGTGGGTTCAGCTGGGCTCTCGTTCTTTCCTGCTGGATGACTCCAGCTATATCGAGGTTTCCAACGTCTCCGAGGCTCGCCAGGAGATCTCTGTGCCTATCCCCGGAGAACCGGACAGCGGATTCGAGTACGTGGACAAGGGCCGGTTCGTGGCGGCGGACGCCATCCGCATTGTTCAGGACCTGGGCTCCATCTACAGCTCCCCGGCAGTGTTCTCCGCTTCCGGGCTGCCATATGGAGCCAGCAAGGGGGTGGTGTTCGGTATAGTGGAGCGGGATCCGTCCGGCCGCAGCGCCGACACAGAGACCGGTGGCGAGGTGACTTGGGGCCGAATCGTCTGCGTGGATGCGGAAGCCGGGCCGGGGCGTCAGGGCAATCCCTCTAATACCGTGCTGAACCGTCCGCTGTGGGAGTATCCGCGTCCGCCTGCGGATCGCACTTCGCCCATCGAAGGTCCGATCGCGGGCGGTGTCTTCTCTTCGCCGCTGGTCGTCAATACATCGGCAGGTCGTACGGTGTTTGTGGGGGCGGATGACGGGCAGATCTACGCGCTGAACGCCCTAAACGGGGAGCTGCGCTGGATGGGACCAGGCAAGACCCTAGATGATAGCTCGCCGGATGTGTCTTCCTCCGGCTTCAGCCCGGTGCCGATCTCAGGCGAAGATTTCTTCGGACAGGGATATCTGGCGGCTCCTGCCACGCCCGGCGCGGACACGCACTCCATAACTTACGAGTTCAAGGACCTGGACCAGTATTACTACAACGTCTACGCCTGGATCCCGGCTGTCCGAGCGGATGAGGAGCGTCTGACGGAAGCGCGCTACCGGGTGGAGTCGGATTCCGGTGTGGCAACGGTCCAGGTGAACCAGAATGTCTGCGAGCGCGGGGGCGCTCCGGCCTGCGACTGTCTGCCGGGCACCAATGGCGGGCGATGGGTGCGCGTGGGTGGGACGGCGTTCCTGCCGAACAACGGGGTGATCAAAGTCACCCTCACTTCGCGAGCCACCGGGTCTGCATGCAACCCGTCGAAGACGCGGCAGGTGGTGGCGGATGCTATCCGCCTGATCCCCGAGCATATCGGTCCCTTCGGATACGCTTCGCCCACAGCGGCATCCCTGGGAGGCACGGTGGATCGCATCTTCGCAGCAAACTCCGCCGGCCGCATCATCGCGCTGGACGCCGCCGGCTCCGCAGACGGGACCACGCGGATGCGCTGGATCTTCCCTGCTACGAGGCGCTCCAGTGCGGAGATGGATGCGGAATCCCTGGGTGGGATGGCCGGGACGGTGGCGATCGACGGCAGCCGGCTGTTCTACGGTTCCGTGACGGGTAAAGTCGGCATGCTGGAGGCGATCGGGAGCGCATCCCCGACAGTGGGCTGGCAGGGCCTGAAGGCGCAGGACGATACGGAGATCACGGACATCGGCGCGGTCACGGCAAGCCCGATGGTGGACGGGAACTTCGTATATTTCGCCACCGCACGGGGGCGGCTCTACAAGGTGGAGAAAGCCTCCGGCAAGGTGGCGGACGGTTGGCCCTATCCCACCGCTCCAGGCTGGACACCGCCGCCGGGAAATCCCACCGCCACGGCGGGAGCGTTCCGCTACAGCTCTCCTGCCAAGGCGATAGTAGGGGGTACGCCCTACGTGGTCATCGGCTCCGCCGACGGCTTCCTGCACCGGGTGCCGATGAGCGGACCAACCCAGCAGGTCAAGCTTCAGGCTCCGGGCTCCATCTATTCGTCGCCCGCCACAGTCACCAGGGATGGAACCGTGCCGGAGGCAGCCTACTTTGGCACGCAGACCGGCATCTTCGTGGGTATGTCGCTGGATACGGCTTCACCGCAGGTCTGGGGATGGAACACCCTGGCGGATACCGTGTTCTCTTCGCCGGCAGTATCGGACCACTGGGCGTATGTGGGTGGCGATGATGGTCGGATGTATGCGTTCATTAGCCGTGCCAACGGGGGGGCTGGTTGGCCGATTGGAGACCCAAGCATCCCATCTGAGCCGCCCGGGCAGGAGTACAATGACGACGAGAGTGGCGGAAGCGCCTATTTCGACCTGGAGGTAGTCAGCCAGGAGGACTACAACGACCCCGAAGGATACTTCGACCGCAGCGGAGTCTACAGCGAAGGGCGCACCAACCGTCACCCACGCGGTACCCCTCCGCAGGCCTTCGAGTGGGGCGAGACCATCTACGTACTTGCCTGGACTTTCGAGAACCGTAACGCGCGCATCAGCTTCCGGATGCAGAACGTGGGGCAGGGGAGCGAGGCGGGAGCGCTGCTCACGGCCACGCAGACTGCCAGCGCCCAGTACTCCAAGCAGGTGGAGGTGGACGGCGAGACGGGCACCGTCTACTATGCCAAGTTCGCGTGGGTGCTGGATGCCACCAAGCTGATGACGCCGGGAGCGTCCTACACGATTACGGGCCAGCTGCAGACGCAGGGGCAACAGGGACAGAGAGGCCGGACTCTGACTGCTGCGGTTCCCAAGGATAACGACATAAGCAGTATAGACCCGGCCCGGCGGACAACGCCGCCGCGCCTGTTTACCATCAACAACCCGCTGGCCATATCCATCCCGTCGCTTGGATTTGTGGGACCGGGGTGGAAGGGCGTGGCAGGCAGGCCGTTCCAGCCGGGGCGGGATGATTATGGCACTCGCTTCAACGGGATGTATGATGAGAGTGCCGGTGTAGTCCCGGCGAACGCCATACCGGTGCTGCGCTCGGATCCGGCCCGCCACGGCGCCAACAGCCGGCCGGAGTTGGTCTATCTGGCGGATCGCAGCCTGCTGGGCTACACGCGCCCGAACAATCCTCAGTCGCTAATTAGTAGCCTGAGAGTCGGCCGAAACGAGATGCGCTTCCCGGGCCCTCCGCTCTTCCAGCTTCCGTGGGAGACCAGCGCAACACCCGGTTTCATCAACAGCAGCAAGTATTATCCGGACATGCCGGCCTCCAGTCTGGTAGTGACGAAGAAGTTGGACGGTGCGGATCCCACGCGCGGTGCGGCGTCCCTGTTGCCTACCAGCGGACCGGATGCAGGCCCGCCGGATTCACGCTGGGTTACGCCGGACCCGCTTGAGCTGGTTACGGAAGTTCCTAAATACCAGCCGCCCGGCTCTGCGCCTTACCGTACCCGCGTGCGCGCCTGGGTAGATGCCAATGCGCGGGGGACTGTGGCGGGTCAGTTGGACCTTGCGGACGAGCGTGTCACGGGACGCCCCCTGGACGGTTCGGAGGTATACCGCGAGTGGTTCTATGCGGTGGAGGTGCTTCCGGATTTCAACATGTATGCCGAGGAGCGCACGATTGACATCGGGAAGCGGCCGGTGGGGTTCGGTATTTCGGCTCCGACTAACGCTTTCATCCCGTTTTCCGGATTCCCGTCCGCGTCGCTGTTCCGGCCGTTCACCATTCGTAACGACGGTAACGTCAATCTGGTGGATCTTCGCATCCTGAATACGGTGCAGGCGCCTTGGGTGCCGCCGCAGCTCAGGCATCTGTTCAGCGAGCAGGTCCAGGCGCTGGACTTCAACAACAACGGAGCGCTGGACCCGGGCGAAGGCTTTGGCCTGTCGGCATTCAACATCGTGTCGTCGCTGGATCCGCAGTATCACGGCGTGGCCCCGAATTCCCTGCCGCTTTCGCTGAATGGGTACAACTACGTCCTCTCCAAGCCTCTGGTGGGGGCGCTCGGGCCAACGACGCTGACCCTGCCGGATCAATACCAGTATGAGGCGCTGGTGAATAGCAGTCCCCCGGGAACAAACATCCCCAAACCCGTGCTCCCGCTCATCTCGGTGCGGGTGCCCATCGGGACGCCGTCCGGGACCTATTCCCAGGTGGTGCCCATTGTGGCGCGGCGGCCGGACGGGATGAACATCGCTAATCCTGTCACTTCGCCTTCGATGACACTTACGGTGACCGTGCGCGAGGGGCGTCTGACAGGTGGTGTGACGGAGGGTTCGCTGCCGAACGTGGATGTGCCGGATCCGTCTCAGCCGCGATGGGGCAACGCGCAGCCGGCGGCATACCGGGTCTGGAGCGGTCCTCCGGGGGCGGTGAATACCGGCCCGCTGGCGCTGGTCTGGACCAGCAACCGCGAGACGAACAGCACACCGGGCCAGCCGTGGCGGATCTTCCGGTCCGTGCTGCAGTTCGACCCCAACACCGGCGGCTTCGTCCCGCAGATTCCCTCGGGTGGTCCGGCGCGGTGGTGGACACCGGTGGACGCCGGGACGGCGTGGCCACAACCGGCTCAGCTTGCGTCGCTCTTTCCGGGTCAGCCGGACGGCCTGCCGGGAACCATTGTGCCAAGCACCGCCAAGTTCACCAGCCCCAGCGTGGGACAGGATATCCTGTCCGGCGCGACGTGGTTTGTCTTCACGGGGCAGGTGGACAAGACCACAACGCCCGGAGCGCCGGTCCGGACGGAGCATCGGTTGTTCTACGCCCGCGCCGATTCTCAGGGACTGCTGGACACCGGCAGCATCCGGACCATTCCCACGCAGGACTACACCACACCCAAACTCTCTCCCCGCATCCTGGTGCGAGGAGCGCGGCTGTTCGTGTTCTGGCACTCCAGTCTAGGCGGCCAGTACAGGCTGTTCTACACGGTCAACAATAACGCGGGAGCCCCTGACGCCTGGAGTCCGGATACTCAGCTAGTCATCCCGGCCTCGGTGATTGCGGCGGCAGAGCCAGTGGGGATCTTTCGTCCCGATCTGCGGCGTCCGGATCCGATGAACACAGGTGCGCCGCAACTGATGGACTGCGTGGATGTGATCTACAGCGGCATTGTCCGGAGCCGCGGTAACGCCTCGCTGCTGCTGTCGCGCTACCGGGTCTCGGGCAGCTCGCTGTCCATCCAGCCGCTGGCGCGCGTCTTCAATGAGGAGCTCGTCCGGGATACGGCCTCCATCGGTCTGTATCGCAGTGCGCATCTAGCCTGGCGGCGGCCATCGGGCCGCGACACTGCGGAGTATCCGGTCATTGCCGTCTGGCGATGGGACCCTGCGGCGAACACGTTTGCCGGGCCGGATATCATAAGCGATGCTCCGCGGCAGGTGGACGACGAGACCGGGCTGGTGATATACGATACCTCGCGAGTCAGCCAGGCGTTCGCGGATCGGTATGGCCGGGTGGTCCTGGACGCCTCAGCGGGAACAGTCAAGTTCGAGAAGCCATTGCCTGTTAAGGACCGCGTGGTGGCGGACTACACGCCTCAAACATGGGTCCTGAGCAGCGGGTCACAGGCGGTGACAGCTCCGTTCGGGTTTGTGGAGAAGACGTTGCGGCCGCTTCACGATGTGGACCGGAGCGTATTCCCGGCGACGTTCGGCGGGCCGCTGTCCTACGACAGGCTGTGGCTGTTCTGGCGGTCGGGGCAGGGCGCCCTTCCGGGGAACGCCATCTTTTACCGCACCATGCGCCTGGGACTGCAGCTCAAGCGTCCCGTGGCGCTGGAGGCGGACGGAACCCCCACCAGCCTGGTGATCAACGACGGCGGCCGAGGGGCCTACACCGGTCCCTGGGAGTTCGACTGGGCGAACAACCGCATCCTGTTCACGGAAGAGGCGGAGAACGCCAACATCTGGGTGCAGTATCGCTCCTCAGACGGGAACACCTACATCGAGCCGGAAGGGCGCAGCACGCCGCCGTATGCGCCGCTTGGCTGGCTGGTGGAGCGCGGCGACACGGCGATGCCTGTGGACTCGATGGTCAACGAGGGCCAGGTGTTCGCCTTCGCGGACCCGGACGGGTTGCGCCGGCCGTCGGATCCTCTATACAAGCCGTCGCTCATCTGGGTGTTCTGGACCAGCACCAGAGCCGGGGCGACGGACCTGTATTATCAGACTCTGAGCCCGCCTTTGCGCGCGGTGACCCGGCAGTAGAACAGACCGGGTGAAAAGAAGGCCGCCGGCGGGAGGATTTCCGGGCGGCCGGGAACAAGAAGGTCAGGGCGCGTTGACAGCGGTCGGGGCGGGTGTTACTATCATACCTTGTGCCGGACGACTGGCGCGCCGCAGTGAATCTGACATCAAGGATGGACATTGGCTAAGAAGCGGAAGGCCGCAGGGCCTGTGATCGGCCTCGATATCGGTTCGCGTTGGATCAAGGCTGTGGAGGTCCGGCCGGGCAAGGCCGGGCCGTCGGTGACCGGCATTGGTTACGAGCCCACCCCCCAGGGTGCCATCGTTGACGATGTCATCCTGGACACAGCGGCCGTCAGCGAGGCCATCAAGCGCCTGCTGTCCGGCGGCGGGATCTCTGCCAAGGAGGTCGTCAGCTCCGTGGCAGGGCAGTCCACGGTGGTGGTCCGCATTATCGAAGTCCCCAAAATGACGCGGGAGGAGCTCCGCGAGACCATGAACTGGGAGGTGGAGCGCCACATTCCCTTCCCCTCCAGCGAGGTGGTCATGGATTTCCAACCGCTGAGCCGGCCATCCCCCAGTGGTGATGATCAGACCATGGAGGTATTGCTGGCTGTCTGCCAGGAGGACGTGGTCAAGAAGCACATGGATACGGTGCTGGGGGCGAAGCTAAAACCGGTGGCCATCGAAGTTGAGCCGCTCGCCCTCCCGCGCTCTCTGGTATACGGGGTTCCGGGGATGGCGGACAGGCGGACTGTCGCTATCGCCGACATCGGTTGGCAGACCACGCAAGTCTGCATCTACGAGAATCTGGAGCTGGTCTTTCCGCGCAGCATCCCCATCGGGGGCCAGAGTCTGGCGCGGGCTATCTCGGAAGCGCTGACCGTGGACGAGGACACGGCGGATCAGATGCTGCGGGAGCAGGGGGCGGTGGATCTTGAGGCGCTGGAAGCGCTTTCAAGGCCGGAACCTGCTCCTGAGGAGGAAACTCAGATTGGCGGGGCGAGTCCATTCGCGGCTGCCGGTTTCGAGAGTCCGTTTGCCATTCCGGAGCCTTCTGTCGAGGAGCCTCCGGCGGTGGAGGAGCCTGGGGTGCCTCCGCCCATCGGGTTCGATCTGGGCGACGAGTTCGTTCCTGCAGCCCCGCAGGCGCCGTTCTCGCTGGATGAGCAAGAGGAAGCGCCTCCCCGAAAAAGCATTTTCGATCTGGATGAACCCATCGAGGGTGAGCAAGAGCCTTCCGAGCCGGTGTTCGATCTGGAGGAGGTGGAGCCGGAGCCTGCAGCAGCGGAGCCTGCGCTCCAGACCACCGGCGATCGCAGCGCGGCCGTGGGAGCAGCGATTGCCCCGGTGCTGGTGGACCTTGCGTCGGAGTTGAGCAGATCCCTGGACTATTATGCTTCCCGGAACCCCGCCCCGGCGGAAGTGCTGCTGCTGTGTGGGGGCGTGGCGAAGCTGCCCGGGCTGGCGGGGTATCTGGAGCAGGCGCTGGGGATGCCGGTTGTGGTGGCAGACCCCCTGGGGCATTTGAAACTCGCTTCCAAGCGCTATTCGCCAGAATTCCTTGCTGAGATTGCCCCTGTCTTCTCCATTTGTGTGGGGCTTGCGTTGCGGGATTTCGTGGGAGGTGAGGCCTGATGCTTTCGATCAACCTCATCCCTCCTTCCTATTTCGAGCGGCAGCGCGTCAGGCGTCTCCTCCAGCTTTTCGGCGGATTGCTGGCCCTGGTGATCGCCGGAATGCTTGCGGCGATGTTCTTCTTTATCACTCAGACCAACAAAGCCAACGAAGAGCTCGCGCAGGTGGAGCCGGTCGCTCAGGAGGTTGAGCGCCTAAAGTCGGAAGCGTCCAACCTCCGGAACGAAGTGGGGCCGATCCAGGCGCGGATAAAGTTCATCGAGGAGACGATGGACTACAACGTGGCCATCATCCCGCTGCTGGAGGAGCTGGCGAAGTACACTTACAAGAAGATCACATACGCACGGGTAGCGCTTTCCGAGGACCGGGGGACGCTCACCATTGACGGCTGGGCGCCCAGCATCGTAGACGCTGGACGCTATCTGATGAATCTCTACAGGGCGAAGCATCTGTTCTCCTCGGTGGCGTTCTCCGGCGTTCCGGGCTACCGAACCGGAGCGGCCGGCCAGCAGGCAGGGGGCGGGGATCAGGTCTCTTCGTTCCTTCAGGGCACGCAGCTGGGATTCTCGTTCACGGCCACGTGCCGGCTGGTCAAGCCGTTGACCGCCCCGGCTCCGCCAGGTGGGGCAGGGGGCGCAGGCGCGGCGGGCGCAGCCGGTGGGGCTCCGGGAGCGGCGCCTGTTCCGGGCGCGGGACCGGATGCGTATATACCGCCGCCGCCTCAGCAGCAGTGAAACGGTCTCGTAAGCGGATAGGGCTCAGGGTTTGGACAGACTAACCAGAGTTCAAGTCATCGTCATCGGAGTGCTCGTCTGCCTCATTGTAGGGGTGGGCATGTTCTTCCTGCTTGTGCGGCCCAAGATGGAGCAGTTCAAGGAGGTCAGCGCGAAGCTGGAGGAGCGTAAGGCTGTCGCTGCACAGTTGGATCAGGCCAGGGCGGATCTGGAGAAGGCCAAGCTGGAGAATCTGCAGGCGCGTCTTGACTACCGGCGTTATGAGGAGACAAAGATGCCAGCTATCTCCTTCAACGACCGAACAGCCGGAATGATCGCGCTGTGGCGGGAGCGGGCCGAGGTGCTGGGTCCGCTGGTCGAGAAATGGCCGCGACGGTTCGGGGTAGAGCTCCGGAATGACATCAGCGTTCCGGCCGCGCCAACCAACCCGAATGCGATGACGGCGGACTTGTTGGAGATCCCGCTCGGGCAGATGACCGTCACAGGCTCGTATCAGGCCATCCTGAACCACCTGAGGGGCTGGAACAAGTTCAACCGCCTGGTCCGGGTGGACCCGCCTACGCTGACCGGACCGAGCCCCACGATGACGGCCACCTATAACTTGACAGTGTTGATCTTTCCGCGGGGAGGCGTCGGGCCAAATGTGGCTATTGCCGGGGAAGCCACCGCTCAGCCCGGAGCGGGCGGTGCGCCGGGCATGGTGCCGCCTCCGGGAGGTCCTGGCGTGCCGCCGCCGATGCCTGCCGGGCCGGGGGGCCTGGAAGGGCCGCCGCCACCGGCAGGAGGTGGGACTGCGCCGATGGATGCGCCGCCACCTCCGGCTCCGTAGGGATTGTTGCACTTGGTTGCTGTGTCGGGTCTTGAGGTATAGGGATAGCGGAACAGGTCGAGCTCAATGGAATCACTGCAGACCTGGTTGAATGACAGGAAGAATCTGCCCATCGTGGTGGGCGCGCTAGTGGTCGTGCTGCTGGTGGCCATCGTGGTGTGGCGTCTGACCGCTGGCGGCGGGGGAACGGAAGTTTCCACGGGGGATGTGCCTCCCGCCGCGGATCAGACGGGCATGCCGGAGGGCTTGCCGCCTGGAACACCGGGCGCTCCGGGAACGCCCGCCGCTCCCGGCACGCCGGGCGCTCCACCAGGCACTGCCGGCACAGACCAGACCGGCGCTGCTCCTGCGAGTGCTCAACCTGCGGGAGATAAGGAACCTCCAATCGAAGAGGCCCGGGTCGACCCGTTTATGCCCTATTTCGGCCCGAAGCCCAGGCGCACGAAACTCTCATTCACCGCCCAGCTCCCAAAGCCTGAGATCCGGAGGGTTGCGCCTGTGCAACTGGAACTCACTGTGGAGGAAGAGGAGGAGCGTCAGCCGCCCCGGAGAATGGCCGGCATATTGAAGAACGGCCGGGTCTTCGCGATCATAATAGAAGAGAGGGGCGAGACACCGGTCACGACGATCGTCAAGCCTGGGGACATGCTGGGGCAGGACCTGACGGTGGAACGCATCCTGACGGACAAGGTGATTGTGCGCTCCGAGCGCACGGGGCGGACGATGGAGATACCCAAGTCCGCCGGACGTGTTCAGCCGCGTCAGCCGGCGGCCCCCACGACGCCTCGCGGACGTCCCGGTGGATTGCCGGGACCGGTCCCAATGCCCCTGCCTGGCGGACCGGGCCCTCTGGAGGCTCCTCCTCCGCCACGCGGGCCGTAGCGGGAGGAATGGTGCCCGGGGGTGGAACCCTTCGGACGGCGTATCCGTCCAAGTCATGAGCAGGATAGTGACCTGTGAAGCTGATTGCCCGTGGGGCCAAACAGGCACGTGGGTCACCCGAAAACAGGTTGTGTCTAAGGGACTTCCGGAACGGAGGTAGCGATACCAATGAAAAGAATTCTGGTTTCAATCCTGGCGACGGTGCTGGCGGCCGGCGTGGCTGTAGCGCCCGTGCTTGCCCAGGGAGATGAGGATCCGCGCAATACAAGAGTGACGCTGGAGCTGACGAACACGCCTGTGCGCGCAGCGATCCAGGCGCTGTTCCGGTTCGTCCCGTTTAACTACACCATCGGGACGAACGTGGACGGGATGATCAGCGTGTCGCTGAAAGATGTTCCGTTCGAGGTGGCCCTGCGTTCCATCACGCGCATCAATGAACCGAAGCTGGTCTTCCGCCGGGCTGAAGGCAACGTCTATGAGATTGACGTAAAGCCTGAAGTGGATGCAACCCTGACGGCTCAGCAGCAGCCGACGGTCGAAGAGGAAGCTCCTGTGCAGCCGCGGAAGATCCCGCAGAAGATCCAGCTGAACTTCGGCCGCGTGGACTTGATCGGCCAGCTCTTCCCGGGACGCGTCACCATAGTGCGTGACGAGGAGGAGTCCGGTGGATACGGAGGTGGATACGGCGGCTATGGCGGTGGATACGGCGGCTATGGCGGCTACGGCGGCTTCGGAGGCAGCTACGGTGGCTTTGGCAGCTACGGTGGCTTTGGCAGCTACGGAGGCTACGGCGGCCGGAGCAGCTACGGCGGCATTGGCAGCTACGGTGGCTATGGCGGCCGCTCTTACGGTGGCGGATACAGTGGCATCGGTTACGGAGGCCGCATAGGCGGGTTCTAACTGTCCCGCCTGAGCGCCTGGGGAGCTTAGCGGGCGGCACTTATGTTGCGCTCGCCCGAATCTTTTGCTGAGAGTATGCAGCATCAGATCACTCGGGAGTGGCCCGAGGGAGGATGCTTCGGGTCTCTGGTCGAATAGAGCTGCGGTTGCGGAAGGGGCTCGGGAAGGTCGCCGAACTGCCGGTGAGGAAGTTTCTGGAAGCGTTGCGTTGCGGGGAGACTGCGGACTGGGAGAACAGCCGAGTCTCTCCGGTTGAGGAGGATGATCTCTTGCATCGTAAAGCTGCTTGCGCGATAACGGTGTCTGTGTGCGTCGCCATCGCGGCCGCCGCATTCACTGTCTGCCCCGCTCCGGCCGCGCGGGCCGCTGCTGCGGCCGGTCAGGTGGAAGCTCGCGAAACGGTCGGCGCTGGAGGCCTGACCATTGACGTGGCGGATGTTCCGCTCAAGAGCGTGATCCAGCTTCTGGTCCGCGAGAGCGGTGTGAACATCATTATGGCGGGGTCGGACAAGATGGATACGCCCATCACAGCCACCCTGCGCAACCTCCCGCTGGAGACCATCCTGGAGAGCATTGTCACCACGGCGGGAGTCCGCTATGTGCGGCGTCCCGATGGCACTTATCTCATAGGAAGTGATGTGGACCTGTCTGCTGCGGTCCAATCCGCACCGGCCGCTAAGATGGAAGTGCCTGTGACGCCCGCTCCTCAGCCTGTGGTGGAACCGGCGCCTGCCCCTGCGTCGCGGAAACGCACAGAGGTCATCAAGCTGCAAAACATCAGCCCGAAGGATGCGATGGCGGCCATCGGAGCCATCACGGCGAGCGACGCATTTGACGACAACCCTGCGCCCCAGTCCTGGGTGCGGCCCGGGAAGTTTCTTCGTGTGGACCGCAACTTCTTGGGTCCCCAGGCGGACCTGATTGAGTACGACCCGCGGGACCCGGTTATGCACCGTTCCAATCAGCCGGTCATCAATGTCTATCCGGCCGCTCCGACCACGGATTCTCCCGCTCCCGGCGTAGCGAACCGCTCCTCGGAGCCGGGCGCATCGGTGAATCAGTATGTGCCGCCGCGAAGCACCACTACGCGTCCCACGCAGGCCCCGGGACAGCCGGGAACGACGGGCACCGGCACGACCGCAACAGGTGACTCCACAGCTCTGCTGGGAGAGAGTATTGACGCCATCTTCGCTTACCCGGAGCAGAACGCACTCCTGGTTCGTGGGGAAGATGAGGACATCGAGGACCTGAAGAATCTCATCAGCCTGATCGACATTCCGCCGAGGCAGGTGATCATCAAGGCGGAGTTTGTGGAGGTCAGCACGTCCGTCACCCAGAGGATGGGCATTGACTGGTTGCTTTCCCGGCCCAACTATACGGTGCAGACCAATTTCCAGCCAGGGGGAAACGTTCTGGTGGGCGTCACGACAGGCAACGTGACGGCTACCCTGCGGGCGGAGCTGACCCAGGGCGGAGGCAAGGTGGTGAACGCGCCGATCATTTCCACTCTGAACAACCGCCGGGCCTACATCACGGTCTCCCAGGGCGACTGGGTGTTCTCTCCGGTCATCGAGACCACTCAGACCGGAAATATCACCCGGTCCATCCCGCAGCCCATTCAGTTCGACAGCTCGCTGGAGGTGCTTCCACAGATCAACGGGGACAACTCCATTACTCTGACCCTGCGTCCGCAGATCTCGGACCAGTCCGGAATATCGCGCAGCCCGGACGGCCAGGAGCTGCCGAAGACCACCACGCAGTTCCTCTCTACCGCGCGGCGAGTTCAGAACGGTGAAACCATCGTGGTGGGTGGATTCATCAAGAAGAACGACAACAAGAGCGGAACCAAGGTGCCCATTCTGGGAGACCTTCCGCTTATCGGGTCGCTTTTCCGGACGGGCTTCGACATAAAGCAGGATACGGAAACCCTGATATTTATCACCCCCACCATAGTGGAGGAGCGGACGGCGGGCACGGGCATCGGAGTGGTTTCGCCGTAAGGCCCTTTGAGGATCTTGTCAGTGCTGCGGCGGCCCGGCCAGCGGGCCGCCGTTTTTCTGCACCGGCAAGCGTGTTTGGCTATACTGCATTGCGAAGGCGGCCGGTTGCGGCGCTCCTGTGGGGAACGCTCGACGCTGATGCCGCTACGGGAGGACGGAATACCCGCATGCTTCGTTTTCTCACCGCGGGTGAGTCGCACGGTCAGGCGCTGACGGCCATTGTGGACGGGGTGCCGGCCGGGCTGGAGTTGACCGCGGAATTCATCAATCATCAGCTCTGGCGCCGCCAGCAGGGCTATGGCCGTGGCGCCAGGATGAAGATAGAGACTGATACCGCCGAGATCCTTTCGGGTGTGCGATTCGGTCGGACGACCGGCGGCCCCATTGCCCTGATGGTCCGCAACCGGGACTGGCAGAACTGGCAGGACAAAATGGCAGTCGAGCCCCGCCAGGAGCCGAATACCAGCCGTGTGGTCAGTGTGCCTCGCCCCGGCCATGCCGATCTGGTGGGCCACATCAAGTATGGGTTCGATGATATGCGCGACGCGTTGGAGCGCTCCAGCGCTCGCGAAACCACAATGCGCGTCGCCGCGGGTTCCGTGGCTCGCCGCCTGCTTGAAGAAGCAGGTGTCAGAATCTTCAGCCACGTTGTGGGCATCGGCCCGGTGCAGGCCACAGACATTCCGAAGGACTATGCGGAAGTGGCTCGGCGGGCGGAGGAGAGTCCGGTGCGGTGCGCCGACCCTCGGGCTGCGGAGCGGATGGTCGAGCTCATCGATCGGGTCCGCCAGGACCGGGATACGGTGGGAGGGGTGTTCGAAGTTGTCGCTCTGGGTGTTCCTGTGGGGCTGGGATCCTATGTCCAATGGGACCGAAAGCTCGATGGGCGGATCGCGATGGCGATGATGAGCATTCAGGCGATCAAAGGGGTGGAGATTGGAGACGGCTTCCTGGCGGGGCGGTCGCTCGGTTCGCAGGTGATGGACTCCATTGGTTGGGACGGAAGCGGATACACCCGCTCCTCGAATCACATGGGTGGCCTTGAGGGTGGAGTCACCAACGGCGAGCCGCTTGTCGTGCGAGTGGCCAAGAAGCCCATCTCCACGTTGATGCGTCCCCTGCCGAGCGTCAACATCCACACCAAGGAGCCCTCCCCCGCACATGTGGAGCGCTCGGACGTCTGTGCGGTCCCGGCGGCGGCAGTAATAGCGGAGGCGATGCTGGCCCTGGTCCTGGCGGATGCGCTGCTGGAGCGCTTCGGGGGAGACAGTATGCCGGACCTTCTCGCCAATATCCAGGCAGTTCACGCCCGACATCGCGAGACAGGCCGCAGTGTGTCTCCCGGAGGCCCGGCGCAGGATGCTAGTGAATACTGACGAGCAAGGCGGCTGGACGCGCCCCCACGCTCCTCTGCGTCCATCGCTTGCCACCTTGCCCGTCATCGGTGTGGAGCCTCCGCTCGCGCGTCGGCCTGTCGCGTTGATAGGCTTCATGGGTGTGGGGAAAAGCGCAGTGGGCAAACGTCTTGCGCGGCTGCTTGGACACGAGTTCGTGGACACGGATCTGATGGTGGAGCAGGCTGCAGGCAAGACGATCGCCGCCATTTTTGCTGACGAGGGCGAAGAGCGATTCCGCGAGATGGAGACTGCCGCCCTGCGGGAGGCGCTCCAACAACCTGACCGCGTAGTTTCCACCGGGGGAGGCATCACCACACGGGAAGAGAACCGCCGCATTCTGGCAGGCTCGGCGGCGGTGGTGCTGCTGACAGCTCGCCCTGAGGTGGTGCTGATGCGTGTGAGGCCCATTGAGAAGCGTCCGATGCTGGCGGGCTGGCCGGATCCTCTGGAGCGAATCCGTACCCTCATGCAGGAGAGAGCCCCCATCTATTCCGAATATCATTGCCGGTTTGATACGTCGCACTGCCCCCCCCGGGTGACTGCAGAGAAGATCGCCCGGTGGTACGCTTCGCTGCACGTGGAAGAGAGCGATGCCCGCAGTTGATGTCGCGCTCGGGGAGCGCAGCTATACCATCCAGATTCAGCCGGGTCTCCTGGAGCGCTCTGGAGACTTGCTCGCTGCGCTCTGCAGGTCGCCCCGCGTGGCGGTGGTGGCGCAGACACGTGTTTGGGACCGCTGGGGCGCGGTGCTGGAAGTCTCCCTTAAGCAAGCAGGACTTGCGCACTCCGTCCATCTGGTGCCAAACGGCGAGGGGGCCAAGCGGATGGCCTGGATCCAGCGTCTGTATGCCGCCTTCGCAGAGGCGGGAGTGGACCGGCAAAGCACTGTAGCCGCATTCGGAGGCGGGGCTGTGGGCGATCTGGCCGGTTTCGCCGCGGCCACTTGGCTCAGAGGAGTGGACTTCGTCCAGATCCCGACGACGCTCCTCGCCCAGGTGGATGCCAGCGTCGGTGGGAAGGTGGGCGTCAATCTGCCGTTTGGTAAGAACCTGGTGGGGGCGTTTTGGCAGCCCAGGGCAGTGCTGATAGACCCGCAGACGCTTCGCACGCTGCCCCGGCGCGAACTGATGAGCGGCTTGGCCGAGGTGATCAAATACGGCGTCATCCTGGACTCGGAGTTCTTCGAGTGGGTCAATCAAAATCGATCAGCCATCGTCTCACTTGATTCCGAGGCGTTGACTCACGCGATCCGGCGCTCCTGCGAGCTGAAGGCTTTCGTCGTCCAGTCCGATGAGAGGGAATCCGGGCTGAGGGCCATCCTGAATTACGGCCACACAATCGGTCACCTCATAGAGCGCGAGGCTGGATACGCGGGCATCCGTCACGGAGAGGCCGTCGCCATCGGGATGGTGCTGGCGGCGAGGCTCGCTGTTCGTCTGGGGATGCTGGAGGGGGGTGCTGCGGAGCGCATCCGGCAGACCATCCTCTCCTTCGGCCTGCCGGTATCAGTACCCCGGAACCTGAATGCGGAAACAATGGTGTCCGGGCTCTCCCTCGACAAGAAGGCACGGGGAGGGCGGGCGCGTTTTGTTCTTCCCGAGTGCATCGGGCGCGTTGTGGTGACCGAAGCGGTCACGCCGGAGATGGTGCGGGAGGTCATCGTTGAAAGTCAGAAAGAGTCAGCAGGCCATAGCTGAGACGCTTCCGGATGCGCTGGCCGTGCTGTGGATGGCCGTGGCTCTTCTGGCCTGGGCGGGCGTGGTGGCGGGCAAGGATCTGCCCGAAGCGTTGTCTGCGGCGGCGGGAGTTTGTCTCGCATACGGATGGCTGCTCTGGCTGGGCATGGTGGCCGCCGGCATCATCTTAGGGGCCGTCCGCCTGCTGAACCGGGAGAGGAGCCGCTGATGCAGTCGTTGGTGGGTCAGGTCATCAACTTCCGGTACGAAGTACTGGAGAAGACGGGTGAAGGGGGGCTCTTTACCGTCTACCGCACCCGTGACAGGGTGATGAACCGGTTGGCTGCCGTGAAGGTCCTCCGGCCGGATTATGCATCGGACCCGGAGATCTCCCAGCGCATTCTGGAGCGGGCGAAGGCGCTGGTGGCGCTCAGCCACCCAAATGTCACCCGGGTTTACGAAGCCGCCCGGACGGAGCATTGCGCATATGTTTGCGAGGAGCACGTCCGCGGCATTGACCTGAAAGAGCGCATTCGCCGTATCGCGCCCTTCACGGCAGCAGCTGCTGTGGATGTGGCCATCGCTGTGGCACAGGCTCTGGATTATCTGCACCGCAACGGGATCGTCCACGGGGATCTCCGTCCGCACAAGGTGCTTGTCGGTCCGGAGGGAGAGATAAAGGTGACGGGCGCCGGCCTGGCGTTCGCGTTTGCGGATCAGGAGGAGAAGCGCACCCTTGCGCTAATGCGTGCGGCTCATTACGCCGCGCCGGAGACGTTCGAAGGCCGTATGCCCGACGAGCGCTCCGACATCTATTCGCTGGGGATTATCCTATTCGAGATGCTTGCGGGAATGGTGCCTTTCACCGGAGACACTCCCATCGCCGTGGCGACCCGCCACGCCCGGGATCCGGTTCCTTCAGTGCGGGATCAGAATGCGGCAGTGCCGAGAGCCCTGGAAGGCATCATCCGAAACGCCCTGGCGAAGGATCCGGACGAGCGCTATCAGACCGCGCGTGAGATCCTGGCCGACCTCCGCAGTGTGCAAGATGCCTTGCGGTTGGGAAAACCGCTCAACTGGTCCCCGCTGGACCCGTCGCGTGCGGCTGCGGTGGTGGATGAGCCTGCGCCGCGCGAGGAGAGCCTCTGGAAGAGCTTTGCGAAAGCCGCCCTGCTGGTGGTCCTGGTGGCTGCGGTTGTGTTTGGCGGTTTCATGCTGCTGGTGAAGTCCTCTCCGCCCGACGTCAACGTGCCGGACGTCGTGGGCAAAGACCTGGAGGAGGCGCGCCGGATTCTGTCCGATACGGGGTTGACTCTGACGATCGCCCGGGAAGATTTCAATGACCGCTACCCTGCGGGAGCCATCTACTTTCAGGAGCCGCAGGCGGGTCAGCCGGTCAAGAAGAACGCAATCGTAGAGGTATACGTCAGCAAGGGCAGCAGGAACGTCCGGGTGCCATCCGTGGTTGGAATGAGCGAAGAGAAGGCCCGGGAGATTCTGAACGAAGAAGGGCTGGTGGTGGGGGAGGTCAAGTATGATTACTCCTCGTCCATCCCTGCGGGAGATGTGATGCGGCAGGATCCCAGGCCGGGATTGAGTGTCGCCCGTGAGGCAGCGAAAGTGGATCTCACCGTAAGTCTGGGCCCGCCGCCGGGCCGCCCGGCAGTGCCTCCTCCGCCGGTTGAGGAGACGGCCCCGGATGCGCCCTCCATTACGCCGAGCGAGACTCCGGCGGCTCCTGCATCGCCCGAGAAGCCCGTAGTGACCCGGCAGCTCAGGATCCGTTTTTCCGTGCCGGAAGGGCCCTCCGTCCGTGTGCAGATCGTGGTGAAGGACGATACAGGCGAGTGGGTAGCAGTGGATGACGTGTACCGGGGCGGGTCGCCGGTCTCGGCCACGTTCACCGTGACCGGCAAGTCTGCGGAGATCCGCACACTGATAAACGGCAGGGAGGTGGACAGGCAGGTGCGATGAACGTAAGGATTGCTCCGTCTCTGCTTTCTGCGGACTTTTCGCGGTTGGGAGAGCACGCGCTGGAGGCGGTCCGGGCGGGTGCGCAGTGGCTGCACTTCGATATAATGGACGGCCGCTTTGTCCCAAACATTACGTTCGGGCCGATGGTGGTGTCGGCGTTGCGTCCTCTCACGGATGTTGGGTTCGATACCCACCTCATGATCGTGGAGCCGGAAAGGTATGTCCGTCAGTTCGCGGAGGCGGGCTCAGACCGTATCCTGGTCCATCCGGAGGTTTGCCCGCATCTGCACAGGGTTCTGCAGCAGATCCGCGATCTGGGCAAGTCTCCGGGAGTTGCCCTGAACCCCTCCACTCCGCTGGAGAGCATCGAATATGTGCTGGATATGCTGGATTCCATTCTTATCATGACCGTCAACCCGGGGTTTGGCGGGCAGAGCTTCATCAATTCGATGCTCCCCAAGATCCGCCGGGCGGCCGCGATGATTGAAGAGAGCGGCCGCGCGATAGACCTTGCGGTGGATGGTGGGGTGGCGGAAGACACGATCGCTTCAGTTGTGAAGGCCGGCGCGCGGTTCCTGGTGGCGGGATCCAGTGTCTTCGGCGGTAATGGAACGGTAGAGGAGAACATGGAGCGGCTCACGCGCAGCATTGCTCTGACTGCCGGTGATCCCCTGGAGATGTGCTAATGACAGGGGCGCGTGTGGCGCTGCTCGTCTTCTTCTTTGCCATCATCACTTTGATGATGCTAGAGACGGCACGCCGCCGCAGGCTGTCCTCTCTGGTCCCCGTAGGGCAGTACCGGCTGCGGATGTTCATTGCCACGCTTTTTCTGCTTGAGATCAGCATGATGCTGATCGCATCGTTCTGGTTCTCATCGATGGAGCCTCTCTCTCAGGTGCTTTTCCTGGCGGTCTGCATTCTGATCGCCCTCATCATCGTGGTGGCGGCGGTATTTGACCTCCGGCTGGTAATGGTGAACTACCTCATCGAGCGCCGGAACATCTTCCGCTCCGATGCGGTGAGGCGCAGGGATGGCAGATAGCCGTCCGGATCCCGCAGACAGTCGCTGGATGCGCCGCGCCCTTGCTCTGGCACGTCGTGCGCGACCCAGCCCCAATCCTCGTGTCGGAGCGGTGATCGTCCGAGACGGGGAGGTCGTGGGGGAAGGTTGGCACGTTGCAGCGGGCCAGCCGCATGCCGAGATCAATGCGCTCACTCAGGCAGGCGATGCGGCTCGCGGTGCCACGATGTACGTTACCCTGGAGCCGTGTTGTCACACCGGTCGCACGGGGCCGTGCGCACAGGCGGTGATCGATGCGGGTATCTCGCGTGTGGTGGCCGGGTGTGCGGATCCGAACCCTGCGGTTGCCGGGGGCGGGCTGCGGCGTTTGGAGGGTGCAGGGATTGCGGTGGCCTGCGGCGTTGAGGAGGAAGCCGCCAGGGAACTCATTGCGGGTCACGAACGATTCTTCCGCTCCAGGCTCCCCTATGTTGTCTGGAAGTACGCCATGACGCTGGACGGACGCATTGCTACCGCGCAGGGACTCTCCCGCTGGATCTCTGGAGAAGCCTCACGCCGCTTCGTCCACCGGATGCGCAGGGAGAGTGACGCCATTCTGGTAGGGATCGGCACCGTCCTGGCGGACGACCCGCTCTTAACCGCGCGTCATGCGGGCTCGTTCCCGCAACCATACCGAGTGGTGGCCGACAGTCGGGCGCGCACGCCGCTGAGTGCCCGGCTTCTCGTTCCGGGAGACGGCAGGGTCATCATCCTGACTGCGGAGGATGCGCTGCAGGACCGCGTGGAAGCTCTAAAGTCCGCCGGGGCGCACGTCATCTGCGCCGGACAGGGACGCGTGGATCTTACCCGGGCTCTGCGGAGTCTGGCGGAGGATTACGGGGTGCGGAGCGTTCTTCTGGAGGGCGGTCCGGCGCTGGCAGCCTCGATGGTGCGGGATGGCCTCGTCTGCGAGATTGTCTGCTTCGTAGCGGGCAAACTTTTCGGCGAAGGACTGGGTCCTCTGGGTGACATCGGAGTCGTCAGCCCGGATGAGGCCGTTCAGCCGCGCATCCGCCGGATCCGCCGCTTCGGCGCGGATGTGGCCATCTTCGCAAAGCTGGACACCGCTTGTGTATAATCGATTCCAGGAGGCTGTTCTGTCTTCCCGTTAGGAGCCAGTTCATCCGGTGTTCACCGGCATCATCGTTGACGTGGGAACCGTGACGTCCGTCCGGAGCGCACCTTACGGGGTGCGTCTTTCGGTGCGGGCCACTCGCGACCTGTCTGTGAGGCAGTCCGACAGCGTCAGCGTCAACGGTGTTTGTCTCACGGCGACGGCTGTGGAGGGGGCGTTGTTGCATTTTGATTGCGTTCGCGAGACGCTCCAGCGATCCACTCTCCGCAAAGCCGCTCCGGGAGACCGCGTGAACCTGGAGCCGGCCTTGAAGGTGGGGGATCCCCTGGGCGGGCATTTCGTTCTGGGGCACGTGGATGCCACGGGCCTGGTAGGTAGTGTGGCTGCGGGTCCGGAGGATCGCACGGTAACGGTCAAGGCCGCGCGCGACTTTATGCGTTTCATCGTGGAGAAGGGCTCCGTCGCCCTTGACGGCATCAGCCTGACAGTGGCGGAAGTGGGGGAAGATTGGTTCAGTGTGAAAGTCGTCCCATATACGTGGGAGGCCACGAATTTGGCTTCCCGCAGACCGGGAGACGAGGTTAATCTGGAGGCGGACATCCTGGGCAAGTATGTTTTTCGCCTCATGCAAGAGGGGCGTTCTTCGGCGGGAGTGACACTGGAGAGCCTGCGTAAGGCGGGATTCGCATGAGGCGAGCGCCCGGAATCGGACCTGTGAATGCCTGATACCGAGACACAGATCTTCTGCAGCATTGAAGAGGCGCTTGAAGAGCTCCGGCAGGGCCGGATGCTCATCGTGGTGGATGACGAGGACCGCGAAAACGAGGGCGACTTCGTCATGGCTGCGGAGCATATTACCCCTGAGGCGGTGAACTTCATGGCGAAGCACGGCCGGGGGCTGATCTGCGTTCCCACAACGGCCGACCGGCTGCGGGAGCTGGGACTCGGCATGATGGTCGAGGACAATACCTCGAAACTGGGCACACAGTTTGCCGTCTCTGTGGACGCCAGGCGCGGCACCACGACGGGCATATCGGCGTTTGACCGGGCTGTCACCATCCGGCTTTTCGCTGACCCGGATGCCCGCCCGGAAGACTTCTGTGTTCCTGGGCATATCTTTCCTCTCCGGGCGGAGGAGGGTGGGGTGCTGGTGCGCGCTGGACATACGGAGGCCGTAGTGGATATGCTCCGGCTGGCCGGACTGACTCAGGCGGGAGTGCTGTGCGAGATCCTCAGTGAAGACGGTGGGATGGCGCGGGTGCCGGAGCTTGCGGAGATCGCGCGGCGGCACGGCCTCAAGATGACCACTGTGGCCAGCCTCATCCGCTACCGCCGCCTCAAAGAGAAGCTGGTCCGCCGGGTGGCCACCGCACACCTTCCCACGCAATGGGGACACTTCATCGCGCATGCCTACGAGGCGGACATCGAGGCGAATCCGTATATCGCTCTGGTGATGGGCGATGTAACGAGCGAGGAGCCCGTCCTTGTCCGCATCCACTCCGGCTGTCTGACGGGCGATGCCCTGCGTTCCCTGCGCTGTGATTGCGGGGATCAACTGGACCTTGCAATGCGGCGCATCGCGGAGGAGGGGCGGGGTGTGCTGCTTTATATTCAGCAGGAGGGGCGCGGCATCGGGCTGGTCAACAAGCTGAAGGCATACGTGCTCCAGGACCACGGCGCGGATACCGTGGAGGCAAACGAGCTGCTGGGATTTCCGGCGGACATCCGGGACTATTCCCTGGGCGCGCAGGTGCTGGAGGATCTGGGACTACGCCGCATAAGGCTGATGACCAACAATCCGGCCAAGTTCGCCGCGCTTGAGGGATACGACCTGGAGATCGTGGAGCGCGTGCCACTCATTGCAGGCGAGCGTCCGGAGAGCAGGCGGTATCTGCAGACCAAGCGCACCAAACTGGGGCACCTGCTGTCGGAGGAGTGCTCCTGCTCAGGTGCTGAGGAGGAAAAAGTCTCCGGAGACAGCGTGGTACGGGACGAGGAGAAGACGTCCATTGGCTGAGATCATCGAAGGAAGGCTTAATGCGGGCGGGATGCGGTTCGGCATCGTCGCCAGCAGATTCAACGAGTTCATCACGGGCAGGCTTCTGGAGGGAGCGCTGGATGCGCTCCGCCGGCACGGAGCCGCGGATGAGGGCATCACTATCGCGTGGGTGCCGGGCTCCTATGAGATTCCGCTTGCCGCGCGCAAAATGGCGGCGCGGGACGTGGATGCCGTCATATGCCTGGGGGCGCTGATTCGCGGCAGCACACCGCACTTTGACTACATCGCCGCCGAAGTGTCCAAGGGGATCGCTCTCGTGGGGCTTGAGACCGGAAAGCCGGTCATTTTTGGGGTTCTGACGTGCGACACCATCGAACAGGCCGTCGAACGGGCCGGCACGAAAGCCGGCAACAAGGGCGCGGACGCCGCCGTCGCGGCTATCGAAATGGTGGATCTGCTGAGACAGTTGGGTTGAGGAGCTGACGGGCTTGAAGAAGTCGCTCGCGCTGCTGATCGCCGGTTGCGTTCTGGGCGTGCTGATCTATCTGAACGTCCAGAGGATGTTGGGGGGCGGCGGATTGCCGCTCGCGGGTGAGCAGGGGGACGTACTCCCTCCTCCTTCCAATGCTCCCATTCCGTCCGGGTTGAAGGAGAGTCCCACGCGAATCGCCGCGGCCAAGCTGGAGCGTGTTGTGGTCAATATCGACACGCTGGGACGTCCCATCGGCATCCCGGACTGGTTCGGGATGGCCACGCGCTGGGTTCAGCCGCAGGGAGCGGGCTCAGGCGTCATCATCCGGTCCGATGGTTTTATCGTCACGAACGATCACGTGGTGCGCGACGCTCAGACGATTGACGTGACACTGTTCGACGGCCGGAAAGTGCGGGGCGAACTCTGGGGGCGCGATCCGCAGTCGGACCTGGCCATCGTCAAGATCCCCCGCAAAAACTTGCCGGTGGCGCGACTGGGTGACTCCGACCAGATAGCCGTCGGCGACCCGGTGATCGCGGTCGGCAACGCTCTGGGGCTGGGAACGACGGTGACAACGGGCATTATCAGCGCGCGAGAGCGCTCCGTGCAGGGTCCGGACGGGAACCGCGCCCTTGAAAAGGCCATCCAGACCGATGCCGCCATCAACCGCGGCAACTCTGGCGGTGCGCTTGCGCTGCTGAATGGTGACGTCATCGGCATCAATACGGCCATCTTCTCCACCAATGAGGGCGGTGGGAACATAGGGATTGGCTTTGCCATTCCCTCCAACACCGTGCGCAAGATCGCCAATGCGCTGATCAAGAACAGGAAGGTGCAGCGCCCGGCCCCGGCCTGGGTGGGCATCTGGTATATGGGCATGTCCGCTGAAGTGGCTCAGGCGGTGGAGCAAGAGCTCGGTTTCCGGTATCCGCAGCCCGATACGGGAATTCTGGTCCGGCGCGTGGAGCCCGGAAGCCCGGCGGAGGTCGCGGGCATCCGACCGTGGGATCAGGTGCTGGATGTGGACGGCAAGCCGATCAAGCAGCAGAGCGATTTTGCCGATGCCATCCACGAGCGCAAGCCCGGGGACAGCGTGAAGCTGAAAATCTACCGTCCGGCCACCGGAAGCACGCTGACCGTGACGGTGCGTCTGGCGGCGGCTCCGCGGAATCTGCCGGCCGCAGGAGTGCCGGAGGGAGTTCCCTCGCAGCCTAGAGGAGGTCTGCGACTCCCCTTCTAGCGCTGGCTTCCACCAGCCGCCATTCCCGGACGGGGTAGATCAGGAGCCGGCGATGATCCTCGCGTTGGAAACGGAGTGTAGCGGAGGTCTCGAAGTCCGTCGCCGTGCCTCCCTGGCTGCGGAGCCGGACGCGGGCGCGAACCTCTGCGCTGGCGGAGTCTCCGGTGACGCGGATGGAGGCTACTTCCAGATCTGTGCGGATCTCGTGGATGTCGCGGAATGCCTGTAGTAGCAGAAGCCGGATCTCCTTCTTGGTGCCGCCCTCTCCCCGATAGTCTTCGGACAGAATGGAGAGAGCCAGCCCCAGATTTTTGGTGCTGGCGGCCGTACGCGCCCGCTCCAGCAACTCCCGGATCTGCTCTTCGTCTGTGCCGCGGGGGCGAGTGGCGAACCAGCCGGCGGCAAGAGCCGCTGCTAGGATGGCCGCTACGATGAGAGTCCTCAACACGGGACGTGTCCTCCTTCCGCTTGAGACCGGCGCTATTGTGCGCCTGTGGTCCTGCCTGCGGCAACCCCGGGGCGAGGCGACTGGATGACCGGTTCTCTTCCGGAGGGGTGGCGCAGGACGATCGAGGAGCTCCGGCAGCAAGGCGGGACAATCCTTGTCCTCGGGGCCGTGGACGTCGGCAAGACGTCTTTCTGTCTGGCGCTAAGCCTGGCGGCGGTCCTGAGGGGATTGCGGTGCGGCGTGGTGGATGCGGACACCGGTCAATCGGAGATCGGGCCTCCCACCACGGTGGGGTGCGGCGTGGTTGAGGGGACACCATCTTCCCTGTCTCAGTTGGATCCGCTGAGCCTCTTTTTCGTGGGAAGCACGTCTCCGCCCGGACATCTCACGCCGCTCGTCGTCGGAGTGCGGCGTATGGCCGATCGCCTCCGCTCGGAAGGATGCGATTTGACCGTGGTGGATCTCCCCGGCTTCGTGCAGGGACCGGCCGCCAGGGTGATGGTGGAAGGCGTCATTTCCGCCCTGCGTCCTACAGTCGTTGTTGCCATTCAGGCCCGCGACGAGCTGGCCCCCCTGCTGGCGGGCGCGCGGGGAATGGATGCTCCTCGGCTGGTGACCCTGGAGCCTGCACCGATGGCCCGCCGGCGCAGCCCCGAGGAGCGCGCCACTCGGCGCCGCCTGAAGTTTGCGGAATACTTTGGAAAGTCCAACGTTCTGGCTTTGGACCTGCGCTCATGCGCGCTGGCTGGCTCCAGTCCCTTCGGGGGGGGGCCCCTGAGGCCGAACCTGCGCCGCTTCATCGAGCGCCGCTCTTCCGCGGAGGTATTGTATGCGGAGCAAGGTGGGGGGAGGATCGTGATTATTACAAAGATGCCTTTGGATGGCGCGGCCCGGGCCCGCATTGAGGAGGGCTTGAACGGGCTGGACGTGGTGGCCATCCCGGCGGGCTGGCTTCAAAACCGGCTGGTGGGCTTGGTAGATGGGACGGGAGAGCATCTGGCGATAGGTATTCTCGAACAGGTGGACCTTTCGACTCTGAAGGCATCGGTTCGCGCGCCGCTGCACAGCCCTTCCAGCATCAGGCAGGTGATTTTCGGGTCGCTGTGCGTCCGGGCAGATGGGACTGAGCTGGGACCGGCCGGGCAGGCCGAGCTTCGCCTTTTCGACAACGGGCCGAGGGAACCAGGGACTGCCCGATGATCAGATCTCTCACACTGGTGCGTCATGGAGAAAGTCAGTGGAATGCCGTCCGGCTCATCCAGGGACATCTGGACTCGCCTCTTTCGGAGGAAGGTCGCGCTCAGGCGAGGGCGTTGTCCGCCAGGTTCCAGCCGGACGAATATGATTGCGTATTTTCCAGCGACCTTTCCCGCGCGCTGGAAACGGGGCGGCTGGCTCTCGGAAACGATGCGGAGATCATTTTGGAACCTCGCCTGCGCGAACACTGTTTCGGCCGATGGCAGGGGCTCTCTCCTGAGGAGGTGCAGCGGCGCTTCCCGGAGGAATGGAGCCGTTACCGGGCAGATCCCCTCTCAGTCCGCCCGGAAGGTGGGGAGTCTGTGACGGACCTTCGGGACCGGGTTGCGGGGCTGCTGGATGAGTGGCACGAGCGGCTGGCCGGCGAACGCGTTCTGGTGTTCACGCACGGCGGGGTGGTGCGGGTATCGGTAATGCTGGCGTTGGGATTGCCATTGTCTCCCTGGGGGAGGTTGAGAGTGCCGAACGCTTCGGTGACATCGCTGGAGTTCCGGCGAGATGGCGCAAGGCTGCTCTGCTTTGGCAGCGTGGGGCATCTGGAGGCAGTTAAGTTGGTGGCAGGAACTGCTGAGGAGGTGAATGGCGATGCGGGGTAGCCTGCTTCGTCTGGCAAGTCCGCTCACGTTGGGGCGGGCGCTGCTTTATGCGCCTCGGTTTCTGCGGGTCTTTTTGGGTTTGATGGCCGATCGCCGGGTTCCGGCTATTGCCAAGCTGATACCGCTGCTGGTGGCCGCTTACTTCCTGTTTCCTCTGGATGTGGACTGGCTTCCGGTGCTGGGTTGGATGGATGATGTCATCGTGTTGCTGGTCGGCGGTAGGACCTTTGTGCGGTTTTGCCCGGCGGACGTGGTGTCAGAGCATGTGGCGGCTGCATCCGGACGATGGTAGCGCGGATATTCTGATGGAGGTTTGATACAACTATGGCAGATCTTGTGGAAGAAGGATTGTCTCTGAAAGCACGCCTAAGGGGATCGTTTGAGGATGCCATCCACAGAGTGCGCGAGGCGTTTGCAAGCCAAGGGTTCGGCGTTCTGACCGAAATTGACGTGCAGGACACGTTGAAACAGAAGATCGGAGCCGATTTCCACCGGTATGTCATTCTCGGAACCTGCAATCCGGGAATAGCGCATCGTGCCCTCTCGGCGGTGCCAGAGGTCGGTCTTCTGTTGCCCTGTAATGTGTGCGTGTACGAGGATGGAGACGAGGTAGTGGTCTCCGCGCTTAATCCGGAAAAGGCCCTGCAGGCGGTGGGGTCCGAGGAGCTCCGGCCCATGGCTGAAGAGGCCGGTCAGCGCATCCGGAGGGCGATGGCCTCAATGTGATGATCCCGCGCCCGAACGGCCCTTCCGCGGAAAAGGACCGGGCTTGCTTGACGCAGTAACGTTCCGGATGTTAGAATAAGAGCGGATGGTGGGTAAGAAACATTGAGTGCGCGTTCAAGCGCCGGATTTTCAGGAGAATCAAGCGACTCTCAATGCAATGCTTTAGACGGGCAGGAATCGGCGTCACTGTAGTACGCGCGGCCCGGGAGGGCCGCGGCGTAGGCTAGCCGCCCGGCTGGCAGGCATCGTCCTGCGCCGGAGCGGCGAGTCGATGTCCTGCCTTACGAGAGTTGCAAAAGTCCGACAGCAATCCCTTTCCCTGAAGCCGCAGCAAGGCGCGAAGGGTGCGCAGTAAGAAAGTCAGACCTCTCGTCCTCAGGCAGGACGAGGGGTTTTTTGCATGCGGTTGTGCGCCGCATGGCATTTTCCAGTTATGCTGTAAATCAGTCAGAAAGGGTCCGGAGAAGACATTGGAAAGATCGAAGAAGTCCCAGATAGAGAAGTATCAGGCCGGTTCCCGCAAGGGATCTCCTTCGCGGGTTCAGGCAGGCCAGAAAGTCAGCGGGGCACGAGCCCTGATGGAGTCCATCAAGCTGCACGGCGGCGAGGTGGTTTTCGGGCTGCCGGGCGGAGTGATGCTTCCGGCATACGATGTGTTGTACGACGACGGAGGCATCAGTCACATCTTGGTGGGCCACGAACAGGGCGGGAGCCATATGGCCGATGGGTTCGCCCGCGCCACCGGGAAGGTTGGCGTGTGTTTCGCCACGTCGGGACCTGGAGCCACGAATCTGGTCACGGGGCTGTGTACGGCCCACATGGATTCGGTTCCCGTGGTGGCGGTGACCGGACAGGTCCGAACGACCGTTCTGGGCAAGGATGCCTTCCAGGAGGCGGACATCACGGGCATCACAATGCCCATCACCAAGCACAACTACTTGGTTAGCGACCCGAACAGCATCCCGCGCATTATCGCCGAGGCGTTCTACATCGCACGGACCGGGCGCCCCGGGCCGGTTCTGGTGGACATCCCCATGGACGTGGCCCTGGCACAGATCGAGTATCACCCTGTCACCGAGGTGAAGATGCGCTCCTACAACCCGGAGGTGCCTCTGCGGCTGGACAATCTGGACGAGGCTGCGCAGCTGATCGCCGAGGCGAAGCGGGGTGTCATCTACGTGGGACAGGGAGCCATCATCTCGGGTGCCTGGCGGGAAGTGCGCGAGCTGGCCCGCAAAACTCAATTCCCCACCACCACCACACTGCTCGCCAAGGGGACGATGGACGAGACCGATCCTCTCTCCCTTGGTATGCTCGGGATGCACGGGACGGCCTATGCGAACTTCGCCATCCGAGACTGCGACCTGCTGATCGCTGTTGGGGCGCGTTTTGATGACCGCGTCACTGGAAAGGTGGATGCGTGGGCGCCCGGGGCGAAGATCATCCACATCGACATTGACCCGGCGGAGATCGGCAAGATCTACATCCCGGACGTGGCTCTGAACGGCGACTGCCGGGAGGTTCTGCAGGCCCTGCTGCCGCTGGTGGCGGAGCGCGGTCCGACGGAGTGGAATGAGCAGATAGAGCGCTGGAAGCAGGAGTTCCCGCTCTGGTATCCGAAGGGTGAGGATCGGGTCTACCCTCAGGCTGTCTGCGAGGAGCTCTGGAACGTGACGAAGGGTGAGGCCATCGTGACCACCGGCGTGGGGCAGCACCAGATGTGGGCAGCTCAGTTCTACCGCTGCAAGTATCCGAGGACCTTTATCACCAGCGGCGGACTGGGGACCATGGGCTACGGCCTACCGGCTGCTATCGGCTGTGCGGTGGGAGTTCCGGACAGGCCCGTCTGGTGTGTGGATGGTGACGGCAGCTTCATCATGACCAGCGAAGAGTTGATGCCCGCGGTCCAACACCGGATCCCGGTGAAGGTGGCCATTTTGAACAACTTCTGCCTTGGCATGGTTAGGCAGTGGCAGTCGTTGTTCTGGGATGAGAGGCTGAGCGCCATTGATCTGAGCTACCAGCCGGACTTCGTGAGGCTGGCGGAGGCATACGGTGCGGTGGGGATTCGCGTGACGAAGCCTGAGGAGATCCGTCCGGCCATAGAGAAGGCAAACGAGATCAACGATCGGCCCGTTGTGGTCGACTTCCACGTGGTCAAGGATGAGAACGTGCTTCCGATGATCCCGTCCGGTCAGACAATCGAGCAGATGATGGTCGAGAAGCCGCGCTGAAAGGAGCCTCTCAGATATGCCAGTGACGAAATCCAGTCCGCAGCAGAATGTGGGCATGCAGCACACCATTACCGTGCTTGTGGAGAACAAGCCGGGCGTCTTGACCCGCGTGGCCGGACTGTTTGCCAGACGCGGATATAATATCGAGTCGCTAGCCGTGAGCATCACCGAGGATCCCACGGTCTCGCGTATGACCGTGGTGGCCAGCGGAGACGCTCAGGCGCTGGATCAGATCAACAAACAGCTTGCCAAGCTGATTGATGTGATCCACGTGGCGGACTATACGGACATGCCCATGGTGGAGCGCGAGCTGGCGCTCATAAAGGTGAATGCGGATACGTCCGTCCGCGGCGAGGTGATGCAGCTTGTGGACATCTTCCGCGCGAAGATCATTGACATCAGCGACAAGACGTTCACCATCGAGGTGACGGGCGGGGTGGAGAAGATCAACGCGTTCGAGAAGATGCTGGAGCCCTACGGCATTCGGGAGATGGTCCGCACGGGACGCATCGCGCTGGTCAGGGGAGCGAGGACTGCGGCCCAGACCTGACGGCGAGGCGCAGGCATTCAGGCGGCGGACCCGGTGGTCCGCCGCTCTTCTGAAGGGCGAGGGCAACATACAGTCAGGAGGAACGACACATTGCCGGCAAAAGTCTATTACGAATCCGATGCGAAGCTTGATGTTCTGAAAGGCAGCAAGATCGCCATTATCGGCTACGGCTCCCAGGGTCATGCGCAGGCGCAGAACCTGAAAGACAGCGGGCTGGACGTCATTGTGAGCGACCTGGAGGGGACGCCGAATTACGCTCTGGCCGTCGAGCACGGCTTCAAGCCCGTGTCAGCCGCAGAGGCGGCCAAGCAGGCCGATGTCATCCAGATGCTGGTGCCGGATGAGGTGCAGCCCGCGGTCTACCGGTCGGAGATCGCCCCGAACCTGAAAGCGGGCAAGAGCCTGCTGTTCTCGCACGGGTTCAACATCCACTTCGGGCAGATCGTCCCGCCGAAGGACGTGGACGTCTTTATGGTGGCACCAAAGGGACCGGGGCATCTGGTCCGGCGCACCTACGTGGAGGGAGCAGGAGTGCCCGCGCTCATCGCCGTGCATCAGGATGCCAGCGGAAAGGCGAAGGAGAAGGCTCTCGCCTACGCCAACGGCATCGGAGCAGCGCGCGTCGGCATCCTGGAGACAACGTTCGAGGAGGAGACCGAGACGGACCTGTTCGGGGAGCAGGCGGTCCTTTGCGGCGGCTGCACCGAACTGGTGATGGCAGGGTTCGAGACGCTGGTTGAGGCCGGCTATCAGCCTGAGATCGCCTATTTCGAGTGCCTGCACGAGCTGAAGCTCATCGTGGATCTGATGTACGAAGGCGGGATCAGCAGGATGCGGGACTCCATCAGCAACACGGCCGAGTATGGTGACTATACCCGCGGCCCGCGCATCATCACGGAGGAGACCCGTGAGGAGATGCGGGAGATCCTGGCCGAGATTCGCAGCGGTGAGTTCGCGCGCGAGTGGATCCTTGAGAACCAGGCCGGCCGTCCGGTGCTGAACGCCGCGCGGCGTCATTCGGCTCGCCATCCCATCGAGGAGGTGGGAGCCAGGCTGCGCGCCATGATGCCATGGCTGCAGGGTGGGAAGGCCGCCGGCAAGGATAAGAAGCAGGGCAAGAAGAAGTAGCGCCTCTCTCAGGCGCATTTCTGCATGTGGGGCCGGGGCTCTGATGCTCCGGCCCCTTTCTGATATTGCTGTCCCTGCGCTGCAGACCGTGACGGATGCTGTTGCACATCCGGCTAACATGTGGTACAAGAACAGTAACTGCGATGATGCGCCAGAGGAATGTGACTGTTCACACGCTTTCAATGGAGTGCGGCTTCGGGCCGGACTCAACTTCCGCACGCATTCTGGCTGGCATCATTATCCTCATCCTCGCGCTTATCTAGCCTGCGGTCCCTTCGTCACGCTGGGGTCGCGGGCTGGCCGAATGGCCACGGACTGAGCAGGCCGGCGGTCCCGGCGGGGTCTGCTCTTTTATCTTCCACCTGAAATGGCCGCAAAGGGAGTCCACGTGTACGGCGGCGGGCAGCCGGGGCCTATCAGGACTTCCTGAGGATGATTGAAGACCGGAATTCTGGAGACGCGAGGACTAACAATGCAGGACAACGGCAATCGGGTCATCATTTTCGATACCACGTTGAGGGACGGCGAGCAGTCCCCAGGCGCAAGCATGAACATCGAGGAGAAGCTGGAGGCTGCGCGCCAGCTCGCCCGACTGAACGTGGATGTCATTGAGGCGGGGTTTCCCATCGCCAGCGAAGGGGATTTCGAAGCGGTGCGGCAGGTTGCCCGCGAGATTCGCGGCGGACCGGCCATCGCGGGTCTGGCAAGAGCAGTGGACGCTGACATAGACCGGGCGGCCGAGGCGCTGAAAGAGGCGGAACGTCCCCGCATTCACACGTTCATCGCCACTTCTGATGTTCATTTGCAGCACAAACTGCGCATGACGCGGGAGCAGGTGCTGGAGCGCGCTGTGGAGGCTGTCCGGCGCGCGCGAAACTACTGCGACGACGTTGAGTTCTCCCCGGAGGACGCCGCCCGATCAGACATAGACTTCCTGTGCAGGGTGGTGGAGGCGGTTATTGACGCGGGTGCGGGCACGGTAAATATCCCCGATACCGTCGGATACTCCACTCCGGCGGAATTCGGAGCCATGATCCGCACTTTGAAGGAGCGGGTTCCGAACATTGATCGCGCGGTCATCAGCGTTCACTGCCACAACGATCTGGGTCTGGCTGTGGCGAACTCCTTGTCCGCGCTGCAGAACGGCGCCCGGCAGGTGGAGTGTACTATCAACGGTATCGGCGAGCGCGCAGGAAACGCCGCGCTGGAGGAGATCGTGATGGCGTTGGAGACCCGGAAGGATGTGTTCGGGCTCACGACGGGCATCAATACGCGCGAGATCCTGCGCACCAGTCGGTTGATTTCCGAACTGACGGGCATCGTGGTGCAGCCGAACAAGGCGGTGGTGGGCGCCAACGCTTTCGCGCACGAGGCGGGCATCCACCAGCACGGCATCCTGATGAACCGTGAGACCTACGAGATCATGTCCCCGGAGTCTGTGGGGATGCGCGAGTCGAAGCTGGTGCTGGGCAAGCATTCGGGGCGGCACGCATTCGCACAGCGTCTGAAGCAGATGGGTTACGAGCTCTCAAAGGAGGAGCTGGACCGCTCCTTTGCCCGCTTCAAGGAGCTGGCGGACAAGAAGAAAGAGATCTTCGATGAGGATCTGGAGGCCATCGTCTCGGACGAGATCCACACCATCCCGGAGACATACCGGGTGGAGTATCTCAACGTGATGAGCAGCCTGGACGGCATCCCGACAGCCACCATCCGCCTGCGGAGGGGCGAGGAGGTGCGCCAGCACGCCGGGATCGGGGTCGGATGTGTGGATGCCGTCTACAAGACCATAGACGCAATGATCGACGAGCAGCACAATCTGGCGGACTATGTAGTTCGGGCTGTAACGGGTGGCACGGACGCCATCGCGGACGTCATGGTGAAGGTCTCGGACGGGACCAATATCTACACCGGACGGGCTGCGAGCCTGGACATCGTTCAGTCGAGCGCGCGCGCCTATATCCAGGCTATCAACAAGCTGGTATACCATCAGAGCAAGCGGAAAGGCGGCCAGCTCGCGACACCCTGAAGGGCCGGTAGGCGGCCGGAGGCCGGGATCAGGATATGAATAGATCAGACTCTGAAACGCGTTATGTGGAGATATTCGATACCACACTGAGGGATGGGTCCCAGGCGGAGGGGATCTCTTTCTCGGTGGAAGATAAACTGCGGATCGCGCAAAAGCTCGACACGCTGGGGGTGGCTTATATCGAGGGTGGTTGGCCGGTCTCCAACGATAAAGACCGGGAGTTCTTCCGCCGGGCGCGCGAGATGCAGTGGCACAATGCCCTGATCACGGCCTTCGGCAGCACCCGCCGAGGGGGGATCTCCTGCGAGGAGGACGCCAACCTCCGGGCGCTTGTCGAGAGCGGGGCCCCGGCTGTGGCCATCTTCGGAAAGAGCTGGGATCTGCACGTCACGGAAGCCCTGCGCGTGCCCCTGGAAGAGAACCTGCGGATGATCGAGGAGTCCGTCGCCTATCTGGTGAGGGCTGGGCAGCAGGTCATCTACGACGCGGAGCACTTCTTCGACGGCTACAAGGCGAACCCGGAGTATGCGCTTCAGACCCTGGAAGCGGCAAAACGGGGAGGAGCGCAGATCCTGGTGCTGTGCGACACGAATGGCGGATCTCTTCCCACGGAGGTCGCCAGGATCGTGGGGGTGGTGCTGGAGCGGCTGCAGCATCCTGTGGGAATCCACGCCCATAACGACTCCGGATGTGGAGTGGCTAACTCAATCGCCGCGGTGGAGGCCGGGGCGTCTCAGGTGCACGGGACCATCAACGGGTATGGTGAGCGCTGCGGCAATGCGAACCTGTGCTCGGTCATACCGACACTGGAGCTCAAAATGGGGATCCAGTGCCTGCCGGACGGAAGTCTGCAGCACCTGACCAATGTTTCTCGCTTCGTTGACGAGATCGCCAACGTCGTCCCGGATGACCGCCAGCCGTATGTGGGCAAGTCTGCCTTCGCGCATAAGGGAGGCATTCACGTGGATGCCATCCTCAAGCACGAGCGCACATACGAGCACATCCGGCCGGAGTTGGTTGGCAACGAGCGGCGGGTGCTGATCAGCGAACTGTCCGGAGCCTCCAATGTGGTGGCCAAGGCTCAGAAGCACGGTCTGGATCTGACCAAAGGTTCCCCGGAGGCGCGCGCGGTGCTGCATGACATAGTGCGGCTGGAGAACGAGGGGTACTCATTCGAAAGCGCGGAAGGTTCGTTTGAGCTGCTTCTGAAGAAGCATACCGGTGGTTACCGCAAGCTGTTCGACCTGTTGAGCTTCCGGGTGATCATTGAGAAGCGCCATCCAGATGAGGAGCCGATCACCGAAGCCACCCTGAAGATCCGGGTAGGGGACGAGGTGCGCCATACGGTGGGCGAGGGGGATGGACCGGTGCACGCGCTGGACACCGCCTTGCGCAAAGCGCTGCTGGTCTTCTACCCGGACCTGGATGAGATCAAACTGACCGACTTCAAGGTGCGCGTCATCAACAGTGGGGCTGGCACGGCGGCCAAGGTGCGGACGGTCATAGACTCTCAGGACACGGAAGGCCGGATGTGGAGCACTGTGGGGGTCTCGACCAACCTGATCGAGGCCAGCTGGCAGGCTCTGGTGGACAGTGTGGAATACGGGTTGCTGCGCCAGCTGGACGAGGGCACTGCGGAGCAGCGCTCCGTGTCCGTGGCGCGCTCACTTCAATAGCGGAAAGTCCTCAGACCGTGCCTCTGTTCAGTGAGAATGATCTGCTGCTGAGAATGCCACGCGATAGCGGGCGCCGCCACCAGGTGGCGGGCGTCATTCGGCGCGTGCTCCCCGGGGGCGCGGCGGAGCGGGCAGGCGTCCGCCCGGGTGATCTTCTGATCGAAGTGAATGGGCATCCCGTGGAGGATGTGATTGACGTCCGCTTTCACGCTGCGGAGGATGAGTGCGTCTTGACCCTCCTTCGCAATGGCACCCCGCTGACCGTCGAGCTCGATAAGGGGATTGACGATCCCATTGGAGTCGAGTTCGAGGACGATCTTTTCGATGGGATTCGCCTCTGCTCGAACCGGTGCGACTTCTGCTTCGTCGATCAGCAGCCGAAGGGTATGCGCTCGACGCTGCAGATCCGAGATGACGACTACCGCCTCTCGTTCTTGCACGGAAACTTTGTTACCCTGACCAACCTGACAGAGCGGGACTGGGAGCGCATTTTCCGGCAGAGGCTTTCGCCGCTATACGTTTCGGTGCACGCCACGGATGACGCCGTCCGTCGCAGACTGCTGCGCAACAAGCGCTGTTCCCCCGTGATGGACGATCTCCGCCGGCTCATCGAGGGAGGCATCCGCCTCCATACGCAGGTGGTGCTGTGCGCAGGATTGAACGACGGGGACGTGCTGGACCGTACCATTCAGGATCTGGCAACTTTGTATCCTGCGGTCGAAACCCTGGCCGTCGTGCCGATGGGCGTCACAGACTATCGGCTGGAGCGCAACGAGAGCGAACCTTACGATGCTTCCGGCGCCCGAAGGGTGCTCCGCCAGGTGCGAACCCATCAGCGCATCTTCGAGCGGGAACTGGGCGTTCGTTTCGTGCATCCGTCGGACGAGTTCTACCTGCTGGCGGGTCGTCCGCTGCCCAAAGCGCACACCTATCAAGGGTTCCCGCAGCTCTCGAACGGGGTGGGGGGCAGCCGGCTGTTTCTTGACGAACTCCGTGCGCTGCGGGGTTTCCGGCAGCGGTGCGGACGCGGCGCCAGTATTCAGATGGTGACCGGCGCGCTGGCGGCACCGCTGGTGGAGCGGTTCGCTGCGCTGGCGGAGGAGGCGCTGGACATCCGCGCCGAGGTGTTGCCTGTCAGGAACAACTGGTTCGGGCATACTGTCACGGTGGCAGGGTTGCTCACAGGGCGGGATGTGAAAGATGCCATTCTCGCGGCGGGAAGGGCGGATGTGGCAATAATCCCCGACGTCACGCTGCGCGACGATTCGGATGTGTTCCTGGACGATATGACTGTGGAACAGATCTCGTGGGAGACCGGCCGCCCGGTGCTCCCTGTCAGCGTGTGGCCTGGAGATGCGCTGCGTTCGCTCGCCCGCTGGCTATCGGCCTAGTAGGGCCGCCGGAACAGATGGCGGAAGGCTGGAACATCCGGCCGGAAAAGCCGCTCTAAATATTCGGAGTAGCGGAAGAAGCTTTGCAAACGTGAAGATGCAAGAGGCGGGCTGCGGTGTGCGATGCGCCGGCGCCTGCCGGGGGACGGGGACGCAGGAGGTTATCCGTTTGTCATACTGGCGCAGGTTTTTCGGTGTTGCTCTGACGCTCCTGGTAGTCGCTGCCGCTGCGGGATGCGGTGGCGGCGGTGGTGGAACCACTGACCCCGGCGGAGGTGGCGGGGGCGGAGGCGGCGGAGGCGGCGGAACGCCCACTCCCCCGAATCCGCCGACGAACGTGCAGGCGGCCCGCCATCCTGTGCAGGTGACGCACGTGAATGTTACCTGGACGGCGAGCAGCAGCACCAATGTGGTGGCTTACAACGTTTACCGGAAGCTGTCCAACCAGACGAGCTTCTCCCGCGTTGCCACGGTGACCGGGACGAGCTTCACAGACACCAACATCGACTCCTCCGTGGTCTTCGATCAGATCCAGTATTATGTCCGCGCGGTGAACTCCAGTTCACTGGAAAGCGCGAACTCCAACACGGCCACGGTTCCCTCTACGGTCCCGGGAGGAGGAGGTCCGCCGCCTCCACCGCCATTCTAGAGCGAGCGAGGCGTTCTTCCTTCAGACTTGGGCTGCGCATAAGAAGACGGAGGGCGGGCCGGATCTCCCGGCCCGCCCTCACTTCTGTCTGTTGAAAAGGGCGTTCGGCTATGCCTTGATGAGCTGCCGCAGGACATATTGCAGAATGCCGCCGTTGCGGTAGTAATCTGCCTCGCGCGGAGTGTCAATCCTTATGGTGACCTGGAACTCTATTGTCCGGCCGTCTTCGGCGCGAGCGGTGACCCGTGCCGTCCGGCCTGAGGCGAAGCCGGTGGCGATCGCCTCCGCGATACCCTGGATGTCGAACACTTCAGTTCCAGTCAGACCCAGCGTGTCGGCGTTTGTGCCCGGTGCAAACTGCAGCGGAACGATTCCCATCCCCACCAGGTTGGAACGATGGATGCGCTCAAAGCTTTCCGCGATGACCGCCTTCACTCCCTGCAGGAACGGTCCTTTGGCAGCCCAGTCGCGGCTGGACCCGGACCCATACTCCTTCCCGGCAAGCACGATCAGCGGAATCCCCGCTTCCGAATACCGGACCGCCGCATCAAAGATGGTCATAACCTCGCCTGAAGGGATATGAGTGGTGAAACCACCCTCCGTGCCGGGTGCCAGTCTGTTGCGGATGCGCACGTTTGCGAATGTGCCACGCACCATCACTTCGTGGTTACCCCGCCGCGAGCCATAGGAATTGAACTCGGCCTGGGGAACGCCTCGCTCCAGCAGGTATTTTCCAGCGGGCGAGTCCGGTTTGATGCTGCCGGCCGGACTGATATGGTCCGTCGTGATGCTGTCTCCCAGGAACGCCAGAACCCGCGCCCCCCGGATGTCCTCCACGCTTTGCGGTTCGTCCGGCCGCATGCCGTCGAAATAGGGCGGGCGGCGGATATAGGTGGACGACTCGTCCCAGGCGAAGCGGTCTCCGGCAGGCACTTCGATGGAGTTCCAGTTCTCGTCTCCCTTGAAGACTGCGGAGTAGGTCTCTTCGAACAGCTCGCGCGTCACGCACTGCTGGATGACCCGGTTGATCTCCTCCTGCGATGGCCAGATGTCCCGCAAATAGACCGGCTGGCCCTCCCTGTCCGTGCCGAGCGGTTCGGCTGCCAGATCTATGTCTATACGCCCGGCCAGGGCGAAAGCCACCACCAGCGGAGGGCTCATCAGGTAGTTGGCCCGCACTTCCGGATTGATGCGGCCCTCGAAATTCCGGTTGCCGGACAGGACGGATGCGGTCACCAGTCCGCCTTCCGCGATGGCCCGGGAAATCGCTTCCGGAAGTGGGCCAGAGTTGCCGATGCAGGTGGTGCAGCCATACCCCACCGTGTTGAAGCCGATCTCGTCCAGATAGCGCGAAAGGCCGGCCGCTTCCAGATAGCGCGTCACCACCCTGGAGCCCGGTGCTAGCGACGTCTTGACCCAGGGCTTCGAGCGAAGCCCGCGTTCAACGGCATTCCTGGCAAGGAGCCCCGCCGCGATCATCACGGACGGGTTGGAAGTATTCGTGCAGCTGGTAATCGCAGCGATGACCACGCTTCCGTGTGTTAACTCGAACTCCTGCCCATCCAGCCGGGCGCGGACGGCCGAAGCGGCGCCTGCGCCGGAGGCTGAAGGCCCCAGAAGCGAGGGCAGCGCCTCTCGGAAGGAATCCGCAGTTTTTGAGAGCGGCACGCGGTCTTGCGGGCGCCTGGGCCCAGCCACACTGGGCTCCACCGAGGACAGGTCCAGCTCCAGGACGTCGCTGTAGACGGCCTCCGGTGCTTCCGGGCTGTGGAAAAGTCCCTGCTCCTTGAAGTATGCCTCCACCAGCTGGATGTGTTCCTCGGACCGACCCGAGTGGCGCAGATAGCGCAAGGTCTCGGCATCCACGGGGAAGATGGCACAGGTGGCGCCGTATTCCGGGCACATGTTGGAGATCGTCGCCCGGTCTGCAAGGGGCAGCGTGGCCAGTCCCGGGCCGAAGAACTCCACAAATTTCCCGACCACCCCCTTCTGCCGGAGGATCTGTGTGACCGTTAGCACCAGATCTGTCGCCGTCGCACCTTCCGTCAAAGCGCCCGTGAGACGGAAGCCCACCACGGAGGGGATCAGCATACTGACGGGCTGGCCCAGCATGGCCGCCTCGGCTTCGATGCCGCCCACGCCCCATCCCAGCACTCCGAGACCGTTGATCATCGTGGTGTGAGAATCCGTGCCCACCAGCGTGTCGGGGTAGGCCGACAGCGAGCCGTCGTCAGCCTCCGCCGTGAATACCACCCGCGCCAGATACTCCAGATTCACCTGATGGACAATGCCGGTGCTGGGAGGTACAGCGCGGAAGTTGCGGAAGGCACTTTGCCCCCATTTCAGGAAGGAGTAGCGCTCCCGGTTTCGCTGGAACTCGCGCTCCACATTGATGAGCAGGGCATCGGGGCGACCGAATGCGTCCACCTGCACCGAGTGGTCTATGACCAGCTCCACGGGCTGAAGCGGGTTGATTCGGGACGGATCTCCCCCCAGCTCAGCCATTGCGTCCCGCATTGCGGCCAGATCCACCACGCAGGGCACTCCCGTGAAGTCCTGCAGCAACACCCTGGCCGGTGTAAATGCGATCTCGCGCTCGGGGATCGCCTGCGGATCCCAGCCTGCGAGGGCGGCAATGTCCTCCGCCGTTACGGAGATCCCGTCCTCGGTTCGCAGCAGGTTCTCCAGCAGAATGCGCAGACTGTAGGGCAGCCGCTCCAGAGAATAACCGGCATCCTGCAGGGCCGTGAGTCTATGAATGACGTATTTCCGGCCGCCGGCGGTCAATGTGCCCCGGGCGGAGTACGAGTCGGTCACTTTGCAAGCCTCCTTCACAGATCGGGAAGAGCTGCCCTCCCGGACCGGTGGAGGGCATCTCCCGGAGGATTATGGCACGCCCCCGGCCTGCCTGTCAGGCGCCGCCCAAAGCCCTCTGAAGTTGACACGCCAAAAAGCCAATCGGTATAATACGTAGCTGTCTGTCTGCCTCTTAGAAGAGCCTACACGCACAGACAGAGCGTCCAGAGGAGGATGCGAATTGTCGCGTTACCGTCAGTTATTCTTCTTCATCCTTGTGCTTTGCGCCGTATCCGCCTGGATCGTGGCCACGAAGGAGATGCGCCGCGGTCTGGACCTGGCGGGCGGGATGCGGGTGGTCTATGAAGCAAGACCCGGACCGGGGCAGGAGTTCAACAACCAGACTCTGCAGACCGTCGCCCGTATCCTGGAGCGGCGCGTGAACGCATCCGGTGTGGTCGAGCCGGTGGTCCAGCCCAAGCCTCCACGGCAGGTCATCGTCGAGATCCCGGATGTCAAAAACAAGGAAGAGCTGGCAACGCGGCTGAGCCGCCCCACCAAGCTGGAGTTCCGCTATTTCAAGAACATCCAGAGCGACCGCAATCCCGGCGCTCCCATCAGGATGCAGGTGGACCGGGAGAACGGCAACGAGAAGATCGTTTTCTACGACCCGGAAGGCAAGGAGGTGCCGCATAGCAAGATCCTTGCGGACTCCGAGCTCATCCTCACCGGTGCGGATCTGAAGGACAATGCCCGCGGGGATATCTCCGGCATGCGCTCCGTGGTGCGCATCGAGTTCAAGCCCGAGGGCAAAGAGAAGTTCGCCGAGTTCACCCGCCGCCACGTGGGGGACTATCTGGCCATCGTCCTGAATGACCAGATTCTGAGTGTTCCGGTCATCAACGAGGCCATCCTGGGCGGAAAGGCCGAGATCTCCGGAAACTTCACGCCGGAAGAAGCCCAGAACCTGGCGAACGACCTGAACGCAGGCGCGCTGCCGGTCCCTCTGGAGATCGTGGAGCAGAACATCGTGGAGGCGTCCCTGGGAGCTCAGTATGTCTCCCAGAGTGTGAAGGCGGGCATCTATGGCCTGGTGCTGGTCGTGATCTTCATGATCGGCTATTACTGGCTGCCTGGCGTCATAGCCACCATCGCGCTGGCGATGTATGCCCTGTTCACGTTCGCCATCCTCAAGTGGATGGGCGTCACCATGACCCTGCCGGGCCTTGCGGGTTTCATCCTGTCGGTAGGTATGGCGGTGGACGCCAACATTCTCATCTTCGAGAGGATGAAGGAGGAGCTTCGGGCCGGCAAAACGCTGCACTCCGCCATTGACGCTGGCTTTAACCGGGCCTGGACAGCGATTCTGGACTCCAATGTCTGCACCATCATCACCTGTCTGGTGCTGATTGCCCTGACCAGCGGGCCGGTGGTCGGCTTTGCCAAGACCCTGGCCATCGGTGTTCTGGTCAGCATGTTCACGGCCATCACGGTCAGCCGCACCCTGCTGCATCTGGTCACCTCGTTCGGCTTCGCCCAGAATGCCCGCCTTTACGGCCTGGGCCGCCAGTGGATGCAGCCCGTCGGGGGCAGGGGCTTCGACATCATCGGCCGGCGTGCCATCTGGTTCTCCATTAGCGGCGTGATCATCGCCACCGGGCTGGTTCTGCTCTTCATGCCGGGAGGAGGCCTGAAGAAGGGTATCGAGTTCACGGGCGGCAATATGATCCAGGTGTCCCTGCCTGCCGGTGTCACCGCCCCTCAGGTGCGAAGCGCGCTGGCGGAGTTCTCACCGCGGGTGCAGCTCTCGCCGGAGGCCGGCACCAACCGGACCACCGCCTACATCCGCACCAAGGAGCTGAAGCCCGCGGAACTGGACCGGTTGAGGGAGATCGTGACGTCGCGCTTCAAGGGAGCCGAGGTCGTCAGCACCAGCAAGGTTGGGGCCAGCATCTCAAGGGAGATCACCGAAAAGGCCATCCTTGCCGTGGTCCTTGCCTGTGTCGCCATCTGTATCTACCTGTCAGTCCGGTTCGCCCAGCATGGCTTCGTGGAGGGCTTCAAATATGGAGCCTGCGCGCTTGCGGCGCTGGTGCATGACGTGCTGGTGGTGCTGGGAGCTTCCGCGCTGTTCGGCAAGCTCTTCGGATGGGAGATTGATGGCGCATACGTCACCGCCGTGCTGACAATGGTCGGCTACAGCGTGCACGATACAATCGTGGTTTTCGACCGGGTGCGCGAGAACCAGAAGAACCGCCTGAAGGGCGAGACCTTCGAGCAGATGGTCAACCGCAGCATCCTGCAGACCTTCGCGCGGTCCATCAACACGTCGTTGACGGTGGTCCTGGTGCTGGTCACCCTGCTTTTGTTCGGCGGGTCTGTTCTGCACCACTTCACTTCGGTGCTGCTTGTGGGAATCGTCATCGGGACATACTCCTCCATCTTCAACGCCAGCCCGCTCCTGGTTCTCTGGGAGCGGCAGGCGCGTAAGGCTAAGGGGCAGTTGACCCCGGCTGAGATGAAGCCGCTGGTGGAGAGGCCGTCTCGCGAGGCGCTGGAGACGGTTGGGGCCTCGTCCGACGGCGACCGGGACGAGGAAGCCGTTGAGGCTCGTCCGGTGGCCGGAGGGGCTTCAAAGACCAAGCCTCGCACCCAGCAGGCGAAACGGCGCAAGCGCCGGTTCTAGCTCATATCCCTGCGGCTATACGGCAGCCGCAGCGGGCGAATCTTGGCGGCCTGCAGTTTTCCATAGGGGAGGACTGCAGGCCGCTGGCATTGAAAGAGGAATCAGTAATAGAAGGAGTCATTCGCGCTGTTTCCAGGGATGGACGATAAGCCGGGACGGATGGAGAGGGTCTGGACGCTGATGGAGCCCCCGCTGGATGCAGGGGAAGGGCTCTCGCGGGGACTGGGTCTGCATCCTGTCACGGCTCTGCTCCTCGCCAGGCGGGGCATAAAGACCGTCTCCGCCGCGACCGATTTCTTGAATCCGTCCACCGCCTACGTTCCCGATCCATTTCTGCTTCCCGACGCTGAAAAAGCCGTTGATCGCCTGATCCGCGCTATAGACTCGGGCGAAAGCATCCTCGTGCACGGGGACTACGACGTGGATGGAGTGACAAGCGCTGCCCTCCTGACGCGCGTGCTGGGCAGACTGGGGGCCAGGGTGCGGCCCTTTGTGCCCTCGCGCGCGCGCGACGGCTACGGTGTCAGCCTGACCGCCCTGGAGCAGGCTGCTGCCGAGGGCGTGAGCCTCATACTCACAGCTGACTGCGGTATCACTGCCTTCGAGGCCTGCACACGCGCGCGGCAGCTGGGACTGGATGTGGTGGTCTCGGACCACCACGAGCCCGCCGATACACTGCCGGATGCGCTCGCGGTGGTGAATCCTCTGGTTGCAGGGAGCTCCTATCCGTTCCGTGGGCTGGCCGGGGTGGGGGTGGCCTACAAACTCTGTCAGGCGTTGTGTCTGAGACGGGGAGTGGATCTGGAGGCGCTGCACCGGCACTTCCTGGACCTGGTGGCTCTCGGCACGGTCAGCGATTGTGTCCCGCTTCTGGATGAGAACCGTGCCTATGTCTACCACGGTCTGCGCTCGATGGGAACTTCCCAGAAGGAGGGTATCCGCGCTCTCCTGAAGCTTTCCGGTCTGGGCGAAAGCCTGGGCGCCGAGGATATAGGCTTCCGGTTGGGGCCACGGATCAATGCGGCCGGGCGCCTGGCCGAAGCGGATGAGGCGCTGGAACTGCTGCTCACCCGGGATTCGGTTCGTGCGGAGGAGCTGGCAGCCATACTGACCGAGCGCAACTTGCAGAGGCAGCAGGAACAGCGTCGCATACAGGCCGAAGCCATCCAGGCGATTTTCGAAACGGGCATAAGCGAAGACCCTGTGCTGGTGGTCGGGAAAGAGGGCTGGCATCCTGGCGTGATCGGTATCGTAGCCGGAAAGCTGGTGGAGACCTTCTACCGCCCGGCCGTGGTGCTCACGCTCCGGGACGGACATTGGCACGGGTCAGCGCGAGGAATCCCCGGTTTCCACTGGGCGAGAGCGCTGGAGGAGCTGGGAGAAGATCTGGTCCGCGGAGGTGGGCACGCAATGGCTGCGGGCTTGTCTTTGCCCCGGGAACGCCTAAGCGAGTTCCGCGTTGCAGTCAATGAGCTGGCGCAGCAGTGGCTCAGTCCCGCCGATCTTCAGCCGCGGCTGGATGTGGAGGCCGAGGTGCCCGTGGAGCAGTTGTCTCTGCAACTGGCTCAGGAGGTTTCCCAGCTTGCTCCGTTCGGTGAGGGCAACCCCGAGCCAGTTCTGATGTCCTCCGGGGTGCGACTGGACAATGTCCGTTGTGTGGGGGAGGGTGGCAGGCACCTGCGGGCTGATCTGCGCGGATCTCCCGCTCCTGTCAGCGTGGTGGGGTTCGGGATGGGAGATGGCGTTTCCAGCCTTTCAGGGGACCGCGTGTTCAAAATCTGTTACAATCTTAGAGTAAACAAGTATAACGGTTCCGGCTGTCCTGAAATCGTTCTCAGGGACCTTCCGGCGGTGCAAGAATGACAGCCCCTCTGCAGGCCGTGGCGGAAGAGGATGCCGCGCATCCGGAGCCTTCCGCCGGTCTGTTTGAAGACAAACTGGAAGAGCTTCTAGAACGAATCCGCCTCTACAATCCGGATGGTGACCTGGACATTGTGCGGCGGAGCTTCTATTTCGCGCGTGAGCGGCACCAGGGGCAGACGCGCCGCACCGGAGATCCCTACTTCACGCATCCTCTAGCTACGGCGTTCATACTGGCGGACGTTCAGATGGACCCGGCCTGCATCGCTGCAGGGCTTCTTCACGACGTCGTAGAGGACAGCGAGACCACCCTGGACGAAATCCGTGAGCGCTTCGGGGACGAGGTGGCGACCATGGTGGATGGCGTCACCAAACTGAAGCTTGCGGATTTCGAGACCCGTGCTCAGGATGGCGATTCTCCCTCACGTAAGCGCCGCGCGGAGATGCGCCGCAACGCGGAGAACCTTCGCAAGATCTTCCTCGCGGTGGCGCGCGATCTGCGTGTGATGATGATCAAGCTGGCGGACCGGCTCCACAATATGAGCACCCTGCACGGCCTGGAGCGGGAGCGGCAGTTGAAAGTCGCCGAAGAGACCATGCAGATCTACGCGCCTCTGGCCCACCGGCTCGGGGTTTGGAAGATCAAGTGGCAGCTGGAGGACCTGGCCTTCAAGTATCGCGAGCCTGAGATGTATCAGAAGCTCGTTGAGCTCATAGACCGGCGGCGCGCCGACCGTGAGGCAGACATCAAGAAGGCCATCGAAATGATCTCCCGCAGGCTGGAGCGCGCGGGCATTGACGCCGAGATTCACGGGCGGCCGAAGCACCTGTGGAGCATCTACCAGAAGATGCTCAAGGAGAATTTGCCCTTCGAAGAGATTTACGATCTTATCGCGGTACGCATCATCGTGAACACTGTGCCGGAGTGCTACCATGCGCTCGGCATTGTGCACGACCTGTGGATTCCGATTCCCGAGCGGTTCGACGACTATATCGCCCGCGCCAAGCCGAACATGTATCAGTCACTGCATACGAAGGTCATTGGGCCGCACGGGGAGCCGCTGGAGATCCAGATCCGGACCTGGGAGATGCATCGCACCGCCGAGTTCGGCATCGCGGCGCACTGGCAGTACAAGGAAGGCACCTCCGGGTCCAACGGTTTCGACCGGAAACTGTCGTGGCTGCGGCAGCAGCTGTTCGACTGGCAGGCCGATAGCAAGGACGCCACGGAGTTCCTGCGTTCCGTCATCAACGACCTCTTTACGGATCAGGTTTTCGTCTTCACCCCGAAGGGCGACGTGATAGATCTTCCCGCCGGGAGTACTCCAGTCGACTTCGCCTACCGAATCCACAGCGACCTGGGCCATCACTGCGTGGCCGCGAAGGTGAATGGGCGCATCGTGCCCCTTTCTTACAAGCTGACGAACGGTGCGGTGGTGGACATCGTCACCCGCAGCAACTCTTCCCCCAGTCTGGACTGGCTGAACTTCGTCAAGACCGGTCACGCCCGCAGCAAGATCAAGGCTCATTTCCGCAACCTGCAGTTCGCCGAGAGCGTGCAGCGTGGGCGCGAGATGCTGGAGAAAGAATGTGAACGTCAGGGCCTGGACCGCTCGGTCCTGAAGAGCGAGAACCTGACGAAAGTTCTTCAGGCCTTCAACAAGCAGACGGAGGACGACCTGCTCGCCGCGATCGGGTTCGGCCATCTGGGAGCTCAGGCTGTTTTGCATCGGCTTGCTCCTCCAGAGCAACCGCACCCTGTTCTGCCGGAGAGCCGGCGACGGATCCGCGAGGGGCGGGTGGAGTTGGAGGGGGCGGAGCAGATGATGGTGGCGCGGGCGAAGTGCTGCCTGCCGTTGCCAGGGGACGAGGTGATCGGGTTTGTCACACGCGGCAAGGGGCTCGTGTTGCATCGTCAGACATGTCCGAACGTTACCGGCTACCGCGCCTCCGAGCCGGAGCGCCTGGTGGAGGTGGATTGGGGCGGGGAGCCGGGCGGCACGTATGTGGCGGACATCAGCATCGAGACTCTGGACCGGATGGGCCTGCTTTCGGATATCTCGGCCATCTTCAGCGAGGCGCGCATCAACATCCGGTCCGCCAACATCAGGGCTCTTCCCAACAAGATGGCGTCCTTCCATCTGCAGGTGGAAGTGGAGAGTCTGAGCCAGCTTAACCAGGTGATGGCCAACGTGGCGAAGCTGAACGACGTTCTGCGCATCCACCGGCTGGGAGGCAAGCCGGCCCGGACCAGAAGGACGAAGTGAGGGCGGTCGTCCAGCGCGTGGCGGACGCGCACGTGGATGTTGATGACCGGCGGGTGGCCAATATCGGAGTGGGCCTACTGGTCCTGCTGGGCGTCGCGCGGGGCGACCGCGGCCGTGACGCGGCCTGGATGGCGGACCGGGTTGCGGGCCTGCGCATCTTTCCGGACGAGCAGGGCAAGATGAACCTCTCCGTCAGAGACGTCGGCGGGGAAGTCCTGGCTGTCTCGCAGTTTACCCTTCTGGCGGATGCCCGGCGCGGACGAAGGCCGGGCTTTTCCGATGCTGCCCCGCCGGAGGAGGCCAGAGTCCTTTTTGACGAGTTTGTGCTGCGCCTTCGCGAGTCAGGAATATCTGTGTCCACGGGCGAGTTTCAGGCGCATATGCGGGTGGGGCTGACAAACGATGGTCCGGTGACCATAATCCTTGATAGCAGAGACGTCAGGGACGGAAAGACTCCAGCAGAATGAGTTCGCCGCGCAAGGAACAGCAGCAGCAAAGGGGGCGTTGTCCGGGAACAGGTCCGGGGCGGGCGCGGAGCACGGCCGACGAAAGCCAGTTCGCCGGCGACTGCCACCTCGCGGCCGGCGAACTGGACGCAGCCATCCGCGACTACCGCAAAGCCGTGGGGCAGGATCAGTCCAACCCGGACCGTCGGACACGCCTTGGGGACGCTTACTGTCTCGCGGGAGAATCCACCAAGGCCTTGTCGCAGTATAAAGAAGCGATCCGTGCCAATCCCCGGAAGGCGGAGCCCCATTACAGTCTGGCGGAGCTCTACCGCAGCTACGGCAAATGGCAGGCGGCGGTGGTGGAGTACCGCAGGGCTGTCGAATACGACGCAAAGAATCCTTTGTACCGCTTCAAGCTGGGCAAGGCGCTCTGGGAGTGCGGACTGAAGCAGGCGGCCATCGCTGAGACGGAAAAGGCGGTGGAACTGGCCCGCACGGACAGTTTCTATCATTTCGGCCTGGCAGAGTTTTACAGCCGGGTGGGGCGGCTGGAGGAGGCCATCACTCATTTCCAGCACGCTACCATCTATGCCCCCGACGACCCCTACTACGCAATGCGGCTGGGAGCACTGCTTCTGCGCTGCGGCCGCACCCACGAAGCGATCGACGTGCTGAGCACGGCCGTCCGCCTGAAAAGGGATGATCCCGCCTATCACTGTCTGCTGGCCGATGCCTACCTGCGGGAGGGAATGGAGGCTGAGGCGGTCATACACTACAGGCGGGCCGGGGTTCTGGACGACTACGACGCGGTCAATCTGAGCATGTTCCGCCGGATGGTGGATGAAGAGTATTCGCGGACCCCGCGCTGAATCCTTGCAGGGAGGGAAGTCAGTCATGGGGATCAGAGTGTTTGCGTGGGCAGTCTCCCTTTTGATGCTCCTTGTTGCCGGAGGTTCGCCGGTGCAGGGCATGAAGCGGATCGCCGTCGTGCCGTTCGAGGCCACGGCGGAGTTTCGCGGTACTCCCCTCAGCCGCGGGCTAACGGATATGATCATCTCCGAACTGGTGAAGCTGGGCGGGGTGCAGGTCATTGAGCGCGCCCAGCTGGACCGCTTGATGGATGAGCACCGGCTCCGGGCGGATGGCATTCTGGACCCGGAGAACGCGGCGAGAGCGGGCAGGGTGCTTGGGGTGGACTATCTCCTTGGCGGGAGAGTCACGGAATTCGGTGTGAAGGAGAACCGCACGCTTCTGGGTGGAGTGGCGGAGGCGGTGGCAGGGGCCCGATACAAGCAGTCCACGGCTCGCGTGGCTCTGGACGTGCGGCTGGTGGATGCCTCTACGGGTCGGATCCTCCTCGCTCGCAGCGTGCAGGCTGAGGACCGTTCTGCTTCTGTGGGCATCGCGGGTGGCCGTTTGCGTGACCTGGTTCTGATCGGGAACTTCCAGACCACGGAGTGGGCCGAAAGCCGCATCGGGCGCGCCACCCGTAAAGCCGTGACTGAAGTCGTTTCGTCTCTGGCCCCGTATTTCCCACCCGTGGGTCGGGTGTCCGCGGTTTACGAGCGCGACGGGACGCGCTTTGCTATCCTGGATCTCGGCGCGTTCGCCGGGCTGGCTCCCGGCAAGGAACTGAGGATCTACCGTGAGACTGTGGTCCGGGATAGCGAGGGGCGGGAAGTATGGCGTGAGTCCCGGGACGTCGGCAGGGTGCGGGTGGAGGATGTCCGGAACGAAAGCGCTCGCGCCGTAATCGTGACAGAGGATCCAGCTGTGGAGGAGGGGGATCTGTTCACCTGGGAGCGAGCCGCCTCCCCGGTTGCGGAAAGGAAATAGCTTGCAGTATCCGATAATACGGGTGCCGGCCGCGCTTGTCTGGCAGCTGGGGTCGGCCGGTCGAGTCCGGCGGAGAGGGATGAGAGTCGCCCAACTCATTCCTTTCCGCCGTCGTTGTCTTTGCGTGCCGGTTGCCTGCAACCTCTCCTGAGCAAGGAAGTCGCGGCGGCGGGGTCGAACCTCTTCGCTGGAACCATTCTCCGGAGGTGCCGGACAAAATGCCGGATATGCTGGTGCGGTTGTACAGGCTTCCTCCTCTCCAGGAAGCGATGGAGCGGATGGAGCGGGAAGGGATCGTCCTGCGGCGGGCGCAGCCCTATGAGAAGAGGGTTGTGACCGGCTTCATCGAACGCCATTTTTCTGCCGCGTGGGCGGATGAGACTTCAGTCGCGTTCGCGCGTCAGCCGGTCACGGCGTTCATCGCCCTTGCAGAGAACCGCATCGTGGGTTTCGGCGCCTATGAGTGCACCCGGCGGGGCTATTTCGGGCCCACAGGAGTCGCGGAGGACTTCCGGGGGAGGGGAATTGGCTACGCCCTGCTTCTGGCCTGCCTTTACGGAATGTGGGAAATGGGCTACGCCTATGCCATCATCGGGGGCGCGGGGCCTGTGGATTTCTACCGCCGGGCCGTGAACGCCGAGGTCATTGAAGACAGCGTGCCCGGCATTTACACCCGCATACCGGAGGGATAGCGGCCCTTCCAGGCCAGGGGCTGGCAAAAATACCTGATTTCGCGCTGCCGCAGTGAGTGGTACGCTCCGTGCGTGGTATACTGAGAGAGCGGACAGGTGGGCAGGCCGTGCGCCGTCGTGCGTCCGGCGTCGGCCGGATGCCGCGGAGAAGCCGGGCAGTGTCAAGATCCGGCGCGGCTCGGCCCGCCCCGGGGAGGAGCGTGGCCGTCATTGCGACTCAGGCGCAACGGCCTTCGGGATTGCTTTCGGAATGCTCGTCGAACCGGTGTTCAACCGCATAGTTCTGGTGCTTTGCGTCCTCGGCGCTATGGGCCTGATATCGCCGCCCGTCAGCGCCGGGGCCGTCTCTCCTCCTGCGGATTCCCTCCTCTCAAAGCCTGCCATTCACGCCCCTGAACCAACCGCTGCTGCGCTATCCGGCGTCGGTCTGGCAGGACTGGGTGGTTTCGGGTTCGTCTTTGGGCGCTGGCGGTCCCGCAGGAGGTTCCTGCAACACCTGGCCGCCCAGGGCGCGGGGTCAGGTGGGCTCGTCGTTGTCACCCCGGCGGGGGTCAGCTTTGTTCACTGGCTGAACGACGCTCTATATGTTTTCTTCAAACGTGCGCTGGACATCGTTCTGTCCCTTTGCGCCTTGGTGGTTCTGACGCCGCTCTTCACGATCATCGCCATCGCCATCTATGTGGATTCTCCCGGTCCCATCTTCTATCGCCAGGAGCGCCTTGGGCTGGGGCGGCGTCCATTCCGGCTGATCAAGTTCCGCTCCATGTGCGTGAACGCAGATGAAGTCTTGAAGCGGAACGAAGCGTTGCGAAAAGAGTTCGAAGAGCTCTACAAGCTGAAGCACGATCCCCGCGTCACGCGCGTGGGAGCGTTTCTCCGCAAGACCAGCCTGGACGAGCTCCCTCAGTTCCTCAATGTGCTGATGGGAGACATTTCTCTTGTGGGGCCGAGGCCCATCGTGGAACGGGAGGTGGAGAAGTACTGGCCTTTCGAGGATCGTCTGTTCAGCGTCAAGCCCGGCGTCACTGGTCTGTGGCAGGTTAGCGGGCGCAGTGACACCAGCTACGAGGAGCGGGTGCGCCTGGACATGCGGTATGTAGCGGAGCGCTCTCTCTGGCTGGATCTGAAGATCATGGCCGCCACAATCCCGGCGCTTGTGGGGCGCGGTACCGGCGCATACTGAGGGGCCGGGTCTTTGAACTCCGGCAGCAGCTTCTCCTTCACGGTTCTTTCTCTGTAGGTTTCCCGTCCCACCAGTTGAGGCACAGGGGCGGGGGAACTTCTTCCTGTTGATTGGAGGTATACCCGCTGGCACGCGCGAAAATCTGGGCGACGGTCGGCAAGCTTGTTGTCGCGGAGGGATGCCGCGTTCCGTTCCATCCGGATAAGACAATGATCTTGCGGACCGGGGGCGCGAATGTGGCAGGATGGGGATGACGCTCCGGCGGCGGAGAGAGGGAGAGGGATCGTCCCTCCGTATCATTTGAGGTATTGAGCGGAAAGAGGTTGCTGTTGGCTTCAGGCGTAGCTACCACCCCGGACCGGGCCGGACAGCGCAGCGCGGCTCCGGTCTTGGAATACGGGATTATTCTGGCGGTCCTTGCCGCGCTCTACTACTCCACCTTTGTCTGGCTGGTGGAAGCGTGGATGGTGCCGGACTCGAACTATTCCCACGGGTTCTGGGTGCCGCTTGTGATCGCGTATTTCCTGTGGGAGAAGCGAGCTTCTCTTGCGGCGGTCCCGAAGAGAGGTTCGCAGCGGGGTCTGCGCTGGATAGCGCTGGCGCTGGGGATGCATCTGGCCGGGCTGATCCTGGACGTGCACTTCCTATCCGGCGTCTCATTGTTGCCGATGGTCTGGGGTCTTGCCCTCTGGTACTTCGGGCCGCACGTCCAGAGCCTGATCTTCTGGCCTTCGATGTTCCTGCTCTTTATGATTCCGCTGCCGTTCGTCTCCACCTGGCTCACCATACGGTTGCAGCTCATCTCTGCGATCGCGGCCACCGGCATTCTTCAGCCGTTTTTCTACGAGGTCAGCCGGGTGGGGACAATGGTTGCGCTCCCCAGCTTCACGCTCTTTGTGGAAGCTCCCTGCAGCGGCCTGAACACGTTGTTCAGCCTTATCTTCGTGGGCAGCGTGGTGGCATATCTGGCCAAGGGAGTATGGTGGCGAAAGCTGATCTTGCTGATGACGGCTCCGCTCATCGCGGTTGTGGCGAACATCTTCCGTATTATCCTGATCGCGCTGCTGGGCGAATTCTACGGGGAAGAGGTCGCCATGGGGGTGTTTCACAAGGGATCCGGCGTGATTATGTACTCCATCGGTCTTGTGCTGTTCCTGCTGGAGGCGTGGCTGCTTCGCATCCGGCTGGCGCCGGGAGAGGAGAGGGCGTGAGATGAGCTTCATCAGGAAACATGGTGTTGTTCTGGGTGGGGCCTTCTTCGTGCTGGCCGCCAGCTGGTTGTTCGTGCAGCCGGAGCCGAAGCTGCAGAACAAGTTGGATCTGAGCGTCATCCCGATGGAGTACGCCGGATACTACGGGCGCGACATAGACATTACGGACGTGCCTATCGAGGAGCAGCTTGCCCCGCAGGCCATTCTCTTTCGGGACTATGAGAAGGGAGGCGACAGGCCCATTACTCTGTGCCTGGTCTATAACTACGCCCGTCGGTCCCGCAGCTTTCATGACCCGCACGTCTGCTATCCGGCTCAGGGGTTCAAGCTCCGGCAGTTGCCGTCCCGGGTGATCAACGTCGGCGGGATGGATGTCACCGCGCACGTCATGGTCGCGGAGAAGAATCACCAGGAGTCCATGATCGTCTACTGGTATATGTCTGGAGACAAACCGCTGGAGGAACGGGGCGGCCGGGAAGGGTTTCTGAAAACGGCGGTGCTGAGCCGATTGCGCCGAGATCTGGGCGTCTCCAATATGGTGCGAGTCTCCACCCCCATCCTCTACGGGGAGGAGACGGCCTTTGAGCAGCTTCACTCTTTTCTGAAAGCCTATTTCCCGCACATCCGCAAGGTTCGGGCAGATGTTGCCCAGGATCCGATGCCGGCGCGGCGGCTATGGGCGAGCGGCCCTGCGGGCAAGGCGGGCGTGATGTTGCTTCTGGTGTTGCCGCTGGCTCTGGTGGCAGTTTCCCTGGCTCGACCGGACGAGTCAGGTTCCGACTAGCCCGGCGGAACCCCTGCGGCGCCGGCTCTCGTATGAAAGACCGTGCGCTGCAGTCTGCGACCGCATCCGCCGCAAAAAGTAACATCCTTGTGGCGGGTATGGCATAACAGATGCGTGGGATGCGCTACCCGCGCTCCCCGGCGTAGGCCGGGTCCTGGACGGAGGGTACAGTGTTCGCCTGTCTCAAGCTCCCTGTAATCATCACTGTTGTTGTGGCCGTCACGCTGGCGGCCGGCCTCGCACCGGTGGGTGCGGCGCCCCCGCTGAAGCCCGGAGACACCGTCGCGCTGGTTGTCAAGGGCGAGGAGGATATTAGCCGCTTCTACATTCTGGACGACGAAGGACGGATGGACTTCGGAGAGATGGGGCAGCTGAAGGTCGCCGGTCTCTCCGTGGAGCAGGCCAGGCAGGCGGTCATCACTTTCCTGAGCCGCTACATCCGTCAGCCGGAAGTACAGTTCACACTCGCTAAGCCCAAGGGATCCCGGATCACTATCACGGGAGACGTCAAAAGCCCCGGCACGGTGGAAGCGGTCACCGACGTGAGTATCCGGGACATTCTGGCGTTCGCGGGAGGGGCGCTGCCGACGGCGGACCTGTCACAGGTCACGCTGGTGCGGGGAGGCGAGTTCACCCGGGTGAATCTCAGCGAGCTTATGGCCAGCCCGGATCCCAGCAAAGACATCATCCTGCAGGACGGAGATCAGGTCAACGTCCCTTCGCGGGTCATTGGTGAGTTCACTTTCCTCGGAGCGGTCAAGTCGGTGGGCACCTATCCTCTCCTGCGTGGCACCAAGGTACTGGACGCGCTGAAAATGGCCGGAGGAGTGGAGGAGGGCGCCCGGGTGGAGACCATCCGCGTGGTTCGGCCGGGTCAGGACGAGGTCACCGTCAACCTGACCGCTCTCCTTGCGGGACGTGTCGAGGAGAACGTGGTCATTCTGCCCGGGGATACACTGGTGGCTTCCTCCGACCAGATGGCCCCGACTTCCTACAGCATCATCGGCGGGGTCTACAGGCCGGGCCGCTACGAGCTGAAGCAGAAACTTACCTGGACGGAGGCGCTGGCTACCGCCGGAGGCTTCAACCCGAACGCCCGCCAGGACAAGGTGGTGCTCATCCGCAAACAGGCGGATGGAAAATATCAGTCCATCCCGCTGGACTTCAGCAAGATTCTGGGTGGATCAGAGGACCCGGAACTCTTCGTGCAGGACGGGGACGTGCTGAACGTGCCCGAGAAAACCCCACGGCAGCGCAGTCCTATTCTGGATTGGCTCCCCATCGTTGGGCCGCTGCTCTACATTCTGTAGCTGAACAGGACGGTTTGCCGCTATGGACTACGCACAGTACATCGCCGCCGTCAGACGCCGCTGGCCGGTTATGCTGGCCAGCATTGTGGTGATCTGCGGGGCGGTCATTGTCCATCATTTCTTGACCCCCCGCTTCTCACAGTATAAGGCGACGGCGCGGATACTGATGAGCCCCACCAGTCAGATCGCCGGGGATGACCTGGCGCAGCTGGGTCTCAGCGACAGCGTCATGTTCGAGGTATTCCGTACGGTCTACAGCGATGTTCTGGCGACTGCGGATCCGGAACAGGCCCGGGAACGGTTCATCCGCTTCCGACAGGATATCCGTTGCGAAGCGGTTGGAGGCGGAGGGGGCCAGCGCAGCAACATCGTCTTGATAAGCGCGGTCGGCGATACCTCCGAGCGCGCCGTTAGGGCCGCGAATGCTCTGGCCGAGAAAGTTCAGCAAGCTGCCGCTGCCTCGTCGCTGGATCTCTACCGCACGCAGAAGGGGAGCACCTCCGATGCTTTGGAGGAGGCCAGACGCAATCTGGAGGCGCGCCTGAAGGAGCTGCGGGACTTCAAGGAGGCCAACAAGGATCGTATCCTCCCTCTGGATTTCAGCCAGGCGCAGGCTCAGGTGAATATGCTGACGCGGGACGTGGAGGATGCGCAGTCATCCGTGCAGGAATATCAGCGCCGGGCCCGCGCGTTGCGGGAGACTCTGGGACGACGCTCCCAGCCTCGGAGCTTTGACGTGGATGTCGTTCCTTCAAGCGCAGTCATAGACCGTCTTCAGGCACAGCTTGCCACTCAGGAAGTGGAGCTGATGAACCTGAAGATGCGCTATACGGAGGACCACCCGCGCGTCAAGGAGACCCGGCAGATGATCGAGAACACCAAGGCGCGCCTGAACGCCGAGGTGAACAAGACGTTCAAGCTGGAGAATGCCCCAGCGAGCCTGGAATACCAGTTTATCACCGGGGACATCTCCCGGTATGAGGCCGAGAGAATGGCGGCGGAGGCCCGCCGCCGGGCACTGGAGGGCCTTCTGCGAAGAGCCAGAATGGAGCTGGCAGATGTGCCGGCGCGTGAACTCAAACTTGCCGAACTGAACAGCAGGGTAGCGGAGGCACAGAAGCGCTACGACGCCATCGCTGAGCGGCAGTTCCAGTCCGACTATGCCATTGCCGTGCTGGAGAAGCAGCGTCAGCTTGAGGTGCCCGTTTTTGGGTCGCTGTTCAATGCGGCCTATGCATCGGAGACGGCGGCGAGCAAGCTGGCGAAGCTGCGCTTCAAGTTGCCGATCGCGTTCCTGATCTCCATCATCGTCGGGCTCGGGATCGTCCTTTTCCTGGAGGGGCTGGATACCTCCATCCGGGATGTGGATCAGGTAGAGGATCGCTATCAGCTTCCCGTGCTCGGAGTTGTTCCAGCCTTGAAAGAGGCTTCGCTGAAGGGTGGCAGCACTCTGGTCCTTCGCGACTCTCCGGATACGCCGTTCGCGGAGTCTTACCGCATTTTGCGGGCCAACTTCCTGGCGCTTGCGCGGCAGGCGCAGGTGCGCAGTGTCATGATCACGAGCACCTTGCCAGGTGAAGGGAAAACGACGACAGCCGCCAACTTCGCCGCATCCCTTGCCGAGGGCCATAAGCGTGTTGTGCTCATAGATGCTGATATGCGCAATCCTTCTCTCCATCGCGCCTTCGGCGTGCGCAAGGAGCCTGGTCTTTCGAACTATCTTGCGGGTGAAGCTTCCCTGGCGGATATCCTTTTCCCCACCAGTGTGGAGAACCTGGTGCTGATCTCCGCAGGCAGTATCCCGGACAATCCGGCCCGCCTGCTGACAGGGCCCCGGATGAAGGAGCTGCTGGAGCAGCTGGAGGCGGAGGCGGATTACGTGGTCATAGACACTCCTCCGGCCGTAGCATTCAGCGACGCGATGGAGCTGGGATCTATTGCGGATTCCATGATTGTGGTGGTGGGTGCGGGATCTCGTCTGGAGTCGGCGCACTTTCGGGCGCGCACGCAGTTGGCCAACGTTCAGGCCGTCATCGTGGGAACGGTGCTCAACCGTGTGCAGCCTGCGGACGTGGACAGCTATCGCTACTCCGCCCGCTACTATCCGAGGATGGATGGCCGGGGCAAGCTTCCCGGTCCGAAAGAGGAGCCGGCGGCTCTGCCGGACGGGAACTCCTGAGAGGCATGCCGGACCGAAACGAACCGGTGGTTCCCCGAGCCTCAATCTACACGGAGGACTGGACGGACGAGCTGGTATGTCGGACGCTGGGTCTGGTGGCGTGGCAACTGCTACGCGCCGGCTGGCGTGTGCAACTGGCAGGAATCCGGCCTCCAGACCCCATGGCGATCGGAGCCATCTGCGGACGCGACCTACGATGGTGCTCCACGGCCAGCGTGGGAAGGTTCGCCGCGTTTCTTTCCAACCTGGCTGCCTCTGTATCTCCGCGAGCGGCGAGGTTTTTATCCGGACGGTTGAGCCTCTCGTTCGCCCGAGGGACCGACCTTCTGATTTGCTGGAGCGAGCGAATACCGCCCTACTGTCCGGCTCTGCGCGGCTGGCTCATTGTGCCTCGAGTGGACCGGGGAGAGGCGGAGATCCAGACCGATGTCGAGGGTTGTGGTCTGCGGGTCTCTGACCGTGAGAAGCAGCGGCGTCTGGAGAGCTGGCAGCGCGTATTCACCCCGTTGGAGTGTATAGCGGATGAGGTTCGCCGCCGCTGGAAGGTGGAACCTGAAGAGCTGCTCTTACCACTTCTGCTCCCGGCCGGGTCGCCATCCGCCGACGCTTTTGTGGGAGGGGAGATCCGGGCGCTTTGCGGAGACAGAGGCGAAAGACGCATCAGGTGTTTGGCGAGGATGGCAAAGCTGTTCCGGGACGCCTGCAAGGAGGGGCTGAGCGGCTGGCGGTTCCGGGATCTGCAGGAAGACGCTTCCGCTGATGCCGGGCACTCTGGCCGGGGAGATGGTGTCCCCAATTCTGGCAGAATAGTCTGGTTCCGGTGTTCGGGAGGTCAGGACTGCGATGGCTGCGACTCCAGATGGACCACCTGTGTCTCCAGTCTCGCCAGCGCCATGGCCTCCGGCGTCGTGCCGGTGGTGGATGCGGGCGCCACGGTGCGGGAACTGGTTCGCAGATCCGGCTGTGGTTTTGTCTGCAAGAGCGACGCCGAAATAGTTAGCAGGACCCTGGCACTGGCCGGAAGTCCGGATCTGCTGGCATCCTATAGCCGCCTGGCCTGTGAGGCCGCGGATAATCTGTCAGAAGCCCGCTTCGAAGAGCGAATTGCCTCGCTCATCGCCGCGCCGGACAGGAGACAGGCGGCGTGAGTCACCGCCTCGGGGTGGTGGTCCCGAACTATAACGGACAGGATCTGCTGCCGCGGTATCTTCCGACGGTCTTGCTTTCTCTGGAGCGAGCAGGCGGGGGCGAGACTGTGGTGGTCGACGACGCCAGCACGGACGGGAGCGTGTCTCTGATCCGGGAGCGCTTCCCGGACGTTCGCCTGATGGTGCGTCCGAGCAACGGGGGGTTCGGTGAGGCGGTGAACCAGGGAGTGCGGGATCTGCACGCCACCCTGGTGGCAGTCTGCATGACAGACATGGAGCTTCACCCGGACGCCCTTGCCGCCGCCTGCAGCCTGTTCGATCAGGACGACGTTTTCGCGGTGGCGTTCCGGTTGATGGAGAGCGAAAATGCAGGGAGCGGGGGCGTGACATCCCTGGTCTTCTCTCGCGGAATGTTTCATACGGTCTTTCCGGATGCGGAGCGGCCAGGGGAGTGGGCGGATCTGCCAGTGAATGTTGCGTTTGCCACCGGCGGCGCAATGGTGGTGCGGCGGGATCTTTTTCTGGATCTGGGGGGATTCGACCCTGCATTTGCGCCGTTCAACTGGGAGGACGTAGATCTGTGCTGGCGGGCATGGCGGCGAGGGTGGCGAAGTGTGCACTGCCCCGATGCCCGCGCTTGGCACCGCCATCCTCATCTTACGGTGGAACGCTCCACCAGTGCAGATGCCCTGCGGAGGATTCTGTGGCGCAACCGGATCCTTTTCCTCCGCAAGAATATCCGGGACCGGGGCATCCTTCTGCAGCACAGGTTCTGGCTTACGCTGATCAAAATGAAGGGGCTTCTCAGAGGCGACGAGACAGTAACGCGCGCAGAGCGGGATGCTGCCAGCCTGCTGCGGAAGGCTGCAGAGCCAGATTTTCCCCACCGGGTATCTGATCGGGTACTTATGGATTACCTGTCACGGCCGCGCCGGCCGGAGGAATCGCTGCCTTGATCGGACAGCCGGGCTGTCACAGGCCGCTGCGGGTTGCCTACATCTCTACCACCAGCGAGCCCGGAGGGGCCGAAATTTCTCTGGCGACGCTGATCGCGGGGCTCGACCGCGACGACGTGGAGCCACTTGCATTGCTGCCTGGCCACGGGCCGCTGGCCGAGAAGCTTGAGCTCCTGGGGGTTTCTGTTTCCTACGCGCCGATGGAAACCCGCAGGCGACGCCGGCCCCTGGGTTTCTGGAGATCGCAGAGGGCTATTGCGCGCTGGCTGCGCGGCCAGAAGCCCGACTTGGTGCACGTGAACTCGTTCTGGGCTCCGGAACTGGTGATTCCCGCCGTGAGAAGCGCCGGGTTTCCAGTTATCTATCATTGCCGCGACCTGTATGATTACCTGGACCCCGCGCGGGCGTCGGCTTTTCGGATGTGCAACGCCATTATCGCTATTACCCGTTGCGTTGCGGATCGTCTGGAGGCACTCCTGCCAGGGCTGCCCGTGAATGTGATCTACAACGATGTGGATGTGAAGCAGCTCGAAGCCGCTCCGCCCGACCGGGCGCTGCGGCCCGCTCTGGGATGGGAGGACTGCTTCGTCATCGGCATCGCCAGCCGCATTTCGCCGGACAAGGGGCAGCTGGATTTCATCCGAGCCGCGGGCATACTGAAAGAGCGTTGTCCGCGGGCTCGCTTCCTGGTGGTGGGGAGTCCTCTTTTCACTCACGACCGCGACTATCCTGCACGTCTGGATTCGGAGATCCTTGGTCTGGGACTGCAGGGGCGGGTGCACTTCACAGGGTTCGTGGAAAACGTGGCATCCGTCTTCAAGACGATGGATGTGTGCGTGCTCGCCTCCCGCAGTGAGCCGTTCGGGCTGGTTGTAGTGGAAGCGATGGCCTGCGGGGGTACCGGTGGTGGCCACCCGCTCGGGCGGTCCTGAAGAGATCATCCGGGACGGTGAGACCGGCTTGCTTGTGGATGTAGAGCAGCCGGACCAGATGGCAGATGCCATTTTGAGGCTTCTGGAGGACGTCGCACTGCGCGACCGCATCTTGGTGGCGGCAAGGCAACAGGTGGAGTCCCGGTTCTGCGGTCAGGAAGCAAGGAATGTGACGCAACTTTATCATACTCTGGTGGGAAGATGAATGGGGCGAAAAGAGCTTGGAGACGGATCCTGCTGACGCGCATTCAGAAGCTGGGCGACTGCGTGTTGTTCGTTCCTGTGGTGCGGGCTTTCCGGCAGGCATTGCCGGAGGCGGAGATCCACATTCTGGCTGGGACAGCGGTGGGGGAAGCTGTCTTCCAGATGTGTCCTTCCGTGGATCGCATCGTGCGGACGCAGTGGCCCGCTCCTGCGGGTGTCCGGGCCAAACTGCGCGAAGTCCTGAAGTTGCGCGCCGGTCGGTATGATGCCGTGTTCCTGTCCACCCAGGAAACCGGTATGGCGTTCAAGGTGTGGCTGGCGGGCATTCCCTTACGGGCAGGGTTCGGGAGCGTGCGGCACGCCGGAGCAGAATACCGGGAGCGCTTTCCTTTTCTTTTGACACACGTGCTGGAGCAGGGGGACGGCGAACATGAAGTCACGGCTAACCTGCAGCTTGCCGCGCTGGCCGGGGGGGATAGTGCGGCGGCCGAATTCGACCTCCGTCCGGGCGAGACTGCCAGCGCCCAGGCGGCGGAACTGCTCCGCGAGGCAGGTCTGCAGGGGGCCCCGTTTGCTTGCGTGCATCCCGGTGCCAGTTCAGATGAACGCGCGTGGGATGCGGAGCACTTTGCGGATGCCTGTGACCGGCTTGTGGAGGGAGGGCTGGGAGTGGTGCTGATCGGAACGGGAGAGGAGACCGAGCGCGTGGAGATCGTGCTTGGAGCCATGAAGAAGCGCGGGGGAGCTGCCAGCCTGGCAGGGAAAACCACCGTGCCGGTGCTGGCGGCGATATTCGCCCGGTGCGCCGTTTTCGCTGGCAACGACAGCGGTCCCATGCACCTGGCGGCTGCAATGGGCGCTCCTGTCGCGGCCGTGTTTGTGACGGGTGATCCTCGTGTTTGGGCTCCCTGGACTCCCCCGCAGCGTCGGCATCTGTTCACTCTGGCAGATGCCACTCCACAGGGGCTAGCGGAAGCGGCCCTGGGCCTGGCAGGGGATGCCAGCCGGTGAGTCTGCGGGTCGACATCGTCTGCGGGACATATCCGCCAGACCGCTGCGGTGTGGCGGATTATACCCGCCGCCTTTGCGCAGGACTCCGCGATCTGGGAGTGGATGCCCGGGTGGTGACCACCCGGGGGCTCGATGCGCAGGCCGATCCTGCTGTGCCGGCGGACTGCGTGGCGAAAGACTGGGGGGTGCGGTCTGCGTTTGCTCTGGCAAGGAACCTGGCGGAGCGCGGGCCGGACATTGTCCATATCCAGTTTCCCGCCTATCGCTATCACGGTCACTGGGGAGTCCACGTGCTTCCGGCGCTGATGTCGCGACGCGGTGTTCCTGTCATCACCACGCTGCACGAGTATTGCATGGCCCCGTGGGGCGGGCGTCTCAAGCAGCTCCTGAATGTGGGATTCTCGCGACGGGTCATCGTCACCAACGCACAGGACAGGGAACTTATTGGCCGTTGGCTGCCTCAGGAGCGGCTCGATCTTATTCCCATCGGCAGCAACATCCCGCTGACGGGCACCCGCGAGCACGGGAAAGAGATCTTGCAATCGTTGGGGGTGCCTGCCGGAAACGATGTTGCGCTTTTCTTCGGGTTCGTGCGACCGGGAAAGGGCGTGGAGACTCTGTTGCGCGCGTGCGCTTATGCCAAGCGCTCCCGTTCCTTGAGCGTGACCGTCGTCTGCCCGGATCCTGAGGAGTCTTACCGGAAGTCACTGCAAAATCTCATGGGGGATCTCGGTATCGCCTCCGATGTCTTCTGGGCCGGTTACAGGGAGGGTGCGGAGGCATCGTCTTTGCTGCTCGCCTCGGATGTGGTTGTGCTGCCTTTCGAAGACGGGGCCACGATGCGCCGGGGCTCGCTTCTGGCGGCGCTGACTCACGGGCGTCCGGTTGTGACAACATGGTCTCGCGCAACTCCCCGGGAGTTCCGGCACGGCGTGAATATGATGCTGGGCCGTCCGGGTGACCATCAGGAAGTCTCACAGCATCTTGTCGCCGTGCTGGGGGACGCTGCCCTTCGGGAGAAGATCACAGCGGGAGCACGCGAACTGGGAAGAGCTTTCGACTGGCGAAACATCTCTGCTGCGACCGTTGCGGTGTATGAGCGGACGCTGGAAGAGGGCCAGCCTAGGCGGGAGTCGCATTCCCAGGCTGCCGGAGGAGCGCCGTGAAAGTCGGCTATTTCGGGCGTCCCATCGGAGCCATTGGCGGAATTGCGCGACACACGACGGAGCTGCTGGCCGCACTGGGCAGGGTGGCCCCCGCGAACCAGTATCTGGTCTATACTAACCGGCCCAATGTTGTTTTCCCACTGCCGGGCGCTATTATCCGCCGTGGCCCGGCGCGAATTGGCCGTGTGCTGTGGGAGCAGGTGGTGGTCGCGTCACAGCTTAGGCGGGACCGACCGGATGTCTATCATTCCCCGGATTTCACTCTGCCGCTAACGGCCGACCCGCCGATGATAGTGACAGTGCACGACCTTATCTATCTCAAACAGCCGCAGGGGACGTCCTGGCGGGCTGCGGCGCTATACAGGTTATTGACCGGCCCGAGCGTGCGGAAGGCGAGAAGGGTGCTTGCGGTGTCCCAGCACTCGGCTCGGGAAGTGCGCAGCGCTTTTGGCCTTCGGGAGGAGCAGGTGACGGTTGTGCCGTCGGGGGTCAGCGAGACCCTGCGCCGGCTGGCTGCGCAGCTGCCGCCGGGAGAATCCAGGGAAACGTCGGAGGCCCCCCGGCCGTATATCCTGTATGCCGGGTTGCTGACGTCCCGGAAGGGTGTGCTGACACTGCTGGGTGCGTTCGAGCATTTGAGGGAGTCGGGCTGGGCCGGATATCTGGTGCTTGCAGGTTTGCAGGGTAGCGACTACGCGACGGTGGCTAAGAGGATTGCGTCATCTGCCTACCGGGAGAGCATACTGCTGAAGGGGGCGGTGGACGATGCAACTCTTGCGCGCCTTTACGCGTCCGCAAGCGTGTTCTGCCTTCCCAGCTTCCACGAGGGCTTCGGCCTAACGGTTCTGGAAGCGATGACTTTTGGCTGTCCGGTGGTTGCCTCCGAATGCTCGGCAATTCCCGAGGCGGTCGGCGATTGCGGGCTGCTCGCCCCGCCGGGCGATCCCAGTGCACTGGCAGAGGCTCTTCGGAAGGTGCTGCTCGATGAAGATCTCGCCGCCAGTCTGCGGGAACGCGGCCGCCAGCGGGCCGGAGAGTTCACATGGGACGGCTCCGCCCGGCGAACGCTGGAAGTCTACCGTGAGGTGGGGGAGGACAGCCGATGAAAGCGATGGCCGCGCGCGGGCGTTTCGGCCGTGATGTTCAGTCGGCCCTTCTCCGGGCGGCCGCCTATTTTCTCGTCCTTCTCCTGCTGGCTGGAAGTGCGGTAGGAGTTTGGTACGCTGCAGAGCAGAGCCGGCTCGCTGAGGCTGCTGTCATCGCGATTGCGGCAGCGGCGGTTGTCGCGCTGTTCCGCAGGGCGGAGAACGGCGTGCTGCTGGTCATCATGACAATGCCGCTGATGGACCTCTTCGTCCTGCCGATTCTGGGGGTGAACATCAAGGCCAGCGACTGGCTCGCCTTTCTGGCGATCGGAGTGTTCTTGCTGCGAGTCCCCTTCGACCGCACACTGAGTGTCCGGGAGGACGTCCTGAAATGGCCCGTGCTGCTGTATCTCTTGACGGGACTGCTCTCAACCGTCCTGACATACGGAGCCCTCGCGGCGGCCGAAGAGGTGGAGGGAGCGACGGGTCTGAACTCTCTGAACCTGCGCACGTGGACGCAGACGTTCTGGGGCGTCTACAGCCTGATGCTCTACGTGATGGTGTTCTCCGTCATTCGGACGCGCGCTCTCCTGAAAACCGCTGTCAACGTGCTGCTGCTCACCGCAGCTGCGGTCGGCATTTATGCTATCAGTGGACATCGCTACTGGACGGGCGGTGGTTACCGGGTTCTGGGGACCTTTTCTGAGCCATCCTACTACGCTGAGTGGCTCATCCTGACGCTGCCGCTGGCCGTCACCCTCACAATGGCTAATGGGATCCGGGGAGGCAGGTTAGTCCAGGGGGCGCTCATCCTGCTGCTTGGAGCCAATCTTTTCCTGACTTTCTCCACGGGAGGTTACGCCAGCGCAATTCTTGCCACGGCCGTGTTGCTCTTCCTCTCATATCGCTGCGGGCTAATCCGTCGCATCGGAATGTCTCGGCTGGCTGTTATGGGAGTGGCGGTGTGGGCGCTGGCGGTTGTGCTGGTCTTTACGTTTGTACCCACCGCTCGGATGTCCCTGCAGATCGTCGTTGACAAGGTGGTGAACCCGGAGCGCAGCGAGCACTCCGCAATGCTACGTGAACGAGCCCGCTTCGCTGCCAAGTGCATTTTTGCGGAACATCCCATCTGGGGTGTGGGACCTGGCAACTTCCCGTTCTACCGGCCGCAATATGTGGTGGATGACCCGACAGCGGTGGACTATGAACGCGTGGGCCGCTGGGATCCGAACAACCTGTATCTTGAGGTGCTGAGCGAACGCGGAGTGGTGGGGGGAATGGCCTTTTCCCTCATCTGGCTGGTTTTCTTCACGCAGATGCTGATGTCGTTGAAAAAGGCGCGGGATGATTACTCGCGCGCTCTGCTGATTGGGCTGATTGCGGGCTTTGCCGGGGTGCTGCTGGGCTACTACGCGCATGCGAACTTTTTCCGGATCTACATCTGGGTGATGATGGGACTGGCCATGGCGGCGGCGCGGCTCGCTCACGAGCCTGCCCCGGAGATGGAGATCGCCAGTCCAGACGCCCGACCCTGGCGGAGCGGCCCTGTTCTTGAAACGCCGGTGCGTTCCTTCCGGCCGGACGCAGGAGCGGCACGGTGATGCAAACGCCATCCGCCGGCGCAGACCCGGATGTGAGCGTGGTCATCCCTCTTTATAACTCCAGTTCCCTGGTGCGCGCGTGTCTCGAAATGCTGCGAAGCCAGACACTTGACCCGCGGCGCTTCGAAGTGATCGTGGCGGACGACTGCAGCACCGACGGATCTGCGGAGGCCATTGAGGAGATGGCGGCCGACTTGCCCTACGCGTTGACCCTGGTGCGCCGTGCCGAGAACGGGGGGCCGGGCGCCGCCCGTAACTCCGGCATCCAGGCGGCGCGTGCCCCCGTGATCGCCTTGCTGGACGCTGATACCGAACCTCAGCCGCAGTGGCTGGAGGAGGGATTGAAGGCGATCGAAGCATTTGATGCGGTCGAGGGCTATACGGAAATCGGCGACCCGGAACGAATCACACCCTTCACACATCAGACCGAGAACACTTCCGGGGGCACATTCCCAACCTGCAATATGTTCGTCAGGCGGTCAGTATTTCAGCGGATCGGGGGCTTCAACCCCCGTTTTTATGACCGCCGCGCCCGTGTTCATTATCGTGAGGACACGGATTTCGCGCTGCGGATGCTGGAGCACGGGATGCGCATCGGCTTTGCGGAGCGGGCGAAAGTGATTCATCGCCCGCTGTCCCCCAGCTGGAAGCGTCCCTTCCAGCTTGCCCGGCGCTACCGCCACGACCGGCTGTTGCGCCGGCTTCATCCCGAAACGTTCCATCGCTGGACGGATGTCTATACCATCTTCGGCCGCCGCTTCGGGCGTTTGCGCCAGAAGCTGTACTGGGCGTATCTCGGCGGGGTAGCGGCAAGCGTCGCGGCTGGCGTGGCATCTCTTCCGCTTTGGCCTCCAGTTGTCTGGAGCGCAGTTTGCCTGTTGGGGATCTGGTGGCTCCACGTGCGGCGCATGGGTCGGAGGGCATTTACTTCGCTCTCGTCACTGGCTGCCGTGCCGGTTTGTGCCGTTGTACCCTTCGTTTACGCAGCGTCGGTGGTTCGTGGAGTTTTCCTGCACCCGGCCAAGGAGACAGTGTCAGCCCCCTGAGGGATGTCAGCCGTATCTGACGCGTGTTAGGCTGCATCTATGGAGCGGTTTGGGTCTGTGGAACAATCCAAGAAGAAGGACTGCGCCTCGCGCATAAGAAGTGCCAGGCGTGGCCGGGCGGCTTGAGTGCCGGAGAGGCCCGCCGCCACGGGATGGGCTGGGGAGAGGTTAGGCGACCGGGCCAAAGCCCGAGGTGAGACCCCTATGAAGTATGCTCCGTGGATGCTCCTGCTGCTCTCTGTGGTGTGCGCGCCGCTTGGCGCGGACAGCGGAAATGCGCGCGCCCACACCATTCTGACCGATGGGGTGCGCGCCTCGTCCGATCCGGATGACGCAGCCTGGCTTACCCTCTACTCCGATTCCACAGAGCTTCCGAAGACGACCTTCCAGCCGGGCGAATACTGTTTCTGGGGAGTCAACGGGCCCCAGGGCGTCAACCCGGTCAAGACGCCGGATCTCCATCAGTGGCTGAAACAGGGCAACATCAAGGGAGTGCGCTACGAGATTCCCTGGAACGGCCTGCAGCAATATGTGACTACCAACTACGACTGGGGAGAGGTGGAGCAAGCCATCAACAGCTACGCGCAGGACGGCTTCACAGTCATCGGCCTTCTGTCATATGTTCCAGCCTGGGCCAACGGACACCGCGACCGGACTGCTCCTCCCATCCAGTCCGTGGCTGGCGAGGTGCTGAACCTCTCCAGTGGGACCGCCACCCTGGCGCACGCTCCCGTGGTCCATAATCCGTATCTGGTTCCCATAAATGCCGTCCCCGTTCACGTGGAGGACGAGATTCTCACTACGAACTATGCGGCGGGACAGGTGCCGGTGACGAGCAAACAGCCCGTCATTCCCTCCTCCGTCCGGGTGTGGGTGGATGAGAACGACGGCCAGGGATGGCGGGAGTGGCAGCGAGTGGAGAGGCTGATCGAGTCGCCGGATGGAGCCAAGCACTTCATGGCCGACTTCCGCGGGCGCATCCTCTTCCGCAATAACAATCTGTTCTGGCTACACGGCAAGACACCGGCCAATGGCTCGAAAATCAAGGTCAGTTACGACGCATATGACGCGAAGTATGAGCTGAACACTGACTACACATACGATCACGTCACAGGCACGATCACGGCTCAGCTAGGGTCGATCCAGGGTAACATTGGGCAGGAGACCTTCAGTGCCGCGACGCTCGATCCGCGATGGCAGTGGATGGACGCGCCGGCATCCTGGGATGTGAACCAGTCCGCTCCCGGCCATCTCCGCTTGGATTCCTCCGCCACACTCCTCACGCGAGGGCACTTCTTGCATCAGACCTTGACCGGCCAGGGGGACTTTACCGTCCAGATGCGTGTGACGGCGATGCCTGCCGGGCACAGCGGGGTGATGATCTATCAGGATGAACAGAACTGGTTCCGCTACTGCCTGAGTTCGGATCAGGGGCGGCCCTATCTGGTCCAGTGCCGCAACGGTGAGATCACCCGCATCGGGATGAGTGGGGAGCTGGGCTGGATGGTTCTTGCCCCCCGATGGATCGTCGTGCGGAAGCAGGGCTCCACATACACCTGCTTTACATCCTCCAACAGTCTAACGGGCCCGGACGGTGGCTACCAGTGGACGTACACCTTCCAGCAGGAGCTCTCATACCCTCTCAAGGTGGGAATCTCCATCTCCGGGAATGGTTCCGGGCATCTGGTGGACGAGTTCCGTGTTGTTCTGCCGGCGATCTCGGCACAGCCCGAGGTTCGCGTGTTCTATGATTATCTGGATACCGAGCCGTGGGCCAACTATGTGCGGGATGTGGTCTCGCATTTCAAGGATCGCATAAAACACTGGGAGCTGTGGAACGAGCCTGATCAGAACTGGTGCTGGTCTGGGACGCAGGAGCAGATGGCCTTTATGCTGCGCGCCGGCTATCTGGCAGCTAAACAGGCGGACCCGCAGGCGGTAGTCATTGGACCCGGATACGCCAACGGGGCGAACCGGCACTATGCGACCATCTACAACACCGTCGGCAACCAGTTCATGGATGCGCTCGCCTGGCATCCTTACCTGTTCACGAACCGGCCGCCGGATGCGGTGAATTGGAAGGTCAACCCGCACGTAGACGGCCGCTCCGCGATGATCGCAAACGGAGACGAGAACAAGAAAGTCTACTTCACCGAGATGTCCAGCACCAGCGGGGTTACCTGCTGGGGAGGAGGCAATAACGATCGAAAGCAGGCCGAGTATGGCTTGAGGCTTGCAATGATGGCCCGTGGACTGGACTATGCCGGAGGGATGTCCTGGTGGCCAGCGATGGACGAGGATCCCGTGGGCAGCCGGGAGGATCACGGGTTCGGCGGGCACGACGGCCTGTTCTACTTCCACCGCGCGCAGATCCAGAGCGCATCGCGCTCGAACAACATCGTGACCATCACCACGGTGGACCCGCACCCCTACCGTCCGGGAGATCTGGTGTATTTCCAGGCCAAGACGGCGTTTGGCGTTCAGACATACGAGGTTTTGAGCGTTCCGAGCCCGCAGACGTTCACGTTCCGGCAAGTCGGTCCGGATGCGGCGACCCTGTGGACGGAAGAGAAGATCATAAACGGGATCTTCCCGAAGCCGATGTATTGGGCCTATCGCAGCGCGGCGACCAACCGCGGGATCTTGATGGACCTTGTCTCCTATGACGCAAGCGACAACCTGGTGCCTCCCAGCGGGAAACATTCTGTCAAGAAAGTGGTGGTGGGGGTGCAGGACCGCTCACGCGTCGCGCAGATCCGGGTGCTGACATCCCTGACCGCGACCGACTCAACGGCGCGGCCGCGGCGAGTCGCGGCCCGGCACGTCGGACAGGCCGGAGTCGCGCCGTTCGTGGTGAAAGTTGCGGATACGTCCGCGCATCTGAAGACCGAACGCTGGACGGTGACAGCCACCGGTCCGTCGTCGTTCACCGTGACCGGCTCCGTCTCGGGCGCTCAGGGCGTTGCGACGCCAGGAGCGGAGTTTACTTCAACCAACGGTGTGGTCACTTTCACCGTGCCCTCCGCGACGTATGTTGCCGGGGATCGCTTCGAGTTCGAAACTTTCGCCGGAGACGGTTTCACGGAGCGCGCAGTCTGGACCAATTCCGGCCTTTCCGGGCCCGGGGACATCACAATCAACCTGGCGGCGCCGGTTGATGCACGGTATGTGGCGATTCACTTCGTGCGAGCCGCAGGGGCGTCCAGCATCAAGGTGGACGAGATCGCTGTTTATAACTCCTCCGACGCCAACGTCAGTCAGGGCAAGCTTTATCTGGTCGAAGGCTATCAGGGTGGACCTACGGTTCCCGAGGATACGGAACCTCCCGTCACAGCGATTTCCCTCAGCCCTGATCCGGGAGGGGGGTGGAGCTCCCAGCCCGTGACGGTAACGCTCACCGCAACGGACAATCCTGGTGGCAGCGGGGTTCAGGCCATCTACTATTCCCTGAACGGCTTCGCCACGTCCACCCTTTATACCGGACCGTTCAACCTGGGACAGGGAAGCCATGCGCTCCAGTTTCGGGCCGTGGACGCGCTGGGCAATCTGGAGCCGGTCCGCTCCGCTCTCATCCGAGTGGACACGACTCCTCCCTCGGGAACGGTGGCCATACAGGGTGGCACTGCCTATACCTCCTCGCGCAGCGTGACGCTGCTGCTGACGGCATCGGACAACCTCAGTGGCGTCACCCAGATGGCGTTCTCATCCGACGGGAGTTCCTGGTCGGCGGCGGAGTCCTTCGCCTCGTCAAAGAACCACACCCTGCCCGGCGGCGATGGAATGAAGACGGTCTACGTGCGTTTCCGTGACGCTGCCGGCAACTGGTCCCCGTCGGTTTCAGCCACCATTACTCTGGACCAGACGCCGCCAGGCGCGCCCCAGGGAGTCACTGCATCCGTGCTCGGGGGCGCCCAGGTTCGCCTTGAGTGGCAGGCTGCCACTGACGGGGTAGGGGTGGCGGGTTATCAGGTGTTTCGCGCCGGTCAGTTGCTCGCCACCACCTCTGGAACCTCGCATACGGACGCGGATGTCCGCGTCGGGCAGACTTACAGTTACTCTGTCCGTGCGTTCGACCACGCCGGGAATGTGTCGGATCCGTCCGGCCCTGTCACCGTTGCCCTGGCAGAGGAGGCTCCTGTCCTGGATCTGGTGCTCACGGGGAGCATTCCGGATCCCCGTCCGGGGGACCGGATGACCATCACCGTCACCTATACGAACCGGGGAGAGACCGTGGCATCCGGCGTGCACGTGTCCTGTCGGGTGCCGGATCATACTTCCTACGTGCCGGGCAGCGCCAGCGGTGAAGGTCATTATGACCCTGACAGCCGCACGCTGCGATGGCAGGTCGCTTCCGTTCCCCCAGGAGCCTCCGGCACGTTTGCGTTTGACGTGATAGTGGATTGAACGCCTGCTTCCACCGGCCTTTTATGTGAGAACGCTGGCCGCTTACATCCTGAGAACTATTCAGGACTGCCTCTCGCGCGCCGATAATAACTGACCGGAAGCCCGAGTTTGACCGCATCCCGGCCCGGATTCTGCGCGCGGGGATCGCCGGTGGAGGAGCGGATGGTCAACGAGACAGATTTCTCCGAATTCTTGGACGTCTACATTCAGGAGGCTAACGAGCAGATCGAAAAGCTCGATGACGGCCTCTTGAGGCTGGAGAAGGAGCCTTCCGATACGGATATCCTGAACGCCATCTTCCGCGCCGCGCATACCCTGAAGGGATCGTCGGCGACGATGGGGTTCACCCACATTAAGGATCTTACTCACGACGCGGAAAACCTGCTGGACGCGCTGCGTAGCGCACCTCCCGAAGCCCGCAGCGCGGCGGTGGACAGCCTTCTGGCCACGACGGCGATCCTGAGAGCCTTTGTGGACGGCCTCCAGGAAGGCGATGCTTCAGGCACGGGACTGGAGGAGGAGGTTGCGGAGGTCAGGGCGCGACTGGCTGAGGCTATGCCCTCTCGCTCGGCTGCCGGGGAGTCTTCTCCGAAGCAGGCGCGCAAGGTTGCCGAAGGCCCCGGCACGCGATTCGAGATCCGCTTCCGTCAGGACTGTCAGATGCCTGCGGTACGGGCTTTCATGGCCACGCAGACCCTGGAAAACGCGGGCAACGTGCTTTGGACGGATCCGGCGGGCGAGGCTCTGGACTCGCTCCAGGTTTCGGATGTCCTCACCGTCGGTGTGGACCTGCCTGAGGACGCGGACGCCGAAGCGCTGGCCGCACGCGTGGCGGATATCCCCGAGATCGAGTCGTGCAAAGTTCTGAAATCTTCGGACGCGCAAAGGATCAGCGGTGAGCCGGCGCAGTCCCGAGGTGCTGCCCAGCGTAAGGTGGCGGCAGACTCGCAGGAAGGCATGCAGACCGTCCGGGTGGCGGTGGACCTCCTGGACAGGTTGGTCAACCTGGTGGGCGAGCTGGTGGTGGATCGCACCGGCCTGGCTCTCATTGAGGGCAATCTGGCCGGTAAGTTCGAGTCAGACGAGTCCGTCCAGAGCCTTCGCGCCATCAACAGCCACCTGGGGCGCATCGTCACCGACATCCACGACGAGATCATGCGTATGAGGATGTTGCCCGTCGGACAGGTGTTCCGCCGGTATCCGCGTATGGTCCGGGATCTCTGCCAGAAGTTGGGCAAGAAGGCCGATCTTATCCTCGAGGGCGAAGAGACGGGTCTGGATCGCTCCATTCTGGAGGATATCGTTGATCCGCTGACCCACCTCCTCCGTAATGCGCTCGATCACGGCATCGAGACACCTCAGGAGCGGCTGGAGAAAGGCAAGCCCGAGACCGGCCGGGTGGTTCTCTCCGCGCGTCACGAGGAGGGCCACGTAGTCATCGAGATCGAAGATGATGGAAAGGGAATCGACGCTGCAAAGGTGCGCGATGCTGCCGTGGCCAGAGGGGTGATCTCCGCCGAGGCGGCCTCCAAACTGGACGAGCGTGACAGTTTGATGCTCCTTTTTGCCTCCGGTGTCAGCACCGCCGAGAAGGTCACAGAGATCTCCGGACGTGGCGTCGGGCTGGACGTTGTCAAGAATAACATCGAGAAGCTCCACGGCCAGATTGAGGTTTCCTCTACCCCCGGTCAGGGATCCCGGTTTACAGTGCGATTGCCGTTGACGCTGGCCATCGTTCCCGCGCTGATCGTCCGGTCGAGTGGGCGGCTGTTCGCCATACCGCTTGCTTCGGTGGTCTCCACCACTATCGAGCAATCCAGCCGCATCCATACCATCGAGGGTGTGCCTTGCGTCGTCGTCAGGAATGAGACTCTCCCGCTCATCAGCGCCGCTTCTGTCTTCGAGGGGCGGGACAGGTTCATCCCGGAGCAGGAGGAGTTCACCGTCGTCATCGTGCAGAGTCGCGGCAAGAATGCCGCATTCGCCGTGGACGAGATGGTCGGAAAGATGGAGATCGTCGTCAAATCCCTCGGCTCGTATCTCGGGGAGATTCCGGGCTTCTCAGGCGCGGCCATCCTGGGTGACGGCCATATTGCCCTGATTGTGGACGTGGCTTCCATGCTGGATATGCTGCGCCGCCGCAGGGCGATGGCAGCCTAATCGAAGAGTGAGTGTGTCCGGGAGGTCTGGACGTTGAGACAGTCGGATCTGACATACGAAGAGTTCATCGCGCAGATCAAGCAGCGCACCGGCATAGACCTGGCTCTCTACAAGCAGGAGCAGATGCAGCGCAGGCTCAAGGGCTCCATGGAGCGGGCCGGTGCTGACGGGTATGCCGCCTACTTGCGCCTTCTGGACACCAATCCCACCGTCAGGCAGGTGTTTCTGGACCGTCTGACCATAAACGTCTCAGAGCTGTTCCGCAACCCGGAGCATTTCGGCACCCTGGCGGACCGGATCCTTCCGGAGATCGCGGAGGGAAAGCGCAGCATCCGTATCTGGAGCGCCGGCTGCTCCTACGGCGCGGAGCCGGTTTCGCTGGCGGTTCTGGCGCAGGAAAAGCTGCCAGGGGTGTCCTGCGAGATCCTGGCGACTGACATTGACGAAAGCATCCTGAAGGCCGCCGCGAAGGGAGAGTTCCAGGATCCGGACATGAAGAATGTCAACGCTCAGCGCCGAGCACGCTGGTTCGAGCGGGAGGGCACAACATGGAAGGCCAAGCCGGAGTTGATGCGCCTCATCCGGTTTGTGAAGCATAACCTGCTGGCGGATTCTGCTCCGGGCGTCTTTGACCTCATTGTGTGCCGGAATGTCGTCATCTACTTCGGGGACGAGGCGAAGGACCGGGTTAACCGCATGTTCTTCCAAGCGCTCAAGCCGGGCGGTTATCTGTTCGTGGGTGGCACGGAGCGCGTGGCGGACAGCGAACAGATCGGGTTCGAGAACCCTCTGCCATTTTTCTACCGCAGACCTCGTTGAGCTGATTCCCGGAGGAGTCCGGGACGTGCGTGTGTAATCCTGCCGGGGCCGGTTGCTAGCCGCACCGGCCCCGGAGGTTTTGAATGGGTTTGCCGCGCTATGTGGCCGTGGCGCTGCTTGCTTTCTGCCTGCCGGCAAGCTGCCCGGCCAACAATCCCTGTGGACTGATGAGCCTGAGCGGCAGAGGAGACTCCACCGGGATGCTAACCCATTTCAGGCTGGCAAGCGATCTCGTCGGGGAGTGGGGTTACGTCCGGGTGGGGACAGACTTTACGGATGGGGGGATCGACGACCTGGAGGGGGTTCTGGTGCTCTGCCGCGCGATGCATCTCATCCCGGTGGTCACCGGTTTTCACCTTCCGCCGCAGTATTACGAGGATCCCGGCCGCAATGTGCCTCGGCGTGACCCGGACGGTTCGCTCACCTCGTTCGAGCGGGCTTACGAAGAGTGGCTTCGCGAGGTATACCGCCGTGGTCTGGTCATTCCCTACTTCGAGTACGGCAACGAGGTGAACGGCGGGTATTTCGCAGATCATCCCGAGGCGTATGCGGAAGTCTGTATGGCAACGAGCCGGGCCTTCAAGAGGGTTGATTCCTCCCTCAGCTTTGGAACGGCGGGGATGGCCGGGTGCGCCCTGGACTTCTACGAGGCTATGTTGCGAAAGGCGCCGGAACTGGTGCGCCACGTGGATCACTGGGGATTCCATCCGTACGGCGTCAATCATCCCCCGGGATATGCGCGCATCTTCGACAACTATGCCCTGGACTGCCATCACGACCTGGTGGACCTGCTGAAGCGCTTCGGGGTGGACGATCCTGTGCTCATCGCCACGGAGACCGGCTACGAACTGGGCAACCAGCGCGACCGGCGCTTCCCCAAGATCACCGAAGAGCTGAGGGCGCGCTACCTGGTGGACGCTTACACCAACCACTGGGCCCCCGACCCTCACATACGCGCCGTGATGCTCTTCGTTCTTCAGGATGTGCGCTGGCAAAACTGGAACGGATGGGATCTGGTGCGGGAGGATTACTCGCTCACTCCCGCCTATACGGCCATACGCGACCTGCCCAAGCCAAAAGGCAGCGATTTTCTGCCATCGGGTTCCTGCCGGGTAAGCGGGCGCGTCACGGATTCCGCGCTGGGCCGGGGAGTGGAGGATTTCATCGTCTGGATCCGCCGGCCGTCCGGGCCGTATTATGCCGCCGTCACGGACAGAGAGGGACGCTTCGAGATTACCGGCGTGCCTGAAGGCCGTTACACCATTTCGGGATTCCGCGACGGATTCAGTGCTGCGCCTCCTGCGGAGATCTCCCTTGTCCCTGCTGCCAACGTGACGTGGAACGCGGTGGTTGACCGGGTGGGGTTGGTTGCGCCGATCGAAGGTCCGGCGACCCTTCAGGTGCCGCCGGGCTATACCGCGTCGCTTGAGGGGCAATCCGTCTCTATGGACGAAAGCGTAAAACGCACCGGCGCATCAAGCCTTCGAATCGAGGCCAACGGCCGTCCGGCTTCCGTCTGGCAGGTGACCGGCTATGAGTCCGTCCTGCCGGGACGGGTATATGCGGCCGAGGTGTGGGTGAAGACCCGCGATCTCGTACTGGGAAAGGGTGCCGGGGCCTCGCTGCACATCCAGGTGACGGATAGCTCGGCGCGGGAGCTTGCGACTGCGGAGATCCCTCTTGGCCGCTCCGGAACTGTTGACTGGGCCCCGTTGACGCTTGTAGTCTCGCCGCAGCCGCAGGCCAGACGCCTCTGGGTATCGCTGCGGGTGGACGCGCAGTCGGGGACGGTGTGGTTCGATGATCTCTTTGTTCACGAGGCATCCTGGCCGCTTCCCGGTGCGGCCGGAATCTCGGGCGAGGGTGTTGTCTCCGGCTCGGTCGTCGGGAACAACGTCGTGTTCGGGGAGCGCGAGTACCTGGCGGACGCCGTGGTCTTTACTGTGCCGCTGGGGAAGTGGACACGCACCGACTTTCTGGGCCGGTATCGCATTGAAGGCTTACCGGCCGGTGATTACCGTATTGCCGCTTTCCATCCGGACTATCAGGCAGCTGCGGCGCCGCTCACGGTGCGGGATGGTGAGAGTTCCCTGGACCTGTCGTTGCCGCCGCGCGATTACCCGGCCGAACTCAGGAATCCGGGTTTCGAGGAACCGGTCAGCCATCCCACATGGTTCCGCGACTGGAGCCGCTTCGGCACCACGGAAGGGATGCAAACGGCCGGCTGGCACAAAGGGTTGCCGGAGCACCCGCAGGGTTTCCAGCCGCATTCTGGCAAAGGTTTTTACGGGGCTGTGGCGGGGTCTAACATCAAGGATGGCGGCATCTTTCAAACGATCGCTGTAGAGCCGCACGCGCTTTACGAGGTCAGCGTTTGGAGCTATACCTATCAGACAGGCGAGGGGGTGCGCGGGGACGTGGCTAACCGCCTGGGAGTGGATCCGGCGGGTGGCCGCGATCCGCAGTCACCATACGTCATCTGGACGTCGGCGCGGCCCAGCCACAAAGCCTGGAGCCGGCTGAGTCTCCGCGTAAGGCCGATCGGGCCGTATATGACCGTTTTCCTGCATCATCTGCAGGTGCACGGGCTGACATTCAACTGTAACCTGTTCGACGACGTGGAAGTCCGCAGGATTGGACCGCCGGACCGCTCCCTAGCCGCGCCTGTCGAATAGAAGGTTTGGGGGAGAGATCTTCACACTATGCTGCAGATAGCAAGGGACATCCGCCCGACGGACCTGCTCCCGGGCATCGAACGGATGTGGGAGCTGTCCGCCAAAAAGGTGCTGGATATCGAGGAATCGTGGCGTCCAGAGGACGGAGCGCCTGTCTTCACTGTCCGGGGTCGTTATACGGCCCGGGGTTGGACCGAGTGGACACAGGGTTTCCAGTTCGGGTCGGCCATCCTCCAGTTCGATGCAACCGGAGACGAGCGTTTCCTCCGGCTTGGCCGGGAAAACACTCTGTGCCGTATGGCCGGACATCTCACCCACACGGGTGTGCATGACCACGGATTCAATAATGTCAGCACCTACGGCAACCTGTTGCGCCTCATGCAGGAAGGCCGTATCCCGGGCGACAGCTGGGAGCGGGAGTTCTATATCCTTGCCCTCAAGTGCAGTGGAGCCGTCCAGGCGAGCCGCTGGACGTCCATCGCTGGCGGGGGAGGCTTCATTTACTCCTTCAACGGCCCGCACTCGCTTTTCGCGGATACCATCCGTTCGCTGCGGTCGCTGGCCGTAGCGCACGCGCTGGGGCACGAGTTGATGGGCGAGAAGGACCGGCGAATCTCTCTGCTGGGACGGCTGCTGGACCACGCGCGCGCCACCGCCAGATATGCCGTTTACTACGGGACCGGAAGGGACGCCTATGACGTACGCGGACGCGTGGCGCACGAGAGCATCTTCAACACCAATGACGGCAGTTACCGCTGTCCCAACAGCCAGCAGGGCTACTCGCCGTTTACCACCTGGACGCGTGGCCTTGCCTGGGTGATGTGCGGCTGCGCGGAGCAGCTCGAATTCCTCTCAGAGATCCCGGACAGCGCACTGGAGCCTCACGGGGGACGGGCGGAAGTGGAGGGATTCCTGCTGGATGCGGCGCTCGCGACGTGCGACTTTTATATTGTCAACACACCCTCCGACGGTATCCCCTACTGGGACACGGGCGCGCCGGGACTCCGGCATATGGGAGATTATCTCTCCCGCCCGGCGGAGCCGTTCAACGAGTATGAGCCGGTGGACTCGTCGGCCGCTGCCATCGCCTCGCAGGGATTGCTTCGCGTGGGCCGCTGGCTGGAGAGGCGGGGACGTAAAGATGATGGAGAGCGTTATCTGCAGGCGGGCCTGACCGTTCTGAAGCGTTTGCTGGAGGAGCCATATCTCAGCGTGGAGCCGGATCATCAGGGTCTTTTGCTCCATAGTGTATACCATCGTCCCAACGGATGGGACCATGTGCCCGAGGGGAAGAAGGTCCCGTGCGGGGAGTCCAGCATGTGGGGGGACTATCATCTGCGCGAGGCCGCCCTGCTGGTGCAGAGGATGGCGTCCGGGGGACCGGACCTGGTCTTCTACGGCGGGTTGCCGAAGGAGCTTCTGGCGGATGGATAGGGTTGCGATCGTTACCGGCGGGACCCGTGGTATCGGGCTGGGGATAGCCCGTGCGCTGGCGCGCGAGGGCTGGTCGCTGGTGGTCAACGGCCGGCGGCCGGAATGTGAGACGGCAGAGGCGCTTGAGGTACTGAAAGCCTGCTCACCGGGAGTTCTCTACGTGCGCGCGGATATCAGCGACCCGGAAGGACGCGCTCGCATCCTCGATATGACCCGCGAGAGGTTCGGCCGTCTGGACGCGCTGGTGAACAACGCCGGTGTCGCGCCGGACGTGCGCGCCGATATCCTGGACGCCTCGGAGGAAAGCTTCGACCGCCTCATCTCCATTAATCTCAAGGGCCCATACTTCCTGACGCAGGCGGCTGCTCGCTGGATGCTGGAACAGCGCGAGGCAGATCCTTCGTGGGAGGGGACGATCGTCAACATTACGTCCATCTCCGCGACGACAGCCTCCGTGAACCGGGGGGACTACTGCATCACGAAGGCCGGTCTCGCCATGGCCAGCAGACTCTGGGCCGTGCGCCTCGCAGACCACGGCATCCGCGTCTACGAAGTCCGCCCCGGCATCATCGAGACCGACATGACGTCAGGCGTCAGGGAGAAATACGATCACCTGATTGCGGAAGGCCTCCTGCTCCAGCGCAGGTGGGGGACACCGGACGACGTCGGACGGGCCGTGGCATCCTTGTTGAGGGGAGACTTCCCCTATTCTACCGGCAGCGTGCTGATGGTGGACGGCGGGTTCTCGGTGGAGCGCCTCTGAAGGGCGTCGAGCGCTCTAGCGCTGCACGCGCCCGCTGGCGTCGCCGCCCATCAGCTTCTCCACCTCGGAGACGGAGACACGGTTGAAGTCGCCGGGAATGGAGTGTTTCAGGCAGCTGGCGGCTACGGCGAACTCCAGCGCGTCCCGGGAGCTCTGATAGCGCCGCATTCCGAAGATCAACCCGGCTGCGAATGCGTCGCCGCCACCCACGCGGTCCACGATGTCCGTGATTTCGTACTTCCGGCTAACGTGGAATGCCTCGCGGTCGTTCAGGCAGGCGGACCAACCGTTGATGTCCGCGCCTCGGCTTTCTCGGAGGGTGATAGCCATCGCCCGGACGTTCGGGAATTCCTCAAGTACGCGGTCCGTCAGCGCTCTATAGACATCGGTCTCCAGATGCCCGGATTCCACGGAGACGTTCACCTGGATGCCCAGCGACTTCTGGCAGTCCTCTTCGTTCGCTATGCCGACGTCCACGAAGCCCATCAGCATGCGCATGACTTCCGGAGCGCTTTTGCCGTATTTCCAGAGCTTGGCGCGGTAGTTCAGGTCGCAGGAGACCGTAAGACCCTTCTCCTTCGCCGCCTGTACCGCCTCCAGCGCCAGATTGGCGGCCGAGGCGGACAGGGCGGGTGTGATGCCGGTCACATGGAACCAGTCCGCCCCTTCCAGCGCCTTTTCCCAGTCTATGTCGCCGGGGCCGGCCTTCGCCATACAGGAACCCGCTCGATCATACACTACCACCGAGGGACGCTGATTGGCGCCGTTCTCCAGAAAATAGATCCCCATCCGTCCGTCGGTGCGGGCAATGTGCGACGTATCCACCCCGAAACGCCGCAGCTCACCGATGCATGCGTCTCCGATCGGCCCCTCTGGAAGCACGCTGACGAAAGCCGCGTCTGCGCCGAAGTTCGCGAGCGACACCGCGACATTCGCCTCTCCGCCCCCAAATGTGGCTTCCAGCAACGGGGACTGAAACAGCCGCTCGTGTCCCGGCGATTTCAGCCGCAGCATAATCTCTCCGAACGTGACAACCCTGAAGTTCAACTTTTGCTGTCTCCCTGTGACCTGTCCTTCTGTGTAGCCGGAAGAGTCTAAAGTCCTTTTGCGGCCCGCACGATGCCCACCGCCTCTGCTGTCAGGCGTTCTATCTCGTCGAAACGTCCTGCCTGCGCCAGCTCTTTGCGGACCATCCAGCTTCCACCGCAGGCGGGAGCCTGCTTGAATGAGAGATAGGCGGCGAGATTGGTCTCGTCAATACCGCCGGTGGGCACGAACTTCAACATCCCGAATGGCGCGGCCAGAGCCTTCAGCATCCCGAGTCCGCCCAGAGGCTCGGCCGGGAAGAACTTCACCCACTCCAGCCCCATCTCCACGGCGGCCATCAGGTCTGTGGGATTGCTGCAGCCCGGCAGTATGGGAACCCCTTTCTCGATGGCAAACTGGACCACCGCGCGGCTGAATCCCGGACTGACCAGGAATGCCGCCCCGGCGTCCAGCGCCTGACGCGCGGAATCCACCGTCAATACCGTTCCCGCCCCCACCAGCATTTCCGGCATCTCGCGACGCACCCGGGCGATGGCCGCCGCAGCCGCCGCGGTGCGGAAAGTGATCTCCGCCACGGGCAGGCCTCCCCGCGCCAGCGCCTGGCACGTATGCAGGGCCTCCTCGTCGCTTGTGGCAACCACTACCGGCACCACGCCGATCTGTTCGATCATCCGGAAAACGTCAGACAAATCCAGTTCTCCCTGTGTGTTCTGCCGGAGATGTTCGACCCGGAGCAGTTCCCTCCCTGCTGGATGATCGCTGGAGCGGCCTCACGGCGCGGGAACCCTCCGGACCGCTGGCCGGTTTCATTTTCCGGCGCACCGGCCGTTCCGCACGTGCCGCCGCCGCCGCCACCAGAATGACTCATCTGAAAGGATTGAAGCATGTCTGAACCGGTCATCGCCGAACGCAGTCCTTCCGTCATCCGTCTGGAGCCGGGAACCTACTACTGGTGCCGCTGCGGCCTGTCGAAGGACCAGCCTTTCTGCGACGGGTCTCACGAGGGAACGGATTTCACGCCGCTGGAGTTCACTCTAGAAACCGCCAGGAACATCGCGCTCTGCCGCTGCAAGCACACCGCGAATGAGCCGATGTGCGACGGTACACACCGCCAGTTGCCCTGACATCCTGCCCTTGGCAGAAGGTCATTCCGTTGTGGTGATCTTTCCGGACCGGCGGAATTCGCCGGCGACGAGCCCCCGGTCACGGGCCATCTGTTCGAGCATCAGCTCCTGAGCAACGCTGCAGGCCAGCGGGAAGATCACGGGCTCAGGGCACGGTATCAACAGAACTGTCATCGTCTTTGCTGACTCGGCGGGTTTGGCTGAGAACAGCACCACCCGTGCGCCCAGGGAGGCGGTTTCGGCGGCCATCCTGCGCACCAGATCCCCGGCGGGAGAGGAGTCGGCAAAGAGAACGGCACAGCTGTCCGGACCGATCATCTCCATCGGACCGTGCCGGAATGCCCCTCCGGTCAGTGCACAGGTGTGAAGATGAACGCCTTCCTGGAATGTGAGGGCGGCCTGCCTGGCGGCGGCCATTGACGGTCCGCGAGCGACGAAGGTGATGGCATTTCCGCCCCGCAGGAACTCCGCCGCAGCCCTGGCTTCCGTCGCGCGGGTTTCCACCCATTCTTCCATCTGTCCGGCTACGCCTTCCAGCGCTCCCAGTGTGGCGGTGATCTCACGGCCGGTCAGAGCCTCCGGCAGAAGCGCCAGCAAAGCCAGTGTATTGGAATAGGTCTTCGTGGAGATGGATGCCTCGGTGCCCGCGAGCAGGGGGAGATTCGCGCGGGCCAGCCGTGCCATGGTGCTCTCCGGATTGTTCGTGATCGCGATCAGCCGCGGGTGCCCTTTCAGGGACTCCGCCACTTTCCGGGTCTCGATGCTCTCGCCGGATTGTGAGACAGCGAAAACGGTGTCGTGGAAGTTGACAGTGCGCAGCCCGTAGTGTAGCAACTCGCCCGCGTCGCGGATGACCACGGGAACGCTCGCGGCGTCGGCAAGGCGGTCCGCCACAGCGTGCGGTGCGTGCTCCGACGTGCCCATTCCGGTGAAGAGGTAGCTCCGGGGAGACACTCCTGCCACCGTGCGTGCGTTCGTGAGCAGTGAGCGTCCCTCTCGTCTGCCGTAGAACTCTATCAGCTCGCGCAAGACCGCTGGCTGTTCCGCAACTTCATCCAGAAACGCCACGCCGATCCTCCAGGGCGGCGCTTTGTCACATCCAACCGCCCGCTCGGATTTCTCCTTCCCCTGCTGGAGTTCCTGCCACAGGGGCCGCGGACGATACAGGGGATTGCCAGACGGAAGAATAAGCACCGGGTATGAGAGGAGGACCATTCGCATGAACGTTGCGCTCACCCTGGGGATCCTGGTCATCTTCATCGGTGGTGTGCTGGCGCCGTCGGCGGCCTTCGAGCTTGACGACCTGCTTCTCAGCTACTGGTGCGGCCCGGATCCGTCCTTCGATGCGGCGGAACGGTACGCCGAGGTGGCCGCCTGCCATTTCAACTGGTGCCTGCCTCCGTGCTCCGGTGCGACGCTGGAACATAATCTGGCGGCTCTGGCAGCCTGTGAGAAGCACGGCCTGAAAATGATCGTGGCGGACGAGCGCATCCTGAAGCGGTTGCCTGAGGATCCGCAGTTCGAAGCGGAGCTTGCCTCTGTGGTGCGAGACTACGCCGCCAGCCCGGCACTCGGAGGCTATTTCATCATGGACGAACCGGGCGCTGCGGCCTTCGAGCGCCTGGCCGCCGTCCATGCGCAGCTTCTGAAGCTTGATCCCGGACGCCTCCCCTGCATCAACCTCTTCCCGGATTACGCCTCGCCGGAGCAACTGGGAACGGCCACTTACGAGGAATACGTCGAGCGGTTCTGCCGCATCGTGCATCCGCGCCTGCTGAGCTACGACCACTACGCTCTGATGAACGACGGCTCTCTGCGGCCGAGCTATTTCAAGAACATGGAGATCATTCGGGATGCAGCCCTGCGGCACGGCATCCCCTTCTGCTTCATCCTGCAGCTGATCCCTCACGGTCCCTACCGGGACCCGTCTGAAGCGGAGCTCAGGTGGCAGGTCAACACCGCGCTGGCATATGGCGCGAAGGGAATCCTGTATTTCACTTACTGGACTCCCGGATCGGACCCTGTCTGGGAATTTCAGAGGGCGGTTATCACCCGGGATGGCGAGCGTACGGCGCACTACAGGCAGCTGCAACGGCTCAACCGGGAACTGCGGGTGATCGGTCCGGTGCTGGCGAAGTTGACCTCGGTGGGCGTCTATCACACGGGCGATCTGCCGCCCGGAACCTCGGCCCCGGACTCCCGGTTGCCCGTGAAGGTATCAGGAGGGCCGGCTGTTGTGGGACTGTTCCGCCATCAGGATGGAACCGGCTGGTTGATGCTGACCAACCGGATGATGGATACGCCGTGCCGGGTCACCCTGCGGCTCTCCGGGAAGACTGCCGGTCTGAGCGAAATGAGCCGGATCTCCGGGGGAATGATTCCCGTGCCGTTGAATGATAGCTCTGTGGACCTGGAGCTCCGCGCGGGGGAGGGGCGGCTTTTCCGTCTACGCTGACTGCGCGCGGCCTGTCGGTAGACACGAGAGCCACTTAGTCATCCCGGCTGCGGACATCCGCCCATGCTAGAATGCTTCGGGAGAGGGAAGCCCGTCCAGGGTACCGGGAGGCGCTCCCGCCCGTTCAGATGCGCCTGAGCTCGTAGAAAAACCATGTCGAAACCGGTCGTCGCGATCGTGGGCCGTCCCAATGTGGGAAAGTCCACGTTATTCAACCGCCTCATCGGCCGGCGCGTGGCCATCGTCGAGGATGTGCCGGGCGTCACGCGCGACCGCATCTACGCTCCGGCAGAGTGGCGGGGCCGGGAGTTCGTCGTGACGGACACCGGCGGCATTCTCTGGGGCGACGACGATCCGTTGCGCAGCCGGATCGTGGAACAGGCGCAGATGGCCATGGACGAGGCGGACGTCATCATCCTTGTGGCCGATGTGGAGCAGGGGCTGACGGGCGCGGATCACGACCTGGCCGAGCACCTGCGCAGGAGCCGCAAGCCGGTTTTCGTCGCGGCCAACAAAGTGGATGATGCTTCCAGGGAGGCCGCCGCTGCGGAGTTCCACGCGATGGGATTTCAGGGGATGTTCCCCGTCTCGGCGCATCACGGACGTGGCGTGGCGGACCTCCTGGATGCCGTCGTGCAGCACCTGCCAGAGTCCGACAGTTCCCCCTCTTACGACGATTCCACGGTACGCCTTGCAGTGGTGGGGAGGCCCAATGTCGGCAAATCCTCCCTTATCAACGCCATTCTGGGCGAGGAGCGGGTCATCGTGTCGGATATCGCGGGGACCACGCGCGACGCGATAGATACCCCATTCGAGTGGCAGGGACGCAGCCTGGTCTTCATTGACACCGCCGGCATCAAGCGCGCCGGGAAGGTGCAGGGCTCCGTGGAGTACTACTCCGCGCTCCGAGCCATGCGGGCGATGGAGCGCTCGGACGTGGCGCTGCTGGTTATAGACGCGTCAGCCGGTCTGACGGACGGAGACAAGCGTGTGGCCGGGTACACCCGCGATGCCGGGCTGGCTTGCGTGGTAGTGGTGAACAAGTGGGACCTGGCGCCCGACCGTTCTCCCGCGGCGCGCCGCGAGATGGAGCGCATCATCCGGGAGGAGATGCCATTCCTGGATTACGCTCCGGTGGCTTTCACGTCGGCCGTGCAGCGCAAAGGAATGGATGTGGCCATTGACTGCGCGATGGTGGCCTATGACAACTACAACCGCCGCATCCCCACAGGTGAGCTGAACCGCCTCCTTCGCGAATGGGTGGACAGCCGCCCTCTCACGCGCAAAGGCAGGGATCTCAAGGTCTACTACGCGACGATGAGCCGGGTGCGTCCACCGACGGTCACCATCTTCGTGAACGATCCCGCGTTGATGCACTTCTCATACGAGCGCTATCTGGTGAACCAGCTGCGAAGGCAGTTCGGGTTTGCCGGAACGCCGGTCGTGTTGCAGGTCAAGCGGGCAAAGGGAGATCTGGATCCAGTATCTCCTGCGAAGGGAGGAAAGGGTGGGCGCTAGCGCAATAGCCGGGCTTCTGGCCGGGGCCTATCTCATCGGGTCCATCCCGTTCGCGCTGCTGATCGGCTTTGCCTGGAAGCGCGTGGACATCCGGAAATACGGCAGCGGGAATATCGGCGCCACCAACGTGCTGCGGGTGCTGGGGTGGCCGGCGGCTCTCGTCTGCTTTGTGCTGGACGCGGCGAAGGGGCTGGGGCCGGTCTGGTATGCGCAGTCGCTGCCGGATGTGGACCCCCTCCTGGTGGTGGGTGTGGCCCTCGCAGCCATCCTGGGTCATAACTTTTCGGTGTTCCTGGGGTTCCGCGGCGGCAAAGGTGTGGCGACCAGCCTGGGAGTCCTGATCGCCATCGCGCCGCATATCGCCGGCCTGGTGTTCTTTCTCTGGGTGCTGGTGGTAGTGGTGACCCGCTACATCTCCGTTGCCTCCATTCTGGCGGGTGTCAGCGTTCCCGTCTTGATGTTGCTTTCTTCCCATCTGCAGGATACCTACTGGGGGCGGCCTGTTCCGCAGGAGTATCTGTATCTGGGATTGCTGGGGGCCGGGTTCATCCTGATCAAGCACCGGCCCAATCTTGTGCGGCTGATGAACGGCACGGAGCCGAGGGTGGGGCAAAGGATTTCCGTCGAGCGGTCTGGCGAGGCTGCGGAAAGCCGGGGAGGCAGAGGATGAACGCAGGCGAACCTTCGTCTCCGCACGCGCGTCTTGCGCGGGCCGCTCTTGAGGAGTATGTGCGCCGCGGGCGAGTGCTCCCGGCGCCAGATGATGTGCCGGAGGATCTGCTGCGGCGGGCCGCCTGTTTCGTCTCCCTCAAAAAAGACGGGGCCCTGCGGGGATGCATCGGGACCATCGAGCCGGTGGAGGAGACCCTGGCAGCGGAGATCATCGCGAATACCATCTCTGCCGGCACCAGAGACCCACGGTTCCTGCCGGTAACACCGGAAGAATTACCCTGGCTTCAGTATTCCGTGGACGTGCTGACTCCTCCGGAACCCATCCCGGATCTCACCGGGCACGACCCCAGGCGTTACGGCCTGATCGTCGAAGGATTCGGCCGCCGCGGACTTCTGCTGCCCGACCTGGAGGGCGTGGACACTCCCGAGCAGCAGCTGGCCATCTGCCTGTCCAAAGCCGGCCTGTCCTCTCCCCGCGGCATCCGGCTCTACCGCTTCACGGTGGAGCGTTACAGGTGAGGCTGAAGACTGTCCAACGCCTGCCGGATGTCTTCCACCAGGTCTTCCAGATCCTCTAGCCCCACGGAGAGACGGACGAGGCCTTCCGTGATGCCCTGCGCGGCCCGGTCCTCCGGTGAGAGAGATGCGTGCGTCATGGTGGCCGAATGGGAGATGAGCGACTGAGCGCCACCCAGGCTCTCCGCCAGGGTGAACAGCTCCAGGCGGGACGTGAACGCCTGCACCGCGGCAAGCCCGCCCTTCAGCTCGGCGCAAACCATCCCGGAAAACCCGGTCATCTGACGCAGCGCCAGCTCACGCTGGGGAAAGCTCTCCAGACCGGGATAGGAGACCATAGCCACCGCGGGATGATCTTCCAGCGCGCGGGCTACCGCAATCGCATTCTCCTGATGCGCCTTCATGCGGATGCCAAGAGTGCGAATGCCGCGCAACGTCAGCCAGTTGTCGAACGGCGACGGAGTGGGGCCGCAAGCATTCTGGTAATCGTAGAGCGCCTGATGCAGCTCATCGTCGTTCGTCGCCAGCACTCCGCCCAGCACGTCCAGGTGCCCGCTGATATATTTCGTTGTGCTGTGGAGCACAATGTCCGCTCCCAGGGCGAGCGGTTGCTGGCAGAAGGGGCTAGCCATGGTGGAATCCACCACCACGAGGGGCGGTGTATCTGCCTCGCGTGCGATCGCGGCGACGGCCGCTATGTCCGTCAGGGTGCCCAGCGGGTTGCTGGGCGTCTCGACCCAGATGAGCCGCGTATCTTCCCTCAGTGCCTGACGCACGTTCTCCGGCTGTTCGGTCTCCACGAAGGTGACTTCGATACCGGTCTTCTGCAGCATCTTCGTGAAAAACCGGTGAGTTCCGGCGTAAAGGTGAAGCGAGGAGATCACGTGGTCGCCGGGGCTCAACAGACTGGCGACCGCCGCCACAGCCGCCATACCGCTTGAAAAGCACACAGCGTGGCGGGCTCCCTCCAGCGACGCCAGAGCCTCTTCCAGGGCTGAGCGGGTGGGGTTCCCGGTTCGCAGGTAGTCGTAGCCGCGCGCGGCGCCCGGGGCGTCCATCTCGAAGGTGACATTCTGGTAAAGAGGCGGCACCACCGCGCCGGTCCGGGTATCGGGCTTCTGCCCGGCGCGAACAGCCCTGGTCTGGAATCTCATCGGCTCTGCTGGCTCCTTCTCCACAACCGCCTGCGGGTGGCAGGCGTCTCATGGGGAGATATCACAGGGAGGCTTAGGCGCGCAAGGTATCGCGAATGATTCCGGGTGGCGGGTACGCTCTCTCTGCGCGCCTGGATAGCGATGAAATCTGCGAAATTGAGGGTGTTTCGTGAAACCGGACGTGCCCTGCAGACGTCAAAGCGGGTGGACACTGCGGCCCGGGGTATGATATATGGCAGAATCAGGGTTCCCGGGGAGGCGCAGCCCCGGAAACGCAGCGTCAAACATCTGCGCAAAGGCGGTGGAGTCAGCCGCCGGCCCGGGCCGGCCTTGAAAGAACAGGGGCCCGGAGCAACAACGAACGAAAGGATGCGAGACCATGAAGAGAGTGGCTATTGTTGCACTCGCTGCGGTGTTGGCCCTCGGAGTGGCGGGATCTTCCAGCGCTCAGGGGTGGTTCAACGTTCAGGACACCAAGCCCAACACCATCAAGATTGGGGCGTACTGGCCGAGCGATGGTGACGTTCGCGACGCAACCGACTCGCTTTGGTTCGGGTTCGGGTATGAGCGGATCATCAACGAGATGGCGGACACCGGCGCGGTGATCACCGGCGAGGCTTCCTGGCTGGTTCAGTCCGATCTGAACATCGTCCCGTTGACGCTCAACTGGAAGAACTACGGCGTGGGCGGCGGCGCGCGCTCGTGGTACTGGGGCGCGGGCATCGGCGCTTATATCGTCAGCGCTGATTCCGGCGTCGCTTACAACGACGTGACGCGGTTGGGCTACAATGCCTTCGTCGGCATCCCGATCAACGACATGCTGGACTTCGAGCTGAAGTACCACTACATCAAGGTCTCCGGCGACAACGCCGGCGGCCTGTTCGCCACAGTGGGCTACAAGTTCTAAGTTCCAGTTCCGGGAGGAACGTTTCTTCCTCCGGTATGCTGAGGTGAAAGGGCGGTCCGGTCAGGGACCGCCCTTTTTGTTGAGCATTCCGCAGGAATCTGGCGACCCTCTGTTTGTTGGCTGCGGTGGGCGGCGGCTATAATGCCTCACGTGGACCGAGTGATCCTCATCACCAATGACGACGGGGTGCATTCCCGCGGCATTCTTGAGCTCAAGCAGGCCCTTCAGGATATGGGGGACGTGTATGTCGTCGCCCCGGACCGCGGCAGGAGTGCCTGCGGGCACGGAATCACCCTGCATAAACCTTTGCGCCTGAACAGGGTGACTCTGGCCGACGGTTCGGAAGCGTGGTCTACCTCGGGCCTGCCGACGGACTGTGTCCACATCGGCATCGGCGCGGTCTGTCCGCGGCGCCCGGATCTGGTCTTCTCAGGAATCAATCTCGGCGCCAACCTGGGATGGGAGCTCACCTACTCCGGCACGGTGGCCGGAGCCATGGAGGGTGCAGCCTTCGGAGTGCCTTCTGTAGCTATCTCCGTCACCACTTACGAAGATGGCGACGTATTCGGTCCGTCGGCGCGGTTTGCGCGCAGGTTGGCTGACATTTTGCTGGAACGTCCTTTGCCGGAGGGTGCATTCCTGAACGTCAACGTTCCAGCACTCCGCGAGCAGGATATCGCCGGCGTGGCGGTGACACGCCTTGGGATCCGGCGCTATCCGGGACGCGTGGAAGCTCGCCGCGATCCAGTCGGACGCACCTATTACTGGCTGGGCGGAGACGAACCGGAGGACGGGCTGGAGGAGGGCACGGACGTCCTCGCTGTGCGGCAACGGTTCATCTCCGTCACTCCGGTCCATCTGGATCTCACTGCCCACTCTGCCATCGAGCACGTGCGGACCTGGCCGCTGGATGGCTGTCTCGCCGGGGCCGGCTTGCCTGCGGCGGACTGATGGCCGCTCAGAAAATCGGCTCCAGGATCTCTCCCCTGATGCCCACCATCTTCACGTCAACGGGCACCTGTTTTCCGGCGGCAAGCACCGCCTGTTTGGCCGCCTGAACCAACCCGAAGCAGCAGGGAACCTCCATGTGCAGCACGGTGATGGATTGGATGTCGTTCATCTCCAGGATGGCGGTGAGTTTCTTCAGGTAGCCGCCAAGGTCATCGAACTTCGGACATCCGATCACAACTGCTCGACCCCGCAAAAAGTCCGGGTGGAACGATGCCAGCGCGAAAGGCGCGCAGTCGGCCGCGATCAACAGATGGGCATCCTGGAAATAGGGTGCTGCCGGGTTCACCAGGTTGATCTTGACGGGCCACTGCCGCAGCTCGCTCGGAGTAGAAGGCGCGTGGGCATCGTGCGCCGGGCGCGGGGCCTGTTCGCGGAAGTCCATCATGCGTGCTCCGGGGCACCCGCTATGGGCAGCCTGAGCGGCCCCCGGCGATTGCGCGGCGTGCGAGTGAGCATGATCGGCCGCTGAGATACCCTGTTCCCGCAGGCGCTTTTCGACGGCGGCCTCATCGAACTCTTCGGCCTCACGTTCCTCGATGGTGATGGCTCCCTTTGGACAGTGCCCCAGGCAGGCTCCCAGTCCGTCGCAGTAGCGTTCGGACACCAGCCTCGCCTTCCCGTCCACAATGGCCAGTGCGCCTTCCACGCAGTTCGGGATGCACAGACCGCATCCGTCGCACTTCTCTTCGTCTATGCGGATGATCTTCCGCAGCGTTGTGACAGCCATGTTCCGTCAGGTCTCCTTTTTCGCCGGGTTGGTGGAGAGTACGGGGCAACAGGCCCCGCTGTCAGTCTTATGATAGGCGTCACGGGGAAAGGGAGCCTTGACGGAGGTCAAGACCGCAAAAAGTCCGCTCCGCAGCGATAATGCTCAGCGGGCAGCTTCAGTCAGCCGCGAGATCTCGGCAGCCTTCTCGTCTGCCACGCGGGTGCTGAGGCCCACCCAGTACCGTTCCGGATTGCGCAGGCGGCGCATCTCGGGTGTAAGCTCGGCGATCCGCTCCTGCGCGTAAGCCCTGATGGTATGAATGTCGGGACCGGGTGCAACCCGCCGCCCGTCGCGAAGGACGCACTGCAACATCTCCACCGACTTCAGTTCCGGACCAAAGGTGCGGGTTCGAGCATACTCCACGCGGTTGTGAGACACGCACGCTTTCCCCGCCGGAACCTCCTCGTCCAGCGCCAGCAGCACGTCACCGACAGGCGCTCCGTCCGAACGGTAATACCGCACAACTCGCTTCGGTCCCGGATCGGTGGTCTTCTCGATGTTGGAGGACACCTTCATTTTGCTGGTCATCCGGCCGTTCTCTGCCACCGCCACCAGCTTGTAGACACCGCTGAGGGCAGGTTCGGAGCCTCCTGTGACGAGGTGGGTTCCCACGCCCCAAGAGTTGATCCGGGCTCCCTGGCGTTTCAGGTCGGCTATCAGTTCTTCGTCCAGGTCATTGGAGCCCACAATCAACGGATCCTCAAATCCCGCTTCCGTAAGAGTGCGGTGCGCCAGCTTGGAAAGATAGGCCAGGTCCCCGGAATCCAGCCGCACGGCAGCCCTGCCTTCCCAGCCCTGTTCCCTTCGGGCCTGCAGCACGTCAAGGGCCGCAGGCAGACCGTTCGCCGCCGTGTCATAGGTGTCTATCAGCAAGACGGGGTTCCTGGGGAAGATGTCCAGATACGCCTGGAAAGCCGTCTTTTCGTCGGGATAGCTCATGATCCAGGAATGAGCCATCGTGCCCAGCACGGGGATGCCAAGCAGTCTGCCGGCGAGCACGTTGGAGGTGCCGCAGCACCCCCCGATATAGGCAGCCCGGGATGCGCTCAGCGCGCCGTCCGGACCCTGCGCCCGCCGCAGGCCGAACTCGATGACCGGGTCTCCCTCTGCTGCGAAACAGACTCGCGCTGCCTTGGTGGCCACCAGCGTCTGGAAGTTCAGGCGGTTCAGCAGAAGGGTTTCGATCAGTTGCGCCTCCGCGATGCCCCCGTGCACCCGCACAATGGGCTCGTGGGGGAACACTGGCGTGCCCTCCGGCATCGCCCAGACCTCCCCGCGGAAACGGAACTCTGGCAGCCAGTCCAGGAATTCGTCGGGAAGGGTGCCCAGCGAACGCAGCCATTCCACCGCGTCTGCTGAGAAATGCAGATTTTCAAGATCATCCAAAAGGTCTCCCAGCCCGGCGAAGACGCAGAACCCGGTGTGGGATGGAAGAGCGCGGAAGAAGTATTCGAAAACAGCCGGTGTGTCCTGGCGCCCGTGGTGGACGTATCCGGCCATCATGGTCAACTGGTAGTAGTCTGTCAGCAAGGCCATCGCCTCCGATGGCCAGATTCTGCGCTCCATACGGGTTGTCTCCTGCTTCTGCCCAGTGAGAGAGGCTATCGCGTGCATTGTGGAGAAGAGGCCGCCGGAATGCAAGAGGGGAGGAGATCTTCTGGAGATACTGTGACGTGCTGGAACTCTGGGCGTTTCTGGTTGCGGGAGTGGCGATGACTGGAGATCCTCAAATGGGGCCCGTCGGGCGGCCGTCGGTTTTTCTGGACAGCGCTGAGGTTGCCCGTCTCCGGCAGGAGATTCGCACCCTGCCCTGGAAGCGCGATCTCTACGAGGGCGCGGAAGCCACCTCGCCTGTCTGGCGGCGCAGTGCCAAACCGGGGCCGGACGCTCGGCGCTGGTTGGAAAAGGACATAGTGATTCCCGCACGCGGGGGACACTTCCATGACTTTTTTTGCGAGTGCGGCAATGTGCTCACTTGGCCGAAGGATCTCCTGCCTTCGCCCGAAGGATATGCCTGCACCGCCTGTGGCAGGGTCTACAAAGGCGAGCGCTACGACGCGGCTGTGCGCCGTGAGATGCATATGGCCCTTGCGCAAGGAGCCCTGAATCTCGGGCTGGCGTGGCAGGTGGAGCAGGATGAGCGTTTCGCGCGAAATGCGGCGGAGATACTCCGGAAATACGCAGCCGCATATCCCGGCCCGCATACCGGCGTTGTCGAGGGAGGTATCATCTACCAATCCCTTTGCGAGAGTATGTGGGTCATCCCGCTTGCGGCGGCCTACGACCTAATCTTGGACAGTGGAGCGCTTACAGAGAAGGACCGCGCGGATATCGAGGAGAATCTGCTGCGTCCCTGCGCGAAGGGGCTGATGGAATGCGGGACGGACGGCAACTGGGGTTCCTGGCACCTTTCGGCTGTCGGAGTGGTGGGATATGCCATCCGAGACCCGGAGCTGATATCTTATGCGCTCGCATCTTTCCGGCATCAGATGGCGGATCAGCTCGGGGATGATGGTCTGTGGCCGGAGTCCGTCCACACGTATCACTTCTTTCCGCTCCAGGCGTTCCTTTACCTTGCGGAAGCGGCAAGGCATAACGGGGAAGACCTTTATCATCTGGAGGCGCGGCCGGGCAAGGGCTTGCGCGCGATGTTCCGCGCCCCGCTGGCGTATGCTTATCCGGACCTGCGCCTTCCGGCCATCAACGACGGATGGTGGGAGACGTGGCTTCCGGGTCAGTTCTACGAGTTGGCCTGGGTGAGATATCGTGACCAGGCCTTTCGGTGGGTTGTGGAACAGCGCGCAAAAGCGACGGGGCGGTCCGGTCTGTGGGCGCTGTTGTTCGGCGAGGACCTGCCCGGAGACACTCCTGCTCCTTCTCGGAAATCCCACAACTTTCCGGTGCTGGGCGTCGCAGTGCTTACAGGCCCCGGAGACAGCGTGCTGACGTTCGATTATGGTCCTTTCCTCGGGCACGGCCAACTGGACAAGATGGGCGTCACCCTCTACACCCGTGGAAAGCTCTGGGCGGCGGACTACGGGACGCCGGGGTACGGTTCGTCCATTCTGCCGTGGTATATCGGCACCGCGTCCCACAACACGGTAATGGTGGACGGGTCGAATCAGGAGCGAACCAGTGATCGGCGCCTGACGCTGTTCGCGGGTGGACCGCAGCTTGAGGCCGCTGTCGCCGAAACCGAGGAAGCTTATCCGGGAGTGTCGCACCGGCGGAGCATCGTGCGCGCGAGGGATGACTTCATCATTATCGATGACCTGGAATCCGAAAAACCGCGGACGTTCGACTGGCTCTTCCGCAGCGAGGGAGCTATGTCCACTGTCGCCAGTGGCCCCCCTGCGGAGTCGAAGCTTGCACTGGAGCACGTTGCAGTCGCGAAGTCCTTGCGTGTCAGTGGGCCAGTCTCGCTCTCCTGGCGTCAGGGGGAGGACGAACTCAGGCTGAGTCTTTTCTGCGACGATGCGGCGGATGTCTTCCTTGCACGCTGCCCCGCCGAGACCGCGGCGCGCCAGGTTGAGATGATTGCGGCCCGGCGCACGGGTGTGCGGGCGCGTTTCGTGGCTGTTCTGACCTCTGGGTCTGTCGGAGAGGACGTGCGTGTCTCGATGGAAGGCGATGTTGTCCGCATCCGCCGCCAAGACCTGGAAGATTTCGTCACGCTCCGGCCGGTATGTTCCTCAGAGCTGGCCACAGATGCCCGCTTCTCGCTAGTGCGCCTGGTTGCGGGGAGGCCGTCGCTGGGAGCGCTTGTACAAGGGTCGACCCTGCGATGGAGGGACCGCGTCCTGATTGAGGGGCCTGTCCGCGGCTGGGTGCAGAAAGCCGTTGCTCGGGAGCCGTAAGCGGCTCTTTCACCGGAGGATTTCCCTGGGAATGAAAACAGTGTATGACCTTGCCTCTCTTCAATGGAGGCTGTCTGGCTGGATACCTTATCTTTGGTCGCTGGAGCGGACGATGGAAGTCGGCGCTTCGCCGAAGGCCGAGATTCCGGCCCTTCCCGCCCGGGTGCCGGGTTCCGTGCAGCAGGTCTTGCGGGACAACGGTTTGCTGCCGGACTGGAACACAGGTTTGAATGCCCGCCACTGCGAGTGGGTGGAGAACCGCCACTGGATTTATGAGGTGGAGATCCCTTCGGAGTGGCTTCGGTCTGGCAGCATCATCCGGCTGCGGTGCGAAGGGCTGGACTACTGCGGCTGGGTGTTCCTGAACGAGTCAGAGGTGGGTTCGTTCCGGGGCAGCTTCATCCCCCACGTCTTCGACCTGACGCCGTACCTCAGAGACGGCCGCAGCGTTCTGCGCATCGTCTTTGACAGCCCGCCGCGGTGGCTGGGGCAGTTCGGTTACACCTCCCGGATGACGGAGTGGAAGACGCGCTTCAACTACACGTGGGACTGGACGGTGCGCCTGGTGCAGACCGGCATAACCGGCGGGGTCTTTCTGGAGAGGGTGGACGGCGCCGAGTTGGCGGACGTCCGGTGCTGGACCGAGACGGACTCTCAGGCTAAGACGGGTTGGATGCGCATCCGCGGAGCGGCAACGGGTGCAGCGGGTTTTACGGTGCGGGCCGTCCTGACGCGCAACGGGCAGCCCCGAGCGTCCGCTGAGTGCAACGGGCCGGAGCTTGCCGCAAGGGGCTTGGATATTGGTCCCTTGCCGGTGGATCTGTGGTGGCCGAACGGGCTGGGGGAGCAGCCGCTGTATACCCTGGAGGTCTCCTTGTGCAGCCCGGATGGCTTCGTCCATGATCGTCACGTCTGCCACGTGGGATTCCGGGAGGTTTGCTGGCAGGCGTGCGAGGGGGCTCCGCAGGAGGCGGACCCCTGGGTCTGCGTTGTCAACGGGAAGCCTGTCTTCTTGCAGGGTGTCAACTGGACGCCGATCCTGCCTCTCTATGCGGATGTGTCGGAGGCACAGTATCGCCACCTTATCTCGATGTACCGGGATATGGGGTGCAACATTTTGCGCGTGTGGGGCGGGGCGGCACTGGAGCGGGAGGAGTTTTATAATCTGTGCGACGAGTCCGGTCTGATGGTCTGGCAGGAGTTTCCGCTGTCTTCCTCAGGGCGGGAAAACTTGCCGCCTTGCGATGATGAATCCATCAGGGCCCACGAGGAGATCGCCCGCTCCTACATTGCTCGCAGGCAGCATCATCCGTCCCTCATCCTGTGGTGCGGGGGCAACGAACTGCAGACTGAGAATGCTCCCTGCGACCTCTCCCACCCCCTGCTCAGACGGCAGGGTGAGGTGGTGGCGGAGATGGATCCCGGGCGGCGGTTTCTGCCCACCTCCGCCAGTGGGCCGCGCTTCTATGCGGATCCGGCCCAGTTTGGGACGGGCGTCCACTGGGATGTGCACGGCCCCTGGAAGACGGAAGGAAGTGTGGAGGACTGGCGTGCATACTGGGAGTCGGACGACGCTCTGATGCGCTCCGAAGTGGGTGCTCCGGGGGCTTCGCCGGCCGATATCATCCGGCAGTACGCCGGAGACTGCGACGTAATGCCCGCCACTCCGGCCAATCCGCTCTGGCGACGGACCTCCATCTGGTGGATCGAGTGGGACAGATTCGTCCGCGAATACGGGCGGGAGCCGGAGTCGCTGGAAGAGTATGTGGCGTGGAGTCAGAAGCGGCAGGCGGATCTTGTGCGGATCGCGGCGGAATGCTGCAAGCGACGCTTCCCGCGCTGCGGAGGGTTTATCGTCTGGATGGGGCACGACTGCTTCCCCTGCACCGCCAATACGGCCCTCATAGACTTCCACGGAAGGCCGAAGCCTGCGGCTTTGGCGCTGGCCGAAGTGTTCCGGGGCAAGGGGGCACAAAAGGAGGGTGGCTCTTGACAGTGCAGCCACCTGCAGGATACTTACCTGTGCAAGCCGGCAGGGGGAGGGCATCCTAGTTCCGTGGCCGGCCTGAGAGGCAGACTGGCTTGAAGATCATCGTCACTGGCATATCCAACTCCGGCCGCCGCGAGTTCATGGAGGACTTCGAACGGTTGTGCCGGCAGAAAGGCGCCGACATCTCCTTCTTCGACATCGGCACCGTGATGAAGCAGACCGGCAAGGAGTCAGGGATAGACTTCACGGATCTGAAGGTGCTGGACTCCGACGCGACGGTCCTGTCTCTGGCGCGAAGGACGGCTTTCTACAAGATTTCGCTCGAAGCGCAAAAGACCGAGCACTCCTGCGTCGGAATTCACGCATGCTTCCGCTGGCGCGGGATCCTGCTGGAGGGGCTGGCCTACCGCGAGGTGCTGGAGTTTCCGGCGGATATCTTCCTGAACGTGGTGGATCACATTCAGGATGTCATCGCACGCTTCCAGGCGAATCCTCAGTGGAGCTGGATGCAGAAGGACGAAGTGGGCGTCTGGATGGACGAAGAGGAGTTCATCACCGAGCAGCTCGCCAAGCTGTGCAACAAGCCCTTCTACGTAGTGGCGCGGGAGCAGCCGGTGGAGGATGTCTACGACCTGTGCTTCGGGGACAAGAAGAAGTTCTATCTGAGCTACCCGATCACTGTGCTGGAAGATACCCCTGAGGAGCTGGATCGCATCCGTTCCTCTGTGGATCGCTTGCGCAAGACCTTCATCTGTTTTGACCCACTCTACATCAAAGATATGACGCTGGTGCGGGAGCTGGAGAAGATGGATCAGGAGGCGCGCATTGCGGATATTGACAGCCGGATGATCGAGCAGATCAAAATGCGCACGGTGGACCGGGATTACCAGTTCATCCGCCAGAGCGACTTCGTGGTGGTCATGTATCCCACCGAGAAGCTCTCACCCGGCGTGCTTTCGGAGATGAACTTCGCATACCGGTATAACAAGCCGGTCTATGCGTATTTCCCTCACGCCCGCAGCCCGTTCTTCGAGACGCTCTGCGACCGGATCTTCGACCGCGTGGAGGATCTGGAGGAGTTCCTCATCTCGGGCGGGGCCGGAAGCCGGTAATCGCCGGGGCAGGGAAAACGGCACGCGATGGCCAAGAAGGCGCTTGTGCGGGCTTCATCCGGCGGAGCCAGCCGGCATACAGCATTCCAGGAGGTCAGACGGATTGACGAAAGATAGCATTGCGCCCATTGAAGGGTCCTGGGCGCTGATACTCGGGGCGTCCAGCGGATTCGGCGAGGCCGCCAGCATTGCACTGGCGCGGGATCTGAAGATGAATATCTTCGGCGTGCATCTGGATCGCCGCGCGACGTACGATAACGTGGAGCGTATCAAAGCGGCCATCCAGGAGACCGGCAGCCGTGCGGTATTCTTCAATGTGAACGCCGCAGACGAGGAGAAGCGCCAGTCGGTCATCGAGAGCATTCGCCAGGAGCTGGACGGGGCCGAGGAGGGTAAGAAGATCCGCGTGCTTCTGCACTCCCTGGCTTTCGGAACGCTGAAGCCCTACATAGCCGACAGGCCGGAGGACGCCATCAACCGGGCAGCGATGGACATGACCGTTGACGTCATGGCGCACAGTCTGGTCTACTGGGTGCAGGATCTCATTCGTAATAATCTGTTCAGCCGGGGCGGGCGCGTGTTCGGGATGACCAGCGCGGGGGACTATCACGCATGGAAGGCTTACGGCGCGGTCTCGGCCGCCAAATGCGCGCTGGAGTCCCACATCCGCCAGCTGACCCTGGAACTGGCTCCGTTCGGCATCACGGCTAACTCCATCCGCGCCGGAGTCACGGACACCCCCGCACTCCGCAAGATCCCCGGGAACGAAAGGATGATTTCGGAGGCGCTGCGGCGCAACCCCAACGGACGGCTGACTACGCCGGAGGACGTGGCCGGCGCCATCGTCTGCCTGTCCCGCCCGGAGGCGCAATGGATCACGGGGAATGTGATCGGCGTAGACGGCGGGGAGTTCGTCACGGACTGACGGACAGACCTGCGGGCGCGGCCGCCGTAGTGGCTCTGGCGGCCGCTGCCGGGATTCTGCTGATGGGTGCCGCGGCCGGCGCCGAAAGCGGCCGGATCGTTTACGCGGTGAGTGATGTCACCGGCCCGGAGGGCTCGCGCCCGTATGAGATGGAGTGGGCGGGAAGGGTGGAGGATGACCGTCCTCCCCTGGTGGACTTCGAGGATCTGCGGGGCTGGACAGTCCACTGCGATACGGGAGTAGCGGCCACTCTACAGCGCAGCCGGGAGCAAAAGCTTTTCGGGGAGACCACGGCCCGTCTGGCCTATCGCCTGGATTCCGGAACATCCGGGGCTCTACGCATACGGCCTCCGTCACCTGACTCCGTCCCGGGGCCGTTCGACTCGGTCACTCTCTGGATCTACGGCAACAACTGGGAGTGGGATCCCGATCCCGGGACGCCTCCAGTGGACGTGTCCGTCATCCTGCTGGACCGGCAAGGTGTGGAGGTGGAGATTCCTCTCACCCGGGTTCGCTGGAAGGAGTGGTGGCTGGCCCACCGCCGGTTGAGCGCGGAGCAGCAGGAACGGCTCCGGGGTGGCAGTTTCGCAGGGCTGGCGGTGCGCGGCATCAGCAATCGTGAGGACCGCTTCCTTTTCCTGGATAACCTCGCGTTCTTCCGTGAGGAGCTTGCTCCCCTGTCCTTCGAACCGCGTCCCCGGCGAGGAGTGGACCCCTTTCCGGGGCAATCCCCGGGTCTGAACACCGGCCCCGGACGCCTGCCTTTTCCCACCCGCGACGAGACCATTCTTCCGATGCAGTTCGCGACAGGGTGGGAGAACTCCATTGAGCAGAGGGGAAATTCATTCCTCTTCCGTTACCGGGGGCCGGATGCGCTCATCGAGTATGAATGGTGCCCGGCTGAGGGTGGCCCGGAGACGATCGTGGCCCGGCTCTCCGGCGAGACGATCCGGCCCTTGGCGGGATGCGGGGTGGTTTTCGAGGAGCAGCCTCCGCTCCATCCTGTGAAATCCGCCAGGGTTGGCGACTCGGTGCGTGCCGTCTATCGCTGCGGCGACCAACAGGTGGAGTGGACTGCGCACATCTGGCAGAAATCTCTGGTGCTGGACTGCATATCGCAAGGCGGAAGGGCGCTGGGGGTGGACCTGGGACGCTTCGAGGGAGTCCGTGGGGCCAGAGCCATTCAGGCACCGTTCATTACCTTCGGTGCGGGGAACAATCCTGCGGTGCTGATGGGCCGGAGCCGTCACGGGGCGTGGTTCGGGTCCGTCTGGCTGGATTGGTATCGCTCCAACGCGAGCGAACTCTACGGAGCTCCGTCGCTGGAAGGGGACGGTATCCGGATCAATGGCGGGTCGCGGTACCATCCCAGGACGGACGGCCGCCGGAACGACGTTTTCGAGCGCATATTCCTGACTCTGTCCCCCTTGTTCGAAGAGGTATATCCCAGCATCGACAATCCTGCTTCCCCGGCTGTCCGGGAGGCGGGAAAATACCTGTGGCAGGAGTCCTGGGGGCCTCAAGACTACGCCTCTCAGATGGAGCGTTCGCGCACACTGGCGTCCTATGGCATCACGCGTCTCATTCAGTGCAATCACGAGGATACCTGGCGCGATGGAGGCGAAAGCTTCACGCTTCGTCTCAGGTCGGCTCCAGCCAAGGGCGGAGATGAAGCGCTGAAGGCTTATCTGGAGCACCAGAAGTCGCTGGGCTGGCGGGTGGGGCTCTACACGAACTACACGGACGTTGCGTGCGTCAACGAGCACTGGCATCCCGATCTGGTCCAGCGAACATCCGATGGTCAGTGGCGGCCGGGCTGGCCGCGGAATTATGCCCTGAAGCCGTCCAGGGCCGTTGAACTGGATGCCCAGCTTGCCCCGAAGATTCAGCAAAAGTTTGGGACCAACGCCGCCTATACCGACGTCCATACTGCTGCGTCTCCGTGGCGATACACCGATTACGATGCCCGTGTGCCCGGTGCGGGAACCTTCGCAGCAACATTCTATGCCTACGGGGAGCTTTTGCTGAACGATCAGCGGGTCTACGGCATTGCGCACTCCGAAGGCACATATCAGTGGCTGTATGCGGGGCTGGCCACGGGGAATTATGCGCTCTGCTACGGAGGACTGGATCCTGCCCACGAGCCGCTCAATGTAGCATTTTCTCTTTACCAGATCCATCCCCGCGAGGCGGATATCGGGATGGCGTGGGAGAGCTACTTCCTGCGCTCCTTCCCGGGTTGGGACTGCCCGGAAAAGATTGACGCCTCCATTGACCACTTCCTGGCGGCGACGTTGGCGTACGGCCACATGGGTTGGCTGGTCACGGAGACCAACGGAATCCAGCGAACGTGCCGTAGCTACTACTTGCTGCTGCCCATCACGGAGCGCTACTGCGGCCTGACTCCGGAGAGATTGGCCTATGCGGACGCCCGTGGCCGTGTGCGGAGCGCTTCCGAGGCGTGGGCTGAGGGGTTTATCTCGCTTTCGCGTCTCTGTGTCACGTATCCCGGCCTGGAGCTTCGTGTCAACGGCGGTGCAGAGACCTGGGAGATCCTTTCACCTGCCGGCAAACTGATCTTGCCTCAGTGGGGGTGGGCTGCTTGGTCGGAAGACGGAGTGATGTTCCAGTTCTCCGGGTTGCACGAGCGGCGCCGTGTGGACTATTGCCGGACGGAGGATTATGAGTATCTGGACGGCAGGGGCGATATGACACAGATCGGAGCCCTGGCGTGCGCCGGTGGAGCAGTCCGGCGCGGCAACGAGATCCTGGATATCTACGGCAACGAGCAGATCGGCTTCCGCGCCGGAGCCGGTGGCGGCCGGGTGGAGGCCTTCGGGCCGGCGGGGGAACTACTCTCGGAGGTTCCCGTGCGGCGCGGGCGCAACGGCTGGCTGTGGTTCAGGACAGTTCCTGGGGGCCGGTGGTATCGGTTCATTCCAGACTCTGCGGCCCCCGCACTGCCGGTGTCCGGTCCCGAGGAAGCCGCGCCCGGCGAGGCGGTGCGTATCGAACTGGTGGATGGTGGAAAAACCGTGAGCCGTGTCGTGACTATCCCGTCTGATGCGGTGCCGGGCGAGCGCGTGTGGCTGGATGCGGATGGCGTGGAGGTGGATTTCAGGGTAGTCCCGGTTGTTCAGATATGCACCACAACTCCGGAGAGGCTCCCGGGAGGAGGACTCGGCATTCCGGTAACCGTGTCCTGTCGGGGTCGGGGAGTCGGATCCGAGCTGGAGATTCTAGAGCAAAAGGGCGTGCAGGCTCGCCTATCGGATCTTGCCCAGAAGGGCAGAAGACTGAAGGGTGTCCTTCAGATCCATCCGCTGCCGGGGCACGGCGGCGAGGCCTTCGTGACGGTTTCGGCCCGATGTGGAGACCAGGTGGAGCGCATCAGGCTTGAGTTTGAGTCACAACAGCAGCGGCGCTCGGACCTCTTGCTTGTGGGTCAGGGAACGCCGTGGCGCTGGGGCACTCTGGACCGCGCCGGCACCATCCGATGGAGCGACACCGCCAGCGGGGCCTGCTGGCACGTGGACGGGGTGCCGGTGGGAGGAGTTCTCAGAACGGCCATTTTCAGCCATCCCCCGTATGTCGGTCGGGTAGGGTCCGTGTTCGGAGAGACGGAAAACATCGAATCCGCTGAAGACCTGGAGTTTTCTTGCTTGGTCGGCATCCGTGATGGCGCCGGTCCGTCCGATGGGGTGACGTTCTCTGTATGGCGCATCGAGGAGGGGTGTGAACCGGAGCTGCTGGCTGAGCGGCGCGTGGGACAGGGGCGCTGGGAGCAGATCACGGCCCCGGTTCCACGAAGTGGGCGGTCGTTTCGCCTGAGGCTGGAGGCAGATTGCGGTCCGGCGGACAACCCGGACTCCGACTGGGCCGCCTGGGCGGACGTGCGTCTCAGGAGTGTGGACGCGAGCCCGGTGTTGCGGCTACGATAGCTGAAACTGCTTCGCAGATCGGGAGTCTCATGCAGGACGCGCAGACGCTGAAATTGTCGCCCCTGGACAGTGTGCACGCTGCTTCCGGCGCCAGGATGGTGGAGTTCGCGGGCTGGCGCCTGCCCCTGATGTTCACCTCAATCCTCCAGGAGCATCGGGCTGTACGGGAGCGCGCCGGGCTGTTCGACATTTCCCACATGGCGCAGATCATTGTGGAGGGCGACGGGGCAAAAGGATGGCTGCAAAGCCTTATCACGAATGATGTCTGCCTCGCTCCGCCGGGCAAGGGCATTTACACTTTCCTGACCAACGAGCGCGGTGGAGTCGTCGATGACGGCTTCGTCTTCCATCTGCCTGATGGCCGCTTCCTGCTGGTGTTCAATGCTTCCCGGGAGGCGGCGGTGCTTGAGCACCTCCGTTCCCGTTTATCGGGGGATGTGTGCGTGGTCGCCCGTCTGGACCGCGGCGCGCTCGCCGTGCAAGGACCGGCTGCCGCAGCCATTATGCAGGCTGTCACTCCGGGGGCGGAGAACCTCCCGCGCAGAGGCATCGCCGCGGTAGCCATAGCAGGTGCACCTGTATGGATATCACGCACGGGCTACACGGGTGAGGACGGCTTCGAGCTCTTCTTCCACGCCGGACATGCAGAGAGCGTCTGGCGCGCTTTGGCGGCCTCAGGGGAATCCGCCGGGATGGCCCTCTGCGGTCTGGGAGCGCGGGACACGCTGCGGCTGGAGATGGGATATCCTCTTTACGGTCACGAATTGGACGAGACCACCTCTCCTTTCGAGATCGGCTACGGATGGGCCGTGAAGCTGGATAAGGGTGTTGACTTTCCAGGCAGGGAGGCTCTGCGGCGCGAAAAGGAGGCCGGGCCGCTGCGGACACTGGCCGGTCTGCTGCCGGAAGGCCGGAGTACTCCCCGCGAGGGAAGCCGGGTGCTTTGCGGCGGAGAGGTGGTGGGCCGGGTGACCAGCGGTACGTTCTCGCCCTCACTTGAGCGGCCCATCTGCCTGGCCCTGATTGCTTTGGATGTGCGGGGTGGGCTTGTGCTGGAGGTGCGGGAGAAACAGGTTCCGGCGCGGCAGACCGCATTACCGTTTTACCGACCGGCGCGAGGGCACTGAGCTACCCTCCGGGAGTATACACGCCGGCGCAGAAAGGACGCAGACGAGACATGGATCTTTCGGACTACAGGTTCACCGAATCGCACGAGTGGGTACAGGTGCGCGAGGGGCTGGCCTACGTGGGCATAACGGACCATGCCCAGGAGCAGATCACGGACATCACGGCGGTGGAACTGCCGGCCGAAGGCAAAACGGTGAAGGCGGGGGACGAAATCGCGCTCGTGGATTCCGTGAAGTCCACGTTCAGCATCTTTGCGCCGGTGGGGGGCAAGATCGTACGGGTCAACGAGTCAGTCGTCGAAGACCCGTCTATTGTCAACACCTCCCCTTACGCCGATGGGTGGCTGGTAGCCATCGAGATGTCCGACCCTTCCGAGATAGACGCGCTAATGGACGAGTCCGAATATGAAGAGCTGATCGCCGAGGAGGAGTGACGGGCATTGGACTGGACCGGAAGTTCTCCTGAAGAGCGGCAGCAGATGCTGGGCGCTATCGGCGTGGATTCCGTGGAGGCGCTGCTGGCGGCCATACCCCGTCGCGTGGAGGAGCTTCCGGGCATCCCGGCCGGTCTGGATGAGGCATCGCTTCTGCGCCACGTGGCGGCTCTCGCGGAGCGCAACCATCCACCCGCGCCGGGAAAGTGCTTCATCGGAGCGGGGGCGTATGAACACGCCGCTCCGGCAGTGGTGGAAGCGCTGATCTCCCGCGGAGAGTTCAGCACAACTTATACTCCCTACCAGCCCGAGGTCAGTCAGGGGACACTGATTGCAGGGTTCGAGTTCCAGACGCTCATCACCCGGCTGACCGGTCTGGACGTGGCCAACTCCTCCATGTATGACGGCGCTTCCGCGGCTGCGGAGGCAGCGCTCCTCGCGATCCGCTACACAGGCCGCAGTGCCGTCGTTGTCTCCGGGGTTATACATCCGGAATGGTTGTGCGTCCTCAGGACTTATCTCTCCGGTGTCGGCGCGCAGATCCGGGTCGTTGCGCCGGAAAACGGCCGGACTCCCCTGGGCCAGATTCAGGCGTGCCTTGATGAAGACGTGGCCTGCCTCCTGATACAGCAGCCCAATTTTCTGGGCCAACTGGAAGATCTGAGGGCTGCTGCCGAAGCGGCGCACGCTGTCGGATCGCTCTTTGCTGCCGCGAGTAATCCGCTGGCGCTGGGAATCCTGGCCAGCCCTGGCGAATGCGGGGCGGACATCGCTGTGGGGGATGTCCAGCCGCTGGGTATCCCTCTCAGCTTCGGCGGCCCTTATGCGGGCTACATGGCGGTGAGGGAGCCGCTGGTCCGGCAGATGCCGGGGAGGCTGGTCGGGATGGCCCGCGATGCGCAGGGACGCAGAGGTTTCACGCTGACCCTTCAAACGCGTGAACAGCATATCCGCCGCGAGCGCGCCACCAGCAACATCTGTACGAATCAGGCCCTCGTGGCCCTGGCCGCTACGATCTATCTCTGTTCGCTGGGCAAGCACGGGCTGCGGGAGGTGGCCCGCCAGAATGTCGTGCGCGCTCACCGGGCCGCTCAGCGGCTCCAGGGGATTCCGGGGGTCAGGCTCGCCTTCGACGGACCGTATTTCAATGAGTTCGTTCTTCGTCTGCCGCGCAAGGCGGGAGAAGTCTGCAACCACGTCCGGGAGCGCAGTGGCATCTGGCCCGGACTGGACCTGGGGCGTTTCTGGCCGGAGATGTCAGATTGCCTGATGGTATGCGTGACAGAGACAAAAACTCGGGGGGACGTCGAAGCTCTGAGGGCGGCCCTGGAGGATGCTCTGAAGTGACGGACATTCCGCTGATCTTCGAGATCTCGCAGCCGGGGCGGCGGGGCTGGTCTCCCCCCGCGCTTGATGTGGAGGATGCTCCACTGGAGGAGATGCTCCCTGCCGAACACGTGCGGGCGGACCCGGCTGAGCTTCCGGAAGTGACCGAGCTTGACGTGGTGCGCCACTTCACTCGGATCTCAGCGCTTAATATGTGCATAGACACCACTTTCTATCCGCTGGGATCCTGCACGATGAAATACAATCCGCGCGTCACCGAAAAATGCGCGCGGCTTCCCGCCTTCGACCTGCATCCGTACGCGCCGTTGGAATGCTCTCAGGGGACTCTTGAGCTTTTGCACGGCCTTCAACAGATGCTGAGTGAACTGTGCGGAATGCACGCCTTCACACTGCATCCAGCGGCGGGTGCGCAGGGCGAGTTCGCCGGGATCCTGGTCGCGCGGGCTTGGCACGAGGCGCGTGGTGAGCGGCGGACTAAGGTGGTCATCCCGGATTCGGCCCACGGTACCAATCCGGCGTCGGCCCGGCTGGGTGGATATCAGGTGGTGACCGTGCGCTCCGATGAGCGGGGTCGCACCAACCCTTCAGCGCTGCGGGAGGTTATGGACGGCGATGTGGCGCTGTTCATGCTGACCAACCCGAACACTCTTGGTCTGTTCGAGGACGGCATCCTGGAGATTGCGGAGATCGTCCACGAGGCCGGAGCGCTCTTGTATCTGGATGGCGCAAACTTGAATGCGCTGGCCGGCATCGTTCGCCCTGGAGATCTGGGCTTCGACATTGTGCACGTGAATACGCACAAGACGCTCTCCACACCGCACGGAGGTGGGGGACCGGGCGCGGGTCCGGTGGGTGTGGCCGAGCACCTGGCGGACTTCTTGCCGGGGTGGGTCGTCGAGAAAGATGCGGAAAACGGCTTCCGGCTGCGCCGGCCGGAGAGGTCTGTGGGACAACTTCGCTCTTTCTTCGGAAGCACCGGAGTGCTGATCCGGGCATACGCTTACCTCCGAGCCCTGGGCGCACGCGGACTCCGGGAGAACAGCCTCACGGCCATCCTCAATGCCAATTATCTGCGGATCCGGTTGCGGGAGACGTTTGCTCCCCACGTGGACGAACCGTGCATGCACGAATGCGTCTTGTCCGCGAAAAATCAGAAGAAGCGAGGGGCGCGGGCATTGGATATCGCCAAGCGGCTTCTGGACTACGGATTCCACCCGCCCACAGTGTATTTCCCTCTGATTGTTGACGAGGCGTTGATGATCGAGCCCACGGAGACCGAAAGCAAGACCACGCTGGATGCCTTCGTGGACGCGCTTATGGCGATCGATCGCGAGATAGATGAGTGTCCGGACGTGGTGCGGGGCGCGCCTCACTGCACGCCAGTGGGGCGGCTGGACGAGGTCTCCGCCGCGCGCCGCCCGGTTCTGACGATGCCTGCCGATCGCGCAGCGGAGTAACCTGTGGATATAAGGGTGGTCTCAACCTCACCCATGAGCGGTGAGATGAATATGGAGGTGGATGTTGTGCTGACGGAGCGGGCTGTGCGGGAGGGTCAGGTTCAGCTACGCTTCTTCCGATGGTCCCAACCCACAGTTACAGTGGGCAGGACTCTTCCGGTTGAACAGGGGACGGCGGCGGCGGTGTTGTTCGGCGGTGCGCGTCTGGTGCGGCGTCCCACGGGAGGCGGTGTGGTGTTCCACGCGGACGAGATGTCGCTTTCGCTTGCGTGGCCACGCTCTGCCAGCAGGTTGTTGGGAGGGCTTCGGGACTCGTACTGCCGCATCCACCGCGCGATCCGGGATGCCCTGATGGATTGCGGTATAAGCTGCCTGCAGGCGGAGTGCGGACAAAAACCGGCAGGAGTGATGTGCCAGTCTTCCATCGTAGCAGGCGATGTTATCTCTCCTGCGGGCACGAAACTGGCCGGGGGAGCCCAGTGGCTCGCGAAAGGGGCGGTGTTGTACCAGGGGCATCTCTGGCTTCGGGCCTTGTCGGCGCTGGAAGAGGCCCTGGCTCACCGCCTGGCGGATTGCTTCGGAGCGTCTCCGGTGCGGGACGGTTTGACTCAAGAGGAACTCTGTATCGCGGCGGAGCGTTGCCACAGGTGGTGTGACCTGGCCCGTGTGAACCCAGCCGGGGCGGGCCCCGATAGCCTGCGCCTGGGCGTTGGCGGATCTAGTGCATCATATGACCGAAGAGAACCATAACCGGGACAATCGATCCGCATCGGTCCAACAGGGTGGAGTGGCTCCTTCCGGCTGCGCACTCACGGAGGCTGAACCGTGCATGCCGTCTGCGGCCGAAGAAGTCGCCTGCGCTCTTTCCCTCGGGGGAATCTGGCAGCCGGATGACCCGAACCATCTTGTTTCACCGTTCCCCTTCAGGCTCTCACCGGAAGAAACCGCGCTCTTACGTGGTCTGGGTCCTGCGCTTTTATCTTTCTACCGCGCGCTGAACCGTCTTTGGTTTGGCAAGGGCTACGATTGGGCGAAGGCTTGGCTGGACCGGGGTAAACCGGACTGGTTGCTGGAGACGGCCCGGATGGGGCACTTCAAGCAGCATCTGCCCCTTCTCATCCGGCCAGATCTGATGCTGGGCCGCGGGCGGATGTGGATTACCGAACTGGACTCCGTGCCTGGCGGAGCTGGACACACGGCTGCGATGGCGAGGGCCTATGCTGAGGCAGGCTTCAAGGTCCTGGGCGGCGCTGACGGTATTCCCTCGTGTTTTGCGGGCGCCCTGCGCTCGTTCGCCGGTGTGCCGGACCCTGTAGTTGCGATCGTGGTCTCGGACGAATCCGACGATTACCGGCCCGAAATGCGCTGGATGGCGGCGGCGCTCAGAGAGGAGGGCTTGGATGCCGCCTGCGTGCATCCCGCGGAGCTGATGTTCGATGAAGAAGGACTGTGGCTGTCGCGGCAGAACTCCCGGCAACGCGTCGATCTTGTGTGGCGGTTTTTCGAGCTGTTCGATCTCCGCAACGTGCCGAAGTCCGAGCTGATTGTCTATGCCGCCCGGAAGCGGAAGGTCCGGATATCCCCTCCGCTCAAGCCGTTCCTGGAGGAGAAACTGGCGCTTGCGCTTCTGCATCATCCATCGCTGGAAAAGTTCTGGGAGACGGAGATGGAGGGACACTTCACTTTGCTGAAGTCTGTTGTGCCTCCAACCTGGGTGATGGACCCGTCCCCCGTACCGCCCCACGCCGAGATCTGTGGCCTGCGCTTCCGGGGACATCCTGTCCGCGACTTTAGGGAGCTTGCGGAGGCTACGCAGAGTGAGCGCCGTCTGGTGCTGAAGCCGAGCGGGTTTTCGCCTCTGTCTTGGGGAGCGCGGGGGGTGGTTGTGGGACACGACGTGTCCCGGGAAGTATGGAGCCAGGCGCTGGAGCAGGCGCTTGGTTCCTTCGATTCCACGGTTTACGTGCTGCAGGAGTTCCGGGAGGGGCGGCGCGTAGAAGTTCCCTATTATGACGCCCGCCAGGGGCGTGTCGGGCTGCTCCGCGGGCGGACTAGGCTCTGTCCGTATTACTATGTCTCTGAAGGGCAGGTTGAGCTTGCAGGCGTCTTGGCCACCGTCTGCTCTGATGAGAAGAAGCTGATTCACGGCATGAGGGACGCGGTGATGACGGTGTGCTCGGAAGGAGGAGACAGCAGTGTTCAGGATGGATGACGACGATTCCCGGCTGCTGGAACGAAGGTCCCGGTATATTGAGAACCTTGTTGCGAGCGAGCCCGCCATCGCGCGGCAGTTCGTCTGGGACGACCAGGAGTTGATCACCCTGGACCACGAAGCCGCCGACCCGCTCATGGAAGATGAGCACATGGCCGTCCGCGGGCTGGTCCACAAGTATGCGAACCGCGCGCTGCTTCTCTTGACCGCTCAGTGTGCCACGTACTGTCGCTTCTGCACGCGCAAACGCATCGTCTCGCATGTCGAGCGCGGCCGAATCCGCAAGCCGGATGTGGACGAGTGGAAGCGCTACCTGACAGAGCATCCGGAGATCCGCGACGCCATTCTCTCCGGCGGTGATCCTCTCTTCGTCTCCACTGAGCTTTTCTCGTATGTCATCGAGACCCTGTCGTCGATCGAAAGCCTGAAAGTCGTCCGGATCGGCACGCGCGTCCCTGTCACGGATCCGCTGCTTGTGACGGACGAGAAGATAGGGATCTTGAAGCGTCTGCCGCAGACGCTATATATCGGACTGAACTTTGAGCATCCCGCGGAGATCACGCCTGAAGTCCGGGAAGCCGTGGAGAAGCTGAAGACCACGGGCGGGCAGCTTTACAGCCAGTCCGTTTTCCTGAAAGGCGTGAACGATGATTACTACATCCTCTACGAGCTGTTCACCACGCTGTATGAAATGGGCGTGCGGCCGTATTACATCTACCGGTGCGATCCAGTGGAGGGAGTAAGCCACTTCCGGGCGGATTTCGAAAAGGAGCGCGAGATCATGACGCGGCTGCGCTCCACGCTGAGCGGCCTGGCCTGCCCCACGTATGTGATAGACACGCCGTTCGGCAGCGGTAAGATCCCGGTGCCGCTGAAATACTGGGACTGCGACGCTGAGGAGTATCTGGACTTCGAAGGGGTCCGCCACAGGAGGATCTGAGATCGTGAAGCTGTACGTCCTTCGCACCTGTCCCTACTGCATCCGCGTGCTCAGATGGCTGGAAGGGCGTGATCTGCCCGTGGAAATCGTGGAAGTGCCTTTCGCTCATTCTCAAAGGGCTGAGCTCCACGCCGTCAGCGGGCAGACTTATGTGCCCACTCTGGTGGACGGGGAAACGGTCATTGCAGACGACGATGAGGCTATCCTGGAGTACTTGAAGCAGAAGGAGCGACTGCGCGTGGCGTAGAACGTCACTGAACGGCACGGACCGAAGAGGAGGAGCCAGAGATGCCGAAACTGACATATTACGGGCACGACGCTTTCGTTATTGAGACGGAGCGACACAGGATCGCCATTGACCCGTTCATCACGGGAAATCCTTTCGCTTCCGTGAAACCGGAAGAGTTGAAGGTGGATTACGTGCTCATTACCCATGGGCACGGCGACCATCTGGGGGACGGGCTGGAGATTGCAAAGCGCTTCGGCGCCACGGTCATCAGTACATTTGAACTGGCTGGCTACTGTCAGCGGCAGGGCGCCAAGGCGCACCCGATGCATATCGGCGGCGCTCATGACTTCGACTTCGGACGGGTGAAGCTGACGATCGCCCACCACGGGAACACTGTGGAGACCCCTTCCGGCTTCCTCTCCCTGGGCCCGCCTTGCGGTCTGCTGGTGATGGCTGACGGGCGCACACTGTATCACGCCGGCGATACGGGGCTGTTTTTAGATATGAAGCTCATCGGCGAGATGCACCCAATAGATCTCGCGCTGCTGCCCATCGGTGACAACTTCACCATGGGGATTGACGACGCTGTTAAAGCTGTGGAGCTGCTTCAGCCGAAGCTTGCAGTGCCGATGCACTACAACACTTTCGATCTCATCAAGGCAGACCCGTCCGAGTTCGTCAGCAAGGTGCAGGCGGCGGGCCGCAGCGCTGCCATCCTGAGAGTGGGTGAGACGATGACCTATTGACGCCAGCGTGTTGCGCGCCCGGATTTGTGGCCGGCTCCAAGACGGAGCCGGCCTTTTTTGTGCGTGCAATGAAGCGTGGAGGGATGCTGCTAGGCAACGTCGAAAATTTTCCCGGCATTGAGAGTTCCGCAGACCGGCGCCGCTCCGCCGGGAGCACTCGTGTTGAGAAAGGGGTAGACGCGCGTTGGATTTTGACCCTCTGCTTCTTTCGCGCATTCAGTTCGCGCTGACTGTCGCGTTCCACTATCTGTTCCCGCCCCTGACGATCGGTCTGGGCGTGATCATGGTGTTCACAGAGTGGCAGTACCTGCGCACGAAGGATATGCAGTACGAGGTGATGGCCAAGTTCTGGACACGGATCTTCGCCATCAACTTCGCGCTGGGTGTCGCCTCCGGCATCGTGATGGAGTTCCAGTTCGGCACGAACTGGGCCACGTATTCTCGGTTCGTGGGCGACGTGTTCGGGTCGGCTCTGGCGGCGGAAGGCATCTTCGCTTTCTTCCTTGAGTCCGGCTTCCTTGCGGTACTCGTGTTCGGGTGGGACCGGGTGTCTCCCCGGGTGCACTTCCTGTCCACGGTGCTGGTGTCTCTTGGCTCGATGTTTTCCGCCATCTGGATCGTGGTGGCCAACTCCTGGCAGCAGACCCCGGCAGGCTTTCGGCTGGTGGAGCATCAGGGAGCGTTGAGGGCCGAGATTACTGACTTTTGGGCGGTGGTATTCAACCCGTCCAGCATGATTCGTCTGTCCCATGTCTTGATCGGGGCCTTCATCCTCGGTGCGTTCGTGGTGATGAGCATCACGGCGTATTACATCCTCCGAGGGCGGCACATGGAGATGGCGAAGAAATCCTTTGCCATCGCCCTGGCTGTGGCTCTGGTGTCCTCCATGGCCCAGCTTGTGACCGGTCACTACCACGCTGTGAAGGTGGCCAAGCATCAGCCGGCGAAGCTGGCGGCCTTCGAGGGGCACTTCGAGACGGGTGAGGGCGGAGCCCCGCTGCACATCATCGGACTTCCCGATCAGAAGGAGAAGACGGTCCGGTATTCTGTTGCCATACCGGGACTACTGAGTTGGCTGGTCCATATGGACAGCAGCAAACCCGTGAAGGGTTTGGACCAGTTCCCGGAGGAGGACTGGCCGCCGGTGGCGCTCTCCTTTGTGTCCTATCACGTGATGGTGGGGCTGGGCTTGTATTTCATTCTGCTGACGGTTGTAGGTGCCGTGATGTATAAGCGTGGCACCCTGTTTCAGACCCGGTGGCTTCTGTGGGTGTTCGTGGTCTCTGTCATCGGACCGTACATCTCTAACCAGCTCGGATGGATGGCGGCGGAGGTGGGGCGGCAGCCGTGGATTGTCTACGGTCTCTTGCGGACCACCGAAGCCTACTCTCAGAGTGTTCCGGGAGGTCAAGTGGCGACATCCATCGGAATGTTTGTGCTCATCTACCTGCTTCTTGCTGCGGTGTGGATCTACGTGATGAATGACAAGATCCAGCACGGACCGGATGAGGCGGATGCCACGGGAATCGTCGCGAAGGAGGGGCTTGCCGGCATCCGGGAGGCGATCTTGAAGGGCGAGGAAGGGTCGCTTACCGCGACTGCGGAGGAAGAGGAGGAGGGCAGCCAGAGATGATAGATCTGAACGTTTTCTGGTTCATTCTACTCGGGGTGCTGTTGACGGGATACGCCATTCTGGACGGCTTTGACCTAGGGGTAGGGTCTCTCCACCTGTTCGCGAAGGGGGACTACGAGAGGCGGATCTTCCTGAACTCAATCGGTCCGGTGTGGGACGGTAACGAGGTATGGCTGGTGACCTTCGGAGGGGCGCTTTTCGCGGCCTTTCCAGCAGCTTACGCGGCGGCGTTCTCGGGCTTCTACCTGGCCTTTATGCTGCTCCTGTTCGCCCTAATCTTCCGGGCGGTGGCCATCGAGTTCCGCAGCAAGCGTGAATCCCGTGTGTGGAGATCCTTCTGGGACGGAGCCTTTTTCCTGGCCAGCGCCGTTGCAGCCGTGCTATTCGGGGTGGCCGTGGGGAACATGATGCAGGGCATCCCGATTGGCCCGGGAGGAGAGTATCAGGGCACGTTCTTCGATCTGCTGCGGCCGTACCCGCTTCTGGTGGGAGCCATGACGCTGGTCATGTTCTGCATGCACGGCTCCATTTACCTGTACCTGAAAACGGAGGGTGACCTGCAGGAGAAGGTCCGTCACTGGATCTGGGGGACCTTTGGCGTGTTCCTGGTGTTCTACATTCTGACCACCATCTTCACGCTGGTTGCCGTCCCCAGCGCCATCCGAAACTTCGAGAAGTATCCATGGGTGTGGGGGCTCGTGGTGCTGAATGTGCTTGCGGTGGCCAACATACCGCGGTCCATCTACAAAGGGATGCCCGGCCAGGCCTTCATCTCGTCGGCGTGCACCATTGCAGCGCTGATATTTCTCTTCGGATTCGCCCTGTTCCCGAACCTTGTGACCTCTAGCATAGATCCGGAGAAGTTCAGCCTGACGGTGTATAACGCGGCATCGTCGCAGAAGACACTGGCCATTATGCGCAATATCGCCTTTCTGGGGATGCCGTTCGTTCTGGCTTACACCACTGCCATCTACTGGGTGTTCCGCGGGAAGGTGCGTCTGACGCGGTTCTCTTACTGAGGGGACAAAAGCCTAGGGCCCCGCTTCACAAAGGAGCGGGGCCCTGACTGGGAAGGAGGAGAGAGCGGTCGCCCAAACACTGTCCGCTCTCTCTAGCCGCGCTGTCGTGGGATCAAACTGCAATCGCTTTTGCGGGCGCCGGCAGCACCCCGGTGTTCCGTCTCCTGTTTCGCTAACCTCCTTTTCGCTCGCGTGCTTCAGCCCCGGAAAGGGACTCTACCAACCACGTTCGTCGCGGGGCTGGCCGGGGACGCTCGGCCCGCGTGTCCTGCGATGCTGCCTCGAAGGGGCTGGCGACAATCCAGTGTCCCGTCTTACTCCAATGTCTGGATGCGGGTAACCTTATCCAGGTTCAGCTCTTCGCCGTCGCCGACGAGGTAGGCGCCGTATAGCGGGATGAACGTCAGGTCATTCACACGTAAGATGGTGGTCTGCTCTCGTCCGAAGCGGTCCATCCACGTGACGCTGCAGTTCTTTCCGACGAACTCGCGTGCTTCAGAAATGTGCATGCTTCCTACACCTCCGGGAGGAGGGTCCAGGCTGCCGGACCCGGCGGAGCGGCCGCGGCCGTCTGCCCTCAAGGTGGCGAAGTCAGGGCGGACAATGCCATCGGGACTCCGGGGCTCCGGGCCGGCAGCCTGGCAGTCTGTCTAGAGGTCAGAGTCGAGGTGGTTTCGAGGATCGGTGGTCGTGATGTCCCGCGCGTGCTTACGGGAAGCCTTGCGTTGACCGCGAAAAACCATTCGCTCTCTGCTCGGGGCCGGAGAGGGCCGCCCGGAGGGACTCAGGATGATTGCTCGGGTTCGGGCAGGCCGGCTCTCGTGCCGGTTCGGAGTGTGTTGGAACGCTTTTCTGTTGTCACTTACGTTGTGCCACGCCTCTGCCCAGGGAGGGGCTGGAAGGAGTACCGGTATTGAGGGGTCGGCTCTGAACGGCGAGCGGTGTGGTTGCCTCCAAGTGGAGGGCGTGCCATAATGCGGTTCGTGACTGGGTGCAGCAGTGAGGGTTTTCCGGCCGGATTCTCCGCTGCCGTGCTCGCCGCAGGGCGCGGCAGCAGGATGGGCGGAGACATCCCCAAGGTGCTCCTGCCGGTGGCCGGGCGTCCCATTGTGGAAAGGGTCTGCTCACTGCTTCTATCCGCCGGAGTCAGCCCGCTGTGCGTGGTGGTCTCGCCGCAGACTCTTGAGCCTGTCCGGCGCGCGGTGGGTGCGGATGTGCTTTTCGCCCTCCAGCCTGAGCCGAGGGGCAGCGGGGATGCGGTCCTGTGCGCGGCCCCCCTTCTGCGCGAGGCCCGGCAGGATGTGCTCGTCGCGTGTGGAGACAGCCCGCTTTTCACCCTCCGCACACTCCGGAGTCTGATGCAGACCCATCGCGAGCGGGAGGCAGCCATCACTCTGGCCACGGCGATTCTGGACGATCCCTCCGGATACGGCCGCATCATCAGGAAGGAACCCGGCGGCCCCGTCAGGGGTATTGTGGAGGAGCGCGATGCCGACCCTGCTCTACGTGCGATTCGCGAGGTGAACGGCGGGCTCTACGCGCTGAAAGCGGCGTTCCTGTGGCCGGCTCTGGAGGAAGCGGCGGCGCGTGTGAGGGATGGGGAGTTCGTTCTGACGGAGCTGGTTGGGCTGGCCGTCCAACGGAATCTGCGCGTGGAAGCTGTGCAGTGTCCGGCAGAAGAGGTAGCGGGGGTAAATACTCCTCAGGAGCTGGAACTTGCCTCTGAGGTGCTGCGCCGCCGGGAGGCGGAGAGCGCGCCGGAGCGCTGACGGGAAGGATATTGACGTGATACAGCTTGATCCGGAAGATCTCGAAGAGGTGCGCCGGGTTGCGCGGGAGTATTCCGAGGCGTTCCGTTTGGCGGACTCGCGCAGGGCGTTGGAGCTCACCATTCTCCCGGTTGTGGATTGCATTGATCTGGGAAGCCGGGCGGGCGTCTACCTGATGGACGCGGGCGAGTTCGCGCACCTGGTGGAGGAGCACCGTCACGAGGACTTCACCACTGAGATAATCTCGCTGGACATCCAGCCGCTCGGAAAGAATGCCGCCCTTGCCCGGGTTGAGGCGGAAGTACGAAAGCCGGACGGCCGGGTGGGGCAGGTGGAATGGGTTGAGTTTCTGGCTCGCACTGCAGAGGGATGGAAAGTCTGGGCCAACTGGCTGGGCCCGTATCCCGAAGGTTTCTGATGGGCGCCGCCAAGCGGCGCAGATCTCCGGAACTGAGGTGAACGATGAACAAGGCCGATTCCCTGGCGAAGCTGGTCGAGATGTCCAGGGAGCTGGGAGAGCCTTCCAACGACTATGTCATTCTGGGGGAAGGCAATACTTCTGCCCGGCTGAGTGAGAACACGTTCGCGGTCAAGGCGAGCGGAACAACCCTGCGCGGGATTCAGCCGGAGCACTTCGTTGAGGTGCGATTCGATGCGGTGCTAGAGCTGCTGGGCCGCGAAAGCGCCACCGATGCGGAGGTGAAGGATGCCCTTCAGGAGGCGTGCGCGGATCCTGCAGAGAAGCTACGCCCGAGTGTCGAGACTGTTCTCCACGCCTCCCTCCTGTCACTGCCGGGCATCAACTTCATCGGCCACACTCACCCCACGGCTGTGAACATGATCCTGTGTTCCCGCAACTGGAAAGAGGTTCTGGGCGGGCGCATCTTTCCGGATGAGATTGTGTCCTGCGGCGTTGCGCCTGTATTGGTGGACTACACCGATCCGGGTCTGCCACTGGCAAAGGTGGTCCACCAGAAGGCTCGAGAGTTTCTGGAAGCGTCCGGAGAGCCTCCCAAGGCCGTCCTGATGCAGAACCACGGTCTGATCGCCATTGGACAGACGCCAGTCGAGGTCCTGGGCATCACCGCTATGTGGGTGAAGACAGCGCGCGTTCTGCGGGGCACCTACGCCTTCGGCGGGCCCCGGTTTTTCAGCGAGCAGGAGGTGGCCCGCATCAGCTCGCGTCCAGACGAGCTTTACAGAATGAAACTGATCAGGGGACTGGCCGGATAGGAAGACCGCTTCCCTGCAGGGTTGAGAAAGGAACATCTGCGAAACCGATGACCGATCTTCTTGAGCAATACCGCAAGGCCCGCTTGCCTCTCCCGGAGACTCATCTGGTATGGGAACTTTACGGGGCGGGGCTGGAGAACCTCGGAAAAGACGGCAAGCCCGTCGTGCGGCCGCTGCCCGAGTATGGCCCCGACGAATTGCTGCTGCGTCAGGATGCGGTAGGTATCTGTTTCAGCGATATCAAGGTAGTGAATCTTGGCCCGGAGCATCCCCGCCTGTCCGGCCGCGATATGGTCAAGGAGCCCGTCATCCTGGGTCACGAGGTCTCGGTCACCGTCGTCGGGGTGGGGGAGAATCTCAAGGACCGGTATCACGTCGGCGAGCGTTACATCGTTCAGGCCGATGTGTTCTACAAAGGGGTGAGTATGGCCTACGGCTACGTTTTGCCGGGGGCCATGCAGCAGTACGGAAAGGTCGGCAAGGAGATTCTGGAGGGCGACGAAGGGAGCTACTTGCTCCCCGTCCGCGAGGAGACAGGCTATCTGCAGGCGGCCCTGGCGGAGCCGTGGGCGTGCGTGGTGGCGGCCTACCGCATCGAGCATCGCCAGACGCCGAAAAAAGGCGGGGTGGCTCTGGTCTACCGTCCGTCTTCCACGGATGCAGACAGCTTTGATTTCGGCGGCGTCCTTACAGCGGAGACCTGTCCTGCGGTGATCGTTGCGGCCGGGGTTGGTCCTTCTGCTTTGGGTGCCCTCCAGAAGGTGGCGCAGGCGGCGGGCGCGCTTGTCGTCGAAGACGGATCTTTCAGCCCGGACAAGGCTAAGGCCGTCGCAGAAGCCCACGGCGGTAAGGGCTTTGATGACATCATCGTGCTGGGGCAGGCCGGTGCGGAAGATCTGCGGCTCCTTTCCGAAGCTCTGGGCTACTGTGGTGTCCTGAATGTGGTTGGAGCGTCTGGCCTTGCGGATGACGTGGAGGTGGACGTTGGGCGCGTTCATTACGATCGGCTCGCGATCGTAGGGACACCCTCCGCAAACGTAGCGGAGGGCTACCGGATGCTGCGCTGCGCGGAGTTGACCGCCGGAGGTTCGGCCTGGTTCATCGGGGCGGCCGGGCCGATGGGGCAGATGCACGTCCAGCGCGCGGTTGAACTGGAGGCGGCTCCGGCGAAGATCCTTTGCACGGACATTGACGACCGCCGCAACGAGATGCTCCGCCTTCGAGTGGAGAAGACTGCGCGGGAGCGGGGCATTGAGATCCGTTTCGTGAACCCGAACTCTCTTGCCGAAGGCGAGCTGGAGTCCATCATCTCGGAAATGACCGGCGGGACTGGGTTTGATGACATTGTGACCCTGGTTCCGGTTCCCGCTCTGGTGGCGCAGGCGTCGCGGCATCTGGCCAACCGGGGCGTGATGAATATCTTCGCAGGCATCGCCCGCGGAGTGAAAGCTAATCTCCCGCTGGGAGACTGCTTCACGCGGGGGGTACGCTATATCGGCTCAAGCGGCTCTTCCCTGCAAGATCTTGCAGATACCTTGCGCCTGTCCGAGGAGGGCAAGCTGCAGACCGCCAACTCCGCGGCGGCCATCGGCGGGATCAACGCCGTCCGCGACGGGCTCGCGGCGGTCAAGGAGGGACGGTTCCCGGGGAAGACCGTCATCTTCCCTCAGTTCCCGGACATTCCACTCCTGGAGCTGACAGAACTGAAGAATGCCTACCCCACGGTCCACGCACGGCTGAAGGACGGTATGTTCTGGACGCGTGAGGCCGAGGACGAACTGTTCAGGATCATGCTCCACAAGCAGCAGGAGCAAGCCGCCAGCGGCGGCGGAGGTTCCGGCAAGATCTTTGGGGGCAAAGTGGCTCTGGTCACCGGGGCGGCGCAGGGACTGGGGGAAGCCATTTCCCACCGACTGGCGAAGGAGGGCGCCTCGGTTGTTCTGCTGGACCTGAACGAGGAGCGCGTTCGCGCCACCGCTGAGGCTGTGGCCGCAAAGCACGGGGTCCAGACGGTGGGCATTCGGGTGGATGTCACCGATGAGGAGCAGGTCGCCGACGCGTTCCGGCAGACCATGGACCGCTTCGGGACGGTGGATATCGTGGTTGCGAACGCAGGCATCCTCATTGCAGGCCCCATTGAGGAGTTTGACGTGGCGACCTGGCGGAAGGTGGTGGATGTGAACCTGGTGGGTTACATGATCACCGCCAAGCACGCAGCCCGCGTGATGATCCCCCGGAAGTCTGGCGTCATCATCCAGATCAACTCCAAGTCCGGCAAGAAAGGGTCGTTCCGCAATAGCGCGTATGCGGCTAGCAAGTTCGGCGGCGTGGGGCTGACGCAGAGCCTGGCGCTGGAGCTCGCTCCTTACGGCATCCGCGTCAATGCCATCTGCCCCGGCAACCTGCTGGACTCCCCGCTGTGGCAGGATAGCCTCTACGAGCAATATGCCCGCACGCAGGGATTGACCAAGGAAGAGGTGCGGGCGAAGTATGAGGGCCAGGTGCCTCTCGGGCGCGGCTGCACCTATGACGACGTGACGAACGTGCTGGTCTTTCTGGCGAGCGATCAGGCATCGTACATGACCGGTCAGGCCATCAATGTAACGGGTGGCCAGCAGATGGACTGATCGCGGATCAGTCGGCGGATGCGATGAAGGCCCGGACCCTTTTGCGGTCCGGGCCTTCTTGTTTGCTGCAGAATACAGTAGCTACTCGGCGGAAAGCCGTTCCACACGGTAGCCGCCGCGAGCCTTGTCGCTGATATACACAATGACGTAGATCACGAAGAGGATCGCCGGCAGGATGGCCACCGTCATCAACGCCCCGCTTGCACCCAGGGTCTCCTTCAGGCGCCCCAGCCAGGGCTGAGCGAGCCCTGCTGAAGCCATGCCTGCGGCGCCCATCAGGCCAAGGAGCACCGCTCCGCCCTTAGGGAACCGTTCCGATGTGATGCCGAGCATGGTTGGCCAGAAGTAGCAGATGCCCAGCGCGAAGATGAACGATGCCCCGAAGGCTCCGACTGGCCCGGTTACTTTGGCCATCGCCACCAGCCCCACGGCCGACAGGAAAGCCGAACCGATCAACAGACCCACCGGATTGAACCTGTGCACCATCGGCCCGGCAAACAAGCGGCCAACCAGCATGATGATGTTGATCCACACCAGCACCAGAATACCGTTCTTCAGCGCGATCTCGTTCATAATCTCGCCGATCCACTGCACGGTTCCCAGTTCGGTGGCCGCCGAAAGCAGCATACCAAACAGGAACACTAGGAACAGCGGGCGGAACATCTCGCGATACATCTCCGCCGTGGAGACTCCACTCTGGACGCGTTCCGTCGGGGGCAGACGCAGCTTCAGGAACAGATAGCCGTAAATGACCATCGGGATCAGCACCACGGCCTGCTTGATTTTCCAGATGTGGCCGTACTCCACCACCTTCCTGGGATCGTCCAGGCCCATCAGTCGGACAAACAACAGGGTCAGGAAGAAAGCTGCCAGACCGCCGATGATCTGTCCGCCCGGCCACCAGGCGTGAAGGATATTCAGCTTCACCGTCTTCTGATCCGGGTAGATGGTTGCCACCAGCGGGTTGATGCCTGCTTCCACGAACCCGTTGCCCAGGCCGATGATCAATGTCGCCAGTCCCAGAATGGCCACGGTAGGGGCGAAAATGGTCATGATCGTCCCCACCACGTGCGCGACGAAGGCCAGTCCAAGCAGGGCTCGCATGCCGATCAGGTCGCACAGCTGTCCGCCGATGAAGATCGCAATGGTGAATCCCCAGAACGCCGGCAGGATGGCGAACCCGATGGCCTCCGAGCTGCTCTGGAAGTAGTGTTCCCACGCGCCCAGAATGTCGGCCCTGACGGAGAAGATCATACTGGTGGCCACCAGAGCCACACAGCTTGCGAAGAAGAGCTGTCCGCGCTCGCTTGTGGACGCGGCAGCTCCCGCCGCCTCTGTCGAGGAAGTGTTCAACGCTCTACCTCCGCTTGGTCTCACGCCGCGTTCACGGAGGACTCGCAGCGTGGCAATAGTCCCGTCGGCGGCCGGCTGCCGGCCGGTGCGCGCGCCGGGATGCATCCCTTCTGCGCAGGTATTGCGCGTGAATGGTCCGGATTCCTTCTCCGCCACGCCCAGCCCGCTCCGGGGAGATGGCCCAGAGCGGCGCTCTCAGACGTGCTAGCGGCCGTCTATAAGCCCCCGGGAGGCCAGGTAGTCGAGGATCTTCTGTGTGCTCTCCTCAACAGTCTCGCGATCTGTCCGGACAACCACTTCGGGATTCTCAGGCGGCTCATAGGGGTCGGAGATGCCCGTGAAGTTCTGAATCTCCCCGGCAAGAGCCTTCTTGTAGAGGCCCTTCACATCCCGCTCGGCAAGGACCTCGATGGGGCATTCGCAATAGACTTCCACGAACTCGCCCGTCTGGCGCCGGATCTCGTCCCGAATCTCGCGGTAGGGGGAAATGGCGGCAGTGATGGCTATGACTCCGTTGCGCGCCAGAAGGTCCGCGACGAAGCCGATGCGCCGGATATTGGTGTCCCTGTCTTCTTTGGAGAAACCCAGACCCTTGGAAAGATGGGTGCGGACCACGTCTCCGTCCAGAAGCTCGGCCTTGTAGCCGCGGCTGCGGAACTCGGCGAGCAGTCTCTCGCTGATAGTGGACTTGCCCGCTCCGGACAGCCCTGTGAACCAGAGGATGAACCCTTTGTGCATCGTATCCTTTCGCTCTTGGCTCCGGCCTGGCGGGAAGGGCGCGAGGCGGAGCGTCTTGACAATGGATTTTAAAAGATAATATGCTAAGTTGATTGATTCAGTCCACTATTATGCGGAGGAACTTGATGGCCGTCCGCCTTGAGCAGGACGTTTCCGTTATATCTCAGTCCTTCGAGACCGCCAGCCCCGAGGAGGTGATCCGCTGGGCGGTCCGGACGTTCGGCGACGCACTCGTGATGACCAGCTCCTTCGGGGCCGATTCCGCAGTGCTACTGCACCTTGCCACCCGCGAGATGCCCCGAATCCGCGTGATCTTCATTGATACCGGTTTTCTGTTCCCCGAAACGCATGCCTACGTGGAGCAGCTTCGCAGGCTGCTTGATCTGAACATCTGGCATTATCGCACCCGCAACGACCCTTTCTCGTATCTGGAGTCAGCAGGCGAAGAAGACTTCCGTCATCGCCGGGATGTGGCCCGCTGCTGCGCGGTCAACAAGAACGAGCCCATGGAGCGGGCCATGCGGGACCTTGCTCCGGCCGCTTGGCTGCGCGGCATCCGGCGGGCTCAGTCCGAGTCCAGACGCAACCGTCAGTTCGTGGAGTGGAGCGCGCGCTACTCCTGCTATGCCATCTCACCTCTGTTGAACTGGAGCGATGCAGATATCGAGGAATACCTGCGCAAACACGACCTTCCCCCCCATCCGCTGGCCGCATTCGGATACCGTTCCATCGGCTGCAGTCCTCTGACCTGCACCCGTCCCGTGGAACGGGACGAGGATCCGCGGTCCGGCAGGTGGGCCGGCACTGGCAAGACAGAGTGCGGACTGCACCTGGAGGACTACCAGATCTGACCCCGACCCGCCCGGTTCGGGGTTGACACGCCGGTTCGGCTGACGGCACAATCCAGCCGCACTTTGGAGAACGCTGGAAAGGATGGATTCTAGCCCGTGCGCGACCCTCGTTTCAGGAAGCTGGCCGGCATCCTGCTGGACTATTCCACCCGCACCGCCCCTGGCGAGCGCGTGCTGATCGAATATGCCGGCGTTCCCGCCCAGATGATCAGCACGCTTGTGGAGGCGGCTTCAGAACGCGGAGCGCTGCCCTTCGTTGACATGCGCGAGGCGCGGGTGCAACGGACGCTCCTCTTGAACGCCACGGAAGAGCAGATGAAGGTCCAGGGTGACTGGGAGCTTCATCGGATGAAGCTGATGAACGTTTATATCGGTCTTCGCGGCGGGGAAAACGCGAGCGAAACGGCCGACGTCCCACAGGAGCGAATGAAGCTGTATCTGGAGCACGTGGCGCATCCGGTGCACTTTGAGCAGCGCGTGAACCATACCAAGTGGGTGGTGCTGCGCTGGCCAACACCCTCTATGGCGCAGCTTGCGGGGATGTCAACTGAGGCGTTTGAGGACTTTTTCTTCGAGGTTTGCACGCTGGACTACGCCCGGATGGCGGCCGCGCAGAAGCCTCTGGAAGACCGGATGAACGCGTGCGATATCGTCAGGCTCGTCGGGCCGCGGGACACGGACCTCACTTTTTCCATCAAGGATATCCCGGTCATCCCCTGTGTGGGCGAGCACAACATTCCGGACGGAGAGACATTCACCGCGCCCGTTCGCGAGAGCGTCAACGGCGTCATCCACTACAATGCGCCCACAATCTATCAGGGCAAATCGTTTGACGACGTCCGGCTGGAGTTTCGCGACGGCAGGTGCGTCTCCGCGTCAGCCTCGGATAGCCAAGAGCTGAATAGGATCCTGGACACCGATGAAGGAGCGCGCTTTGTAGGCGAGTTCTCCATCGCTTACAATCCCCACATCCTCCGGCCCATCCGGGACATTCTGTTCGATGAAAAGATCGCGGGATCCATCCACTTCACGCCTGGCCAGGCATATGAGCAGGCAGACAACGGGAATCGCTCCAAGGTTCACTGGGACCTTGTTCTCATCCAGCGTCCGGAATACGGGGGAGGAGAGCTCTACTTCGACGGCGAGCTCATCCGCAAGGATGGACTCTTCGTCCCTGAAGATCTGCAGCCGCTGAATCCGGACGCGTTGGCCGTTGCCTGAGAGTTCTCTGCTGGGTCACTCGACCGGCGTGATCTCCAGACCCTCCGCAAACGCCAGGAATCGGTCCCGGATCGCCGCATCTGCGGCGCGTCCGCGGTGCAGCACCACGCGGTAGGCATATTTCCACACCTGTCCGGGTTCCAGGACAGCGCTGCCGTCCACCTGGTCCGAGTTCAGATACTCACGAAGCGCAAACGGGTTGGCCGCGAACAGCCCGTAATCGCGCACGTGCCAGCGGGTTGGGTATTGCGGGTTCTCGGGGTGCTCCATCAGGGCGATGCCATAGAGATCGCTGCCTGCCGTGCCAGAATAGTCCACCCATGGCGCTGGTCGCCCCCAGCATTCCCTTTCAGTCAGACCGCCGTATGCATTCTCGATAAGTCCGCCGTTTTGCCCGCACATGGAGGATGCCACGCGCACCGCGATGATCCCGCCCTCCTTGGTGTCGCCGAACCGCACCGGCCCGGACAGCGGACGGAAGCAGATTGTGTAGTCCAGAATCCGTGCGTCGCCGTCAATGGCGTAGAGCGTAACATCGATGTAGGCGCGCATATACGCCTGCCCTTCGGCCGTGAGCCATTCGTGCTTCGCCGAAAAGCGCCCGAAGACCGATCCGCTGGCCTGTTCCTCAAACGCATAGTGGCGAGAGCTTCCGTGCCCTTCCATCTCTGTCCAGTTGTCCGTGCCGTTCAGGTCTCCATGCGCCGACCACATCGAGCGATGGTGAATATGGTCCTGCTGATCGCCTTCGCGATCCTCCATCGGCCAGTCCCGCGTCAGCCGGACTCCGTCCGGCCCAATGAGGGGCCACAGAAACGGACGAGGATGGGAGTCGGCAAAGTGATAGCAGGTCACCTCCTGACCGTCCAGTGAGAGCCGCAAGCGGTGGTTCTCCAGCGGCTGGGCAGTGACCCTGCAGGGAAAGGCGGGCGCCTGCGTCAGACGGAACGTTAGAGTCTGGCCCTTTCCGATGCGCGGAAGGATGAAGCGCAGGATGGCTCGGCTGCCGAACCACCCAGTCTCCGGCTGTAGCGCCAGGAGCTCGCCTGTTTCCTCATTTTCCAGTGCCCAGTCTCCGTCTTCGGGCTTCTGAAGCCCGCGGATGGTCAGGGTCAGGGGCGTATTGACAAGCTCTCTCGTGGGCGACGTGATGGCGAAGCGGCTCTGCGGCATCTGTTTACACTCCTTGTGAACTGAAGACTGCGCGTGAACTGAGACCGAGCCGGAGCCGCGCTAGTCTGGCAGGCACCGGCGCATATACTCAATGGACTCCCGCGCGATAGTCACGGGGTCTGGTCGGAAATCGAAGACCTCCACGGACACATACCGGCCATAGCCGGCGTCTTGCAGTGCCTTGAAGATGGGCCGGAAGTCCACATCCCCGAAGCCTGGCCCCCGGCGGTTCGGGTCGTTGGCGTGAACGTGTCCCGCGTGTGCGGCGTGCGTGGCGATGATCTCGGGTATGGGACGCCCTTCGGTGCTCATCGCCTTGACATCCAGGATGATCTTGACGGCTGGAGACCCGGTGCTGGAAGCCAGCTCCCACGCCTCGTCCGCGGTATTCACGAAGTTCGTCTCCTCGGGACCGAGGGGTTCCAGGCAAAGCGTCTGACCAAGCTCCTCCGCCACCTTTCCAGCCTCCGCCAGAGCCTCGCGCGCATATTCGACGGCTTCCTCCCGGGTTACCGGAGGGCAGATGGATCGCTGCTGCGGGGAACCAAGTATCAGAACGGATCCGCCAAGGTCCGCGCTCAGGCGGACGAGATCTTTCAGGTATCCAATCGTCCTTGCGCGGGTTTCGCGGTCCGAAGAGGTGAGGTGAAACCCTTCGGTCTTTGCCAGGAGCCAGTGGAGCCCGATGATCTCCACGCCCGCCCGGGCTGCGCTCGCGCGGATGGCTTCGCGCTCGGTGGATGGCAGCTCTACAGGCCGGGGTCCCAGAGTGAACGGCGCGATCTCCACTCCCGAGTACCCCAGCTCCGAGGCTTTCTGGAAGACATCCTCCAGCTTCCAGCCCTCGAACATCTCGTTGCAGATCCCGAAACGCATCGTCCGCTTTCTCCTTGCGCGCACGGCAGAAAAACGCCCGCCCGGACAGACCGCGCAGGCGTGATTGGCAACCTCCACCATCTGGAGGATATCTTCTCTGTGAGCTCCTGTTATTCCTCTTGCCTGTGCGTCAGGCGTGTTCCTCCCCGTGGCGCGCGCGGATCTTGCTAAGGGGATCCTTGGAGAGCACCTCCAGGAACTGATGCTCGGCCTCGATGATCTCTATCGCGGCCTGCCGCATGGTCTTCTGCTGATTCCTGCACTTCTCCCTGAGGTGCGCGTAAGCCTCAGCTTCAGTCATCTGCAGGCGCTGCATGATGATCCCTTTGGCCTGCTCCGCGAACTTGCGCGTCTCCAGTGTGTCCTTCAGGTTCTGTACCTCTGCGCTCAGCGCCGCGACATCCTGGAAACGACGGACGGAGATGGCGAGGGCCGCGCACAGATCCTCTCGGGTCCCGGGCTTGTGAATGTAAGCCATAGCGCCGGCTTCGGCCGCCTTTTCCAGCGTTTCTGGGGCGGATCCATCTGTCAGGGCGATCACTGGCAAAGGGTGTTGGGATGTGATGCGGCGGATGGCTTCCACTCCATCCGTGCCCGGGAGTCTGATATCAACCAGCACAACATCGGGACTTTTCTGAAGTGCTTCCGCCACAGCGGAATCACCGTCGAAGACGGTCCCGATCACCTGGTGACCCTCGGCGGCGAGTGCCGCCGCGATGCCCTGCGAGACGCTGACGTCCTCTTCAGCGATGACAACTCGTAGCGACTCCACTGCTTCTGGTTCCTTTCTCTCCCGGCCGGGCTGGCAGTTGCGGGTCCGAACGAGGACTGCAACTCTGGGGCGCCGCCCGGCTCTTTAACGACTTCCCACCCTGAAGCCCGCTGGCCGCCGTGGAGGAACGTTGCGGCGCGACGGGTCAGGAGTTGCGACGGGCACTGCCCTGTGCGGTACCGAGTACCTTCATATTTTAGATGCGGTCGGGCATCCTTCCTTCCATCAGCAGCGCCGCGGCCACGCTGCGAATACAGACCAGTCATACATCTGTCATTTATGAGTGTAGCATACTGGCCGGAATCCGCGCCAGAGGATATGGAACAGATGCGGGCTCCTCTGAGGCCGGCATTTTGCACAGGTTCGATATGCGGAGTCGCCGTCGTATAATTGATCGTGGTTCGCGGCCCTTGTGGCAGAAAGATTTCGGCTGGCCGCCGCAGGCCGGATGTATTCAAGGAGAGAGTCTCGGGAGATGGTGAGAGTTAACAAAGTCACAGGTGTGCTCGCTGCCGTGGCTGTCCTGATCACATCAGCGGCGAGCGCGCACGAGAACGATCTGATGTTCGGGTATGATGCCGGACAGGCAGCGGTAATGAGTCCGGCCGCCTATGAGTGTCCGCGAATCATGCTGCCAACCGGCCCGCCGCTCAACCTGTGGCTCCGTGATGTCGGCGTGGACTTCGCGCGCCAGGCGGGTGGGGGGCCGTACTTGCTTGAGAGTGTGACTTGGCAGCAGGTCAGTTGCACTGCCGGCCTCACGGTGGGAAGCGCGTTCGGAGATGGCCGGCCGGGATTCGTCAATTTGACCTCCACCTCCCCCCACGTTCATTTCCAGGCAGCCGCCCGAAATCCCGGGACTTACATCCTGCGCTCCTACCTCAAAAACGCGGTCGCAAAAGGGGGTGGTCAGGTTGCGCCTTCCGCGGAGTTCTACACTATCTTTGTGGCCGGATCGGATCATGCGCTGGTAGATCTGCCACTGCTGCGAAACCTTCCGGACACACCTGCGGGAAGCCCTGGGAACGGTTATGCAGGAGTGGAAGTGAGGAACCTGATTGTGTCCACCGGACAGGCCTTCGTCGGAGGTTTTTACGCCCAGACCCCGGGGCGTTCCGCCGGTATTTTCGTCCAGTCGAACACTGCGGTGGCTGAAGGCGATATCGTCACCGTGCGCGGGAAGGTTGCCACTGTGGCGGGTGAGCGCGTGATCATAGCGGACTCGGTCGAGGCACAACCTGGAGCGCCGCCTCGTCCTCTTGGGATCACAGTAAGAAGTCTCGCCGGAGCGTCCATGGGCCGCTACACCCCGGGGGCCGAAGGTGGTGTCGGAGTCAGTAGCGTGGGGCTTCTGATGCGCGTCGCTGGTACCCTGCGGGAGCACGATGGTGTTCTTTACCTTGATGACGGTTCTGCTCCCGTGGGAGGGCAGCCAGCCGGCGTGCGTCTGTCGCTCGAACGCCTGGCATCCCCGTTCAGCCTCCCAGAGCCGGGCCGTATGGTCATCGTGACGGGAGTCGCGGGCCATACTGTTGATGGCGATGGAAAGATCCGCCCTGTTCTCCAGCCCCGGTGGCCTGAAGACATATTTGCTCTCTAGGTTCCTCGCCGTTGCCGTATGGTCTTTCAGGAGCCCGCGTCCACAGGACGCGGGCCTTTTCTTTCACCGCCCCAAAACCGGTATTCGTGCCGGCCCGTAACACTGACGGGTGTTGGAACACTGTCATTGACAATCCACAGTGAGCGAGAAAGGCAAAACTGCCGAAAGGCAGTGACGCAAAGCTACGGGTCTGCCCGGGCTGCCTGAGTGGCAGTCCGAACGATCGCCGGGCTGCCGAAACACCTGTCCGGATGCCAGTTCTGACTTAACCCTGGGCCGCGTCCCCGGGTTGGAATGGCTGTCCCCGGCCGGATACGGCCCACCCGCAGATTCCCGCCTCGCCTTCTCGCATCTCTCTGCCGCTGCCGCGCTCATCGCCGCGTCCCTTCTGGCTGGCCCGGACGCGCGGGGCGCGGGTCCGCCTGCAGACCAGTGGCTGACACCAAGCTGCTCCGCCGACGGTCGCAGGCTGTGAAGCACTTCCCCGAGGGGGTTAGGACAATGCACAGGCGCTGGCACGAGCTGCTGACTGCGGCTCTTCTGATAATCCTGTTGATACCGCTGCTTCGGACCGCGGCTGTCGGGGTGGGGACGCCCGCGGGCACCGTGATCGAGTGCGTGGCGACCGCCCGCTACACCAATCAGGAGGGCACCCTCCTGGGGGAGGCGGTCAGCAATACCCTGCAGATCGTCGTTGGAAGAAAGGCTGCCGCGTCGTTTAGCCCGGCATCGCAGAGCGTGACCGGTAGACCTGCACGGGTGGTCTCCCTGCCTGCTGAAATCCGTAACCTGGGCAACGCCGAGGATCAGTTTCGCATTCTCCTGACAGCGCCGTCCGGTTGGAACGGCGCCGTCTATCTGGACGAGAACGGAGACGGGGTCCGTCAGGATACGGAGAGCCAGGTTCTGACACAGACACCGCCGCTTCCCCCAGATTCGGTGCTCAAGGTGGTGGTGCAGGTGACGGTTCCAGAGAATACCCGTTCTGGCACGGCCTGGAGCGTGGAACTGGCAGCACGTCCGCTGGACACGAACGCCGCCCTGGCCACGGCGACCTACATTGTCAACGCCACCACCGTCAACACCACCATCGCTCTTTCCGCTGAGCCTGCCAATCCTGAGATCGGAAGTCTGCTGCGGCTGACTGCTCAGGTGGAGCCCCCCGAGGAAGAGACTGTGCAACTCACGGTCACCGGGCCGGACGGAACCGCTCAGCAACATAGTCTGCGCTCAGGAACGGATGGCGTCGCCACGCTGGATCTTACTCCCGATGTGTCCGGTGCTTGGAGCGTTACCGCAGTCCGTCCGGGGACTCCGGGAGTACCTGAAGCGAGAGCGACCCTCAGCTTCGCCTGCCGTGGCCCTTCTCACGAGATCGAGGGGCTGGATATGATCAGCGTTCCGCTCCAGCCGTTGAACCCCTCGGTCGCATCGCTGTTCGGTGGGCAGACTCCGTCGGCGCTGGCCCGCTGGTTGCCCGCGGAATACAGGTACGCGCTTTACAATCCGTTCACCGGGGAGACAAGCGACCCCCTGCTGACCAGCGTTGTTCCCGGTGAGGCGTACTGGATCGGCACGCCGGAGCGCCGGATCATCGCGCCAGCCGGGCGGCTGGTGGATCAGACGCAACCGTTCCGGGTGCGCGTGTACCCGGGTTGGAACCAGATCGGTAGCCCGTTCATCACAGACATTGATTGGCGCGATACCCGGGTCATCTACAACGGCCAGTCTCTGACCCTGGCCGAGGCCCGTGCCGCCGAAGTGCTGCTGGAGTATTGCTGGACATTCATCAAGCTGCCGGATGCGTGGGGCTACGAGTTGATTCACCCGACTCTGCCCGGCGCGCGCAAGGTCATCCAGCCTTGGAAGGGCTACTGGGTGTTTGCCGGCAAGGAAGCCGAGGTTGAACTGCATCCTGTTGGAGTTGCTTCTCCTCCGCCCGCACCTGCTTCGGTGGGCGTCGCAGCTAGTGATGAGCGGCTGGAGGAGGCGCGCAGCCGCGGGCGCGACCGGCGACGGCAGCCCAGAGGTCCAAGGCTTCCCACCGAGCCTGGTTTGCCGGACATCACCCCGGTGCCTGAGCACAGCGGCGAGTGGTTCATCAGCATCACCGCGACCGGTGGCGGCATGATGGATTCCGACAACTTCCTGGGCGTCTCGGACGATTCTTCGCTGGATGGAATCGTGAACCCGCCTCGCGGGTCCCGGTACGTGGATGTCTACTTCCCGACCGGTGGAGGGGCACAGCATGCCAGCGATGTCCGGCTGCCGTCTTCGCAAGGACACACCTGGGAATTCGAGGTCGCCACAAGCGCTCCCGGGGAGCAGCACAGCCTGCGCTTCTACGGTGTTGAGACGGTGCCGTTCGGGGTAACGCTCACCCTGCTGGATCTGCAGAACGGCGGACGTGTGGATCTTCGCTCCTGCAGCGAGTATTTCTTCACGGCTCCGGCCGATGGGAAGCCGGCCCGGTTCCGGGTGCTCGCCATTCCTGCATAACGGCAGCCCACCAGGGCTAAGGACTTGCTTCAGACCCCGATAGCCAGTGCCAGCCGGGGAGGGGAAGACTCCGAGTCTTCCCCTCCCTTCTCGTCCTTGGGGTGCGGCCGGGCGGCAGGTTCAGCAGAGCCCCATCTCCAGTCGTTTCTCCCCAGGTGAGATGGCCTCGGGCCTGCGAAAACACCTGCCCTTCAATCTGAAAAAGTCCTTGCTGTTGCAGGATTCATCAAGCCCGGGAAGGAACATTCCGGGAAAAAGGAGCGTGTCGGGATGGTCTTCCGTTGGCTTGTGGCCCTTGTTGTGGTCGGCTTCCTCGGAATACAGTTCGTTCCTGTCGAACGGACAAATCCTCCCGTGACTGCAGCCTTCGCGGGACCGCCAGAGGTAAAGGCAGTGCTGGAACGGAGCTGCTACGATTGCCATTCCAATGAGACCCGGTGGCCTTGGTATAGCCGGGTTGCTCCCGTCTCCTGGATGGTGTCAAGGCACGTGCGGGAGGGACGGGAGCACCTGAACTTCTCGCAGTGGGACCCCCGAAAAGAAGGTGGGGAGGCAGCCAAGGAGATCTGGGAGGAGGTGGACAAGGGTCGAATGCCTTTGAGGTCTTACCTGCTTGCCCACCCCTCGGCCCGGCTCTCACAGGCGGACCGCGACGTTCTTCGCAAGTGGGCCGCGCAAGCCGCCCCTGCTGAGAAAGACGAGGCCGGTGCGCGCCAGAGGCAAGAGACCGACGAATACGAGCGGCACCACAAGGAGCACGAAGAGCGGGGTAAGTGATGCTCTGGAGCAGGCAGCGGGCGGCCTGCAGTGCTCCCAGAGTTCCCGGTTATCTCGGATGAGGATAGTGGCCGCCTGATGGACTCGTGGAAATGCGCCACTTCCGTCATCACCCAGATCCCTCCGGAAGTTATGTCCTGGAAGTGGCATCCTTCCACAATGACATCCCCTGTCTGCAGAAGGAATCCCCGGGCGCGGTTGCGAGAGACACGAAGGGCGGGCGCTCCCAGTCTATGCTCAGGTTCCGGACGGTCACGTTCCGGCAGCCCCAGAACAGAAATCCGCCAGTCAGCCCGTGAAAAACCAGGTGCGCCCCGCGCGGCCGTCTATGGTCAGATTGTCGAGTCCGCTGACGACGATGGATGTCCCGCCCTGCTCGGATAGGGCACCCGCGTGGGAGTCATAGCGTCCGGGCTGGAACACGAGCACTGGGCGCGCGTGCTTTTTGCTTTCTTCCAGCGCAGCCCGGACGGCCTGGGTGTCGTCTTTGCCGTCGCCGGGAACCGCCCTGACGGGCACCTCCACAGGCCGCGTATCCTGTGCATCATCTGCCGCGCTCGCCAGCACGGGCATTGCAATCACGATCGCTGCCACAGCCGGCATCACAGATAGCCCCATCTGCCCTTCCTTTCGCATGGTTCGTCCCAGCGACTGCTTGCACTCGCGGGGCTATAATCCCTTGCGCTTCAGTCAAAAGCAGACCGGGAAGGCCAGAATGTCAGAGAAACTTTTCAACCCTGAGAACGCCGGACGTCTTGACGACCCGGAGCGGCGGAAATGGCTGCCGCCGGAGGCCGTGCTGGACTTGCTGGAGCTCCGTGAGGGGATGACGGTGGCCGATGTAGGCGCCGGAACGGGATACTTCGCCCTGCCCCTGGCGGAGAGATTGGGCAGCGCCGGTGTGGTCCTGGCTGTTGACATCCAGCCCGCAATGCTTGAGCGATTGAAAGCCAATCTGGTCGGTCAGCCGGCGAGCGAGCGGATAAGGCCCTCTTTGGGAGCCGCTGATGCCACGGGTCTGCCGGATGCCTCCGCGGATCTGGTGCTGCTGGCCAACGTCTGGCACGAGGTGGACGACCACGCCGCCGTTCTGCGGGAGACAGAGCGGATCCTGAGACCGGGCGGCAGGCTGGCCATCCTGGACTGGCGGACAGATGTGGAGCAGCCCCCCGGCCCCCCCCTGGACCATCGCGTCTCGCCGGCCCGCACGTACATTGCGTTGGAGGATGCTGGCTGGAGTGTCCATCTGACGGACGACGTGGGCGACTACAGCTATCTGATGATTGCCGCGCCGCCGCGGAGGTGATTATCCGGCCTTAGCTGCCAAGCGGAGGGCGGAAGCGGGCCCTCCTGCGCGCCTGCGATGCTCGCCCATTCGAACGGGGGACTCACGCCGTAGCCGAAGTCCCGGGATCTGCCGCCGGATGGATCAGGAGGGAAGGATGTCAGAGAGAAACGGAACAGCGCCTCTCCGGTCTGAAACGGCGTGAAGTTGGTGCGGTATTTATTCTGTAGCATTAATTCAGGCGCTGTTTCCGAGTGCTGGATTCAGGGAGGTTGCCGTCCAGATTCCCGGAACCGAGTGCAGCTAAGGTTCCCTGCAACCGTTGCTTCGGGTTGCGCTGCGCACACTACTTGTCTATAATCAAGCAGTGAATGCGCAATTCATGCGTGATTCTTGTGCATCTGTTGCTCGAACATTGCAGCGCGGTTGGCTACAATCATGAGCCTTTCCACCAGCACACGCCGTGACGAGATTCTCCATCGGGCGCTTGCCCGTGGCCATGTTGACGTTCGCGGCCTGGCGGCCGAGTTGGGAGTCTCCGAGGCCACCGTGCGCCGTGATCTGCGCGCCCTGTCCGAGGCCGGGCATCTGGAACTTGTCTACGGTGGCGCCACGCTCCCAAAGGCGGCGGACGTCTCTCTGGCGTCCCGGGCGCTGCGGAATATGGAGGCCAAGCGCCTGATCGGCATGCTGGCGGGAGAACTGGTGCGCGACCACGAGATGCTTTACGTGGACGGAGGCACCACCTGCTTCGAAATGCGCCACCTCCTCAAGCGGCGCAGGGGACTGTCCGTCATCGTCAATTCCTGGAGATGGGCGGTAGAGTTGTCGGGTGTGGACGCCTGCAGCGTCATCCTGATTGGAGGACACTACCGTCATGAGCGGGAGGACTGTGTGGGCCCGCTGGCGGCACAGTCCATCGACCAGTTGCGCGGTTATGTGGCGTTTATCTCGGCGGACGGCCTGGACAAGGAGTTCGGGCTCTGGTCCAATGACATCGAGACTGCATACCTGTATCAGCACGTGGTGCGCAACGCTCGTGAGACCGTTCTGCTGGTGGACCACAGCAAGTTTGCGTCCCCTTCGCTGTTCCGCATCTGCGGATGGGAATGTGTCTCCCGCCTGGTAACGGACCGCGATCCCGGCCCCCAGTGGAGGGAGTTCCTTGAAGAACGCGGCGTTTCCGTTGTGTCTGGAGGAGAGTCGGATCTCCTGTTTTCAGGAAGAGATAACCAGTGATGGGTAGCCAGAACGGCGAAAGGTTTCCCGGTCCAGAGTCCCGGCGCATGCTGGAAGAGCTCGGCCGATATGTCATCGCCACGCCCTGGCCCTTCGTGGTTGATCTGGAGCGTTCGCACGGTCTGTGGCTGGTCACAGTGGACGGGCAGGAGATCTTCGACTGGGCAGGCTACTACGCGTCCAAGTTGATCGGACACAACCATCCCGGCCTGCAGGATCCGGATTATCTGCGCCGCCTTGCCCGGGCCGCCAACAATAAGACTGCGAACCCGGACTCTCTCACCCCGGAGTGCCTCGAGTACTACCGCCTGATCCACTCGCTGGCTCCCTGCTGCATGGCCTCGGCGAGCGATGACCTGGAGGTCTACGCGGTGAACTCCGGCGCGGAGGCGGTGGAGAATATGATGAAGTACTTCATCAATCTCTACCTGCAGAAGCACGGCCCGCCGGAGCCTTCCAGCACTCCCCGCCGCTTCATCTATTTCGATCAGGCGTTTCACGGACGAACCGTTTTCGCGTTGAACGTCACCCAGCTGGCGCACGCTCCGGTTGTTACCCGGGACTTCAGGGGATTCGACCACGGCAACTATCAGGCCGTCTTTCCCGCCGTGGACACCACCGCGCCGCATTCAGACAACGTCGCCCGAACCAATGCATCGCTCGCGCAGCTGGAAAGCCTGCTTCAGGCGGATTCGCGGAACATCGTCGGCATCATCGTGGAGCCACTGCAAGGAGCGGGCGGCCACCGTGTGGCCCTGCCGGAGTTTTACCGGGCGCTTAGCGAACTTGCGCACCGCTACGATGTGTCGCTGGGCTTCGACGAGGTGCAGACGGCAGGCGGTCAGACCGGGTCGTTTTTCGCAGTGGATCTGTTCGATCTGCCGCATCCGCCACAGGCTGTCGCTGCGGCCAAGAAGCTCGGCTGCGGGGTGGTATACATGCTTCACCCTATGCAGGACCGCGGCGTGCTGGACTCCACTTGGGGCGGAACCCTTGCCGATATGGTCCGGTTCGTCCGGGAGATGGAGATCGTGCGGGCTGAGCGGCTTATCGAGCAGGTTCCGGCGAAAGCCACGCATCTGGTGGAGCATCTGCGGCGGTTAGAGGCGCGTTTCCCCTCGGTGATGTACAACGTCCGGGGTCTGGGACTCTACCAGGGTTGGAGCATGCGGACTCCCGAGCTGCGGGATCGTCTGCAGGAGGTAGCTCTTCAGGGTTTCGGCCTGCTGCTCCTCGGGGCGGGCACGGACACCATCCGCCTCAGGCCGGTGCTGGACGTGTCGGAAGAGGAGATTGATCTGCTGGCGGAGCGCCTGGAGGCTGCGCTGGCAGCGTTGTGAGCCGGCCGTCTGTTTGAATGGCTGGCGCCAAAAGAACTTATCAGAAGACCAATCACGGATAGTCAGGAGAGACAATGCCGAAAAGCATCCCGATTCACCCGAAAGATGTGCGAAAGAGCGGAATGCTCAAGTTCGAGCCTATCCCGCTGAATCAGTATCGGAGAAAGTTTAAAGACGAGCTGGACCGCTTCGCGCGGGAGGACCTGCTTCGCATCTATTACGACATGGTGGTGATCCGCCAGTTCGAGAGCATGCTGAACGAGGTCAAGACAAAGACCAGCTTCCGTGGGATCGAGTACAACCACAGAGGTCCGGCTCATCTTTCCATCGGTCAGGAGGCTTGTGCCGTTGGGCAGGCGTTTCTGCTGGGCGTTGACGACCACATCTTCGGAAGCCACCGCAGCCACGGAGAGATCCTGGCCAAGGGTCTGTCCGCGATCGCCAAGCTCGGGGAAGACGAGCTTATGGACATTATGAAGTCCTACAATGATGGACTCACGCTGAAAGTGGTGGAGACGCAGCTTCCGGATGACGACTCTGCGCCCTCCGATGTCCGGTCGCTTGCCATTGATTACCTCATTTACGGGGCGCTCGCGGAGATCTTCGGACGGGAAGCGGGCTTCAACAAAGGCCTGGGCGGATCCATGCACGCCTTCTTCACGCCGTTTGGCATCTACCCCAACAATGCCATCGTGGGCGGTTCCGGAGACATCGCCGTCGGCGCTGCGCTGTTCAAGAAGGTGAATCACCGCCCTGGAATCGTCATCTGCAACATCGGTGATGCTGCGGCCGGTTGCGGACCTGTCTGGGAGGGTTTATGCTTCGCCACCATGGACCAATTCAAGACCCTCTGGGACGAGCAGCACCGCGGAGGTCTGCCCATCATCTTTAACTTTGTGAATAACTTCTACGGTATGGGTGGCCAGCCCGTGGGCGAAACCATGGGCTTTGGAGTGCTGGCTCGGATGGGAGCTGGACTGACGCCGGATCAGTTGCATGCAGAGCGTGTGGACGGCTACAACCCGCTGGCCGTCATTGACGCCATTGCCCGAAAGAAAGAGCTCTTGGAGCAGGGTCACGGGCCCGTTCTTCTGGATACGCTGACCTATCGTTTCAGCGGCCATTCTCCCTCGGATGCCTCTTCCTACCGCGACCGCTCCGAAGTCGAGGAGTGGATGCAGCAGGACTCCATCAAGAGCTATGGCGAGGAGCTCGTGAAATCCGGCCTTTGCTCGGAGCAGGACCTGCGCGAGATGGAGCGGGACGTGGAGACGCGGATCTTCCGCGCCTACCGCAAGGCCGTGGATCTGGAGCTCTCGCCCCGCGCCGATCTATACTCCGTGGGTAGCCTGCTGGAGCAGGTGATGTTCTCCAACCAGAAGATCGAGAACCTGGATCCGGGCCGCGAGCCGGAGACGCTCATTCCTATCGAGGAGAACCCGCGGGTGAAGCAGCTGGCCGGCAAAAGCCGTTCTGGCCTGGACGCCGACGGCAACCCCCTCCCGAAAGGGAAGTGTGTGGCGCTGCGGGATGCCATCTTCGAGGCCATTCTGGACCGGTTCTACGTGGATCCCACGTTGGTGGCTTACGGCGAGGAGAACCGCGACTGGGGCGGAGCATTCGCGGTCTACCGGGGGCTCACGGAAGCGCTGCCGTATCATCGCCTGTTCAACACGCCCATCTCCGAGGGAGCCATCGTGGGGACGGGCGTTGGCTACGGTCTGGAGGGCGGACGGGCCATCGTCGAGCTGATGTACTGCGACTTCATGGGGCGCGCCGGAGACGAGATCTTCAATCAGCTCTCCAAGTGGCAGTCAATGTCCGGTGGGATGCTTAAGATGCCGGTGGTCCTGCGCGTGTCCGTGGGCTCCAAGTACGGCGCGCAGCATAGTCAGGACTGGACGTCCATCTGCGCTCACATCCCGGGGCTGAAGGTGGTTTTCCCGGCCACTCCGTACGACGCCAAGGGGCTGATGTACTCCGCTCTGGTCGGGACGGATCCTGTCGTGTTCTTCGAGAGTCAGCGGATCTACGATATGCCGGAGCTGTTCCACGGAGCCGAAGGGGTGCCGGAGGGCTACTACGAGGTTCCAATCGGAGTTCCGGATATCAAGAAGCCGGGCTCGGATCTCACCATCCTGACCGTCGGCGCCACCCTGTACCGCGCCCTGGAGGCGGCTCGTACGTTGGAGGAGCAATACGGAATATCCTGCGAGGTCATCGACGCGCGCTCGCTGGTTCCGTTCGATTACTCCTTGGTCATCGAATCGGTGAAGAAGACAGGGCGCATCCTCCTGGCGTCTGATGCCTGCGAGAGGGGGAGCATCCTGCAGACGTTCGCCGCCAAGATCTCGCACTTCTGTTTCGACGATCTGGATGCGCCGCCGGTGGTCGTCGGTGCGCGCAACTGGATCACGCCCGCGGACGAGGTGGAGGACAGCTTCTTCCCGTTCCCGTCCGATATCCTGGATGCCGTGCATGAGCATATCCAGCGTCTGCCTGGATACACGGTGAAGCGCCCGAACGACCTCGAGGAGCTCCAGCGGCGCAGCCGGCTGGGAATCTGATGGGCAACGCCGGAGGGGTGACCCCTCGCCCCACCTTCCTGCCCTGGCAGAATCTAAGATAGACTGGACAGGGCCGGGCGCTCCTTGGCGCCCGGCCGGGTGATTTACTATGCGCATGCGCGTCATCGCCTGCGGCGTCTTCGAGCCGTATCTGGAACATCTCGCCTCGGAGGAAGGCGCCTCCGTCAGTGTCCGCGTGCTTGACGCCGGGCTGCACGAGGCGCCTGGAGAGCTCCGCCTGCAACTGCAGAAGGAGATCGACGAATCCTCCGCGGGCGGGCAGTACGACGCGATCGTTCTCGTCTACGGTCTGTGCGGGCGCGGAGTGGCAAATCTGGCGTCGCGGGGGGTCCCCGTCGCTATGCCCCGCGCTCACGACTGTATCACCCTGTTTCTGGGATCGCGCGAGGAATATCTTCGCCAGTTCCGGTCCAATCCCGGCACCCTGTATCACACGCGGGGATGGATCGAGCAGAAGATCAACCCGCGCAATCGCGACGCCGCGCAGCTCTACCGGCGTTACGGCACGGAGGACATCTCCGCTCATCCAGACTTCGGGCGCCTGAGCGAAGCCTACGGCGAAGAGAACGCGGGATTCATACTTTCTTTCCTGGACGGCTGGAAGAAGAACTACACACGCGCGGCTTACATAGACCTTGGGATTCCGGGAGAGGAGGTCTGCAAAGCGTTTACCCGCCAGGCGGCCGCATTACTGGGCTGGAACCACGAGGAGATCCGTGGGGACCTGGATCTGCTGCGTAGCCTGGTGCGGGGCAACTGGGACGACGAGCGGATATTCGTGCTGCCGCCCCATCACCGGGTGGTGGCCACCGGAGACGACCGCATCTACGATGCCGTGGCGCTGGAATCGGAGGGGCTGCCGGATGGCGTGTTTTCGGACCAGGACGTGGTTGTTGTTTGCGAAGGCGGCTCCGGCGGGGCGTCCGGGATCGGGCTCGGGATAGACGCCGGAGGCACCTACACGGATGCTGTTGTCTTCGACTTGGCCGAGCGCAGAGTCCTGGCCAAGGCTAAGGCCCTGACGACCTATCACGACCTTGCGCTCGGCATCTCGGAAGCTCTGGACCGGTTGCCGCGGGATCTGCTGAGTAAGGTCCGCATCACTTCGCTCTCCACGACGCTGGCCACAAACTACATTGTAGAGGGGCGAAGCCGGAAGGTGGGGCTTATCGCTCTAACCCCCCTCTGGCAGCACAACCGACACCAGATTAGTCACGAACCGGCCGAGTGGGTGCCGGGACACGTCACGATGTCCGGGGAGGTGGCCGTTCCTCTGGACGAGGAAGCCTGCGTCGCGGCTCTTGAACGTCTCGTGCGCGAGGAGCAGTGTGACGCCATAGTGGTCGCAGGGCAGGCCACCATTCGCAACCCGGAACAGGCGGAAAGGGTCCGCCAGCTTGCAAACCAGCTCTTCGATGTGCCGGTCATCTGCGATCACGAGGTGGCCCGGCGCCTGAACTGGATCAACCGGGCCCGAACGGCCATCGCGAACGCATGCCTGCTGCCGGTCATCCGGGATCTGATCTCCTCGGTCCGCTCCGTGCTGAGGGAACGCGGCATCGAGGGGAGGCTGCTGGTGGTCAAGGGCGACGGCACGCCGGTGGATGAGGGAGTCGCACTGGAGCGTCCTGTCGAAACGATACTGTCTGGTCCGGCTGCCAGTGTAAGCGGAGCCCGAGCGCTGGCCGGGCTGGACGACGCTCTTGTGCTGGACATCGGAGGAACCACCACTGATTGCGCGGTGATCCAGGAGGGTCAGGTGGCCGTGGCACCAGACGGCGCGATGGTTGGCGGCTCAACCATCAGCGTGGACGCGGTGGAGATCACCACCGTGGGGTTGGGTGGAGACAGCCGGCTGTCATTCACCCCGGACCGGCGGATCGTCGTGGGGCCGGAGCGGAATATCCCCCTGTGCTATCTGGCTGCGGAGCACGAGGGAGTGCGGCGATTTCTGGACCGCCTTGATCCCGGATTTTACCGGCAGTCTGCTGACGCAACCGGTCTGGACGTTCTCGTTCTGGCGGGCAGACCACCGGATGGGATGACCCCATCTGAGGCGGAACTTATCAGTATTCTGTCCGGGGGACCGCTGGCGGCCGTGGAGTGCGCTGCACGGATGGGACTGGTCGCTCCGGAACTTCTGCCACTTTCGCGGCTTGAGGGCAGAGGAGTGGTGAAGCGGGGTGCTCTGACACCCACGGATCTGCTGCACGTGACCGGCGAATTCCGGCGGTGGGACTGCTCGGCGGCGCGAAAAGCCTTGGAGGTCTTCGCGTCTATGATGGGACTGCCGGCGGATGAGGTGTTGGCGCTCGCTTTACGGGAGGTCACAAGGCGGGTGTTTGAGGTGATCGTGCGCCGGGAAGTGAAAAGCGAGCAGCCGCAGCTCAATGCGGGCGGCCCCGGCTGGGACTTCTTGTTGGACCGAGCTTTCGAAGACACGGGTCAGCCGCTGAAGATGCGCATTTGTCTCACAACACCGGTGGTGGCTCTCGGAGCTCCGGCGGAATCGCTGATAAAGCCGGTGGAAAGGCATCTGGACGTGAAGGTCGTGGTGCCCGAGCACGCGGACGTGGCCAACGCAGTCGGGGCTGTTGCCGCAGAGATTACCGCGCGGGAAGAGGTGCTCATCCGACCGGGTGAGGTTTCGAACTATGTCCTGCACGGAAGGCGGGAGCGAATGGAGTTCGCGGAACTTGCCCGAGCCACCGAGACTGCGATCGAGCTTGCCCGAAGTCGGGCCCTGGAGGCCGCCCTGAAGGCAGGCGCGGCGAGCCCGCGGATCACCGTCTCTCGCCGGGATCGCACCGGGGCTATCTCGACGGGCGGGAGTGTCTTTCTGGAGCGCCGGGTCCTCGCCGTGGCCAGTGGTCCTCCGGCGCTGGTGGGTCATGAGGCGACGGCCCTGTCACACGGCTGAAACAGACTCGCCGGAACAGAAAGGACGAGGGCGCAGCATCGCTGCGCCCTCGTGGTGTGGCTGGTGATCCTGACTGCTTGCTCAGATCCTTCGCCGGCGAATGGTTCCTGCGAGAGCAGCCACACCGGCGCCGAGCGCCAGCAGGCTGGCCGGTTCCGGCACGGGCTGGTTGGTGAACACGTAGAGCGCGTTGTTGTAGTAATCCGCGATCAGCAGTGTGTCCGTCACGGAAGAGTAGGCAAATGCATACAGCCCGTTCCCGTCCGGGAGGTTCAGCGGGTTCCCGAAACCGTCCATCAGCATCGTTCCAGTGGGAGCGCCATTGCTCTGGGCAAGCATCACGGAAGCCGCAAACGGCTGCGGATACGAGGTGGAGGTCCTGTTATTAAAGATAATCAGGTTGGAAGGGCCTGCACCCGTCCCGGCAGTGATGAACCCGATGTTCTGCCCGATTATGGTGCCTGCGTTGGTGAGGTCCACCAGGGTGGTCGTACCAGTCACGCTGTTTGCGCCTGTCCTGAGGCTTCGCTGAACGTCGTTCTGCCTGCGGACGTAGATGTCACCCGTTGCCGGATCGAAAGTGTGGCCGCGGTAGGTGGAGTTCTCCAGGAAGATGATGAATCCAGGGTTGGGATCTCCACTCACCCCGTAAATCTCCGCTCCGGTCTCTGCATCCACCAGTTGCCTGCGGCCCTGTCCAGATTCCAGGTGCGAGACTCCCGATCCCTGGCCGTTATACCCGGGGTCGAAAGCGATGCCGCCGTGCAAGCGGGTTCGTCCGCCGGGGTTGTCCAGGATGCCGCCAGTCCCAAAGGCGGGCACCAGCGCGCCGGTGGCCGGATCCAGCTTTACAATCTTGCTGCCTCCGCTGTTTGCGCCGTCCTTGCCGGCAAAAAGCGCGCCGGTTCCGAGCGCCAGGGCGTTGTAGCCTTCGAGGTTGTTCGCGGCGATGATGCTTCCGGCCATAACGGAGGCCGAGACGGTTTCTCCCAGCAAAATGCCGCTTAGCTTGGCCACGCCCACAGTTGCCGCCTGTCCCGAGGCGTTGTAGCCCGCCACGTACGCGTGGACACCGTCATACGCCACGGAAATAACGTTGGTTCCAAGCTGAGAGCCTGGCTTAAAGACCTCGCTCAGGTCCACAGTGTTGTTCAGGTAGAATCCTGCCGCGGACGAGGGTGAGGCCAGGGCAGCGCATATTCCGGCGACGACGAGCGCCGCCATCAGACGTTTCATTCAGAGTATCCTCCTTTCCGGGAAAGTGAATGTACGGGTTCCACCGGGTGCGTCACAGTATTTGAACCGAAACGCTCAGGGTCCCAGCCCGCCATGACTCCGTGCTCCAATGATAACACGTTGCGGCGTTTCGTGGAAGAGGGTGAACGAGATTTTCTGCAGTAGGATGACTGTCCGAAGATGGCTCTCAGCGTGAAGGGAGCATCGTGAGCTCAGGGGGCAGTGCGAAGCGGATACTCTCTTCCCGGCCGCGCAGCTCTTCCACCGCTGAAGCCCCGAGTTCCCTCAGTCTTTCCACCGTCTGATGAACCAGTATCTCCGGGCTGGAGGCTCCTGCGGTGACGCCAACGCAGTGCACTTCCGGGCCAAACCATTCCGCCCGGAGCTCTGAGGCACTATCTATTCGATAGGCTTTGGCACCGTACCGCTCGGCCACCTCGCACAAGCGCAAGGAGTTGGAACTGTTCGCCGAGCCCAACACCAGCACCACCTGCGCCTGCCGTGCGAGCTCTTTCACGGCGTCCTGACGGTTCTGGGTGGCGTAGCAGATATCGTCCTTGGGTGGAGCCTGCAGAGCGGGAAATCTGCGCCTGAGCACTTCGACGATCTCACGGGTCTCATCGATGCTGAGAGTGGTCTGTGTCAGGTAGACCAGGCGCTCGGTGCTTCGGGGCTGCACGCGCTCGGCCTCTTCCACGCTACCGACCAGCAGGATGCGGTCGGGAGCCTCACCCATCGTTCCGGTGACCTCGTCGTGTCCTTCGTGGCCGATCAGGATAATGTCGAACCCTTCGGAAGCGAACCGGCGCACCTCCAGGTGCACCTTGGTGACCAGCGGGCAGGTCGCGTCAATGGCGCGCAGACCCCGGCGCTTGGCTTCCTCGCGTACCGATGGCGCGATGCCGTGCGCGCTGAAGACCACAACCGATCCGTCTGGGACTTCATCGAGTGTGTCCACGAAAATGACCCCCCGGGACCGGAAGCCATCCACCACGTAACGGTTGTGAACAATCTCTTTGCGCACGTAAATAGGCGCACCGTAGGCGGCGAGCGCCCGCTCCACAATCTCTATGGCGCGGTCCACGCCGGCGCAAAAACCTCGGGGCGATGCCAGCAGAATCTTCATAGCGTTTCCGTGTCGGCTTATATTGTTGCGAACCCTACGCAACAGGATAGCATGCCTGGGGCAATGTTGCAGTCTTGGACGCTGAGCCTTCCCGCGCGAGCGACAGGAGACGCAGAGATAATGTAATATGGGATGGGTGATCGGCCGGCGCTCGCCGCCTGCCGGGCCGGAGGCTAATGAAGCTTTGAGATCCACCTTCGATGTCAACGTCCTGAATACGGTGCCGCTGGTGCCTCCCCGCGTCATCAAGGAAGAACTGCCGCTTACTGAGACGGCTGCCCAGACCGTGCTGGACGCCCGCGACGCCATCGAGCTGATCCTGCGGGGGCTGGATGCTCGAATGCTGGTGGTGGTGGGGCCATGCTCCATCCACGACGAGGACGCGGCGATGGATTACGCTGGCCGTCTGCGTGCCCTGGCGGGGGAGCTGAAGGAGCGGTTGCTCATCGTGATGCGGGTGTATTTTGAGAAGCCAAGGACCACCATCGGCTGGAAGGGTCTCATCAATGACCCTTACTTGAACGGGACGTTCGATATAGCCACAGGATTGCGCAAGGCCAGGCGAATCTGTCTGCGGCTGGGCGAGATGGGTCTTCCAGCCGGGACGGAAATGCTGGATCCCATCACTCCCCAGTATCTGGCGGACCTGGTCTCGTGGGGGGCGATCGGCGCCCGCACGGCGGAGTCTCAGACGCACCGCCAGATGGCCAGCGGCCTCTCCATGCCTCTTGGCTGGAAAAACACCACGGATGGTGATGTTCAGGTGGCTGTGGACGGCATACAGTCGGCTCGCAACCAGCACAGTTTCCTCGGCATCAACTATGAGGGGCAGACGTGCATCATCAACACGCGGGGCAATCCTCTGGGGCACATCATTCTCCGCGGTGGGCGTCAGGGACCGAACTATGACAGGGAGAGCATAGCAGACACCGCCCGGCGCATGTTCGCGGCGGGACTACGTCCCAACATCATGGTGGACTGCAGCCACGGCAACTCCGGCAAGGACCATAAGAACCAGTCCCGGGTGCTGCGCGAGGTGCTTCGCCAGCGCGTGGCGGGCAACCGGACGATCATCGGCTTCATGCTGGAAAGCAATCTGTTTGAAGGCAATCAGCCACTGGGCCCGGACATCTCGGCTCTAAAATACGGGGTCTCCATCACGGATGCTTGCATCGGCTGGGAGGAAACTGAGGAGCTGCTGCGCTTTGCGCACGACGCGCTCAGCGGGCAGACCAGCCAGATGGTGGCCTCTAGTTAATGGCGCTTTCCAGATTTCGTAAAGAGCTCGCAATCCCCTGAAGGAAAGACTGGCGGGTTCGTGTAATATCTCGTGACGGGCGCGGCGCGGTGGTCGCGTGCGCGCGTCAGGGTGTGCGGGGCGGGGAACGACTCCCCCGCCTTCCAGTCTCTCGACAAGGAGCATCGGCAATAGACAGGCGAACGTCGCTTAAGACTCTTGTGCTGCTGATCCTGGTCTCGGTTCTGACGGCGCTGGCGTTTTCCAGTCAGCAGTGGCTGCCGCGGCTGGCGCTGGCGCAGGACCAGCCGGAAAAAGACCCTCGTCTCGAGGCCCGTTACCGCTCCATCGCTGCTCAGATCAGCGATGAACGCATCGCGGAGGTCATCCGTTACCTTTCCAGTCCGCAGGTCGGTTCGCGGGTGCCGGGCTATCCTGGTTCGGAGAAGGCGGCGCGCTTCGTCCAAGACCAATTCCGTTCCATCGGTCTGAAGGACGTCACCGTTGAAGAGTTCAAGGTCAGCGTGCCGATGGACCGGGGAGCGCAGCTCATGGTGGGTGGGCGCTCGATGCGCGTTTATCCCCTCTGGCCGAACATGGTACGCACCTCTCAGTTGCCGCCGGAGGGCATTACCGGGCCGCTCGCCTACATCGGCCGCTCTTCGCTGAAAGACATGCGGGACAAGACCATGCAGGGCAGCATCGCCCTGGTGGACTTCAACTGCGGCAACAACTGGATCAACGCAGTCCGGATGGGGGCGAAGGCGATTGTCTTCATTGAACCGGAGACCACCATCCGGGGAGAGGCCGAAGCCAAACACATGACCATTCCGGTCAGCGTCCCACGCTTCCTAGTGCCGCGAGCCGAGGCGGCGGCGCTGATGGCTGCCGCCGAGCGGCAGGACAGCGCCAGGCTCACCTGCCAGATGCCCTGGGAAGATGCGAAGGGACGCAACATCCTGGCGAAGATCGAGGGCACGGATCCGGCGCTCAAGAATCAGATCATCATTCTGAGCGCATACTATGATTCCATCGGTATTGCTCCCTCGCTTGCGCCCGGTGCCGAATCTGCGGCCGGGATCGCCGGGCTCTTCGAAGTAGCGCGTGTGTTGCAGAAGCATCCGCCGAAGCGCACAGTCTGGCTGCTGGCGACCGATGCCCACTTCCAGGGAATGGCCGGAATCCGTCACTGGCTGGATAAGCACCTTGACGAGTTCAGCCGGCCCGGCGTGGGCGAGCGGATTGCTGCATTCTTCTCGCGGTTGCCGCTCATCCCAGACCGCAAGCCGCGCCCGCGCAAGGATGTTTATCTGTTCGCCGGGCTGGACCTTTCCAGCCATTCCGAAGGGGTGGGGATCTTCTTCAAGGGCTACTTTTACGATGCCCGCGACGACCTGAAGGGCCGGTATTCGGATCTGGCCACCGTCACCCGCGAGAATGCGGCCCGCGTGTGCGCCACTTTCAACAGGGATCCTGAGATCGCCTTCGCGGACGGCGTCAATGATATCGCCGGCAAGAACTGGCGCAACTATATACCGGGCAAGATTGCATTCGACGCGGAATCTGTCTCCATCGCGGGGGGCGCTGGAGTCACGTTCGCTACACTGAACGACGCCCGGTCGCTGGTGGAGACGCCGTTCGACACGTTTGACCGGGTGAATGTGGCCAATATCGGGAAGCAGGTCCGATTGGTGGCCTGTCTGATAGATCACTATCTGCAAGATCCCACCCAGACGGGACGTCTGGGCTCCAAGATGTTTCCCATCCGTGAGCCGAATGCATATCAGCGCATCGGGATCCAGGGCGGCTTTTCCCGGGTTGCCGGGCAGGTGGTGGAGTACGACCCTCGCAAGAGCTTTGTCCCGAACCAGCCGGTGGGGGATTCCATCGCCATCGTGCGCAGCTATCACAAGTCTTTCATGGGGGTGCGCGCGAACCTTGTCTCGCTGACGGACGGACAGGGGTATTTCTCCTTCCCTGGAATCGCCCCCGTCACAGCGTTTTTTGGGCCGCATCCCACCACGCTGGCCGCTTATAAGCTGGATCCGCGAACGGGAGAGATCGTCTTCGCCCCGGATATGGGGGCCTTCGGCGGGGAGTTCGACTACAACGCCTTCGATGTCGCCACCAGCTCCAAGGAGATGCCGGTCATCGTGTTTCCATGCGTGGCGACCAACGTCTTCGATCTGGTGGATCCCCAGTCGCTACGGGCGCTTGGCGGCCTGCAGGTGCTGGACGGCGTGACTAACGGCCCGCCCCGGCAGTATGGGTTCGCGGTGGCGGTACCGGAGCCGATGGTATCCCACGTGGAGGATGGTGCGGTCATCTTTACGCCGCCGAACAGCCGCATCAAGATCACCATGGACGCCGGCCCGGCGGCCACCCGATTGCTGCTGCTTAACTCGAAGCTCACCAAGGGCGGGACAGCGGAGCAACAGGCGGCGGATGCCGAAGGGCGCGGCTACGACGTCGGGAACGGCATTACCATCACGAACACGGCCTACCGCGCCGCCAAAGATATGTGGATCCTGAACGAGTTCCGGATCCAGAAGCTGGCCAAATACCGCATCATCAATCAGGGATTGAACAAGCTGCACGCGCGTGCGGCCGAGGAGCTCAAGAAGGCAGACGAAGCGCTTGCGGCGCGGGACTTCGAGGCGTTCGAGGCGTATTCGCGCAGCGCCTGGGGGTTCGCGGCCCGTGCTTACCCGGATGTGCAGAAGACGGCGACGGACGTTGTGCGGGGCGTCCTTTTCTATATGGCGCTGCTGTTGCCGTTTGCCTTCTTCCTGGAGAGGCTGTTCTTCGGGTTTGCCGATCTGTATCGCCAGCTCACCACCTTCCTGATCATCTTCGTGGTGGTGGCCGTCAGCTTCACGCAGATCCACCCGGCTTTCGAGATCACCAGCAACCCGGTCATCGTCATCCTGGCGTTCATTATGATGGCGCTGTCGTTCCTGGTGATCGCGCTTGTGGCCGGTAAGTTCGAGGAGCAGCTCCGAGCCTTGAACCGGCAGGTCAGTGGCGTGCACCGCGTGGATATCGGGCGCGTCAGCGTTGCCGCGGCAGCGTTCTCGCTGGGTGTCTCGAATATGAGGCGGCGCAAGGCCAGAACGGTCTTGACCTGCGTCAGCCTGATCCTGGTGACTTTCATTGTGCTGTCGTTCACGTCCATCGTGAACGAGCTGCGCTTCAACGCCCGACCGACGCCTTACAAGCCTACTTACAACGGCATCATGCTTCGGACGGCCATGTGGGAGGTGCTTCAGGAGCCGGCCTACCGAGTTCTGAACGACGAATTCGGGCGCACGAACGATGTGGCCCCGCGTGCGTGGTTCTTCGGGGCAGCACTCGGAGAACAGTCTTTCCTGACCGTAAGGCGTGGGGACAAGCGCTACGACGCCAAGGCGGCCGTGGGGTTGACGGCTCAGGAAGACCGGGTGACGAACCCCTCGAAGGCGCTGAAAGCCGGGCGGTGGTTCCGGGAGGGAGAGGAATACACCATTATCCTCCCCGAGCGTATGGCCAAAGAGCTGGGTATTGGGCCTGCTGACCTTGGGCGGGAGAAGGTGCAGTTCGCCGGAGTGCCCTACACGGTCATCGGAATCCTGGACTCGCGGAAGTTCAGGAATCTGAAGGACCTGGACGGCGAGCCTCTGACGCCCGTGGACTTCATCCTGATGAACAAACAGCAGGCGCAGAGCAAGAGCCTGGGCGAGGCCGGCTTCCGGGAATACACGCATATGGACCCGGATACAACGTTCATTATCCCGTATCACACGCTGGTGAACCTGGGCGGCGAGATGCGCTCCATCGCCATCAACTTTGTGACGGCGGAGCAGGTGGCGGAGAAGCTGGACACGCTGATGCAGCGCCTCGGGCTGAACTTGTATGCCGGGAAAGGCGATACCATCTATCGCTACAGCTCCATCGGCGCCCAGACCGGGAAGGGCTTCGGGGCGATCATCATTCCGGTCATCATCGCCGCGCTCAGTGTCCTCAAGACGATGCTGGATTCGGTGTATGAACGCGTGCGGGAGATCGGCATCTTCTCATCCATCGGACTGGCGCCCAACCATATCGCGATGCTCTTCTTCGCGGAGGCGACGGTCTACGGAATCCTGGGGGCGGTCTCCGGATACCTCATTGGGCAGGGCGTCAGCAAATTCCTGGCTGAAACGGGGTATCTGTCGGGACTGACGCTGAACTTCTCCTCCATGTCTGCCGTAGTGTCCACCATGCTCGTAATGGGCATCGTGTGGCTCTCCACGCTCTATCCGGCGCGGAAGGCTTCGGAGGTGGCCACTCCGGCGATTGACCGTTCCTGGAAGGTGCCGGAGCCGGACGGGGACACCTGGCGCATCCCGCTGCCTTTCTCCGTGACGGGTGAGCAGGCCCGAGGTCTGAACAGCTTCCTGGGTGAGTGGTTCAAGGCGTATGAGGAGTACTCCGTCGGAGACTTTGTCACGCAGGACGTGGTGGCGGAAGAGTTCGACAGCGAACACGGCCGGAGCTATGCACTGAGCTGCAAGACCTGGCTTGCGCCCTTCGACCTGGGGGTCAGTCAGGAGCTCAGACTGGAGACCCGTCCGACAGCAATGGAGGACGTGTACGATATTCAGGTCATCCTGACGCGGCTCTCCGGCGACATCAGCAACTGGAAGCGGGTCAACCGGCGCTTCCTGAATACGCTGCGCAAACAGTTCCTCATCTGGCGCACCTTGCGTGCCGAGGAGCGCGACCGGTATCTGACCGGCGCGGCGACCGTCCCGGCCGGCGCGGCCACGGAGCCGACGGCCTAGGAGTTCTTGAGGGCTCCTCCCGGCGGTCGCGGGGCGGAGCAATGGCGGACATCGCGCGTTTTGCAGAGGTAAGGTGAAAAAAGACGAGGTCAAACGGATAGGCGGGACTGAGCAGGATCAGTCCATTGACGCGGCCCGTGCCCTGGCCGAGGAGACCGGCACAGACGAGGAAGCCAGGGAATACGAAAACGGGTTCACCATCAAGACGGTCATCGGAGCTCTGTTCATCGGGTTCATTATGATGCCGGGGGCCATGTATATGGGCCTGGTGGCAGGGCAGGGGCTTGGCCCGGCGGCTCAGTGGGTGACCATCGTGCTTTTTGCGGAAGTGGCGCGCCGCTCGTTCGTGCCGCTGAAGCGGGCCGAGATCTACACCCTCTACTACGTCGCCGGCGGCCTTTCGGGCATGATGGCCGCGAAAGGGTTGTCAGGCGGGCCGTTCGCGGGGCTTATCTGGAACCAGTATTTCATCCAGTCGCCTCAGGCGGCTCACGTGGCGCACGAGATCCCTTCCTGGGTGGTGCCGCCGCCCGGATCGCAGGCCCTGCTGGACCGCACTTTCCTTTCGTCGGCCTGGATCGTTCCTATAGCGCTGCTCCTGCTGGGAGAGATCCTGGGCAGGTTGAACTGGATCGGCGGTGGCTATGTGCTTTTCCGGCTGACCTCTGATGTGGAGCGTTTGCCCTTCCCGATGGCTCCGGTGGCGGCGGCCGGGGCGACGGCTCTGGCGGAAGCGGGCACCAAGGAGGAGTCCTGGCGCTGGCAGGTTTTCTCCACCGGGACCGTGATGGGGTTGTTGTTCGGGGCGGTGTATATGTTCATCCCCATTGTCAGCGGGGTGATACTGGCCAAGCCGATCATGCTCCTGCCGATTCCGTTCATAGACTTCACGGTGAACACGGAGAAGATTCTGCCCGCGACCCCTATCGGCCTTGTGGCTGACCTGCAGCTGGTCCTGATCGGATTCGTCATCCCGTTCCCCATCGTGGCAGGGTCGTTCATCGGGGTCATTGTGTTCCAGATCATCGGGAACCCCATTCTTCACAGGATGGGCTTCCTGCCCACCTGGCGCGAGGGCATGGGCACCATTACCACCAAGCTCTCGAACGACGTGGACTTCTGGCTGAGCGTCGGCATCGGCACCGGTGTGGCGGTGGGTCTTATCGGACTGGGGAGCGTCATCCGCTCCGCCATTAAGATGCGCGGGCAGCCTGAGCGCGACCGGCCCATCCAGGGGGTGCCGAAGGGACGCGGCGATTTTCCGCTGTGGATCGGCCTGGCAATGTGGCTGGTCGCCACCGTGGGCTACATCTGGATCTCCCACATCCTGGTGCCTGGATTCCCGTTCTGGATCCTGCTGGTATTCGGCTTGATCTGGACGCCGCTGATCTCTTATGTCTCGGCAAGAATGATCGGCCTCACCGGGCAGGGAGTGGGATTCCCGTTCTTGCGCGAGGCCGTGTTTATGAAGAGCGGATACACGGGTGCGGATATCTGGTTCGTGCCCTTCCCGATGCACGACCTAGGCGGGACCGCTCAGCGCTTCCGGGAGTTGGAGCTGGCCAAGACCAAGTTCACCAGCATTTTCAAGGCGGAGCTGCTGATGCTTCCCACCATCCTGATCGCCAGCTTCGTCTTCTGGCAGTTCTTCTGGCACACCAGCCAGATCCCGAGCGCGCAGTATCCGTACGCCAACCGGTTCTGGCCGCTTGAAGCGACCATGCAGAGTATCTGGATCACCGCCAACAAAGCCGGCGCGGATAACTTCCTGCTGAAGGCGCTGAAGCCGGACGTCATCATCGGGGGCGGCATTCTGGCTCTGGTGCTGTATGCGCTGAGCACGGCGCTGAAGATCCCTCTCCTGATGTATTACGGGCTGATTGGCGGAATGAACGGGCGCATCCACGAGGCGCTGCCTATGTTCGCCGGCGCCCTGCTGGGGAGATACTATTTCGCGAAGCGCTTCGGCGCCGGGCGGTGGGCGATGTATGCGCCGGTTCTCCTGGCGGGCTTCTCGTGCGGCGTCGGACTCACGGGGATGAGCGGCATTGCGCTGGCGCTGATCGCCAAGTCCATCAACTATCTGCCGTTCTGATATCGCGTGAAGGCTGTCCTGTTGAGGGCTTCTGAACGAGACCGGCAACGTCCGGAGAGCAGCGCCCGGAGCACGGAGCTCGCCTGCTGGAACGGGGTGGGCGCGCGGGTGCCGCAGGGGTGGGGGATTGTTGCCGTCTCCGGGGACCCTCGAGAAGGCTACCTTCGGGTGGATGGCCCGGACGGTGAGGCGGCGGAGGTCCGCTGGAAAAAGGCACGGCGCCGCCCGGACCTGGAGAAGGTGGCGGAGGAGTATCTCCGTCAGGTTCAGAAGCACGGCCGCCGGCGCAAGATCGAGTATCAGACGGGACTGGAAAAGGGTTCGCGTGAGCGGGATGAGCGGCCCTCCGACCTGCGGTTCCGGTGGCAGGCGGAGCGCCGCGGGTGGGGCCGGCTGTTCTACTGCAGGGACTGCAGAAGAACAGTTATCGCTCAGGTGTCTTGCCCGGAGTATATGGACATCGAGCGGCAGGCGGAGGCTGTTCTCGACACCGTGGCGGATCACGGGCCGGATCCGGAGATGGTGCGGTGGGGAGTCTACGGGCTGGAGTTCGCGGTTCCGTCGGGATTCCGGCTGGTGCGCAGCCGTCTGATGTCGGGATTTATGAGCCTGAACTTCCGGGGACGTCACGGAAGAGTGATCATCGAGCGTTGGGGGCTGGCGGATACGCTTCTGGAACCGGACGGGATGCTTACCTGGCACGGCCGGGAGTATCTGAGCGAGCTCAAAATGTTCGTGGGCGAGACCTCCGCCCTGGAATGGGGAGAGCACGAGGCCCTGGAGACGCGCGGCTTTGAGGGCGGACTGAGGCGCGTCAGAAGCGCTATCCGTGCCTTCGGGCTTCCCTCGCGGATGGAGAAATTCGCGAGCGTAGCCTGGCACTGCCCCGCCTCCAACCGCATCGTGGGGGTCCGGGGGTTCGGGCCGGCTCCGGCGGAATGGGTGCGGCGCGTGGCTGCGACGGTGAGGTGCCACTGACCGTGAGGCGCTCGAAGGGCGGTGATCTGTGGGGATTTCTGCCTTTCCGGCGGGGGCGCAAGAAGCCTACGCGGGAGGAGGCGCTCAAAGCCATTCCGGTGCGGAACGACCTTCTGCGCTGGTACAAAGAGGATGGGGAGGTCAATCTTTTCATTCCGCGCAAACGGGGAGGGTTTGCGGAACTGGTGGCCCGCGTTTTCCGGCTGCCGGATGAGAAGCGGCTTCAGTTGGACAGAGTGGGCTCAGGTGTGTGGGAGCTTTGCGACGGTTATCACGATGTGCAGAGCATTCTGGATTATGTCCAGAAGCGTCATAAGCTGACGCGGCGGGAAGCCGAGGTTTCTGTCAGCACCTATTTGAAAATCCTAGCGGAGAGGCGCCTGATCGGTCTGAAGGCGCCGGAATCGGCATCCAGGAAGGCCAAATGCAGGAGCAACAACACAGGATAGAGCGGCAGGTTCACCTTCCACTCAGCAAAGCGTTCGAGATCGCATTGCGCAACATCCGGATCCGCTTCGGGCGCAGCATGATCACCGCGTCCGGGATCCTTCTGGGAATCGCGTTTCTGGCGACGGTCATCACGCAGATCGCCGCGCAGAACGCGCTGAACATCGAGGTCACCGAGGAGCTCCGGATGCGCAACATCTGGCTGGTGACCCTGGCTCTTCTAATGAGCACCATCGGGATCACCAACTCCATGCTTATGTCCGTCACGGAGCGCTTCAAGGAGATCGGCACAATGAAGTGCCTGGGCGCTCTGGACCGGTTCGTGGTGACCATGTTCATCCTCGAAGGGATGTTGATGGGAGTGATCGCCTCGGTGCTCGGCGCGGTGGTGGGCGCAGGGGTGCAGCTGCTCGCCATCGGTTTCGGCCAGGGATGGTCGGTCATTGGGAAACTGGACTGGGGGGTGCTGACCGGGAGGCTGGGACTGTGCATCCTGTTGGGTGGCGGCCTGACCTTCCTGGCGACAATCGCTCCGGCTTACCGCGCGGCGAAGATGCCGCCGGCCGCGGCTCTGCGGGTGGAGATCTGAGTCCTCACGCCCGGCAATCGGCCGGCGGGAGGCGCTTTTCGGCGTTTTGGAGTATCAAGTAAACAGATGGCATCGAACGAGTACGTAGTTCGCACCAAAGACCTGTCGAAAGAGTTTATGCTTGGCGGAGTCCCGCTGCGGGCGCTGGATAACGTGCAGCTGGACATCCGAAGGGGAGAATACGTCTCCATTATGGGGCCTTCGGGCTCTGGCAAGTCCACCCTTTTCAATATGATCGGGGGCCTGGACAAGCCGACTCACGGGACGGTGTTCATCAACGACGTGGACATGGCCCAGCTGGATGCGCAGGAGCTTGCGTATCTGCGGTGCCGCACGATCGGTTACATATTCCAGACCTTCAACCTGATTCCCGTCATGACTGCGCTTGAGAATGTGACGCTCCCTACGGTGTTTGCGGGCGTCCCGACCGATGAGGGCATCGAGCGCGGCATCGAACTTCTGAATATCGTGGGACTGGGCGAGCGTTTGCATCACAAACCGAGCGAGCTCTCAGGAGGGCAGCAGCAGCGCGTCGCAATCGCCAGGTCACTGGCCAACAACCCGGCCATCATCCTGGCGGACGAGCCCACGGGGAACCTGGACCTCAAGACCGGAAAAGAGATCATCACGCTTCTTAAGAAACTGAATCAGGAGCAGGGGGTGACCATCATCTCGGCCACCCACGACCTGAAGATGCTGGACGTCTCGGACCGCGTGGTATGGATCCGGGACGGGCGCATCGAACGCATCGAGGAGCGCGCGGATCTGGACATCAAGGTTGGAGAGATGGAAGGGGTCGAGTCCTGACCGTCGTGGATGATTCTCCGTCCCGTTGCGATTGAACGGGACTGGAGTCTTATCCATATGTTCGTCACAACCGAGTTCGACCGCATACTGGGCCGCGTAGCCAAGCCCGGGCGATACGTGGGCGGCGAGACCAATGCCGTCACGAAAGACCCGGGTTCTGTCGCGGTTCGAGCCGCGCTGGCGTTCCCCGACGTGTACGAAGTGGGAATGTCCAGCCTCGGCTTCCAGATCCTTTACGATTGCATCAACCGCCGCGACGATACCTATTGTGAAAGGGTTTTTGCCCCCTGGCCGGATATGGAGCAGGCTCTCCGAGAGTCGGGAATGCCGCTCTATACCCTTGAGACGTTCACTCCGCTCCGCGAGATGGATCTCGTGGGGTTCTCCCTGGGGAGCGAGACCACCTATACAAACGTCCTGACGTGTCTGGATCTGGGCGGGATCCCTCTGCTGGCCAGCGAGCGCAAGGACGAGCATCCGTTGGTGGTGGCAGGGGGCCACTGCACATTCAATCCGGAGCCGATGGCGCCATTCGTGGATGCGTTTGTCATCGGTGAGGGCGAGGAGGTGGTGCACGAGATTTTGGATGTGGTAGCGGAGTCCCGCCGCTCGCTTGGCCGCCGCGACCTGCTCCTGAGGCTGGCCGGGATCGAGGGGGTGTATGTCCCGGCATTCTACGAGTGGAAGTGGAACGAGGACGGCACCCTGGCCGGCTGGACCGTGTCTGATGGCGCGCCGCGGCAGGTGCGCAAAAGGGTGGTGCGCGACTTCGGTTCCATGGACTATCCGCGCTCACCAGTGATTCCCAATGTGGAAGCGGTTCACGACCGCGTGGCCGTGGAGGTAATGCGCGGATGCACGCAGGGATGCCGGTTCTGCCAGGCGGGCATCATAACGCGCCCTGTGCGGGAGCGGTCGGTGGAGCAGGTGAGGGAGAGGACGGAACAACTCCTCGGGGCGACTGGATACGACGAAGTTTCGCTCGTGTCGCTTTCTACCGCAGACTACACCGGCGTTGAATGCACCGTGCGGCAGTTGACGGAGCAGTTCGGACCCGGTGGCGTTGGTGTGTCCTTGCCTTCGCTCAGGGTGGATGCCTTCTCCGTGGAGCTTTCCGCTCAGATCCAGAAGGTGCGCAAGACCGGGTTGACGTTCGCTCCGGAGGCCGGCACGGAACGGATGCGTCGGGTGATCAACAAGAACATCTCGGAGGAGGAGATCTTCGCTGCCACGGAAGCGGCCTGGCGTCACGGGTGGAGGCGCATAAAGCTCTACTTTATGATCGGCCTGCCTGGCGAGACCGATGATGATATCCGTGGGATCGGACGGCTGGTGGCGGAGATCCAGCGCCGGGCCAGGAAAGGATCAGGAGTCAGGCTGGAAGTCTCTGTGGGCGCATCGTCATTCGTTCCGAAGCCACACACTCCCTTCCAGTGGCGGGCGCAGGCCACGCCCGAGGAGCTGAAGCACAAGGTCGAGGTGCTGAAGGACTCACTCCGTTTGCCGGGCGTGAAGCTCTCCTGGGATGAGCCGGGCGAGTCACAGCTGGAAGGCGTCCTGGCACGCGGAGACCGCAGAGTAGGGGCGGCCATCCTGGAAGCATGGAAAAACGGAGCCCGGTTCGATTCCTGGCACGAATGCTTGAACCTGGATGCCTGGGAGAAGGCCTTTCAGCATACGGGGGTGTCTCCTGCTTTCTATGCGAACCGGGCCCGCCCTTACAGCGAGGTTCTTCCCTGGGACACCATAGATAGCGGAGTGACAAAGAAATATCTGATGCTGGAGGACCAGCGTGCGGTTATCGAGGCGTCCACCCCCGATTGCCGGGAAGGCAGATGCCACGGGTGCGGCATCTTCCGCCTGATGCCTGAGCACGCGGTCCACGGGACCTGCTACCACGACTGAGCAAACGGTCAACCGGGTAGCGTTCGCGTTCGAGAAGACCGGCCGTGCCCGATTTCTGGGGCATCGCGATGTGATGCGCCATTTTCAGAGGGCGGCCCGCCGGGGAGGAGTGCCTGTCGCATACTCGCAAGGATTCAATCCTCATCCGCGGATGACGTTCGCTTCGCCGTTGCCGCTCGGGGCTTCCGGCTTTCGTGAACTCGGGGCGTTCGATCTGTCAGCTCCGATGGATCCGGGAGAATTGCCGGAACGCCTGAACCCGCATTTCCCGGACGGGTTGAGGGTTCTGGAAAGCTGGGAGGTCCCGGCTGGCAGGGGAACCTTCGGAAGCAGGATTGAAAGCCACTGGCGAGTCCGGGTGCAGCCTGTGGAACGCGCGGTTCTCGATGCGGAAAAGCTGCGGCAGGCTGTCGAAGAGTTGTTGCGCTCGGATATGCTGGAGGTCTCGCGCAGGGAAGGCGAGACGCGCAATGTCCGGGAACTGTTGCTGGATGCTGCGCTTGTGCAGGCGCAGGATGAGGGCGGCCGCGAGGCCGTGTTGGAAATGGTTCTTCTTCAAATGCGAGATTTGAGCGCCAAGCCGCAGGATGTGGTGGCGGCGCTCCAAAAGTGGGCCGGGCCGCTGGAGATCGTTTCGTTGGAGCGGTTGGCCATTGTGACCGAGAATTGCAACCTGCGCGAGGTTCCCCGCCCGCGTCAGGGTCTGGAAAGGATGGCCGGTGGCTGTCCGGAATCGGGGGAAAGGAGGTGAGAACAGGTGTCTAAAGAGATCATCGTCAACTGTGACACACGCGAAACAAGGGTGGCGCTGCTGGAGAACGGGAAGCTCGTGGAGCTTCATATCGAGCGGGAAGAGCGCGTGGTCGGCAGCATCTTCAAATGCAAAGTCTGCAATGTGCTGCCCGGGATGGACGCCGCTTTCGTGGACATTGGCCTGGAGCGGAACGCCTTCCTGTATGTAGCCGATGTTATCCCGGAAGCCATAGATGAGGACGAGGAGGGGAGGCGAATAGACCGTCGGAACCTGGGCATCAAGGATGTCCTGAAGGTGGGCCAGGAATTGCTGGTCCAGGTGGTCAAAGGCCCCCGCGGGACGAAAGGCGCCCGCGTTTCCACCCGCATCTCGCTCCCGGGGCGGTATCTGGTGCTGATGCCCGAAAGTGAGAACCTCGGCGTCTCCCGGCGGATAGATGACTCTCGCGAACGGGACCGGCTGAAGAGGATCATCAACGCGTGCCGCCCGCCCAACTGCGGCGTAATCGTGCGCACGGAGGCCGAAGGCAAATCGGAGCAGGATCTACGCAACGATATGGAGATGCTCACCCGGATGTGGGAGCAGATTCAGGAGGAGTCGGCGCGTACAAAGGCTCCCGGCCTGGTCCACAAGGATCTCAGCTTGATCTATAAGACGTTGCGCGACGTGTTCGGAAGCGATGTCACGCGCGTCCTCATAGACAGCAAAGAGGAACATGCCAAGGCGCTGGAGCTGGTGGAGATGATGTCTCCGAAGCTCAAGTCGCGGGTGCAGCTGTACGATAGCCCGGAGCCGATCTTCGACCATTTCGGGATCGAAACCGAGATTGACCGCCTGCTGAGGCGTAAGGTCTGGTTGAAGTCCGGAGGGCATCTCACCATTGACGAGACTGAGGCGCTGGTAACCATTGACGTCAACACGGGTAAGTTCATCGGCACCACCAGCCTGAACGAGACGATCCTGCGGACGAATCTGGACGCGGCGGCGGAGATCGCGCGGCAGCTCCGGTTGCGGGATATCGGCGGCATCATCGTCATAGACTTCATTGACATGACCAGCGCTAAGGACCGGGCGCAGGTGGTCAATGCGCTGGAGAAGGCGATGCGCAGCGACCGGACACGGACCAAGATCTCCCACATCAGTCCGCTCGGGATCGTGGAGATGACCCGTAAGCGCACCGGCGCTACCATCTCGGAGACGGTGGGAGAGGCGTGTCCCTATTGCCAGGGGCGCGGGCGCGTGGCTTCTGCTGTTTCCATCAGCATCGAGGCGGAGCGCGCTCTCAAGAAGGTGGCAAGCGAGTCTTCCGCCCGGGCGCTTCTGATCCACGTGAACCCCGTCGTGGCGTTCCATCTGATCGGCCAGCGGGGCGAGGTCATCGAAGAAATCGAGCGCCGGATTGACCGCAAGATCTATGTCCGCGCGCGCGAGGACATGCACGCGGAGAAGTTCGAGATCACTCCGGGCGATGAGAAAGAGCTGGAGAAGACTCTTTTACCATACAACCGGGATGAAATCGTCGAATGCCGTGTGGTAAGGGATCCGTACAGCACTTTGCCCCATGCCACAGCCTGGCTGGACGGATATCTGCTGGATCTGGCCAACGGCGGGCGGTATGTGGGACAGGTGGTCAGAGCCCGTCTCACGGAGATCCGGCGGAGTTGGGCTTCAGCTGAGGTGGTTGTTGGGCGTGAAGCCGAGCGGCCGGCGCTTGCGCGCTCGCGCAGTTGACAAAAAGCGGTACCGGTGATAGTGTAATGTGTTGGAGCGGGCGAGCTTCGGAAGTTCGCCCGCTCACCTTTGCGACAGCAGACATCCGGCGCAGACGCCGATAATCTGCTCCGGGGCTGCCGGGCATCTGATAGGGATCCGGCGGCATCAAGACTGTTTGAGGCGGCAGGTTTTGGAAATGTACGCAGTAGTGGAATGCGGCGGACGGCAGTACCGGGTTGAGCCGGGCGCGAAGCTTGAGGTCAACCGTCTGGAGGGGGAGCCCGGGTCCGAGGTGGTGCTGGACCGCGTGTTGCTGGTGAGCGACGATTCCGGTGTGCGTGTCGGCACCCCCATCGTGGAGAACGCGCGGGTGTCGTGCACCATCGTGCGCCATGGCAAGGGGCGCAAGATCCACGGCTTTCACTACAAGCCAAAGAAGAACCAGTACCGGCATTACGGGCATCGGCAGGCGGTGACCGTGCTGTCCGTTTCGTCCATCAGCTGAAAGGCGGGGCGGCCCCGCCGCCGCCCCCGAGACCGCGCATTCAGGGGAATAGACAGAGATGGCACATAAAAAAGGCGTCGGTTCATCCCGGAACGGGCGCGACAGCAATTCCAAAAGGCTGGGTGTAAAGGCCTTCGACGGTGAGTTTGTCCGCGCCGGAAGCATCATAAAGCGCCAGCGCGGCACGTCCCATCACCCGGGACGCAACGTCGGAGTGGGCAAGGACTATACGCTGTATGCGCTGATTGACGGCTTCGTCAAGTTCGAAGGAAGCGAGAGATCCCGCAGGCTGGTCAGCGTCCTGCCGGAACGCCAGTAGTCGCCGGGGAGTCCCCGGCAGGGACAACGGGAATTGGACTTTGTTGACGAGGTCACGATCCACGTCACGTCCGGGAAGGGCGGCGATGGCATCGTGGCCTTTCGTCGTGAAAAGTATGTCCCTCGCGGAGGGCCTGCGGGAGGGGACGGTGGCTGCGGGGGCGATGTCGTTCTTCAGGCGGATGCTAGCCTGAATACTCTGGTAGACCTTCGCTACCAGACTCGTTACCGGGCCCCAGATGGAGGGCGCGGGGGGCCTAACAATCGCAGCGGCGCAAATCAACCGCCTTTGATAATCCGCGTACCGGTCGGCACCAGCGTCTACTGTGTGGAGAAAGACCGCTACATCGCGGATCTCACATATTCCGGCCAGACTGTGGTGGTAGCGAGAGGCGGCCGCGGCGGCCGCGGCAACGCGGCGTTCGCCACGCCGACGGAGCAGGCGCCCAAGTTCGCCGAACTGGGCGAGCCGGGCGAAAGCTTCACTCTCCGGCTGGAGTTGCGTCTACTGGCGGATGTGGGGGTGGTGGGCTTTCCCAACTGCGGCAAATCCACGCTCATCGCTTCCGTGTCAAACGCGCGGCCGAAGATAGGGGACTATCCCTTCACCACCCTGGTCCCGAACCTGGGTGTGGTCCGCGTGGGGCCAGGAGAATCGTTCGTGATGGCCGACGTCCCGGGGCTGATCGAGGGAGCGCATCGCGGGGCGGGCCTGGGCCAGAGGTTTCTGAAGCACATTGAGCGCACCCGGGTCTTGATCCATCTGGTTGATTGCTCGCCTGCGACCGGCCGGGACCCTGTCTTGGACTATGAAGTCATCCGGGGTGAGCTGGAAGCCTACAGCCATTCAGTGGCGGCTTTGCCGGAGGTTGTCGGCCTGAACAAGGTGGACATTCCCGAAGCCCGGGAACGGGCCACGAAGGCGCAGCAGATCCTGACGGAGAAGTTTGAGAAGTCCGGTCGGGGTTGTCCGCTCATCCTGCCAGTCTCAGCAGCCACCGGAGAGGGTATCCAGCAACTGGTCTGGGCGGCGGCCCGGTTGTTGCGCAAAGCTCCTCCCCGGGCTCCAGTGGCTGTGGAGGAGGTTGTGCGCATCGAGGGACCGGAAGCGCCGTTCACGGTGGAGAGAGGACCGTCCGGAGAGTTCGTTGTCTCTGGCCGTCAGGCCGAGCGGCTTGTGGCGATGACGGACCTGGATAACGAGCAGGCCCTGCGCCGGCTTCAAGGCAGGCTGAATGCGCTGGGTGTCTTCCGCGAGCTGGAGAAGCGTGGCGTAAAGCACGGGGATACGGTGCGGGTGGGCTCGTTCGAGTTCGAATGGGTGGACGAGGGCGCGCAGCTGGGCGACGCTGGGCTGGCGGAAAAATGACACGGCGGGAGGCAGCCGGAAGAGCGATTTGAAACGGGTTGTGGTCAAAGTTGGCACGGCGACCCTGACGGATGAACGAGGCCATCTGGACGCGCAGTATATTGCCGCCCTCTGCGCGCAAGTGGTGCGGGCGCGTGAGGCGGGCTGGCAGGTAGCGCTGGTCAGCTCAGGCGCCATCCGCGCAGGAACGATCCGCCTGCAGATGAAGCGGCGCCCGCGTTCGATTCCCGAAAAACAGGCCGCGGCGGCTGTGGGACAGGGCCTGTTGATGGACAAGTACGCCACAGAGCTGGACCGCTACGGCGCGCCGGCCGCACAGGTCCTGCTGACGCGGGACGATTTCTCGGATCGCACCCGGTACCTGAACGCCCGGAACACACTATTGACCCTGTTGCGCTTTGGAGCAGTACCGATCATCAACGAGAACGACACTGTCTCGGTGGAGGAGATCCGGTTCGGCGACAACGACATGCTGGCTGCTCTTGTTGGCACGTTGGTCGACGCCGATCTGGTGCTGCTCCTGACGGATGTGCCTGGCCTTTGCACGGCGAAGCCAGGCGCGGGCCGTGATGCCGAAGTGATCCCGGAGGTGCGGGAGATCACGCCGGAGCTGCAGAGGATCGCCGGCGGAGGCGAGTCCGAGCGCGGGGGCACGGGAGGAATGTCCAGTAAGCTGGCTGCGGCGCAGATCGCGATGGCGGCGGGGATTCCGCTCACGATCGCGCATGGCCGGGAACCGGCGGTTGTGGAGCGCGTGCTAAGGGGCGAGAGACTGGGAACACGCTTTGTGCCCGGCACTTCGCGGCTGAACAGCCGTAAGCGGTGGATGGCCTTCGCCGTTCCAGCAAGGGGCAGCCTGCGGGTGAACGAGGGGGCTGCCCGGATGCTGGCGACGCGGCGGGCATCGCTGCTCCCCGTGGGAGTGATCGAGGTTACAGGGAACTTCGGCCCGGGGGATCTGGTGCTGGTTGTCGATGAGGAGAACCGGACCGTGGCTCGCGGCTTCACGAACTACAGCGCGGATGAGGTCCGGCGGGTCATGGGTAAAAACTCCTCCGAGATCCGCCAAGTGCTGGGATATCACGAGTTCGACGAGGTCATCCACCGGGACAATCTGGTGGTAGGAGTTTAAGCGGCGGAGGAAACCGAAGTGGCAGATGAGATGACAGAGATGATCCGGGAGATGGCGCTGAAAGCGCGAACGGCGGCGCGTGGACTGGCGACAGCATCCACGAAGGTGAAGGATGCCGCCCTGCACGCCATGGCGGAGGCGCTGGTCTCGCGTCAGGACGAGATCATCGAGGCGAACGGAAGGGATCTCGCCGCTGCGCGAGAGAACGGACTGTCCGAGGCGCTCATAGACCGGTTGACGCTGAACCCGAAGCGCATTGCGGACATGGCGGAGGGATTGCGCCAGGTGGCCGCGCTTCCTGATCCGGTCGGGCGAGTCAGCAGGGGGTGGCGTTTGCCGAACGGGCTGGACATCAAGAAGGTCTCCGTTCCTATGGGCGTCATCGGGATCATCTTCGAGTCCCGTCCCAATGTCACCGTGGACGCCGCCGGGCTCTGCCTGAAGTCCGGGAACGCCGTCATTTTGCGGGGCGGCAAGGAGGCCATTCACTCCAACTCGACCCTGACGCGGGTCATAGCGGACGCGGCTGAAAAGTCGGGGATCCCTGCGGGTGCGATGCAGCTGGTCGAGACCACCGACCGCGCCGCAGCCACGGCCATGATGGAGGCTTCCGGACTCATTGACTGCCTGATACCGAGGGGCGGCGCGGGGCTCATTCAGAGCGTCGTGCAGAACGCGAAGGTGCCGGTCATCGAGACAGGCGTCGGCAACTGCCATACCTACGTGGATGCTTCCGCCGACCTGCAAATGGCCTCCGACGTGGCCTTCAATGCCAAGGTGCAGCGCTGCGGCGTGTGCAACGCGATGGAGACCCTCCTGGTGCACGCGGATGTTGCCGGGCAGCTTCTGCCTTTGCTGTGTCAGCGGCTGGCCGATGCGGGTGTTGAGATTCGGGGGTGCGAGCGCACGCGCGCCCTGTTCCCGGCAGCCGTGCCCGCAACAGAGGAGGACTGGTTCACGGAGTATCTTGCGATGATTCTGGCGGTGCGTGTGGTGGACTCGCTGGACGAAGCCATACAGCACATCAACCACTATGGCTCCAAGCATTCGGAAGCCATCATTACAAGAGACTTCGAGGCGGCGCGGAGGTTCGAGAACGAAATAGACGCGGCGGCGGTCTATGTAAATGCGTCCACGCGTTTCACTGACGGGTTTCAGTACGGGTTAGGCGCAGAGATCGGCATCAGCACCCAGAAACTGCACGCGCGAGGCCCCATGGGCCTGGAAGAGCTGACCACATACAAGTATGTGGTCTACGGGAACGGTCAGATCCGGAGTTAGCGGACGGAGTTGGGCGCGTATGGCATTATGGGCGGCACCTTCGACCCGGTGCACTTCGGCCATCTGTTGATGGCGGAGCGGGCGCGGGAGGAGTTCGGACTCCAGCGGGTGATCTTCGTGCCTGCCGGAGTTCCTGCCCACAAGCCTGCCTGGCGCGTGACAGAGGCGCAGCACCGCTGGAACATGGTCTGCCTCGCCATCGGAGACAACGCGTGTTTCGAGGCCTCGCGCATCGAGATCGACCGGCCCGGCCCGACATATTCCATAGACACCGTAAGGGAGTTCCGCCGGCTGTGGCCGGAGGATGAACCTTTCTTCATTGTGGGAATGGATACTGTGGAGGAGATTCCCGGATGGCATCGGGCGGAAGAGCTGGTCCATCTGACACAGTTCATTGTGGCCTGCCGCCCCGGCTGGGATTGCAATCCGCGTGAGGTTCTTCCCGAAGGTTTTCCTGTCCGGTTGCATCTGGTCGAAAGCCCGTTGATGGAGATCTCTTCCACGGATATCCGGGAACGCGTCCGGCGGGGCAAAAGCATCCGCTACACCGCTCCGGCGTCTGTGGTGGACTATATTCAGGCGAACAATCTTTACAGGGATGGGGATGACTGACTGGCGCAAAAACCTGCTGTGGGGTCTTGTTGTGGTGGGAGCTCTGGCGATGGCGGCCGGCGGGGCGGCCCTCCGGCTGGTAAGTGAGAAGCTGGAGACATCCGCTTCGCGCCTGGTGCTGGAGCGCCCGTTCGAGGGGAGGGACATTATCTACATCCTTGTGCTTGGTGAGGACAATACTCACAGCAAGAACCCGTCCGTGCGGGGCCGCACGGACACCATACTCGTGGCGGCTGTGGACCTGAAGAACCGAAGGGCGCAGGGGATCAGTATTCCGCGCGACACGCGGGTGCAGTTGCCGGGACGCAGCTCCCACGAGAAGATCAACGCCGCATATGTCCACGGCGGTGCCCAGGCCTCGGCGCAGGCAGTGGCGGACCTGCTTGGCGTGCCCATCCACTACTATGTGAAGACCAACATCGAGGGTCTCAAGAATCTTGTGGACCTCCTCGGCGGTGTCGAGATAGATATCGAGAAGGATATGCGCTATGTGGATCGCCGGGGCGGCCTGTATATTAACCTGAAGAAAGGTTACCGCCACCTGGACGGGGACAAAGCGCTGCAGTATGTCCGCTTCCGGCACGACCGGATGGGCGACCTCTCCCGCATCCAGCGTCAACAGAAGTTCCTGCGCGCCCTGGCGCGGCGCGTCACGGCCCCGGAGAACTGGACCAAACTCCCGCAGTCCATCGACGAGATTCTGGCCAATGTGGAGACGAACTTGAGCGCGCGGGAGATCCTGGCGCTGGCGAGGCTTGCGAAGGACATTCCGGAGGATGCGGTGAAAACGGCGGTCCTGCCCGGCGCCCCGGCGAACATCGGTGGGATCAGCTACTATCTTCCGGCTACGGACGAGATCCCGGCGGTGGTCGCCGAGATGCTGAAGTTTGAAGCTCCCAAGCCCACTGTGGCCGTGCTGAACGGGTCCGGCGTGGCCGGGTCGGCGGAGCGCCTGGCGGAAGTGCTGCGCGGAGCGGGCTACCGCGTGACGAAGACGGGAAACGCCCGCCGGTTCGATTACGAGCGATCGGTGGTGCTGGCGCGGGATCCGGATGATGTCCAGACCCTCGCGATCGCCGAGCTGCTGAACTGCCGTCCGGGCCGTCTGGAGCCGGACGCGAGGTATCCGGCTGACGCCAGAGTCGTCGTCATCGTGGGCCGTGACTACTATTGAGACGAAGCCGCCGGAAGGTGAACCGAAACAATGCCCTCTCTATCGTCCAAGCTGCCTGCGGAACAGAAGCTGAAGTTGATCCTGGATTCTCTGGAGGAGAAGAAGGCCATCGCTCCGGAGGTGATGGATCTGACCGGCCGGACTCTGGTGGCGGATTATTTCGTGGTGACGCACGGAACGTCGGACGTGCACATCCGGGCCCTTTCGGATGCCGTAGTCGAGGCCATGGAGGAGAAGGGGGGCCAGCGGGCCCGGCAGGAGGGGGACTATCACGCCAACTGGGTGCTGCTGGACTACGGTGACGTGGTGGTTCACATCTTTACCGCTGAAGCGCGGGCGATGTACGATCTGGACTCTCTGTGGAGAACCATGGAGGAGCGCAGGGGAGACGCGAGCCAGGACTGATGCGGGACGAGCCTGCGGCGGAGGAGTTTCAGAAGCTTCTCAGAAGCGCTGTGGTCTTCCTGCGGCGGGGAGACCTGGAGAGCGCTGAACGCGCCTGCCGGCAGGCCATCGAGATCGGGGGAGAAGCGCCGGAGGCGCTGGAGCTTCTGGGGGATGTCCTTGCTGAGCGCGGCCAACGCGAAGCGGCGATGGACGCCTATCGCAGGGCATTCACATCGAATCCATCTCTGGCGTCTGCTGAGACCAAATACGCAAAACTGGTCCTTGCTGCTACCGAGGCTGCCAGACAGGCCGAAAAGCTTCAAACTGTTCTGGCGTCTGCCGGAGAAGCTGCCCGGCCACTGGGCAAGAGTGCAGCGCTCGCGTGTCTGGCTTCGGCAGCGTGGCCTGGGCTGGGGCAATGGTATAACGGAGAGACCGCCAAGGCGGCCATTCTCGCGGGCGCGTTCGGGGTGGTGATGGTTGTGTTGCTGCTGACCGGCGATTTCTTCCGCATCCTGACTCTGTTGACGTTGGGGTTCTCGTCGGCGGCGGGAAGGGTGGCTCCTGAGCGGGTCAGCCTGATCTCCTGGCTCCTCTGGGGCGGTGCAGGATGCGCGTGGCTGTATGCGGTCATAGACGCCTGGCTGCGGGCGCACCGGCCTGTCCGCTCCCCGGCTGCCAGCCACTACACGGAGCCGGACTTCTGAGTTGAGCGCGAACGATGGGGAGGTCCGCGATCCTGTGTTCCCTTCGGGAAAAGGGAGCCGAGCATTACCCCTGCCACCCGTGCGGCAGTTGCCGGGAAAGCTGCGGGTGCGCGCTTATGCGCTCAGCGCCACCGGGCGGAGACTCACGAACGAGGACGCTTTCGTCTGCGTCGTGGATCCTCCGTCGCCGGAGTGGGTACAGGGTCTTTTCATAGTCGCGGACGGGATCGGCGGGAGGCAGAATGGCCAGATCGCCAGTTCCGTCGCCGTACGCGCCGCCCGGGAGGCTGTCCTGGGGGCCGAAGGGTTTTTCTCGCCGGAGCGTGCCCGGGATGCATTGCTGGAAGCATTCCGCCGGGCGGACCGTGAGGTCTACAAAGTCTCTCGGACCGATCCGCTGCTGGATGGGATGGGAACCACCCTGACGGTGGCGCTGCTGGCGCAGCGGCGTCTATTCGTGGCCAGTCTGGGCGACTCCCGCGCTTATTTGCATCGAGGGCGCAGGCTGGTGCAACTGACCGACGACGACTGGATGCGGACGTGCGCGGAAGCGTTGCCACCCGGCGGTGACGGGGTTCCTGATCAGGATCTGACCGTCGTGACTCGTGCGGTGGGATGGGGCGATGACGAACTGGCCCCTCAGACGATACAGATCGAGGTCGGGGCGGAAGACCTGATTCTGGTGTGCACGGACGGTCTCTGGGACGGTCTGAGCGAGCGGCAGATCGAGGAGGCCCTTCATCGTCACGGCAAGCATCCGGACGTGTGCGTCCGGAGGGTCGTCCAGATGGCGGCAGCGCGCCCGGATGCCGATAACGTGACGGCTATTGTGGCCCGTCTGGAACAGGCGTGAAAGGGTGGGGCGCTGTCTAGTGAGACGGGTCCGTTTGTGTTGACAGTGCCTTCCGGCGGTGTTAGAATAACAGCGCCGGGGGATGGCGTGGGGATGTGGCGGAACTGGTAGACGCGCTGTCTTGAGGGGGCAGTGAGCTTGCTCGTGAGAGTTCAAATCTCTCCATCCCCACCAGTTTTTAAGCCGTGTCCGCCGGGCCCCGGGCTCATTGCGGGCGATTAGCGCAGTGGGAGCGCGCCTCGTTCACACCGAGGAGGTCACTGGTTCAAATCCAGTATCGCCCACCATTGCCTTTTACAACCGCTGCAAGGCGGTGGAGCCGGACGACAGACTGACGTGCGGTTTTTCAGGGCGCGGGAGCACATCAGTCGGGATGGCGCGACCTGACTGAAAACCGCATCAGTGCTGTCAGGCAGGGCGCGCGGGAGTAGTTCAGTGGTAGAGCGTCAGCTTCCCAAGCTGAATGTCGCGGGTTCGAATCCCGTCTCCCGCTCCAGTTTGAAGCCCTGGAGCCCGGCAGGCCGGGGCTAAAGATTCTTGAAGAGGCGGACTAAGATGCTGGTCCGCCTCTCCCGTTCTCTTTTTTTGCGGGGCGGCGTAGCCAAGTGGTAAGGCAGGGGCCTGCAAAGCCCTTATGCATCGGTTCGATTCCGATCGCCGCCTCCAGTTCCTTTCTCTCCCCGAACGGTGTCTGTGATTCCTGGACACGCAGGCAGGATTGTCCACGAGAAGCAGTTGGTGCAGGAGAAGCCTCCGCCGCGATAGAAAAGCCGGGTAGCACGAACTCTTTTGCGCGGAGGTTCTCTGGTGCCCGACCCGGATTTCGACCATTTCCTGCCCTATGCTGAGTTGACCGAGAAGCTGTTCGCCCTGGTGCACTCCCGTCCCGACATCTTGAGCATCCAGTCCATCGGGAAAAGCCACGAAGGGCGCGATATCTGGTGTGTCACCGTCACCAGTTGCGCCACCGGGCCGGACGCGGAAAAGCCAGCTTTCTGGGTGGACGGCAACATTCACGCAACAGAGCTTTCAGCTTCCAGCGCCTGCCTTTACTTTCTGAAGCGCCTCTCCCGGGAATACGGCAGCAATCCGGATGTCACCTACTGCCTGGATACTCGCGCGTTTTACGTGGTTCCGCGCCTGAATCCGGACGGGGCAGAGCTGTATTTCTCCGATCCACCACGCTTCCTTCGCTCCAGCACGCGCCCCTATCCTTACGACGAAGAACCGCTGGAAGGGCTGCGGCGGCAGGATGTGGATGGCGACGGGCGCATCCTCAGCATGCGCATCCCGGATCCGAACGGTCCCTGGAAAAAGAGTCCGCAGGAGCCCCGCCTGATGGTGCGCCGGGAGCCTGAAGAGCGGGAAGGCGAGTTCTACCGCATCCTCCCGGAAGGTATCCTGGAAAACTGGGACGGCGTGACACTCAGCGTGATGCCCAACAAAGAGGGGCTGGATCTAAACAGGAACTTCCCGGCCCACTGGCGTCAAGAGTTCGAGCAGCACGGGGCGGGGCCTTTTCCCACCAGCGAACCCGAGGTCCGGGCGATGGCGGCCTTTCTCGCCTCGCATCCCAACATCACAGGGGGTGTTTCCTTTCACACCTACTCTGGAGTATTGCTCCGTCCCTACGGTACCCAGAGCGACGAAGAGTTCCCCGCGGAGGATCTCTGGACCTACAAAAAGATTGGCCGGAAGGGCACCGAAATCACAGGATATCCCAACGTCAGCGTGTACCACGACTTCCGCTATCATCCCAAAGAGGTCATCACCGGAGTTTCGGACGACTGGATGTACGACCATCTGGGCATGTTCGCCTGGACAGTGGAGATCTGGAGCCCTCAGCGTCAGGCGGGGATCCAGGAGTACAAGTTCATCGACTGGTACAGGGAACATCCCTTCGAAGACGATCTCAAGATGCTGCGTTGGAGTGATGAGGTCCTCGAAGGCAAGGGTTACGTGGACTGGTACCCTTTCGAGCATCCCCAGCTGGGAGCCATCGAACTGGGTGGTTGGGACGAGATGTACTGTTTCCGCAACCCGCCACCGCACCTTCTGGAGAAAGAGCTGGCCCTTTTCCCGGACTGGCTGGTCTGGCAGGCGCTCATCTCGCCTCGGCTGGAGCTGAGACGCCTGGACGTCGAGCCGCTGGGCGGCCGGACGTTCCGGATCCGGCTGGTGGTGGATAATACAGGGTGGCTCCCCACCTATGTGACGAAACGCGCGCTGGATCGGAAGGTGTTCCGGCCGGTGGTGGTGGAGATCGAACTGCCGGAGGACGCACAGTTGAAGTCCGGCAAGCTCCGGGAAGAGATGCGCCAACTGGAGGGACGGGCCTACACAGATGTCAGTCCTTACGGCTGGCACGTGGATGCCACTGAGGAACGGCTGAAGGCGGAATGGGTCGTCACGGCGCCTGCTGGCGGCACAGTCCGGGTGATCGCTCGCCACGAAAGGGCGGGCACAGTGCGGGCGGAGGTATCTCTGGAGTGAGTACCCCGCTCTGGGAGTGAAAGCGAAAGGAGACCGCTTATGACCAGACTCTGCGTTGCCATGGCGGCGCTCGTGGCTGCTATGGCTCTCTGGGGAGGGGATATGGCGATGGCGCTGACGATCAACGCCCGGGAGACGGGCGCTAGAGGCGACGGGGTCTCAGATGACTCCGCAGCCATCCAGAAGGCGTTGGACGCCGCGGCCGAAGGAGGGGAGGTCTTCCTGCCCGCAGGGCGGTATCGCCTGGAAAAAGGTGTGGTTGTGCCTCCGGGAGTTACGCTGCGGGGCACGTGGCAGGCTCCACATCACGCTGAGCACCGCAAGGGCACCATACTGCTCGCATACGCGGGTAGGGGCTCGGAAACGGGCGATCCTCTGATCCGCCTTTCACCGAACAGCTGCATCCGCGGAGTCACCATCTACTATCCGGAGCAGCGTATTCCCGGCACGTTGGCTTATCCGTGGGCCATTCAGGGCGATGGGATGCACGGCAGCGTTATCGATGTGACCCTGGTTAATCCTTACAAAGGGATAGACTTCGGCGAGAAGCCGAACGAACTGCACTATATCCGCAATGTGTTCGGATGCCCCCTCAAGGCCGGCATCCACATTGACAAATGCACCGACATCGGACGCATCGAGAACGTCCATTTCAACCCGCATTACTGGATGCGGTCTGGCGAGGAGAACATCCCGGAGTGGCCGGCGCTCCTAGACTATCTGTTCCAGAACTGTGTGGCGTTCTCCATCGGGCGGTCGGACTGGGAGTTCATGCACAATACCTTCAGCTACGGTTGCCGGGTGGGCTACCATTTCTACCGGAGTGAGGCTGGAGCGTGCAACGGCAATTTCCTGGGAATCGCTGCCGACTGGTCGCAGACCTGCGTCCTGGTGGAGGAGACGCAGGCTCCTGGGCTTCTGATCACGAACGGGGAGTTCGTCGGAGGCACCGGCTCGCAGGCGGCGGTGGACATCCGGGATTCCCACACAGGTGTGGTGCAGTTTTCCAACTGTGCCTTCTGGGGGCCTCACGAGATCGTCGCGCGCAGCGCCGGAAAAGGTTTTCTCAGCATGGGGCAGTGCAACTTCGTGAACTGGGACGCCTCCGGCAAAAACGTTCCATGCATTGACGCGGTCGGAGGGGAGATCAGCGTTACGAACTCTTTCTTTCGGGAGGACCGCCTGCAGATCCGGCTGGGAGAAGGGGTGCGATGTGCGGTTATCACCGGTAACCGGTTCGCCGGCGAGGCGCGCATCGAGAACGCCAGCAAGGGAGATGTCCAGATCGGAGTGAATGCTGTCTCAAGGTAGGGGACAGTCCGGCTCTCAGGTAAGGGCCCGGCGCAAGGCTAGCGCCGGGCTTTTTTGCCCCTTTCCCTTTCGGCATGCACAACGGTGTTGACAATGTGGTTTGGCAAGGGCATAATGGACTAACTCAATCAACTATGTCGAGATTCGCTCTGAGCATGACTGTCCTGTTCTGCCTGCTGGCTCTCGGAGGCTGCACCCCCTCAGGAGACAGCCCAGACCAAGTCGTCCGGGTGGGCTTCTTCGCCAATGTAACCCATGCTCCGGTTCTGATCGGGCTCGCCGACGGCTCTTTTCAGAAGGCGCTCCCGCGTGGCTGGACCATCCAGTCTCGTGTTTTCCCCGCCGGACCGGAGTTGATGGTGGCTCTGGCATCGGGCGCGCTGGATATCGCCTACGTAGGGCCGGTGCCTTATCTCACCGCCAAAGCACGCGGGGTGCCGGTGGCGGCTCAGGCGGGAGTGTGCCGCGGCGGTGTGCGCCTCGTGGCCATCCCGGCAGTGGCTCGCCAGGGATTCGAGGGGTTGGGCGGCAGAGTTGTCCTGGTGCCGCAGTTTGGCAATACCCAGGACATACAGTTGCGGATGCTCCTGGAGCGGCTGGGTGTGGCCACGGACGGCCCAAATGGCGTGCGGCTGGCGCAGGCCAACCCGGCGGACGCGGACGCCCTGCTGCTATCTGGTCAGGCCGGAGCGGCTCTCTTGCCGGAGCCATGGGGAAGCGCCCTGATCCATTCCGGACGCGCCGTGGAGATGGACATCCCGGCCGGAGGAGAGATTCTCCGGGAGAGTCCGGTCACGGTGCTTGTGTCCTCGGAACACTTCGCCCGGCGGCATTCCGGCGTGCTTGGCGGATGGCTGGAGGCCCACCGGCAGGTAGTTCAGCGGATAAGGAAAGATCCTGGCCGTGCTGCAATGTTGACGGACGAGCAGATCCAGAAATGGACAGGAAAGAGTTTGCCCCGGCGTGTAGCGCAGAAGGCATTTCGCTCCTGCGTCTTCGACGAGACCCTTGATTCCTCCATCCTCGCCAAGATGGCGCAGGTCAGCGCTCGTAATGGTTATCTCCCCCGGCGCGACGGGCTTGTTGAGTCACTGGTCGGAGAGATGGGGGGCCGGCAGGGGGGGTGATATGCTGAAACTGGTGGGAGTCACCAAATCATACGCTTCGAACGGACGTACGGTACAGGCGATCTCTCCCATTGACCTGGAGGTGCCGGAAGGCCAGTTCGTCAGCCTGGTGGGGCCGAGCGGTTGCGGGAAGTCCACGCTGCTGAACATTATCGCTGGACTGGACCGGTCAGACAGCGGAACGGTGATGCTGGACGGTGAACCGGTGACCGCGCCCGGGGTGGACAGAGTGGTCGTCTTTCAGGAAGCGGCACTGTTTCCTTGGCTGACGGCCCAGAAGAACGTGGAGTTTGGCCTGAAAATGGCCGGTATTCCACGCGGAGAGCGTTCCGTAAGGGCGCGTCAGTTCCTCAAGATGGTGCATCTCTCCCGCTTTGCCGATTCCTATCCTCACGAGCTGTCCGGCGGGATGAGGCAAAGGGTCGCCATCGCGCGGGCGCTTGCGATGGAGCCGCGGGTGCTGCTGATGGATGAGCCTTTCGCGGCACTCGACGCGCAGACACGGGCGCTCCTGCACGAGGAGTTGACCGCCATCTGGGCGGAGACCCGCAAGACCGTCATCTTCGTAACGCATAACGTGCGGGAGGCGGTCTACCTTTCGGACCGCATTCTGGTGCTTTCTGCCCGTCCGGCTTCCATCAAACAGGAGTTCCGCGTGCCCGCCGGGCGTCCAAGGGATTTGACGGAGCCGGGACTGGCCTACATCGAGAAACAAATTATGGAATCCCTGCGCGTCGAGATAGACCGTGTCGCGCAGGCGGAGCTTGATTCGGACTGGGTGCATGAAACGGCTAAGCTTCTACCTCCTCCTGATCGTAATCTGGGAAGCGATATATAGGCTATCGCTGTGGCCGCCGTATCTGTTTCCGGGCCCGCTCGAGGTGGGTTCGAGCCTGGTGGAGGGTTTGGCGGACGGCACTCTGCTGGTCGCTGTGGCAGCCAGCTTCCAGCGGCTGGCCATCGGCTACGGTCTGGCGCTGGCGGTGGGGCTTTCGCTGGGACTGCTGCTCGCGCGGAACCGCACTGCGGATGAACTGCTGGGGCCGCTGGTCTCCGGTATGCAGGCCATCCCATCCATCGCCTGGCTGCCGCTCACGGTGCTTTGGCTGGGGTTGTCGGAGGCCTCCATTATCACTATCGTCTTCCTGGGAGCTGTGTGGAGCATCGTCGTCAACACGCAGGCAGGCATCCGCAATGTCCCGCCCCTCTGGATTCGCGCCGCCATGACCATGGGCGCAAACGGCCACAGGCTCTTCACGTCCGTCGTGCTGCCGGCAGCGCTTCCCCAGATGCTGTCCGGGTGGCGCCTGGCCTGGGCGTTCAGCTGGAGGGCCCTGATGGCGGGAGAGCTGCTGTCTCCCGGAAAAGGCCTGGGAGAGGTGCTGATCGTCAGCCGCAATGTGAACGACATGCCGGCTGTTCTGGCTGTGATTGTGATCATCGGCGTCTTCGGATCGCTGGTGGACAATCTGCTGTTCAAGCGCGCCGAAGAACAGACGCGGCGCAAGTGGGGGCTGGCCCCCGCCTGAGCACTGGGGCCAGTGTCATAGCGAAGGGCGGGCATCTGGCAGGCATTGCAAACACTTGTTCGATCTTTTGGGTTGTGATATAGTCACACCGGAGCGGCCCTTCAGATGGAACAGATCGGAGCATACCTGAAGAATTTGAGGGAGCGGGCGGGGCTTTCGGTGAAGGAAGCGGCGCGCAGGGCGGAGATGTCGTCGCCCTATCTGTATCAGATAGAGGATGAACGGCGCAGGCCTTCCGCCAAGGTGCTGGCGCGTCTGGCGGGGGTCTACCAGGTCCCCGTGGAGGATATCCTCAGGAAGGCTGGTTTCCTACCGCCGGTGGTGCTGCCGGAAAAGGAGGGGGAATCCAGGGAAGAACGCATCCAGCGGGCTTTTGAGTTTGTTATGAAGGATCCGGAGGTCCGCGCTGGATCCTCTGCCATGCTGTCTCTCCCAACAGAAGCCAAGCTCGCCATCATCCGGTTGTATGAGCGGGCGGAGGGTCTGCGCATTCTGCCCGAGGAGTTTGTCTGATGCCGTCGAATCCGGGGGTTACTGAGTCAAGGGGCCCGGTCGCTCCTCTTGCATCCACCGCAAAGGAGCTGGACGCGCTGATGCGACGCCTGGTCCTGCAGTGGGGCAGCATCCGAGCTGGCAATATCGCTTCCTTTGCCGGCTATTTCTGCCGCTGCCTGGGGCTCTGCCAGATTCCACGTGATCCGTTGGCAGTGCTGGTAAGGTTGGGGGTTCGGGTGGAGCCGGCTCTGTTGCCGCGGGGGGTAAAGGCGGTATGGTGTCGCACCAGCCAGGGATATGCAATCAGCTACTCCCGGCATCTGGCCGGAAAGGTCTCGCTGGCGCTCTGGCACGAGCTCTTCGAGATTCTGGCTCATAATCCGCAACTTCCTCTTCGTTTGTCCCTCCAGGATCAGGAGCGGCTGGCATCGCTGTTTGCGGTCAATGTGATGATGCCGGGCGAAGAGGTTCGCCGTCAGGCGGCGGAGCTTGGGCATCCAAGGAGGACGAATAAGTCCCGGGTGCTGGCGGCGAGGTTCGGCGTGTCCGCTGCCGCAATGCGCTTCCGCTTGCGCCAGCTCGGACTGGAGCACCCGTCGGATGCTGCTCAGAGGGCGGTGCTGTGAGGAAGTTACCTCTTCTGGGGGAACCTGCTTTCCGTCCGCGTCCCGGGCTGCTGGACCGGTTTCGCCGGAGAATGATGAGGTTCTGGCGCGTCCTCCGTGCGCGGGTGGGGGCACCCAAATACCTGTGCGACAGTTGCCGCTTCGACTACCGTGATGCCTGCCGCAGACCCGAGCGCCCCAACGCGATAGACTGTCCGGACTATCGTCCACGCAGGTAAAGGCCCGAGTGCGGTAAAATCATGGTGTCAGGGGTGCTCTTGCCGCCGCGAAGCTGTGGGCGAGTGGCGGGCCGTTAGAGCTGCCGAACCGGAGGGTGCAGCCCATGCCTGCAGAAGATGCAGCCACAACCAGACTGGTCCGGCGCGAGATCGTCCGGCGCCGGATAGACGACACGATGCTGCAGGTGAACTCCATGCATGGAGTCGTCTATATCCGGGGGGAGGTTCGCTCGCTTCGGGGAGAGAACTGCGACCTTGAGGCCGAGATGAATATCATTCATCGTATTCTCCGCTCGCGCCCTGGCATCCGCGACGTGATCATCGAGGTCAACTACCGCCGGTGATGTGGATCGTCTTCTCGTGCGTGTAGGTGGCGAGCCCGGGAGGGGAGCCCTTCGGCTTGCGCACATACTTCCTCAGCGTCCAGTCCACTGGAATGTAGGATGAATGCCTCGCGGCGGAGTTTCGCGCGGCGATCTCTGCCGCCTGTCGCAGGGTAGCGGGTGGGGCGATTCGTCCTTTCCCGGTCCTGATGATGACATGTGCCCCCGTGACGGATCGCGCATGAAGCCACACGTCATCCGGACGCGCCACCTTCTGAGTCAGGTAGTCGTTCGCCTCCGCAGTTTCCCCGTAGAGAATCTCAAGTCCGTCCTCGGAGAGGACAGTACGAATGCGATGGCCCTCAAATGGCCGCTCCTTCGTTTGTGCCGCCTCCGAGGCCTGCGGTGGTGGAAGCAATCGCGCATTCTCCAGCGCTGCCCTGCGCTCCTGCACTTCGGCGACCGATGTGGATTCCTCCACCTGCCGGCGAGTCTCTTCCAGGGTGGCAAGGTCCCGACGGAGACTGGGCAGCCTGTCCGCCGCGTGCTGGATACGGTCGGCCGCACGGCGTGCCTGACGGAAGGCCCGTTCCACGTTCTCCGAAGGGCTGAGATCTGGTCTCAGCGGGATCGCGACCGGCCTCATTGAGGGATCGAAATAATCCGGGACTTCCACGCACGAGCTTCCGGGCCGGATGAGGTGGTACGAGGCCGCCAGGTTCTCGGCCATCTTTCTCAACGTTTCAGGTTCTTCGCGCTGTTGGAGGAGGGCTTCCAGCTCCCGGATCTCCCCATGGTGCCGCTCCAAGGCGCGCCGTATCGCCGCAAGAGTCCGCGATCGCTCTTCCTCAAGCTCAAGTGTGGCCATCTCCTCCCGGACAGCGTGCTCAAGGGCTTCCGAGATGCGAGGCCTGGGATGTTGAGCCGCGGAGGTTCTGTGTTTGAGAGGAACGGGATAAACCTCTTCGACGTGCCGGCCCGGTTCTCGCAGGATCACCGGCGCAAACGGACCCCTCGGAATGAGCGCCAGCAGGGCTTCCAGCTCGCGAAACACCGCTTGAGGCTCAGCACTACCGGCGCGGTGGATCGCCTCTGCGGCAAGTATGGGGCTGACTCCGGAGAACTTGCCGACCAGCCAGGCCGCCACTTCGGCAGGTTCCCCGGGATTGTCACCGAACTTCTCGGCCCACAACCGCTGGAACTCCAGGGGCCCGGCAGATGCAAGTTCCAGCTTGCCTGTGGGCGGCGGTTCGTACAGGCGGCCCGGCAGGATCTGCCGGGCCCGGCTCTGCCGCGCACCCACAGTCTTGGCAGCTCCCAGAATGGTTCCCTCACCGTCCAGAAGGATGATGTTGGAATGACGGCCCATCACCTCGCAGATCAGCGTGCGGGTGTGACTATCTGTTCCCACGAAAGTGAGGCGAAGAATGCGATCTTTGCCCTCCTGCAGGACAGACTGAACGCGCCTTCCCTCCAGGTGCTTGCGAAGAAGCTGGCAGAAATGCGGCGGGGTGGGGGGAACGGGGCGGCGGATTCCGGTGAGATGCGCTCGGGCGAATCGGGCGTCCGCGCTGAAGAGCGCCTCTGCCTGGCGTCGGCCGGCCCGGCATACCAAAATCACCTCCAGTTCGAGCGGCTGGCGCACCTGATGGACTATCATCCCTGTAAGCGCCTGGGACATCTCGGCTGCGCACGCCGCCATGGTAAGCGCGTCGTAAATCATCCTTGGCACACTATACCACGTGCGACCCGCAGACAACCGGACGCTGGAGAGACGCAATGGAGATCCGCCAGACGGACGACTACCTGCCCGAAGAAGAGGACCGCTACGGCGTCAACGAGATCAACGAGCACGACTTTGAATACTGGATGCCGGCGGAGGCCCGGGATCGCAGACGGCGGATGTTGCTGCGCGCGACAGCGGCGGCCCTTGCGCTTGCATTCGGCGTGATGACGCTCTGGCTATTCCGCTAAAGGCAACCTTTCAGCCACCGAAAAGACGGGACCAGAATCCTCGCTTTCTGGAAGCCCCGCCGGTCGCGTGTGCGTCCCGCTCCTCCTGCTCCCGGACAAGCCGGTCCAGCGCCTCGCGGGCTTGTGCGGCTTCGCTGCCGTCCCGGTCGTCCGTGCTAAGGGGTTGATCAACCTTTGTGCGGGACGGTGTGCCCCCAGAGACTGCGCCGGTAAACAACTTGCGGCGCGGGGTTGGTGCGGGACTTACGAAAATATCCTTCGGTGGTGGGACCGCCGTCCGGTGCGGGCTGGAAAAGCTCTGCTCATGATGTCCTCCGAGGGCTGATGCCGTCTCCGGAGCGGAAGGACTCTCCTGCTCCGTCACTTCGGAAAACACGGCTTCCCGGACGTCCGTGCGTTGAGGCCCGGCAGCATCGCCGGTCGCCTCCTCCGTCGCCGGTTGTTCTTCGACGACCTCAGCAACGGTAGCCTCCGATTCCTCTTCCTGGGTGGGCGCGGGCGGGACCTGCTGCGGCGCTGCTGTTTCTTGAGGGGCGGAAGGGCATGGTGCGGGGGAGGCTGCGGCGGCAGGTTTCTCCTTCTGGATCGAAGGCTCCTGCGGAGGACTCTGCACGGTTGTTGCCCCTCCTCCTTGCATTGCCTTCTCCGTACCCTCCAGCGTCTCCGCGATCTCCTGGGAGAGTTCGCCGGTCATGCGGAACAGGTCGTTGATGCGCCGGATGCGGTCGTCAATCTCATATTGCACGGTCTGAGCCTGTTCCGGGTCGGCTTCCGCCTGGGCGGAGACTGTCTCCGGAAGCGCGCGCGCCAGCTCTCCGAACTCCAGACTGAGCATCGCGGTTGCGTTCTGTGCCTTCGCCAGCATGATGTGCGAGCGGTTCAGCATGACGTGCATTTCGCGCTGCCGCTCCAGCAATGTCTCCACAGTGTTGTCCTGTCGAAGCTCGCGGGAGCGGTATTTTTCCAGCTCCTCGCTGAGCAGGCGCGCTTTGGCCGCATAGACACTGCGCTCCCGCTGCAGGCGGGCGACCTTCTGCTCCAGCTCACGAACCTGCGCCAGCAGTTCCTGAACCGTCGGGGAGTTCTGCTCCTGATAGTCTGTATCCACCGTTGCTGTTCCTGTCCCGTGGTCAGTCCTGATCCGTGGGGGGATGTGTGTCGAACCGGTCTCCCGGTTTCAGATGACGCCCCCGGGCAAAGGCCGCGCCGGACATTCTGCCTCTGCCTGCCGGCTGGACCTCGCATAGCATTATCGGGCGCGCGTCCCCGCAAACTGCAACAATGCCCTGCTCCGGGATGGCCACGATGGTCCCCGGCGGCGCTTCTGTCGGAGAAAAACCATCCTCCGGGAGGGCGGAACGCCACACCCGGACGGGCACTCCATTGAGATATACCCTTGCCCCGGGCCTGGGGGTGCATCCCCGTATGCGGTTGTGGGTGCGCACGGCGGCCTCCTGGAAGAACACGTCTCCCGCTTCAGGCCCAAGCGACCGCGCCCACGTTGCCTGAGAGTCGTCCTGCGGCGCAGGAGTCAGGTTGCCAGCCTCCATTTCATCCAGTGTCAGCACCAGCACCCGCGCGCCCACATCAGCCAGCCGCATTTCGAGCTCTCCCGCTGTCTCGTCCGGCAGGATTGGTACCCGTTCCTGAAGCAGGATGGGGCCGCAGTCCAGCCCCTCCTCCATCAGCATTGTGGTTACACCGGTCTCGGTGCATCCATCAATGATAGCCTGCTGAATGGGCGCTGCGCCCCTGTACTTCGGCAGGAGGCTAGCGTGCACGTTAACACATCCGCGCGGCGGCAGCTCCAGAATGTCTTTTTTCAGGATGAGCCCGAATGCCGCCACAGCGGCGACATCCGGTCGCCACTGGTGCAGCGCCTCCCGCAGAGCCGGGTCCAGGGCATTTTCCGGCTTGACCACCGGCAGGCCATGCTCTGAGGCCAGCAAGGCCACCGGCGAAGGAGAGACGGTCCGGCCCCTTCCGGAAGGACGGTCCGGCCGCGTTACCACTCCCACCACCCGGTGACTGCTCCGGAGCAGTGTGTCCAGGATGGTCGCGGCGAAAGCGGGCGTCCCCATGAAGACCACACGCATGCTTCTAGATCCCCGTGACCGCCGTCATCGGAGCCGGCCTCAGCGTGCCCGGCTCGGCCCTGTCCACAAATAGCACTCCGTCCAGGTGGTCCACCTCGTGCTGCAAGACACGCGCCAGCAGGCCTTCAGCTCGGAACTCAACGGCCCGGCCATTCAGGTCCTGCCCGCGGGCTAATACTTCGACGGCCCTTCGCACGTCAGCGGCCATGCCTGGAATGCTCAGGCATCCTTCAATACCCACCTCCGTCTCTTCGCCGAGAGACAGTTCCGGATTGATCAGTACCCCTTCCTGCCCGCCGATCTTCCAGATGATCACGCGGCGATGTTGGCCGATCTGAGGGGCAGCCAGGCCGATGCCGCCGAATTGCTCCATCATCTCGCGCATTCTGCGCACCAACGCTGCGCACTCCGCCGGATCCCTCACCGGTTCAGACGGTTGCTTCAGTCGGGGGTCGCCATATACAAGTACGGGTCGTGGCTTGATCATTCTCCTCGGGGCGAAACGTGTCTGCCTGTTGCGGCGTGAGCGCTGTCTTACCAGGTCACATCAGATTGACCGGATCCACGTCCACCTGCACATCCTGTTTCCAGGCGCGCGCTCCCGCGGATTCCAGCACTCCCAGTATACTCTCTCTGTCGTAGCTTCTCAGCAGGAGGTGCCAGCGATACCGTCCTTTCAGCCGTTCCAACGGCGCGGCGGAAGGGCCGAGGACCTCCACTCCGGGATGCCCTTCGAGTTTGCCTGCCAGCTCTCGGCACCGATCCCTGCACCGCTCGGAGCTGGAATCCTGCACCAGAACCCGGGCGATGGCTCCGAAAGGCGGCCACCCCAGCTCCTCGCGAAAACGGATCTCCTGCTCGTAGAAGGCGCGATAGTCCTGCTTAACAGCTGCTGCGATTGCGTAATGCTCTGGCTGGAACGTCTGCAGGACCACAAGTCCTGCGCGCGGCCCGCGTCCTGCCCGTCCGGCCACCTGTGTCAGAAGCTGGAACCCCCGTTCGGCGGCCCGGAAATCCGGCATATGAAGTCCGGTGTCGGCGTTTATCACTCCAACAAGGAGCACGCCGGGGAAGTCTAGCCCCTTCGCCACCATCTGAGTGCCAATCAGGATGTCTGCTTCGTGTCTTCGAAACCTGCCGATCAGTGACACGAACGCATCCTTGCCACCAGTGGTGTCCCGGTCCATCCGAAGAATGCGTGCTGTTGGAAGCAGTGACTGCAGTTCCTCTTCCACGCGCTGAGTACCCACTCCAAAACTGGCGATCTTTGTACCCTGGCAGGAAGGACACTGGATGGGTGCTGGCCCACGCCAGCCGCAGTGATGGCAGCGGACGGTCTGGTCCTCTCGGTGGTGTTTGGTGCTCACGGCGCAGTTCGGGCAAACGCAGACATATCCGCATTCGCGGCACAGCACGAAGGTCCCGTAAGCCCTCCTGTTCAGGAACACGATGGCCTGTCCGCCCTCCCGGTGGTTGCGAAGAAGCTCTTCCTTGAGCGGGTCGCTCAGGACGTGCAAAGCCCCCTTGCGCGCGATCTCCCGCATGTCGATAACCCGCACCTTCGGGGCGGGCCGGCTGTCCACGCGCCCCGGCAGTTCGCAGAGATCCACCTGACCCAGTTCGGCCCGCCGGAAGGTCTCCACTGCCGGTGTGGCGCTGCCGAGCAGCAAAGGAACCCTGTGCCGCTCAGCCAGCCAGCGGCAGACATCACGGGCATGGTAGCGTGGGTCGCCGTCTTGCTTGAATGCAGGCTCGTGCTCCTCGTCAATAATGAAAATGCCCGGATCCGGCAGAGGGGCAAACACCGCCGAGCGGGGTCCAAGGACGACACGCGCCTCTCCGCGCTCGATCCGCCGCCATTCGTCGGCGCGCTCGCCCGATGAAAGGCGGCTATGCAAGACCGCCAGCGTATCGCCGAACCGCCCCCGGAAGTGCGCCAATGCGTGAACGGTGAGCGCGATCTCCGGCATCAAAACGATGGCTCCGCGTCCCATCGAAAGGGCCGCCTCGATGGCGCGGGTATAGACTTCCGTCTTTCCGCTGGCCGTCACACCAAACAGCAGGATCTCACGGAAGGATCCTTCTCGGATAGCATTTTCCAAGCTGCCAACGGCTTGTGCCTGGTCGTAGGTCAGCGCAAAGCGGGATTGAGATCTCGCGGCCTCCTCGGCTGGTCTGCGCAGCACTCGGCGAAGCTCCTCACGCACAAGCCCGGCATCCACAAGTGGGCCAAGGCGGGAAGCTGCGGAGGGATGCTGGGGCAAAATCTCCGCGCGAGAAATGGGGGTGCCAAGCTCCACCAGAAAGGTCAGGAGCGCGGCCTGCGCCGGGCGGCGGTTCCGGTTGGCGTCGATCCACCTCCGTGCAGCCATCGGGTCCGGAACGCAGTACACCCGCTCGGTCTTCGGCGAGGAGCCGGGGTGGAGGATCTCCGCTTCTTCTGAGATCAGCCCAAGCTTGCGCAGGCCTGTCACGGCACTGTGGACCGCCTCTCTCCCGAACTTCCTTGTCAGGGCCGCAAGACTGACGGGGCCGGAATCGATCAGCAGGTCCAGCAAATCGGCTGCGGTTCCGCGCAGTCCCTCCGGCCGATGTTTGCAGATAGCACGTAGCCGCCGCTGGATGCGTCCGCGCAGCGCCGGGGGCATCATCAACCGCAGACAAGATCCCACAGGAGCGCACCAGTGCTTCGCCATCCATCGGGCGAGCTTCACGCGCTCGTCGGGGATGTCGGAAGCTTCCACTCGGCCGATGGCAGCGCGCACCCTTGGGACGTCGGGTTCTGGCAACATCTCCACCAGATACCCGAGGCGCACCATGTTCTGAAAGGGAACCAGCAGGCAGGCCCCTGGGCGGACGCCGAAGAACTGCTCCGGGATCTGGTATGTGTAGGTCTCGGTCAGGGCGCCTCTCTCGGTCAGAATGGCGACCCTTGCATACAACCTACAGGCCAGCCTCCCGGCGCAACATTTCGGCCATATCGGTCCGCTCCCAGGGCACGTCCAGATCCGTCCGACCAAAGTGCCCGTACGCCGCCGTCCGCTCGTACATCGGCTGACGCAGGTCCAGATGTTTGATGATGGCCTGAGGAGTCAGATCGAAGTACCGCGTGATGAGAGCCGAGATGCGCTCATCGGCCACCTTGCCGGTGCCGAACGTGTCTACGACGACATTCATCGGTTCCGCCTCGCCGATGGCATAGGCTACCTGGATCTCGCAGCGGTCCGCCAGTCCGGCAGCGACAACGTTCTTGGCGATGTAGCGCATCATATACGCCGCCGAGCGGTCCACCTTGGTGGGGTCCTTCCCGGAGAACGCCCCGCCGCCGTGGCGGCCCATGCCGCCGTAAGTGTCCACGATGATCTTTCGTCCCGTTAGGCCCGTGTCGCCGTGCGGTCCGCCGACGGTGAAGCTGCCGGTCGGGTTCACAAAGTACTTGGTCTTGTCGTCCAGCAGCTCCGGCGGGACGATCGGCTTGATGACCCGCTCAATGATATCCTCCCGGATGGTGGCCTGCGGGATGGCAGGATGGTGCTGAGCGGAAACCACGATCTTGTCTATGCGCACCGGGCGGTAGCCCTCATACTCCACGGTGACCTGCGTCTTGCCGTCCGGACGCAGATAGTCCGGCGAGCCGCTCCGCCGGACCGCGCTGAGCTGACGCGCCAACCGGTGTGCCAGCATGATTGGCATCGGCATCAGCTCGGGCGTCTCTGTGCAGGCGAACCCGAACATCATTCCCTGGTCGCCCGCCCCTCCGGTATCCACTCCCTGTGCGATATCGGGAGACTGCTCGTGAACACTGATCAGCACGCCGCAAGTCGCTCCGTCGATGCCAAAATCCGGGTCGGTGTAACCCGCACGCTGGAGCGTACGGCGGACGATGGAGGGGATGTCCACGTAAGTGCTGGTTGTGATCTCTCCCGCCACCAGCACCAGGCCGGTCGTCAGGAGCGTCTCGCATGCCACCCGCGAGAGAGGATCTCCCGTCAACAGGGCATCCAGGACGGCATCCGAGATCTGATCCGCCAGCTTGTCCGGATGGCCTTCCGTGACGGATTCACTGGAAAACAGATAGCGCTTGTCCACTTTCCTGCAGTCTCCTTCCAGGGGGCGGCCCCTTTGTCTCGCGAGCGCGAAGAGGCGCACTCCCTATATACATCATCCTTGCTGGAGAAACCTTTCGCGGATGAACGTCAACAAATGTTCGGCAATTTCCTGCTTGCTCATCAAGGGGAGAGGATGATCCTCGCCCCCACGAGTTAGAAACCGCACCTTGGACGGGCCGGGCCCGAACGGCTGCTCGCCTTCTGCCGCGCTGTTGGCGACGATCATATCCAGGTTCTTGCCCTCCAGCTTCTGTCTGGCGTTGGCGACCAGATCCTCCGTCTCCAGCGCAAAACCCACCAGAATCTGGTTCTGCTTCTGACGGCCCATCTCCGCCAGGATGTCCGGAGTCTGCTGCAGCTCCAGGGTCCTGCGCTCGCCCTCCTGCTCCAGCTTTTTCAGCTTTCGCGGGGACTTTACGGGCGAAAAGTCGCTTACGGCGGCCGCGCTGATAAGCACCCGGCAGGATCCGAAATGGCTGCGCACCGCTTCCAGCATCTCCGAGGCAGTCTGCACCCGCACCAGGCGAGAGACATCCGGAGGTTGCATCTCCGTCGGGCCGGTTACCAAGGTGACTTCCGCGCCCCGTTCCTGAGCAGCGGCTGCGATGGCAAAGCCCATGCTGCCCGTTGAATAGTTGGACAGATACCGAACCGGATCGATGGGCTCGCGCGTTGGACCGGCGGTGATCAGGACGGGGACGTCTTCCCAGTCGTGCCGGGCGGCGCCCAGGAGAAGGCGTTCCACAGATTGCAGGATCTGCTCCACCGGCGCCATCTTCCCTACGCCTTCATACCCGCAGGCTAGCCTGCCCTCCACGGGATCGACAAAGTGGTAGCCCATATTTCTCAGGCGGTCCACGTTTGCCATGACGATGGGATTCGTCCACATATGCGTGTTCATCGCCGGGGCCAGAAGCACCGGACAGGGCGCGGCCATGGCCAGCGTGCTGACGATCTCATCTGCAATGCCGTTGGCGATTTTGCCGATGATATTCCCCGTTGCTGGAGCGATGACCAGAAGATCGGCATTCTCCACCAGTGCAACGTGCGCCACTGTGCGCTCTTCGATCTCGTCGAAGACGCCCGTCAGGGGGGTATGTCCGGTCAGGGCGCGGAACGTGGCGGGACCGACGAAGTGCAAGGCGCTCGGTGTCATCGCCACGTGCACATCGGCCCTCAGCCCTGCAAGAGAGCTCGCCAGCTCTGCCGCCTTATACGCCGCGATGCTTCCTGTGACTCCCAGGACGATGCGCTTGCCTTCCAGACTTCGAAAACTCATGACGCCTTCACGATCCTGAGGTGTTCGGCCCGCAGAATGGCCCTGAGATCTTCTGCCGCCCGCTCTGTCGAGTCGTGGATGATGAGGTAATCGTATTCCGAAGCGGCTTGCATTTCGCGGCGCGCCTCGGCCAGCCGACGCCTGAGAGATTCTTCCGTCTCTGTGTTCCGCCCTTTCAGCCGCCGCTCCAGTTCTTCAAAAGAAGGCGGGGCAAGAAACACAAGTATGGCCCCCGGCTCAGCCTGCCGAACCGAGACACCGCCCTGCACGTCAATGCGCATAATGACATCCAGACCCCGCGCGGTCTGCTCCTCCACGAACTTCCGGGGCGAGCCGTAAAAGTGCCCAAAGACCTCGGCACTTTCAAGGAGTTCCCCCGCCTCCTGCATGCGGCGAAACTCCTCGGTACTCACAAACTGGTAATCCACGCCGTCCTTTTCGTCGGGTCGGGGTGGGCGGGTGGTGCAGGTGACCAGCCGGACGCAGCTCGGAGTCGTCCTCAGAAAATACTGCAGCAAAGTGTCCTTCCCGACTCCCGAGGGACCGGAAAGGACCACGATGAGGCCGCCCGTTCGGCTAAACGTCCTGGGCTCCCTCATCCGGAGAGTCGTGCACCGGACCGGGCTGCCCCAGCCTCTTTGTGAGAGTCTCCCTGGCCAGTCCCGAGACGATGATCTGACCGCTGTCGGCGAAAATGACGCTGCGCGTTCGATGGCCTTGGGTGGCGTCAATCAGGCGGCCCGTCCGCCGCGCTTCCTGGATGACCCTGCGTATTGGGGCCGAATCGCTGCTGACAATCGCGATGATCCGTTCCTTGACCACCGCATTGCCGAATCCCACGCTCATTGCAGTGACGCTGATTGTAGGGGTCCTCCTTGTCCGCAGTGTGAGCCCGCCCCGGGCGCGGCCTTCCGGGGCCGCGCGCCGGTTGATTGTCACCCGAATAATGCGGAATAAGCGGGTCCGGGGGAGTATATGCCATATTTCAGCCCTCTGTCAATCACCCTCCAGCGGTCAGGTTCGCTATAATGTGAAAGGGCCGAGATGCAGACGCAGACTGGTGACAACAAGACGGCAAGCGCCCGTTTCGATGTCGTTGTGGTGGGCGCAGGACACGCTGGCTGCGAAGCCGCGCTTGCCGCGGCTCGCCTGGGCGTCTCTACAGCGGTGGTGACTCTGTCGGCCGAGCGAGTGGCGCTGATGCCCTGCAACTGCAGTATCGGAGGACTGGCGAAAGGCCAGGTCGTCCGCGAGGTGGACGCGCTGGGGGGTCAGATGGCCCTAAACGCCGATGCCACCACAACGCACATCAGAATGCTGAATACCGGAAAGGGACCGGCCGTTCAAGCGCTTCGGGCGCAGTGCGATACCGAACTCTACCGTGCCGAGATGGCCCGGACGCTCTTGCTGCAGCCCGGTCTCGAACTCATCGAGGGTAAGGTCGCCTCGATCCTCACGGAGGATGGCAGGGTACGAGGCGTGCAGCTCGTGGACGGGCGGGCGCTGGAAGCGGACGCAGTGGTCATCACAACCGGCACTTTCTTGAACGGCCTCTGCCATTGCGGCGAGAAGCAGATTCCGGCGGGAAGGCGCAATGAGGAACCGGCCAATGAGTTGTCCGAGTCCCTCCGTTCTCTGGGGTTTCCACTCGGCCGCCTGAAGACCGGTACCACGGCGAGGGTGGACCGGGAAAGTCTCCTTTTCGACCGTCTAGAGGAGCAGCCGTCGGATCCCGACGCAGGCGCGTTCTCTTACCTCAATCCTCCGGCACGACGGGAAGGTCTTCTTTCCTGCTGGATGACCGCTACCACGCCAGAGACTCGTAAAATAATCCTGGAGAATCTTCACCGCTCGGCCATGTACGGGGGGCGGATTGAAGGGATCGGGCCTCGATACTGTCCTTCGATCGAGGACAAGATCGTCAAATTCCCGCACAGGGAGCGTCATCAGGTATTTCTGGAGCAGGAGGGGTGGAACACTCGGTCCATCTACGTGCAGGGGATGTCCACCAGCCTGCCGGAGGATGTGCAGCTCCGTTTCCTGCGCACCATTCCCGGGCTTGAGGAGTGTGTCATGCTGCTGCCCGGGTACGCCGTGGAGTACGATTTTGTCCCGCCGACGGAGCTGTATCCCACGCTGGAGACAAAGCGCCTGTCGGGATTGTTTCTGGCGGGGCAGATCAATGGCACGTCTGGTTACGAAGAGGCTGCGGGGCAGGGACTGATCGCCGGGATCAACGCGGCTCTGAAGATCCAGGGCCGAGGGCCTTTCATACTCGGCCGAAGTCAGGCCTACATCGGCGTCATGATAGACGACCTGGTCACCCGAGGCGTGGACGAGCCCTACCGCCTGCTGACCAGCAGGGCAGAGCATCGCCTTTTGCTTCGTCACGACAACGCCGACTGCCGCCTGACGCCCCTGGGGCGCGAGCTGGGGCTGGTGACGGATGAGCGCTGGGAGCTGTTCCGCGAGAGGCAGCGTCTTCTCCAGAGCGAAAAGCGGCGCCTGACCGAGACCCGCCTGCCTGCGGACCTTGCCGGTCAACTGGGCCTTCCCTCTAATGCGGGCCTCACGTTTGCGGCTGCTCTGCGCAGACCGGAGATCACCTGGGAGCAGATTGCTCGGTTCGATGGGCTTAGGGCGCTTCCCCCGGACGTTTCCCGCCAACTGGAGATCGAGATCAAGTACGAAGGCTACATCCGGATGCAGCAGGACGAAGCGGATCGCAGGCGAGGAGTGGAGGACTGGCGCATCCCGGAGGACTTTGACTATCACGCCTGTCAGGCCCTGTCACGTGAGGGGAGGGACAAGCTTTCCCGCGTGCGTCCCACCACCATCGGCCAGGCGGGCCGAATCCCTGGCATCACGCCCGCGGATCTAGGAATCCTGATGGTGTTGCTGCGCCGGCAGCGGGAGCGGGAAGCGCAGGCCAGCCGTGCGTAAGAAGGTGGCGCTTGCGGCGGCGACGCTCGTTGGGCTCATGGCCCTGCCGGTGCAGGCGGTAACCGCTGAGGCTATCACCCTGACCAACGTAGTCGTTACCAGCTCCCAGTCTCTGGAGAGGCGGGACTTCGCCGACGAGGTTTTCTATGTTGCCAGAGGTAACCGCAGTGCCGGCTTTAAGATCCGGAACCTGGCCGCTCCCTTTGCAGGCTGGGTGGATCGCGGTGACATCGCAAGGATTGAGGGAATCTTGCAGGTTGAGTCCGGGTCTGGCGAGGCGTGCGTTGTGACCTTCGGCGAGATCACAGTAAGTCCGTTCGGAAAGGGTGATATACGTCCCTTAATTATGAAGACGACGGACCTGGGCGGCCGACCGGTCCACGAAGGTTCTCCCGATGAGCGCCCCGGCGTCACTCGGCCTGCCCCGCACGGCCCCTATAACAAAGGGCTGCTCGTCAGCATCACGGGCAAGGTGACGCAGGTCAACCATTTCAACCGGTTCTTCTACGTGGACGACGGCTGCGGTCTGGACGACGGTTACGGGCCCCTCGGAGTGCGGGTGAGTTGCGACTATCAGGACCTCTCGTTGGGTCAAATCCCCGTTGCGTTGCCGGACATCGGCGATTTCGTGGCCATCACGGGAATCAGCTCGAGTGAGGTCTGGCAGGGAGAGATTATCCGCTTGGTGAAAGTGCGGGATGCGAACGACATCCGGATCATCCGGCCCTGGCCGATGAATACTGACGCCGACCGAGGCGTTCCGGCCGCATTCGCTGCAGGCTGTAGGCGCGCATTCCGATAATCCTTCTGACCGTCGCCCGGATTCGACGGGCGTGATCCTGGAAGGAGAGCTCCCGTGCAAGACGAGCCTGAAAAAAGGATCTGGAACCTGGTGAGCGGAGCCGCCGCCCGGGGAGATCTTGCGGCCGTCGCCGCGTGGACGTTTGAATCGCGCCAGGTAGCCAATCTGAAAGGGGACGGCGGGTGGACTCCTCTTCACGTGGCGGTCTCCAGGGACGAGCTTGCGGCGGCCCGGTTGCTGCTGGAGGTCGGAGCCGATCCGGACTGTCGCTCCGAACACGGGTGGACACCTCTTCACGTGTGCGCTGCTTCCGGAAAGGATGACGGCGTGACATTGCTGCTCCAGTGGGGTGCCGCGGTAGATGCGAGGAACACCTCCAGCGCCACTCCTTTGCACCTTGCTGTTTCAAGCGATCACCGCAGCACTGTGGAACTCTTACTGGGGTGGGGAGCCGATCCAAACCTGCGGGACGGGCGCGGATGGAATGCGCTCCACCGCGCTGCGTATGCGCGGAATCCCGGGCTGGTGGAAGTGCTGCTGGCAAAAGGTGCCGACGCCCTGGCGCGAACCGCCGACGGGCTGACTCCGCGGGATATCGCCTTGCGGGTCCTCGCACCGGAGTTGGCGGAGCGGTTGCGCCGCGCTGCTGCACGCTGACCCGCAGAAGACCGGTAGACCCATCCACGCATACGGCTGCGTCTTAATCGTGAAGGGGGAATTCTCTCCGATGGCGCGCTTTGTCTGCCTGGTATCTTTCCTTGTGCTTGTCGCAGGAGCCGGCAACAATACGGCTGCTGCCGGTAATGACCTCTTTGCCGCAGCCTCAGCTAGGGCGACCTTCCCGGCGCTGGAACCTTCCGCCATCCCTGCAGGCTTTGCCTTGGCTGGAGTGGAGCTTCTGGGCAACCCTCCGGACACTCTAGTAGCGACGTATCACGCACCGGATGGGCGGTCGCTCTTTCTAATGGAGGGCGATCCGGATGGGCTCACCTGCCCGGAGTGCCGCGAGACAACCGTGGGTACGCGAAAGGCCTCCTACCGCGTCGACCAGGCGGAGGACGGTTCCCGACTCTTGAGCCTGGTGTTTGTTATGGACCGTGCCGGCATCTCCGTCGGCCTGCGGGATGACGGGAGTGCATCGGAGGCCGACGCGCTGAGCATTCTCCGTGAGTTTGCCGCTTCGCTCCAGCCTGTGGTGGCTGCTGCCGCCCGGCAGAAGGATCCGCTGGAGGAAGCAGCCCGTCAGGCGTCCTTCCCGGTTTATGCCCCGTCCTGGCTGCCGCAGTATTTCACGCTGAAGAGCGTGACCTACACTCCTGCCCCTGACACGACATCCACCGATCAGGGTTTGGACGAACAGGTCACGCTGGTTTATGAGGATCCCGTCAAGACTATCAGCCTGGCCGTCCGCGGAGCAGGGAGGGTCAAGTTGCCGTCTGGACCGGGAACTAGGAAGCTATCGGCTGGCGGATGGCCGGCCGCCATTCAGGAGACGGAAGGGCGCCGCCTGCTGGTGGTCTCAACAGGCGACGCGTCCATCGTTCTGACCGGGACGGTGCAGGAAGACACGTTGATCCGCGTCGCCCGGTCCCTGAGGCGCGTTCAGACGGAGGCCCAGCCTTCTACCCGTTGATCGCCTTCAGAGCGGCCTCGTTGTCGTTGGTGTTGAATACGAGCAGAGCTTGAGCGCCTCCGGCCGAGCTGCCGTGGGAGTGGCCAACGCTGAGGCCGGCGCCTGCGATGGCGGCTGCAACAGATGCTGCCGCGCCAACCGTGTCATCTGTGGTGACCAGCAGGACGGCCTTCTCGGTGAAATGATACCCAGCGGCGCTCAGCGCATCCTTTGCGGCGTCCACATCCGAGGCGACCGCCTTCAGGTAGCCGAATTCCCCGTCCACATATGCGGTGTAGGCGCGAAGGTTCACACCTTTGTCCGCAAGCGACTTCAAGATCTTGGCAAGCTCGCCGGGCCGGTTCGGCGCGGCTACGGTCAACTCCAGAGCTGTCTCAGCCCTCGCCATCTCGTTCTTACCTCACAGATTTGATCATCACCGGCTACCCGGAGGATTACAGGCCGCGCCGGCGACATCGGCAGTATGGCGGCCGCCAGGGTTTCCTGTCAATACGATAGGCGGGAGAGGCAAAGCCAATCCCGGGGCGGGACACCTGCTGTCCTGTGGGAGAGAAACCGGCCGATGACGTTCCGCCCCGGGTGGGGCCGCCCGCCCGCGACGAGTCCCCCACGGCGCGCCGCAGACCAGCAGCCCACCATTCAGTCTAGCCACGGAGTCTCACCGGAAGGTCAACGTCGGCTCACGGTTCCGTCAACCGGCGGGTGATAAGTCACGGCCAGGAGCCTTCGCGGATGGCAAGCCCGTTGCCTGATCGGACGACAGTGGCTGTGCGCGAGCCAGCCGAGGAGCCATCGGCACGGATGAAAGCCGCTGTCAGCGCCTGACCCTCGTGTGCCCTGTCAAGTGCCAGACGGAACGGGCGCACATTGCTGATGGCCAGCGTGCGTCCCTCGCTTGAGAAAACGGCGTAGGCGGTTCCAGGCGGCAACGTTCCGCGGAGCTCCCAGACCACTGCCCCGTGTTTGCCGCCGCTCGCTTCAAATGTGCGCTCCGCCCTCCGGATAGCATGCGCGATGACATTCTTGTCTCTGACCGGCAGGCGGATCCGGAAAGCTTCCACATCGCCCTGGACGGTAAGGCCGACGCGAGCAAGCCCATCCTTTGTGAATGCATCGTCCTGCTTGCCGACGATGGCAGGCAAGGAGATCCAGCCTCTGCCCGGAACCAGCATCTCCACCACAGGGGAGCCATCGCCCAGGGTCAGTGCTCCTCCAAAAAGCGGCGGTCGCCCTTCAAGCAGCGAGTCCCCGTCGAGAGGCGCCACAACCATGCTCTGGGGCATCACAGGCTGTGTCCGGGCGTGCGCGGCCGGAACGATCTGAAACCCTCCCCGGCACTCCGGAGGTTGTCCTTCGTCCTCAGGACGAAGGGCCGGCGCCGTGGAGATGGTAACAACTCCTCCGTGATTCGTGTTCAAAGCTCCCACACCGGTGTATGCCGTTCCGTCGAACCTGCCGGTACCGCGAACCGGACGCAGCACCGTCGCGATGCGCTTGCGGGACCCATCCCTGAGGAGCGCCTCCACGCTTCCCCCGGCCTTGTTCCAGAGGACAATCTCCACGGGCCGATCCGGCAGTTCGCGGCTATCTATACGCAGAATGTCGCCGGGCGTTGGCCGCCAGTCCGGGGGAATCTCGCGAACGCTTCCGGACTGCTCCAGCCGCACGGGATCCCCGGCAAGCGGGGCCAGATCACGGAAGATGGCAGTGCCCGCAGGAATATCGGTGAGGATGGCGGACGGCCCTGGGACGTGTCCTCCGTAGCGACGCGGCATATGCCCGAACTCACGCGGCTGAATACTGATTCCTTGCAGATTGCCGCCGGATGCCGGCAGGCGGATCCTTATTCCGTGGACAGCTGTGGCCGCGACACTTCCCGGCGGAGTGTACCGGGCTGCCGGGAATGTCGTCACAGCCTGAGTGGCCGGTCTGATGACGCGGCCCACCGTCGCCCAGGCGCCTTCCGTCCCCGCGCGAGCCTGCACCCGTCCACCCGGCGAGTTCTCGATCCGCAGCTGAAGGATGGTTTCAGCCGGGAAGCAGATCCCGGCTGCGGCCAGGGTAAGAAGCGCGGTCAGCTCAATGCGACCGCAAATACGCTTCATGGAGCGCGGAGCGCAGTTCTGGCATCCTGTGGGGCAGGGTGGGGACCTCGCCTGCAAAGACCTGCTTCAAAAGGTCCCACCAGCCATACTGCTCGATATACACCAGATCGAAGAGCATCACCCCCTGCGACGCCTGGCGGCACATCTCGATCGCACGGATGAACTGCTCCGGATTGTTGCGGTAGTCCAGCAGATACAGACCGGCGTAAAAGAAACTGGCGTTCCCGATGACGTGGGCCGACCCTTCGGCAGCTGCCTGTACGGTGGCTGCCTGACTGGTCCCTTTTTCGGCGGCCTCCTCCCGGCTGACTGTAGGATAATAGCAGCCGGTGGTGATCCAGTCCATCAGCGGAGCGTATCCTGTCTGGTGATAGTCCGGGGTCGCCCACGCGGCGACCGGCCGGAAACGGTCCGAGGCCCAGTTGACTCCCAGCGGATAATAGCTCCAATACCAGGAGCCCACGTAAACCGCCATTTCGAGGTCTGGTCGAGCAGACTTGATTACGGCTCGCGCTTCTTGCGCGAAGGACTTGATGTTCAGTGCCCGCCAGTGCAGCCACTTCTGGAACAGCGGTCCCCAGAGCGGTTGCTGCGTGCCAAGCGCGGGAAGCAGCAGGACATCTTCCGGCCATCGCTCAACGGGTCTGCCCAGCCAGCATTCGAAACTGCGCCGGGACAGCTCGCTGAAGTCCGCGTTCAAACCGGAGTAGCGCATCCTGTCCAGCACGATGCCGTCTATATCGTAGTTGTCGACGATCTCGCGGATGATGGAGAGTTCGTAATCGCGGACCTGACGGTTCGCCGGGTTGACGAAGATGGCATTGTGCATCTCCTGGGCGTGCCGCGAAGCGATGAAGCGAGGACGGGTTACCACTTCTGCCGCATCGCCCGGCTTTAGGGACCGGAGCCATTCGCCGGCCGCTCCCGTTGCGGCGAGAAGCAGCGCGCCTGACGGTGATTTCTCTCCCGCCGGCAGCACGGTTCTTTTTGCCGGATCCAGCAGCACTCGGATCTCGCCCGCTCCGGGTTCGCCGGCCGCGTCCGGTTCTTCGAACAGAGCAAGGCGGCCTTCGGGGGCCTTGCGGTTGATCCGGGCGACGGGGTAGCCGGGTCCCTCTCCCGCGACGACCCACGCCTCCGGATCCTGCACCACCGCCTCCCACTCCGGGTGGTCGAACACCGGGCCCCCCTCGGCCTTGCGCCCCTCGGCGAATACATTGATGGCCGCATAGATCGCTATACCGTTAGCGCGGCACTCCTCCGATGCCGTGCGGAGCAGATCGAATCCCGGGGCATTGCGGGCGCCGGAGTATTCTTCCAGCCGCGGCGCAATGCGGCTGTCATAGAGAACCCGTCCTGTCAGATCCTTCACAACCACTACGAGGGCATTGATCCCAGCCTCTCGGCTTTTGCGGACAAGTTCCCTTACACCCTCGGGATGGCACAGTTGGGTGAAGTTCGCCGTTGCGTCCACCCACAGAATGCGCGCTTCCGCCCCGGTCCGGTGTACCAGACGCGTTGCTTCAGTCTGCTTCACGGCGCAGCGTCCTTCCGAAATGAACAGAGCGCAGGCCGCGGCTGTCAGAAGTCCTGCGGTCTGCGCACGTATCAAGGCCGGCCGCGTCACGACCGGACCACTATCGTTGCAGGGTAGTTAGAACCTGCCAGCGGCACGGTGGTCAGGCGCACCTCTCTGCGTTCCCCGGGCGCCAGGGTATAACGCACGAGGGGGTGTTCCCGGCTGCCCACCACATGCGACTTGCCTACAAACTGACCGTCAATGACGGAAGCGAAGCCCGCAATCCCGGCGGTCGGATCGAACAGGAGCTGAAAAACCTTCGATTCGCTGCTGGGGTTCTCCAGCGTCAACGCAATGTTGTAGGAAACGCCGTAGTTGCCGTACAGCACCTTCTCCTCCCCATCGTCCGGAATGGCGTGCTTGCCCACTCGGATGAACAGCCAGCGGTCTCCTGCGGCGTAGCGCTCGGAGATGGTGCGCACAGGGCTGGGATAACGGTGCCTGACCACGCGGGGCGGTGTATCTCCGTGCTCCAGCGCGGCGATGTCGAAGCTGGTCCGCCGGACGGATGCGGGCTCGCTCACCACCCGTGTAACCACAGAGTCCGGTGCGCCCGTGATCTGCCGCATCTCTATAATGCCGCTCGCAGTCTCCATGCGCTTCAGTACCGCCGTCCAGAGCAGCATACGGCTGCGCGGTGGGATGGTCGCGATATATCCGGTTTCCGAGGCAAGATGCCGCAGGAAACGAGCCCCGGCCACGTATCCCACCAACACCGTGTCGAGGATGGGACCGGCGTTGGCTGACAGCAGATGCACCTCCGCCGGCTGATCCGAAGTATTGGCCAGCACGATGCTAAGGCGCAGTTCGGATCGGGTGCCGTTCTGATGATGATAAAGCAGCCGGGCAGGCTTCCCCGGCTCCAGCAATGCCGCATACAGAGGCTGCGCAGTCTTCACCTGCTCCGGGAAGTTGCTATACAGCAACACCTCGGTGTCCCGTGCGGCAAGACTGGTGCGCTGGACCTCCACCGACGTTTGGATGCGCGCCGTCAGGAAACCTACGCCATCCATCTTGATGTTCACTGGGACCCGCAGTGATGTCGCTCCCTGGGGCAAAGCCGGAGCCTTTCCGTCCACGGAAACCACGGCGAACGCTCCGGGCTGCAGTTGGCAGGCCACACGTGCTGCGCGAAGCACAGACTCTTCCACCACCTCCGCGGGAATTGCCGAACGGCCGGTCACGCGTGCCACAGGCACCGGCTGGCTGAGGGTTCCTGCATAGTGAGCCACGCGGACAGGGATGGAATCTGAGCCTTCGGGGCAGGTGATGGTCAATCGGGCATTCGCTGGATTCTTTCCCAACACCGAGACCGTCCCGGAGCGCTCAATCCGGATTTCTGCCGCGTCCGGAGGGTCCAGCATAACCTGGAAGGGGCCGCGGGAACTGCCGGTTATCGTGGCCCGACGGGTCTCCCCGACGGGAATGGCGAGTTCGCGCTCCCGGAGTCTGACCGGCGGAAGGGTCAGCTGGCGTGTCAATTGCTGCGCCCACGTGCGGGCAAGGGCAAGAGTTGTGGTAGACTGAGCCGCCGCCTCTGCCGCGGTGGCATACGCCAGCACCTGGTGACCCCAGTACAGCTTCGCGGATCGTGCTGTGCCGGTTGCCCGGATCTTGGAAGGCGACTGACCCTGCGCTGCGAGTTGGGAGATCCTTCGTGCCACTAGGGCCGCCCGCTGTTGCGGGTCCAGCCCGGCATTGGAAGTCCGAACGGACAGGACCGGCCCGTTGTTAACATAGACGACAGCCGTTTTGCCCGAGACTCGGACATCAACTGTGACAACAGCTTCTCCCGGGCGCGCCGCCAGGGTTATCAGGATCAGGGGAATAACGGATAAGAGTCGGGATCGTCGCATGGCCTCCTTGCTCCCGGCTTCCTGATGTTCCGCAAGAGTGGTTGTGGGATTGTACTCCCCCTGCACTCCGGTGTCAAACCATCAGCCTTTTCCGCAGACTATTTGCTCCGTCCGGTCTATGTCCGAAGGTCGCCCCATGACAATCAGTTCATCACCCGGCTGGATGATGAAATCCGGGTCAGGGTTCGTGTGCACCTTCTCCCCGTTCCGTTTGATTGCCAGCACGGTTATGCCATATTCCTGGCGCACCCGGGCCTCGCGGAGGCTCTTGCCGGAGAGGGGGCATCCCTCCGAGACCTGCAAGTCTCCCAGTTCCAGGTCCTCGCTCTCGTTGTGGACTACCAGGTCCAGGAAGTCCATGGTCCGGGGCTTGATTACGGCGGCGGCAATTCGCTTCCCGCCCAGAGTGTAGGGCGACATGACCCGGTCCGCACCGGCGCGCTTTAGCTTCTGTTCGTTCTCATCGCGGATGGACCGGGCCACAATATAAAGATTGGGATTCAATCCCCGCGCCGTCAGGACGATGAAGACGTTCTCTTCATCCGTCGCGGTGACGGCGATCAACCCTTTCGCCTTGCTGATGTTCGCCCGGTGGAGCACCTCGTCGTCAGTCGCTTTTCCTTCGATGTAGAGCGTGTCGTGCTCGATGAGCGAAGGGATCTGCTCCGGGTTCCACTCTATGACGACGTAGGGGATGTTGTTCGCCCGCAGATCTTTGACGATCTGCTTCCCCATGCGGCCGTACCCGCAGACGATATAATGGTCCTTCAGTCTGGCGATTGCGTCGTCCATTCGTCTTCGCTTCTCCCTGGCTTCCGTTTCCTCCAGCAGGTCGGCCGCCTCTGCGGCCGCATCGGAAAAAGGCTCAAGCACCACGTGCGCGCCGGCTTTCAAAAGCTCCGGCGTGTCCTCGGGACGCTGGGCTGTCAGCGCAAGGTTTCCGTCATAGCCGTGCGCCTTCAGACTGTGCGCCAGCGTCAAGTTGACATCCCGTGAGGGGATAGCGCTCAACACCCAGCGCGCTGTTGAGAGCGGCAGCATGGCCGGAAACTCCGGGTCCTGCGCGTCACCGAACCAGGCCGCCCTACCCATTCTGTTCCATTCGCGGACGGTCTGGGGATCGAAATCTACTCCCAGCACCCGCCGCCCGCGCTGCTCCAGCTCCCGGACGATACCGCTGCCGTATCTCCCGCAGCCGAACAGAATGGTGTCCGCCGCTGCTCCCTCCCCGTGCTCGGTGTCCAGCTCCTGTTCACGGAATGCGTTTTTGCGCTCAAAAATGCGCAAGTACGGCGACAGAATTCCGTACAACTGCTGGGAATAAAGGATCAAATAAGTGGAAAGGCCGATGGTCACCAGGCCCACCAGCGTGACCACGCCCACATCGCCCTCGTCAATATGCCCCAGGCTGAAACCAAGCGACGCCAGGATGAGCGAGAACTCGCTAATCTGCGCAACGGTCAGACCGGCGAGGAAACTGGTGCGGCTGCGATAGCCCATCACCCCCATGATGATCATCACGATGATCGGGTTTCCGATGAGCACGAAAAGCGACAGCGGGACTGCCCTCCACACCTGGCTTCCCAGCAGGCCCAGATTCAGTCTGGCTCCCAGCTCGATGAAAAAGAACAGCAGCAGAAAGTCGCGCAGGCTGACAAGCCTGGCTCCGAGGATCTCCCGATAGCGTGTCGAGGCCAGGGAGATGCCGGCCAGAAACGCGCCCACCTCTTTGCTAAAGCCCAACCATTCGCACAGCCCGGCCAAAGCGACAGCCCAGGAGATTGCGCCCAGCACCAGCAGCTCCGATGATCGGGCGAAGAAGTCCACAACCCGAGGGATAGCGAAGGCCATGAGAAGGCCGAGACCAGCGATCAGTGCCGCTCCTTTGGCGACAATGACCACAATATGCGCCCATAGCGGTAGGTCGCTCTGGCCGCCGAAGGCCGACAGAAAGATCATCGCCAGCACCACTACCACGTCCTGCACGATCAGAAAGCCAATGGCGATGCGTCCATGAAGCGAGTCGGTCTCCCGCTTGTCTGACAGCAGCTTGACGATGATAATGGTGCTGGAGAATGTCAGCGCGACAGCCACATAGAGCGCGCTGATCGGCCGGAGTCCCAGAGCGATGCAGATGATGTAGCCGCCGATCGTGGTAAACGCCACCTGCCCCAGACCTGTGGCCAGCGCGACGGGCCCCATCGTGCGGATAAGACCCACGTCCAGCTTGAGCCCCACCACGAACAGCAGCAGGGCCAATCCCAGTTCCGCCAGTAGATGGATCTGGTCGGACTTGTCTACCCAGCCCAGTCCGCTGGGGCCCACCAGGATCCCCACACCGATGAAACCTACGAGCAGGGGCTGGCGGAGCCGAATGGCGACAGCGCCCACCGCTGCAGCTACAAGCAGCAGCAGCACAATCTGATCGAACAGGTTGCGGCTGATCTCAATGCCCAAAGCAAAAGCGCCCGGGGACGCGGCGGATGTGGTCTTTCCGGCCGCGTCCCCGACGTATAATAGTGTCAGTTGGTGGCGTCCAACAAGAGGGCAGAATGGGGGACCGGCTGAGGCCGCACGGGAAGGCTCAAAATGAAAACGGGAGTGGAAAAGCTTTCAAAGCAGTTTTTGATCTGGGTGGCAGTGGCACTTGCGCTGGGCTTGAGCATTCCCGCTACCTGCGAGGAGGACCGCTACGCCCGCGCGGACGCCGTGGCGCTGGCTGTCCGGAGCGAGCATGCCGCTTCCATCGCCTCACTTGCAAGGGCCCTGACAGCCGGACTGACATCGGACGAAGAGCGCGCGCGGGCGATATTCCGCTGGATCGCGGAGAACGTGTCCTACTCGGCCAGGACTCCGGCTTCAAGCGGTGGGGTAGACGCTGTCCTGCGCAGCCGTACCGCCGCCTGCGAGGGATACGCCGGTCTTTTCGCGGCGATCTGCCGGGCGGCGGGGATGGAGGCACAGGTGGTCGGCGGCTACTCCAAAGGCTATCACTACAGGGCGGGAGGAGCGCTTTCCCCGAAACCGGACCACGCCTGGAATGCGGTGAAGATCGACGGGGTCTGGAGGCTGGTGGATTGCACCTGGGGGACAGGCTATCTGGACGACTCAGGGCGTTTTCATCGCCTCTTCAACAGTCACTACTTCCTGACCCCACCCGAAGAGTTCATCTTCGATCATTTACCCGAGGATCCGAAGTGGCAACTGCTGCCCAGGCCTCTGTCCCGGGAGGAGTATCACCAGCTTGTTATGGTGCGGCCCCCGTTCTTCCGGTATAGCTTGCGACCTGTTAGTCACAGGCAGGCTGAGATCCGTCTGCGAGGTCCGGGGTCTGTGACGATGGGCGCTCCCGCGAACGTGGCTCTGATGGCACGCCTGTATTCGGGCGATGCGGAGGTGGCTGGCACTCCCGTATTTGTGCGGCGCTCCTCAAACGCCGAAGTGCTGATCAATCCGCCGGCTGCGGGAGCGTACCGGCTCCGCCTTTTCGCAAAGAGCTGTGATAGCAGCGGTCCCTACGAGTGGGCGGCGGAATACTCCATCAAGGCGGACGTCCCGGGGGAGCCTGACGCATATCCTCGCGCTTATGAGGCCTACTACAAAAGAAGCGTTTGCCTCGATGGTCCCGTCAGCAGGCGTCTCACTGCAGGACAACCCGTGAACTTCCGCGTCAGGGTTCCGGAAGCAGGCCAGGTGGCCCTGGTCTCGGGAGACGAATGGACGTTCCTTGAAGAGGAGGAGGGCTGGCGGGTAGGAACGGTCCTCCCGAAGAAGGGGACTCTTCAGCTGGCGGCAGCATTTGCCGGATCGGACCGGTTTGAAGTGTTGCTGTCATACGATGTCCAATAGAGTTGTTGCGCGGTGCGCGTCCCGGAGAGATGGTGAAAGGGAGGCGAGATGGTGAAACCCGTGCTTTGCGCAATCTTCACCCTGGTGGTGCTCTTAGGCCTGACGGCTGCCTGCGGGGCGGATAGCGTAGCGCTTGCGAAGTTGAAGCCCGATGGCGTGCCTGCCGCGCTGGCTGGCGTGTCCGTGACCGCAGTGTACGATAACGCTTTCTATGTGCAGTCGCCCGGGTCTCACTGTGGGCTCAGGGTCCAGCTCCCAGAACACACCGTGGCGGTCGGGGATCTGGTGAATGTTTCCGGCGTGATGGGCACGCTGTCTACCGGCGAGCGCTTCTTGCAGGCGGATACCGTCACGCCTTCAGGGCAATCGCTGGTGCAGCCTGTCTGGCTCCGGACGCGCGATGTGGGGGGAGGCGACTGGTTGTTCGATCCGGATACCGGGGCTGGCCAGCGTGGCGTCCCGGGTGGGGCCGGCCTGAACAACGTCGGACTGCTGATCAGCGTCGCAGGAAAGGTGACCGCGGCCGGACCCGACTGGTTTGCTGTGGATGACGGTTCGGGATCTCCTGGCGCCTCCGGTGTCGGAGGTCTTCGCATATCGGCGGCAAACGTCCTGGTCCCTCCTACCGGCGCGCCGGTGCGGGTAACGGGCATCAGTTCTCTCCGCACGGAGGCCGGGACGCCTGCCGCGTTGCTCTTCCCGCGCACGGCCTCAGACGTGGCGCTCATCGGAGGCGCAATATCGGGCCGCGTGTTGATGTCCGCGAACCAGATTGTGTCTCTGAATATTGGGTCGCCTCATCCGTGTCCGGATAGCTATGTGGGCATGTGGGAAGTTTTTGCTCCGGCCGGAGCGCTGCGGTTCCGAATGCATTTCACGCAGGTGGATCTGGACGTCCTGGACGTGCTGCAGATTCTGGGGCCGGGCGGAGAGCTGAGGCAGGAGATCAGTTGGCTGCTCTACAACTTACCCCTGACCGATTTCTGGAGCGCATGGATCCCGGGGAACTCCGCCACGCTGCGTCTGGAGACGGACGAGCGGTTCTTCCTGCCCTCGCGATACGGCTTCCAGTGCGATCGTCTTGAAGCGGAGATGGCGGGGACCGGCGTGCCGGGGGTGACGCTGACCATTACACCCGGAGGATACAGTGCGGTTAGTGGTCCGGATGGACGATATCTGATCCCCGCGTTGCCAGAGGGTGCCTACCGGTTGACCCCGTCACTATCCGGGGCGAGTTTTCTGCCTCCGTTCGCGGACATCTTGGTGATGGACGGAGAGGCGCTCCACGGACTGGATTTCTTGAAACAGTAAAGGCTCGGGAACGCTGGCGGCATTCAGAATGCCGCCGGAACGGAAAGGATTCTGCATGCTGGACCTTCTGCGAGAGGCGCTGAAGGATAGCGCGCTCGTGCAAAGCTTCTCCGGAGTCAGGACTCGCTTCGGGGATTCCGGCCGCATCAGCCCTGCCCACGAAGCGCTGGCGGCGGTGTATGGCTACTGCTATGCGCGGGACCTCCCCGAGAAGGATGCTCCGCTCGTGCTCGCGCGGGATCCGCGTCCCAGCGGACCTGCCATCACGCAGGCGCTGGTCAGAGGCTTCCTTGCCGCCGGCTGCCGCCGGATAGTGGACCTGGGAGTCATTACAACCCCTCTGGGGCAGGCTGCCGTACGCTCGTTCAAGGCAGGGGGTGGAGTCATTGTCACGGCGAGCCACAACCCTCTTTCGGACAACGGCTGGAAGTTCCTGACAGGATTGGCCGGCTACCGGTCGGGAGACGCTCCGGCCGGCGCCCTTCTGTCCGCTCCGCGGATGGAACGCATCGTGCAGAGCGTGGCGGATGTCGCCACTCTGGGTGATGTGGCTGTCCAGCGGGCGATCGAGAGCGTCTCGGGAGAAGAGGCGTTCACGGCGCTTGTGCGGTCAGGATCCCGGCGTGTCCACACCCGGGCAGTGGATGCCTATCTGGAGACTGTCACGAACGACTGGGGGCTGGACGTCGAAGCTCTTATGCGACGGCCGATGGGTCCGGTTCTGCTCGATCCGAATGGCGGCGCGGCGTCAGGAGTGGCAAGCGCGGTTCTGGAGGCGCTTGGCATTCGAGTGTATGAAATGAACGCCGAGCTTGGACGTCCTTCCCATCCCATTGACACAGACAGCGTCAACCCCGAAACGGGAGAGCACATTCTCACCCGTGTGGCGCGGGCTGTGCGCTCCTGTGAGGCGCAGTTCGGAGTGGCATTCGACTACGACGCGGATCGGGGAAATGTGGTCCTCCCCGGCGACACATCCGATGCCGTGGTCGCTCCGCAGGAGATCAGCGCACTGAATGTGGCGCTGGCGCTTGCGCGTGTTGAAGTATCGGGAAGCGGCGGACGCCGGGTCTGCGTGGTGGCTTCGGACGCCACCTCCGGCCGGGTGGATCAGATTGCGGCTCAGTTCGGAGCGGAGGTGCATCGGGTCGAGACGGGCGAGGTGAATGTGGTCACCCGGATGCGCCAGCTTTTCGAGGAAGGCGCCCTCGTCCCGGTGGGCGTGGAGGGCCCGAACGGCGGAACGGTGTTCGCCGGGTCCACCTGCCGTGACGGCGTGCTTACAGCTCTCTCCTGCGCGCTGGCGGTTTCCGGGGAGGATGCCACACGCATCTGGCGTGAGAAAAGCGGGCACGGTGCGGGAACTTGCGCCCTGGAAGAACTGCTGCAAACCCTTCCGCAATGGAGCACACCGGCGGCGCGTGTGGTGCTGGAGAACACCGGACCGCATTCCGAGGTCAAAAAACAGATGGAGGAACGCTTCCGGAAGGAGATCTGGCCCAGGCTAGCCACACGGTTCCGCGACTACCGCATTCTCAACTATGAAGGCACAGAGTGCGTGGAGACTCGCCGCGGCGACGAGGCGGGAGGGTGGCGCGTGGACCTGCTCCGGAATGGAGAGTGCTGCTTCATTTTCGCTCGCGGGTCCCGGACAGAGGCCGGTGTATGGCGGGTCATCGCGGACTCACCGGATGCCGATGAGGCGAGGCTTCTTCTGGATCTGGGACAGGATCTGCTGCGCAGCGTGGAAAGCGCGGCGGTTGGCGGGAAAGAGTAGGGTTATCCGGACATGAGAAGCTCGATTTTGGTCGGTCTGGCCCTCTGTTTGCTGACAGGGCCGGCAGTTCAGGCAGCGCCGCCGCAGATGACTCCTGCGCCCGATGAGATCGTCGTGCGGGGTATCGTAACCGAGGCGCCTTCGAAAGGACGCTTCACCGTTCGAGCCACCGCCGTCCGGTTGCATGGTCAGAGCACGGACACGCTGCTTGAGCAGCCCGCTCCGAAAGTCGTGACCACCACGGCAACCACCACCTTTGCCTTTGCGGATGGCCGCTCGGCGGGGGTCGCAGAGGTCGTGGAGGGCATAGAGGTAGCAGTGGTGGGGAAGAACCTGGGCCGCGGACAGCCGCTACCGGCGCGCGCCGTGGTTCTTTTCAACCCCGAGAGCACTCCTGCTCCCGCTCCCGCGCGGGATGAGCCAGCCTTACCTGGAACCTCCACGCCGCCCGCCCCCGGGGCGCCTGCGGAGCCGGAGGATCCCAGAGTCATCCGGCCCGATAGCGCCTTCAGCCGGTGGCGGGATCCCGCCGGGGTGGAATACCTTTACCCGAAAGACTGGATGCCTTCCGCCTCGCCGGGAGCCAATCCGGTGACCTTCCAGAAAGGACCGCTGGCGCTCCACGTGCGGCGTATTCCGGTGGAGGCCGGAATGGATCCGCAGGGGACGGCCGAATCGGCGCTGCAGGTGGCAAGATCCGTTGCTTCCGGCAAGGGCTGGCGCTCCGTTGAGGGCCAGATGACCATCGCCGGCATGCGCTGCAAAACCCTTACCATCACAGGCGAGATGCCACCCCGCGACCTAGCGCTTGTCCTGGGAATGGATGAGAAACAGATCCCTCGTCCCGTGGACGCCGTGGTGCGGATGGCTTTCTTGCCTGTGCCGATCAATCCAGCGCGCGAGCCGTGGGTTCTTCAGATCGCGATCGGCGGGCCGCAGGCGCGGATGGGCGAGCTGGTTTCGGCCTTCAACCGGGTGGCTCAGAGTGTGGTCCTGATGCGGCAGGAAGCGGCGGATACTCCAGGCACGGTAACCCCCATGAGGGCCGCCAACACAGTCCAGGTCGAGAACGCGCTACGTCAGGTCGGCACCGCGCTGATGATGTATTTTACTGACAACGATGACGTGGTTCCGCCAAACTGGGAGGCTCTTCGACCGTATCTGTCCGATCCGCGGCTCTTGACCAACCTCACAAGAGGATGGCCCAACTACGGAGTGGGTCCGGTGCAGCTTATGGCTCCGGGGACGCGGGTCTCTCAGATGGGCAATCCGTCTCAAGTGGTCATTGCCATGGCGGCTGGTCCCGGCTATGACATTGCCCTCTATGCCGATGGACACGTTGCCCGTGTGAGGCGGTGATCTGTGATGCGCCGGCGGGCGGTTGTCTGCCTGAGCCTTTTTGCGCTGGCCAGTAGCATCTTACTCACGCCTCCGGCGCGGGCGGCTGGCACGCAGCGGCCAAGGGTCGGCCTGGCTCTTGGTGGCGGAGCGGCGAGGGGTTATGCACACATCGGTGTTCTGCGCTGGTTGGACGAGCACCGCATCCCCGTGGATTTCATCGCCGGCACAAGCATGGGCGCCCTGGTGGGCGGCGCTTATGCGATGGGCTATTCCCCCGACGAGATCGTTTCCTTCGCCGAATCTCTGGACTGGGACACCGCCCTCCAGCCTGAAGTGCCGTATGCCTCGCTTTCGTTCCGGCGCAAGGAGGACCGTCGGGATTACCCGTTCGCGCTGACATTTGGGCTCCGTGACCGCTTCCGCCTTCCATCTGGCCTGAGCCCCGTTCACGCGGTAGGGATGCTGCTCAGCCGGATCAGCCTGCCCTACGGAGATCTTGAGTCGTTCGACAGTCTGCCAGTCCCTTTCCGGTGTGTGGCGGTGGACATTGAATCCGGAGAACAGGTCGTGCTGGGCGACGGGCCACTCTGGCAGGCTCTCAGAGCGTCCATGGCCATTCCCGGTGTCTTCACGCCTGTGGAGCGCAGAGGCCGGCTTCTGGTGGACGGAGGGCTTCTGAACAACGTCCCGGCAGATGTCGTCCGCCGAATGGGCGCCGATGTGGTCATTGCCGTGGACGTGAGCGAGGATCTTGCAGACCGATCCGCTCTGGACTCCCTGCTGGGACTGGCGAATCAGTCTGTGGCTGTGATGGTGTTGAACAACACCAGGGAGATGCTCCGTCACGCCGATTTAGTCTTGGCGCCGGATGTTCGGGCCATATCCGGCGCGGATTATACCCAAATCAGGGAGACGGAGGCATTGGGCTATGCCGCCGCCGAGGAGCGGGCGCGATTTTTGGAGACCCTGTCTCTGGATGAGCAGTCCTGGAAGGAGTATCTCCGGGAACGCCAGAGCCGAAAGCGCCAAGGATTCCCCAAAGCTGCAAAGGCAATAGTCGCCGGCCTGCCCGAGGACGAGGCGGCCGACGGGAGTGCGAGACTCCAGAGACTAACCCGACAGGGCCTCGATCCTGCGCGGCTGGAACGGGAGCTGCAAAGGCTCCAGGGGAGCGGGCGTTACGGCATTGTGGGCTATCACGTAGTGCAATCCTCGGATGGCGGAGCGCTGGTGGTGACGGCTTCTGCACCTCGGCACGGACCTCCCTTCCTGAACACCTCCTTCAGAGTGCGCAGCACCCGCCTGACGGACATCCAGATGCGGCTTGGGACGCGCTTCACAACATTCGATCTCTTTCGGAGAGGCGATGAGGTGCGCATAGATGCCGGTGTCGGCAGGAACGCGCTGGTCCGAGCAGAGTGGTATGTTCCACTGAGCCGGAGAGGTCCTTTCATCGCGCCACGACTGTCTTATGTCAAAACGGTTCAAGACGTATTCTTGACGGGAAGGCGCGTCTCTGAGCAGCAGGCGAGGGAGGCAGAGGCAGGCCTCGATGTGGGGTGGCATCCCGGACCGGACTCCGAGATCCGCCTGGGCTACTTCACGGGGCACCTGCTTTCGTCCCCCGCCGCGGGTCTGTTCAAACTGGGACGGGACGACGGATCCGTCCAAGGTGTCAGGATGCGTCTGGCTTACGACGGGCAAGATGGGCTGGTGCCTACGCGGGGAGCGAGGCTGGAGCTTCTGGCCGACTGGTACCTGCAAACGCCGGGCACCCCCGATCCTTATCTTTCGGCGGAGTTGCGCTCAAGCTTCTACCGGCAGGCTGGTGAGCGCGGTGTGGTGTTTCTGACGGCATCCGGGGGCAGCTCTTTCGGCGAGAGTGCTCCGGTCTCTCGCCAGTTTACGCTGGGCGGCCCTCTCCGCCTGGGCGCTTACGGAGTGAACGAGCTGCGCGGGAGTGAATATCTCTTCGGCAGCGCCGGATATATGAGGAGGGTCGGACGGTTGCCGCAGTTCGCGGGCGGCAAGGTCTATGTCGGTGCCTCCGTCGAGTACGGGTCGGCATTCGAGCGTCTGAGAGATGCCGATTTCGCAGCATGCTTTTCAGCGGGTGTTGTGATGGAAACCCTGGCGGGGCCGGTTTTCTTCGGGGGAAGCTGGGGAGAGGGAAGCCGCCGGACCGCGTATTTCGCCATTGGCCATCCTTTCCCGTGAGGCGGGTAGGGAACGGCGAGATTCGGGAGTGAAGTAATAGCTGATACCGCATCACAGTGATTGCCCGGCTTTGCCGGGAGGCGCAGCTGTGACTCACTTGTAGGGAAGGCGGGTACCGCGATGATGGCAGTTTGGCTGGTATCAGCGGTTGCGGGGGGCGTTGCGCTGGCGGTGTTCGTTCCACTGTACTGCGCGCTGCGGCCTGATCTTCCCCGGCTTCTGCACTGTGCAATATTGGGAGCGGCTGCCGGGGCGTCCACGGGTTATCTGCTGGTGGCGGCCGGCGTGCTGCAATGGGTGCTGCCCGGTGATTCGTCGCCGGGGCCGATGGCCTATGCCGGCTGGATGGCAGGAGGTGCGCTGGCAGGATCGTATTCTGCTCTTGGCGTGGCAGCCGTGCGGCTGGGTCCCCGATGGCGGAGGCACGGCGGCAGCCTGGGGCTCTCACTGGGACTGATGACGGGCCTCGTGCTGGTGCTCGCAATCAACTTGCGCATTCCGGGGTTGACAGAGTACCTTCCTCCTGCTGTCTCTGTTCTCATCGGTCTTGTGGTTTTGCTGTTCGCCGCTCCCTTGGGGGCGATGGCCGGTTCGCTGGCCGCGCATGACCCGTCCAATTACTACTTGCCCTCGCGCTGGCGCGTATTTATCTCCATTCCTGCTGCCGTGCTGGCCTTACTTCCTCTCATAGGTGGCCTGAAACTGGTGGAATCCGGCCTGTACGTGGAGAGCGTGACGGAAATGGCCGAGAGGGCCGATGTCAACGGGCTGCTGTACAAACTCTCTTACGGGGATCGGGGCGACCGTCAGATGGCAGCGGACGCTCTGGGGCCGTTTGCGGCGGATCCGCGCGTGCGGGACTCCCTGATTGCCGCGACGGCGGATCCTGAGGAATTCGTTGCCTGCGCGGCAGCCCAGGCCCTGGAGCACTGCAGCGGCCCTGAGGTCATTGCCGCGCTGGAGGCGATGCTGCGGCACCCTGCTGTCTCGGTCCGTTATACCGCGGCGTGGTCGCTGGCCCGGAAGTGCCTCAAGGGGGATACCACGGCCCGGGAGGCGCTGAAGATCGCGGAGCAGGACCCGGATCGTAACGTCCGGGCCGTGGCGCTGCGGGGGCTGCAGAAACTTTACGTGGTGCGCTGCGGGACCTACGGTTTGAAGGCCGGGGCGGATATCGCGCTGAAGTCGCTGCAGCGCCAAGGGTTGGAAGGGGAGGTTGTTCCGGTCAGCTCCGGACGGCGTCAGGCTTATGCGGTGGTCCTGGGAGCCTTCCCGGAAGAGCGCCAGGCCGAGCAGATCGCCCAGCAAGCGCGCTCCGCCGGGTTTCGCGTGTTCGTCGAAGCGCCAGAGTGAATCCGGGCGATCTCATCGGCCGCCAGCCGGCGGTGCCATGCGTATTGTCGCTGGGGTGAATTTCGGGCGAATACGGTCGAGCTGGATGGCCTGCACGATCTCTTTCGCGATCCAGGCGGGTATCTCAGCGTATTTGTAGCTGGTGTTGGTGAACACAACCAGCACGAAGGGAGAGCCGATGGGAAGCTCCACGTAAGCGGCGTCGTGGTTTGTGGAGCTGGTCCATCCGGCCTTGGACCACAGGCTGGATCCTGACGGGATACCGCCTCCAATGCGCCGTGCTTGAATGTCCTTCGGGTCGCCCGGACGCCGTCGCATGTGCTTCAGGATCTCCGCACACGCTGGCCGGCTGACGGCTTTCCCGCGCTTGATGATCCAGAGCAGGCGTGCGGTGTCCGCGGCGGTCATGCGATTGCGGTTTTCGTAGTTGGGTCCCAGGAACTGGAGATCCCGCCCGAACGGTGCATCATCCCAGGTCTTTTGGCAGGCATTAATGTCCCGTAACCCAAGGCGTCGGAGATATTCGTTCACAGCCTGGCGCTTCGCGGCGAATTCCGCCAGCTCCGCCGCTTCGAGCTCCGGCCCGGACTCCGTGCCCGTAAGGATGTCCAGAATGCGATTGGTTGCAGCGTTGGAGCTGACACGCAGCATCAGGTCCAGGTCGCGCAGCACCTCTGGTGTCCGGGCGACACGCCCGTCTGCGAATGCCTCCTCCAGAGCCAATGCGTAACACAGCTTCACAACGCTCGCTGGATAGAACGGACGGTTCATATTGTAACCGCCGATTACAGGCTCCCTATCCTCCTCATCCAGAATAAGGGCGATCGCCAGGCTATCGCGGGTCAAGCCGGCCTCCTTGAAACGCCGGCACGCCCTGTCCGCAACGGCATGTAGGTATACAGATATCTCCGGCTCCGTAGCGATCCGTCGAAGGGCGGCCCGCGTTGAGTCCGCAGAGATGCGGACCGGGTTGTCTGCGGCCGCACACGATTGTGCCGCTGCCAGGGCGGCGGCGAGTGCAAGTGTGGCAAAGCGCGGCTGGAGCATCTGGCCTGTTCTCCCGTTCCTGCTGCTGTTTGCACCGGCCTTGGAATGGTTGCCGATCAGCACAGGCAGTATATCACCCAGTCGGTGTTTGGGCACAGGGCGGAACATGTGCTAAGACGGCCTCCGTCGATCGACGAAGGCCGTCTCGGGTGTGGGAGGATGATGCAAGCTGTGCTCATGCGGCCACGGGCTCGCTGGCTCCAAGGACTGCCGCGTCCAGCATCTCGCCCTGGTCCAGAAGCTGGTCTAGGTCCAGCAGGACAAGAAGCTTGTCCCCTGCTTTGCCGATGCCGCGAACATACCGCGCGCTGGACGAGACGATCGTCTCGGAAGGCGGCTCGATGTCTTTCGCAGACAGCCGGACGGTCTCCGTGACCGCGTCCACGATCAATCCCACCATCCGGGACGCGCTCTCCACCACCACGATGCGGGAGGCTCTATCGGCTTCCTTCAAGGGCAGCCCGAACTTCTTTCGAGGGTCTATGACTGGCAGAATGCTGCCGCGCAGGTTGATCACGCCCTCCACAAAATGCTCGCATCCGGGGACCTTGGTAATGGTCTCCATCCGGATGATGGTGTTGATCCGCTCGATACTGATGGCGAACAGTTCCCCGGAAAGGTCGAAGACGACCAGCTGTTCCTCTTTCTGGTCCACCTGTGCGTCGTTGTTGGACATGGAACGGCTCCTGTTTGTGCTCCTCAGGTTGACGCCCCCTTCCCGGGGTGCGCCGGTGTATCAAGATTATCGGAAGCGCGTCTGGGCTCTTTAGGGTGGGGCGGATGGCAAGTCACTGGGGTTGTGTATAATGCCGGAAGGTGCGGCTTGAGGGGGAAAACCGGCCACGACCTGACTGGGTCTCATAACACGGGGTAGATAATCCGCATAGAGCAGGAGGCTCCATCTGTGTCCGTCTTTACCGGGCAGCTGAATAAAGGGCTGCGGTCTTTCTTTATCGGATTGGCCTGCTGGGCAGCCGTGATAGTGGCCTCGCCCACTCTGGCCGCCCCTCCCGTCCTGCGGGAACTGGGCGGCATTAAGCTGGGCGCGACCGGCAGCGAGGTGACCGCTCTAATGGGCGAGCCGGCCGAGACGTCCAGCGACTTCGAGTTGCCTCAGGAGGTGGCGCCAGCGGGAGGCATCACGTACAGAGTCTGCGACTCAGCCCGTCTTGTGTTGCTGGTGGGTAAGATCGCGCCGATGCACGCACGGGTGGTTCAGGTGACCATCAATGGCGATCCGTGCCCCGAGGCGGCAAAGTTCTCCGTGCAGGGCATCGGACTTGGCGCCACGGAGAAGGAGATTCTGGCGAAGTTCGGCGAGCCGGACCGTTCCATCGAGCGCACGGATTCTCCGCTCAAGACCGTCGCCTACAGCGCCTCGAATGTCGCGTTTACTCTGGAGGACGGCGTGCTGAAGAGTCTCAGCATCGTCTACCGGAACCAGATGATGGTGGAAGACCTGGTCTCAAGTGGCAAGATGACCGAAACCGAGGCGTGGAAAGCGATCGGCGACATGCGTCTTCGGGGCAGGCAGTTCGATCTTGCCCGGGAGGCGTTCGAGAAAGTGGTTCAGGCGGAGCCTAAGTCCGTGGACGCGCTTATCAAGTTGGGCGGCGCTTACTTTGCCCTGGATAAACGGGACAAAGCCGCGCAGTCATACAGAAGCGCCCTGGCGCTGGACCCGAACAATGCTCTGGCCACCTACAACCTGGGCCGTATTGCGCTGCGGGAAAACCGGTTGGAGGAGGCCCGCAAGCTCCTGACCCGCGCGGGCCAGCTTGACCCGCGCAATCCGGCGGTCCACAACGAGCTGGGTCTGCTGGAAGAGCAAGAGAACAAATTGGACGCCGCCGAGAGGAGCTACCGGCGCGCCGCGGAACTTGCGCCTGAGTCGTCGCAGCCGCACCAGAACTTGGGGCGTCTGCTGGTGCGCAAAGGCGACCGGCAGGGCGCAATCGAGGCGTACCGACGCGCCGTGGTGCTTGAGCTGCAAAGCCCCGCTCCCAACCGGGAGCTGGTGGCCGCACTCCGGAAAGCCATAGAGACGCTTTCCGCCGAAGACGCACCCCGCAGGGCGCCGGGCTCCTGAGGGAATACTTCAGACGGAAAGCGTGCCCACGCTTTCCAGCAGCGCGGCTGTGCCCTCGATGGCCTGCTCCAGGATCTCCAGTGCGCGGTCGAGCAGATACTTCTCGATGATGAGCGGCGGCTCGATGCGGATGACCAGAGGATTGTTCAGACTGTAGGCCACCAGCAGTTTCTCGGAGGCGCAGGCCGCGATCACCAGCTTGGCCACGTCTTCTGAGTGGAACTCCACGCCGGCCAGAAGTCCGAGACCCCGCACCTCGCGTATCATCTGCGGATGGCGTGCCGCCACCTCCTTGAGCCTCTGCAGCAGGTATTCCCCCAGTTCCGCGGACCGGCGGGGAAGATCCAGCCGGCGCGTGGTCTCAATGGCGGCGATGGCTGCCGCGCAGGCCAGGGGGTTGCCTCCAAAGGTGGATGTATGGAGATACGGGTTCTCGGAGAAGAGAGTCTGCCAGATCTCCGCAGTTCCCAGAAAAGCCCCCACTGGCATGACGCCGCCTCCAAGAGCCTTCGCCATGGTCAGCAGGTCCGGGCGGACTCCTTCGTGCTCGCAGGCGAACATACGCCCAGTGCGGCCGAGTCCGGTCCTTACTTCGTCAACAATCAGCAGCGCCCCGGCCTCGCGAGTGATCTCCCGGAGCCGCGTGAGGTAGCCGGGCGGTGCGACATTCACGCCTCCTTCGCCCTGCACCACCTCCACAATCACCGCTGCCGTCTCCGGGCCGACAACGCGTTGAACAGCATCCGCGTCCCCGAACGGTACGAGCGTGAAACCTTGCAGCAGAGGCTCGAAAGGCTTGCGGTAGATTTCCCGGCCGGATGCTGACAGGGCGCCGAAGGTCTTGCCGTGGTAACCATTCAGCGTGCCGACGATACCTGGGCGTCCCGTGTGGATACGGGCCGCCTTGAGCGCTCCCTCGACGGCCTCGGTCCCCGAGTTGCACAGAAACGCGTAATCGAGCCCTTCCGGGCTGATCTCGGCCAGCATCTCGCATACCTGGCCAAGACCGATGCTCAGGAAGTAGTGGGTCTTCAGCGTCAGGCGGTCCATCTGTTCCCGGACCGCTCTGACGACCTCTGGGTGCCTGTGTCCCAGGCTGAAGACGCCGTAGCCGCCGACACAGTCGATATACTCGTTTCCGGCGATATCCCGGATAAAGCAGCCCTCGGCGTCCCATTCGGGATACTCGAATCCGCTGAACTTCAGCAGGCTGGCGATGCCAGGGTTGACGTGGCGCTGGTAACGCTCAAATGTGAGCCGGGCGATACCCTCAACATCGCCGTCATAAGGTTGGGTCAAATCTGTTCTCCAGGTTGCCCCTCGCCTCGGCACAGGCGAGCAGGTTTCATTTCAGCAACTCGCGCAGCAGGGATGCCTCTCGCTTCAGGTCTCCGGCAGCCGTCTTGGCGGTGTCGCCCTGCAGCACTGCGGACCGGATCTCCTCCAGAGTCTTTATCCGCTCCGCAATGGCCGTGGACATATCCCGGGTGGCTATCCGCTCCGCCGCTTTCAGCAGAGATGCAGCCGACGCGATGCCCGCCTGCGCGTTCCCCAGATTCAGGCTGCCCGTCTGATCCGCGGCCTCGTCCAGAATGGACTGTGCCTCCGAGAGAAGGGCGGCTACGGTTTCGGCGCGGATGCGGTCCCGCTCGGTGGAAATGCTCGTCAGGCGGTTTGTCTGTATCCAGCCGAACAGCAGAAGCAGAACGGTAATCCCCGCCCAGACGCCGTAGAAAATCTTTCTGCCCTTCGACACGCCGATCACCCTCCCCAAAAGCGCGGTGCCCCTTCGCTGCGCGGTAGCGCCGTCCGGACGCCCTGCTTTATTATAGGGACAGAATGGGCCAAGTCAAGCTGAACAGCCCTTTGCTGGCATTCGTCCTGGGGGTCATGGTAGCCGTGTCCACCGCAGATACGCCCGTGTGTAGCGCCGCTCTAAAGGTCTTTGAAGGGGAGGAGTTCGCCTCCTGGTCGCTTGAGGGATGTTCGTTCGATGCGGGAGCGAAGGCCATTTCACTAATGCCTGACCGGCCGGTGTCCTCGGTGTTTTCCGCGGGGCCGTCTGCGGGTATCCGGCATGCGCGCGGGCGGGTCACGTCTCCGGAGATTCCCGCGACTGAGCCGTTCGACCAGGTCATCGTGTCGTGGAACGCTGCATGTCCGGAAGGGAGCTGGCTGGTCATAGAGGCCCGGGCCAGGCTGAAAGAGCGATGGACGAAGTGGTTCAACCTGGGCTGGTGGACCGGAGACGACCGCCTTTTCCCCCGCACCAGTCCCGAGCCTCAGAAAGACGCTGACGGGCGTGTGGATACGGATATTTTGCTGCTGACTTCGCCCGCGTCGGCCGTGCAGCTGCGGGTCATCCTCTGTGCCCGCGACCCGGAGAAGAGTCCCGTCCTGCGCCGCGTAGCCTGCAGTCTGTCGCGTAGTGGGGCATCGCCCAGGGAGGAATCCACTCGCTCGTCCAGCGGGGCAGTTGTGCTGGATGTCCCCGAGATTTCCCAGCTATCCTATCCACCTCGTGGCAACGTATGGTGCAGTCCGACGTCGGTGGCCATGGTGTTGAACTACTGGGCGGCAGAACGGGACAACGCGCTCTGGAAGACCGACGTGAGGAAAGCCGCCGCGGCCATTCACGACCTTCGATGGGGCGGCACGGGCAACTGGACGTTCAACACCGCCTTTGCCGGTTCGTTCCCCGGGATCTACGCTGTGTGCGCCCGGCTGAGCGGTTTTGCTGACGTGGAGAAATGGGTCCGGCAGGGAGTGCCGGTTGTCCTGAGCATCTCTAACAATGTGCTCCACGGCCGGGGCGAGAGTGGCGGTGGGCACCTCATCGTGTGCGTGGGCTTCGACGAAAAAGGCAACCCTGTGGTAAACGACCCGTACGCGGATCTCACCAAGGGCGAGCGCGTTCGCCGCACCTACCCGCGCGACCGCCTGCTGGAGGCGTGGTGGAGCTCGCTCGGCACCGTCTATCTCATCCTGCCGGAAGACCTTAACGCCAGCGGGAGAGAGTAGGGCCGGTCTCAGACCGGGTGAGCCTCCGGCCACTCCAGGGGGACGCCGCGGGCTTTCAGCAAAGACTGAATGCGCGCCAGACGCTCCGGATTCTCACGGGCCGCCTGTGCCGGTACTCCGCCGAACACGCAGTAAGACGCCGTCACTCCGGCGGCTTCGCCGATGTTCCATTCCACCGGATGAAGCCTATAGGCGCCGTTGGTGATGTGCGTGGTGCCAATGTTCTTGCAGCCCGCCAGAAGGTTGCGCATCCTTCGCGGAATCAGCGCACCCAGCGGGATCTGGAACGGGCAACAGGCCAGGTCCACGAATTCCCCGGTTTCTGCGGAGGGGTGGAGGTCTATCCGGTAAAGACCGATCCCTACCGAGTCCTGAAAAGGCTCCGCATACTGGGTCTTCCGCGACTCCTGAGCGATGTGCTGCTCCAGCACCCGGAACATCGGCAGTATACGCCGGGACTCACGAATGTACGGATACTGAGCCAGCCCGTCGTGAGTGCCGGCGAGGTCGGGTCTGAGGCGCAGCCCTGGGAATCCGGCACCACCGTCCGGGCGGGGAGCTTCTGTCTGTAGCCAATACAGGAGGCTCAGGCTAAGCCTTTTGCCGGCTTCAAGGATGCGCATCTTTTCGTCATGCGGCTTGTCTATGAAGTTTCCGCGGTAGTCGTTCTGGGGCCAGTTGACCAGCGTCACATCCGAGGGGAAGGATCCCTCCGAAAACTGGGCCCTGTCCAGCACGCGCCGGTAGGTCCACAGAGGCACCCCCTCCCAGCCCGGAGCGTGCCACAGGATGAAGTGGCGTGGTTCCCGCGTGACAGGGTGGACCTGCGTCCACTGGAGCGGCTGGGTGTCCCGGAACTCTTCATAACCTTCTGGCCGTTCGATCGTATGGTCTTCGCCTTCCCGGTAGTCCATCAGGAAGCACCAGGTGAAGGATTGCACATCGCCCGGCCGCGCAGGTCCTGAGACGGCATGAGGTTCGCCCGTGTCCTCCTGCGACTCGGCGCCACAGACGTACTCCGTGCCGGTCAGTGGGAGCAGCTCACCGGTCTCCGTGGCGTCTATGACGAAGATGGGCTCAACGGTGATGCCAGGGCCGCCGTTGAGGCTGCGGAAACTTACCGCTTTGACGGTGTCGCCATCTACCTCAGCGGATTCCGGCGCGTAGCGGGTGTACAGTCGGATGCGGCCGGCAGTGATGTGCGGCGCGAGCATCTGCTGCAGCACGGCGAGCGAGACGCGGGGCTCGTGGCACAGGCGGCTCACCCATCCGTTTCCGGGATTGAAGAGCGGGTCCGCTGCAATGCGGGGCTTTATCGGAAAGTGGCGGCGGTAGTATTCGCGAATGCCTGCCCTGAGTTGCTGGTAAGTCAGCGTGCAGCCAAAAGTCTCGATCCACGGATTTTCATCCGGGCAAGACACTGCCTGTGCGGTGAGCTGTCCGCCGACCCACTCACACTCTTCCGTGAGAATCACGGAGCATCCGGCATCAGCGGCGGCGAGAGCGGCGGCCACCCCCCCAAGGCTCGCTCCGGCCACAAGAATGTCGCACTTCATCTCTCTCATCGCATCCTGCCTTCCTGGTGCATGGCATTTCCCCGGGGCTGAAGATGCAGCCTCCGAGCATGATTGTGGAGAGCTCACCGCGAATCCTTCATCCCTCTACACGCTGAAAATGGAACCGGCAGGTCCGCGGCAGGAGGAACATTCTGAGCCAGCGAACAGATTCGCGACGAGGGAATCCGCGCTTCGGGATGAAGGCCTGATTGCACATCGTGGGCGTGAAACGATTCTGGTGGGGAGAGGTCCGAAGATGAGCTCCGTTGTTGTTGTCCCGTCCGTCCGCCGGCCGGCTGCTTTCGCTGCGGCGGTTTTTTTGCTTCTGACTTTTGTCTTGGCGTCATCCCCAGGGAGGGCAGAGCCGGATCCCGCCAGAGTGCAGGCCGCTATCGCCCGTGTTCTTCCCGCGCTGATCCGAATTCGCGTGGTGGCTTCGGAGTTCCGCGATGGCCGTGAGGTAAAGACCGAGTCCGCCGGGAGCGGGGTTATCATCCGGGAGGATGGCTATGCCATCACCAATCATCACGTCGCCGGAGACGCAAAGGTTCTGTTCGTCACCCTTGCCGACAAGACGGAAATGGAAGCTGATCTCGTGGGGACGGACCCGCTTGCGGATATAGCTGTCATTCGCCTGAAGGGTCGGCCGGGTCAGAAGTTTCCGGTGGCTGTGTTCGGCGACTCGTCAAAAGTCCGGGTGGGGGACGATGTGCTGGCTATGGGCAGTCCGGTGGCGCTTTCGCAGTCCGTCACATCCGGCATCGTCAGCAACACTCAGATGATCCTGCCAGATTTCTGGTGGCCTTTCAACAGGCTGACGCTGGAAGGCGAGGACGTGGGGTCTATGGTGCGCTGGATCGGTCACGACGCGCTCATCCGGGGTGGAAACTCGGGTGGTCCGTTGGTGAATCTGGACGGCGAGATCATCGGGATCAATGAAGTGGAGGTGGGCCTTTCCGGCGCCATTCCCTCTAATCTGGCGCGCTCCGTGGCGGCGGAGTTGATCGAGCGAGGGGCGGTTCGCCGGAGTTGGCTGGGGTTGGATGTGCAGCCCCTGCTCAAAAGCTCTCCCGTGAAGGACGGAGCGCTGGTAGCCGGCGTTATCGAGGGCTCGCCGGCGGAACAGGCAGGTATACGGTCCGGTGACATCATTCTGAGGCTGAATGGGGAGAGCGTCTCGGTGCGCTTCGGCGAGGAGGTCCCGCTGTTCAACCAGAGGCTTGCGGCGCTTCCGGTCGGCGAAGCAGCGCAGTTCGTGCTTTTGCGGGACGGACAACAGCAGACGGTTGAGGTTGTCCCTGTAGAGCGGGAGAAGGCGCAACCGCGGCAACGGGAGTTACGCGACTGGGGAATGACAGTGCGCGACATCTCTTTGGTGATGGCCCGGGAGCTGCAACGCGAAAGCCGGGATGGCGTGTATGTGGCCACTGTCGCGAGCGGCGGCCCCGCCGACGAGGGAAAACCGCCTCTGCGCGCAGGCGACATCATCGTCGCGGTTGGTGGAGAGCCGGTACGGTCGGTGGCTGATCTGTTGCGGTCCACGGAATCGCTGCTAAGGGGGAAAGAAGGACGCGTTTCGGCTCTGGTGGAGTTCGAACGCAAGACGGAGCGCTATGTGACGGTCGTCAGGGTGGGGCAGGATCCGCTGCGGGATCCTGGACTGGAGGCCGCCAAGGCTTGGCTGCCGGTGGCTACTCAAGTGCTGACCGCGGATGTGGCTCAGGCGCTCGGGCTACCCGGTGTCAAAGGCTTCCGCGTTACCGAGGTCTTCAAGGGCAGGTCCGCCGAGAAAGCAGGACTCAAGGTGGGAGATATCATTACTGCGCTGGACGGGGAGCCCGTCGAGGCATCCCAGCCTCAGGACTTCGAGATGCTCGCGGCGCTGGTGCGCCAGAAGCCGATCGGGTCCACCGCCGAGGTCACTGTGCTGCGGGAAGGCCAACCGATGAAGCTCGCTGTGGAGCTTGAAGCGTCACCCAAACTTCCGCGGGAGATGAAGCGCTACCGCAGCGAGGATTTCGAGTTCACGGCTCGCAACATCACGTTCGGCGACAGACCCCGCACTCTGTCCGGCGGAGAGAAGCCGGTGGAGGGCGTGGTGGTGGAGTCGGTCACGGAGGGTGGCTGGGCGGCCGTGGCCCGCCTGGCGGTAGGAGATATCATCACGCGCGTGGGCGATGCTGCCGTAAAGGATGTGGAGGAACTCCGGCAGGCTCTAGAGAAGGCGCGGGACTCCCGCGCCTCCAGCGTGGTATTTCTTGTGAGGCGGGGTATCCGTCAGCTATTCGTGGAGATCCAGCCCGGCTGGACCTCTCTTTAGGAACGCACGGACGCAAGGAGCGCCAATCTTCTCCGATTACGGTTCTTTTGTAACGGGAGATGTGCCGCGCCTCTGGCAGAAGTGCCTGCCGCGCGAGCAAGAAGTCGCCTCGTCACTCCCGGCGCTCCTGGGCAAAGCAGATCTCACGGCGAATGCCAAGATAGCCGCGGCGACAGTCTTCCTGCGGGTGTCACCGCTTGGCAAGTGACAACCGCTTCTGCTGAATGTGGATCCGCCGGCTCCAGAATGCGAGACGGCGCTCCTTCGCCTTGCCCGCCTGTATCCGGAGCAGTGGAAGGATCCGAAGGCCGCAAGGATGTATCTTGACGCCCTCCTCAGCCGCGCTCCATACGGCGCGCTGGCTGACGAAGCCCGGATGATGCTGTCCCGCACCGCCGGTGGTTGAGATACGCCTGAAAACCCTGCTGGCACGGCAGGAAGATGGGCTCCGGGGTGTCGAAAAGAAGAGCCAGGGTGCAGCCTGCGAGTGTCACGCCGCAGGCTCTGAGTGGTTTGGGGGATGAGGTTGCCTATTTCTTGCCGCTTGTCCGCCGGAACTGCGGCCGTCCTGATGGTTTCCCTGTCAATTGCCTCGACGGTATCACCCGGGGAGGAGAGCGCATTGATCGAACACGGATCCCTTGGCGTCATCGCCACGTGCGACAGCCAGCGAGTAAAGGTAACTCCGGCTCCCATCGGTTGCGTCACGATGGAAGGCGGGTTCTGGAGGAGGTGGATGGACGCCAACAGGACTCTGGGGATCCCTGCTCTGTACCGTCAACTTGAGGATCACGGCGTGGTCGAGAACTTCCGCGTGGTCGGCAGCCGCAGCAAGGGGGATCTGAAGGGTCCCGTCTTCCGGGATTCGGACCTGTATAAATGGATGGAAGGCGCCGCGACTGCCCTGGAGTCCTCGGATGATCCGCAGCTTCGTGAGTTGCTGGAGAGCGTGATTGACGATGTCGCGTCCGCGCAGCAGCCGGACGGGTATCTCAACACATTCTTTGTGGGTGAACTTTCTGGTCAAAGATTCCGCAATCTGCCCGTGGAGCACGAGCTCTACTGCGCGGGGCACATGTTCCAGGCTGCGATTGCTCACTACCGCGCCACCGGAAGCCGCAAGTTCCTTGACGTTGCCATACGCTTCGCGGATTACCTGACCTCTGCGTTCGGTCCGGGCAAGATCGAGCAGCCGGACGGTCATCCTGAGGTCGAAATGGCGCTGGTGGAACTGTACCGCATCACCGGCAAGAGGGATTACCTGGACCTGGGGGGGTTCTTTTTGAAGCAGCAGGCGCTCGGAAGAGCCGGCCAGATCAGCGGCCATGCCGTGCGATTTGCCTATCTGATGGCCGGAGTGGCCGACTGGTATGCAGAGACGGGTGATCGCGACGCGTGGAGGGCGCTGCAGGATCTGTGGGAAGACACCGCATCCGGCCGGGTCTACATCACGGGTGGGCTGGGAGCCCGGTATGCCGGAGAGGCGATAGGCGAGCGCTACGAGCTTCCGAACGAGTGGGCCTATTCCGAGACCTGCGCGGCCATTGCAAACGCAATGTGGAATGTGCGGATGCTGGGGCTGACCGGCGATGCGCGCTACGCGGACATGATGGAGCGCGCTCTTTACAACAACGTGCTGGCCGGTGTGTCGCTCGACACAACGCACTGGTTCTATGTGAATCCCCTGGCCTGTTTCCGGGAGCATCAGCGCCAGCCGTGGTTCGGATGCACCTGCTGCCCCACGAATATGGTGCGCACTCTGGCAGCTGTTCCCGGCTACATGTACGGCCGGAGCAAAGAGGGCATCTGGGTTCATCTTTACGACGCATCGCGGCTAAACTGGACGCTTGATGGCGGAACGGCAGTGGTCTTGCGTCAACAGACCCGTTATCCGTGGGATGGGAGGGTGAATCTTACAGTTGACCCGGCCGAAGCCGCTACCTTCTCGCTGTTCCTGCGGGTGCCCGCCTGGTGCCAGGCATATTCCGCTAAGGTCAACGGTCAATCGTTTGAAGGAAAGGTGCGTGGCGGGTACCTGGAGATCCGGCGCCGGTGGCAGCCGGGGGACCGGGTTGCGCTGGAGATGCGGATGCCCGTCCAGCTAATGGAGTCCGACCCTCGCGTGCGATGCAACCTGGGAAGTGTGGCCGTCCAGCGTGGCCCCCTGGTGTTCTGCGCGGAAAGCGTGGACAACCCGGCAGTGAATCTGCGGGACCTTGAACTGAAGGGTCGTCCTGCCATCAAGGCGGAGTTCCGCGGGGATCTGCTTGAAGGGGTTGTCACCCTGCGGGCGAAGGGCCGCGACGTTTCCCCGGATGCGTCTCGCGGTCCGCTGTACCGGCCGCTGAAGAGCTTCGAGAGTCAGTGGAGAGACGTGGACGTGACCCTGATCCCGTATTATGCTTGGGCTAACCGCGGAGTGAGCCATATGGTGGTCTGGATGCCCTATGCAAGGTGACGCTTGCCGCCGCCCCGATGACGGGGTGCTTCACGCGATCGGTAATGCCCATATAGACCCGGTCTGGTTGTGGCGGTGGAACGAAGGACTTGAGGCCATCCGGGCGACATTCCGCTCGGCGCTGGACCGGATGAACGAGTTCCCGGAGTTTGTCTTCACCTCCTCATCCGCAGCGTTCTACGATCTGCTCCAGCAGGTTGACCCGGAGATGCTGGACGAGATCCGCCAGCGCATCCGCGAGGGGCGATGGGAGATCGTCGGAGGGTGGTGGGTGGAGCCGGATCTGAACGTTCCTTCCGGTGAGTCGCTCGTCCGGCAGGCCCTGCACGGGCAAACGTGGTTCCGGGAGCATCTGGGGGTAATGGCACGCACCGGCTATAATCCGGACTCCTTCGGACACCCGCGGACGCTTCCGCAGATCCTCAAAGGTGCGGGGCTGGACAGCTATGTCTTTATGCGCCCGATGCCGCAGGAGAAGGATCTTCCGGAGAACGTTTTCTGGTGGGAGGGGCCGGACGGGACCCGGGTGCTGGCTTCACGCATTACCCGGGCCTACTGCACCTGGTTCGACGAAATGGACGAACATGTCCGGATCAACCATGAGGCAAGGCCTTCATGCGTCCGGGACTATACCGTTTTCTACGGAGTGGGCAATCACGGAGGCGGCCCCACCATAGCCAACCTGCACTCCCTTCAGCGGATTGCCTCCGATCCTGCAATGCCCCCAGTGCGTCTGAGCAGCTTGCGAGAGTATTTTTCTTCCCTCAGCCGCGACATCCAGAAGGGGGTGGATATACCCGTGGTGCGGGACGATCTCCAGCACCATGCGCGTGGCTGCTACAGTGCGCATTCCCGGATCAAGACGCTGCATCGCAGGGCAGAGAACCTGCTTTATCAGGCGGAGACTCTGGCTACGTTGGCGTTGACAAGTGCGGGGCGTCCCTGGCCGGCGGATGTCCTGCGGCATGCCTGGAGAACGCTGCTGTTCAACCAGTTCCATGACATCCTGGCGGGGACCAGCCTCAGGGAGGCGTGCGAGGACGCGAGTCACGAACTGGGCAAAGTGATTGCAGACGCTTCGCGTGAAGTGCACTTCGCTGCTCAGTCCATCGCCCGTCAGGTGGATACACGGGGAGACGGACAGGCGCTCGTTGTGTTCAACCCTCTGCCCTGGTCAGTCCGGGTTCCTGTGGAGGTGGAGCCCGCGACAGGTAATCAGATCACCAGTGCGGACGGCCAGCCGCTGGCGGCGCAGACCGTTCAGCCGGAGGCGACGGTGGACAAACAGCGCCGCCTCGTCTTTGTTGCGGATCTACCCTCGGCCGGCTATGCGCTGTTCCGCCAGAAGGACGATGATATCGCTGCGGCGGCGGCCGATGGTGAGCTTTCCGCCGGTGACACCTGGCTGCAGAACCGGTTCCTGCGCGTGGAGTTCGACTCTGCGACGGGCGAAATGGTCTCGCTGCTGGACAGGCGATCGGGCAGGGAGTTGCTTGCCGCTCCCGGTCATCGCCTGGTGGTCCTCAACGACCCCGGCGATACGTGGAGCCACGATATAGCGGCTTTCACGGAGGAGGTTGGAGCGTTCCGGGATGCCTCCGTGTGCCTGGAAGAAAATGGACCCGTGCGAGCCGCTCTGCGCATCCGGTCACGCTGGCATGAGTGCTGCGCCACGCAGCGCATCCTGCTGTATCGCGACCTTGACTTCGTGGAGTGCCGCATCCTAATGGACTGGCGACAGCCACGCCGCGTGCTCAAACTCGCCTATCCGCTGGCATTGGACACTCCATCTGTAACTGCCGAATGCCCTTACGGCTTCTCGGAGTGGCCGGCGGACGGTGAGGAGCACCCGTGTCAGAAATGGGTTGACGTGTCCGGCGGAACTGGGAGGGCGCGGGCCGGTTTGGCTCTCCTGAACGATTCCAAGTACGGTTTCGACTGCCGCGGCTCAGAGCTGCGTCTCACGCTTCTCCGAACTCCGGCCTACGCTCATCACGACCCTGTAACGCTGGATCCTGCCAGGATATACCGCTTCATGGACCTCGGGGAGCACGAGATTGTGCTGCGGCTGGTCCCCCACGCTGGCGACTGGCGCGAGGCCGCAGTCCACCGAAGGGCCTGGGAGTTGAACGTTGCTCCTGTGTATGTGAACGAGTATTCGCACTCCGGTTATCTGCCCCAGAGTGCATCTTTTGTCGTAGCAGAGCATCCCGGTGTCAGCGTTTCTGTGGTGAAACAGGCGGATGACGGGGAGGGTGTGATCGTGCGAGCATACGAGACGTGCGGCCTGCGGGCGACCGATGTGGAGTTCATTCTCCCGATGCTGGGGCTATCGTGGAGGTCCGATTTCGAACCGAGCCAGATTCGCACCTGGCGCGTGCGGCCTGGAACGGAGCTGCCCGTGGTAGAGACGGATCTGCTGGAGCGACCCGTGTAATCCCGCCATCTGTTTGGCCGGGAATGTCCTACTCGGCAGTGCCGAAAGACTACATCAGGAACCGTTTTCCCGTAGCTTCCTCGTAGATGGCCAGAACATTTTCCAGTGGCGTGTCCGGCTGAATGGCGTGGGCGGGCGCAAATATGTAGCCTCCACCCTTTCCTATGACGTCCAGCCGATGGCGCGCCTCAGCGCGGCACTGCTCCACCGTTCCGTGAGGAAGAGTCTGCTGGGTGCTGATCATTCCGCAGAAGGTCAGGCGGTCTCCGAACTCCCGTTTGAGTTTCTCCGGATCCATACCTTCCGGTTCGGGCTGCACCGCGTCCAGTATATCCAGTCCCATTTCGATCAGGCGTGGCTGGAGCATTCGTGTGGAGCCGCACGAGTGCATCATCACGCGGCAGCCATACTGGTGTCCCAGGTCGAAGAACCTTTGCAGCCGGGGACGGAAAAACGAGTCGAACATGGCCGGGCTCATTGTGGGTCCTTTCTGCGATCCCAGATCCTCGCCCAGGCACAGAATATCTATCCGGCCTTCTCCCGCCTCCAGAGAGCGCCGGCAATATTCGTAGTAGAAGTCTACTCTCCGGTCAATGATGGCGACTCCAACCTCGTCCTCGGTAATGATGTCCGTCAAAACCTGCTCCATCCCCCGTCCTCTGCCCACGCCGTTGATGATATCAGGGATCCCTGCATTTCCCAGGCAGACCGCGAACTCTTCCACTGCGTCAATCTGGGCGGAAATGACGCTGTAGTTGTAGTCATCGGGGTCCGGCCAGGGGTAGCGCTCCACGTCGTCCATCGTCTCCAGCCGGGCCAGGGCGAGGTCTCTCGCCTCCGGATACAGGCCGCCCGCATTGTTCGGGACCATCTCATATCCCACGCCCCATTCATCGTAGTAATCGATTCGGCTGCCTGGCTCCGGCATGCGCGGAGGCTTCAGAGGGTGGGGAGCCACACTCCGGAAGTCCACCTCGAACGCTTCGAGATAGCGTAGCGGTGCGAAATGCTGCCGCAGGGCTTCGTCTATCTCCGGTGTAACATAGATTTGAATGGGCGCCCGGTCCGGCTCCTCGTGGTTGATTGCCAGCAACACGCGGTCCTTGGGTCTCACCTTTGTCTCTCCTGAAAGACTTCCGCTGCGAGGAAAAGCGCATTCTGGGCGCAGTGAAACCCTCCGTAGAGAGCCATTTGGATGATGACCTCCACGATCTCCTGCCTGGAGATTCCGAGATTCAGGGCCCCGTTGATGTGCGCCTTGAGTTGCGGCGCGCCGTTGCCCAGGGCTGTGAGGGCCGCGATGGTGCACAGTTGACGGGTGCGCAGGTCTACCGCTGGCCTGCTGTAGATGTCTCCGTATGCGAACTCTGTCGTCAGGCGCTCAAAGTCGGGGCAAACCTCCTTGAGGCGCTCCATTACCTGTTTGCCCAGTCCTGCGTGAATCTCATCCAGCTTCTTCAGTCCCCGGTTGTATCGCTCTGCCGAATCCATTCTCGCCCTCCGCTGGCTGTGTAGCCGGAGGAACACTTGCCCGCAGAGTCTGTGTCATCCTGCTTGGCGAGTGTTTGCGTGCCCCCGTACGTGGGAGGCGGCGAGGTCCGCTCCGGACCTCGCCGCGCTGGCACAGGCAGAAATACCGGTGCGTTTGATCAGGCGTCCACGACCTCGGCTTCCACGACGGCTGTGAATGTGAACTCGCCGGAATCGTCCACGTCCACCACGACGCGGTCGCCTTCGCGGAACTCGCCCTGCAGCACCTTGATGGCCAGCGGATCCTGAAGGCGCTTCTGAATGACGCGCTTCAGTGGGCGTGCGCCGTAGGCTGGATCGAAGCCTTCGGCCGCAAGGCGCTCTTTCGCCGCATCCGTCACCTCCAGGGTCAGCCCGCGGGCCGCCAGGCGCTCCCGCAGATGGCCGAGCTGGATCTCCACGATCGCCCGAATATGTTCGCCGGTCAGCGTGTTGAACACCACCATCTCGTCAATCCGGTTCAGGAACTCCGGCCGGAAGTGTTCGCGCACGGCGTCCATCACCCGCCGGACGGCTTCCTCGCGCCCGATGGTCGGATCGGACAGCCAGCCGCTTCCCAGGTTGCTGGTCATGATGATGACCGTGTTCTTGAAATCCACGGTCCGGCCCTGACCGTCCGTCAGACGACCGTCATCCAGGATCTGCAACAGGATGTTGAAAACGTCCGGGTGCGCCTTCTCTATCTCGTCAAAGAGGATGACGCTGTAAGGGCGCCGCCGTACTGCCTCGGTCAGGTATCCGCCCTCCTCATAACCCACGTACCCTGGAGGAGCGCCGATGAGCCGCGCCACGGAGTGTTTCTCCATGAACTCGCTCATATCCAGCCGCGTCATCGCGCGCTCATCGTCGAACAGGAACTCGGCCAGCGCCCGTGCGAGCTCCGTCTTGCCGACTCCCGTCGGGCCCAGGAACATGAAGCTCCCGATGGGCCGGTTCGGGTCCTGCAACCCTGCACGCGCGCGCCGCACAGCGTTCGAAACCGCCTCCAACGCTTGATCCTGCCCCACGACGCGCAGCCGCAGGCGGCTCTCCATCTGCACCAGTTTCTGGAGCTCACCTTCCATCAGCTTGCTGACCGGGATGCCGGTCCATTTGCTGACCACCTCGGCGATGTCCTCCTCATCCACCTCTTCCTTCAGCATCTTCTGGGTGGATTGAAGCTCAGCAAGTTCGGCGTTCAGGCGGTCCAGCTTTTTCTGAAGCTCCAGCATGCGTCCGTAGCGGATCTCGGCGGCTTTGCCCAGATCTCCCTCGCGCTCCGCAGCCTGCTCCTCGGCCCGCGCGTTCTCGATCTCCTGCTTGGTCTGGCGGATGGCGGTGATGATCTCCTTTTCCGCTTGCCAGTGCGCTTTCATGGCGCTGGCCTGCTCGCGCAGGTCCGCCAGTTCCTCCTCAAGCTTGGCCAACCGCTCCGCGGAGGCGCGGTCCGTCTCCTTTTTCAGGGCCTCCCGCTCAATTTCAAGCTGGCGGATGCGCCGCTCGACGACGTCAATCTCCTGCGGCATGCTGTCAATCTCGATGCGCAGACGGCTGGCAGCCTCATCCACCAGGTCAATCGCCTTGTCCGGCAGGAAGCGATCCGCAATGTAGCGGTGCGACAGCACTGCAGCCGCCACCAGAGCGGAATCCTGAATCCGCACGCCGTGATGGACCTCGTAGCGCTCCTTCAATCCGCGCAGTATGGCGATGGTGTCGTCAACGCTGGGCTCGCCGACCATTATGGGCTGGAACCTGCGCTCCAGGGCGGGATCCTTTTCCACGTGCTTGCGATACTCATCCAGCGTAGTCGCGCCCACGCACCGGAGCTCCCCGCGCGCCAGCATCGGTTTCAACAGGTTGGCAGCATCCACCGCGCCTTCAGCCGCGCCTGCGCCCACGATGGTATGCATCTCATCGATAAACAGGATGATCTCGCCCTGCGCCTCACTGATCTCCTTCAGGACTGCCTTCAGGCGGTCCTCGAACTCACCCCGGTATTTAGCCCCTGCGATCAGCGCGCCCATGTCGAGCGCCACCACGCGCTTGTTCTTTAGACTTTCCGGGACGTCCCCGGCTACGATGCGCTGAGCCAGGCCCTCAACGATGGCGGTCTTGCCCACACCCGGTTCACCGATCAGTACCGGGTTGTTCTTGGTGCGCCGGCTCAGCACCTGAATGACGCGCCGGATCTCATCGTCGCGGCCGATCACCGGGTCCAGTTTGCCCTGGCGCGCCGCCTGGGTCAGGTCCCGCCCGTATTTCTCCAGGGCCTGGAACTTCTCTTCCGGGTTCTGGTCTGTCACCCTCTGGCCGCCGCGCACGTCGGCAAGAGCCCTGAGGATGGCCTCGCGCGTCAGGCCGCGCTCCCGCAGAATGCGTCCTGCGGCACCTTTTGTGTCTTCCGCCAGAGCCAGCAGCAGATGCTCCGTGCTGATGTAGTCATCGCGAAGCGCATCGGCCTCTTTCTCTGCGGCCTGCAAAGTCTGTCCGAGCTGAGGGGAGGGGGTGCTCTGATGCGCCCCGCTCACCACGGGGAACCGCGCGATCTCCCGGAGCGCTTCATCCTCCACCTCCCGAGGCCTTACGCCTACCTTGCCCAGAATGGCAGGCGCCACGCCCTGCTCCTGGCGCACCAGTGCGACCAGCAAATGCTCGTTCTCTATGCGCGGGTTGCCCCGCTCCAGGGCCAGGGTCTGGGCGTCCGCCAGCGCCTCCTGGGATTTGATGGTGAATCTGTCAAGTCTCATTTTCTGAAATCTTCTCCCTTGCTATAGTCTGCCGAGTGTGGGCCGGGCCAACCCGGCGTGTGCCGCTCCCTGCCCATGATACCCCTATTTGAGTATGTCTAATCGATACTTTATGAGTCTACTACTATCAATACTGATGCTGGCGAAAAGTTCCCGGGGGTGGTGAACTCTCCGACGGATCCTTGACCTACGTCAATGCGTGTCATTTGCACAGCGGCACAATGGGAGACGAAACCAACACCTGCAGGCAAACTGCTTGGAGCCGGTTCGCCTGACCGGCTTCCGCAGTCTGCGGAGCTTCAGAAAGGAGCAACCGGGCATGTCAACGCACGGATATAGAAACCTGTGGATCATTCTCGGCTTTGTGGTGCTCGTCTCATTTGCCGTTCTCGGTGGACTCGGCTTCCGGATCAACTCCATGAAGCCACCGATCCCCAGAGAAGTGCGCACAACTGACGGCACGCTGATCACGACAGGTGAGGAGATTCGTCGCGGCCAGAACGTCTGGCAATCCATCGGGGGGCAGGAGGTTGGTTCCGTCTGGGGGCACGGATCGTATGTCGCTCCCGACTGGACCGCTGATTTTCTGCACCGGGAACTCGTGTTTATATTGAACGCCTGGGCCGCGCAAGAGGGGTCGAGAGACTTCGAGTCACTCTCTGCCGAGAGGCAGGCGGCGCTGAAGGGACGACTCAAGGAGATTATCCGCACGAACACTTACGACCCGGGGACCGGGAATGTCACCCTGGATCCCCTCCGAGGGCGCGCCATCGAAGCGGCGTTCGCACACTATGCCGATGTCTTCTCCAATGGCAGACCGGAGTATGCCATCCCGAAAGGGGCCCTGACAGACCAGCGAGAGCTACGCGCGCTGGGAGCGTTCTTTTTCTGGACATCCTGGGCCGCGTCCACGAACCGGCCGGACCTGCCCGTGACGTATACGCAGAACTGGCCCCACGAACCTCTCATAGACAATCGTCCGACCGGCGACAACATCGTCTGGAGCGTGATCAGCTTCGTGGTTCTTCTTGCCGGCATCGGCGCGATGGTGTGGTATTTTGGCGCTCAGCAGCCGGGTGGGGAAGATTCGGATGCTCCCGAGAACGACCCCTTGCTCGGTTTTACTCCCACGCCTTCTCAGAGGGCCACCCTGAAATACTTCTTCGTAGTGGGTGCGTTATTCGTGCTCCAGATGATAATGGGAGTCATTGTTGCCCATTACGGTGTGGAGGGAACGGGTTTCTACGGCTTCAAGCTCGATGATATCCTCCCTTACAGCGTGGCGCGCACGTGGCATCTGCAGCTTGGCATCTTCTGGATCGCCACCGCCTGGCTGGCGACCGGACTCTACCTGGCTCCAGCCGTGGGCGGCGCAGAACCGCGCTTTCAGAAGATAGGAGTGAACTTCCTCTTCGTTGCGCTGCTGGTGATCGTGGCAGGCTCGCTACTGGGAGAGTGGGCTTCCGTGAAGCGTTTCTTGCCCGGAGACCTGTGGTTCTGGTTCGGCCACCAGGGCTACGAGTACGTTGACCTGGGGCGGTTCTGGCAGCTCTTTCTGCTGGTGGGTCTTGCCCTCTGGGTCTGGCTGATGGTCCGTGGGTTAGCCCCTGCATTCCGCCAACCCGGTGAGCACCGGTCGCTTCTTGGGCTGTTCGTCGTCTCCACTGGCGCCATCGGGCTGTTTTATGCTGCGGGTCTGGGGATCTGGAAAAACACCCATCTCGCCATGGCCGAGTACTGGCGCTGGTGGGTGGTGCATCTGTGGGTGGAAGGGTTCTTCGAAGTCTTCGCCACTGTGGCGATTGCCTTCCTGTTCACCAGATTGCGGCTGATCCGGGCTGCGACAGCCACTTCCGCGGTGCTTTTTGCCACAATCATCTTCCTGTCAGGCGGGATTATCGGCACCTTCCACCATCTTTACTTTTCCGGAACGCCATCGGTGATCCTCGCCTTCGGCAGTGTGTTCAGTGCTCTGGAAGTTGTCCCGTTGGCGCTCATCGGCTTCGAGGCGTGGAAGGATTTGCGCCTTTCCCGGGTGCGGCATTGGGCCGGAACATACCGCTGGGCAATCTACTTCTTCGTCGCGGTTGCCTTCTGGAATCTCGTGGGTGCGGGATTGTTTGGATTCCTCATCAACCCGCCCATCGCGCTGTATTTCATGCAGGGGCTGAACACCACACCCGTGCACGGACATACGGCGCTGTTCGGAGTCTATGGCATGCTGGCGATCGGCCTGATGCTATTCTGTGTCCGAAGTCTGATGCCTGGCCGCGCGTGGAAGGACAAACCGATCGCGCTCGGGTTCTGGGGATTGAACATTGGGCTGCTGCTGATGGTGCTGCTCAGTATTCTACCAATAGGATTGCTGCAAACCTGGGCAGCGGTGGAGACAGGTCTGTGGTTTGCCCGCAGTCCGGAGTTTCTGCAGGTGCCCCTGCTCCAGACACTGCGGTGGCTCAGGATTCCTGGCGATGTCATTTTCTTCCTGGGATCCCTGTCCATCGGTTGGTTCATGATTGGCCTGTTGACGGGTCACAGCTTCGCGGAGTCCGGCACGGTGCGCGCCGGCAGTGTGATGCAGAAAACGGAACAGGGGATGCCGACGGGAGGAGCCTAACGAGACCTGCCGCGGTTCTCTCCGGCTAGCCGGGGGGTTGGGATTCAGGCCAGACAATGAGAAGGAGTCAGGCGGCTTCAGCGCGAACTCAGAGCATGGCGAAAGCCGCCCGACTCTTACAGGAAGGAGGTGATCCCATGGAAGCCTACTGCGTCAAGTGCAAAAGCAAGCAAGAGGTCAAGAACCCGACCCAGACGACCATGAAAAACGGCAAGCCCGCCACGACCGGGCAGTGCGCTGTCTGCGGCACTAAGGTGTTCAAGATCGGCGGTAAATGAAAGAGACTGCGGTGGCGTCTGGTTGCTCACCGCCATGTGCCGCCCTGTTTGTATTCCGGGAGCCGTCTGCGTTGGTTGCAGGCGCATGCCGACGGCTCCCGGTGTCCGCATTGCTTCCCTTCTCAAGAGAGCTTCTCAGGAACCGCCACCCCTTGTTCCCGCGTAAAGATTCCGCCTGAAGCAGGCCGATAATCAAGTTTGTCGGCGCTCCGTCGCTTCCGTGGGGGGATGTGCGGAGTGCGCCGGATGGTTTTTACTTGCTGGAGGGTTCGTTATCGTGAACATCTGTGTGGTGGGGACCGGCTACGTGGGACTGGTCACCGGTACCGTTTTTGCGGACCTGGGTAATGACGTCATTTGCGCGGATATAGACGCATCCAAGATCGAGATGCTGAAACGGGGCGAGATGCCCATCTATGAGCCGGGACTGGAAGAGATGGTGTCCCGAAACGTGGAGGATGGCCGCCTGTCGTTCACGACCGACATCGTGGAAGCGGTGAAACGCTCCGAAGTGGTTTTCATAGCGGTGGGAACTCCCCCGAGAGAGGACGGCCAGGCGGATCTGTCCGGCGTGGAGGCCGTGGCGAAAACCATCGCTAAGGGTCTGAACGGCTACAAGGTCATCGTGAACAAGAGCACGGTGCCGGTCGGGACGGGCGACCTGGTGCGGCGGATCATCGAGCAGCATCGCGAGAACGGCCAGGATTTCGATGTCGTCAGCAATCCTGAGTTCCTGCGGGAAGGCTCCGCCATCAATGACACGCTCTACCCGGACCGGGTGGTGATCGGGGCCCCCACCCAGACAGTGGCGATGAAGATTCTGGAGCTGTATGCTCCGCTTGAACGCCCGATGATCATCACCGACGTGTATTCCGCGGAAATGATCAAATACGCCTCCAATGCGTTCCTTGCCACAAAGATCTCATTCATCAACAGCATAGCAAACATCTGCGAGCGCGCCGGCGCGGACGTGGTCCAGGTGATGAAGGGCATGGGCTATGACCGACGTATCGGACCGGACTTCCTCCAGGCCGGGCTGGGTTACGGCGGCAGTTGCTTCGGGAAGGATGCCAGCTGTCTGTATCACACGGCGGCCAAGCTGGGGTATGATTTCAACCTGCTCGGCGCAGTGATGGAGGTCAACGAGAAGCAAGCCATTCGGTTCGTGGACAGGCTGGTGGACGTGCTCGGCGGCGTGTCCGGCCGGACGATCGGCATTCTGGGACTGGCGTTCAAGCCGAACACGGACGACATGCGGGACGCCAAGAGCATCGAGGTCATCGGGCGTCTGCTTTCGCTGGGAGCGTCGGTTAAGGCATACGATCCCATCGCAATGGAAAACTGCCGGGCCATCTTCCCGCAGATAACTTACTGCAAGAACGCCTATGAAGTGGCGGAGGGCGCAGACGCCCTGATGCTGGTGACAGAGTGGAACGAGTTCAAGTTCCTTGCGCTGGAGAAGATCCGTGACCTGATGCGTCAGCCCGTATTTTTCGACGGCCGCAACCTCTATGATCCGGCCCGCATGGTGCGTTTGGGCTTCGACTATCATTGTATCGGCCGCTCGCCTCGCTTGTGGAAGAACGTGGGTGAGGCACAGAACGGACACGCTCAACTGCCGGCCGAAACGGCCGCCAGAGCGTGCGCCTGATGGTGATTTGGGAGCCAGAGAGAGCTGATATGCAAGTTCTGGGAGTAGTAGGCAATCCGCACTATGAAGCGGGGCTGTCCTATCTGGATCAGGGGCAGCTGGAAATGGCCATCATCGAGCTCGGCAAGGTGGCAAGCGGAGCCGCGGGGGCCACGCGCGGGCAGATGAAGCTGGCGCGTTTTCATCTGGGTCAGGCGCATCAGCAGCTTGCTGAGCGCCATATCCAAAGGCATCAGTGGACGGCCGCGGAGGAGCACCTGAGGGAGGCCCTGCAGATCAATCCGCATTATCCGGACTTGCACTATCAGCTGGCGCGAGTGCTGTGCTCCACGGACCGGCTTCCGGAGGCACTCAAAGCCGTGCGTCAGGCGCTCGCCCTTAATGCTCGCTACGCGCGTGCCATTGCGCTGGAGGCCCTTATACTTTATCGCCAGGGAGAGCGCGAGACCGCGCTGAGCCGGGCCCGGGAAAGCGTGGAGATTGAACCTGCCCTGGACTCCAATGCGCTGCGGGATGCCCAGGACCGGAATGCTGCGGGTGATTATGAGGGCGCCGCCGCCAGCCTGGCGGCGATGGCTGAAACATCCGTGGACGAACTCGCGGACCTGCTTCGCTCCGCCAGGGAGAAACTGAAGGCGGGAGCCATTGCAGAGGCTGAGAACTTTGCAAGAGAGGCGGTGCGTCTCAGCCCGGATTACCCCGACGTGCGGAATGTTATGGGACAGGTGCACCTTGCGAAGGGAGAGCATCTGCACGCGGTGAATGAGTTCAAGACGGCACTTCAGAAGAACCCCGTGTTCCTGGCCGCCGTCATCAACCTGGGCCGCGCGTGCAGAGCCATGGGCAATGAGGACGCCGCAAGGGATGCTTTCCGCAAGGCCCTGGTGATTGATCCGGACAACGAGGAGGTCCGCGAGCTCCTATCGCAGTAGACAGTTGCCAGGCTGAATACGGCGGGTTTTCGCAGGACGGGCGGGCGTTCGAAGTCGAGCGTGTTGACCCGTCCTGCTTGGCGCGTACGGGTTGGCTATGCACCCCTCACGGGCGTATTGAGACGCCTGCCTTCATGCCTGTGGCCACTCAGGGGACAGTGAAGGCCATGACGACGGAAGAGGTCTGGGACATTGGCTACCGGCTCATCCTGGCGAACACCTACCACCTTTACCTGCGTCCGGGAACGGAAGTCCTGCGTAAGGCCGGCGGGTTGCGTGGCCTGATGAAATGGCAAGGGGCGTTGCTGACGGACAGCGGAGGCTATCAGGTCTTTAGCCTGTCCGCCATCCGCAAGATCTCGGACGATGGTGTAATGATCCGCAGCTACATTGACGGCTCGCCTCACCATTTCACCCCGGAAAAGGTGCTGGACATACAGCGCGCCATCGGATCGGACATCGCCATGGTTCTGGACGTCTGCCCTCCTTATGGGGCCCCGCATGCCGAGGTTTCCAGGGCCGTGGACCTGACGGTTTCCTGGGCTGAGCGCTCTGCGGCGGCACGCGACGGGATTGCTCTGGTGTTTGGCATTGTACAGGGTGGACCGTTCGAGGACCTTCGCCGGCGCTGTGCGGAAAAAATCTGCGATATCGGATTCGACGGCTATGCCATCGGTGGTGTGTCCGTGGGAGAACCGCCGCCGGAGGCTTACCGCATCGTGGAGTTGACGGCTCCTCTGTTGCCGGTGGACAAACCTCGTTATCTCATGGGCATGGGGACTCCACTGGATATCCTCAATGGCATCGAGCGGGGGGTGGATCTCTTTGACTGCGTATTGCCGACCCGACTGGGCCGCAACGGCAGTGTGTATACATCCAGAGGACGGCTGAATCTGAAAAACGCTCGTTTTGCGGACGATCTGGGGCCAGTGGATCCGGATTGCTGTTGCCCCACGTGCAGCAAGTATTCCGCGGCTTACCTGCGTCATCTTTACAAGGCGGAAGAGATCCTTGCAGCCCGGCTCGCAACGATGCATAACCTTTGGCTTTACCACGATCTGGTCCGGCGAGCCCGCGAGGCCATCCGCCGGGGAGAGTTTCCGGCGTTCAAAGCTTCCGTCGAACAGGCGATGACAGCGGCGGATCAGGAGTGAGTGCCTGGTGAGCCGGTGTTTGGCGATCATGAGAGCGGGGCATCATAAAAACGCGACGTTGTAGGAGACTGTGAGAGGAAAATCGCCCAACGAGGGAGCTGGGCGAGCGATACTGCTATCCGCCTTTGGGCTTCGGGGAGCCGCGGCAATATGGAAGTCGGTCAGAACGAAGGCATCTCCACAGGCCAGAAGCTGCGGAAGGCACGAGAGCAGAAGCAGCTTGCGCTTGAAGATATTGCACGACAGACCCGGATCCGCAAGGAGTTTCTTGAGGCGCTGGAAGAGGAGCGGCTGGACGCCTTTCCGGGCGCCGTGTATGCCCGGGCCTTCCTGCGGGAATACTCCGCCTTTCTGGGGCTGGACGGAGAGGATCTGGTGGCGTCCATGTTTCCTGAGAGCCAGCCCAAATCAGAAGGCTCCCCTGTTGCCTCTTCCTTTTCCCGCAAGAGCACACCTGTGCCCCTGGTGGCGGTCGCGCTGTTAGCGGCTGCCGTGGTCGTCGGAGCGGTCTTGCTACGGCCGGCGCTCAATGTGGCGCCGTCTTCACCCCAAGTGGAGCCGGCACCGCAATCGCCGCCTGGAACTTGCGCTCCGTTGGATGTCGAAAGCAACGCCACAGTTAGCGGAGTCCGGCTGCGCATTCGCGCCGAGGCCCCATGCTGGATGCGCATCCAGTCTGGGGGACGGGTGCTCTATGAAGGCACTCTGCGCACCGGTGATTCGGTGCATTTCGCTTCACGCGAGGCCATCGTCCTGCTAGCCGGAAATGCGGGGGCTCTCCGTGTCCGGCACAACGAGGGAACTGAAGAGGTTCCGGGAAAATACGGTGAGGTCATCACGAGGGTCTTTGAACCGGCTAATGCCGATTGACCTGCGAAACCGGGCATCTGAGAAACGGTCCAAATGAGGGATATCTCGATGTGCTTAACCGTGAGAATTGTTCTGTCTGCCGTACTTTTGGCTCTTGTGGCGCCTTCCGCGCAAGGTCAGATTCTCGCCCACGATAGCGGCCAGATGGAGGAACTCGCCGATGTGGATACAGCAGGAATCTCCGTGCGCTTTCACTCCCCCTCAGAGGCCGACCTCACCGCATTCCAGTTTTACGGGTGTCGAGGAGGCGAGGGCGGCTCCCCTGCAGACTCGTTTTTCGTGAGATTAAAGGACGGTGAGGGAAACCTTCTCAGGGAGCTGGAGAAGCCTCTTTGGAATATCGGCGCAGGACGGGCGCTTTGGCAGACGGTTTCCATCAGCCCGCCCGTACGGGTGAACGGCGACTTCGAGATCCACGTTGCGGCTGATCCGCGCGCCGCAGCCTCCCTGCGGGTGGGACGCGACGGTCCAACTGACTCAGGACGCTGGATGGTTCGGGCTCATCTGCTGGATCCTTCGCGCGCTCCGGAACGTTCCGCCGCTAGGGGTCGCACGCGGCCGACCTCTGAGGGATCTACGGCCGCCCCGCGGGAGATCACGAAAGCTGCCGCGGAAAACCAGCCGCGGCGACTGATGGCCGCGCCTTCCCCTACCTCTCAGGGCGTTCTGGCCTATCGCGACCAGCACCGGCGCTTGAGTTTTCCTCGCAAGCCGCCGCCGATCCCTCCCGGCTGCGGCAGGGTGGATATCCACTGGGATGCAGCGCCGGCGACGGTCGAGTTGAGCTATGTCGGAAAGCCGCCCCGGATACTGGAGGGGCTGGATGTCCGCCGTCTGGTTGTGGACTTTCCCGTCCCTGAACCGGGGCTTTTCGAAGTGACCGTGAGGAAGGAGGGGTACCGCCCCGAATCACGGCGCTTCCTGGTATCGGCTGGCAGCAGGCACGAATGGCACATCCGGCTCCGAAGCGCCTCTGAGACGGATGGTCGGGGAGAAAATCCGGGTCCGGAAGTTCCTCCTGTGGTGATTGAGGAGCTCGTCCAGCCCTGATGCGCTTCAACCGACCGGACGCCGGAAGACGGCGCGGACGGGACTGCCATCGCTACCCGTGATTCTGAGCGGCAGGCAGATCAGCTCCCACCATCCCGGCTCGACATCCGTCAGGTCCAATCCCTCCACCGGAATAACGCCCGCCCGCAGCAGGGTTCTGTGCACCACCGGCTCGGGAGGCCGAAAGCGCTCCACGGAAAGGTAGTCAATACCCACCAGACGGATCTCCCGGCTCGCGATCCACTGCGCCGCGTCGGGGGAGAGGTGTGCGTAGTCGCGTGTGAACTGCCGCCGGTGCATCAAGTTTCGGGTGGTGTTAGCCGTGCGCAGGACCAGCCGCTCGCAGTTGTCGGGAACCTCTTCTAGGTTCGGCGGTTCAACAGGTCCCGTCACCGTCTCCAGGTTCAACACGTATGCCGGACCACACAGTACCTCCAGTGGAAGCTGTTCTACTGCGGAACCTGCCGGGAGGAAGTGGCAAGGAGCATCGAGATGCGTGCCTGTGTGCACGGAAAGCGCAATCCGCGTGATATTGCAGGAATCTCCTGCATCAAAGCTGGCGATGCGTTCGACCGAGACGGGGGGGTCTGTCTCCCAGACGGGGGTCAGGCCGCCGAGGGGAACCGTGGCGTCGACATAGCAAAAACTTCTATGGCTCTCCTTGTCCAAACTGTTAATATTTCTCAAGAAGGGCCCGGACTTTAGCCTTCAGTTCTTCCGGGCACTTTTCGCCGCGGCCTTCTTCCCGTACCCGCTGCCAAAGGAGCGCCTCGAACGCGAATCTGCTGCAACAGTGGCGGCAGAGATCCAGGTGGACCTCCACTTCCTCCAGCGACGCCGCTGGACCCTCCCTGTCCAGGTAATCGTAAAGGCGGCTGACGGCTTCAGCGCAGTTGATCTGCCTAACTCGATGCGACATATCCCATTTCGCGAGCTTGTTCGTAGAGAAACTTCTGTAGCAGCTTCCTACCGCGGTACAATCTGGACCGAACCGTGCCGATGGGAATGCCCAGGATGTCTGCTATCTCCTGGTAAGCCAGACCTTCGATGGCATTCAGGACCACCACCAGGCGGAACTCCTCCGGAAGACGGTCTATGGCCGCCATGATATCCTCGTGCAGGAACCTGTTGAGCACCTGCATCTCCGGATCGCTCGCCGATTCGCTTTGCCGTCGGACCTCGCTGAGGAAGTAGAAATCTTCTACATCCGGCAGGTCCACGCGTTCCGGTTCCTTTGACTTTTTGCGGTAGCCGTTGATGAAGGTGTTTGTCAATATCCGGAACAACCACGCCTTTATATTGGTTCCGGACTGGAACTGGTGGAAATTGCGGAACGCGAGCAAGACCGTCTCCTGGACCAGGTCTTCGGCGTCGGAGGAGTTTCGCGTCATCCTCAGCGCCGCGGAGTAGAGACTGTCGAGAAGTGGAAGGACCAGCTCTTCGAACTCTTTTTTGGCTGCTGTGTCGGATCCGGTCATTGGGAACTGCTTCTGTCTTCGATAAGGCAGCCGGGCCATTTCCGCCCGGGGTGCGCCGGCGCCGTGCAGTATACTTCGTAAGTTCGCGCTCTGTCCAATGAACGGCGCGTCATCGTGCCGCAGGGAAGCCGACGCCAATCAATACGCGATTACCCCGGGATACCGTTTCGGTAAACATTCCGGTGCCCAGGCCGAGAATCATCGCCGTGCGAATGGAGTGAATAGGACTTGACAGACGACATGTTTCCTGTCTATTGCCGCTTTTGCCGGGCGCAGATTTCGGCTGGAGCCCGCACCTGCCCGCGCTGCGGGAAGCCCCAGGGACTGCAACCATCCTCGCCGCCCCCTGCCACGGCGGAGCCGGCGCGCCCCGCGCCGGGTGCGGGACCTCCAGAATCAGCGGCAGCGCCAGCCGCAGCTGCTGCATGCCCTTACTGCAGGGTCTCCATTACGCCTGGAGACTATTTTTGCCGTGCCTGCGGGAAAGCACTTGCCCCGGGATTGACTGATCCCGCCAAATCGGCGGCGGCAGCCGCCTATGGAACTGCCGGGCTCCTGAGCGTTCTGATGTGTTTTCCACCGGGCGGCATTATTCTTGGCATTTTGGCTGTGGCCAAGGGAGCTCGCGGCCTGGGACTGGCCAGTATTGTGGCAGGAGTCGGGATGATGGCGGTCGTGATTCTTCTCTACGCCGCGGCGCTTGGGCGTGTTCTGTCGGCCGTTCCGTCATTGGCGCCCTTTACGGATTTGATGCCGTGATACAATCCGATGGGAACCGCGCGGGATATCCAGATGTCAGGTATCATGCAGGTGTCGAGCGGCCGGCGGGCGCGCAAAGCCGTGGCGATGCGCGTCTGCAGGAAAGTCCGGGCACCGCAGGGCAGGGTGCCGGATAACGTCCGGAGTGCCGGCGCTGACCGGCATATGGAAAGTGCCACAGAAAAGAAAACTCCCAAGGCAACCGGTTGCTGCCGGATTGCCCGGAAAAGCTGAAACGGTGGTGTAAGAGACCACCAGATCCGCCGAGAGGTGGATGCTGGGTAAACCCCACCCGGTGCAAGGCAGAGGAGGGCCCGCATTCCGTTGCCCGCGGGGGCTCTCCGACAGACGCCGCTTGAGCTCCGGCGCAAGCCGGAGTCCAGACAGATGGCCGCATAAAACAGAACCCGGCTTACGGACACCTGCTGAGGGGGCCGCCCGGCTACACGACGGGGCGGCCCTTGAACTGTTTGAGAAGGAGGTTGCGCTTCAGTTGGAAAATGCCAGGTTGAAGAGACAGATCGACTTCGTCCGTCAGATGGATCGCCTGAAAAATGTTTTTCGTCAGACCCTGCTGATGGACGGGACGCGCCATGAAAACGATGCAGAGCACTCCTGGCATGTTTGTTTGATGGCAATACTTCTACACGAATATGCCGGTTCCGCGGACCTGGATGTTCTCCGGGTTGTCAAAATGCTCCTCGTGCACGATATCGTGGAGATAGAAGCGGGCGACACGTACTGCTACGATGAGGAAGCGCACCGCGACAAGGCCGCACGAGAAAACGCAGCCGCGGACCATCTGTTCGGGCTGCTCCCTGAAGATCAGGCCGCGCAGGTGCGCGCGCTGTGGGAGGAGTTCGAAGCGATGCAGACTCCTGAGGCGCGATTCGCGGCGGCGCTGGACCGTCTTCAGCCTCTGCTACATAACTATTACACGAAAGGGGAAGCCTGGCGCAGGCACGGAGTCCGCCGCAGCCAGGTTCTGAAGCGCAACGCTCACATCCGGGAGGGTGCCCCCAAACTCTGGGCGTTTGCGGAGGAGCTGATTGCAGAGTCGGTCCGGAAGGGTTATCTGGCAGATGGCTGAGGCTCTTGTCAGAGGACTCGGGCTGCAATTTGGCTAATAGAGGTTTCTGCCGAAAGGCGAAACGGAGGCGTGAATGGTTCGCACAAATGTTCTCATCGTGCTGGCGATGACCGCTGCGGTCGTCGCAGGGTGCGGGTCCCGAGAACCGGCGGGAGAAGGAGCCGGCAAACAGGGCGCCGGCAGCGAAAAATACACCATCGCTGTCATCCCGAAAGGCACCACGCATGAATTCTGGAAGTCCGTCCACGCCGGGGCCGTGAAAGCGTCTCGCGAGACGGGCGTTGAGGTCATCTGGAAGGGGCCGCTCAAGGAGGACGACCGGGAGGCGCAAATCGCAGTCGTCGAGAATTTCGTCACCCGCGGGGTATCGGGCATCGTTCTTGCTCCACTGGACGATACAGCCCTGCGTCCGGCTGTTTCGAACGCGGTCCGCTCAGATATCCCCGTCGTAATCATTGACTCCGACCTTCAGGGTGAGGAACATATCAGCTTCGTCGCCACCGACAACTATAAAGGCGGTCAGTTGGCAGGCCAGGAGATGGCCCGGCTGCTGAACGGGAAAGGGCGCATCGTGGTGCTCCGCTATCAGGAGGGCTCCGCCAGCACCACAAATCGCGAGAAGGGTTTTCTGGATGAGATAGCGCGGCACCCGGGGATCCAGGTGGTCAGCGCCAACCAGTACGGCGGAGCCACCACGGAGTCGGCCTACCGGGCCAGCGAGAATCTGCTCGCCCCGCTGAAAAAGGGCGGGAAACTGGTCATTGACGGCATCTTCTGCCCCAACGAGTCCACCACGTTCGGAATGCTGCGCGCGCTGCAGGACTCCAAGCTGGCCGGAACGGTGCGATTCGTCGGTTTCGACTCTTCGGAGAAGCTGGTCCAGGCACTCTCGTCGGGAGAGATTGACGCTCTGGTTCTGCAGGATCCCTTCAAGATGGGTTATCTCGGCGTCAAAACTCTGGTGGACCACCTGAACGGCAAGGAAGTTCCCCGCCGGGTGGACACCGGGGTGACGCTGGTCACTCGCCAGAACATGCAGCAGCCTGAGATCCAGCAACTGCTGAAGCCCGATCTGGACCAGTGGCTGAAGTAGTTCTTACCCCGTTCTTCGGAAAGGGTTCGCGGTGAAGGCCACCGGACTGGGGTGGCTGGGGCCCGTCGCCGGGTTGGCGGGTGTGTATCTGCTGTTCGCCCTGATCGGCCCGGAGTCGTTCCACTCAGCGCGCAACGTGGAGCAGATCCTCCGTCAAACCGCCATTGTCGGGGTGGCCGCGCTGGGGATGACGCTGGTAATCATCTCGGGTGGCATAGATCTCTCAGTGGGGTCTGTCATCGCGCTGACCACGGTGATCGTAGCGGCTCTGTTGGGGAAGGATGCTCCTCCAATCGCCGCGGCTGCCGTTGGTATTGTGGCGGCATCGCTCTGCGGTCTGCTTAACGGAGTGCTCATCGCCGGGCTGCGTGTGGTGCCATTCATTGTGACGCTGGGCACCCTGCTTGTAGTGCGCGGCGCAGCTAAAGGGCTGGCGGGCGAGCAGAAAATAGATGCCCCCCTCACCTGGCTGGCGGATCTGCTGGCTGCGCTACGGCCTGAGCAGAAGTGGATGCTGGTTCCTGCGGGCGTCTGGGTGATGCTGTTGCTCGCGCTGCTGGTCTCGCTGCTGCTCCGCCGTACCCGACTGGGCCGACATATCTTCGCCGTGGGCTCCAATGAGCTGGCTGCTCACCTCAGCGGCGTTCCGGTGGCAAGGGTGAAGGTGGCTGTCTATACCCTTGCCGCGGTATTCGCGGGAGCGGCTGGAGTATTGCAGTTTTCCCGCCTGACCGTGGGCGATCCCACGGTGGCGTCGGGGCTGGAGCTGGACGTCATCGCCGCGGTGGTCATAGGTGGAGGCAGCCTATCCGGTGGCGAAGGATCCGTCCTGGGCAGCATCGTGGGTGCCCTCATTATGACAGTAATCCGCAGCGGCTGCTCCCAGATGGGCCTGCCCAACTGGGTACAGGAGATCGTCACCGGCGGGATCATCGTCCTGGCCGTGGCGCTGGACCGCATGCGTCAGAGGCGGCTTGTACGAGCCTGATTCGCTTTATCCGCTCTCGGCTGCTTCCTGCAAGGCTGCCAGGCGCTCCAGGCACTCAACCGTGGATCGTATTGTATGGTAATTGATCTTCCACTCGTGTCCCAGATAATCCCAGATAACACGGTTGTCCGGCCCTAGGAGCGCATACCATTCTCCCACCCGGTGATTGATGACGTAGTCGAATACGAACCGGTGGACATTTCGGTAAGCTTCCCAGAAGCGCAAGTCCCCGAACCGCTGGACGCCGTCCAGCATAGCGATCAGCGTCTCCGCCTGTTGCCAGAACTCTTTGTTGCGTTCGCGCGCCGGGCCCGCGTGCGGACCTTCGCACCAAACGCCGCCAAGCTGCCAGTCCAGACCAAACTCCAGACAGTGCTCGTACAGGCGGCGGACCTTCGGATAGTAATGTGCCTGGTCCGCTCCCAACACATCCACCGCCCACGTCGTCAGCCAGCCCAGCTCTACGTTGTGGCCGTAGGAGGTGTTGTCCAGAGGGCGACCTTCCGGATCGTCCACCTCGCGGTCCGAACCCCAGACATTCTTCAAGATGATGGCGCGCAGGGGATGGAAATTCGGTGTGAACTGGGGGATCCCCGTTCCGTGCTCCGGGTGAAGCATCCGCGAATAGATGAGCTCCAGCACCTCCAGGGCACGCCTGCGATGGATATGATGGCCGGAGGCGGCGAAAAGATTGGTGAACGCCTCCATCAGGTGCATATGAACGTCCAGCGACTTACGGTCTCCCCCGTAAGCGCCCGGGGGCGTGTGGCGCCAGTCTTCCTCAAAGAACTCGTAGTAGCCCCCGTGCAGAACGTCCGCAGCGCGGTCCTGGAGCAGATCGAACGTCCGGCAAGCCCACTCCAGAGCCGCCGCGTCCCCAGTGGCCCGATAGAACTCGGCGAAAGCGTAAATGACGAAGCTGTGCCCGTAAACGATCTTCTTGCGATCGAGCGGCTTCCCGTCCCGCTCGGCAGTCCAGAACCAGCCGCCGTGTGTTTCATCCCAGAAGTGTCGGATGACGAACTGCACTCCCTGACGGCCTCGCTCCAGAAACGCTCCTTCACCGTAGCCTTTCCTGTGAGCCAGGGAGTAGCTGAAGATCATCCTGGCCTGGCAGAGCAGGGTTTTGACGGTCTCACCGGTGGGATTGCCGTCGCGGTCGAAGTAGGTGAGGAACCCGCCGTATTCTTCGTCCACGCCATGCTTCAACCAGAAAGGAAGGAGCTCGTCCTCCAGGTGCGAGCGGACTTCCACAAGGTGCTGCCGGATCTCTTCTGCCGTCATTGCAGGTGGGCTCCAGAGGCGCGCCGATATGGTTGAAAGCTAGGGGCGGCCTCGACTATGATACACGGGCGCCTGCTGAAGGCGCCGTGCTTCTTCGACGCTCTTTCGCGGTGATTTTTCTCAGGCATATGACCCGTCACGAATTGGAATCTCTTCTGCAGGATATCCGCCGTACGCGCATCGCTGTACTGGGTGATTACTGTCTGGACGTCTACTGGTTCATCAACATGTCCCGCAGCGAGCAGTCTGTCGAGACCGGATTGGACACGCTGCCCGTACAATGGCAAAGGTGCTCGCTGGGGGGAGCCGGAAACGTGGTGAACAACTTGGTAGACCTCGGATGCGGTCAGGTGGCAGCGTTCGGCGTGGTGGGGTCCGATCCCTGGGGTCACGAGATGTTGCGCCTCCTCCAGGAGAAAGGAGTGGACGTTGATGGTCTGCTCACGGAGTCTGAGAACTGGGCCACATTGACCTACATAAAACCGCATATCGCGGACACCGAGCAGCAGCGGATAGATTTTGGGAATTTTAACTCTCTGCCTTCTGAGCGGAGCACCGAGTTGCTCTCGAAGCTGGAGGCGCGCCTTGGGCAGTTCGATGTTGTCGTCGTGAACCAGCAGGTGCTGCAGGGGATTCACACGGACGAGTTCCGCCAAGGCCTTCGTAGCCTCATCCGCCGCCATCCGGAAACGGTTTTCATTGTGGATAGCAGGCACTGGAGCTCCGAATACCCGGAGACCGTTTTGAAGGTTAATGATCGGGAAGCCTTGAGGCTATGCGGGCGGGAGACGCCGCCGGGCGCGCTTGTCGTGCGCGAAGAGGCGCTGGCGGCGGCATCGGAGTTGCACCAAAGGACAGGCAAGACCGTGTTCGTCACGCGGGGAGAACGTGGATGCGTGGTCTGCCACTCAGGCGGCACCGAGGAGATTCCGGGTATTCAGGTCCTTTCTCGGACGGATCCCGTAGGCGCCGGGTGACAGCTTCCTCGCAGGGGCGGCGGCGGCGCTGGCCGCGGGGCGTCCCCCGGGACAGGCGGCTTTGCTCGGGAACTTCGCGGCCTCTGTCACGGTGCGCAAGCTCCGGCAGACAGGCACCGCTTCGCCTGCAGAGATTCTGGAGGTGGGGTCAGACCCGGACTATGTCTACTTCCCGGAGCTTGCCGAAGATATCCGCCGAGCGCGCTACCTTCCCGGGACAGAATTCGAAGTCGTGACGCAGATCCCGGAAGGATTCCGCCCGACTCACGCCATCTTTGACCATGACGGCACCATCTCCACCCTCCGGCAGGGGTGGGAGGGGATTATGGAGCCGATGATGGTGCGCGCGGTCCTCGGGCCGCGCTTCGAGGGCGCCGATGAGTCGCTATACCACCGTGTGCTGGACCGCGTGCGGGAGTTCATAGACAAGACCACGGGTGTGCAGACCATCACCCAGATGCAGATGCTCATTGACATTGTCCGGGAGTTCGGATGCGTACCGGAGGAGGAGATTCTGGACGCGGCCGGGTACAAGGCGATCTACAACGAGGATCTGATGAAGATGGTCCGCGGCCGGGTGGCCAAACTCCAACGGGGCGAGCTGTCGGTGGAAGACGTTACTGTCAAGAACGCGCCAGCCTTTCTGGAGCGGCTGCATGCTGCAGGAGTCAAGCTGTACCTCGCCAGCGGCACCGACCAGCGCGACGTGGAGGAAGAGGCGGCGGCGCTGGGCTATGCGCATCTGTTCGAAGGCCGCATCTACGGCAGCGTGGGTGATCCCGGGGCGGAGGCCAAGCGCCTGGTGCTGGAACGCATAATGAGGGACATTGAGGGCGCTCCACGCGCCGGACTGGTCACTTTCGGCGACGGCCCGGTAGAGATCCGCGAGACACGTAAGCGCGGAGGGCTGGCTGTGGGGGTCGCAAGCGACGAGGTGCGCCGCTACGGAGCGAATCTCTCGAAGCGCCCCAGACTGATCCGGGCAGGGGCCGACGTGGTCATTCCCGACTTCTCGCAGATGAACCTTCTCCTGCAGCTGCTGGGGGCCGCCTGAGATGCGCCCTGAGCCTCTCGACCGCAGCCGCGTGCGCTTCCGTCCTCTTGCCGAGCGTGCGAACAAGGTCCAGATCGAGCGCGATGCCGTTCCTCTGGACGCCGAGCCAGAGAATCTGTCAGAGCTGGCATGGAAAGTGGCGCGGGAGACTGCCTCGCGGATCCTCGCCGCGCGTGCAGAAGACCGGCCTGTCATGCTGGCGTTCGGTGCGCACAGCATCAAGAACGGGCTCGGCCCGCTCCTTGCGCACCTCATCCGGAAAGGGTGGGTCACCCACCTGGCCACCAACGGCGCGGCCATCATCCACGACTGGGAGTTCGCTTATCAGGGCGCGTCCAGCGAGGACGTCCGCGGAGGTGTCGCCCGGGGTGAATTCGGGAACTGGCAGGAGACAGGCTTCTACATCAACCTTGCCATCAACGCGGGAGCGTGGCAGGGCAGGGGTTACGGCGAGTCGGTCGGCGCCTTCATCAGCAACGAAGGGCTGGTGCTGCCTTCGGAAGACCAACTGCAGCGGGAGGTTCGGGAACGCCTCTCCAGCGATCCGGCGCAAGCGGCGGCAGCAGCGGATTTGCTGTCCCTGGTACGCTTTTTCTCTCTGCCGCCAGGCCCGATGTCCGTAGCCGCATCCCTGGAAGCGCTTCAGTCTCCAGGCGGCGGCTTTCGAGCTTGGCTTGCCTCTCACGGGGCATCCCATGTTTGGTCACGACATCATCTACAACCATCCCATGAACTGCGGCGCTTGCATCGGGCGGGCTGCGCAGCGGGATTTCCTGACATTTGCCGGCGCGGTAAGCCGGCTTGAGGGAGGGGTATATCTCTCAATAGGATCGGCGGTCATGTCGCCGATGGTTTTCGAGAAATCCTTCTCGATGGCTCAGAACCTGGCGCTTCAGCGGGGTGAGCCCATCCGCAATCATTTCATCACGGTAGTGGACCTCGCGGAAAGCCGCTGGGACTGGAGCAAAGGCGAGCCGCCGGAGAGCTCGCCGGATTACTACATTCGATTCTGCAAGAGTTTCAGCCGGATGGGCGGAGAGCTTCGGTACGCCAGCGCTGACAATAGAGACTTCCTGCTGGCTCTCACCGCCTCGCTGGAGGGCCGGGCCTGACGGTGGGCTCACGAATGCATCAGGTTGTGAAGGGGGTAAAAGTCTGGGGGACTCCCGATCCCGAGGCTGTAGACCAGATGGTGCGATGCCGCAGTGTCGGCAGCGTGGCGGATGCGGCATTGATGGCGGACCATCACAAGGGGTATTCGCAGCCTATCGGTGGGGTTGTTGCGTATCTCGAGCACGTCAGTCCGTCAGGGGTTGGCTATGACATCGCCTGCGGCAACAAGGCCGTGCGCACTGACCTCAAGCTCCGGGACGTCCAGCCTCGCCTGCACAAGATCCTGGACCGCATCCAGTCGGAGATCTCCTTTGGCATCGGACGCAAGAACCCGGACCCGGTAGATCACGAACTGTTCGAGTCCGATACGTGGCGGGAGGTTCCCGAGCTTTTGAGCCTGAAAAAGCTGGCCTATCAGCAGCTTGGGACGGTTGGCGCGGGTAACCACTTCGTGGATATCCTGGTGGAGCCGGAGACGGAGGACATCTGGGTGGCGGTGCATTTCGGCAGTCGCGGCTTCGGGCACAAGACCGCCACCGGATTCCTGAACCTGGCGAAGAACCGCCCTTTCGACGCCAAAGCCCCTGGCGAGCATATGGACCAGCCTCCGACGATCATTCCTGCGCGCAGCCCGCTGGGAGAGGCTTACATTGCAGCAATGAAGCTTGCCGGACGGTATGCTTACGCTGGGCGGGATATCGTCACGGATCAGGTGCTTCGCATTCTGGAGGCCCGGAGCACCTTCGAAGTGCATAATCACCACAACTTTGCCTGGAGGGAGAAGATCCCCACCGGAGATCTGGCGGGTCAGGAAGCGTGGGTGGTGCGGAAGGGCGCGACACCTTGTTTCCCCGGCCAGCTTGGGTTTATCGGGGGTTCGATGGGCGATATCTCGGTCATTGTCCGGGGCAAGGAGTCGGCGGAATCGCGTGAGGCACTCTATTCGACGGTCCACGGCGCAGGGCGGGTCATGAGCCGTACCCAGGCGGCAGGAAAGATGAACTGGCGCACCAAACAGCGCACGGGCGGAAAGATCAGCCGTCGGGAGATGGAAGAGGCGGTCCGCCGATTCGGGGTGGAGCTTCGCGGAGCTGGAACGGACGAAGCCCCGATGGTTTACCGCAAGCTGGAAACCGTGCTGGACGCGCATCGGGACACGCTGGAGATCCTGCACGTGCTGCGGCCCATCGGCGTGGTGATGGCCGGCGAGGACGAATACGACCCCTACAAGGACTGACTGCCGCCGTGCCCCCCTCCTCTGGTGTGGCGCGGCCGGGAACTCCGGGATAACCTGCTTCTGTTGCAAGAAACAGCGACGCCGGGCCGTCTCATGGGCGGCAAAGGCTAAGCTCTACCCGAACATTAGCCATTTTCAACCGCCCCCGAACTCAACGGGCCGGTATCGAGGAACTGGCGCAGGAAGACTATGGACATCAAGGCTCTGGCTGAGAGCGAATACAAATACGGTTTCGTCACGGACATAGAGGCGGAGACTCTACCGAAAGGGCTCAATGAGGACATCATCCGGCGCATCTCCGAGCTGAAGGGCGAGCCGGATTTTATGCTTCAGTGGCGCCTGAAGGCTTACCGGCACTGGCTGACTATGGAAGAGCCGCGGTGGCCGAACGTGCGCATCTCGCCCATTGACTACAACGATATCATCTACTACTCCGCTCCGGTGCAGAAGAAGGCGCTGGATAGCCTGGACCAGGTGGATCCGCAGCTTCTGGAGACGTTCGAGAAGCTGGGCATCCCCCTATCAGAGCAGAAGCGTCTGGCTGGGGTGGCGGTGGATGCAGTGTTCGACAGTGTCTCTGTAGCCACTACCTTCCAGGAGGAGCTGCTGAAGTACGGTATCATCTTCTGCCCCATTTCGGAGGCCATCAAGTGCCACCCGGAGCTGGTGGAAAAGTATCTGGGAAGCGTAGTGCCGTACACGGATAACTTCTATGCGGCCCTGAACTCCGCCGTCTTCAGCGACGGATCGTTTTGCTATATCCCGAAGGGCGTCCGCTGCCCGATGGAGCTTTCCACTTATTTCCGTATCAACACGGCCGGTTCGGGACAGTTCGAGCGGACACTGTTGATTGCGGATGAAGGCAGCTACGTCAGCTATCTGGAAGGCTGCACAGCTCCTCGCCGCGACGAGAATCAGCTGCACGCCGCCGTGGTGGAGTTGATCGCCCTGAAGGATGCGGAGATCAAGTATTCCACGGTGCAGAACTGGTACTCTGGCGATGCGGAGGGCCGGGGCGGCATCTATAACTTCGTGACCAAGCGGGGCAAATGCGCGGGTGAGAACTCCAAGATCTCTTGGACACAGGTGGAGACCGGCTCCGCCATCACCTGGAAGTATCCCAGCTGCATCCTTCAGGGGGATAACTCGGTCGGGGAATTCTACTCGGTGGCGCTCACCACGAACCACCAGCAGGCCGACACCGGGACCAAGATGATCCACATCGGCCGCAACACCCGGAGCACCATTGTCTCGAAAGGCATCTCGGCCCGGTTCGGCCAGAACTCATACCGCGGGCTGGTGAAGGTGCTGCCGCGCGCCGAGAACGCCCGCAACTACACCCAGTGCGACTCGATGCTTATCGGGGATAAGTGCGGTGCGCATACGTTTCCTTACATCGAGGTGCAGAACAACACGGCCCGCGTGGAGCACGAGGCGTCCACGTCCAAGATCAGCGAGGAGCAGCTGTTCTACTGCCGCCAGCGAGGACTCTCGGCGGAGGACGCGGTCTCGATGGTCATCAACGGTTTCTGCAAGGAAGTCTTCCGCGAGCTGCCGATGGAGTTCGCGGTTGAGGCTACCAAGCTGCTTCAGGTCAGTCTGGAAGGGAGTGTCGGTTGACAGTGTCTCAGGATTCTCGCGTGCTTCTGGAGATCAGAGGACTCCGGGCGGAGGTGGAAGGGAAGGAGATCTTGCGGGGTCTCGATCTGACCATCAACCGCGGTGAAGTCCACGCGGTTATGGGCCCGAACGGCTCCGGGAAGAGCACCCTCGCTCACGTGCTTGCCGGTCACCCGGCATTTACGGTGACGGGGGGAGAGGTCATTTACAAAGGGATGAATCTGCTTGATCTGGAGCCGGAGGAGCGGGCCCGGGAGGGCATCTTCCTGGCTTTTCAGTATCCCATAGAGATTCCCGGCGTCACCAACGCGACCTTCCTCCGGGCGGGTGTGAATGAGATCCGCAAGCACCGGGGTTTGGAGCCTCTGGATTCCTTCGAGTTCCTGGACCTGGTGCGCGAGAAGAGCAAGCTGGTGCAGTTGGACCAGAGTCTTATCGAGCGGGATGTAAACGAGGGCTTCTCGGGAGGCGAGAAGAAGCGCAACGAGATCTTCCAGATGGCGATGCTGGAGCCGGACCTGGGCATCCTGGATGAGACGGACTCGGGGCTGGACATTGATGCGCTGCGCATCGTGGCGGACGGTGTGAACAGCTTGCGCAGCCCGGAGCGGTCCATGCTGGTTGTAACGCACTACCAGCGGCTGCTCAATTACATCGTCCCGGATTTCGTTCACGTTCTGTATCAGGGCCGGATCGTGAAATCCGGCGACAAGGACCTGGCTCTTCAGCTTGAGGAGCGCGGTTACGACTGGATCAAGGAGGAGGCTGCAGCCTCTGAGATCTCGGAGGCGTTCAGCGGGCGGCTCTGAAGCTGTCAACCCGGGTGCTGTCAAGAAAGGTGTCATCCGACATTGCCAGGAACTGATTCAAGCGTCAAGCAGGATCTGTCCCCTCATCTGGAATGGCTGGAGAGCTTCCATCGCTCGTCCGGCCCCGTGGCTCCAGTCATCGCGGAGTTGCGGGGAAAGGGGCGCCGCGCCCTTGCGGAGAAGGGCTTCCCCACACGCCGGAATGAGGACTGGAAATACACAGACGTTTCCGGTCTGGCGCGTCGTGTCTTCCTGCCCGTCGCGAGCGGTCTGGGAAGGAAGCTGACGGAAGGAGAGATTTTCCCCTTCCTTTATGAGTCGCCGGAGTGGCCGCGGCTCGTCTTTGTGGATGGCAGGTTCGATCGGGAGCTTTCTTCTCTGCCCGGCGTCGTGCCGGGGCTCGTTGTGGCCAGTCTGGCGGAGGGGCTTGCCGGAGGATGCGGTAGCTTCGAGCGGTGCCTCGGGCAGCTTGCGCGCCCGGAGTTCAGCGGATTCACCGCCCAGAACAGCGCGGCTCTTCGCGAAGGAGCCTTCATCCGCGTAGCAGCCGGGGCGAAGGTGGAGCCGCCGTTGCATCTGCTCTTCCTTGCCACCCAGGAGGGCGCCGGAAGTTACCTTCGCAACCTGATCATCGTGGAAGAGGGTGCGGCGGTCACGTTCGTGGAGACCTATGCCTCTCTGGAGTGCGGCGACTATTTCACGAATACAGTTTCAGAGATCTTTGCCGGGCGCGATGCCGTCGTGGACTGCTACAGGCTTCAGATGGAGTCCCCATCCGCGTTCCACGTGTCGCACGTGGAGGCGCATCAGGAGGAGGGAAGCCGGGTCTCCTTCACGACCGTCAACACTGGGGGCTTGCTCGTCCGCAATGATCTGAATGTTCTCTTGGCGGGTGAGCGCTGCGAGGCGACTCTAAATGGCCTCACCCTGGTGGATGGCGACCGCCACGTGGACAACCATACCGCCATTGACCACGCCAGTCCCAACTGCGAAAGCCATGAGCTGTACAAGGCGGTGCTCGACGGGCGCTCGCGCTCTGTCTTCAATGGCAAGATCTTCGTGCGCCCGGGCGCTCAGAAGACAGACGCCAAGCAGACCAACAGGAGTCTGATGCTCTCGCCTCTCGCGACGGTTAACACCAAGCCGCAGCTTGAGATCTTCGCGGATGACGTGAAATGCACACACGGAGCGACCGTAGGGCAGCTGCGGGACGAGGAGATCTTTTACCTCCGCAGCCGCGGGATGAGCGAAGATACCGCCCGTCAACTATTGACTTACGGCTTCGCTAACGACATTGTGGAGAAGATTCGCGTGGAGCCTGTCCGGGCCTTCCTGGATCGCGTCCAAATGGCCACGCTGCACACATCGTTTGTTTCAGAGGGCTGAGAGATGCCGCCGTCCACCGTTCAACAGGGTCTGCAGTTCCCGGCCACAGGGTTCGACGTCTACCGCACACGTCAGGAGTTTCCCATCCTGAACCAGTTCGTGCGCGGCAAGCCGTTGATCTATCTGGACAATGCGGCCACCACCCAGAAGCCGAACACGGTGCTCTGCGGCCTGAACCAGTTCTACGGCTGCTGCAACTCGAATATTCACCGGGGTGTGCACTTCCTCAGCGAACTGGCCACCCGTCAGTACGAGGACGCCCGTCTGAACGCGCAGACGTTTCTGAACGCCCGCTCTCACCGGGAGATCATCTTCGTGCGCGGCGCAACCGAGGGGATAAACCTGGTCGCCTACAGCTACGGCCGGGCGTTTCTGAAGGAGGGGGATGAGATCATCATCTCCGCCATGGAGCACCATGCGAACATCGTTCCCTGGCAGGTGGTGTGCGAGCAGACGGGAGCCAGGTTGCGCGTCGTTCCCATCAACGATGATGGCGAATTCCTGATGGAGGAGTATGAGAAGCTCCTCAGCGAACGCACGAAGATTGTCAGCGTCGTGCATATTTCAAATGCCCTGGGCACGGTGAATCCGGTGAAGGAGATCGTGCGCAAAGCGCATGAGGCGGGGGCCGTGGCGCTGGTGGACGGAGCGCAGTCGGTGGCGCACATTCCGGTGGACGTTCAGGACCTGGAGTGCGATTTCTTCGTTTTCTCGGGACACAAGCTGTTCGGACCCACAGGAATTGGCATTCTCTACGGCCGGGAATCCCTGCTGGAGCGCATGCCGCCCTATCAGACCGGGGGAGATATGATTCTGTCGGTCACCTTCGAGAAAACGGTTTACAATGATCTGCCCTACAAGTTTGAGGCCGGCACCCCCAACATCGGAGGAGCAATTGCCCTTTCTCCCGCTCTGGACTTCGTCCGCAGCGTGGACCTGCGCAAGGTCGCTCCGTACGAGGACGCCCTGCTCAAGTATGCCACGGAAAGACTCCTGGAGATTCCCGGTCTGCGGATCATTGGCAACGCGCGAGAGAAAGCGGCGGTCATCTCCTTCGTCATGGACTGCGCGCATCCGCACGATATCGGGACCATTCTGGACAGCGAGGGTATCGCCATCCGCACCGGCCACCACTGCGCTCAGCCCGTGATGCAGCGTTTCGGCGTTCCGGCGACAGCAAGGGCGTCTTTTGCGCTGTATAATACGCCCGAGGACGTTGACGCTCTGGTGAAGGGGCTGCAGAAAGTGGTCGAGGTATTCGGTTAATGGCGGATTTGCGGGAGCTGTACCAGGAGGTCATTCTCGACCACAACAAGAGTCCCCGGAACTTCGGAAAGCTGGAAAGTCCCACGCACCAGGCCGAGGGTTACAATCCCCTTTGCGGGGACCACTACTGGGTGTATCTCACCGTCACCGACGGCGTTATCTCGGACATCGCGTTCGAAGGTTCCGGCTGTGCAATCTCCAAGGCTGCCGCATCCCTGATGACCTCTCTTCTGAAAGGTAAGCCTGTCTCCGATGCGGAAAAGCTTTTCGAGCGCTATCGCGCTATGGTTACCGGGCAGGGTGGGGGCGACCCTGCAGAAATGGGCAGGCTTGTGGTTTTCTCTGAGGTCAAGAACTATCCAACCCGCATCAAGTGCGCCGTTCTTCCCTGGCATACGCTGCACGCGGCTCTCTCGGGCGAACAGACGGCCAGCACGGAGTAGCAGACCCCTTCATTTCTTCAGCTCCTCTGCGGGGGGCTCTCGCTCCACATAGATTCTCAGTGCTAAGAGGCTCTGCTCAAGCATGCCTTTCTCGTCGTCGGAGATAAGCACCAGACTCCAGCTTCCATCGGCGAGTCTGGGGCCAAGCGCCATTCCTTCGAAGTTGTTCGGGGCTTCCAATCCAAATCTCTTTTGCCAGAGCAGCGTCTTACGCACAGCAGTAAACGCCCGCCCTTTTAAGCCATCCGTCATTTCACTCACATCGGAGGCCTCCTTCAGATCCAGAAGAAAAAGCCGGGAGGTAAACACTGGCACGTCGGCGATCAGGAGCCGCTGCACATCGAGCGCCCGTTCCAGAGCCAGCAGGCGGCCGGCAGGCAAACATGCGAGGGCCACCAATCCGCTTCGCTCCCGGCTGTGTCCTTTCGGCGGGCGCGCGCCTACGGGTTCCGTAGGGTAGGCATACTGTGCGGCGGGCTGCAGGTCCGGGCCGAACTGAAGCAGCCGCACGAGGCTCCCGGAGTCTACCATGGACGGCTCACCGTCGGCCGGAAGTGCCTCTTCATTCGCTGTCCAAAAGTTCCGGCTATCGGGATCCCAGGCGAGCGCCTCAAACCCCAGGTTAGGGCGCCGGGTACGGAAGATGGGAGGAATCTCCAACTCGCGGACCATCTTGCCGCGCCGCGAAGGGCTGCCTTCCACGAGCTGGAACTGGCGGATTGTGGGGCCGGTCTCGTCTGCAATCCAGAGCGTGCCGTCGCGATTATCCCAGACAATGTCTTCGCAGTCCGCCCCGTGATCCAGCTCGATACGTTCGACCACGCGGGCTTCCTTTACCGCCCCGGTGCGCTCATCCAGCCGCACGTTCAACCGGAACACAGCCGGACGGGTGTCCGAGACGGCGTAAAATGTTTCCAGGCCATCGCCCTCGCTGGATGGCCCCCCCCAGGTCAAGCCACTCAGCTCGTGGGCTTCCAGTGCGCCTGAGTCAAGCAAAAACTTCCCCGCCGCCTCCACGCGAATCGGGGGTGGCTCCTGAGTGATGGCGGCCCGTGTGGCCGCTGTCATTGCGGGTGGCGGCGTTAGCGATAGCGTCAGGAGAATGGCAGTAAATGTGCGCATTTTGACTGCTGAACGGAAGCGGGGCCCGGCATAGACGCTCCGAGCCCCGCTAAGGCCGGCCGGACCTGGCCCGCTTGTTCAAACGATCCAGGGCTTGCGCTGAGGGCGGGCCATCAAGGCGTTTGCTTCCGGGTCGTCAACGAACTCTTCTTTCTTCGGGTCCCAGCGAAGCTCACGCCCATGCAATCGCAGGCAGATGTTGGCCAGATGACAGACCGTCACGGAGCGGTGCCCGATCTCAGCATCGCAAATGGGCTGCTTCCGGCTGCGGATACAGTCGAGGAAATTCTGCCCGTGATCGTCCGACACATACAGCCTTTCCGCATTGGCAGGGAGCGGATCGTTCGGAAGCCTCTCATCGCTCGCTCTGATCTGTCCCCGCGAAACGAATATGGAGCCCTCCTCGCCGATGAAGTTGACTCCGTTTTCTCCCTGATTCGTGCAGCGCAGCGTCACCCCGTTGGCATACTTGAACTCCAGGTCGAACTCAGGAAACGTATTGAAGCAGCTCGGACCCAGAACCGCGGGATATTTCCCGGACCCGTGGACGGACACGGGGCCTGAACGGTCCATGCCCAACGCCCACTGAGCGATGTCGTTGTGATGCGCGCCCCAGTCGGTCAGCATGCCGCCGGAGTACTCCATCCACCACCTGAAGTCACGATGACACCGCTCCGGTATGTAGGGTGTCCAGCGCGCCGGCCCCAGCCACATGTTCCAGTCCAGGTCGCTCGGCGCCCGCTGCACCTGAAAGGGGCCTCCGTTGGGTCCGGTGGGGAGGTGCGTTGAAACGAGTTTCAGTCTGCCCAGACGCCCGTTCCGGACGAGCTCGCAGGCCAGGCGGAACTTTGCGTCCGAGCGCTGCTGGCTGCCGGTCTGGAACACCCTGCCCGTCTCACGCCAGACTTTGACCAGCTTTTTGCCTTCATCAATGGTCAGCGTGAGGGGTTTCTCGCAGTATACATCCTTGCCTGCCTTCATGGCGGCGATGCAGATGTAGGCGTGCCAGTGATCCGGGGTGCCGATGACCACAGCGTCAACATTGCGGTCCGCCAGCAGGTCGCGGAAGTCGCGGTATCCCTTGCAGTCCGGGCCGAACAGGTCGCAGGCCTCTTTCAGGTGGGTGGCGTCCACATCGCAGGCGGCCACTACTTTAACCCCTTCCTTGCTGGCCAGATTGCGGGTGACGTTTAGGCCCATGTGGTAGCCCTTCTTACTTCCTCCAGGACCGATCACCCCGATCTGGATCGTGTCGTTCCTGGCGATTCGGCGGGGACGCGCCGCAGCAGCCTCCGCACTGGCCGCGCGTGCTTCACGGGCGAACCAGGCCGGAAGCGATGCCAGCGTAAAACCGGCGGCGCTCTTTGCTAGGAAATCCCGGCGGGAAATCTCGTCGGATCCCCGACTCATTTGGTTTTCCTCCGTCTTGAAGAAATATCTCCCTGAAGCCGACAGGCACCCGATTGGTGCCTTTGAGGGTGCATTATAGCTCCCCTGCTTGCAGTCCTCCCTCGTGGAGGCCACCTCGGAGAGGTGTCGGGTCATACGCCGATCACCATGACAGGCTCGCCGCAAGCCCGAAATTAGATATCTCAGGACAGTCCCACTACCTGACCGTCCACCAACTGCATGTTCTCTGCCGCCGGCCGCGGCGGTAGGCCGGGCATTGTCATGATGGTACCGGTGTAGATGACCACGAAACCGGCCCCGGCGGAAACCCTGGCATCCCGGACTGTGAGCCGGAAGCCCGAGGGGCGTCCCAAAAGGAGAGGATCGTCCGAAAGGGAATTTTGGGTCTTCGCCATGCAGACCGGCAACCCGCCAAAGCCCAGGCGGGTTATCAGCGCCAGCTTCTTTTCCGCTTCCAGCGTAAACACCACCCGGTCCGCTCCGTAAACCTGCTTGGCGATTGTTTCGACCTTCTCCTCAATGGGACGGTCCAGATCGTACAGGAATCGGAAGTGGGGTGGCCGGTTTGAAATGGTCGCCAGCACGGCTCGGGCCAGGTCTTCGGCTCCTTCGCCTCCGCGCTTCCAGTGGTCCGCCAGCGCAACGCATATTCCACGCTCCCGGCAGCGGTCCACCAACAGCGAAAGCTCTTCTTCTGAATCGGATTTGAACCTGTTGACCGCAACGACAGGGGGCACGCCGTGAAGCTCCACGTTCTCGCAGTGCTTCCAAAGGTTATCCAGCCCCCGCTCCAGCGCCGCCGTATCCGGTTGCGCCAGCCGATCCTTGGCGGCTCCCCCGTGCATCTTCAGAGCGCGCACCGTCGCCACCACCACCGCACACGCGGGAGTCAGGCTGGCCGTGCGGCACTTGATGTTGAAGAATTTTTCCGCCCCCAGATCGCTCCCGAACCCGGCCTCCGTGATTACATAATCCGCCAGCTTCAGGGCCAGCCGAGTGGCGATGACGGAGCTGCATCCGTGCGCTATGTTGCCGAATGGACCCCCGTGGACGAACGCCGGAGTCCCTTCCAGTGTCTGAACCAGGTTGGGCTTGATGGCATCCCTGAGCAGCACGGCCATCGCCCCCGAGGCTTTCAGCGCCTCTGCGGTGACCGGGTTTCCCTGCCGGTCCAGGGCGACAACGATCCTGGCAAGACGCTGTTTCAGGTCCTCAAGGTCCGTGGCCAGGCACAGCAGGGCCATCACCTCGCTTGCGGTCGTAATGTCGAAGCCCGTCTGCCGGGGGAGGCCATTCGCCCGCCCCCCCAGGCCGGTCACGATCTCCCGCAGCGAGCGGTCGTTCATATCTATGACCCGGCGCCACATCACCTCGTAAGGGTCTATGTTGAAGGCGTCACCCCGGTGGATATGGTTGTCCAGGAGTGCGGACAGCAGGTTATGCGCCGATGTGATGGCGTGGAAATCGCCGTTGAAGTGCAGGTTGATGTCCACCATCGGGATGACCTGCGCGTAGCCGCCGCCGGTGGCACCTCCTTTCAGCCCGAAGCACGGCCCCAGGCTCGGTTCCCGGATGGCGATGCATGCGGAGTGGCCCAGACGGCGCAGGGCGTCGCCGAGGCCGATGGTCGTCGTGGTCTTGCCTTCGCCCGCCGGTGTGGGGGTAATACCCGTCACGAGGATGAGCCTGCCGTCTGGGCGGTCCGCGAAGCGATGGATAGCATCCATCGTCACTTTGGCCTTTACCGGCCCGTAAAGCTCGATGTCTGTCTCCGCAAGGCCCAGACGCCCCGCTACCGCTGTAATCGGCTCGGGAACGGCCTGCTGGGCTATTTCAACGTCAGTCAGCATTGTCTCTCCCTGTTGCGCGGTCCTTCACAGATGTTTCCTGCGCTTCGACGCGGCGTCCTGCCTTTCGGGCACGGCCTGTCTTTGTATCGGGCTTCGAGAAAAGCTGCTTCAGCCAGAGCGGGGTGATCAACGTGGTGACGACCACCATGACCACAATGGCGGAATAGATGGATGAGGAGATGACAGGCTCTCCGCCCAGCACAAGCGCGGCGCCTATGCTTGCGAAGATAAGCCCCACCTCCCCGCGGGGAATCATTCCTACGCTGACGATCAGCCGGTTTACCCCCTTCTGAACGACTGCCAGCCCGCAGACCATCTTTCCAACAATGGCGGCGGCAACCAGAGCAGCGGCAAGCCCCAGAACGGAAACGTCACCGAAGGATCTCAGGTCCACGTGGAGACCCATTACCACGAAGAAGACAGGTACAAAGATGGCTCCCAGGGGCTGGATCACCTCTTCCAGCGGGCGCTCTCCCCGGACGCGGAAGCGTTCGAAGTGCCGGGGCTCCAGAATAAGTCCGGCCGCGAATGCACCGACGATCGGAGCGAGGCCCACCAGACCGGCAAGCCCTGCAAGAACGAAACAAATGGACACACTGACCGCCAACATGACTCCGGGAACGCGCATTCCCGACATGAGATTCATCAGAGGACGCGCCGCGATGCTGCCCACTGCCAGCGCTGCCGCCAGAAACAGCGTAGCTTTTCCAAGGATAATCGCCACTTGCCCTATGGAGATTCCGCCGTCTCCACCCCGGTTGGCCGCTGCGATGACGCCGCTGACTACTGCAAGCACCACCAGCCCCAGGACATCGTCAATGACCGCCGCCCCGAGGATGATTCGAGCTTCCTTCGTCTGCGTCTTGTTCAGGTCTTTCAGGACTCTGGCGGTGATGCCGACGCTCGTGGCACAGAGGGTCGCTCCCAGGAAGACATGCGCCAGCGGCAGTTCCTCTGGTAGAAGAAGGACACCGACGAAATAGCCGAGGACCATCGGCGCGACAACGCCGGCGACTGCCGCCAAAAGGGAACTGAAACCCACCTCCAGCAGATCGCGCATCTTGGACTCAAGCCCGACCTCGAAAAGCAGCAAAATGACGCCCACCTGCGCCGCGATGTTCAGCGGAACACTTGTCTTCAGAATGTCAAAGGCGTGCCATCCCAGCAAGGAGAGGTTTCCCAAAACGACGCCGACAGCAAGCTCACCGAGGACCGCAGGCTGACCTTTTCTCTCCACCAACTCGGCCCCGATCTTGGCAGCCACCAGCACCACCGCCAATTCCAGAAGAAGGGGCAGGATCTCACGCTCGGCCTCCCGGGTGGCTTCTTCCTCAGTCAGTGTATGCCCGTGCAGGGTCTGACTGTGCTCTGCTCCCCGAGACGCGGGAGGAGACGGGGTGGGACCGGAAATCACGTCAGCCCGCCCTGCTGCGGCGACGGCAAGCGCAGCAGCCGCCACGAGTAAAAAACGTCGCACCTTGGACAAATCCTGCTATCCTATGGGTATCAGATTAAGCGCGGAGCCGGGACAGGGCCCGCTGCAAGGGACCGGACCAGGCAGTATCTTACTCGAATCTCCATCCCTTCCGCACACAGCACGGACGCACTCTGCGTGTGTTGCAGGCAGTGTCACTTGCGGGAACAATCTATCCGGTCGCCCACCAGTGCGCGCACATATTACAGAAGAAAACGAGGTGCGGAGTTTGGAGTACAGGATTCTGGGCAGAACAGGTCTTCGGGTATCGGTCATCGGGCTGGGAGCGCTCGAGGTGGGCCGGCCGTGGGGGATCCGTGGGGAGGGGGATACGGGGCAACCACCCTCTGAGAGGGAGGCGCTTCAGTTCCTGAACCACGTGCTGGATAGCGGTATCAACTTCATCGATACGGCAGCTGCATACTGGGCCAGTGAGGAGCGGATCGGGAAGGCGCTTTCGTCCCGGCGGGATGAGTTCATCCTTGCCACGAAATGGGGAGAATGGTGCGATGAGAGTGGTTCCGTCTACGACTACTCGCCATCGGCGATGTGGAAATTCCTTGAAGAAAGCCTCCGTAAGCTCCGCACGGACGTAATTGATGTCTATCAGATTCACTCCGCGCCGCTGGAGGTGATTCAGCGGGGAGATGCCCTTGCCGAGATGCAGAAAGCCCGCGATCAGGGCAAGGTGCGTTTTCTGGGGTGCTCTTGCGGCGAGCAAGAAGCGCTGGCCGCCATCGAGTGCGGAGGATTCGACACCATCCAGGTCAGTTACAGTCTGCTGGACCTTACCATGGAGGAGAGCGTCCTGCCGGCGGCTCTGACTTCTGGGGTTGGGGTGATCATCAAGGACGGTCTGGCGGCGGGGCGGTTGACTCAGAAGGTGCAGCGGTTGGGGGATGAACACACGGAGCTAAAGCACAGGGTGGAGGTCTTCCGGGATCTTGCAGGCGCGTGGGGTATGAGTCTGCCCGAGATGGCCCTTCGTTTCGTCCGCGCGAATCCGGCTGTGTCCACCATCATCGTGGGCACGCGGTCCCGTATCCATCTTGCGGAAAACCTCCGGGCAGCGGAAGGCGCTCCCCTCTCGGAGGAACAGATGGCCACGCTGCGGCGTTACCTCAGCGCGCCGCACCAAGCCTGAACCGGCTGCCCGCCGCTCGTTGCCATGGATGGCTGGCGTCCGGGGATTTCCGTTGAAAACTGGAGCGTCTGGGTTTCTTCCTGCCGTCCGGCTCGAGTTGTCGGCGCTCTTGCTGCGTTGCTTGTCCTTCTTGTTCCGGCGCCCCTTGAAAGGGGCGTCCTCCCTCCCGGAGTAGTTGAATCGCGCGTGCTCCTGCGACGGGCACAACTGCTGGAAGCGCGCCCACGTCGCCGGGCTTATCACCCGCCGCACGTTGTCAAGGTCTGGATGGTGGAGCACCGCGGCAGGGTTTTCCGGTGCATCCAGCTCCCGCGATGCGAGCACTTGGAGGCCATCCTCTCGCTGGACTGGAACGGCCAGACGCTGGAACAGGCCAAAAAACGGCACGGAGGCGTAGCCGCGTGCACCGACGGCTTCATTCACAGCCGCAACCTTACTCCGGCGGATTTCCTCCAGACGAACGGCCGCCGCCTTTCGCGCGCGCTCACGGGGCGTTGGATGCTTGTCATCCAGCAGAGCGGGGCGCTGGACATTCACGGCAACTATTTCCTGGTGAAGGGCAAGGAGGGTGTCACGGCCGCAGCCCTGGGCCAGAGGCTGGTGCCTCTCGCGTATGACGGTTTCTCCAAAGCGTTCATGAACCGGGTTACCGACAGGATGGGCATAGGCATGACGAATCATCACATCTTCATCGCCGCCGGCCGTTCAGATATCTGGCGCTTCTCGAAGCTTTTCAGTGAAGTGCTTCACTGTAAGGTGGCCATCAACACGGACGGCGGTCACGTGGTGCGGGGACGGTCGTCCACACACATCGTGTTCAGGTGGAAGAGTCCACAGCCGATAACCAGGTGAGAGCGATTCACGAGGAGGAACCTGTGCTGTTCACACGTCACCCCGCCAATCCTGTCCTAGGGCCTTCAGATCTCTGGTGGGAATACAGAGCCACTTTCAACTGCGCCGCAGCCGAAAAAGACGGGCGCGTCTACCTGCTATATCGCGCGATCGGCGACGATCCCCTCTCGCGCCTGGGACTGGCCGTCTCGGAAGACGGCGTGCTTTTCGAGCGATATAATCTGCCGGTTTTCGAGGGCGATCCTGACAATCCCTGGGAAAGGCTGGGAGTAGAGGACCCGCGCGCAACGTTTCTAGACGGGACTTTCTACGTCACCTACGTCGCCGCCTCGGTGTATCCCGCCGGCCATCCGCGGCCGGCATTCAGTTTCGGAGCGCCCTGGCGAACACGGGTCTGTCTGGCCGCGACGGACGATCTCCAGAACTATCGCCGCTTGGGAGTCATTCTGCCCGATTCGGACAATAAAGACGTTGTGCTATTCCCGGAGAAGATCCGCGGGCGCTACTGCCTGATGCACCGGGAATACCCGGATATGTGGGTGGCATTTTCTGAAGACCTCATTCACTGGACGGACCATCGCCGCATTCTGTCTCCCCGGCCTGGTTACTGGGACTGCAATCGCATCGGGGCCGGAGCCCCGCCATTCAAGACGGAACTGGGGTGGGTGGAGATCTACCACGGCGTCGACGACGATCGCCGGTATATGGCGGGAATCGCGCTGCTTGATCTGGAAGATCCTTCCCGTGTCATCGGGCGATCAGCGGAGCCGCTCCTTGTGCCCTCAGAATGGTATGAGTGTGAGGGGCTGGTCCCGAATGTCTGCTTCCCGAGCGGTGTAATCGAGCGGGACGGGGTATTCTATGTCTACTACGGCGCCGCTGACAGATATGTGGCGCTGGCCACCGTCTCAAGAAAGGACCTGCTGGACTACCTGGCCCGCCTGAGAGAGTAAGAAGCGGCCAGCGTGAAGGCACCGGCGGTCAGGAGGCGTCCGATATGTCCACCGGTGAGGCTGCCGGCACAAAGAAACCCAACCGCCTGGCGGGGGAGACAAGCCCTTATCTCTTGCAGCACGCGTTCAATCCCGTTGACTGGTATCCGTGGGGAGAGGAGGCGTTCCGCGCAGCACGTGAACGCGATGTTCCCATCTTCCTTTCCATCGGCTACAGCACCTGCCACTGGTGCCACGTGATGGAGCGGGAGAGCTTTGAGAACGAAGAGACTGCCCGGATCCTGAACGAACATTTCGTCAGCATCAAGGTGGACCGCGAGGAGCGGCCGGACATCGACGAAGTCTATATGCAGGCGGCGCAGCTCCTGACCGGTGCCGGCGGCTGGCCTCTGAGTGTCTTTCTGACCCCGGATCTGCGCCCCTTTTACGCTGGTACCTATTTCCCCCCCATTGATGCCTACGGCCGGCCGGGATTTCCGCGATTGCTTCAGGCGATAGCTCAGGCCTACCGTGAGCGTAGAGAGGATGTCGAAGCTAGTTGCTCTGATCTGAGCCAGGCTATAGTCCAGTCTCTGACCGGGCTAGAGCGTCCCGGTGACGTTGGCCTCGGAACGGTGCGAGAGGCAGGCCGCGAGATCCTGTCCACGTTGGACCCAGTTTTCGGGGGCTTCGGGAGCGCCCCGAAGTTTCCACCATGCTTTGCGCTCCAGCTCCTGCTGCGAGAGTATCACCGCTGCGGCGAAACTTCGTTCCTGGACGCAGTCTCGTTGACGTTGGACCGGATGACGCAGGGAGGCATTTTCGATCACATCGGCGGCGGATTCCATCGCTATTCCACCGATCGCCAGTGGTTGGTGCCGCACTTTGAGAAGATGCTTTACGACAACGCGCTCATCCCGCTCGTGCTATTGGAGGGGTGGCAGGTGACAAAGCGCGAGCAGTGGGCGGAGGCCGCGGCGCGGACGCTAGACTTTGTGCTGCGCGAACTGACCGGTTCCCACGGCGGTTTCCTGAGCGCTCTGGATGCGGACAGTGAGGGCGAAGAGGGCAGGTTCTACGTATGGACACCCGAAGAGGTGAAATCTGCTCTCGGGGAACGCGATGGAGAGTTGTTTTGCCTTGCCTACGGCATAACGCCTGAGGGAAATTTCGAACACGGGCGCAGCATCCCCCACCTGCAGAAGGATCTGGAGACGCTTGCGAGTGAGCTTGGCCTGGACCCGGACGGATTCAAGCGGGACATTGCGCGAATGCGAGAGATCCTTCTCAACATACGTTCGCGAAGAGTTCCTCCACACCTGGACGACAAGGTTAACGTTTCCTGGAACGGGCTGATGATCCGCACCCTTGCATTCGCTGCGCGAGTATTGGACCGACCGGGTTATCTGGACGGGGCGCGCCGTGCGGCCTCGTTCATCCTCGATGAGGTTCTCACAGACGGCGGACTTGCTCACTCCTGGCGCGATGGCCGGGCCGCGTTGCCCGCTTTCCAGGAAGACTATGCTTGCCTGCTGTTGGGGCTTGTGGAACTCTATCAGGCGGACTTCGATGTGCGCTGGCTAAACGAGGCTGAGCGCTTGGGCGATGAAATGATCTCTCTCTTCCTGGACCGGGAGGGTGGGGGGTTTTACTCATCGCGTAAGTCCCACGAAACCCCGCTGGTGCGAAGCAAAAGTCCAACCGATGGTGTGACGCCATCCGGCAACTCGGCGGCGGCTCTCGCGCTCGCACGGCTGGGGAGGCTGCTAGGTCGGCAGGATTTCCTGGAAATCGCCAATCAGACCGTTCAGACTTTCGGCCAAGCGGCAGCTCGCGCGCCCCGGGCATTCGAGCATCTGCTGATCGCTGTGGACTATCTGGAGACCCCCTCGCAGGAGATTGTGCTTGCAGGCGATCCGGATACCTCGGAGTGGGCGGATCTGCGCGCCGTTACGGGATCCCTGTTTCTGCCCTGGAGCGTGCTCGCCTTTGCCGCCGGAACAGAAGACGACCCCGCTCCTGCGCGCGGCAAAATGGCGTCGGATAGGCGCGCAACGGCTTATGTCTGCCGGGACTTTGCCTGCCGGGCCCCCGTGTGCACAGCCTCGGATCTGGAGGCAGCGCTGACCGCGAGGGATTAGCGTGGCTTAATTTCTGCCGGGCGGGGTCTGGCGCGGTGGAGAGGCGCCCGTCGGCCTCTCATTCCGCACTTCCACCCGCCCGTCCATCCGCAGGATCAGAACGACCCTCTGCTGCCCCGCAGGCGCGTGCATGTCGCAGCGGATGACCGCCGCTTCCGGGGGAGTGGCATCGGTGGGACGGAAGTAACGGTATCCGGCTGGTTTCTTTTCATTCTTGTCTGTGGGGCACCGCAGCACGCTGTCCGTCTTGAGGAAGTCCGGATAGAGCATCTCCAGCTTCTCTGGATAACTCCGGTGCCTGTTGTGATATCGCTGAAGCGCGGCTCCCAGCTCGATCAGATTCCGCCGACAGGTCTCCACTTCCATCCACGAGCGGTACAACCGCGAAAGCGACCCGTCCCGGGACGAAACTGCGAGAAACAGCAGAACTGCCAACACACATAGAAGCAGCGCCGCAAGGCAGCCGATGCAGGCCATGGACCGCCCGGCGGACCGAATGGGGGGAACGCCGGGTCTCTCTTCGCGACTGGACAAAAGCGACCTCCGTCAAGTTGCCTGGGTCAGGCAGACCCCGTGCATCATAATCGGATGAGCTTTGCAGGGTCAAGACAGGGAAACGGCACAACATCAAGCAACATTGGGTTGGGTCGGGAGGTCGGGGCGGGTATAACCCTGTAGCGTTGCCGGAGAGAAACTAAATCGGCAATAATTCTGCAGGCTGTCCGGCGCGATTCACATAACCGGAGCGGGATACTCTTGGACCCTGTCATCCTGTTTTTCATTCTCGGTCTGGCAGCCGGGGCTGCGAAGGCGGACCTTCGCCTGCCGCCGGCCATCTATGATTTCCTCAGCGCTTATCTTCTGCTGGCCATCGGGCTCAAGGGAGGAATCGAGCTGTCGACCCAGTCGCTCGGTCCACTCATCCCGAAAGTGATCGTGGTGATGTTTCTGGCCTCTCTTCTTCCTCTCCTGGCTTATCCGGTACTGCGCCTCTTGGGACGGCTGGGCCAGGCGGACGCGGCATCGGTCGCCGCGCATTACGGGTCCGTCAGCGTTGGCACGTATGCCGTCGCGGTGGCCTTTCTATCTGCGCGCAGCATGTCCCACGAGAGCTATATGCCCCTTTTTCTTGCCCTGATGGAGATGCCAGCCATTGTTGTCGGCATTCTTCTGGCCAGGGGGATCACACGGGAAGTGCGTTGGGGTCGCCTGTTGCATGAAGTGTTCCTTGGGAAAGCTGTTGTGCTGCTGAGTGGCGGGTTACTGATCGGATGGGCGGCAGGCCCTGATGGATTCTCGTCGCTGGAAGCGTTTTACGGTGGTCTTTTCCGCGGCCTGCTCAGTCTGTTTCTGCTGGAGATGGGACTGCTCTGCGCCGGCCAAATCGGGGCGCTCCGAGGGGTGGGGGCGTTCCTTGTGGCATTCGGCATCCTGACGCCGGTGGTGTTTGGCCTGCTGGGATGTGCGGCGGGCACGCTGTTGATGAACCTGTCCGCAGGCGGTGCTGCGCTGCTTGGTGTACTGGCCGCCAGCGCATCGTATATCGCGGTGCCTGCAGCGATGCGCATCTCCGTTCCCGAGGCCAATCCGGCCATCTCGCTGGCGGCAGCACTGGGAGTTACGTTTCCGTTCAATGTCACCCTAGGAATACCCCTCTACGTTCGAATGGCGCAGTGGATGGCACGGTTCTAGGAAGGATTATCAGTGAGCACATTCCAGGCCAAACTTGTCACAATCATCACCGAGGCTCTTTTGGAAGAGGAGCTGACGCAGCGCCTTGTGGAGCTTGGGGCCACAGGCTACACCATCTCGGATACGCGAGGGAGGGGGCATCGGGGCATCCGAGACGCCGGTTGGGAGCACGGCGCAAATATCCGCGTGGAGGTTCTCTGCGAGGAAGAGGTGGCCCGGCGCATCGCGGCGTTCCTTGTTGAGAACTATTACAGAGACTATGCAATGGTCGTTTTCATAGACACTGTGGAGGTTCTCCGTGAAAACCGTTTCTGAACAGGCCGCCACTGAATCCTCCGGCGTCCAGCCCCTCGTGGGCGTGATCATGGGCTCCAAATCGGACTGGGAGACTATGCGCCACGCATCAGAGACTCTGGAGCGGCTAGGGGTGCCGCACGAGGTCCGCGTGGTGTCCGCCCACAGAACGCCCGATGAGATGCGCCGCTATGCTACTGAGGCAAAGGCAAGAGGACTTCAGGTCATCATCGCCGGCGCGGGCGGGGCGGCCCATCTGCCGGGAATGACGGCTGCGTTCACCACGCTGCCCGTGCTGGGCGTCCCCGTTCAGACCAGCGCACTGAACGGCATGGACTCGCTGCTTTCCATCGTCCAGATGCCCGGCGGCATCCCCGTTGGAACACTGGCGATCGGCAGGGCAGGGGCGGTGAATGCCGCTCTCCTGGCGGCGGCCATTCTGGCGCTTACACGCCGCGAGCTTCAAAGCAGGCTGGAAGAGCTGCGCGAACAGACAGCCCGCGAGGTGCTATCGTGTCCGGATCCTCGCCTCCCCGGGTGAGAACGGTCGGTATTCTTGGCGGGGGGCAGTTGGCCAGGATGTTGGCTCTGGCCGGCATTCCTCTGGGGCTGCGCTTCGTGTTCGCTTCTCCTCAGCCCGGAGAGTGCGCCTTCGAACTGGGCCGAGCCGTCGTAGCGGACTGGCGCAGCTTGGAGTCGGAACCAGGTGTTCTGGAGGAGGCAGATGTCGTCACTTGGGAATTCGAGAATATCTCGCTGCGCGCGTTGAGGCGGCTGCAGAAAATTCTGCCGGTGTTTCCCTCCCCGGAGATTCTGGCCGTCAAGCAAGATAGACTGCGGGAAAAGGAGGTATTCCGAAGCCTTGGCATTCCCACGGCGGATTTCGTGCCTGTAGATACTATTGAGGATGCGAGCCGAGCTTTTGAGATCCTCGGCAACCCGCTGGTGCTGAAGACGCGATCTCACGGGTATGACGGCAAGGGCCAGGTGGTGGCAAAGGATTTCGTGGATCTCGAACAAGCGGTCTCGCGCGGTGGGCATCTTCTGGCGGAGCAATTCGTGCAGTTCGATCGCGAACTCTCAGTGGTGGGCGTGAGAACGACCGATGGATGCCACAGCTTCTATCCCGTGACGGAAAACATCCACAGAGAAGGGATCCTCAGGGTATCGCGCTGCCGGCCAGACGATCCGAAATGGGGCGAGGCAACGGAATATACCCGGCGTTTGATGGATTACTTTGGCTACACAGGAGTGCTGGCGATCGAGTTTTTTGAGAAGGACGGCGGGCTGTTGGCGAACGAGTTTTCTCCCCGCGTTCATAACACCGGCCACTGGACCATTGAAGGTGCGGAGACAAGTCAGTTCGAGAATCACTTGCGGGCTGTGGTGGGGTGGGAGCCGGGCAGCACCGCTCCCGTTGCCAGTGCCGCGATGGTGAACTGCATTGGACACCTGCCGGCCCCGGAAGATGTTGCCCGGATTCCCGGTGCGCACCTCCATATTTACGGAAAGGCGATCCGGCCGCGCCGGAAGGTGGGGCACGTAACCGTTCGAGCGGAGTCCCAGGCGGTGTTGGAGGAACGCCTGCAAGCAGTCGGCCGCCTGCTCAATGAGGCGATATAGGAAGCCGGAATAGCCGCTGCTACCTTCAAGGATAGAGGCCCGGGCGTTATCCGTCCCCGGGCCTCATCCAAATGGTGGAGCTGAGCGGATTCGAACCGCCGACCTCTTCCGTGCGAAGGAAGCGCTCTCCCAACTGAGCCACAGCCCCGTTCGCGCTGCCGGCCTCCCGCCCGGACACGCCAATTGCCGAGAACGACGTGTCCCGTTCAGCGGGGCTACGGGCAATGGCTGACAGCCGGCATTTCACCGAAACACCGCTTCAGCCTTCTTTACGCAGACTATTATAGCACACAGTCATCAGCCCGCCAGCGGGGGCTTTCCTGGAGCCTACTCACCTTGGCCGAGAGTGAACCCGGGCTCTCCATCATAAGAATACAGGTTTTCCGTTTTGATGATATCAAGCCCGGCATCCGTCAGGCATCCCAGAAGCTCCAGACATTTTCGGTAGCTTTCGGCCGACTGGTGGAAGCGGAACCGGCATCTCCAGTGGTCAGTGCAGAAAGTCTCGGGCAGACCCTCAGGATACACCTTCACACCTCGGTTGGTGATCAGCGACAGCTCGGTTCCGGGTGGGGCGGCGGCAAGCAGCTTGCTCGCAAGGGTCTCCGCATTCCGGCCCGCTTCATTCCAGAACAGGAAGACATCTATCCCCACCAGTTCCCGCACTGCGGCGGACGGATGGGAAAGCGAGACAGCCACCGGCGTATTGCGATACTGGACAGGGGTAAGCTTTCTCGGTTCCTTTCCCAGTCTTGCAATCACTGCGTCGGCGAACGCTGCGGTTCCAACTTCATCCGCACTCAGGCCCACTCTGTAGATATCCGGGGTGTGGATACCATCCTCAATCGTACAGAGCCAGGCGTTTTTAACGGTCTGGGCGGTTTCGCCCAGGCCCAGATGAACCAGCATCTGGGTTGCGGCGATCAACAGCCCCGATGGATTGGCTACACCCCGGCCTGCAATATCCGGAGCGGAGCCGTGCACCGCCTCGAACATGGCCGCCTGCTCTCCGATGTTGGCTGACGCGGCAAGTCCGATGGAGCCTGTCAGTTGAGCCGCGATGTCTGAAAGGATATCCCCATACAGGTTGAGCGTCACGATGACATCAAATGTCTCGGGGCTTGCCGCCAGCCGGGCAGAGCCGATGTCAATGATCATGTGATCGCTTTCGATGTCCGGGTACTCCGTGGAGATCTCGTCGAACACCCGATGAAACAGGCCGTCCGTGAGCTTCATGATGTTGTCTTTCGTCATACAGGTGACACGGCGGCGGCCAAAGGCGCGGGCATATTCGAAAGCGAAGCGGACGATCTTTTCGCATCCGGGCCGCGATACCAGCTTCAGAACCTGGGTGACCTCGGGGGTCTGTCGGTGCTCGATCCCGGCGTACAGGTCCTCTTCATTCTCCCGGATAATAACTAGGTTCATCCCCGGGTGAGGGGATGCAATGAAGGGGCTATACGCCTTGCACGGCCTGACGTTAGCGAACAGATTCAGGGTCTTGCGGATCGTGACATTGACGCTCTTGAAGCCCTTTCCCTGAGGCGTTGTCACAGGGCCTTTCAGCAGACACCCGGCGGCTCGGATCTTGTCCCAGGCATCGGGGGATACGCCCGAAGTGATGCCGCGGCGATAGACGCTCTCGCCGAGCTCCAGAAAATCGTAATCCAGAGGAGCATCGGCCGCGTCCAGAATCCGCAGCACGGCTTCCGTGATCTCCGGGCCGATGCCATCACCGGGCGCCACCACACACCTTTTCCTGTCGCTCATGACGATACTCTTCCTTTTATCTTGATAGTTAGAATTCCTGAAAAGCTTAGGCCCTCATCAGGCCGGCGTCGACAGCAGTAAACGCTTTCCTGCCGCTCCTTTGTTCCGAGAGACGGCACAGAGCAAGCCGGAGGACTTCATCCGAGGAACCGTCTGCGCAGAGCAGCCTGCAAAAGAAGATCGGCGACCTTGGCAGTCTGACCGGCTTCAAGCGACTCGCAGATCCTGCGCGTCAGCAGCACGTGCTCCTCGTCGGGCTCCCATTTCAGCCCGGCGTGCACGACTGCAGCCTGCAGATCCTGCGTCAGGAACGGGCTTTCCGGATCGGTGTAACGCAGCGCATCCGTCAGCTTCGCGCGGAACGAGGGATAGACGGAATCGAGGAACTCCAGATCCCGATCGCTTAACGACTCAAGTCCGAGGAGCTCCGGAGGGCAACCCAGGGAATACAGTGCGCAGGTGAAGGAGATGGCCCGCGGCAAGCTCACTCCGTCCAGTTCCCGCGCATATCCGAACAGTCCTATGTGGAGCTTGCGTGCCCGCCGTGGCGGAACGAATCTTGCTACCGCGTTAATGGACGGAGCAAGCTGGACGACCCGGCGGCGGTAAGCGCTGCTGTACGCCTGGATGAGTGCCTGGGCGCGTCCCGGATCCACGGGAACGGGGGCTCCAATGGTTCTGTCTTTCAGAAAGGCGCAGGCTTGGCTTACCTCGGACACAGGATAATCGAACTTGAATGCTGACTGAATGGTGAAGGTCACCACGCTGGGATACTCCGCGCTGACGCGCTCCACCGTGCGCGGGCTAAGGCCGCCCCGGAACGGCGCTGAACCCATGCCTATGATAGGGCACAGGGGAATTCCTCTCTTCTGGCCAGTTTCATACAGTTGCTGCAGGGCCACCTTGTTGGCGAGCGCTGCGGCGGCCAGACCGTAGTTCATCGCGGTGTCGGATCGCGCAAGGAACACCCGCTGATACTCCACATCCTTCCCGTCCAGATATTCCGTCAGGATTTCGCCGGCCCTGAGCATTGTGGGAATGTCCTCAAACAGCGGGATGACATTGATTCGCGCCGGCCCAAAGTCACCGATCCACTGCGCCACCGTGATGTCCCCTTCTCGCACCGGCCTAAGCTGCCGCGCAATGATGAAGTCTTCGTAGTATTTGAAGACTCGGTTCAGGCAGCCAGCGGAGGTGGTCATAGGGAGGATCACCTCGAAGATCGGCGGTGGGGCGTCATCCCCGTAAAAGGCCCGGGCGGCGTCGAAAGACCGCGGAATGCTTTCCAGCGTCTCCAGGAGAATCTTGGCCTCGGCGCGCTCAACGGACGGGTTCGGCACGCGAACAGTGAGCCGTAGATCCCGCCCCAGCACGTTCTGCCGGAAGAACTCCGGATAGAACGTGAGAAGTTTTTTCACCACGTGCGGGTCAATCTCTTTTCCCTCGACGTCCCACATCTGCTCATCGCAACCCAGATGCGAGTAGCAGTAGAACGCCTCGCGGATCTCGTCTTCTCCTGCCAGGACGGGGGAGGATGCGAAGAAGGGAACAGAAGCGTTATCGGGGTGTTGCGTGCTCATGCACCGCGAAACATTCATCGTGAACAATCTCCAGAAGGGGCGTGCGTATTTGTGGCACCAGCGCAGTTCAGGGACGGTCAATCACGGCAGTATACCCCGAAAGAAAGCGTCCTGGTGTCCAGCGGAGAACCTGTCACCGGCGAAGCAGTGCACACCGGGGCAGGTTGTTGCGGCGTATGACGTGATTGAAATCCGCCCTTGCGAGCAGTGGAGGAGGAAGGCGGCTGGGCAGTGGAGGGCCCAAATTTGTGCTGGGGGACGAGCGAGGTAAGCTGATAGCCAAACTTTTTGAAATCCCTACGGAAAAAGTCTTGCGAGGCAGCAAAAGATATGTTACTCTGAGGTGTGGGAGCGCTCCCACACCCTTGTGGGAGCAGAGAAGGAGAGGGCCGTATGCTCCGTGCTACGGCCCCGGAAGCGATGTGGCGTATTCTGCTGGTCGCCATAGTGGCAGCAGCGCCGTGCGGACCTCTAGCCGCCGCACTGCTGGCGAATGCCGGGTTCGAGGCCGGAGACGGAGCCACGCCTCCAGATCCCCTTTACTGGACAGAGTACGGTCCGGACCTGACCGGCGAACGCTCTTCTGTCTTCAAGCGCTTGGGAGGATGGGCGGCAAAGCGTTGGACGGGCGGCGACCATCAGGAGTACGGATATTATCAGGACTTCCCGGCGATCCCGGGCAGAGAGTATCGTCTTGCCGCCTGGCTTCACAGCCCGCCCTCGGACGCGCTGTCTGGCTCCAGCTATGCGTGTCTGAAACTCGAGTTCCTGTCACCAGGCGGCGCGATGCTGCTCCAACGGGAGAGCCTCCGTCTCACCTCATCCAACGCTGGGTTCGAGGAGTATCTGGTCACAGCGGTGGCACCTCCGGGGGCCACAAAAGGTCGGGTGGTCTACGCTGTAGGCGCGGGTGCCGCACCGCACGGCGGTGCGGCCTACTGCGACGACGTCACGCTCGAAGATCTGGGACCGCTGCCCACATCCGACGACGCGTTGCTGGAAGAGCTCCAGAAAAGGGCCTTCCGTTTCTTCTGGGACGAGGCAGGGCCGCTGGGGCTCATTAAAGACCGGGCAGGCAACTTCCGGCAAGACCGATACCAGCACTCCAGCATCGCATCCGTGGGATTTGGGCTGGCGGCGATCTGCGTGGCCGAGGGGCGGGGCTGGGTGTCACGGGAGCAGGCTCGTCAGCGCATCGCGCTGACGCTGGATACCCTGGCTACGAAGGTTCCCAGGCAGCACGGATTCTTGCCCCATTTCCTGGATGCACGAACCGGGCAGCCATCCCCGGGAACGGAATACTCCGCCATTGATACGGCAATCCTGCTCTACGGAGCGCTGTTTGCCGGGTCCTGGTTCGAGGATCGATACGGAGACGCTTCCATTCGGGAGGCGGCTGAGGCTCTGTACCACGCAGTCCAATGGCCTGTTCTGCATTCGGGCAGCACCGTTTACAGCGAATACTGGATGATGGATCTGCTGGCCATCGGCTCGCCAACATATCCGCTCCCGCCCTCCGTGTGGAACGCGTTCAGCCGCAACTTCCAGGACAATCTGGCCACGCGCCCGGCCGACCGGTCATATCCCAGGTTTTTCTACCCGGTGCTGTTTGTGCACCAGTATCCGCAGCTTTTCCTGGATATGCGGTTCCGGCGCGACGTCCATACTGTGGACTTGACCTATTTCGAGAGCACCCGGAACCACACTTTTTCGAACAGGCAGTACTGCATTGATCACTCCGTGTCCGCCGGGTTTGCGCATCCCCGCTTCCAGACCTACTCGGAGCATTGTTGGGGACTGACCGCCGGGGATGGCCCGGACGGATACCGGGACTATGGCGAGGCGCTTCCCTGGCTGCCGGAGCCGCAGAGCACCTGGCTTCTGGACGGGACCGTCCTGCCGCACGCCGCCGGTGGGTCTGTGGCCTTCGCTCCAGAGGTCTGTATCCCTGCGCTGCGCCGGATGGCGCAGACATATGGACACCGCATCTGGGGGCGTTACGGTTTTTCGGATGCCTTCAACGTGGACCGGAACTGGTGGGCGGAAGATGTCATCGGTATAGACCTGGGCGCCATATTCCTGAGCATCGAGAACTATCGCAGTGGCGGCATCTGGCGGTGGACGATGCGAATCCCAGCCATCCGCCGCGCGCTGGCGCGGACGGGGTTCGTCGACGAGCGGCAGGCCGCGGTGGAGGATTTCGACTCCGCACCTCTTGGGGTCTGGGGATCCGGTTGCGAGAGCGATTGGGGAACGGGACACCTGTCATATGAGGAAATCGGGAGCACAGGCCAACTGCCAGGCGGCCGCGTTGCACGAATAACGGCGAGTGTGGCTGGAGGCGGAGCTGGAATCTGTCTTGGGTCGCTGGATTTGACCTACGCTGACGTCTTGAGCTTCTTCATCCGCGGGCAACGGGGTGGGGAGCGCATCACTCTGGTGCTGCGCGATTGCGATGGACGGGAATCTGCCGTTGCGCTGACGGAGGAGCACCTATGGCAGCGCAGCATAGGCACGGACTGGCAGACTGTTTCTGTGCCGCTCAGCGCTTTCGACGGCATCCGCAGACCGTGCGCAGAGCGGCTGGCATTCCTGCTGCAGGAACCGGGGTCGGTCTGGGTTGACGGAGTGGCGTTCACCGGTGCGCATCCAGATGCTCCGGCCGTGCCACTCCCCAGTCCCGGTTATGTGCGCAACCTTCCTCCCGGAGTATCTGTCACTCTCGAAAACCTTGTCGTAACGGACGACTTCGGAGCGTTTTTCTACGCCGCTCGGCCGGATCGCGCATCAGGAATACGCATTCAGCCGGGCGGCGGCTTCACGCCGGGGGAGCGCATTTCAGTCCGTGGAACCGTGGGGAGTGCAGATGAGGAGCCGGCGGTCTTCGCGACAGCGGTCTCCCGGCAGGGCAGGGTGTTGCCCCTTGAGCCGGTCGGGATGAAGTTGGCTGGTATAGGCAATAACCGCCCCGATCCCCTGGGACTGCGGGTTCGCTCCTGGGGTCAGGTGTCCGGTCTCGAACAGGATGGATTCCGTCTCCGGGACGGTTCCGGACGGGAGCTGGCGGTCGTCGCGCCCTCTCTTCCGAAGCCGGCTCCCGGAGCATTTGTCATTGTCACAGGTGTCGCGGGGCGCCGGGTTGCAGCGCAGGGTCCCCAACCGGTGCTGCGAATCCGGTCTCCGTGGGACATTGAGGTAGTGCAGTAGGCTTGGTGTGCTACGGCGCTCGTGCGTGCGCACCTTGCAGAAAGGAGAGGATGCTGATGAGGAGCTGCAAAGGGCTTATCTGGATGACGCTGCTGGCGCTGGCAGTCTCCCTGCCTGCGGCGGCTGAGAATCTGTTGCTGAACCCCAGCTTCGAAGTGGATCCGGTGGAAGACGGGCTGGCGGCCGGCTGGGCGAAGTATCGCTCTGGCGATGGCATTGATGGCTGGCTGAAGCCGTGGTCCGGCCCGGAGAACGACTGGGTGGCTGTCATTGGCCAATGGCAGCCCGGGCAGTGGGCGTTCTGGGGACAGAGTGCGCCCTGCGTTCCCGGCCGGATCGTCACCTTCCGGGCCTGGAGCGGCGGCTTCCCCGGGTTCAACGGCTCCACGAAGGTGAAGCTGGAGTTCTACTATCCGAACCAGGAAGGGGGCACGATGGCCATCTCCACGCCGGAGAGCTCATCCATCACGGGACCGCACGGGTGGCGTTTGCAGGAGGTGTCCGTGGTGGTCCCTCCACAGGCCATCCGGGTGCGCGCGATGCTCTGGGTGGACGGAGCTCCATCAGCACCGGCCAGCGGAAGCGCCAAGTTCGATGACGCCTGGCTGGAGACAGACGGGATCCCGCCGCGAGTGACTCCCGGCGAGGTCAACGGGCTCCCGGACAACACTCTGGTATGGCTGAAGTGGCCGGTTGTGGTGAAGGACAACGGAAGCGACGAAACCCGCACCGACTGCTACGTGACGGGATACGGCCGCGAGGGTACCTGCAGGGTGGTATCGTCGAATCCCATTCTCAGCAACGGGGGTACCGGTTGCGGTCCGACCGGGTGTTATGCTCCACGTGCTTGGCACCGTTCAAACGGTGAACGGCGAAAAACGCGTGAACGCCATAGACATCGTTCCCACCAACTGGGACGGGCCGTGGCCCAGGCAGATCGGCATGACATCCAAGTCCATGGCACTCCCACCGAACCCGTCCGGGCAGATTGTCCGGCTCGTCGGAAACGTCAGCAGCACGACTCCCGACAAGAGCTTTGTCTATGTGGATGACGGGGCGAACGTGCCGGGCGAGGCTGGGTACACCGGTGTCAGGGTTCCCTATCCGGGCAGTCCAGATGACTATCCGGCCATCGGAGACACAGTCGCAGCTACCGGTGTGCTTTGGCTGGAGCCAGGAGCTGGCGGACAGCGTTATCCCGTTCTGTATACCCGCCGCGCCACGGATTTCAGCATCATCAACATTGGCAGCGGGGGCATCGGGCGCAACCTCCTGCTGAATCCCGGCTTCGAAGAAGGTCCTGCGAACTGGGAGCGATCACCTCAGAGCGTGGCCCCGGAGCGCTGGGCGGCCCGTTCCGGAAGCTGGGGCATGGCGTTCTACGCGTGGGATACCTACGAGCAGGTCTTTGTCGGCCAGAGGGTGCGCAACATCGTGCCCGGAGCCTCTTACTCCTTCAGCGCCTACATCCTGAAGGAGGTCAACCACGTGGGCAACGTGGTTATGGAGGTTCACTGGTTCGATGCGGACGGTAACGAGATTCTCCCTGCGGTAGAAGTCCCTGCCGCCGCGGGCACCACTTGGCAGCAGTTCACTGTACCGGTTGTCGCCCCGGCCGGGGCCGCCGAGGGGAGTTTCGTAATCCGGAACGTGGATCACGAACCTGCTCCGCCGCCCGGGCAGCTTCAGGCAGTGATGATTGACGACGTGGTGGTGAAGATGACCGCCACGCCCTGATCAGTGTTGGAAAAGCTTCGGGAAGCGCGCCGTGGTCAGCTACAACGTTCGCGGCGCGCCTCCCGGGAAGATCGGCGAGTTATTCGCCGGAACAGCAGAAGCAGACCTTCCGGAGCGTTGCAGCGCTCAGGGAGCTGCAAGTCTCAACGAGACAAGGAGGAAAGACAGATGGGTAAGTGGTTCTGGCTCTGCTCGCTGGCACTGGTCCTTGGTGTCAGTTGCGCGGCGAACGCTTACGGGCCGGTCAGCTCCATTGATTCGGCCAAGGTCTATCAGTACGTGTGGCAGGACGATCCGGACTCCACTCTGACGGTGGTGAACAACTATCCGTCCTATATCAGCTTCCGCGATGAGAACCTGGACGGCGACGGTCAGGGCGGGGAGTATGCCAACCGGCACGTCTGGAGGTTCTCCGCGGACGGTGGGTCAACTCCTTTCGAGTTCGGCAACACCACCTATTTCGAGTACTTCGTGGACGTGAAGGTGCAGGGCGACCCCACGACGGGGAAGCATCACGAAGCGGGCATCTTCTTCGACTATCGAGGCTGGGACGGCGTTCTGATGGTGAAGACCAACGGAGAGATCGCCGCCTTCGGCTATGTCCTTCCGTTTTATGCCTTCTTGGATCCGTACACCCCCGGCGACTGGATCCGTATCGGGGTGAAGTATTTCCAGGATCCCGGAGACGGCAAGAACAAGATCCGGTATTACGCGGGCTCCGCGCAGAGCCCCGCTCTGGCATTCGGAAACCTGGAGGGGGGCATCATTGACGGAACGACCATCGGGGGCTACGGACAGTTCCAGATCGCTCCCGGGGTCCAGTCCAACTTCGGCATGGCGGAGTGGGGCAACATTCACATTGTGCCGGAACCGGCGTCGCTTCTGGTGCTGGCCGCCGGCGTGGCAGGCATGGCCCTGCGCCGCAGGCGCTAGTGCTCCGGCAGGGGGGACGGCCGGTCCCGTCCGACCGTCCCTCCTGAACGCCCGGCGCCGTTCAGGAATGCCGCCACTGCTCCACGACCGCCCCTGCGAAGCTGAGACGCCTCTGGCAACCGTCCGGGATGAGGACGGTTGCAGATCACAGGCGGAGGCTCAACAATGAACCGCAAGGCATTCACGCTTATTGAACTGCTGGTGGTGATCGCCATCATCGCGATCCTGGCTGCCATCCTGTTCCCGGTTTTCACCCGGGCCCGAGAGAGCAGCAAAAGGTCGGCCTGTCTGTCCAACTGCAAGCAGCTCGCTTCTGCAATGCAGATGTACATTGATGACTGGAAAGGCCGCTTCCCGTCGTTCACGTATAGTGAGCAGTGGAAGCAGCTGGAGCCGCAGAATATCGTCTCCTACACAAAGAGCGAAGATGTCTTTCACTGCCCTGGCGCTACGGATATCAATAGCGCCCGGGTTCCGCCGCGAAACGCCAGCGAAAACTGGAAGAACTACTTCGGCCGGAATATGGGCAGCCCGGCTCAGTGGAAGTGGACGGACTACAAGATGATGGACAACGGGTATCTGCCAGGAATGAGCGCCTCTGAAGTGCGCTCGCCCGTGTGGCTGGTGGTCTGTATTGACAACACGGACTGGTGGCCGCGGCATCCACGAGGCACGGCTGCGAAAAATTACAACGATGGAGGGAGCAATCTGGCGTTCCTGGACGGACACGCGGCGTATTTTCCGAAGGAACGCTACAACGACGGCAACAAGCGATCCGGTCCCGATGTGGACGACGCAGGAGCCACTCCTTTCTGGAACTGGGGGCTTCCCCGGGATTACTGGATTCCGGAATGATCCCTGTGCTGTTGGCATTGATGCTCGCGGGAACCGCCGCGGCGGGAGGCGAGCTGCGAGATGACCGCAGCTACCTGATCCAGGTTGCTCGCGAGACGTGGCGCTACTTTGAAGAGTGCCGCGACCCGGTATCCGGCCTGGTCTGGGATCACTGCGGGGAGACTGGCGCTGAAGGTCGGGGAGAGTATACCAGCCCCACGAATATCGCCCTAGACCTCACCTCGACGCTTGCGGCGATGGACCTCGGCATCATCACGCGGCAGCAGGCACAGGAGCGCATCGAAACGATTGTCGGCACACTTCAAAAGCTGGATCGGTACCGGGGGTTTTTCTTCAATTTTTATGAAACTGCCACGCTGAAGCCGACAGTACGCTTCCTTTCTTTTGTGGACAACGGCTGGCTGACCCTGGCGCTTCTGGCCGTCCGGCAGGAGTTTCCGGGAGATATGGGGGAGCGGGCCACCGCCATATTGAACAGCCAGGACTATGCATTCTTTTATGACCGGAAGGCCGGTTTGATGTATCACGGGTTCCATACGGATCGCAGGGGGATCCGCTACGGCCACTATGCTATCTTTTGCTCCGAACCCCGGGCGGCATCGCTTCTGGCCATCTCTCGCGGCGATGTGCCGGTGGAGCACTGGTTCCGGATGGAGAGAGCGCGTCCGGCCGAGGGGAAGGATTACAGGAAAGGAGAGATGCGCCGTTACTGCGGCGTCGACGTCCAGGAGAGCTACTTCGTCTACCGCGGTGTGCCCGTTGTGCCCAGCTGGGGCGGAAGCATGTTCGAGTTTTTGATGCCATCCCTGTTCATTGACGAGTCCAGGTATGCGCGCACCAGTCTGGCCGAAAACAATCGCCGCGCCGTAGATGCGCAGATTGCGTTTGCCGCGGAGAGGGGAATGCCTGCCTGGGGACTGTCGCCGTGCGCCAATCCGGCTGGCGGATATGGAGAGTACGGCGCTGCACCCATCGGGGTACAGGGGTATGCAGAGGGCGTAGTGACCCCGCACGCCTCGTTTCTGGCACTGGAGATCCGCCCTGCAGAGTCGCTGGCCAACATCCGGAAAATGGAACAGCTGTATGCCATCCGTGGTCACTACGGGTTCCGGGACTCTGTGGACACGTCTTCCGGCCGGGTAGCCAGTGTGTATCTGGCGCTTGACCAGGGCATGATCCTCACCGCCATCGGCAACTATCTGACGGGCGGCTCGATCCGCCGGCGCGTTATGCGGGATCCATCCATGAAGAAGGCTACCAGGATTCTTGCAATGGAGCGCTTTTTCTGAAGGAAATGGGGCAAGGAAAGTGGCTGCTTCCAGAACACCACCGAACATCTTCGACGTGGCCCGTCGGGCGGGGGTTTCCAAGTCCACGGTTTCGCGCGTTCTGAACGGGTCGGATCGCGTGAGCGAAGCCTCCCGACAGGCGGTTCTCCGGGCAATGGAAGACCTCGGCTTTCGGCCGAACAGCGCCGCCAGGCGTCTTGCAGGCTCGGCGGACCGGCGCATTGGTCTGTTGCTGCCTTTTTTCGGAAGCATGTTCTCATCCTTTTACGTGTATGAGATCATCCGTGGGGTGGGTCAGGTGGTTTCGGAACGCGATACGGAACTGCTGCTCCATTTTCAGCACGAAGACCGCAATGGACATAACCTCCGGCGGCGTTTGACAGCCAATGGTGCGCTTGGCGGATGGGTCATCGCAGATGAAATGGTGGACGACGGGCTACTGGAAGAGGTTCGCGAGGCTGGAATCCCCTTTGTGTTGCTGAACAGAGAGTCCTCCGTTCCGTGGTCTTCCTGGGCCACAGTGGATAACCGGGGCGCCGCAGAGGCAGTTGTGGAATATCTCGTTTCTCTCGGACACACGTTTATCGCCACGCTGACTGGTCCGCTTCACCAGCCTCCCGCCCGGGAGCGCCTGGAAGGCTTCCAAGCGGCGATGGCTGCGCGGGGTCTTGAGGTTCCGGATGGTTGGGTGGCCCGCTGCGACTTTCAGCGGCAGCTGGCAGCGGAAGAGACAGTCAGAATGCTTCGAGAACGTCCCCGTCCGACGGCTATCTTTGCGGCGTCGGACCTGATGGCCGCCGGCGCATATGAGGCTGCCTCGTCGCTTGGGTTGCGGATCCCGGAGGATCTCTCGGTGGTGGGCTTCGACGACGACTTCATTGCGGCTCAGTTGATTCCCCGCCTGACTACGGTCCGCCAGCCCCTCCAGGATGCGGCGCGGGCGGCCACATCCTGGTTGCTGGATCATCTGGAAGAAAGAAACGGACAACCGCTACGTGTGAGATTGCCGGCTTTTCTGGTGGAACGCGACTCCTGTGCGCCGCCCTCCCGGGCGGACAACAGCAAGGGGAGCAGACCATGAACGCCGCGGTCGCGGGGAGGTTGAGTGCAGCCGGGCGGACCCGCTTCGGTCATTTCTCGGAAGACGGCAGGGAATTCGTCATCCGCCGGCCAGACACTCCGCGGCCCTGGGTGAACGTTCTGTGCAACGACGATCCGGGATACGGGTGCATTTGGAGCCAGGCGGGAGGTGGTTATAGCTGGCTGGTCAACGCGGAGTTGAACCGGATCACCTTCTGGCAGCAGGACCTGATCCGGGATGACCGTGGGCGTTTTATCTATCTGCAGGATGCCCGGACCGGCGAGCTCTGGTCGGCCGGGTACCAGCCTGTCCGGCGGAAGCCCGAAGCCTTCGAATGCCGCCATGGGGCGGGCTACTCCGTCCTTAGCTCCCAGAACTCGGGCGTTCTCAGCCGGTTGACGGTCTTTGTGCCGCCGGCAGCGCCGCTGGAGGTCTGGCTGCTGGAGGTTGCAAACTTCTCGGGAGCCCCGCGCGATATCCTGGTTACCAGCTATCTGGAATGGTGCCTGGGCACAGCGCACGACACTCACCGGGAGTTCCATCGCATCTTCATAGAAACGGAGTTCATCCGAGAACGCAGCGCCATCTTGGCGCGCAAGCGTCTGTGGGCCATCCCAAACGCCCTGGGCCAGGGATGGAACCGCAACTGGGAGGGAACGGCATTTCACGCTTGCTCCCTACCCGTCGCCGCGTTCGAGTGCGACCGGGAGGTGTTTGTCGGGAGATACGGTTCTCTGGAATCGCCTGCCGCTTTGACTAACGGGCGGATGGCGGGGACCAGCGGACGATGGGGGGATCCCATCGCATCCCTTCAGGCCCCCCTCCGCTTGGGACCGGGTGAGTCGGCGGAGTTGGTCTTCGTTCTGGGCGCAGCCAATAGCGACGCAGTTGCGTTGTCTCTGGCGGAGCAGTACTGCAACGTCAAGCGTGCGGCCGAGGCGCTCCGCGAAACTCAGCTATGGTGGAGAAACCGTCTGGATGGCTACTCGGCCGAGACCCCGGACCCGGGACTGAATGCTCTGCTTAATACTTGGCTCCGCTATCAGGCCATGGCGGGGCGCCTCTGGGGGCGCAGCGGATACTATCAACCGGGCGGGGCATACGGCTTCCGTGATCAGCTACAAGACAGCCTGGTCTTCCTGCCGACAGAGCCGGATCGGACCCGCCGTCAGATCCTGCTGCACGCGGCACACCAGTTCTCTGCCGGGCACGTGTTCCACTGGTGGCAGCCGATCGCCGAGTCCGGCGCGCACAGCAGGTTTTCAGACGATCTCCTCTGGCTACCGTTTGCGGTGCTGGCCTATATCCGGGAGACCGGCGACACGGCCATCCTGAATTTTCAAGCGCCTTTTGTGGACGGCCCTTCGGATACCATCCGGAACCACTGCGAGCGCGCGCTCGATCTGGCCCTGTCCCGAAGGAGTCCCCGTGGCCTGCCGCTCATGGGCGAGGGGGACTGGAACGATGGCCTTTCGGCGGTCGGCTGGGAGGGTAAAGGCGAATCGGTATGGGTGGGACATTTTCTGTGCTATCTCCTTCCGCGCTGGGCGGAGCTGGCCAGGACCGTGGGTGACGGCGAGCGCGCGGCACAGTACCTGCAGGCGGCCCAAGACCTGCAGGCTGCCATCAACAGGTGGGCCTGGGACGGCCAGTGGTATTTCCGGGCGACCTGCGACGATGGGACGGTGATCGGCGGCAGTGCGTGCAATGAAGGCCAGATATTCCTGAACGCTCAAACATGGTCGATCATCGCCGGGGTCTGCCCTCCCGAGCGCCGTAGGCAACTTATGCGGACGGTCCGGGACCGGCTCTATACGGCAGCCGGGCCGGTGCTGCTCCGTCCGGCATACACCGTGCCGGATGAACGGATTGGATACCTCACCCGTTACGCTCCCGGGGTGCGGGAGAACGGGGGTGTGTATCTCCACGCGGCAACGTGGGCGATCTGGGCCGAGTGCCTGCTCGGCCGCGCAGAGCAAGCCTGGAGACTTGTTCAGAGCATCTCTCCTTGCATTCGTGCACTGGACGCTGAACTGTACCGCGCCGAGCCATACGTAACGCCCGGGAACATCGATGGCCCGGACTCGCCGCACTTCGGGCGCGGGGGGTGGACGTGGTACACCGGATCGGCCGCCTGGCTGTTCCGGGTGGTTGCGGAGTGGTTGCTGGGAGTCCGTCCCGCCAGGGAAGGACTGCGAGTTGCCCCCTGCATCCCTGAGGACTGGGACGGTTTTCGGGTGTACCGTCGCTTCCGTGGAGCGGGCTACCAGATCGCTGTTTCCAGAAATGGTGAGGGGGGGAAGCTTATGGTGGACGGCCGCCCTGTTGCAGGGGACATTGTGCCAGCATTCCACGACGGGAAAGACCATCAGGTCGAACTCCTGTTGTAGCTACAGCGCGCCCCTGATGCGGAGTTGAGAAACGTGTCGGTTCTATTGACGGGGCTTCCGCCTTCGCCCTATAATCTCGCCGCCGGCTGCGGCCCAAAGGCTGCGATTGAGACCGGGAGGAGAAGGGGCTGAAATGAACCTTAAGACTGCGAAGCGCGCAGGGCTGAGCCTGGCGCTGCTCATCCTCGTATGCGAAGCTGCTGTGGCATACAGCATCGTGAACGTGCCCACTGCCAACCAGGCGGCTTTGCGGGAAGTTAACCTTGCCTACTACAGCATGTCTGTGGACAGGCTGCCGGTCACGCACAAGGACATCATCATTATCTACTCCACGGTAGCGCCGAACCTCGAGGTGGAGTACTTCCACATCAATATCAACAAGGGGGCTCCCTCGCAGAATCTGGTGAACGCCAGCTACAGGTTGGTGAGCGAAACGGCGCAGATCCCGGACGTAGTGGTGGGCGCCAAGAATATCTTCGAGGACGACCACTCGCCCAATCCCGATGAGCAGAAGCGCTCCTATTACATCGCCACCGCAAAGACCCTGAACCCGCCGAAGCCGGGAGCCGCCTGGCAGCCCGTGGTGCGTCTGCACGTGAACTACGGCACCCGGGAGCACAGGGGACTGTTCGGTGGTGTCCAGATCGCGGTCACGCCGCAGCTGGGGATCGCGGCAATGAAGTTCTCCAGCTCACCCTATGTGGACACCTTTTTCGGCAACTCGATGGAATATGCCGTCGTTTACTCGCTCGGGAAAGGGCGTCCCACGCTGAAGGCGGGCACTCTGGGCCGCCACGAATGGGTGGGACTGGATTACAGCATCTTCTTCTGAAGTAGCTGTCTCTTGCACCCTGGCTCCGCGAAACAGCCACCTTGCCTTCCGGGAGGCTTGCGCGGATCCATTTGTTCCCGGGAAAGGATCTTCTGGAGTGAGTTGTCCGGACTTGCGCATTGCGGCGGCTTTGCTGATCGCCGCAGCAGTTCCCGTGGTTCTCCCGCTACCAGTGACGGCTGACGTGAGGACCGCGGCGCTGTTCTCCGACGGGGCCGTGCTTCAGAGGCAGCGGCCCGTTCCGGTGTGGGGATGGGGCGACGAGGGTGAGAATGTTACCGTCCACTTCAACGGACAGCAAAAATCAACAACCGTCCGGGGAGGCAGGTGGATGGTTCGGCTGGATCCGATGGAGGCGGGAGGTCCGTTTACCCTTACGATTCGCGGCCGCAACACCGTGGAAGTGCGGGATGTGCTGGTGGGCGAGGTCTGGGTGTGCAGCGGGCAGTCGAACATGCAGTGGCCCATGAAGCTGTCTGACATGCCGGAGCCGGATACCATCCAGAAGTCCGCAGACCCGCAAATGCGCCTGTTTACCGTGCCTCGGCGCGCAGCGGACACGCCGCAGTCCGATGTGCAGTCGCGTTGGGAACCTTGCGATCCCTCCACGGTGCCAGATTTCTCTGCCGTTGGCTATTTCTTCGGACGAATGTTGAGAAAAGAGCTTGGTGTGCCGGTTGGCCTTATAAGTACTAACTACGGGGGCACCCCTGCCCAGGCGTGGACAAGTTGTCCGGTGCTTCGGTTCGATCCGCTTCTCCGCAACCTGCTGGAACGCCAAGAGAAGGCTGTCGCCGAATATCCTGCCAGGCTGGCCGAGTGGCGCAGGGTGATGGATGCGCATCGGCAGGAGGTGGAGAAGGCCCGACAGGAGGGCCGCGAGCCCCCGCGTCCGCCCGCTCAGCCGCAGAATCCGGCAGAGTCTCCGCAGAGGCCCTGTGGTCTTTACAACGCGATGATCGCACCCCTCATCCCCTATGCCATCCGGGGCGTCATTTGGTATCAGGGCGAATCCAACGCGGGAGAAGCGTGGCTGTACCGCAGGCTGTTTCCGGCGATGATCCGCAACTGGCGCGCCAACTGGGGACAGGGAGACTTTCCGTTCCTGTTCGTGCAACTTGCTCCCTATACCAAGATCAAGCCGGAGCCCGGCGACAGTAAATGGGCGGAGCTCCGGGAGGCCCAGCTTCTGACCGCTCTAAACGTGCCGAACACGGCGATGGCGGTCATCACGGATCTTGGTGACGAGGACGATATTCATCCTAAGCGCAAGGCGCCCGTCGGAGAGCGACTGGCCCTCGCCGCGCTTGCGAAGGCTTACGGGCGGAACGTGGAGTATTCCGGGCCCGTATACCGGACAATGCAGACCGAAGGAAGCCGCGTGCGGCTAAGTTTCGACCACGCGGAGGGGGGCCTAGTGGTCCACGGTGACCGCCTGACCGGGTTTACCATCGCCGGAGCGGACGGTCGCTTTGTGAATGCGCAAGCGCGTGTGGAAGGCAACCAGGTCATCGTGTGGAGCCCACAGGTCCCCAGACCGGCCGCCGTGCGCTTCGGGTGGGCGGATTATCCTGTTGTGAATCTCTACAACAGGGCCGGTCTTCCCGCCTCACCGTTCCGGACGGATGACTTCTTGATGGTGACTGGGCCGCGCAGCTAGGCCGGCATCTGTGCGGCCGCCGGACACACAGTCTGGCGGCCGCTCCGTCTTTCCGCCGGTGTCCTCACGGAAGATGACGGGTGGTGGGGCAGCGCCGCCACGCGTCCAGCCTCCTGAAGCCCTCGGCATAATCCACTCCGCAAGCCAGACCCCGGAAGCGTCCCTGCACGCGGATCATATCCAGGATGTCAATCCCGTCGTGGTCCTTCAGCCACCGGACCTGACTCTGATGGCAGTTCATCATAGCGAGCTTATCTTCGATGACTTCCGTGATGTCCACGTATTCCGTCGGAATGAACGCCGCGCCGGCCAGGCTGTCCATATAGTAAAGGGGCGGGATCCCGTCCGTCCGCTCGTGAGCGGTCTCCACGTGGGGCAGGGAGGCCATGAATGAGCTCACGAAAACCAGTTCCGAAACGATCCGGTGATCCAGATGATAGTCGTCGGGGTTGTGCGTGATGACCACATCGGGACGCGCCTGTCGCATCATATCAATGAACATCATCCGGGTCGCGTGGTCGTGGTAAATGAACTCGTCGTGGATATCCAGCCAGATTAGCTCTGCCCCGCAGACTCTGGCGGATGCTTCGGCTTCCTTTTTGCGTATCTCTTTCAACTCCGGTGGGGGAATGACCATGTGACCCTGCTCGCCGTTAGTGGCGACGCAGATGACCACCTGGTGTCCCTCCCGGGCGTAGCGCAGCAACGTTCCGGCGCACAGGATCTCGATATCATCGGGGTGGGCGCCCACAGCCAGTATTCTCAACGTCGTGCATCCTCCTTCTTGTGTCTCTCGTGCCAGCCCGCAATGCCAGCCAATAGCTCAGGCCGGCACGGGAAAACCTAGTCGTAGATACCCTCGCGTCGCCACACGTCCAGAATGAGCTCATAGCGAGACAGGCGCATTCCAGTGTAGATGCAGTTGCTGGTGGAGAAAATGTAGCCGTAGCCGGGCATTCCGTGGCGCAGGGCGTAACGGGCGGACTCGACACAGTCTTCGTCCGTTCCTGTGTCCAGCAGTCCGCAGTTCACGTTGCCAATCAGGCACAACCGTTGACCGTAAAGCCGCTTCACCTCCGCGATGTCCACTCCCGCCTGGGGATCAAGGGAATGCAGCGCGTGAGGACCGGCTTCCACGAGTTGATCAATGATGGGCATGATATTCCCGTCGGTGTGCTTTATGGTGTAGAACCCCATCTCCCTATAGCCCATGATGATCTGCTTCAGATACGGCGCCACAAACTCCGCGAACTGATCCGGACTGAGGAAGGGACCCGAATTCAGGCAGTAGTCCGAACAGAGGGCGAAGCCGTCCAAGCAGCCGTGTTCCCGCAGAACACGTGCTCGCTCCAGTGCCGCGTCCACCATTCTCGAAGCCTCGTCCTTGATGCCTGCAGGATCGTCCGCAATCCGGTAGCTGAATTCCACCATCCGATCCCCCGGCGGTATGCCGTAGGTAGCGTCGCCATGGAGCATCAGGAAATACTTTAGACCGGACCGTTGACGGATGACATCCAGGAGCCGCCGCGTTTCATCAAGGTCGCCAGGGTTCGGGTGCACGAAGATCGCATCGTGCTGAAAGCGCTCAGCAGTGGCGATGAAGACGTCGGCCATATCCTGTCGATGTAGCTGGCGCTCCTTCTCCTGCATCTGATCCCACTGCCCGTAAGCCCGGTGCAGGGGATGCACCTTCCCGAACGCTTCCATGGTGAGGAAAAAGACCAGCTCGAAATGCGGCACGCGCCCCTTGAGAGGCCTGCGCTCTAGCGCGGCAATGAAACGTTCACGCGGCATAAAGTCCTGGCCGACCGTTGTGTCCTGCAATTGATCTCCTTGGTTGCGACAAACCGCCTAGAGATAATGGATCCTGTCGCGGTACTGCTCCAGCAGACGCGCGTTGTATTCGTCGCCTCCGTCCAGATTGGCGCTCCTGAAGACTGGCGGCTCAATGCCCCTCGCAAGGCAGATCTCCACCACCTCGACTGTGAGCGCATTCACCAGGGCGATCCCAGTGAGCGAAGAGAGGGGACCAATCCGCTGAGGGCATCCGGGAACCTCCACGGCCGCGTCTCCGACAGGCGCTCCGTTGTCCAGGACAACGTCACACAGGTCCGGCAGCTTGAGTCCCGAGGAGTCGCGACTTGATACCGCCGACGAATATGCAACCGAGGTCACTCCGATGACCTTAATCTGCTGCTCGCGGGCTGCGCGCGCCATATCCACAACCACCGGGTTCCGGCCGGATGTGGAGGCGATGATCAGGACATCTCCGGCCGACGCAGGCGATGAGAGGAGCAGCTCCCGCCCGAGTCCCGGAATCCTTTCGAATCGCGAGGTGGCCGTCACGGGTCGGACGGAAAGGTTCATTCCGTGAGGATAGATAGGGTTGACCAGCATCAATCCGCCGGTCCGATACACCATCTCTTCCGCAATCATGAACGAGTGGCTGGCCCCGAATGCGAACAGGCTGTTTCCCTGGGCAATAGCATCAGCAATGATGCAGGCAGCCTTGTGAAGATTGTCTTTCTGCCCTGTCCGAATCTTCTGCAAAGCTCCGGCGGCCGCGTCAAAATAGCTCTCCATCGGCATAAGGTCAGTAGCCCCTCTCGTTGTAGCGCTGAAGGCACTGCTCGTAATGGGCCGGACCCTCAGGACGGTTCACGCTTACGAAGACCGTGGGCGGGTCGCCCTCTGCCGCCATCTTCTCCATCACCGTCCCCCAGAGCATCCAGCCCAGGACGGTCATCGCCACGCCGGAGAGAGGAATGGCTTTGACCTCCAGTCCCGGAACGTCCACGCAGGCATCCCCGTAAGGAACGCCGATATCCAGCACAATATCCGCAGCATCGCCCAGCTTCTTGCCGGACGGATGCTGGGACTCTACGCGCGACGAATACTCCTTTGAGACCAGGGCAATAACGCTGACACCCTTCTTCTGGCACGCCAGCGCCATCTCCACGGCCTGACGGCTCCTGCCAGATACCGAGGACAGCAACATCACGTCGCCTGCCTTCAAAGGGCTCTGTGAGACCGCAAAGCGGACGCGAGCCAGATCGGAGTCAGGGTCAGAAGAACGTTGCTGTCGGATGCAGTCGGGCAGCGGGGCCTGGAGGCTTATCGCAAAGGAGAACCGCTGGACCGCCGCCAACCCGCCTGCTCGATTGATGAAATCTCCTTCCGTCCCGTGCCCGATGTTATGGCAGAATACGGCGCCGCCGGAACGGAGCGCCTGGACCACCAGATCCGCGGCGCGGTTTACCTGCTCCATCTGGGTGGATCCAAGGAAATCCAGAAGCTCCCGCACCCGATCCAGATACATCAGAGCCACCATAGCGTCATCCCCCTTGTGCCGCGGGCAGCGCTTCACGAAAGAGCTCGCCAGCGGTATTGAGCAACCTGGCTCGCCGTGCGGGATAGTCTTCTACAGAGATCTCCCTGAGAATGACCAGCGCAGCCCCGATCACGGGTGGCTGTCTGACCTGCACGACCTCCAGAGCCGGAGCTTGCTCCGCGAGAACCGCCTTCACATGCTCAGCGTAAAGACGCGAGTTCGCCCCCACACCGCCCGACAGAGCCACCGTGCACGGCGTGGCGATCAGGCCGACGCTTTCGGCGGCGTCCCGGATGGTCTGGGCGAGATCGGCGGCTGCCGACTGGAGGATCCTCAGAGCGATGGAATCTCCCTTTTCGGCTTCCTGGTCCACGATGCGCGCCAGGGCCGCGATCTCCGCCCGGTCTCTGCGTTCCAGCGAATAATCCACAAGCCTCCACCCGGACTCCTCCGGCGATTCCCCGGTGCAGGCCCGGTAGACCGGCTCGGCCAGCGACGTGCGGCGCCTCTCCGACCACCCGGAGCAGGCTGCGGCCCTCATGGCCTCACGCCCGATCTGATAACCTCCCCCGTGGTCGCCCAGCTCCGGTCCAAGACCGTCCAGTAACACATCTCTCCCCTCAGGCGAACGCGCATAGACCAACGCTCCAGTCCCCGCGATGGCCACGATTCCCCATTGCATTCCAGCCAACTCCATAGGGCAATCCTGCTCGCGGACCGCGTGCCACATCGTTTGAAAGGAGCCTTGCAACGGCTCGATGGGCGGGCCGAGATCGGGGGAAACGTTGTGGTGCAGGAACGCCGGCCTTGAATCCGCCAGGGCCTGTTTGACCGCACGCTCAAGACTGCGACGGCTACGTCCGGATCCGCTCACCCCCCGGCCACCTTCCGGGTCCTCTATTCCGCTTCGTCCCACAGCGATGGCCGTTCCGTCCAGCTGGCACAGCAGCGCATCACACTTGCTGCCTCCTCTATCCACTGCGAGGACAAACGTACCGATTTCAGGATGTGCCTTCATGGACGCCTTTTCCCGCTGAGCCTAAAACTCGTTGACCGGACCGCCCCAGAGTTCGTCCCGGCGGCACTGCTCCTCCTGCTGCAGTTTGGCGTATCTGCCAGGCCCATTGTCAGGCAAGAACGCGCAAAACCTGAAAACTCCCGGCTTTTTGCCGTTACTTGGGAGGTAGCAGTGTGTTACAACACCTGTAAACCGAGTCCAGAACCAGCGAGAGGAATGGGAAACCCTTGCCTTCTGCCAGAATGATGTTTGAGATGACCGTCCGCGATGTGGAGGAAGGTCTGCGGCAGACGCAGACCATCATTGTCCCGGTCGGCATCCTGGAACAGCACGGCTACCACTTGCCCCTGAGTGTGGATATTCACAACGCTGTGGAACTTGCGCGGCGCGCATCCGAACGGACCGGCTGCTTCGTGGCCCCTCCCGTCCACTATAACTTTTCCGGGGGAAGCCTCCCCGGTACGATCAACATCAGCCCGCCGGTGTTCTCGCTGATGCTGATGGACATCCTGCAAAGCCTTGTGATGCAGGGGTTCCGCAGGATCCTTCTGCTTCTCGGGCACGCTGGCTCGGAAAGTCAGGCAGCGGCCCGAGACGCGGCCCATCATTTGCAGCGGCTGCGGCCACCGGTGCCGGGGCTGGTGATCTGCGTTGTTCCCTTCACGGAGCTATCTCCCACCATCCAGCAGGCGATGAACGATGGCGATTATCACGCGGGATTCTATGAGACATCCCTGATGCTCTACTGGAAGCCCGAGATGGTCCGCTTGGATCTGGCGGCGATGGATGAGCCGTCGGTAGCGGAGATGATGCGCCGGGATCCGGACGCTTATGCCATAGCAGAGAAACGGACGGCCAGCCCATTCGAAGTACCGCGGGTGTTTCAGGATCCGCGGATTAGGGTGGGGGTGATGGGGGACTACACCGGAGCCAGCGCCGAGGTGGGAGAAAAGATCGCGGGAGAATGCGTGGATGCGCTTGAATCCATCATCCGCCTGATGGAGGAGGGAGGGGTGGCATGATCCGTTGGGGGATTATCGGGTGTGGAGGCATAGCGCGAAGGCGTGTGCTGCCTGCCAGGACGGACATGCGATCCACCCGCTTCGTCGCGGTAATGGACGCAGATCCGGATGTGACCCGGGATGTCGCGGAGGAGACCGGTACGCGCGCCTGTTTCAGCTTGGAAGAGATCCTCGATGACCCAGAAATTCAGGCGGTCTACATCGCTACGCCGGTCCATCTTCACCATCCTCAGGCTCTATTGGCCGCCGTCAAAGGCAAGCACGTCCTGCTCGAGAAGCCTCTTGCGCTGAATGTGGAACAGGGTCGGGAAGTCGTGGAAACCTTCGAGCGCAAAGGCCTTCTGCTGATGGAAGGCTATATGATGAAGTTCCACTCTCTCAACGGACGGGCAGCAGAAATGGTTGCCCGCGGAGATCTGGGAAAACCCGTCTTCCTGCGCGCGCAGCTGACCTGCTGGTACCCTGAGATTCCGGGCGCCTGGAGGCAGGATCCCTCACTTGGCGGCGGAGGGGCACTGATGGACATGGCCACGCACCTTTTCGACCTGCTGGAGGAGATCTCTGGCTCCTCCATTGTGGAGGTGACAGCGCTAGTCGCCACTCAAACGTTCTCGTACCCCGTGGAGGATAGTTCCGTGACGCTGCTTGGTTTCCAGAATGGAGCCTTCGGGGTTGTGGAGGCTTTTTACAACATTCCGGATGTGGCGGCTCAAGGGCGGTTAGAGGTCTACGGAACGCAAGGTTCGATCCTGGCAGAGGGAACGATCGGGCAGGATCCGGGGGGCTCAATGCATGCTTTCCTGAGTCCGTCGGAAAAGGGGTACGACGCTCTTCAGCAACGCGCGCCGTCTGACCTGCGGCGGCAAGTCATCATCGCACCTCCCGTAAATATGTACGCTGCCGAGTTCGATTACTTTTCCGAATGTATCGCCGACGGTCGCCCTCCAGCCAAAAGCTCCGGCAGGCAGGGGCTGCATATTCTGGAGGTGGCTCGCGCAGCGTATGAGAGCGCGCGCACGGGACGGGCTGTCTGTCTCAGTTGAACACAAAAGGAAGAAGCACACAAAAAACCGGCCGCACCGTCTAGATGCGGCCGGTTCTCATAAGTTCTGATGCCGAGTTACGGGCTGGTCGGGCGAGACCATCCCTGCCACGCTCGTGCGCGCTGCTCGAACTGCCTACGCTGCTCCGGGGTGAACACGCTCATCACCTGCTCATGCGTCTGAGTTCGGATCTCCTGCACGCGGAGGGCCCTCTCCTGAGCCGTCAGGTTCGGATCAGCCATCACGGCAGCCACCTGCCGGGCGCCGTCCTGCCGGATCTGCCGGATCCGCTCCTGCTGCTCTGCTGTGAGCTGCACCCCGGGAACCAGGCCGGACATCCCATAACCGGCTCCCAACCAGGCAGCGCCCGGCCCGATGCCCCGGCCTGCTCCGCGGCCCATTCCAGCACCCCGTCCGAGGCCGGCACCGCAAGGACCGCGGCCTAGACCAACACCGGGAGCTGCGCCCGGCCAGCGGCTCTGGAATTGCTGGCGCTGCTCAGGTGTCAGGACGTTCATCACCCGCTCATGACCCTCCTGACGCACCTTCGCAATCTCGGCGGCGATCTGCTCGGGCGTCAAGGAGCTGTCCCAGCGGATCTGCTGCACCCGCTGCATCGTCTCGGAGCGGATCTGGGCCACCTGCCGCTCCTGTTCCGGCGTCAGCTGCACACCGGGAACCAAACCGATGGCAGCTGCCCCCCGGCCGCCACCGCGCCCGGCGCCGCCGCGCCACCCCTGTGCATCGGCCTGAAGGGCCAATGACGCAACCATCGCGGCTGCCGCAAATACCATAAGAATGGTCGCAATTCTCGTCATCTCCGGTATCCTCCGCCTTTCGCTTACCGAACCATCATGTGTCATCAGGTTTAGATGACTCACCTAAGCTGTGTCTTCACGGGATAAGACGACAGCCGCCTCGGTTTCATTCAATGTTTTTCAGGGGTCTACGTCTTGGAGCACTTCCGGCGGCAAAAGGTCCGTGGTGAGCAACCGAGCTTCGGGGTCGGCCAGCACGCACGCTCTCTCGATCACATTTTCCAGCTCCCGCACATTGCCAGGCCACCGGTAGGCCGTCAGGGCATCCAGGAACTCCTGAGAAGCCCCCTCGATCTTGCGTCCTTCTTCAGGTGCGTATTTGCGGATAAAGTGGTCCACAAGCAGGGGAATGTCTTCCGTGCGCTCGCGGAGAGGAGGAAGGTCTATCTGGACTACCTTGAGCCGGAAGTAGAGGTCCTCGCGGAACTCTCCCTTCTCCACCAGCTTCGCCAGGTCCTGGTTCGTGGCTGTGATCAACCTGACATCCACGCGGATGGTCTTGTTGCCCCCCACGCGCTCGAACTCACGCTCCTGAAGCACCCGCAGCAGCTTGCGCTGCACCTCCATCGGAATGTCACCGATCTCGTCTAGGAAAAGCGTCCCTTTGTGCGCCAGCTCAAAGCGTCCAATCTTCTGGGACAGCGCACCGGTGAAGGCACCTTTCTCGTGACCGAAAAGCTCGCTCTCCAGCAGGTTCTCGGACAGAGCGATGCACGCAACCGCCACAAAGTTCTCCGACGCGCGAGGGCTGTTGAAGTGAAGAGCCCGGGCGATCAGCTCCTTACCGGTTCCACTCTCCCCGCGGATGAGGACGGAAGCCCGGGACTGGGCCACCCGTTCCACCAGGTCGAACACCTCCCGCATCTTTGGGGACTGTCCCACGATGTTGTCAAAACGGTAAGACTGCTTCAGTTTTTCACGGACGCCCGTGTCCGGAGACTCCAGTTCCCGGCGCTCGATGGCCTTTCGCACCAGAACCTTCAAGTCGTCTATGTCGAAAGGCTTGGTGACGTAGTCGAAGGCGCCCAGGCGCATCGCATCCACAGCCGTGCGGATGGTCCCGTGAGCGGTAATCATCACAACGGAGACACGGGGGTTGGTCTCCCGGACAACCTCCAGAAGCTCCACACCGTTGATGTCCGGCATGATCAGGTCGCTGATCAGAACATCCGTGTCCCGGTTGGCCTTCAACAGCTCCAGCGCCTTTCTGCCGTTCTCGGCCGTGAATACCTGATAGCCCTCCCGCTGGAACGTGGCTTCCAGCACGCGACGGATGTTCGGCTCGTCGTCCGCGATCAGAATGGTTCCGGCTTTGGCGTTCTCCGGCAAGTGTTTTCCCCCAAGGTCAGACTCGCCGCCGATGTGCGGCGTGGTTATCCTCCGGCCAACATTATCGGCAAAGCGTGCCCCTGCTGCGCAGCGTCTCACGCCCGTTCCATCAGATCGGGCGGCGCAGGCTCGTGCTGCTGAAGCAAAGACGGCGCTGGTCCCCTGACAGGAAGGTGTATCCGGAAGAGCGATCCTTCTCCCTCGGCAGACTCTACGGCGATATGCCCTCCGTGGTTCTGGATGATCTTCTGGACCACTGGCAGGCCGAGCCCGGTGCCTTTCACTTTTGTCGTGAAGAACGGTGTGAAAATCCGCTCCAGGCGGTCCGACGGGATTCCGCAGCCCGTGTCGCGCACCCACAGCTCCACGCTCTCCGGCCAATCGGCCGAAGGACGCGCCCCGAGTTCCAGTGTGCCACCGTCCGGCATCGCCTGGATGGCGTTCAGGATCAGGTTCAGAAGCACCTGCTCTAGCTGCTTGACATCCGCCAGGAAGAGGGGTGTTCCTTCCTGGACGGCTACGGCGCAATCAATGCCTGCCTGTTCCAGTTGCGCGGCCACGCGCGAGCGCCCTCGCTCAAGGAGCTCAAGCGCCCTGACCTCCGACACTTCCAGCTTCAAGGGACGAGCGAAGTCCAGGAACTCGCTTGCGATCCGGTTGAGCCCATCCACCTCCTCGATGATGATGTTGAGGAACTCCCGGTCGGCGGGGTCGGTAAGCTCGGAGTTGAGGAACTGCGCCGCTCCTTTAATGGATGAAAGTGGGTTGCGCAGCTCGTGCGCAATGCTTGCCGCAAGCTGACCGATGGCGGCCAGCTCTCCCATGCGGCGTACCTCTTCCTGCATCCGCACTTGCCGGGTCATGTCCTCGAACACGATAACGAGTCCCAGCGGCTCGCCATCCGTATTTCTGAGCTGCGAAGAACTTAGTGAAATGTGAAGCTGCGATTCCGGCCCGCTCTTCAGGGTGAGGACGATGCCCCGCTCTGGTGGCGCGCCGTCCAGAACGCGCGCTAGGGACGCCTCCAGAGTGGCCAGGTCCGAAGGAGCTATCTCGAAGCGCTCCAGCACCTCGGTGAACGTGACTCCCAAAGTAGCGGAAGTTTCGATTCCCAGGATCTCCTCCGCCGCACGGTTCCAACTCACAACCCGACCCGAGCTGTCCAGCGTCACCACTCCTGCCGGCACGCTGGACAGGATGTTATCGGTGTAGGTGGTCAGTGCAGTCAAAGCTTCCAGGCCGCGGTAGATGGATGCGGCCTGCGACGCAATGACTGAGAGCACCCGCAGATGGTCTTCCGTATAGACGTTGGGCGAGCGGCTGTGGACACTGAGGACCCCCACGACTTCGTCTTGCACCATCAGGGGAATGGCCATGACGGACCGCAGCAGCGGGTCGCGCGCCACCTCCGCGAATCGCGCATCCTTCTGGATGTCCGGCAGGACCACTGCTTTGCGCTCGTGCACCGCCCAGCGCGCCAGACGGTAACCCCCTGAGCTGTCCCCGGCCTGTCCCGTGCGCATCTGCAGAGCGCCGGACTCCGGATCCACCGTCCAGATGAAGCACTCGTCGCATTCCACCAGATCCCGCACGATGGCCACGATGCTAGCAAGCGCTTCGTCAAGGTTGGCGGCGGTGCTGATTCGCTGGGAAAGCTCATACAACGCGGAGAGCTCCAGCACCTTCTCGCGCATGCGGCGTTCATACTGCGCCGCGTTGCGAATGACCACGCTTGCATTCGATGCGACTATGGACAGGAGCTTCACATCATGGGAAACAAACGGCTCTGAGCCTCCCCGTCCCTGCAACAGCACGCCAATGGTCCGGCCATCCGCCATCAGGGGGACCAGCAAAAGCGAGGAATCAACATCGAGGACCGCCCGCAGGGCTGTTCGCCACCCCTCGCTGTCCGGAAGCGCGGCCTCCTCATCCAGTAGCAGGGGATCCCTCAATCCTGCAAGATGCCGGGCTGCATCCGGTTCCTCGCACACGTGCCAGGGTGCCGGGTTGTCCGGATCCGCGTGCAGCGTGCCGAGCACCTCCACACTCCCTTCGCCCTCTTCCACAAGAACAAATGCCGCGGAGTCCGCTGGAACAGCCTTCATGGCTACTTCGAGCAACAGCGAGACAGCATTCTGCAGGCCGTAAGCGGAACCGATGGTCCGCGAGAGCTCATAGAGCACGTTCAGCTCGGCGTACTTTTGCTCCATGGCCTGATACAGGCTGGAGTTCTCGATAGCCAGACCTGCGTGGCTGCCCAGGGTGGCGAGTAGGTCGACCTGTTCCTGGCGACCGATGGGCCGCCCGGAGGGACGGTTGTCCGCTGCGATAACCCCGATGGTGTGCTTCCGGACGATGATCGGAGCCGCAACGAAACCCAGTGCCGGTTCAGCCGCAGTACTGCTCACCCGGGAAGCGTTCTCCAGATCCTCCCCCTCGGCTAATATGACCACCTGTTCGCGGGCCGCCAGACTGATGACGCTGTCCCCCGGTTCCACGCTTGCCGGCCAACTCTCGCCCGAAGCGAACCCTCTTACCGCCCGCGATTGAAGCCTGCCGGAGCGTTCGTCCAGAAGATACACCGCACACCGGTCGAAACCGATGTCCTCAATGACGCAAGCCGCAATCTGAGATAGCACATAATCCAGATCCAGCGTTGCGTTGATTGCGGCCGTCAGCCGGTTTACCGTCGAGAGCTCTTGAATGCGCCGCTGCAGGCTGTCATAAAGCCGCGCGTGCGCGATGAACATCGCCGCCTGATTTCCGAAGATGGTGAAGGCCGTCAGATCCTCTGGGGTGAAATCCCGGGAGGGCTTCATCCGCCGTATGGAGAGCACGCCGATGACGGGTCCGCGCGGCGATCGCAGAGGCACGCACATGCTGGACTGGATATCGGAACGGCGACGGACCCTGACATCCCCGATCCGCTCGGACGGAGATTCGTTAAGCAGCACGGGTTCGCCGCTCTCCATCACGTGCCACGCGATACCCGAGCCTCGGGGAAGGTGGGTGGTCTGCACCACCTCGGCGGGGAGCCCAAAGCCGGCGCGAATGACCAGTTCTCCCTCGCTGTCAGTCAGCATCAGGGAGCACGCGTGAGCCCTCATCACCTCGGTGGCCTTCCGACAGATCAGATCGAGCAGATCTTGGGCAGGAAGTGAGTGGATGGCCTCTCCGATCTCCAGGATGGCCGCCATCTGTGCAGCGTGCGCATCCTCCCTGCGCGCTCGCTCCAGGTTATCGCGATATGCGAGCGCTTCCAACGAGGAGCGCGCTAGAGCCTCGGCTCCGGCCGGAAGCAGGCAGGTGCTGTCTGCTGCCGGAGCGGCCAGTCCGGCGCAGATGAGCGAGCCTTCCACCATGAACGAAAGGAGAACTCCTCCGGAGACAAAGACATGTGGTGCTGGCGTTGTTTCGGCACTCAGGACAGAGAGGAAAGCATCCGTCAGGGCAACGGGAACGCTTCCTGACTGAGCGAGCAGTTCCGCATTCCCATTACAATCCCTTCGGAAGATGGAGACTCCCGCGAACGGAGCAAATGCTCGAAGGTCTTCCAGAAGGCGGACGGCACATTCCTCCCGCCAGCCGCTATGGCCGGCCGGTTGCTCATCTCCGGGCATAATACGGACGGGGTGTTCCACCGGCTGCACGATTTCCAGTCACTGGGGGAGAGGGAGTTCTCCCGATTATATCATGTTCCGCATTCGCCCTCGGACCAACCACTCGGCGCGCGATGCCGCAGATGCATTTGCCTGGAGCCGCCGCTATAATCGATTGAGGCGCATCTTTCAGCGCGGGAAAGGCTGAAATATATGAGACTTCTCATCACAGGAGCCGCAGGAATGCTCGGCACCGACCTGTGCTCTATGGCGGAGGGGCACGAGGTTCTCGGAGTGGACATCGTCGGCAATTGCGACCGCCTGGACATCACCAACCGCGACGAAGTCCACAGATTTATGGCAGCCTACCAGCCGGACCTGGTGCTGCATCTGGCCGCATATACCAATGTTGATGGGTGCCAGACGGATCCGGAGACCGCCTGGAATGTGAACGCTGCAGGCACCTGGAACCTTGCGTCTGCCTCGTGCGATCGTGACTGCGCAATGCTTTATATCAGCACAGACTTCGTCTTCGACGGCACCAAAGGCAGTCCGTACGACGAGTTCGACATTCCCAATCCGGTCAGCGTTTACGGCCGTACGAAATACGCCGGCGAGCAGTTTGTGCGGCACCTGGTGCGCAGGCACTATATCGTCCGCACGGCTTGGCTGTATGGCGCTCACGGGAAGTCTTTCCCTGGCACGATGCTGCGTCTTGCCCATGAAGGGCACCCTCTGCGTGTGGTGGGAGATCAGACCGGCTCGCCGACCTACACCCGCGACCTGGCTGAGTGCATCCTGCGGCTAATCGAGCTGCCGCTCTACGGTGTGTATCACGTCACCAACTCCGGAGAATGCTCGTGGTATGATCTGGCTGCGGCCACTCTGGAGCTTGCAGGAATGCAACATGCGGACCTGACGCGCATCACGTCCGAGGAGTGGCCAACGCCCACCAGACGGCCCGAGTATTCCGTGCTGGAGCATCGCGCCCTGAAGATGGCCGGCCTTCCGCCTATGCGCGAATGGCGGGACGCTCTGGCTGATTTTGTTGCAGAATACCGGTCAGCACAGACCGCCTGAGACAAAGAAGCTCATGGATTATTCGAAGACCCTGAATCTGCCCCGCACCGAGTTCCCGATGAAAGCCAACCTACCGCAGCGGGAACCGGAGATCCAGAAGCTGTGGGAGGAGATGGATCTCTACCGCCTCTCGCTGGAAAAAGAGGCTCCTAACGGCGTCTTCATCCTGCACGACGGGCCTCCGTACTCTAACGGTGACGTCCACGTGGGCAACGCAATGCAGAACAAGCTGCCCAAGGACTTCATTACCCGCTACTTCTCGATGAACGGTTACCGTGTTCCCTTCGTCCCGGGCTGGGACAACCACGGGATGCCCATCGAGAACAATGTGGCGGCTGAGTTTCGGGCGCGCAACGAGAAACCGGATCGGATGGCAATCCGCCGTCGCTGCAGGGAGTACGCGGCAGGATGGGTGGAAAAACAGCGGGAGCAGTACATCCGCCTTGGAATCCGCGGGGACTGGGACCGCCCCTATCTGACGATGGATCCGCGTCTGGAAGCGGCGATTGTGCGGGTCTTCGGGGAGCTGGCTGAAAAGGGGTTCATCTACCGGGGACTGAGGCCCATCCACTGGTGTCCCACGTGCGAGACCGCGCTTGCAGACGCGGAGATCGAGTATGCGGACGCGCGAAGCGCCTCCATCTATGTTTTCTTCCCGCTTGCCTCGGACCCGAAAGGAGTGTTTGAAGGCGTTTCCGGTGAAGCGGGTGCGCTGATCTGGACTACCACGCCTTGGACCATTCCGGCCAACCTGGCCATTGCGGCGCACCCCGACCTCCACTACAGCTTGGTGAGCTTTGACGGCCGCACAGGGATCGTCGCGCGGGATCTGTTGGGGCGGGTGGCGGAGCAGACCGGCATCCGTTTTGCTGAGATAAAGACGCTCAAGGGATCGGAGCTTGAAGGCCTCACTTTCCGGCATCCCCTCTTCGATCGCCCATCCCCTATGGTCTTTGCCGACTATGTGACGCTTGAAGAGGGTACCGGGTTGGTCCATACGGCCCCTGGTCATGGCCGTGAGGACTTCGAGACCGGAAAGCGCTACGGGCTGGAGGTGCTCTGTCCCGTGGACGAGCGGGGAATCTTTACCGAGCAGGCCGGACCGTTCCGGGGCATCTCCATCTGGGAGGGTGACGGCAAAGTTGTCGAGTCTCTGCGGGAAGCCCGGGCTCTGCTGGCCGATGGCACGGTGGACCACAGCTACCCGCACTGCTGGAGGTGCCACAGGCCAGTCATCTTCCGAGCCACCGTTCAGTGGTTCATGAATCTGGACCACAATGGTCACCGTGAACGGGTTCTCTCCGAAATCGAGCGCGTCGAATGGCTGCCTCCCGAGAGTATCAACCGAATCCGCGCGATGGTGAGCGGGGCGCCCGACTGGTGTGTTTCCCGTCAGCGCGCTTGGGGAGTGGGGATTCCCGTTTTCTTCTGTGATGGATGCGGCACCGAGCTTCTGGATCGGGCGGTCATTGAGCACGTCGCCTCAATAGTAGAGAAGGAGAGCGCGGATGCCTGGTTCGCCCGGACGGAGCAGGAACTTCTTCCGCAGGGCACGACTTGCAGGAAGTGTGGAGGGACGTCTTTTCGCAAAGAGACGGACATTCTGGACGTTTGGTTTGACAGCGGTTCTACCTGCCGCGCGGTGCTGGATAGCGGTATCTGGCCTGAGCTGAGCTATCCCGCCGACGTGTATCTGGAAGGCAACGATCAGCACCGCGGGTGGTTCAACAAGTCGCTGATGGTGGGAGTGGCCACGAAAGGGAGTGCTCCCTTCCGGAAAGTGGTCACCAACGGATGGATGGTGGACGCCGAGGGACATGCCATGCACAAGTCCCGTGGCAATGTGATCAACACCATGGATGTGGTGGGGCGCTACGGGGCAGATGTCATCCGCTTGGCGGCAGCATCCTTCAATATGATGGCGGATGCGCGCCTGGGTGAGGAAACACTTCAGCGCGCGGCGGATGCGTACCGGCGCATCCGCAACACATTCCGCTTCCTCCTGGCAAACCTCTCGGATTTCTCGCCGGATCAGGGCCCGGCGTATGCGGAGATGGAAGACCTCGACCGGTGGATGCTGGCGCGTCTCCAAAAGTTGGTCGCACGATGCCGGGCCGCTTACGAAGCGTATGAGTTCCACCGAGTGACCCACGAGATCCATAACTTCTGTGCTGTGGATCTCAGCGCGCTATATCTGGATGTGCTGAAGGATCGGCTTTATTCTGAACTGCCGGGCTCCCGGCTGCGCAGGTCGGCCCAGGCGGCTCTCTATACTATCCTCAGCACACTGGTGCGCCTGGTCGCGCCCATTCTGGTTCATACCGCAGACGAAGTCTGGCATGCTGCAGGTCTGAACACCGAGACACCGAGTGTCCATCTGGCGGGCTTTCCGCAGGTGAATGCGTCGCTTGTGGACGAGAATCTGCTGCAGCGTTTCGACCGTCTAATCGAGCTGCGCGAGGAGGTCTACCGGCACATCGAAGAGGCACGCCAGAGCGGCAGCATCGGCAAGCCAATGGAGGCCCGCGTCACCGTGTCTGCGGGCGAAGACGGCGCCTTACTGCACGAGGATCGCAAACTTCTGGCTTCGCTCTTTATCGTCTCCGACGTCCAACTGCTTCCGGGGAGCAACGGGCGCGAAGTCAAGGTCGAGCCTGCTCCGGGAACACGGTGCCCGCGCTGCTGGTTGGTTCGTGAGGATGTGGGCAGCCGGGCGGAGCACCCGGACCTGTGCGGGCGGTGCGCGGACGTCGTTTCTGCGCTTACAGATGGAGAAGAGGCGTGACACCATCTGCCGAGGAGATTCGTCCGGTTCTTGAATCCGAGCGCGATGCGCTTCTGGAGGAAAGGCGGCGCATCGAAGAATCCATATCGGCTGAGTCCGAGTCCGACGAAATCGGCGAGGTGCGGGACCATCTGCACCACCCCGCAGATGCCGCCAGCGCCACTTATGACCGCGAGCAACTGGCCACCAGGCTGGAGAATGTGGAAGGCCTGCTCCGCAGGGTCAACAGAGCGCTGGAGAAGCTCCGCGAGGGAAGCTACGGGGTCTGCGACCATTGCGGGGACCAGATCGCGCCGCCCCGCCTGGAAGCTCTACCCTCCGCCTGCCTCTGCCTGGACTGCCAAGACAGGGAGGACATGCTCTGAAGCGCGCCCGCCCCTGGCTGGCTGCCGCGGCCATCGTCGTTCTGGATCAGGCCACCAAGGCGGCCGCTTTGAAAATGCTTGAGATGGACGGTGAGGCCCTGACGGTCATCCCCGGCCTGCTCTGGTTCCAGCTTATCCTGAACACAGGGGCGGCGTTCGGTCTGTTCCAGTCACTGGGGCCTTTCCTGGCGCTCATCAGCGTGATTTTGATCTACGCAGGATACAAGATTATTCGTCACGAGGATGACCCACTCCTGGTGTGGTCGCTTGCTCCCATCTTGGGAGGGGCGGTGGGAAACCTGATAGACAGGATCTTTCGTGGAGGGGTGGTAGATTTCATCAAGATCCCCGCTTGGCCTCTTTTCAATCTGGCAGATTGCGCCATCACGGTCGGCACGGTGGGTGTGATCTTCTACGCATTGATGAGCAGACGCAGGGAAGGGTAGGGGACGTCTGAGAAGTGCATCCGGTATTGCTGGAGATCGGATGGTTCAAGCTTCACAGCTATGGCGTGCTCCTGGCGGCAGGCGCGCTTGCCGCCATCTGGCGGGCCTCCCGTGTCTCCCAGAGGCGTGGCATTCCGGAAAGCGCGATTGTGGACGCCGGTCTTCTGGCGCTCCTCACGGGGTTGGCGGGAGCACGGTTGACTTACGTTTTGCTCAACCGGGACTCTTTCGCAGGGGATCTCAAATCGGTCTTCGCAATCTGGGACGGCGGGCTCACATTCTTTGGTGGATTCGCCCTGGGAACGGTGTCGGTCGCCCTTTGGGCGATCTGGCGGGGTTTCCGGCTGGCCCATGTGGCTGACGTCTGCGCACCCAGTCTGGCGCTCGGTTATGCCATCGCCAGAATCGGGTGCTTCCTTAACGGATGTTGCTACGGATGCCAGACCGACGTTCCATGGGCGGTGCGTTTTCACGCGGATGGAGGCGACGTCCTCACGCCTCCCAGTCACCCTGTTCAACTTTACTCCACGGGGATAAGCTTTCTGATCTTCTTGATGCTCGTCCGGCTGGAAAAGCGGAACCTGCGCCCAGGAGTGCTGTTCGGGAGCTGGCTCGTCCTCTCCAGCCTGGAGCGGTTTTTCCTCGAGTTCCTCCGCCGCGGAGCCACTGCTCAGGAGTTCGCTGGAGGACTGACTCAGGCGCAGGCTGTCAGTCTGGCGCTTCTGCTCGGTGGCGCTTTCCTCATCGGTGGTCCGAGGGGAAAGGCATAAAACCTCCGTGGAGGGCGCGTTCTGCTTCCAGGTCTCCCCTGAGGAATCCGGCATGCGCCTGGACGTCTTTCTTGCACGGCGGCTGCCGGAGATCTCCCGCACTCGCTTGAAAAAGGCAATCCTCGATGGCGATGTGCTGGTGGATGGCACGCCTCAGCCGCCGCGGCACGCTGTGGAAGCCGGTAGCCAGGTGACAGGAAGAGTGGTCGCTCCGCTTCCTTGGAGCGTCGCGCCAGAGGATATCCCGCTGGACATCGTCTATGAGGACGAGCATCTGGCAGTGCTGAACAAGCCACGAGGGCTGGCGGTTCACCCGGGAGCCGGACGGAACGCCGGCACTCTGGTGAATGCCCTGGCAGCGCGTTTTGGTCCGCTTCCCGACGCGGATTCCCCGGAGAGACCGGGTATCGTGCACCGGCTGGACAAGGATACGTCCGGACTCTTGGTAATCGCTCGAACTCCCGATGCCATGGCTCTGCTCGCCCGGATGGTGGCTGAGAGGCGTTTCGAGCGCCGCTACTTGGCACTGGTTTGGGGAAGCCCCCGCTTCGAAAAGGCTGTGGTGGATGCCGCCATCGGAAGGGATCCCTCACATCCGGAGCGGATGGCGGTCCTTCCGGCACGGGGTCCTTCCAGAGCCCGCGAGGCAGTCACGGAGCTGAAAGTCGTCGAGCGTCTGGCAGACACCACGTTGCTGGAGGCCAGGCTTCAGACAGGCAGGACGCACCAGATCCGCGTGCATTGCCACTACGCCGGCCACGAGGTGGTGGGCGATCCGGTCTATACCAGGCGGAGGAAGCTTTCGCGAGCCACGCCCGGAGAACAAGCGGAGTTCGAGAGGCTGTTGAACAAGCTTGGTGGGCAGGCGTTGCATGCTGCCCGCCTGTCGTTCGTCCATCCGTTCTCCGGCCAGTTGCTGGATCTCACTGCCCCGATGCCTGAGGAGATGGAGGCAGTGGTCTCATTCGAGCGGCGCAGGGCAGGAGGACGCACGCCATGACAGGCTCGACATCGCCAGGGCGCCAGAAAGAGATCGAAAGGCTGATCGCCGAAAGCCTGATCCCCCGAGGTGTAACTGAGCCTGCGGTGCTGCACGCTTTCCGCAGCGTTCCGCGAGAGCTTTTCGTGCCTCCCGAACAGGCATATCGCGCCTACGAGAACTCGGCTCTGCCGATCGGGCACGGTCAGACCATCTCGCAGCCGCTGATGATCGGCATCATGCTTCAGGCGCTTGAGGCCTTGCCCGGCCAGAAAGTGCTGGAGGTGGGCACGGGCAGCGGGTATCAAGCGGCCCTTCTCGCACGGATGGGGCTGAAGGTTTTTACCGTGGAAAGGATCCCGGCGCTGGCGGAAGCGGCCAGATCGCGCCTGGAGGCACTCGGACTGCAGGATGTGGTGGTGATTGTGGCGGACGGGTCCCGCGGGCTGCCCGAACTCGCTCCCTTCGACCGCATCATCGTCGCCTGCGCCGCCCCCGACATCCCGGGCGCCCTGGCCGGTCAACTCACGGAAGGAGGGATCCTGGTGGCGCCCGTTGGAAGCCGCTTCAGCCAGCGTCTTTGCGTGGCGCGAAGGCAGCAGGGGGAACTGTCTGTGGAATACGGAGACGAATGCGTGTTCGTGCCCCTGATCGGTCAACAGGGATGGCCGGAAGAGGAGATTTGGCCCGAATGACAGTCCGCCGGCGCAAAACCAGTTCCGCCGCTTCGCGCAAGAGTAGCAGCCGCTCCACCAGAAGGATCCGCCGCACCGCTTCTGCACGCCGCGCATCGTCACGGAAGCGGTTCTTCCAGCTTCCCTCGCAACTACCGGTCAGACCCTCCTGGCTGCTGATGGCAGTGGCGGGATTTCTGTTCCTCTGGCAATTCTGGGCTCCCATGGCGGGAGACAAGCTTACACGTTGGCTGTCCCCCCGCACCGCCGGCACATGCGGGGTGTTGCTGTTCGCAACCTCGCTTGTGATTCTCGGCTTGGAGGCTGCCGGGTTCCGGCAGTCTGCGGATAGCAACCGGAAGCCGCAGTGAAGCGTGTCAGGCCGCGGGGCGCATCCTGCCGCGGGAAGACGCTCCGCGATGGACGCCCAGGATCATCGCTGCGGCAGCAACCGCTTTCGCCGCGTCAACCAGGATGAAGGGCGCGCTGCCCTGGAGGAAGGCAAGCCACCACGCTGCTTTCAGTCCGTCCGTGAACGCGTTCAGCGCGGCAAGCCAGGCCATTCCTCCCAGGTGGACAACCGCCATACACGCGAGCCCCGCGCAAATGGCGGCAGTCGGCGAATCCGACAGACGTCTGCTCCACAAAAGGCCCGCGACAGCCGCTCCGGCCGGGAAAGCGAACAGATAACCCAGTGTGGGAAGAGACCCGGCAGCGTTCGAGAAACCGGCAAACACCGGCAGTCCGGCAAGCCCTGCCGCCACGTAGATCGCTGTTGACGCGGCCCCGGCGCGCCATCCCATCAACGTGCCTAGGAGCACCAGCACCAGAGTTTGCGCGGTAACAGGGACGGGCGTGAAGCCCAACGGTATACGCACCTGCGCCGAGAGAGCCAGCAGAGCCGCTCCGCCTGTAATATAGACAACAACCTCGCTAAGGGAGCGAGGCGACAGCAATGCGTCGTGATTCCGCGCGAGAGATCGGGAATTCTGCATATTCCAGAGTCCTGCAAAAGTTTTCTGCCCGGACAGCGGCGCTTCGGCCTCCTCTTCGCCAGATCGGGCCGGATTGCCCGCCGCCGCCGGCGCATGCTACAATCAGCCGGTCCGCATGCCGATAGGCAGGCGCAAGTCAGTATACACGATTGAGAGGTCATCCGGGCTTGATCGACACCAGTGATTTCAGGAACGGTCTCCACATCATTCAGGATGGCGAGATCTTCACAATCATCGAGTTCCAGCACGTGAAACCGGGCAAGGGAGGCGCGTTCGTCAGGACAAAGCTGAAAAACCTCAAAACAGGGGCGGTCATAGACAAGACCTTCCGGGCGGGCGAGCGAATGGATCAGGCCGTCGTGGAGCGCAAGACGATGCAGTATCTCTACCACGAGGGCGACGACTACATTCTGATGGACATGGAGAGCTACGAGTCCGTCCCTGTGAACGTGTCTCTGTTCGGCGACCAGGTTAAGTATCTGAAGGAGAATACAGACGTTACCGCCCTGGTGCACGAGGGGAACATCATCGGCGTGGAAATCCCGTTCTTCGTGGAGCTCGAAGTGACGGAGACGGATCCGGGAGTGCGGGGCGATACCGCTTCCGGAGGCTCCAAGCCGGCCACACTGGAGACTGGCGCAGTGGTGCAGGTGCCCTTCTTCATCAACGTGGGCGACAAGATCCGCGTGGACACCCGCACGGACGAATACATGGAGCGCGTGCGCTAGCATCTTGCGGCAAGGCTCCAGCGGCAAGGCGCGGAGCCACCGGGGGAGGGGACAGGTGCGGCCGGAAGCAACGGATGGGAGACACCACAGGGAGGATGAGGAGCCCATAAAATACGGGCGCGATCCGCTGGGCGAGATCCTTGATGCTGCGGCCGGGTCAGCCTTGAGTCTCGGTGCGCTGATCACCCTTCTGGCCCTTGCCTACGTGGCCTATGGCATCTTGAGTGCCTTCCCCGGCGGGCAGATTCCCGCAGAGCCGTCTTTCAGGGCCGCTATTACAGCGCGCTTTGCGCTGAGCCTGCGGGCACTCGTTTGGGGTGTCGGTATCCTGGCTTTGGCCGCAGGTTGGAAGTTCCGTCAGGAGACGGCGGCCGGCTATCTCCTGGCGCTCACGGGAGCCGTGTTGTTGTGGGGAATGCCGGCCATCGCGCCCCATCTGTTTCCCGCAGGCTACGGTGAAGGAGCGGCGCTGATTGCGGAAGCGGCTCGCCGGTGCGGAGCAATGTGCGCTGGCGTCGGCGCTGTCCTCCTCCTTTTCCACCTGGTCCTGCGGGTGGGCGACGTTCTTGCAGGACGCCGCAGCCGCCTGGTGGATGTGCCGCACGACCCGGACTGGATCCCGCGTCCCGCCGCGGTTCCTCTGCGCTGCTGGCAGACAGGCTTCTGCCGGCCTTATGTCAGGAGCTTCTGTCCACGGTATCAGGAGAGGACCCCGTGCTGGCGCAGGAAAGAGGGGTGCTTCTGCGAAGAGCGAATCATTCTGCGCGCCCGGGAGATGCGACAGGGAGCGACCGAGTTCTATGCACAGATGCGATCCTCTCTCTCCGGACCGGTGAAGTCGCTATCGCCGGCGCAAAAGCGAGAGCGCTGTCGCTCCTGTCCTATTTACGGAGAGCACCAGCGGTTCAAGTATAGGCTGTCGGTGCCTTTCGCATTCGTTGCGGCATCCGGTATACTCTGGTTCGGCGCAGACTGGATCCGGAGGGCGTTACTGTTCTCCGTAGCGAAGTTGGATGCCGTCGCCTCTTCCCTGGCTTTTCGGGCTCCGCAGGCGGCCAGTGAGGCGGGAGCAATGGCGGCGGCGGCTCAGGAGACGATAGCAAGCTCCATCGTCTTCTGGGGCTTCATGGTGTTCCTCTTTGTGATGACACTGACCTGGCTGCTGCGCCTGGTGGAGTGGCTGTTTCTGAAAGTGCAGGTCTAGGCGCTTTGGATATCACTTTGGTGGAAAAACTGGTGGCGCTTCTTCACGAGTCGGCGGTCTCGGAGGTACAGGTGAGCGCCGGTGAGTTGACCGTTCGGATCAGACGCGGTGCCTTGCCGCCACCGGAGGAATACCTCGTGGAGGATGAACAGGTGATGGCTGAGACTGGTGCCCCACCAGAGGCCGCTTCCGAAGAGCCTGAAAAACCGGAGGGGACTCTCATCCGGGCGGGAATGGTGGGAATCTTCCATCAGGTTGACGGCATCCTGCCGGGCGCCGAAGTCCGTCCTGGCCAGACGCTTGGCCTTATCCAGTCCATGAAGCTAATGAACGAAGTTAAGGCGCCGTCCGGCGGGGTGGTGCAGGAGGTGTTTGTAGAGGACAGCTCGCCGGTGGAATACGGCCAGAAGCTTCTGGCCATCACCGAGGCGAAGGCGGAGTAAGCCTATGCCAGCCATCAAGAAAGTTCTGATCGCTAATCGGGGGGAGATCGCCGTCCGGATCATCCGGGCGTGCAGAGAGATGAAGATCGCCTCCGTGGCGGTCTATTCCGAGGCCGACGCGGATAGCCTGCACGTCCAGCTAGCGGACGAGGCGGTGTGCGTGGGACCGCCCGCTAGCAAGGACAGTTACCTGCACATGCCCAATATCATCAGCGCCGCCATCATAACGGGCGCTGACGCCATCCATCCGGGATACGGCTATTTCTCGGAGTCTCCCAGTTTTGCGGAGGCGTGCGAGGCCTGCAACCTAATCTTCATCGGCCCGCCATCCTCAGCCATCGAAAAGATGGGCGATAAAGCTCGCGCCCGGGAGATTGTTCAGAGTGCGCGCGTGCCGGTGATTCCTGGAGCTCGGGGAGTCATCGCAAACGACCAGGACGCCATACGGACGGCGGCGAGGGTCGGCTACCCCCTGCTCATCAAGGCTGCCGCAGGGGGTGGAGGCCGCGGCATCCGCCGGGTGGACGATCCTGACGATCTGCTTCCCGCCGTGCGCACCGCCATTCAGGAGTCGGAAGCGGCATTCGGGTCGGGTGAGGTCTATATCGAGAAGCTTATCGAGAACGCGCGGCACGTGGAGGTGCAGGTGCTGGGGGACCAGTACGGGCACTATGTCCATCTGGGTGAGCGTGAGTGCTCCATTCAGAACAGCAGGCGCCAGAAGATGATCGAGGAAGCGCCGTGCGCGTTTCTGGACGCCAAGGTCCGCGCCAGGATGGGCGAAGCCGCTGTCCGTGCCGCGCGCGCTGTGGGCTACCATAGCGCTGGAACGGTGGAGTTCCTGGTGGACCAGGACAGTAACTTCTACTTTATGGAGATGAACACGCGCATCCAGGTGGAGCATCCCGTCACGGAGATGATCACCGGCGTGGACCTTGTGAAGCAGCAGATCGAGATTGCGGCTGGGGCGAAACTGCCATTCACGCAGAAGGATATCACGTTCACCGGGCATGCCATCGAGTGCCGCATCACGGCGGAGAACCCCGACAACGACTTCCGGCCTTCCACGGGAACCATCACCCGTCTGCTCTGGCCGGGAGGGCCCGGGGTGCGCGTGGAGTCTCACGTTTATCAGGGATATCGCGTGCCTCCATACTATGACCCGCTGCTCGGCAAGCTGATCGTCTGGGGCAGGGACCGGCAGGAAGCCATGGCGCGGATGCTTCGGTGCCTGAGCGAGATGAAGATTGAAGGACTCAAGACCAACACGCCGCTGCACACCCGCATTCTGCTGGATCCTGCTTACCGGAAGGGCGATTTCAACACCACATTCGTGACGCGCAAGCTGGCCAGTGCCGGCCGCGAAGCGGCCTGAGAATGACGCGGACGGCAAAATCGGCGCGCCGTGCTGCCAGGGAACTGGCTCTGAACCTGCTGTTCCAGGTGGACGTCGCCCGCCTGACGCTGGAGGAGGCGATCGCTGCCGCCCGCGAGAACGCAAAAGTCCCCGTTGAGGCGCTGGAGACGGGCATCGAGTACGCCTGCGGGGCCTGGGAGGCAGCACCTGACTCGGACGCCTTGGTGAACCGGCTTGCTCCGGAATGGACGGTGGAGCGCCAGAGCAGCGTGGACCGGAATGTCTTGCGGTTGGCCATCTATGAGCTGCGCTCCAGGCCGGAGGCGCCGGCAGCGGTCATCATCAACGAGGCGGTGGACCTGGCGAAGACTTACGGGTCCGAGGAATCGGGCAAGTTCGTCAATGGCGTGCTTTCGGTGGCGGCAAGGATGATTCGTGACCGCGAGGAGGAAAACACCTGAGTTGAGCGCCATCATTCTGGACGGATCAGCCACAGCCCGTAAGATCCGCGAGGAGCTTGCAGCCCGGACTGCTGAGCTTTCGCGAACCGCAGGAGTCGTTCCCAGACTTGACGTTGTGCTGGTTGGCGATGACCCCGCATCCGTGACCTACGTGGGGATGAAAAAGCGCGCCGCCGAGGCCGCCGGGATGCGCTCCGAGACTCACCGTCTGTCAGCCGACGCCACTCAAGAGCAGGTTCTGGAACTGGTCCGCTCCCTTAACGCAGATCCCGGCGTCCACGGGATCCTGGTCCAGCACCCGGTGCCCCGGCATCTGGACGAGCAGGCCATACTGGATGAGGTCTCACCGGAAAAGGATGTAGACGGCATCTCCAGCCTCAGCCTGGGACGGCTGCTGACGGGCCTGCCATCCTTCCGGCCGTGCACGCCGCTGGGAATCATCCGTCTGCTGGACGACTACGGGGTGGAGATCCAGGGACGCCGCGCGGTGGTGGTGGGCCGCAGCATCATACTCGGCAAACCTGCGGCTTTGCTTCTCCTTGAGCGGCACGCTACGGTAACGGTCTGCCACAGCCGCACTCAAGATCTGCCCGCAATTTGCCGCGAGGCCGACATCCTGGTGGCGGCCGTGGGAAAGGCGGAGATGATCCGCGGCGACTGGATCAGGCCGGGTGCCTGTGTCATTGACGCAGGCTACAACCGGGTGCCGGGCAGAGACCGGGACGTGGGGGATGTGCACTATGAGGAGGCAAGTGCTGTCGCCGGGTGGATCACCCCCGTGCCGGGAGGAGTGGGGCCGATGACTATAGCCATGCTCCTGCAGAACACTCTCGAAGCGGCCTGGGTGCAGGCAGGAGCCTGAGCGGCCCCCGGCTTCCCTGGTTGTGTGGGTTTCTGCATCGTCCTCTTATTGACACTCCCCTGAGGCGTGGGTAATATCATCACGGATTAGCACTCACAATGTTCGAGTGCTAACGCGTTTTCCATTGCGGCGGCGCCGCGGCGCGAGGGGCGCTTCCCACTCTGGCCCGCCGACCGCGCTTGCCGCTTCACACTGCTTCAGGAGGAGTAGCAGAAAGCAATGATCCAACCGCTGTTCGACAAAGTGGTAGTGGAGCCGCTTCCCGAGGAGGAGACCAGCTCCGGCGGCATCATTCTGCCCGACACCGCCAAGAAGAAACCTCAGGAGGGCATTGTCGTGGCCGTGGGTCCGGGACGCATCCTGGACGACGGTAACCGGGCTCCCGTCGCCGTGAAGGAAGGGCAGAAGGTCATCTACGCCAAGTACGGCGGCACCGAGTTCAAGCAGGACGGTAAGGACTACATCATCCTGGACGAGGATTCCATCTACGCGGTGGTGGAGTAACGGCACGTCCGGGAGGAAAAGAAACGGGAGACTGATAGGTTATGGCTGCTAAGCAGATTATCTATGACGAAGAGGCCAGGAGGGCTCTGGAGCGCGGCGCGAGTATGGTGGCCGCTGCTGTGAAAGTGACCCTGGGCCCCCGCGGCCGCAACGTGGTCCTGGACAAGAAGTGGGGCTCTCCGACCATTACGAAAGACGGCGTCACGGTGGCCAAGGAGATCGAGCTGCCCGAGCCGTACGAAAACATGGGCGCCCAGCTCCTGCGCGAGGTGGCGTCCAAGACCAACGACGTGGCCGGTGACGGCACCACCACGGCCACTGTCCTGGCCGAGTGCCTCATTTCCGAAGGTCTGAAGTATGTGACCGCGGGCGGGAACCCGCTTGCCGTCAAGCGCGGCATTGACAAGGCGGTCGAGAAGGCTGTGGAGGAGCTGAAGAAGATCGCCACGCCGGTGGAGACGAAGGAGGAGGTCGCCAATGTGGCCTCCATTGCCGGGAACGACCCCGAGATCGGCCAGCTGATAGCGGACGCCATGGACAAGGTGGGCCGCGACGGGGTCATCACCGTGGAAGAGTCCAAGGCCAGCCTCACGGACGTGGAGGTGGTCGAGGGGATGCAGTTCGACAAAGGCTACATCTCCCCATATATGGTCACCGACCCCGAGCGAATGGAGGCGGTTTTCGAGAATCCGCTCATCCTCATCCACGAGAAGAAGATCTCGTCTGCACCGGATCTGGTTCCGTTCCTGGAGAAGGTGGCACAGACCCGTCGGCCGCTGGTGATCATCGCGGAGGACGTGGACGGGGACGCCCTAGCGACGCTGGTGGTGAACCGCCTGCGCGGTATCCTGCAGTGCGCCGCAGTGAAGGCGCCTGGCTTCGGGGATCGCCGCAAGGAGATGATGCGCGACATCGCCATTCTGACCGGTGGCGAGTTCATCAGCGAGGATCTGGGACTGAAGCTGGAGAATGTGGACCTCTCGCGGCTGGGAACCGCCAAGAAGGTGGTCATCACCAAGGAGAAGACCACCATCGTCGAGGGCGGCGGCAAGCGTGAGGCTGTGGCTGGCCGCATCCAGCAGATCAAGAATCAGATCGAAACGACGGATTCCTCGTATGACCGCGAGAAGCTCCAGGAGCGCCTGGCCAAGCTGGCGGGTGGTGTGGCGGTCATTCGCGTGGGCGCGGCCACGGAGACGGAGCTCAAGGAGAAGAAGCATCGCTTCGAGGACGCCCTTTCGGCCACACGCGCCGCAATCGAGGAAGGTATCGTCCCGGGAGGCGGCACTGCTCTTCTGAACATCCAGCCCGCGCTGGAGAAGCTGAAGCTGAAGGGTGACGAGGCCATCGGCGCGAACATCGTGAAGCGCGCTCTTGAGGAGCCGCTGCGCCAGATAGCCGAGAACGCTGGCTATGAAGGATCGGTGGTGATTGCGGACGTGCGCAGGCAGGAGAAGCCCGGCTTCGGGTTCAATGCGCTGACGGGCGAGATCGTGGAGATGATCCCGGCCGGGATCGTGGATCCGGTCAAGGTGACCCGCAGCGCGCTCCAGAATGCGGCGTCCATCGCCGGAATGGTGCTGACCACCGAGACACTCATCTCGGAGAAGCCGGAGAAGAAGAAAGCTCCCGCGGCTCCGTCCGGCGGCTACGACGACTACGATATGTGAGAGCCATGACCTCATTCGCCGTATCGGGCGAAGAGGTACTGATTAATAGGGCGGTTTCCCGGACAGCGCCGGGAAGCCGCCCTTTCCTCGCTCCTTTTGATCGCCCTGGATGGCAAGGAAGGGCAGGGAGCTGATGATGCGAACTCCCAGAAGCCTGTCCCCACGCCGGGACCCGTTGCGTCTCCTTACCCTGCTCAGCACTGCAGGAGTTGTTACCGTATGGGCCGCCGGAGAGTTCATGGGAGAGCGGCACTGGCTGACCACACTGCTTGCCTATATGCCTCAGCACCCATTCCTGTTTCCTGCAGTGCTCCTGGGCGTGGCATCGCTTGTGCTGCGGCGTCCAGCTCTGGCCGCCGTGAACCTGCTGGTGTTGGTGTTTGGAGCGTTTTATCTGCTGGGCTTCAGCATCGGCCGCCAGGAGACGGGCGCGCGGGCTGACCTGCGCGTGATGACGTATAACATCCACCACGGCGCGATGGGCGTGGCTGGGGTCGCTGCGGACATACGCAGGCAGCGGCCCGACCTGGTCCTCCTGCAGGAGGCCAGCCCCTTCCGTAGCTGGCCCCATCCCGTGCGGCCCCTGGCCAAACTGCTGCCGGACTACAGCGTGTACACCATTGGAGATGAGGTTGCCCTGCTTAGCAAACTGCCGGTGAGCCAAAGCGGGAGCTGGCGCCTGCGGAAGAATGGTGTGCGCCGCAAGGGGCTGGACGTTACGGTCCTCGTCGGGAAGAGAAAACTGCGCCTTCTCAACGTTCACCTCATAACCTCGGCAACTGCAACCTCCATCGCCCGGAGCAAGCTGCAGCTCCCCTCTTATTTGCGGCACACGGCGGAGGTCCGGTGTGAGCAGTTGGAAGAGATCCGCAGATGGTTGGAACGTCAGCGGGACCCGTTTATCGTCGCCGGCGACTTCAACACGCCGCCTCGAGGGGTTCTCTACCGGAGACTTCGAGGGTGGGGATTGACGGACTCCTTCAGTGCAGCCGGGTTCGGCTTCGGAGCCACTTACCGTTCCGATAAACCTGTGCTGCGGATCGACCACATTTTCACGGGGCCCGGGGTGCGGGCCCTGCGGAGCTGGGTGCCGCGCACCCGGAGCTCCGACCACCGCCCCGTGGTGGTGGACCTGGCCCTCGACGACTGATACCGGACTTCAGACCAGCGACTCCAGCAGATCTTGGAGCGGCACGTAGGCGAATGTGGTGGAATGGTCGCTCAATGCGTATGGGATGAGTATGACATCGTTGTGCCGCATCGCCCCGCACGTATAGACCACGTTCGGCACGTAGCCGCTCCGTTCGTCTTCCTCAGGAGCGATAAGCGGCTCTCGGCTCCGACCGAGCACCTTCGTGGGATCCTTCAGGTCCAGCAACGCAGCCCCGATGCAGTATTGCCGCATCGGCCCGACGCCATGTGTCAACAACAGCCAGCCTTCGGGAGTCTCGATGGGAGATCCGCAGTTGCCGATGACTGAGAACTCCCACCACTGGAGCGGCTCCATCGCCAGGTAGGCTTCATTCCAGACCAGGATGTTGTCGGAATACAAGATGTACAAGTTTTCGCCGTCTATCCGCCCGGAACAGACGTAACGGCCGCCGATACGCCGCGGAAAAAGCGCCATACCCTTATTCCGGGCGCATCGCCCAGTGAGCGTGGCGATGGTAATGACGCGAAGATCGCTGGTTTCCATCAGGGTGGGGAAGATGGTCGTTCCATTGTAGGCGGTATAGGTCCCGTAAATGTGACGGAATCCATTTTCTTCTGTGAACAGGACAAGCCTCAGGTCCTCAATTCCCCGGCTCTCGTTCTCGGTGCGGGGGAAGATCACAGCTTCGGCCACAGAGACGTCATCGCCGATCAGCAACTTGTAACTGGAACGCGCAACGCTCAGCATATTCCTGTGAGTCTGCTCCCAGGCTCCCTCTGTCGGAAAGATCGCTCGCAGAGACAGCAGTTCACGTTCCAGCTCCTCCATGCTGAAGGAGAGTCCCAGACGGTCCAGGACCTGCTCCTCCAGCGGTCCCAGAAATCCCGCCTCAGCCAGCTGCGCGCGGTACCGCGAGGTGTCAAACTCCGCGTCGGGGACGTCTGCCAGAGGACGCGTTACTTGCGCGGCTTCCTCGATAACCAGGTAGTTATTCCGGTCTATGCTCCCACGGCGGAAGACAACGGACGAAATGTGGCCTTCGCCCGTCGCTCGAAGGCTCATAAGGAAGCGGGTGGTTCCAGGCGGAGCCGGCGACTGATCCGGCAGAGGGACGATGGACGGGTTGAACAGCGCTGAAGACTCTATGGCGTATTCCATCGTAAAATAAGCCCCGGCAAGCAGCTGTCTGCGCTTCGAGACATTCTGCCAGGCCACCGGCAGAAGCGGAGCGACACGCTCGAAGTGCTCCATCCAGATGTCCACCAGATCACGGTGCTGCTCGCTGTAGTCTTCCTCCAGCTCGCAAAGCAAGCGGTCGGCCACGTCCTCAGGAAGGGACAGGATCCTTTCCAGACGCCGCCGGTTTCTCGCGTCATCAGATCCGAAAAAACGCGCTATCACGCGACGCGGATCTGGACGGAGAGTGATGGGCAGACGTGTCAAGCGGGGCTTGTTGGATGACATGCGAGCAAAGGGCTCCTTCCTGACCGCATTTTAGGAGACCAGGCATCCGCATTTCAAGCGGACCGCTGCCAAGGTCTCCGCCAACTGCCACGCCATCATTGGCGAACGTGTGCCGGAACGGCGTTGACAGCGTCACAGCAGCGGTGTAGGATACACTGAAAACGACAGGAGGTAAGCCCTTTTTGCAAATCCTGCTGGGGGGACACAAGTGGGCGCGGCGCTCATACGGATTTGACGAAGTGTCCGTCGCCTGCGGGTCGGTGACCGTCGACCCGAACGACACCGACACCTCATTCACCATCGGGCCGCACACATTCCGCATCCCATTCCTAGCATCCGCCATGGACGGCGCAGTGAGTCCTCGCGTGTGTCAGATCATGGGCCGTCTGGGCGGGTTGGCCGTTCTGAACCTGGAAGGCCTCTTCACCCGTTACGAGAACACGGAGGAGCAGCTGGACCGTATCGTCTCGGCGCCGCAGGAAGATGTAGTCTCTCTCCTGCAGACCATCTACCGAGAGCCAGTCAAGCCGGAGCTGGTGGCGCGGCGCGTCCGGGAGATCAAAGAGGACGGCACGCTGGCCGCCGCGTCCGTGACGCCGGCTGCGTTCGATTCAGTGGGCCGTGCCGCGCTCGAGGCGGGGCTGGACATTCTGGTCATCCAGTCCACGGTCACCAGCGCCAACCATTATTCCAGTCAGGGAGTCGCCTTGAGTATCCGGGATCTCTGCCAGAGCGCTGGTGTGCCTGTGGTTGTAGGGAACGTTGTCAACTACGAAGGCGCGCTCTCGCTGATGGAAGCCGGTGCAGAAGCCGTACTCGTTGGCGTCGGGCCCGGGGCGGCCTGCACAACCCGCCGAGTGTGCGGCATCGGAGTGCCCCAGGTAACCGCGGTCGCGGATGCAGCCGCTGCGCGGGATGACTACTACTCCCGAACAGGCAAGCGCGTCACAGTCATCGCAGATGGCGGAATGCGCACGGGGGGTGATATTGTAAAGGCCATCGTGGCGGGAGCAGACGCCGTTATGATCGGTTCCCCCATCGCCGCCGCAGCGGAAGCGCCCGGCCGGGGGTGGCACTGGGGGATGGCCACCAGCCACCCCGGCCTTCCCCGAGGCACCCGGATCAGGGTGGGAGAGATGGGCACGCTGGAGCAGATCCTCTTCGGGCCCGCCCGTTCCGATGACGGAACAATGAACTTCGTCACAGCCCTGAAGGTTGCAATGGGTTACTGCGGCAAACGCACTATCCAGGAGATGCAAACGGCGGAGATGGTCATCGCTCCGGCCATTCCCAGCGAGGGCAAAGCCCACCAGCGCGCGCAGAAGGTGGGGCAGGGGACTTGAAGCTGGAGCATATCGCCGCTCCTGAAGAGCGCGTTGTCGTTCTGGACTTCGGCGCGCAGTACAGCCAGCTGATCACACGCCGCGTCCGCGAATGCCACGTCTACAGTGAGCTTCTCTCGTATGACACCCCGCTGGAGGAGATCCTCTCCCGGAAACCGCGAGGGATCATTCTGAGCGGAGGGCCTTCCAGCGTATACGAAGAAGGCGCGCCTGCCGCGGATCCGCGGCTTTTCGAGCTGGGCATCCCGGTGCTGGGCATCTGCTACGGAATGCAGCTGATGGCCCATCAGCTCGGAGGAAAAGTCCTGCCCGGCGAGAACCGGGAGTACGGCAAGACCGAACTGCACGTCCGCGAAGGAGCGCCCCTGTTCGACGGTTTGAACCCGGAGCTAATCTGCTGGATGAGCCACGGGGATCTTGTTCAGGAGCCTCCGCCCGGCTTTGAAACCATAGCCTCCACGGTGAATTCTCCGGTGGCGGCTATGGCGAACGTCCAGAAGAGACTTTTCGGCGTGCAGTTCCACCCCGAGGTGGCACACACTCCGTGGGGGATTGAGATCCTGCGTCAGTTCCTCTACGGTTTCTGCGGCTGCGAGGGGCAGTGGACCATTGAGTCCTTCGTCAATGAAGCTACTGAATGGGTGGCCCGGAGAGTGGGCAAGGGCAGGGTCCTTTGTGCGCTGAGCGGCGGCGTGGATAGCTCCACCACGGCGGCGCTGGTTCACAGGGCCATCGGGGATCAGATCACCTGCATCTTTGTGAATCACGGCTTGCTGCGTCTGGAGGAACCGGAGCGGGTACGCGCCACTTTCGACCAGCACTTCAAGATGAACCTGGTCTATGTGGACGCGACCGACCGTTTCCTAGCCAGGCTGGAGGGCGTCACCGACCCGGAACGCAAACGCAAGATCATCGGCGAGGAGTTCGTCCGCGTCTTTGAGGAAGAGGCAAGCCGCCTGGGGGATTTCGACTTCCTTGCGCAGGGGACGCTGTATCCTGATGTGGTGGAAAGCGGCACCAAGAACGCGGCGCTCATCAAGACCCATCACAATGTGGGCGGCCTGCCGGAAAAGATGAACTTCAAGCTTCTGGAGCCGCTGCGCGATCTGTTTAAGGATGAGGTCCGTGCGGTGGCTACGGAGCTGGGGCTGCCAAGCGAGCTCGTCTGGCGCCAGCCGTTTCCCGGACCGGGCCTGGCCATCCGGATCATCGGCGAGGTGACGCGGGAGCGTCTGGAGACTCTCCGGCGCGCCGACTGGATCGTGGTGGACGAGATAAAGAGAGCCGGCCTCTACCGGCAGCTCTTCCACGCGTTTGCGGTTTTGCTGCCAATCCGCAGCACGGGCGTCATGGGGGACCAGCGCACCTACGCATATCCCATTTGCGTCCGCGCGGTCACAAGCGACGATGTCATGACCGCGGACTGGGCGCGCCTGCCTTACGAGGTGCTTGAGCGCATTTCTAACCGCATCACGAACGAAGTGCCGGGAGTCAACCGGGTGGTACTGGATATCAGCTCCAAGCCGCCGGCGACCATTGAGTGGGAATGAGTTCTAAAGAATGAACCTTCGCGATGACATCGCTCAGATATTACTGACAGAAGAACAGATCGCTGCCCGTGTCAAAGAGCTGGGGCAGCAGATCTCGCGCGACTATGAGGGCAAGGATCTGATCCTGGTCGGGATCCTGAAAGGCGCCGCCATCTTCCTGGCGGACCTCGTCCGGGCCATCGAGATCCCCGTAGCTTATGACTTCGTGGCCATCTCCAGCTACGGAGCGGACAGCCGTTCGGCCGGTGTGGTGCGCATCATCAAGGATCTGGATGAAAGCCTCGTCAGCAAGCACGTCCTTGTGGTTGAGGATATAGTGGACACCGGCTGGACGCTTCGCCTTTCCTATCTGTTGGAGAACCTGCGATCCCGCAAGGCAGCAAGCGTCCGGGTGTGCACGCTGCTGGACAAACCCAGCCGCCGTGAGATGGGCGTGAAGATAGACTACACGGGCTTCCTTGTCGAGGACAAGTATGTGGTGGGTTACGGACTGGACTATGCCGGTGAATACCGCAGCCTTCCTTTCATTGGCGTCCTGATGCCCGAGGTTTACGGCGGCGGCTGAAAAGTCTTGCCCGATGATTGCCGATAGATGATTGTGAAAACTCTGTTGCGCAGGGCAGGGGAGGGGTATATAATACTTGCGATGCTGGCTGCCTCCCCGGTAATGCTCGCAGCCTGAGTTTGATTTCCCGGATCCCAGACGCGAACCCCGGATGCCTGGGGCTTGGCTTGATATACGAGGCCCGAATATAAGCCCGGCCGGATGTGAACTCGCGTATTTTTCCCTGCTTTTGATCTGGAGCGTCCCTCCAGGCGTCGGAAGCGCGGCAAACCAGCCGTGTGAGGGCGCGCTCCGTTACCAGATGAGGTGACCCACACGTGGAAACACTGGAACTCGCTACCCTCGATTCCAAGGACATCGAGGAGCTTCAGCAGATCGCCAGAGAGCTGAACATCGAGGTTGACACTCGCCGGAAGCACGAGCTGGTCAACCGGATAATGGAACGCCAGACGCAGAACAGCGGCTACCTCTGGCGGCAGGGAGTGCTGGAGATTCTTCCGGACGGCTGGGGCTTCCTGAGGGGTAAGAACTTCGCGCCTGCGCCGGATGATGTCTATGTCTCCCAGTCGCAGATCAAGCGTTTCGGCCTGAAGACGGGGGACACGGTCTCCGGGCAGGTCCGTCCACCGAAGGATTCAGAGAAGTATTACGGTCTGCTCCGGGTGGAGGCGGTCAACGGCCAGGACCCGGAGACGGCCCGGCAGAGGCGCTCTTTTGACGACCTGACGCCCATCTATCCCAACGAGCGTCTGGTCATGGAGCACGACCCCAAGCAGCTCAGCGCCCGCCTCATAGATCTGATCGCGCCGATCGGCAAGGGGCAGCGTGGTCTCATTGTCGCCCCGCCCAAAGCGGGGAAGACAATGCTGCTGAAGACCATCGCGAACGCCATCTCCGCCAATCACCCCGAGGTCTTCCTCATCGTCCTGCTCATAGACGAGCGCCCCGAAGAGGTAACGGATATCCGACGCTCCGTGGATGGGGTTGTGGTGAGCTCCACGTTTGACGAGCCTCCGGAGAATCATATGCGGGTGGCTGACATGGTGCTGGAGCAGGCCAAGCGGCTTGTGGAGTCCGGCAAGGACGTCGTTGTGCTGCTGGACAGTCTGACCCGTCTGGGACGGGCGTCCAACCTGACCGTCAACCCCAGCGGGCGCACGCTTTCCGGGGGACTGGATCCGGTAGCCCTGTACCGGCCGAAGCGTTTCTTCGGAGCGGCCAGAAACATCGAAGAGGGCGGAAGCCTGACGGTCCTGGCAACCTGTCTTGTGGACACCGGCAGCCGCATGGACGATATGATCTTCGAAGAGTTCAAGGGGACGGGCAATATGGAGCTGGTGCTCGACCGTGCCCTTGCCGAAAGGCGGATATATCCGGCCGTGGACGTCAAGCGATCCGGAACCCGCCACGATGAGCTTCTTTACGACCCGGACACTCTGAAGCAGATCTACGCGCTACACAGGATCCTGGCAGGAATGGATCCCGTCGAGGCGATCGAGTTGCTGCTCGACCGCCTGCGCCACACGAAGTCTAATGCGGAGTTTCTGACTATCGTGGAGAAAACCACGAAGACCATGTAAAAGGGCTTTCTGGGCCAAAAATGCCACGGCGCGCGCGGCATGGGCGCGTGGAGGCGGATAACGAAAGATGCGTGAAGGCGGAGCCGAAAGCAGGAATCTGGAAGAGCGGGAGATCCAGGTGATGGGAGTGTTCGAAGAGCGAAGCTCTAACGCTCCCCTCAGTAACCCGTTCGTTCTCGTGCGTGACAACCGGGGCCGCGCCGTCCTCATCTGGATCGGCAGGTTCGAGGCTCTGTCTATCTCCATGGCGTTGGAGGGTGCTTCCGCAGACCGACCGCTGACCCACGACCTGCTGAAGAACATGGCCGAGCGTCTGGGAGCGCAGATTGACCGCGTGGTTGTGGATGACCTCTGGGCCGATACTTTCTACGCGAAGATCTGGATGACCGTGAACGGCAAGACCATCTCCATTGACTCGCGGCCCAGCGATGCCATCGCTTTGGCGTTACGGGTGAAGTGTCCCGTGTACATGACGGAGGCGGTGCTGGAAGAGGCGTCTCGTCCTGTAGAGGAGATTACTGGAGGTTCTGCGGACGAACAGGAAGGGGATTGACTGGTATTTTTGTGCAAGGGGCTAAGGGGCCGGCGCGCTGCCGGCTCTATAGCTTGGAAAGCAATGAGTTAACATAATATATCTTATCGGAACTTCCCGCCGGTCATAACCCGCCGCTCGCGAAAAGAGCCTGCCCCAATGGACAGGCTCCGAATCATCAAAGAATACTGCGCCTCTGTCTAACTCTCAGCGGCCGCAGATGGCTTCCCGAGAGCCCGATCCATCTGCGCGATCGTCGCCTGGCACTCCCGGATGATCTCACGAATGTCCCGTTCGCCCTCAAGCGGCCGAGTGCGCTCGTACAGCAGCCTGCCAATCAGCCCTGCGACCACGATCGCACTGATGACTCCAGCCGCCAGCGCAACCACATTCGGGCCTTCAGAGCGATTCGCCGTGTCCATCAGCTAATATCGAACCTTCCGCTTCCATCCGCCCCGTCTTCCATGGATTTGAAGATGCGCTTCACGAATGAGATCAGCTCCATGGGGTTGAAGGGCTTGGTGAGGTAGCAGTCCACTCCAGACTGCCAACCGCGGAACACGTCCGCGTCCTGCGCCTTGGCAGTTAACATAATCACAGGGATATCCCTGGTGCTCGGGTTGCGCCTGAGATTCTGCAGGACTTCGAACCCGTCCATGTAAGGCATCATCACATCCAGCACCACCAGGTCCGGCCGCTCGCTTTCGACCTTTTCCAGGGCTTCGCGGCCGTCGTTTGCTGTGACCACTTCGTAACCCTGGCGCTCCAGGTTCACCTGCACAAGCCGCACGATGTGTTTCTCATCGTCAACGGCCAGAATCTTCTTGGGCATCGTGATCCGTATTCCTCTCGGAGGAGTCTGCTGCGCCGCCCGCGGCGATCCTGCTCCTCCGCTGCGAATTTACCATACCGCCGGAAGGGCTGTCAAACAATCACGCCGACAACAGGACCCGATTGGCTATCCCCTTCCCCCACTCGGCGCGCAATACTTTCCCCCCTGAGACGCTGCGCCTTCGCCACGGGCCTATGGAGTCTTTCCTAATATCGGTCGGACTTGTCCCATCTGTTCAGACTGAATCGGCTCTCATTGGTGTTCCGTCAAGACCTGCAGCATCAACTGTATTAGCCCGACAATACTCTGCTGGACTTGAGAACCCTGCGAGCGTTGACGATCCGCGCAGGCTGCGGTAAGATGAAACGTGCTGCGGGGCTGTAGCTCAGGGGGAGAGCGCTTCCTTGGCATGGAAGAGGTCGTGGGTTCAATTCCCATCAGCTCCACCATTTCTGATCGCATCGCGCCGCCGTCTGCGGCAGCGCAGAGATATCGGCGCCGCCTCTGAGCGGCGCCTATCTTTTTGCCCGGCCAGCCCGCAGGGATGCGCGCCGTGCTTCAGCCTGCCGGATGCCTCCCCGACGGGCTTGCGGCCCAATCCGGCAGAAAGACAGGAAAGGACAACTGTCGCATATGGAACTCGATCCCATCATGGACCTGGCGCTCGCTGAGCGCGCTTCCGACATCTTCCTCAAGGCCGACGCCCCGCCTGCTCTGCGCGTGGACGGGAAAGTGCGCCAGACCCAGCTGCCCGTGCTGTCCGCCGAAGACGTCCGGGATACGGCCTACAACGTAATGACCCCCGAGCAGATCGGGAAATTCGAGCGCCACAACGAGATGGACCTCGCCTTCACCTACAAGGATAAGTGCCGTTTCCGCGTCAACATCTACCGCCAGCGTGGCACGGTCGGCATGGTGATGCGCCTGATCCCTCTCCGCATCTACTCCCTGGATGAGTTGAAGATGCCCCCTGTCGTGGCAGAGATGACGAAGCTGCACCAGGGACTCATCCTGGTCACCGGCCCCACGGGCTCAGGAAAATCCACCACCCTCGCGGCGATGATTGACCTGATCAATCAGACCCGCTCGGCCAATATTGTTACCATCGAGGACCCGATTGAGTTCGTGCATCCCGACAAGAAATCTATTGTCAGCCAGCGGGAGATCAGCATTGATACGTCCTCGTTCACTGAGGCGCTTAAGTATGTGGTGCGGCAGAGTCCGGACGTCATCTTGATCGGCGAGATGCGGGACGTGGAAACCATGAACGTGGCGCTGGCCGCAGCGGAGACCGGTCACCTGGTCTTCTCCACTGTGCACACTACGAGCGCTGCGGACACCATGGAGCGCATTATCAACATGTTCCCGCCTCATCAGAAGCAGCAGATCTGCCTGCGATTGTCCACGTCGCTGATGGGTATAATCTCTCAGAAGCTCATACCGCTGAAGGATATGAGAGGGCGGATCGCTGCGGTCGAGATCCTGACCGCGACTCCCACAACGGTGAAGCTGATCGAGGAAGGACGCTCCAGTCAGCTTTACTCCGCCATCAGCGAAGGCGCGTTCTTCGGGATGCAAACGATGAACCAGTGCCTTGACCGTTATGTCAAGCAGGGTCTCATCTCCGAAGAGGATGCACTCGCCAATGCCGGCAACCTGACCGAACTCAAGCAGATGCTGAGACGAAGCTGATACGCAACCGGAGGGCCGCCCGCTTGCGGGGTGGCCGCCGGACAGGATCCGGTGACGGGGAATTTTGGATGTCGAATGTCGGTTCCCTCTTCATCCGGGTCCGCACGGGCCAAAATCTTTGAGGAGGTTCTGCTGCAATGGATGCCGATCTGACCATTGAACGCACCGAAGCTAACGGCTGTCCCATCCTGCAGATGGCAGGAGAAGTGGACGCATACACCTGCGAACAGTTCCGTGAGGCGGTGTTGAAATCGCTTGATGGCAACGTGGATAATCTCATCCTCGTGATGCACGATGTGGATTACATTGACAGCACCGGGCTGGGCGCTCTCGTAGCGGGACTCAAGAGAGCCGCCGATCGCAACGCCCGGATTACCCTTGTGTGTTCCAACCCTCGCGTCCGGAGGGTGTTTGAAATCACGGGGCTGGAGAAGGTCTTTCCGATGTACCGCAGCGTGCAGGATGCGCTGGCATCCGTGGATAAGAGACTGGCAGCGGCGGTATAGAACATTGAGCGATTCCAAAACCACCAGCCCCAAAACCAGCTTGAAGCCCGGCGCATTCCTTGAGGATGAGCCGGGCATGCAAGACGAAGTCCGCCGGCTGGAAGCCGCGGACGATGGTCTTTTTACCCAACTCCGGGAGGCGATGAGCAAGATTGACGTGGCCTACGTGGCCACGTACCCTCCTCGGGAGTGCGGGATCGCCACATTCACCAAGGATCTCTCGACGGCGATAGACAAGTTTCTGCCTTTTTCGCGGAAGATCATCGTGGCGATGAGCCGGGGCGATGAGATCGAGCAGTATCCCCGGGAGGTCCGTTTCCAGATTTTCGACCGGAGCCGCGACAGCCACCGGGCCGGTGCGGATTTCATCAACGAGTCTTCGGCTCACATCGTCAGTCTTCAGCACGAGTATGGCATTTTCGGCGGGCCGGACGGCGAGTGGGTGCTGGACTTTGCGGAGCGGCTGCGCAAACCCTTCGTGGTCACTTGCCACACGGTGCTATTCCACCCTAGTCCCAACCAGAAGCGTATCATCCAGGAGCTGGCCGCCCTTGGAGGGCGTTTCGTGGTAATGGTGGAGCTCGGGCGGGAGATCCTCCAGGACGTCTACGGCGTCCGGCCTGAGATGATCTCCCTCATTCCTCACGGAGTGCCCAACGTCCATCGCATCCCCGCCGAGATTGTCAAGCGCGATCTGGGGATTGCGGGCCATGAGGTCGTCTCGACGTTCGGCCTCATCAATCGCGGAAAAGGCATCGAGTATGCCATCCAGGCGATCGCCGAGGTCCGGAAGCATTTTCCGAACGTACGCTACCTGGTGCTGGGCGAAACCCATCCCGGAGTCCGGAACTTCGAGGGAGAGTCTTACCGGCAGATGCTGCTGGCTCTGCTGGACGAGTTGGACCTCCACGACCACGTGAAATTTAACAACCGCTTTCTATCCTTGCGCGAGCTGGTCCGTTATCTGTCGGCCACTGATGTATACGTCACGCCCTACATCAACCGGGATCAGATCGTCTCGGGAACTCTGGCTTATGCACTGGGATGCGGGCGTGCCATCGTCTCTACCCGCTATCTGTATGCCGAAGAGGTCCTGGCGGACGGGCGGGGTGTGCTCGTGGACTTCCGGAATCCGGACGAACTTGCAAAGGCCATTATCAGGATTTTGGGAGATTCGGAGTTCAAGGAATCGCTTGAGCGAGCGGCGTACAAGTACGGGCGGCGTGCAGCGTGGTTCAACGTGGCCGTGGATTACATTTCGCTCTTCCGCGAAGTTCTGGCACAACATTCCGCAGTTGAAGCCGCGGGCAGTGGTGCGGCGGTCTAGACGTCACGTTTGTGCGTCACTGCGCCTGGTGGTGCCCGGAGAGGCCCGCATTGCGTCGCAGGTAAGGCACCGTACCACGTAGCCAGGAGGAGGATGATTGCATATGGGCAAGCAGGATGCGGCGGCTGCCACGGCAGGACGCCTGATTGAAGGCAGCTATCCCGAAATTCGTCTGGACCATCTTGAGACACTAACCGATACAACCGGCGTCATTCAGCACGCCATTTTCTCCATTCCGAACCGCAGGACCGGTTACACGACGGACGACAACTCCAGGGCGCTGATCGCGGCGGTGCGGCATTATCATCTGAGCCGCTCGCGCAGGGCGCTGCGGCTTGTCAGCAACTACCTCAGCTTTCTGCATTACGCCCAGCTGCCCAATGGCAAGTTTCACAACTTCATGTCCTTCGACCAGACCTGGCTGGACGGCGAGGGATCCGAAGACTGTCAGGGGCGGGTGATCTGGGCTCTGGCTCAGTGCCTTGACGCCAATATCCACGATAACGTCAAGGAGGTCGCTCGTAACCTTCTCCATCAGGCCCTGTGGATTCCCGGGACGGTGATGTTCCCCCGGGGCAAGGCTTACAGCGCCGTCGGCCTGAGCCTGGCGCTGAAGGCCGACGGCGAGGAGGCCTACGCGCACGTGCTGCAGAAGGTAGCCGATTCGCTGGTCCGGGACTTCCAGCAGCACGCGTCACCGGGCTGGGAGTGGTTCGAACCGGTCCTCACGTACTCGAACGCCCTGCTCCCGAGAGCGCTTTTCCTCGCTTACGAGGCCCTTGGCGAAAGCCGGTATCTGGAGGTGGCCGCGGAAGCTTGGGAATTCCTCGAGAAGCAGTGCATCATCGACGGCGTGCTGCAGATCATCGGCTGCAACGGATGGTACTGGAAAGGCCAGGAAAGGGCCTGGTTTGACCAGCAACCAGTCGATGCTATGATGATGGTGCTCGCCGCCCTGGACGCATACCGCGTGACCTCCGAAGATCGCTACCTTGAGGCGGCGAAGATCTCATTCGACTGGTTCTTCGGACGCAACGCCCTGAATGTGCCGCTACACGATCCAGTCACCGGGGGCTGTTTTGACGGGCTTATGCCCTCTGGCCGTAATGCCAATCAGGGGTCGGAATCCACGGTCTCCTGCCTGATCGCGCAGATCGAGATGGTGCCGTTCCTGAAAGACGGTATGTCCCTTCTGGAGGAGCGTCCGTGAGCCTGCTGACGGAGCTGCTGCGCAGCAGACAATGGGTGCTATCTGACGGTGCTATCGGCACAATGCTGCAGGCCCGCGGACTGCCGGTGGGTGCGAGTCCAGAGCTGTGGAACCTCACGCACCCTGACGAGGTGCGCGCCGTCCACGAGGCCTATGTGAAAGCGGGCGCCCAGCTTATCACTACGAACACGTTCGGCGGGTCGCGCAGGAAGCTTCGAAAGTTTGACGCAGAGGACCGTTTCCAGGAGGCCAACACCTCTGCTGTGCGTCTCGCGAGGGAGGCGGCTGGCGACTCCGCCCTGGTGATGGGATCGATCGGGCCGCTGGGAGACCTACTGGAACCTTATGGTGACCTGACGGTGCGGGAGGCAGCGGATGAATACGGAGCGTTGGCCCAGGTGATTGCGGCAGCGGGCGCAGATGTCCTCCTGTTCGAGACTTTCTTTGACACGGCTGAGCTGGCTGTTGCTGTAAGGTCCGCGTCTGGAGTTGGTATTCCCGTGGTGGCTACCATGACCTTCGATGAGGCGGGGCGCACCATGATGGGCAGCACTCCCAACGACGCCTGGCAAGCCGTCTCCGACCTCGGTCTTGTGGCGTTTGGCGCGAACTGCAGCACGGGGCCGGATCGGATGGTTCGGGTGATTTCGGAGATGAATCTCGCGGGAGCGCCGGCGCTCATCGCCCAGCCCAACGCCGGAATGCCGGAGATGACGGCTGAAGGACATCTGAGGTATCTTGAAGGTCCGGAGTCTTTTGCGGAGCACGTCCCGGATCTGCTTCAAGCCGGATGCAAGATCTTCGGCGGATGTTGCGGTACGACGCCGGAGCATATCCGGGCTCTGCGCAGAAACCTTGAGGCGGCTCGCCCGCTTGATTGAGGAAAGAGGATGAGAGCAAGGTTTTTGACGGCCGCATTGCTTGCTGCAGTGTGCGCGGTCTCAACAGGATGCGCCCGCAAACCCCAGGAGCCCCTGGTCGGCGTGTATCTGGCTCTGACGGGCGATATGGCGGACTTTGGCATCACCACACGCCAGGGAATCGAGCTGGCGGCGGAGGAGATCAACGCAGCTGGAGGAATCAATGGCCAGCGTCTCCGTCTTCTGGTGGAGGATGACCGCGGCAAACCGGAAGAGGCGCGGACTGTCGTCACCAAACTGGTGGACCAGCAGGGGGTCGTTGCCGTACTTGGAGAGGTGGCCAGCAAGAACAGCCTCGCGGCAGCGCCCATCTGCCAGGCTCGGGGAATTCCCATGCTTTCCCCCTCTTCCACCAATGAAGAGGTTACTCGCAAAGGGGACTACATTTTCCGGGTGTGCTTCGTGGACTCGTTCCAGGGCTATGTGATGGCCCGCTTTGCGAGCGAGAACCTGAAAGCCAAGACGGCGGCTGTGCTCTGGGACAACGGCTCCGACTACAGCAAGGGCCTATCCTCTGTCTTTAAGTCCGACTTTCAGAAGATGGGGGGACGCATCGTTGCGGACGTGACCTACGCTGCAGGTGATGTGGATTTCAGCTCTCAGCTTACGCGCATCCGGGCCGCGCAGCCAGATGTCATATATGTTCCCGGCTACTACACCGAAGTGGCGCTCATCGGAAGGAAGGCCCGGGAGCTGGGCATCACGGTCCCCCTGCTCGGAGGCGATGGGTGGGACTCCGAAAACCTTCTCAAACGTGCGGGCGAGGCGCTCGACGGGTGTTACTTCAGCAGCCACTATTCGTCTGATACAGGTAGTCCGGTGGTCGAGCGGTTTGTCAGGAGCTTCCAGGACAGATATAGCACGATGCCGAATGCGCTTGCGGCCCTGGGATACGATGCCACATGGATCCTTGCGGAGGCCATGAAGCGTGCAGGGTCCCTGGAACCGCGTAAGATCCGCGACGCACTGGCGGCCACGCGTGACTATCCCGGCGTCACCGGGAAGATCACCATTAACGAGCAGCGCAACGCTGTCAAGCCTGCCGTGGTGCTGCAGGTGAAAAACGGCGCTTTCCGCTACGTGACCACCATCCAGCCGCCGAACCGGAAGTGACAGAGGGGGCATCTATCTGCCTTGCAGGAGTTTCTCCAGCAGCTGGTCAACGGATTGGTCTGGGGCAGCGCTTACGCGCTGATCGCCCTGGGCTACACCATGGTCTATGGAATCCTGCGGCTGATCAACTTCGCCCACGGCGATGTATACATGATGGGCGCTTACAGCGCCCTTTTTATTTCGGGATGGTTGACGGCCGCCGGCGCCCCTGTGGCCCAGAGTCCGTTGTGGGCCATGGTTGCGATGCTCGGCGCGATGGCAGCCGCAGGATTGCTGGGATTTCTCATCGAGAGGCTTGCATACCGGCCACTGCGCGCCGCTCCCCGCCTGACGCTGCTGATAACGGCCATAGGTGTGTCGCTTTTCCTCCAGAATGTCGCGCAACTGGCGTTCGGTTCTGAGCCGCGCTCTTTTCCGGAACTCATTCCTTCAAGCACGATTCTCCAGGTGGGTTCAATCACGCTGAGCAACCAACAGGCGATCATCATTGCCGTTTCTGTTGTCCTGGCGCTCGCCCTTCAGGTCATTGTTCATCGCACCTCGATCGGACGCGCAATGCGAGCCGTCAGCTATGACCGGGAGGCGGCGGCTCTGATGGGTATCTCCGTGAACCGGGTCATCTCCTTTACCTTCGTGCTGGGATCGGCGCTGGCTGCAGCGGCAGCCACGCTCATCGCTCTGAATAACCCCTTGGTGACCCCTACGATGGGCGTGCAGCCCGGCCTGAAAGCGTTCGTTGCCGCGGTGCTGGGCGGGATCGGCAACATCTACGGCGCCATGGCTGGCGGACTGGTGATGGGAGTCGCGGAGGTCATGATCGTCGGGTACGGCAGCTCAGGATATCGGGACGGCATTGTCTTTGCCATTCTGATCGTTGTGCTGTTGGTTCGCCCTACGGGCCTTTTTGGTTCGCCCGTAACGGAGAGGGCATAACTGGATGGATCTGGCCCGCATCCTGCGCTTCGCCGCAGTCATCACGCTGCTTCTGGCGCTCCAGGCGCTCTTCGCAAGCGGTCTTGTGAACCCGTATTATGTTCGGGTGCTCATCCTCTGCTGCTTCTCCGTAATGCTCGCCGTCAGCCTGAATATCATCATTGGCCACGCGGGGCAGTTCAGCATCGGGCACGCCGGGTTTTATGCCGTAGGGGCATATTCTGCAGGGGCGTTCACTGTATATGCCGGTCCCCCGATCGGCCAGGCCCTTGGGCTGGACAGGCTGCCGGTGTGGCTGGAAGGAACGGCCTTCCTCATGGGTGCCGTCTGTGTCGGAACAGTCTTCGCGGCACTCGCGGGACTGGCGGTGGGACTGCCGTCGCTGCGCCTACGCGGAGATTACCTGGCGATTGCGACGCTGGGCTTTGGAGAGATGATCCGGGTGGTCATCCAGAACGTGGAGGCGGTGGGAGGACCGCGCGGCTTCAGCGGCATACCCATCTATTCCAGCTTCTTCTGGGCCGCGCTCTTCGCCGTGACGACCGTCTGGATCGCCCGCAACCTGGCCCGTTCCCGCCACGGGCGCGCGCTTCTTGCCATCCGGGAGGATGAGACGGCAGCCAGCGTGCTGGGCATCAATGTCACAAAGCACAAAGTGGCTGCGTTCGTTCTCAGCTCCGCGCTGGCAGGTTGCGCCGGGGCTCTGTACGCACACTATGAAGGTTATCTGGAGCCTCGCAGCTTCGATTTCATCCGCAGTATCGAGATCATCATCATGGTGGTCATCGGCGGTATGGGTAGCACGACTGGCGCCGTCATTGCGGCTGTAATTTTGACGCTCGTTCCGGAGCTGCTCCGGGGGCTGGCCGAATACCGGATGGTGATCTATTCCGCGCTGCTCATCCTTTTCATGCTGGTGCGGCCGCAGGGTCTCTTCGGAACGTGGGAGCTATCCTGGGAGACACTGCGCGCGCGATGGGAGAAGCGCCGTGAACGCCCTTGAGACCCGCGGCTTGACCAAAAGGTTCGGCGGACTGGTTGCCGTGGACTCCCTGGACCTGGTCTTGCCAGAGGGCGGGCTTGTGGGGCTCATCGGACCCAACGGCGCCGGAAAGACTACGGTGTTCAACCTGATCAGCGGCCTGTATCCGCCGGACGCCGGCAGCATCCTGGTGCGGGATCATGACCTGGCCGGCCATCCGCCGCACGAAGTGGCGCGGCACGGCATCGCCCGCACATTCCAGAACATCCGGCTGTTCGGCTCGCTGACCGCTCTGGACAATGTTCGGGTAGGAGCCCACATGGTGTGCGGCGGAAGTTATCTGTCCGCAATCCTGGGAGGCCGCCAGTCCCGCGATCTGGACCGCCGGTCCCGGGAACAGGCGATGCAGATTCTCCGGGACGTTGGGATTGAGCAATATGCCAATGAGCTTGCATCCAACCTTCCTTACGGCGTGCAACGAAAGCTGGAGATTGCAAGGGCGCTGGCATCGTCCCCGTCCGTCCTGCTTCTGGATGAGCCGGCCTGCGGCATGAATCCCCAGGAGACGGCGGAGCTGATGGATCTTGTGGCGCGACTGCTGGAGGAATGGAAGCTGAGCATTCTGCTCATCGAGCACGATATGCGGTTTGTCATGGGCATCTGCCAGACCATCTATGTTCTGGACTACGGAAAGACCATAGCGTGCGGGCCACCCGAAGCCATCCGCAACGACCCGGCTGTCATCGAAGCCTACCTGGGGGATGCAGTCCACTGATGCTGCTTCGGATCACTGATCTGCACGTCTATTATGGAGCCATCCACGCCGTGCGAGGGGTCACGCTGGAGGTTGGGCCTTCGGAGATTGTCACCCTCATCGGATCGAACGGCGCGGGTAAGTCCACAATTTTGAGGACCATCAGCGGCCTGCAGCGTCCCCGTGGCGGCAGCATTACTCTCAACGGCATGGAACTGACGCGCATGGAACCTGACGCCATTGTCCGCGCGGGCGTGTGTCAGGTTCCGGAAGGCAGGCATATCTTCGCCAATCTCACCGTCCGTGAGAACCTTGAGCTGGGAGGCTATACCCTCCCCCGGCCGTCCGATCGTCAAGAAGCGATGGAACGCGTGCTGGAGCGCTTTCCTCGCCTTCGCGAACGTGTTAAGCAGTATGCAGGAACGCTTTCAGGGGGCGAGCAGCAGATGCTGGCAATCGGGAGGGCCCTGATGGCTCGGCCACAGGTGCTGCTCCTTGACGAGCCCTCTCTGGGTCTGGCTCCCCAACTGGTGCATGATATCTTCGCCATCATCCGCGAGATCAACCAGCAGGGAACGGCGGTGCTGCTGGTGGAGCAGAACGCCCATATGGCTCTCGGCATCGCTGGCCGGGGCTATGTGCTTGAAACCGGCAGGGTGGTGCTGGCGGATGCGGCGCAGAACCTGCTCAACAACCCCGAAGTCCGGCGGGCGTATCTGGGAGAGTGAAGGGCACAAGCATGGACAGTCACTGCGGACGGCTGCACGTCGTCGCCGTGGGAGCTCATATTCACGATGCTGAGGTGATGGCCGGGCATCTGATTGCCCTCTATACCTCGGCCGGCCACCGCGGCACTTTCGTCCACGCGACCCCGGGCGAAAAGGGTTCTCAGGCCCTGTCCGCGGATCAATATCGGCCCGTCAAGCTGGCAGAAGCGCGCCGGACTGCCAGGCGGCTGGGGGCGGATGTTCGCTTCCTTCCGTACGCGGACGCGGAGTTGCCGCTGGACCACCCCACCCGACTGCACTTTGCCGCTTTGTTCCGGGAGCTGCGACCGGACATCGTCCTGACCCACTGGCGGGGAAGCTTTCATTCCGACCACTGGCGCACTCATTGCCTCGTGATGGACGGCCTGCAGATGGCTGCTGACCCGTCAGTGGATGTTCCGGGAACGCCCCATCGGACTCCATGGGTGTTCTTCCCGGAAAACTGGGAGGATATGACAGGCTTCCAGCCCGAGATATTGGTGGACATCAGCGCCGTCTATGACCGCTGGCACGCCGCGATGATGGAACAGGGGCTGTTCCGCGGGGAGGTTTCCCGCTTTCGTTATAGAGAATACTATGAAGGGTTGAGCGTGGTGCGTGGTGCGCGCGCGTGGACGGAAAGGGCAGTCGTGCTGATGCGGTCACCATTCAGCTCCCACCGAGCAAGCCAATTACCGGACTGGCGGATACCCGCACAGGCGCAAGCTCCGGAACGGGAGGGCGGCAGCAGATGACGGAAAAGATCATAGACCTTGTGGACAGACAGGTCCAGAAGTCCATCCTTGCTCAGTCGCGCTGTGAGGACGAAGGCGGTCCTGGGTCGAAGGCAGCCCCGTACTGCCGTGTTGTGACCATCTCCCGCGAACTGGGCAGCGGAGGACGTAGAGTGGCCGAGGAGCTCGCCAACACGCTGCACCTGAGCCTTTGGGACCGCGAGCTGGTGGAGCGCATCGCTGAGGATGCCGACGTGGCCGATCACCTGGTGCGCCATTTCGATGAACACGTGGTCTCCGAGATCGAGGTTCTGGTGCGACATCTTGCGGGAGAACCTCGAATCGGCGGATTCCAGTACAAGAGGCACCTTGCGCGCACCATCTTGCAGATAGCAAGAATCGGCAATGCGATCATCCTGGGCAGAGGGGGCAACTTCATCCTCCCCCACGCGCTGAATGTGCGCATCGTGGCCACAAAGGAGCTGCGGATCCACAACCTGATGCAGTTTGAAGGGTTGAGTCGGAGGGATGCGGAGCACGCCGTAGAGGAATCGGACCGCGAGAGAGCGGAGTTCACCCGGCGTCTCTGGGGACGCAAGTGGGATGACCCTCTCTGCTACGATCTGACACTCAGAATGGACGAGATGACCAACGCGGACGCAGCAGCGGTGGTCGCGACAGCGTTCAACAGGCGCTTTGCGAGCTAGGCGCCACAACCTCGGGGATCTCGTCGGGACTGCCTTGCGAGTAGCGGTGGCCGCAGGGCTAGTCGTTGCACTGCTCCCCTACCCCGCTGAAGCCGCAGACGAGATCACTCCGGCCGAGGCAGTCCGGCTGCTCACCGCGGGCCGGACGGACCGCCTGAACCCTCGCCGTCACATCTTTCTGGACGGCGACTGGGAGTTCCGCCCGGAAAGAGAGCGGGTTTGGGTCAAAGCTTGTGTTCCGGGCAACTGGCACAATCTGCCGGGAATGCGGGGTTATACAGGGACTGCTGAGTACCGGAAGACCATCGCCATTCCTCCCACGTGGAACGGCGACCCGTGGTTGGTCTTCGGCGCGGTGGACTACGCGGCGCGTGTCGTGGTGAATGACCGATACGTTGGCTTTCACGAAGGGGGCTACACCCCCTTTGCCTTCAACATTGGTCATATTGTCCGTCCGGGCCAGATGGCCACCATCTCGCTGGTGGTGGAAGATCCGGGGCCGGGAGCGGATATCCGGGGATATCCCTTCGAAGAGATCCCTCACGGGAAGCAGAGCTGGTATGGCAACGTCAGCGGCCCGTGGCAGCCGGTCATTCTGGAGGAGCGGGCCCGCACCCATGTTCGCAGCCTGAAGATAACGCCTGACATCCGGACGTCGTCGGTCCGTCTGGAGGTGACACTTTCCCAGACCCCTCCCGCCGGCAGGGGGCAGCTTTTGGCCACCGTCTACGCTCCCCGGAGCGCCGCCCCGGTAGCCCGGTTGCAGGCAGATTTGACATCCGCCCTGACTTATAGCCTGACTGCTCGTATCCCCGGTGTGGAGCTCTGGAGTCCGGAATCGCCCTCGCTTTACACCGTCAACATCAGCATTGTGACGGAAGACGGGGCAGTAGTGGATCAGTTCGCCGACCGGTTCGGCATGCGAAGCATCACGGCAAAGGACGGGCGGATCCTTCTCAACGGCAAGCCGATCTTCCTGTCCGGCGCCCTGGATCAGGATTTCTACCCGGAGACGGACTATACCCCTCCGTCGGAGGAGTTCCTGCGCGACCAATTCCTGAAAGCCAAGAAGCTGGGACTCAACCTGCTTCGATGCCACATCAAGATACCGGACCCGCTCTATCTCAGGCTAGCTGATGAGATCGGGCTTCTGGTTTGGTACGAACTCCCGAATGTTGGAACGCTCACGCCGGCCGCCCGCGCGCGGCTGACCACTCTGATGAAGGAAGCCGCCGTGAGGGACTACAACCGTCCCTCGCTGATCATCGTCAGCCTTTTCAACGAGTCGTGGGGCATAGACATGTCCCGCCCCGAGCAGCGGAAGTGGCTGGTCTCCGCCTTCGATACAGCCAAATCCCTGTTCGGCGACCGGCTTATCGTGGATAACTCCGCCTGCGCAGGCAACTTCCACATCAAGACCGATATGGAAGATTTTCACGGCTACTTTGCCCTCCCGGATAGCGCCGGGCGGCTGGCTGATTGGCTGGACGACTTCGCCGGCCGTCCCGCCTGGACATTCTCGCCGCACGGCGATGCGCTGCGGCGGGGAGATGAGCCGCTCGTGGTCTCTGAGATAGGAAGCTGGGCGCTTCCATCCCTCCAGAGTCTCTTTGCCTGCCATGGGGGGCAGAAACCCTGGTGGTTTTCCACTGCCACGGGAGCACTCCGGCCGGAAGGCGTGGAGGATCGCTTCCGCCAGACCGCACTGGATCGCGTCTTCGGCGATTTCGGCAGGCTTGCGCGGAACACTCAGGAGATGCAACTCCTCTCCTTCAAGCATACGGTGGAAGAGATTCGCCTCCGGCCTGCGATTTCCGGCTTTGTTTGGACGGAGCTGACGGATCTACAGTGGGAGTCCAACGGCCTGATGGACTTCTGCCGCAACCTGAAATCCGTGGCCAGGATTGCGCCCTTGTTGACCGGACCGCGCTGCGTAATCATCCGCCCGCAGCGCCGCAACGTTCGGCCGGGAGAGGCCGTCACCATCCGGCTGTCTGTCTCCAACTTCGGGGAGGCGCTGGACAGCTCGACCTTTGAGTGGGCGCTGGAAGGATTTCCGGACGTAACCGGCACCCTGCAGGCACCCACCCCTGCCCCGGCGGCCTCGGGCGGAGAAGGTGGCGAGTTCTCTTTCCTCGCGCCGGAAGTCTCGTCGCACCGCGTGGCGCGCCTGACGGTACGGTGGGTTTCAGGATCCCGGTTACTGGCGCAAAATTACGAGGACATCAACATACTGCCAGATGCTGGAGCTCTGCGCCTCCAGGTATACGTGGATTCGTCCGTGGCAGGCAGCGAAGAACTCGACGAGTGGCTTCGCGCCAGGGGGGCAACCGTGGTCTCCGCTCCTCTCACGGCTGATGTGGCCATCACCGGAAAGCTGACGGAAGACCTCATCCGGTGGACAGCCGAAGGCGGAAGGACGCTGCTTCTGGCGCGCGATATTTCGGCTTTCGGTGAGCACGCATCCCCGGTGCGGCTGGCTTCGCGATCCGAGGCGGATATGTGGGGAGACTGGGCGTCGGTGTTCACGTGGTTCGACCGCAGCCCCGTCTTCGCTGGGCTAAACACACGCCACCAGATGCTGGACTGGACCTTTGCCGCGGTGATACCGGATCACATCGTGACAGGACTTCCCGATGCGGCCTGGGACGATGTGGAGTGCGGCATGTTCGCCGGCTGGCTGCACAAGGGCAGCGCCGTCGTGCTGCGCGCGGGCACGGAGAACGCACGAGTCCTCATCACCACCCTCAGACTCACTGACGCGCTTGGAGATGACCCTGTGGCCGACCAGCTGCTGCACAATCTGCTGCGGCGGGTTTCCGGGCCGTCCTTCCCGGTGGGAGCCCGCTGGGATGCCCTCTTTGGCCACTGAAAACCTTCACAGACCGACTAGCTTCACATCGATGTTGAAGCTCTTGTAGCGATTCTGATAAGTGATCCGCGGTTCGATGCAGTGGAAGATTCGCGACACGCGCAGCCCCCAATCGTACACCCCGCCCCTCTGAAGGTCGAAATCCACCACAAAGTCCGAGCGGAGCAGGCCCCACACCGATTGCAGACGGGTGGCCAGCTTCTCTCCCACGTCAATGTTGTCAAACTCAAATGGCGAGGATCCGTCCGTGAAGTGGCGGGCGTAGGTTACCGCACCGAAATGCCGGGCCGAGAGTTGCCGTCCCACTCCTATGCTCCCGCCAAGGACGGTCTGATGGCGACCGTCGCTGTACCAGGATGAACGGGCCAGCAAGACAGGATCCAGCACCCAACTGACCGGACGCCCCCTTTCCGTCCGGAGCACGGCACGGAGGTCGTACCGGGTTCTCCAGGTGCGGTCCGTGTGCTCCCGGAACCGCCCCACGCCACCCTGCGCGTCGAAAGCCAAGCGCCAGCCGCCGCCGACTCGCTTCGGCAACGCTGCGCCCAGCAGCCGGACCCCTGCTTCGGGCTGACGATCCAGATAGAGATACCGCACGTCCGGGTCATAGATGCGCTGACGGCGACCGAAGCGGAAGAAAACGTTCGCTCTGGGCGGCAAGGCCTCACCTGCTGTCAACACATCCTCTCCGCTCAAGAGTCCTGCTCCCATCAGGTCTGGCGCGATATCCCGGGTGAGAACCGGTTTCCGCGGGGCACTTCCGGTCAGTGACCGTTCGAGCTCCACGACGCCCTGCAGCCCACGCTTCTGGGTAATGCGTCCCTCAAGCGCAGCCGCCGACGTGTATGCGGTGGCAAACGGATAAGAGAATTTCAAGTAGGCGCCGTCTTGCTGCTCTGCTCCCGGTGTGGGAAAAAGCGGCTGAGTCTCCTGAAGCGACAGACGGTATGCGGGGAAGCTCATCACCCGCGTGTTTCCGATCCACAAGCCGATACGCCGGGCAGAAGCGTACTTGCCCGGATGCACAACCACTTCCCGGGCAGTCAGCCTCCAATGAGCGTGCTCCAGCCCGCATGTCGTTCCGGAGACGCCTTCCACCCGCAGAACCCCGTCCGGAGCCAGCCGGGCTGATTGGCCCGTGAATGTGTACAGACCGTATGTGCCAGAGGCTGACTGGAGGAATCCTTCGTCCGTTTTCAGGTTGTACCGGACACTGTCGGCTTTGAGCGTGCCGTCCGGCCGCTCCAGCAGCACATTGCCCGCTGCAGTGACTTCACCTGCCCTGTGGTTGCCCTCAGCCCTGTCTGCCCGGATGCGTGTCTCCCCGTACGTCAGCTCCACTCCGCCGGTGGCCGTCACGTTACCCGCCGGTGACTCCTCGATGAGCGGAGCAGTCAGGACCAGCTCAGGCTGCCGGGCGACCGCTGCCTCTTCTGTTGTTTGGGCAACGGAAGACTGATGCACTGCGATTGCCAGCGCCAGCATCGCTCCCAGCATTCTGAAACCGGTCATATTTCGATCCCTCGCCATCGGCCCGTCGAAAAAATGAGCGCGATGATCACCCCATAGAGCGCCATGCTGCCGGACATAGCCCACCAGGCAGCCACCGCTCCGTTTCCGAGATGCACCGCCGCCAACCACGTCGCCGGAAGCCGTATCGCCCAAAGCGTCAGAAAAGTAGCCACTGTGGGAGATCGGGTGTCCCCTGCTCCCTGCAAGGCTCCGCCGAGAGCCATGGCAACGGCCAGAAACGGCTCCGAAAGGGCGTTGATACGCAGATATGAGACTGTCAACGCCACGATTCCGGCATCCTCCGTGAACAGCCGGGCGATCTGCGGAGCGAGCGCGAAAAAGGCCGCCGCCATCACGGTCATGACTATGACCGACTGACGGGCGCACGTCCACGCCGCCTGTCGGGCTCTTTCTGGATGCCCGCCACCGAGGTTTTGGCCCACCAGGGCCGCCGCAGCGGTACTGTAAGCGAAACCCGGCATGAAGGCGATAGCCTCGATCCCGAGGCCGATGGTGAGAGCCGCCATCGCAGACCGCCCTTCCGGCAGCAGACCCAGCAGCGAGAAGTATACAATGCTGGCTCCGCTCCTTAGCAAAGTCTGCAGCCCGGCCGGAAGCCCAAGTCCCAGAATCCGCCCCGCCCACTGACGGCTCAATCCCGTCCATCTGCCCGTGGTCCCTTTCAGGCGGGAGCGACCCAACCAGATGAACGCCAGCCCGCAGGCTACCACACGCGACACAACAGCGGCAAGCGCCGCTCCGTTCAACCCCATCGCCGGTGACCCGAGCTTGCCGAAGATGAACACGTAATCCAGAGCGGCATTCAGCACCGCCGCAACCAGTGTCAGCCTCACCGGCGTCAGCATATCCGCCGTTCCCCGGAAAGCGGCGATCAGCACGGTCAGCAGGAAAAGCGGCGGCAGCCCGGCCAGAGAGACCAGAAAGTAGGATCTGGCCAGAGGGACGATATCTGTCGCACCCCCGGCCAGGAAGGCGAGCATTATACCCGCCAGTGGAGCCAGGAGAAGCATCAGAAGCAACGCCGCCGCCAGAGCCAGGAACAGGGACTGCCTGGTGGCCTCTTCCGCCTTGTCGACCGAACCTGCCCCTATGAACCGCGCCACCATCGCCGTGGTTGCGGTGGACACTGCAACCACGGCGGCGAAGAGGAACATCAGCAGATTCTGGGAAAGGCCCATCGCCGCCACCTCGGCACCACCCAGCCGGGCGACGAACAGACGGTCAACGTTGTTGGTAAGAGTCTGAAGAAGGAGGGCGGTGACGGAAGGCCAGGTCAGGCCCCAGACGGTCCTCGACAGAGATCCCCGGCCTCTTCTCTTCACCGGTCAGCCCCGCATCAAATCAAGCCGGTCCCCCGATACGGACGCAGCGTCCAAGAATGACAGGGAGGGCGCCAAGCGCCCTCCCCCTTTCCGTATCCCCTCAATCCGCGGCAGGACTATTTGCCCATCTTCCTGAGATTCTGCAGACACTTCTCCACGCACTCCAGAGGAGGATAGGCGTAACTCTCCTGCTCGACGATGTACCATTCGGTATTGCCCTTCGTCTCGCAGAGCTCGAACACCTGATCCCACTTCACGTCGCCCTCTCCGATCAGCGCCTTGTCATACCCGGCAGAGTACTCCTTCAGGTGAACGGTACGCGCCCGCCCGGGATAACGCGCCAGAAAGACCACCGGATCTGCCCCTCCGTGCATGCAGTTGCCGGTGTCCATCTGCATCACCACATCCGGAGAGGTGTTGCCGAAGAAGGTGTCCCACGGCAGCTCGCCGTCCAACTCTTGAAACTCGGTCCAGTGGTTGTGGTAGCCCGTCCACATTCCTAACGGCTTGAGCCTTGCGGCGAGTTCATCAAAGATGCCGGCCGTCCGCTTCCAGGCCTCGCGGGACTCCGTGTACTCCCCGTGGAGCCCCGGAACGATCAGGAAGCGGTTGCCAATTATGTGGTTGAACTCTACCGTCTTGTCGAACTGGTCGCCCAGGAGAGTGTCCAGCCCTGTGTGAGTGCCGCAGCACTTCAGGCCGTTGTCGTCCAGCATCTTGCGAAGGTCTTCCGCGCTGTATCCGTAGTAGCCTGCGAACTCCACACCTTCGTAGCCCATCTTGGCCACTGCCGCCAGCGTGCCGGGAAGATCCTTCGCGCAGTCCTCCCGCACGGAATAAAGCTGCAGCCCAATCGGAATCTTTGCCATCGTGATGATCCTCTGACCCTTCTTGCCGGTATTGGCGCGCATCGTTGCACCGGTGGAACCGGTCACGCACTGCGGCCTTCTGACTCTTGGCCTCCAAAGGGCCGGGTTCCTTCCTGTTTAGCGCCTGTCCTCCGTTGCTGTCTCCGGGGCAGGATTCCGCACGGGCGGCGGCAAAGAAAAGGCTGAAAACAAAAGTGGACATTTCACAAATCAAGCACGAAAAACTTGCCAGCCAACCACCTTCCACCCAGACAGGCGCACCAAGACGGTGCGCATTCCGCGAGGAGAATCTTTGACCATCGGCGAGGTCGAGGGGAGCGGACGGGTCGTCAGCCTGTGGCTGACCTTCCCAGGTTGGTTCTGGATACACTGGGACACGGATGCACGCATAAGCCCCAGCACCGTGTTATTCCCGAACTGCCCCTTCCTTTATCTGGACACTCCGGAAAGACGACCGCGACCGAAGTATTCATGGGAGGATCTTCTATCGCTTTAGGGAACCCGTGACACGGATCACCAGAGTCTGCCATGAGAGTAGAGCCGAGGGTGTTTTCAATCTTTTGCGCCGCCGTTATTGTCATTCTGTTCGCGGGAGGAGCTGTGGTGGCTGAAGACAGGCCTCCCATCCCACAAACGCCATCGCTGCCGGCGGAGGCGTTCCAGGTAGCTCAAGTGAGGGACCCTGGCGCGGAGACGCCAATGGCGCGCCGGTATCTCGCACTACTCGAAGGATATCTGCCTTATATCCGCTCCAATCTCAGGGACTGGCCGCGGCTTTCCGGCTCCAAATACCACAAGCGGGATGGGAGCCAGGAGCATGCCGTCCGCCAGAACGCCACGGTGGCATACGGTTTGGCCGTACTGGGCCGCTACGGGCGGAGAGCTGATTCAGAAGAAATCATCCGGGATTGTGCCTCCTTAGTACGCTACCTTTCGGCCACCCACCGCGCAAATCAGCTGGCCACGGGAGACGGTAAACAGTGGGGAGATCAGTGGCAGAGCGCGCACTGGGCCGCCTATGCTGGAAAAGCAGCCTGGCTCATCTGGGACCGGCTGGATGACAATACCCGGCAGATGGCCGCGCGAATGGTGATTCACGAGGCAGACCGCTTCAACGAACGCCCGCCCGATGACGGGGAATGGAAAGACACGAAAGCCGAGGAGAACGCGTGGAACTCCCAGGCTCCAGCGCTGGCAACATGCATGTTCCCGCACCATCCCCGCGCCGCATTGTGGGATGAACGGGCGCGCCTGTATATGATGAATTCCTTCTCTGTCCGTGCAGATCACCGGGACACCACCGAAGTGGACGGCCGCCCCGTAAAGGACTGGGTGACCACGGTCTGCCTTCACGACGACTTCACACTGGAGAATCACGCCCGAGTTCACCCGGACTACATGGGCGCAGGGACACTCCAGCTCCGCAATGGTCTGGTCTACCTCAGCGCGGCACGGGATATTCCCCGTTCCTGTTTCCATCACATCCCTGATGTGCTCCAGGTGTTCAAGCTGCTGGTCTCGCCCCAGGGCTCAAGCTTTTACGTGAACGGGCAGGACTGGTGGCCGCACCGTCACGACGTGCCGCTTGCCTTCGGCGGATTTGCTGGAGCCTTCCTGCACGATGCAGATGCCGCCCGGATGGAGCAGGACGCCCTGGAGTCGCTGGAGAAACTGCACTCCCGCTTCCCTGACGGGCGCGCTTTTCACCCCCGCGAGTACAACTATCCCAATGTGGAGGAAGAGCTCATTGCTCGATACAGCGAGCTTTACCTGACGCACTGCTTCTGCGGTGATACTCCGCCTACCCCCCGCGCAGAGTTCGACCGCAGATTACGCGGGGCCCGGATATTCGAAGCTGGAGGATTCGTGATAGACCGCTCCGCGGAGCGGTTTGCCTCGTTCGCCTGGGTAAACGGAGCTATGGGCCTGGTGTATCCGCGAGGAGACACCTACTTCACGTCTCCCGACACCTCCAGCCTGCTCGGAAAAATAACAATCCGGAATGCGACGGACTCTGTGCCCCAGGTCACCACCAGAACCGCTCGGGTGCTGGACCCGGAGCAGGGAGGGTTTGCCGTTGCTGGCCGCTTCCTGCGCTGCGAGGGCAAGGTGGCCCAGGATGCCGCCATGGTAAGCCTGCCGTCCGGGCCAGTCCTTTACATAGAACGGTTGACAGCCCTGGAAGACGTTACTCTGGAAGAAGCGGCCACCGGCACGTTTGTCATCCTCAACGAGGACGCGCCACCGCTCGCCTGCAACCGTCGGATACTCACGACCGCAGAAGGAACCCGGCAGGTATCAGGTCTGGCAGACATTCCGGATGAGACATTCGTAATTGCCGCAACCTTCGCGGATGTGGACGGCAAACTCGTTGTGCGCACGGCCCCGGCCGGGCAGATGCGCTATCTTGCCCGCCATGCGTACCGGTCGAGCCGCCTGGACCAGGAGCTCGCCTCATTCTACACTCCCGGACCGGTGTCCATACCAGCTGGAAGGACTTTCTCGGAGCGTGCCCTGGCGGCGTTTACCTCTTGCGAAGGCCCAGAGGCTCCGCAGCCTGTGCTTAGGCGCTTCGGGTCCCCCTTGGTGGCTGTAGAAGCGGCAGGTCGGCTTGTGGCGGTCAACTTCGGCCATTCCACAGTCACACTCTCCCTGTTCGGAGAGCAAAAGACACTGGAGCCCTTCGGAGTAGCGGTGTGGATGGTCCCGCAGGCTCTCTGATGTTCCCGGCACTCGGCCACGGCGATCTGCGACACGGCTAGCCTATGGATAACTGCCAGGAAGGGATGTATAGCGCCGCATTTCCCACTTTCCGGCTTTCATGCTTGCAATTCCGTGTGGATTCCTCGCAAAGGACACAAGTCTCTCACATCTCCATCCAGAGGGGCACCAGTCGCCTCGCATCTCGAAGCTCCGCGCGCAGGCTGGCATAGTCCGGATCGAAGGAGCGCACCAGTTCATAGAAGCGCTCGGAATGGTTCAGGTGAACGGTGTGACACAGTTCGTGGATCATCACGTGCCGCACCAGGTGCGAAGGAACAAAAAGGAGACGGGCGCTGAGATTGATCTTGCGCATCCGGGAACAGCTTCCCCACCTTGTCCGTGCGGAGTTCACCGAGCATCCCGCATAACTGAGCCCAGTTTCGCAGGCTACACGGTCAAGCCAAGAAGGCAGCACCTGCCAAGCCTTTCGCATCACCCACCTGCGCAGGAGCACCCTGCAGAGCTCGTCGTTTCGAATGTCGCACAGGACGCGCAGCCGGCCATCCTCTTCCCGCAGAATGGCTCGTCCCGAAGCGCCGTCCGGCTGCCAGATCAAGGGAACACACTGTCCCAGCGCCGCCAATTGAATGCAGTCCGGAAGTGATGCATGCTGCGTGCCCTGCTCTGCCTCTTTCCGGGCGCGCAGAGCATCTTGACGAGCCAGAATCCAGGCGCGCTGCTTGTGCAGGATTTGCGGAAGAACTCCGGGATCGAAACCCAGCGGAACGGTGACCACCACGCGGCCCTGAGCATCCACGCGGATCCTCACCCTCCGGGCGCGAGGATGCACCCTGACCTGATAGCCCTCCCAGGGCGGCACGCTCATGGCTTTCCTGATGTCCAGGCGAAATCGGGTATAATCTGCTCGTCAGGCTGGATGTAGCGAAGGGCCTGCCGTCGGCAGGCCCCCCTGGAAAAGCCCGGAAAGACCTCCAAACATTACCGGGTGATGGAGGTAACAAACTCAGGCGGGACGGACGACCTTTCCGGCCTTGATGCACTTGGTGCAAACGCGCACCCGCCGAGGCGTGCCGTTTACCATCATCCGGACCGGCTGAAGGTTGGGCAGCCAGCGGCGCTTAGTGCGAGGAGCCCGAAGGGCCCAGGAGCCGGAATGCTGGTGCCTGATATTCTGACCGAACTGCGCGCCCTTTCCGCAGATTGCGCAAGAAACTGCCATCGGGCCTGATATCCTTTCGAGATAAAGGGAATCTAATCGGGATTCCGGACGCAAAACGTCCGTATCCCGGTAAAGAGTATTCCTCAACGGATCGAAAGACTACTTTACCACAGCCGGCTGCCCTGTCGCAACCGATGGAGCAAGCTCGTAAACCGGTGCAATGAACGTCTCGGAAAGCCGGATCTCTGAACTGGTCCGCACGTCGCGGCCCTTATTGCCTTCTGACACCGTCTCCAGAGCGGTGGGGCTCCTGCGCGCATCTGGCGGTTCTGCGGCCCCCGTGGTGTCCGGAATGCAGGTGGTGGGAATGGTCCGCGAGTCCGATCTGCTCCCGATGCTTGCCGCATCGGCAAACGGGTCGGGAAAGGACGTGGACTCCTTACCTCCCATCGTGGAGTTGATGAGTCCCGTGGAGGGTTTTCTCCGGCCCGATGCCACCATCCGGGAGGCTGCCGAAGCGTTCTGGCGGACAGGAGCAGAGGCTCTCCCCGTTGTCACGGAACACGGCGCCTATGCGGGCTATCTTCTCCGCTCCGATATCACAGCAGCCCTCTCCAATGCCATACGCCCTCCGATGGTTGGAGGCCTGGCGACCCCGCTGGGCGTCCACCTGACATGCGGCTCGCAGCGTGGCGGTGTCGGAGACGGGGCACTGGTGCTTCTGGGGGTGATGTTCGGCCTGTTGAACATTCTCGGTTTTGTGATCGCCGGGGGAATCGCCTGGGCAGCGCAGCAATGGCTCGGCCAGCCTCTGTATGCCGCCCTTCTGTCCGAGCCGGCGCCTCGCTGGAATCTCTATGACGCCATCGGGTATGTTGCCCTGCTTGCACCTGTGATCACACTCCTGCTGGGCGTGCGGCTTCTTCCCGTGGCGGGCTATCATGCCGCAGAGCACCAGACCGTGCACGCCATTGAACGGGGCGAGCCGCTGGACTTCGAGACGGTGCGACGGATGCCGCGGGTTCATCCCAGGTGCGGGACGAATCTCGCGGCGGCGGCGTCCATCTTCATTGTGATGATCACCGCCTACCCCAGCCCGCTCGTAGTGTTTGCGGGTATAATGGTCGTTCTGCTGGGCTGGAGGACGATCGGCGCCTGGCTGCAGCAGTACGTCACCACAAGGCCTGCCAGCAAAAAACAGATCGAGAGCGGCATTCAGGCCGGAAAGCAGTTGCTGGCGAACTACCGGGAAGAGGTGCTGGGCGAGCGGGAGCCCGGACGGCGCATCTGGAACCTGGGTTTCGCCCAGATCGGCGCGGGGCTTGCCGCCACGCTTCTGGCGGCAGACGCGATTGTCCGTATGGCAGGATGGCGCATTCCGTTTTTCTGAGACCGCTGACCGCTCTGGCCGGAGTCAGCGGCAAGACGAATCACTGAGTAAGGAAGACCGGATTGGCAAAGGAGCGCATTGCTGAGGCTGTGAGGAACGCGCTGGAAAGCGCGATGCGCGACGGCGAGGTCCGCCGCGTATCTGTGCCAGTCATCGAGGTTGAGGTTCCGCGCAATCGGGATCACGGAGATTTCTCCACCAACATCGCTATGGCGCTTGCGCGCGAGGCCCAGATGCCGCCGCGGCAACTGGCTGAGGTCCTGTCGGCCCGGCTGCAGGGCGACGGGGCTCCCGCCCGGCTCATTCAGAAAGTGGAAGTTGCGGGACCAGGCTTCATCAACTTCCATCTTTCTCCCTCCTGGTTGCACGATACTCTTGTGGAAATAGAGCGGCGCGGGGACTCCTACGGGTCCAGCGATGCGGCGAAGGGTGTAAAGGCGCTGCTGGAGTTCGTAAGCGCCAATCCAAACGGTCCCATCACGGTGGGCAGCGCCCGGGGAGGGGTCATCGGAGACACGCTCGCGCGCCTTTATGAGCTGATGGGCGCAGAAGTGGCGCGTGAGTACTACATCAACGACGCCGCCAACTCCACCCAGATGATCAACTTCGGCAAGTCGCTGGTGGTCCGCTATCTGCAGGAGCTTGGAGTAGAGGCGCACATGCCGGAGGACGGTTACCAGGGAGCCTATGTCACGGATATCGCCCGGAAGATCGTAGCGCGGGACGGAGACCGTTACCTGAACATGCCGGAAGACGAGCGGTTGACCCTCTTCACCCGAATGGCGGAAGAGGAGATGATCGCCACCCAGAAGGCAGACCTTGCGGCCTTTGGAATCGAGTTCGACCGCTGGTTCAGCGAGCGCTCGCTTCATGAGTCCGGGAAGGTGGCCGCGGCCATCGAGAAGCTAAAGGAGCGGGGATGCGCCTACGAGAAGGACGGGGCCCTCTGGCTTAAAAGCACAGACTTCGGCGATGACAAAGACCGCGCCCTGCTACGCTCGAACGGAGCGCCTACATACATCGCCGCGGATGCAGCCTATCACGCGGACAAGTTCGACCGTGGCTTCAACCGGCTGATCAACGTCTGGGGGCCGGATCATCACGGCTACATCGCCCGCACCAAAGCTGCTGTGGCGGCACTTGGATATCCTGCGGATGCCGTGGACATCATCATCTATCAGGCGGTGCGCCTCTTCTCCGGAGGCGAGCTTGTGATGATGAGCAAGAGGGCAGGCGACGTGATCTCGCTGGCGGAACTGATGCAGGAGGTGGGACGTGATGCCGCCCGGTTCTTCCTGCTGATGCGCAGCCACGACAGTCAGTTGGACTTCGATCTGGAGCTCGCCAGAAGCCAGTCCGATGAGAACCCGGTCTACTATGTGCAGTACGCCCACGCGCGAATCTGCTCCCTGCTTCGGAATGCGGATGAGAAAGGATTCGCGGTCCCGTCGGCAGAGTCCGCAAAACTCGAACTGCTGACCCATCCATCAGAGATCGAACTGATGAAGAAGCTGGCCGACTGGCCGGACGAGGTGGTCCGGGCGGGATTGGAGCACGAGCCGCACAGGCTGGCTGCCTTTGCGATGGATACGGCCCGTTTGTTCCACAAGTTCTACACGGATTGCCGGGTCATGGATGAGGCCGACCGGGAGCTCAGCGGGGCGAGGCTGGTACTGGTACGCTCCTGCCGCACAGTGCTGAGCAATCTCCTCCGGACAATGGGGGTGACCGCTCCCGAGCGGATGTGAGTAAAGCGATGCGTGCCGTCCGGAGTCAGGGACCGGCCGGTGCTGCAATGCGAGGTGCGACCTTGTGCCAGGGACTGCTCAAGCTGGCGGCGTCGGCCGCGCTGCTGGCGCTTCCCGGGCTTTGCGTCAGTGCCGGGGCACGTGGCATCTATGTGGACCGGGAGGGACAGCGTCATTCCTGGCAGATCACCGACGCGAACGCGCTCATCTGGGACGGCCGGCCTTATATTCCCGTCGGAGGACAGTTCTGCCCGCGCTATTTCGTGGAAGCACGCACAGAGGAGAACTGGCGCGCTGACGTGGAGAGTCTTCGGCAGCTCAAGGCGCGCGGAATCCTGGACATTTACATCAACCCCGTACGCGGGGCCACCCGGATTCCCACCGCAGACTGGCAGCGCCTGATTGATGTGCTGGAGGAAGAGGGTTTCCGCTACGGGATTGAGCTGACGGATGGCCCCGACCGACCCCTGACCGGCTGGATTGTGCGGCCCGCTGTGTATCGGAAACCCGACATCACCTCCGCTGGTAACGTAATCCTCCAGACGCCCGGGCTGCAGGGAGGAATTGCCATTCTGGCCAATCCAAAGGGAGACATCGTCGACGTTCAGGCGCTTTCTGTGTCCGGGGACACTGCCACCATCCCGGTCAGGGGCACGGAACAGGACCGGCGCATCCTGCTTGTCTATCCGTTGAAATCAGTAGACCCGGCCCGCGACGGCTTGCAGAACTTCTGGGAGGGTTACAGCGAATATCGGGACCGCCTCATCGCTCATCTGAAGCCGCTGAAGCTTGGGGCAGGCTTCAGGTTCTGGGTGGACCCGTTCATCAACGAGATGGGACTGCGGCGAGAAGCCGAGTTCCTGATTCCGGCATCCCGCGCATACCAGGTGGAGCTGGAAGCCTGGCTGCGGAAACGTTACGCTGACTCAAGCTCTCTCGCACGAGCCTGGGGGCTGCAGGGCGAGGTGACGACTTTCGAGCAGGCCAGCCGTCTCATCCCTCTATGGAGGGACCGTAAAGGCCTAACAGCAGTCTACGACACGGCCTCTGGAAAGACCATTAGGCTTACTACTGCCGAAAGCCGGATGTGGGAGGACCTTCTCAGCTTTCGCACTCACTCCATTCGGGGATATCTGAACAGCGCAGCGCAAGTGCTGAAACGGGAGATAGCCGACGTCCCTGTAGTGGTGAAATGGACGTCTAACTACGAGTTCCTGATTAACGATGACCCGTCCGGCTTCGATGGGCTGGGCGTCGAGGCCTACGGCTCCCCCTCAGAGATCGGGCCTTTCGCGGGAGCGCAATGCCTGGCCCTGGCGAAGCAGTCTTCGCGGCCAGTATGGCTTGTAGCTACGGAGATCCAGACCACATCCTCTGAGCGCAAAGAGCACCGCGGCTTCCGGAGCGCAGACGAGCTGACGGCGTGTCTTATTGCCCTGAAAGACGCCGGAGCCAAAGGTTTCTTTGTCTTCGGACTGCGGCTATCGCCTCCGTGGACAAACTTCGACCTGTTGGAGACGCCAGAGCAGTTGGACTGGCTGGCATCGTTCCGCGACCGGCTGGAAATGGAGCCACTCCTGCACGAGTGGTCGCCGCGCGCCGTATGGTTCTCGTTCCGCAACCCTCTGGGTGCGGATATACGGCGGTTGGAGCGCGATCTCTGGTGGCTGGGAGGCCAGATGGAAGCTCAGGAGGTGTATGTTGAGCCTGGCGTGCGGGCATTCAGCCTGCCGGACCCCGAAGGCGAAGCTGTCTACATCTGGGTGGACGGGCCTCCTCGTAGCGTTGAGATCCACGCTCCTCCCGGAGTAGAACCGGCCGTGCATTTCACCGGACCGGATGAACGCAAAGTGACCCGGACCAAAAACACGGTTCGCATCCCTTTGACCCGCGACCCCGCCATTGTGCGCGGTCTGGCTCCTTCTCAGTTTATCAGTCGTGATGCCCTCATCTCACAGGCCGAGGCTTTGGCAGGTCTGATCAGGCGGGCGGAAACGCAGAACGTGCTCGTGGGGCAATACAGAATGGCCCTCGAAAATGCGCAGGCCATGATCAAGGGAGACCGGCTGATGCTAGCTCGCTCGACCCTGGCGCGGGCGCTTGAGGAGCTCCAGACGCTGGTAGCGCCCTTTGCCTGGGTGGAGGCTGAGGATGCCGCCGAGGCAAGCTTCACCGCCACAGGTTACCATCCCGGCGCAAGCGGCACGCGGTATCTCAAGCTGGACACTCCTGATGCGCCGCCCCTGGCCCCCTATAGCGCATCATACGCCTTTTTCGTGCCGGTGGAAGGCGATTATCAGGTTTGGCTGGCAGGTTCACAGCTTGACTCTCCGGAAACCAGTCCCCTCTCCTGGAACCTGGACAGTTCCGAATGGACCCGCGTTGGGGGCATCTCCCCGACAGGCAACTCTTACGGCCCAGGCTTCCGCTGGACGCGGTTGGGGACGGCGCGCCTGGCAGCCGGAAAACACGTGATCCGTATCCGCGCGGAAGCCCCGGCGCCCGCCACCGGCCAATGGTCCGTAACGCTGGATGCTCTTCTGGTAACGCGTGAGGCATTCGCGCCGGACGGCGCCCGGAGGCCAGCACTCCGATGAGCGCTTCCGATCCCGGAACCTCGTCCGCCCCACCGCACAGGCCCCGCTTGATCTGGGCCATTCGCCGCGCAGCGGGCGACTTCTACGACCGTTTGGGGCTTATGGTCCTGGCAAGCGCGGTAATGATGCTGTTTCCGGCCATGGCCGTGATGGCCGGCCAAGCCCTGAGGTCAGTGGCTGGTCCGACTGCGACGGGCATGGCAATGTTCCTGCTCGCCTGGTACGGGCTGGCCTGCGGTTGGGGAGTCAACATTCTGATTGCGCACAGGATCGCCTATTTTCTGGATCCCGGCCCTGATGCCTTTCGTGACTTCGCTCGGACGTTTCTCTGGCCTTCTCTGAAGCTTGGCACTCTGCAGCTTGTGCTGACAATGGTGATGCTGGTGGACGCCGCGTTCTTCCTTTCCCGCTCTTCGCTTCTCCTGAAGATTGCGGGCATGCTGATGGCGTACCTTCTCCTTCTCTGGCTCCTGATGCAGGTGTGGCAGTGGCCGTTTCTCATCACCGAGGAAGGCGGGGTCTGGAAGGCCGTCAGGAAGTCCGGCCTTCTGCTGCTGGATAATCCGTTCTTCACACTGGGGACATTCTCGGTTACAATGACCGCCGGAGCGCTCCTCTTGTTGTCCGGCATCGGCGCTGTCGTGGCGCTGGGAGGACTGGGGGCCTGCTTTATCGTGCGGGCGCACCGCGAACTCCTGATGAAGTACGGCGTAGTCGAAGACGAGCCGGAAGTCATCGAAGACACGGGATGGCCTTCCTCGAACGAGCCACCCCGGCGGCTGAACCCGCGGGATTACTTCCGGGAACCGGACGCGGGCGGTGACGCGGGCGCAAAGCATCCGCCCGGTTGACGGGCAAAACTCTCTGGAGTCTACAGAACGAGATATGGCTGAAGTCGTTTGTCTTGGAATTCTGGTTGCGGATGTTGTAGGCAAGCCGGTGGAGCGGTTGCCGGAGCGTGGAAAGCTTTTGCTGGTGGATAGGATGGAGCTGCACACCGGAGGGTGCGCGGCCAACACCGGTATGGGGCTCGCCAAAATCGGCGTTGACACGGCGGTCATCGGCAAAGTCGGTGACGACGGGTTCGGAGATTTCATGGTCAGCCGTCTCCAGAGAAGTGGCGCGAATGCAGACGGAGTTGTGCGGGATCCGGAGATGGCGACTTCGGCCACCATGGTGATGGTGCACGCCGACGGCGAGCGCAGCTTCCTGCATTACATCGGGGCAAACGCTTCGCTCAGCGAAGCTGACGTGGATATGGGCCTTGTGCGCGCCAGCCGGTTGCTCCACGTGGCAGGCTTCTTCCTGATGCCGTCTTTCGACGGACAGCCTGCCGCCAATGTGTTGAAGCAGGCGAAGGATGCCGGGGTGATCACCGCCCTGGACACCGCCTGGGACTCCAAGGGCCGTTGGATGACTCTGCTGGAGCCCGCACTTCCGCACGTTGACTACTTCCTTCCCAGCATCGAAGAAGCGCGCATGGTGACCGGCCGGCAGGAGCCTCGTGACATCGCCGGAGTTCTGATGGACCACGGGGTGAGTGTTGTGGGCCTGAAGATGGGAGAGGAAGGCTGCTACATCCGCAGCGGTGACACGGAACTGCGCATCCCTCCCTTCGAGGTAGACTGTCAGGATGCAGTGGGTGCGGGCGACGCTTTTGTGGCAGGCTTTCTGACCGGCGTTGTCCGGGGATGGGACCTGGAGCGCACAGGAAGATTCGCCAACGCCGTCGGAGCGCTCTGCGTCACCGAACTGGGGGCCACGACCGGGGTGCGGTCCCTGGAGGAGACGGAAGAGTTCATCCGCACGGCCAGAGTGCGCGCATGAGAATCCGGACATAATCCGGGGAGGGAGAAGCAGCACAGGAACAGGAATGCTCGGTTCAGAGATCAGACGGAAGTATATCGAGTTCTTTCAGGGGAAGGATCATCTGCACCTGCCCAGCGACTCGCTCGTGCCCGACGATCCTTCTCTGCTGTTCACGTCGGCGGGGATGGTGCAGTTCAAGCCTTACTTCACAGGAGCCGCTCAACCTCCCCACCCGCGCGCCGTGACGGCCCAGAAATGCCTCCGGACAGACGACATCGATGAGGTCGGCGACGCTGTCCATCATACATTCTTCGAGATGATGGGCAACTTCTCGTTCGGCGACTACTTCAAGCGGGAGGCAATTCATTTCGCCTGGGAGTTTTTGACCGAGTGGCTGAAGCTTCCGAAAGAGCACATCTGGACCAGTGTCTACCTGGACGACGATGAGGCGGCAGACGTCTGGGAGAAGGAGATCGGGCTTTCGCCGTCGCGCATTGTCAGGCTGGGTGAGGACAAAAATTACTGGCCCGCCAACGCCCCGTCCAAGGGGCCCAACGGTCCCTGCGGTCCTTGCAACGAAATCTTTCTGGATATGCGCCCCGAACTGGGCCCTCCCGCAGACCCGGCGCGCGCCATCGCCTACGACAGCAATCGGTTCGTCGAGGTGTGGAACCTGGTCTTCATGCAGTATCTGCGGGGCGATGGCGGCACGCTGACGCCTCTACCGCGCAAGAACATTGACACGGGACTGGGACTGGAGCGCACCGCCGCCATCCTGCAGGGCACACCGACCAACTATGAGTCCGACCTGTTCCTGCCTCTCATTCAGGCGATGGAGCGTCTGGCAGGGGTCCGCTACGGCCAGGATGAAGTGACTGACACATCTCTGCGCACGATAGCGGATCACTCGCGGGCAGCCGTGTTCTGCATCGCTGACGGTGTAATGCCCTCGAACGTGAAGCGTGGATATGTCCTTCGCCGGATGATCCGCCGCGCTGTCATCAAGGCGCGCCGCATCGGATATGAGGGCGTCTTCCTTCGCGATCTTGCTCCCACTGTGGCGGACATGATGGGCGACTGGTACCCCGAGATCAGGGACCGTATGGCGTTCGTCCAGACTGTTCTGGAAAGTGAGGAGCAGAAGTTCGAACGGACGCTTAGCACCGGGCTGAATCGGTTAGATGAGGAGATCCGGGCTGCAAAGGCCTCCGGCGCGGGCCGCTTGAACGGCGAAGCCGCCTTTGTCCTGTATGACACCTTCGGGTTTCCCTTCGAACTGACGGAAGAGCTGGCGCGCTCGGAGGGTCTGGAAGTGGACCGCGAAGGATTCGAGGCCTGCATGGAAGAGCAGCGGCGCAGGGCCCAGCAGGGAAGCCGCATGTTCACGGACGTATTCGGTGGCACAGGGGAGTCCATCGCAGAGCTTCAGAAGACCGTCGGCCAGACGACGTTCATCGGTTATGAGACGCTCCGGGGCGAGGCACGCGTCCAGGCCATCCTGCGCGAAGGACAGCTTGTTGAAGCGGCGGAAGAGGGAGACGAAGTCCAGATTGTGCTGGACGTTACTCCCTTCTATGCGGAGGCAGGCGGGCAGGTCGGCGATACGGGCAGGATGGAGGGTCCATCCGGTGCCGCAGCCGTACGAGATACACGCAAGCGTGCGGACATATGGTTCCACGACGCCATCATCGAGACAGGAGAGATTCGCGCCGGTGATACGGTAACGGCGGAGGTGGACCAGGAGCGCCGGCGTGCCATTATGCGGAACCATACGGCGACCCATCTGCTGCACGCTGCCTTGCGGAAGGTGCTGGGCGAACACGTGGCGCAGTCCGGCTCCCTGGTGGCGCCGGAGCGTCTACGCTTCGATTTCTCGCACTTCCAGGCTATGACCCCGGAAGAGATCCAAGCCGTGGAGGACGAGGTCAACCGCCGGATTCTGGAGGACCATCCTGTCCAGCCCGAGCATACCACGCTGGACGAAGCACGTAAAAGAGGCGCCATGGCGCTTTTCGGCGAGAAGTATGGCAATGAGGTCCGCACCATCGCCATCCCAGACGTCAGCTTGGAGCTGTGCGGGGGGACGCACCTGACGCGCACGTCCCAGATCGGATTGATGAAGATCGTTTCCGAGGGTAGTGTGGCGGCCGGTATCCGCCGCATCGAGGCTATCACCGGATCGGCTGTGCTGGCGCACATCCGCAGTCTGGAGCAGAAACTGCAGGAGGTTGCGCATCGTCTGCAGGTTCCAGTCGCGGACATCCTACCTGGCATCGAGCGCCTTCAGCAAAACCTCCGGGAACACCAGTTGGCGCTGGAGCAGGTCCGCGACCGGTCCAGCGCGGACGAGGCGGAAGCCATTGTAAAGTCCGCCGAGGACGTGGACGGCTTCAAGGCCGTCTGCAGCCGGACGACTTCCGCCGATGCCGATGGGATGAGCCGCCTGGCGGACATACTTGCCGAGCGGCTTGGCTCATCGGTGGTCCTGCTTGGCTCCGAATCCGGCGGCAAGGCGCTTTTCGTGGCGAAGGTCAGCGCCGACCTGGTGGCCCGGGGTCTCCACGCGGGCGAGCTCGTCAAGGCGGTTGCAGCCGAAGCCGGTGGTGGCGGAGGTGGCCGACCGGAGTTTGCCAAGGCTGGCGGAAATGACCCTTCCCGCCTGGACGCTGCCCTTGAGAAAGGACGGGCCCTCATCCGTGAGGTGGCGGGCCGCACTTCGGGGTAAGAACACGCTCGCACGTTCCGCAAGACGCGCGATTGTCGTCATCGGGCTGGCTGTTTGTGGTCTCGGCCTGCCGGCCTCCGCAACACGCCAACCCTCGCGCCCCGGTGTTCTGGTCGTTCTGGCCAACTATCTAACCCTGGAAGACCTCCTCTGGGACACGACTTTCAGCGAGTCCCTGGCACGGGCTTCGCTGGGGCTGATCTGTCCGGCAACGGCCAGAGGCCGCTCGCCGGAGGCGCTCCACGCATCCTGCGCCGCGGGAGCTCCCTGCGGAGGAACTGCGGCGTACACCCTTGCATTGAATGCCGAGGAACCCTTCGAGGGAGGAACGGCCGCGGAAGCCTACGCCCGCCGGACAGGACAGCCATGGGTGGAACAGGGGATCGTCCACTGTGGCATGGCGGCCGTGGCGGCCGTTCACCGGAAGATGGTTGCTCCGCCTGATCCCTGGGCTCTTGGCGACGCACTTCGCAAGGCTGGCATACCCCGGTATGCCTTCGGTAATGCCGATTCTGAACAGCACCAGGTGCGATTCGCGGCAGCAATGCTGACAGACGCCTTCGGACTGGTTCCGTTCGGCGATGTGGGGTCAGGCGCAACCTTCCCCGATCCCGCTGCAGCCGCGGGCCGGACGGTCGCATTCGAGCGGCTCACGATCCCGGTCCTCAAGGCGCTTGATGAAGGGGGTGTTGTTGTCCTCGAAGCAGGAGACCTCGAGCGTATCGAGCGCGAGCGCGGCGTAATGACCGACCGCGCCTACAGCAGGGCCCGCAAGGCAGCAATCGCAAAACTGTCCCGCTGGTTGGCGGGCATCCGGGCTGCGGACCCACGCGCCCCAATATTCCTGCTTTCCATCATTGCGCCGGCTGCAGAAGATGGCGTCAGGGACTCGCCCGGCCTGGCGGTTCTCTGGCCTTCGGACGAACGCCCTGCCCTCTTGCAGAGCAACACCACGCGAACCAGAGGACTTATAACAACTCTGGATGTCGGGCCGTCCATCCTGGAGCTGGCGCAAGCATCGAAGCCGGATTCCATGCGCGGCTTTGCCGCCACGCGGAGCCTGGAAGCGAGGCCGCAGGTCGTGCTGCAGAGATGGCTGGAAACAATTCATTTGAACGAGCGCTATCAGGTCCCGCTGCTGATCGGAGTCGGGTCGTTTGCGGCCGCGGCAGCCGCTCTGAGCGTGATCTTTCTTGCTTCCAGGCGTAAGACTTCCGTGGCAGGCCGGCTAGCGGTGGGTGCGCTGGCTGTCGCTGCCTGGATCCCCCCTGCCCTTCTGGTGCCGCTGGACCGGCCGGCCTACTTTTACCTGATCCCTCCGCTGTTACTCGGCGGGTTCGTCCTCGCCGAACGCTGCAAGAAGAACGGCAGATTCATCCCTCTGGAACTTCCCTCAGGGCTGCTACTGGCCGCAGTCGCCCTGAGCGCAGTGGGACTGACGGATCTGGTAAAGCGCTCAGTCCTCAGCGGGTGGCAGATGAGCGGGCTCCGTTATTACGGAATCGGGAACGAGTTTCTGGGCTGCGCTCTTGGGGCGGCCGTGGTCATTCCGCTCTGGCGGCTTGCCGGTGCGAAGGACCCCGATCGCCATAAAACGCCTCTTGCGATATGGTTTACCGTCTGGGCGCTCATCATCGGTCTTCCGTTTCTGGGTGCCAACTCCGGCGGCGTGATCGCCGCAGTCGCAACGTTTGGACTCGCGTTTCGCGCCCTGACGGGGCGATCCGTGAGGCTCCGCGATGCACTGGCGTCCACGGTGGCCGGTTTCTTTCTGGCATTCGCCTTGGCCGTCGCAGATGCCCTGATGTTCCGCGAGGCCCCTAGTCATATGGGGCAGGCGATCCGCTATCTGGCCAGTGGCGATTCGGCGCAGATCCTGGCCCTGGTCCACCGCAAGCTCGCGATGAACCTCACTCTCTGGGTGCGCCCGGAGGCACGAACGGCGCTTGCTCTTTTCGGGCTGGTGGTTGTCCTCCTGACTCTGAACAGGGAAAAGATCACGTCCAGCATCCGGGTCCCGGGACGGCTGGGGCAGGGCATTCTTGCTCTTGCCTACGGAGGTATGGTGGCTGCCCTCGTAAACGACTCGGGGGCGGTCACGCTGGCATTTATGGCCTGCTACGCACTGGGATGGTGGCTCTGGGACGCGGTGACCACCCGGACAGGCGGCCTTCCTGTCATGAGGGTCTCAGATGCGCGTACTGGCCGTTGACCTCGGCTCGGTGCGCACAGGGCTTGCGGTCAGCGATGAGCTCGGTATCCTGGCATCTCCCCTGCCCCCTCTTCGCCGGACGGAGAGCATCCGGAAAGACGCACGCGCCATAGCCGAGACCGCAGAGCGCCTGAAGGCGCAAAAGATAGTCGTGGGACTGCCCGTCGGGCTTGACGGGACCGAGGGCCCAGCGGCTACAATGGCACGGGAGATGGCGGAGCGCATCAGCAGGTATACTCGCATTCCGGTTGTCCTGCACGACGAGCGGTGGACAACGGTGGAGGCCGCTGAACGCCTGCGGGAAGCCGGCTTGGACTCGCGGCGAGCCCGGCAGATCGTGGACAGCCAGGCCGCCGCGGTTTTGCTGGAATCCTATCTGGAGACGGCCCGCCAGATGGGGATGGAGGATACCAGTGCTCCGTAGACATTCCCGCCCAGAGAGGTTGCTTGCATCGGTCCTTGAAGTCCTGAGAGGATCTTGGCGCTATCTGGCTTCGCTGGCAGCCTTTCTGGCCGTTTCGGCAATCCTGCTCTACACGGCGTCACTTCCACCCACGGGGGGAACCGAGGAGGTGATTGTACGCATTCCTCAGGACGCCACAGACCGCCAGGTGGCCAGCATCCTCCACCAGCATAGACTCATCCGCAGCCGCACCGCCTTTGGCATCATCCGCCACATCGGCTATGAGGGACGGCCTTTCATTCCCGGAGTCTACAGGATACGTCGGGACGCCCGCCTTTTCAGCATACTGGACCGTCTTGTCAACGGCGATATCGCAACCCAGAAGGTGACCATCCCAGAAGGATTCACCATCCGCCAGATCGCTCGACGGCTGGACGAACTGCAGGTAACAGACGGTGCAGCTTTCCTGGAACTGGCTTCGTCAGGCGCATCGCGGTTCGGCATCGAGACACCTACCGGGAGCCTGGAGGGCTACCTGTTCCCGGACACTTACTTTCTTCCTTTCGACACCTCACCAGAGCAGGTCATCCGCCGGATGCTGGACAACCTGGAGCGGCGCGTTGTGCGTCCCTACAGCACGGAGATCCGCAGGAGCGGGCGCACGCTCCACGAAGTGCTCACCATCGCAAGCCTCGTCGAGCGCGAGGCCAGACTTCCGCAGGACCGGCCACTCATCGCAAGTGTCATCGAGAATCGGATCCGCTTGGGGATGCCTCTTCAGATTGACGCCACCATCCTGTATGCGCAGGGACAGCACAAATCGCGTGTCCTTTACAGAGATCTGGACGTGGAGTCCGTCTACAACACCTATCGCAACCGTGGCCTGCCTCCAGGCCCCATCGCAAATCCCGGGCTCGCCTGCATCGAAGCTGCCCTTCGCCCTGCGACGACAGACTACCTTTACTACGTAGCAGCTCCCGATGGAAGTCATCTGTTCGCTGTCACCTTCGAGGAGCACCGTGCAAACATCCGCAAGGTGCGCGGCCGATGAGCCTGACGGACTGGCTTGCGCGTCTGCTCGTGCCTGACCGCACGGTGGAGCGCATTTCCGAGCTTGAACCTCATCATCTGCACGAGGCCGGCATCCGGGGACTCATTCTGGATCTGGACAACACTCTGTGCGAGTGGCAGAGCGAGAGTATCCCGGAGGATATCCTATTGTGGGTGGCCAAGATGAAAAGGGCGGGCATCAGGATGTGCATCGCCAGCAACACACGCGACAGACGGCGCCTCCGGCGTATGGCGGCTGGACTGGAACTGCCGAGCGTCTCCGGGGCGCCCAAGCCGGGCCGCCGCTGCTTTGCGACGGCAATGGCTATCCTGGATCTGAAGCCTGAGGAGGCTGCTGTCGTTGGCGATCAGCTTTTTACAGACATCCTGGGAGGCAGGCGTTCCGGGATCCATACCATCCTTGTTCGCCCGATGCATCGCCGGGAGTTCATCGGGACAAAGGTGTCCCGCTTGTTTGAGCGGTTTCTGATGGGGCACTTTCGCAGGCGGGGGCGGCTGCCTTAGATCGACCCCTGCCGGACAGCTCCGCCAATCCGTTCTGGAGCAAAGACAGCTACCTATGCAGCACGCAGCTACCTTGCACACACTCATCGCCGGGCATCTGACTCTTCCTATTGCTTTCATGCTCATCGCCACAGGAGGATATGCAGCCTTGGACACGCCCGCAGTCACCCCCTACCCTGTTCAGAAAGCGCCGGTTGTGGACGGAGTTCTGGATGACGCCGCCTGGCAACAGGCTCCCCGCTACGAGGATTTCCGCGCCGGCGCGTCTCCGGCCCGTGCTGCCACGGCAGCGCAGTTCGTCTGGGACGGCGAAGCGTTCTACATCGCCTTCCGTTGCAGATCCGGGCCGCAGGTAAAGACTGTGTACCAGCAGGACGGAGACCCTGTCTGGCAGGATGAGTCTGTCGAGCTCTTCATCGCTCCGTGGAACGCGCCGTCAATGGGCGGACTGTATCACTTCACCGTCAGCGCAGCCGGAGTGAAGACGTTTCTTCGCGCTGAGCATGCCAACGAGAAACGGGATTGGCAGGCGGCTGTCAGCCGGACGCCCGACGGTTGGACGTGCGAAATGCGCATCCCGCTCAGCCTGTTCGACGAGCAGGGACCCAATGAACCGGAATGGAGGATACTCTTCTGCCGGAACTCATCCGAGTTCGATGAGTCCAGCAGTTGGCCAGCTTCCGGCGGCCGTTTCGCCAACTTCTGGAACTACGCCCGTCTTGTCCCGCCCGAGGGTAGGCCCACCTTCACCCGTTTCCGCGCGCACATCACTCCGCTGAAGGGGCAAGGACCGCGCGGTATCCAGCCACTCAGGCAGGCACCGATGGAACAGAGTGAGCGTCCCGTCATCATCCCCGAGCCGGTCTATGCCCGTTTCCACCCGTCCTCCCGATTTGAGATCACCCCCGATACCCCCATACTGATTGGCCAGCGCGCCGACAGGATGGACGCCAGGGCGGCCGAGGTCTTCGCGGACTGGGTGGAGCGGAAGGCAGGCTTCCGCCCTCCCGTTCGGCGTGTCCTTCACCCGGACGATGCGGGGGAACGTGGCATTTTGATCGGTGAGCCCTCCCTGAACCCCGCAGTGCAATCCGCTCTGCGCCAGTTACGCGAAAAGGTGGATGCAGCCACTCCAGGTCCGGAAGGATACGTCATCAGGGTGGCTCAAAACCAGGCTGTTGCCGCCGGAAGCGACCAACTGGGGACCTTCTGGGCCGCGCAGACTCTGGCTCAGATGTTGCGGATCTCCCCTGACGGCCGGCTTTGGCTGCCGGGAGCGATCGTCCGAGACCGTCCCGCAATGCCGTTCCGCAGCGTGCACCTGCTGACGGCAAAGGACACTCTGGATTTCCAGACCCGACTCATCCGCGAAGTGCTGAGCCCGTTCAAAATCCGCTACGTCATACTGCAGATGGATAAGTTCGGGTGGGAAAGCCACCCCGAGATACGCGACCCGGACAACCACGTGACGGCGGAGGATCTCCGCAAACTCATCGCCTTTGCAAAAGATTACCACATCACCTATATCCCGCTTGTCATGTCTCTTGGGCATATGGAGTGGATCTTCCGGGACGGCGCAAACATGGACATTGTGGAAGATCCGGAGCATCCCTACGCATACTGCCCTTTGAACGAGCGCTCTTATGAACTGATGCAGGATCTGTTCGACGAGGCACTCGAGGTGTTCGGGCACCCCCCGCTGTTCCACATCGGCCACGACGAATTCGACATGAGGGGAGAGTTCCCCAAGCACGAGGAATGCCGGAAGCTGGGCAAGGTGGAGCTCTACTACCGGGACACTCTGCGCTTGGCCGACTATCTCCGCAAGAAGGGCGCCCGCACGATGATGTGGGGCGATATCCTTTCAAAAAACGGGTTTCGCGAGCGGCTGGGAGAGCTGCCGAAAGATATCATCATCGCGGACTGGCGCTACGGGGATCTGAAGGAGTATCCCACTGTAGACCTGTTCCGGCAGGCCAACTTCGATGTCGTGGGGTGCACCTGGTACCTCCCGGGCAACATCTACCACTTCAGCATTTACGCTCACGAGCGCGGCGCTATGGGGATGATGCAGACCACCTGGACCGGCTGGAACACCGCGGACCGGGTAATGAAGCAGTGGCCTGAGCAGATGTTCCAGTACGTGTTGGGGGCCGAATGGGCCTGGTCACCCGGCAGGCCGCCGCTCGATGCTATGTCCTACGAAGCCGAGCAAGTCTTCTTGCAGAGGTGGTTCCCCGATGGTTCCCATCCGGATATGCCGCGTTTGGCCGAGGGCGAGATGTTCGCGGTGCAGCTGGGGTCATACGCAAACGTTTCTCTGCGTGACCTGCCGAACAAACCGGGTTGGATTGGGGCAGGACCTGGAGAGGACTTCTCCGCCCTCCGGGCTGGGGACCGACGCATGGGCAACGTGACCTTCCGAATCTTGAGCAGCGCCGGAGGACACCCGGCTGCAATCATGCTGAGCGGGCCGGCCGTCACCACAACATTCCCAGACGCCGTATGTGGCATCGAGGTCGGCTCCCGGGCAAAACAACTCTGGTTTTTGCACACAACAGCCTTCCCGGACGGTTCGGACCGTCTGATCGGTCGCTACATCATCCGCTATGAAGACGGAACCTCGGAAGAGATCCCGTTGAAGTACGGCGTGAACACGATGAGCTGGCAGGACAATCGTCCCACCCTCGCCTATCAGGCCGCCTGGAAGGGACAGACGAAGTCCGGAAAGGCCATACGCCTGCGGATGCTGCCTTGGGACAATCCTCATCCGGACAAGACGATCAGCACCGTGGATTTCTTAGGCGAAAGAGGAACTCAGGCGTCGCCCGTGCTGCTGGCCATCACGGCAATACGGTGAAAGAATGAGCCGCATTGGATTCGAACCAATGACCCTCTCCTTAAAAGGGAGATGCTCTACCCCTGAGCTAGCGGCCCATCCGTGAGTATTATAGGGAATCCACCCGGGCGACGGCAATTCCAGCCGGTCCGAATGGACAGGTTTGTTGCGCCGTCGCCCTGCCCGCTATCTCTGGGCAGGGCGAGACTTACTCCACGATGATCGTCTGGTCCCGGCGCTCCCCGACGGAAACCGCCCAGACGGGAGTGCCGCACAACTCCTGAAGCCTGTCTATGTAGGCACGCGCATTCCTTGGAAGGTCAGCCATCCGCCGGGCTCCGTCCACCGGCTCGCTCCAGCCAGGCAGCTCTTCGTAGACCGGCCGTACCCGCTCCAGCACCTCGGTGTCCTGAGGGAACTCCGTCATCCGGGCTCCCTCAAGCTCATAGGCGACGGCCACGCGCAGCGTGGGCATTCCTGTCAGAACGTCCAGTTTGATCAGCGCCATCCTGGAACAGCTGCTCAGGCGGCATGCATACCGCACGGCCACCGCATCGAACCAGCCGCACCGGCGGGGCCGTCCGGTGGTGGTGCCGAACTCGCCGCCTTTCCGGCGTATGGCCTCGCCCTGATCTCCGTGGAGCTCCGTCATAAAGACGCCCTCTCCGACGCGAGTGGTGTAGACCTTGGCTACGCCGACGATATCCGTAATATCGCGCGGTCCCAGCCCGGTTCCCACCGTGGCGCCTCCCGCAATGGGATGGGACGAGGTCACATAGGGATATGTCCCGTGATCAATGTCCAGTAGCGAGCCGTGCGCGCCCTCCAGCAGCAGGTTCCGTCCCTCGTCCACCGCCTTCATCAGCATCTGAGAGGTCTCCGTGACCATCGGACGGATGACGTCGGCGTAGGACGAATACTCCTCCAGAATCTCCGAAGCGGAAAGCGCCTCTCCCCCGAAGACCTTCGTGATGACGGCGTTCTTGTAGGGCAGAACGTCCTGGACGCGGCGCTCGAAACGCGCCGGTTCGATCAGATCGCACACCCGGATGCCCCAGCGGCCGTACTTGTCCTGATAGCACGGTCCGATACCGCGACCGGTGGTGCCGATCTTCTGTGACCCGCGGTGCGTCTCCTCAAGGCGGTCTATCAGCCGGTGCCACGGCATGATGATGTGCGCCGAATGCGAGATTGCCAGACGCGAGACATCCACCCCCCGCGACTGCAGGGAGAAGATCTCACCGGCAAGCACCGACGGGTCTATGACCACCCCGTCCGCAATGACGGCGCGCACATTGGAGTGCAGAATGCCTGCCGGCACAGTGTGGAACCTGTAGACCTGGTCTCCGACGACCACCGTATGGCCGGCGTTATTGCCTCCGTTGTATCGCACCACCGCGAAGGCGTCGGATGCCAGATAGTCTACAATCTTGCCCTTCGCCTCGTCCCCCCACTGGAGTCCGACCACCACTGTTGCGGGCATTGGTTCGGTGTCCTTTCGCAAAACAAACAGCGGCTCCCTCGGGAGCCGCGCTCGACATGCTATTGTATTCGATTCCCAGCATAATGCAAGCGAAATATTCCTCTTGCTGGTATAACCCTGTACAATGACAGGACACTGGACTCTGGATCAACTTCGCGCTCTGGTAGAGGTGGCTCGCACAGGAAGTTTTACCAGAGCAGCGGAATCTCTTGCCATCAGTCAGCCTGCCGTCAGCGTACAGATCCGCACCCTGGAACAGGCCGTGGGGCTGCAGCTGTTCGAAAGGCGGCCGCGCAACGTCGTGCTGACCGACGCCGGCCGGATTCTGGAGCGCTACGCCCGCCAGATACTCAAGATGGAGGCGGAGTTCGCTGTCGAGATCAGCGACCTGCAGCATCTGGAACGCGGGCTGCTGCGGGTCGGTGCGGGAGCCACTCCCAGCATCTTCACGCTTTCCGGGCTTTTTGCGGAGTATTACCGGCGCTGGCCGGGCGTGGAATTGCAGGTGCGCATCGGACGGACGTCCGAGCTGGTATCACAGGTAATGGAGGACGAACTGGACCTGGCCATCATCGCATCGGAGACCTCTCAGGAAGGGCTGCAGCGCATGCCCATCTACCGGGAACGATGCATGGCAATCGCCGGGACCGGGCATCCCCTGGCCGCCAGCCAGACCATCTCCCTCGCGGAACTCCCGAAGCACCGTTTCGTGATGCTGCCCCCCGACAGCGGCTTCCGGAGGTTCCTCAACCGGAAACTGGGCGAACACGGCATCACAATCAACGTGGCGATGGAGCTTTCCAGCCTGGAATCCATCAAGGAGGTGGTGAGAACGGGCGTGCTGGTCAGCATCATTCCCGAAACGGCCGTTTCTGGCGAGTCGGAGCATTCAGGGTTGCATACGGTGGCTATCGTTGGAGCCGAGCTTGTCCGCCAGACGTGTGCCATCCAGCGGCAGGACAAGTATGTGTCCCAGGCGATGAAGGCCTTCTACGGGCTGATCCGGGAGCGCTGGCCGGAGGCCGGTCCCCTCCCCGAATAGCCGAAGGCGCTGGTTTGACACAGGCCAAGACGGACCTGTATACTTTACCGGGTGGCGGCCGGCCCGGCCCACGGATGGGCCGGAGTATGCGGGATCTGGTCTGCTCGGGGGACGCGAGGACGTGGCGAAAATACTCATTGAAGGCGGCCGGCGCTTGTCCGGCGATTTTACGGCCAGCGGCAGCAAGAACGGCGCGCTGGCCATCATCGCCGCATCACTGCTGGTGGAGGGGGAGGTCGTCTTGCGGCGAGTCCCCCACATCAAGGATATCTTCACCATGCTGGACATCCTCCGGTATCTCGGCGTCAGGGCCGAGCTTTCGGAGGATGGGACGCTGCAGATTGACGCGTCCAACATCGTCCGGAACGAAGCGCCCGCAGAGATGGTGAAGAAGATGCGGGCGTCGTTTTCGGTGCTGGGACCGCTCCTTGCACGGACGGGACGGGCCAGGGTAGCCGTGCCGGGAGGATGTGACATCGGTGCAAGGCCCATTGATCTCCATCTGAAAGGCATCCACGCTCTGGGAGCTCTGGTCCGGAACGACTACGGACACGTGGAAGCCAAAGCCAGCAGGCTTCGCGGCGCGCGCATCTATCTGGATTTTCCCAGCGCAGGCGCCACGCAGCAGATCATGATGGCGGCCTGCCTCAGCGAGGGCACAACGGTCATCGAACAGGCCGCCTGCGAACCGGAGATAACAGACCTGGCCTGGTTCCTGTGGAAATGCGGGGCACGCATCGAAGGGGCCGGCACCGGCACTATACAGGTGGAAGGGGTCCGAAGACTGACGGGCGTAGAGCACGAGATCATCCCCGACCGCGTAGAAGTTGGCACATTCGCCCTGGCAGCGGCCAACACGCGCGGCGATATCTTCATCCGCAACGCCGTACCCGAGCACTGCTCCGCAGTCTTGCAGAAGATGCGGGAGATCGGAGCAACTGTGGACGAGGACGCCGCGGGCTTGCGGGTAACGGCAAACAGGCGTTTCATCGCGACAGACATAGTGACGATGCCCTTCCCCGGATTCCCGACGGACCTGCAGCAGCCGATGGGCGCTGTGCTCACCACCGCCGACGGGACCTCCATCATCACCGAAAAGGTCTATGAGCATCGCTTCCGCTATTTGAACGAACTGAAGCGGATGGGCGCGGACGTATACACGGAAAACCGCGTAGCGGTCATCCGGGGCGTGCCGTACCTGCAGGGCGCTCAGGTTACGGCAACAGACCTGCGGGCGGGAGCCGCCCTGGCAATTGCCGCTCTGGCGGCCGAAGGGGTCACAGAGATCTCGGACGTGGAGCACATCCAGCGCGGCTACGAGAATTTTGAAAACAAGCTCCGGGCGCTGGGAGCCAGCGTCTTGAGCGGGGAGGCGTTGCCTTGTTCGCAATGACCCCCGATATCGGGATAGACCTGGGTACCGCGAATATCATCGTTTTCCGCAAAGGCAAGGGAATCGTCCTCAGGGAGCCATCGGTAGTAGCTGTCTCCGATAAGACAAAGAAGATCCTTGCCGTGGGCACAGAGGCCCGGATGATGCTTGGGAGAACTCCGGGCAACATTGTCGCCATCCGTCCCCTCAGCGAGGGGGTCATCGCCGACTACACCACCACCCAGAAAATGCTGGAGTACATCCTGGCCAAAGTGTGCGGGCGCGCGCGCCTCTTCAAGCCCAGGGTGCTCGTGTCCGTGCCCTCCGGCGTAACCAACGTGGAGCGCCGGGCCGTCATTCAGGCAGCCCGAGCGGCCGGCGCCGGAGAGGCGTATACCATCGAGGAGCCGATGGCGGCAGCGATAGGCGCGGGACTGCCCATCAGCTCCCCGGGCGGCAACATGGTGGTGGACATCGGCGGTGGGACATCCGATGCGGCGGTCATCTCTCTGGATGGCATCGTGGTCAGCGATTCCATCCGGGTGGGCGGCAACAAGATTGACGAAGTCATCATCCGCCACATCCGCAATACTTACAGCCTGATGATCGGGGAGCGGACAGCCGAGGAGATCAAGTTCAAGATCGGCTCCGCCTATCCGCTGGAGACCGAGCTGCGGATGGAAGTGCGCGGGCGGGATCTGCTGGCGGGCCTTCCAAAGACCGTCGAAGTCACCAGCGAGGAGATCCGGTCGGCCATCTCGGAGCCCGTGGCGCTGATTGTGGACATGGTGAAGTCCACGTTGGAGAAGACACCTCCTGAGCTTGCAAGCGACATTATCGAGCGCGGCATCATGCTCACCGGAGGTGGAGCGCTGCTCCGGGGCATTGACCGGCTGCTGGCGCTGGAGACCAACATCCCGGTGCACGTGGCCGAAGATCCCCTGTCGTGCGTCGCACTGGGAACGGGGCGCGCGCTTGAGGAGATGAAAGCCATCCGCGACAGTCAGATCGCTCTGGGCATGGAGTGAGCCTGGCAGCGCTTACCCGTCCCAGAATTGACATCCCGTGCCACCCAGGTCCCTATGGCGCATAACATAGCAGGAATGTTCAATGATGACCCGCTTTCTTATACCCTTTCTCGCTATCTTTACACTTGCACCGGCGCATGCTCAGGGACCGTTCCCTGATGTGATGCCGTCGGATCCTTACGCCGCCTCGGTCCAGAGACTCAAGGACATCGGCGTGCTGTTCGGCTATCCTGACGGAACATTCCGGGGCAGCAAGTGTGTGACCCGCGCGGAGCTTGCGGTGGTGGTGGCGCGGATGATGGAGTATTTCACCCAGTCCTTGCCCGCCGGTGTCTCTCTCCAGTGTGACAGCCCAGGGCTGGCTACCCGCTTGGCGCAGATTGATCCAGTGACCGCCCGGCAAACGCTTCAACGCAACGGGGTGCAACTATCGGCGCATTTCCTTAACTCTTCTGAACAAAGCGCCACTGTGGATGAAGTCTCTGAACTGGTATACATTGCGGTGGCGCGACTCATCGAGCACGTCAGCCCGGCGTGGGAAGGGGGACTGGAGCCTCACCCTTCCCACGATCACGGGGACTGACTCTCTTCCTTCAGACGGCAGGGTTCAATGCTTGAAGTGGCGGATGCCCGTATGCACAACCGCCATCGAGTAGCGGTCGGCCACTGCGATGACCTCGGCGTCCTTTACAGATCCGCCGGGCTGGATGAAGGCGGTCACACCGGCCTTCGCCGCCTCTTCCGGGCCGTCGGGCATAGGGAAGAACGCATCTGAAGCAAGCACGCTCCCCCGCGCTCGCTCGCCGGCATGGGCCGCGGCTATGCGCACAGAGCCTACCCGGTTCATCTGTCCGGCGCCAACCCCTATCAGCATCCTGTCACGCGCCAGAACAATGGCGTTGGACTTAATGTGCTTGACGGCCTTCCAGGCAAAGCGCAGATCTCTCATCTCCTCTTCAGTGGGCGCACGGCGGCTGACCACCTGAAGCTTTCCTTCATCCAGATCCGCAAGGTCGGCGTCCTGCGCCAGCATCCCGCCCGCAACCCGGCGGAAGGAGAACGGATCCCGCAGACCACTGGAGAGATCCACCTCAAGGATCCTGAGATTCGCGCCCCACTTCTTCCGCGTCTTGAGCGCCTCCAGGGCATCCGAAGCATACCCCGGAGCAATGACCGCTTCGAAGAAGGTATTCGGGCCGGTGATTGCCTCAGCGCACGCGGCGTCCACTGGCCGGTTCAGGGCAATGATCCCCCCGAACGCAGAGACCGGATCACCCTCCAGAGCCGCCAGAAACGCAGCAGCGGCATCATCACGGACGGCCAGGCCGCACGCATTGGTATGCTTGACGATGCAGCAGGCCGGTTCCTCGAACTCCAGAACCGTCTCTAGCGCGGCGTCCAGGTCCATAATATTGTTGAAAGACAGCTCCTTGCCCCCAAGCTGCCGGGCGCGAGCAAGGGAGACGCCGGAAAACGCCGGATCGGCATAGAACGCGGCAGACTGATGAGGATTCTCTCCGTAGCGCAGCGTCTGCACCCGGTCCCAGGAGAGGGTCAGTGTGGCGGGGAATCGCTCTGGCGGACGCTGCATCTCCAGATTCCGGCTCATCCAAGCACCTATGGCAGCGTCGTACGCGGCTGTATGCTGAAAGGCCCGGACCATCAGTTCAGCGCGAAGAGTGAGCGGAACGTCCCCTTCGTTTCGCAATGCTTCCAGTACCCGGCCGTAGTCCGAAGGATCCACCACCACAACCACGTCGCGATAATTCTTGGCGGCGGACCGGACCATAGACGGCCCCCCGATGTCAATGTTCTCAACCGCTTCCTCCAGAGTCACATCCGGCCGCGCCACCGTTTGGCGGAAGGGATAGAGATTCACGCAGACCAGATCAATCGGGAGGATGCCGTGCTCGCGGATGGCCGCCTCGTGCGCCGGGTTGCCGCGAATGTGCAGGATGCCCCCGTGGACCTTTGGATGTAGCGTTTTGACCCGCCCGTCCAGCATCTCTGGAAAGCCCGTGAGGTCGCTGATGTCGCGAACATCTAGCCCCCCTTCACGCAGAGCCCGGGCAGTTCCGCCGGTGGACACCAGATCCACTCCCAGCACGGCGAGACCCTTCGCAAAGTCCACCACTCCCGTCTTGTCGGAGACGCTGATCAGAGCTCTCTTGATCCTTGCAGCCATGTCCGTTCACTCCATCTGGCTCGCGGTTGCCGGCGCGCAAAAATGCCCGGGCAGCCCGCACAGCGTTGTCACTGCCGGAAGCCCAGGCGATCGGCTTGGTCGGCGATACTGGATCCGGCGGCGCTCCCCCGTGGTCCCTTCCACGTCCATTCGCCAGTCACGCCGCCGGCGATGCTCATCGTGCCGGAGTATACCGGCCCTCACCGTAGCCTGTCAAACGTGCTGATCCACCCTTGGGCCTGCCGCCGGCGTGCGCACTGTCTCAGGACTAAAGCCCTTTTCTGCCTGTTTCAACCTCCGCCGCCAGCGACCGCGCGATCTGCTCCCGGGCTTCCGCGATGATGTCCTCAATATCTTCCGTGCGGAATGTGCGCTCCTCGAAAGACCGGGCCTCCAGACTCTTCACGAAACCCTCGAACTCCTGGAAGTAAGATCCATAGATATGAAAACTGTCCGCTATGTGCGTATACTGACCAGCTCTGACGGGCCGCCCCAGCCTCTCGGAAACGCGCTCGGCAATGACCCGCTGAAGATCTGTAAAGGCGTACATGTTCATAAACGCCGCCTTGAAAGCGTCGTTGGAGCGCATATGGATGTTCATAACGAGTTCGTCCCCGAAAATACGGCACCAGATGCGCTGGAGGCAGGCGGGATCCTGGATGCCGGCGTCCTCCCAAGGCTTCCATGTTATGGCCTGCGCACGCCGGGTGTGCGGAGCATCCGTCAGAGCGTCAATGATATACGCGATCTGATCCACCGGCTTCGCCAGACCGGGCACGCTGTAGGCCGCCAACCGCTCGTGATACGTGTACTCCCATTTGCCTGCCGCGGGGTCCACCCAGTGGTCATGGATGCCGTCCACCACCTCCTGGCGGTAGCATTCCAGCTCCACGATGCCGCCTGGGAATGCCCGGTGGATGCGGGGCTCCGCCAGCGGCTCCCGCACCACAATGACCGCCGTGCAGTCCCTGCTGGGAGGGTCGCCGGGCCGGTCATATTGAGTGGGAATGGCCGTTCCGGACCTCCAGGTCTCCACGACAGCCTGCTCCCAGGCCTCGGGCAGCGTCCGGGCGGTGACTGTAACAACGGGCAGGGTGAGAGACACTTGTCAGCACCTCCTCTGTGGTCCTAGGCACACCCGGGGCACCGGGCCGCCTGACTGAGCAGTTCCCCGCCCCCGGCCTGACTCCCTTCCCTGGAGGCGCAGAGACCCGGCGGGTTACGGCTTCTGGAAGATGATGACGTACTCGTGCCGGAAGATGTAGAACCCGCCCGCCAGAGCACGATAGCGCCAGAGGTTCGTGGCCTTGCCCTTGCCCCTTTCGTTGCCCACGATGTTCTTCACAACGATGGACTTTACCCGGAACCCCGCTTTCACCAACTCCTGCATCGTCAGGAAGCCCAGGGGCACCAGCTCGCGGTCCTCGTATTTATCGCCGATGACCAGCGCCGCGAACCGTCCCCCCTCCAGCAGTTCGAACCCGATACGGGCCACGCGCCGGAAAGCGCGCAGGAAGGAGTCCGTATCCGGCGCATTGGAAAGGTCGCGCTCGTGCGGGGTGAAGCGGATGATGTTGTGATACGGGGGGTGAAGCACCAGAAGCTGGACGTGATCCCGGCCCTCGGACTCCAGTAGCCTGCGGATGGGTCTGATGATCCGTCGCGAAGAGGAATCTCCCGCAAGGATGTGGATGCCCTGCGCCTTGGCATCCGCTCCAAGCTTGCGGCGCACCTGCTCGGCCAGGTTCTCATCTATCTCTACGCCGATGAGACGCCTCCCCAGATTCATCGCCTCGATGGCGGACGTCCCGCTACCCAGGAACAGGTCCAGCACGATATCGCCCTTTTTGCTGAACCGCTGGAATACCTGCCGCGCAATTTGCGGGACGAAGTTGCCCCAGTAATCCAGCCTGTGCCCGCCCTCGCGGCTGCGCGACGGGATGATCCACAGCGAGTCCGTCGAGACATCCGCATAGTCCTGCCAGCGGGACAGGTCTATGTCGCTGTAGGGCAGTGTCCTTTCAGACCGGGACCGCCGGCGCTTCGGCGGTTTCTCGTCCCCGTTGTCCAGAAGCTTGAGTTGCACGTCGCGTCCCTTCCTTTGCGCCCGGCAGCCGCAAACTGAGCGCCCTCAGGGCCAGAAATCATACGCCCTGACGCCGAAAGCGATTCCGAAAAGGGTCCAGCCACAACCGACGACGAACTCTCCCAGCATCAGGCCGAAAAAGAACATCGTGGCGTTGCGGTAGAGCTTCAGTCCGCCGGTCTTCAAGACCACCGCCTTGCACAGGCTGCCGATGAATATGGGCATCCACAGGTGCCAGACACCCCAGCTCGATGCCACCGCGAAACCCAGCGGGTGTAGTGGAAATCCCATGATCCGGCTGCGCGCTACGGACAGCGAAGCAGCGATCAATACCCCCAATGCAACCATTGAAAGCTTGCCGTGCGCCGCGGCGGCCGGGTCCGTCAGCCACCCCTGCAAACGCGGAAAGGTTTCCCAACCGTAGCCGGTGCCCCACTCCTTCACGCGGGCGGTAGCGGCTCCCAGCTCGTAGAATCCCCAGAGGTATACCAGAAACGCGACCGGGATCCCCACCAGCCCCGCCACCAGCACCGCGCGCATCATCTCCCTGCGCGCTCTTCCCGGATCCCCGGCGAGCCGGAGCGCTTCCAGTTGATGCGGCATCGGATGGCTGCGGAACACCCTGTCCTGCCAGTAGAACAGAGAAAGCGCGCCAAGCGACGGCTTGGGGATGTTCTCCGGACCGATCAGCCGCGTCAGCACATCGTGAGGACCCATTCCGTGCAGGTCGTGCACCGGGAAGCCCAACTCCGCGCGAATCCGCGTGATGATGATGCCCAGCGCCATCAGTATGGCAAGCGAAAGGGCAGCAATGAGCGGTGTCATCCCCGCCGCCACCATAAAGCCGAACATAAAGATGAGGGATCCTGTCAGCAACAGAAAAGTAGCGCGGTAACTCATTGCTTCGCCCGAATCGTAACCGCGCTCCGCGCGCCCCACGGCGCAACGAAAAGCCCGGAGCAGGTGCCCTCTGCCTCCCCAGAGAGCAAACACCCCGATGGCCATAAACGCGCCGAACGCCTGATCCCCCGGCTTGAACTGCTCGAAGTAATCCACGCCTACAGCCGCGCTTGCAATGCGCTGGGCCAAATACAGAAAGAAGAACCCCCAGATGGAAAACGATAGGTCCAGAGGCATCAGAAACCCCAGCGCGATGGCGAAGAAGTAGAACGAAACGCTGACCCGGGGCACCGCATTCCAAGGAGGCACGGTGAAAATGTCAAAAGGACGCCGCTTGATGGGGATCTCTGGTACTGCCGGGATGAGCATGTGCAGACCGTTGATCAGTGTGATCCCGCCGGCGATCGCGAACCCGATCCACATCAGACGGTTTGTGAAAAACCGCCGTGGATCTTCCACCATCGCCAAGGGCAACTGCACAATGGGAAAGGTCAGGCGCTCGGCGTCTGCCCACTGCTTTCGAAGCAGGTTGGCAAGGCAGGCATATACCAGGAAGAGAGCGGCCGCGTAAAGCATCCACCAAAGAGACGGCGCGAGCCATATCCGCACCACTTCCGCCCGGAAGAAACTTTCGCCCCCCTCGTAGAACCCCGTCAGGGCCTTTTGATCCCTGACCATCAGCCACTCCGGCAAGTTTCCGCGGAACAACTCGTCCCAGCGATTCTCAGGACTGGCGAAACGGGCCGGGAACCCCATGATGGTGATGAGGATTCCCAGCATATCTGTGGACATAATGGCCGACGCCACTGACACCATCACGTAAACGCACAGAAGCTCCAGACCCGTGAGCAGCGTGCGCCCGAAAACTCTATGCAACAACCCTGTCGCGAGGGTTAGAAGGAACAGAATGAACACTGCGTGGTAGAACGGAGCCGCCCAAGTGGGGAACGTGTAGCGGACGATTTCTGCTTCGAAGATCCAGCGTCCGGCCAGTGGGATAAGGAGCAGCCCAACGACGAACGCCCTCGCCCGGATTCCCGGGCGGCTGCCCGGCTCGGCCGGACAGGAATCGGAAGGAGACGCGACGCTCATATTGTTTTATTGCCCGGCCAGAGGCAGGATTCCTTCAATTCCCAAGCAAAGCCCCCGGGTGAGAAGGAGTTCCCGAATGCCTGAGGAAAGGTGTCCTCCGGATATGGACGCGCGATATATGGCCTTCAAAGGAATGGCTCCCGACCGGATCCCGCACTGGGAGCACTGGTCCTGTCCGGACGCGGAGACCTACATCACCGGCATAGATTACTATGAACACCCGCGTCTGTGCCGCCTGCGGATGAGGGAGCTTTACCCATTCCTCGATCTTCCCGTGCCTGAAGAGGACACCCCAATCCCTCGGCCCGAGCTTGACGGACGCGAGCATTCGTCAGCAGAAGTGCAGAAAGGCCGCCACGCCGTCCGGTGGGGTAGCGGATTCAGTTGGCACTGGGATTGGGGAAAGAACTTCCGAGACGCGGAGGAGGCCTTGGCCTTTTCCCCGCTGGAACAGGGGGACTTCACCAACATTCCCGTGGTTGAGTCTCGCGATTATCGCGATGAGGAGGCGCTTTACCGGTTTTACCGCTCGCTTTACCCGGCCGAGTGGGGAGACCATGCTCCGGAAGGCAGCTCCGCCTCCTGCGGTTTCTACAACACGATGTTCATGTGGCCGCTTCTGACCTTCGGTTGGGAGCTGTTTCTTGAGATCTGCCTGGACCAGCGGTTCGAGCGCATTCTGGAGGAGTTCGCGGAGATCAACCGGCGCGTCTTCCGGGTTTTCGCCCGTCTCCCCGTGAACTTCGTCATCTGCCACGACGACATCGTAACGTCCCGCGGGCCGGTCTGCTCTCCGGAGTGGATGCGCCGCCATATCTTCCCTCGGTACGAAGAGTTCTGGAGCATTGTGCGAGCAGCCGGGAAGGATGTCATCTTCATGTCGGATGGGTGCATGGACGCCTTCGCGGATGACGTGATGGCATGCGGGGCGATCGGCATCATCTCGGAGCCCTACACGGACTATCGTGCCATCGCCCGGCGACACAGAGACTGTTTCATTGCGGGCGAGGGCGACAGCCGCATCCTGATGAGCCGGGATCCGGAAGCCATCCGAAAAATGGTGAAACGGATGGTGGAGACCGCAAAGATGTCCGGCGGTTATATGATGTGCATCGGCAACCACATCCCCTGGAACACTCCGCCGGATGCGGTGAAGCTGTATCTGGATCTGTCAGAGGAGCTGGCCTGGCGCAACAGGCCCTGAGGTCCCCTACCCTTCCACAGGCAGCTCGTAGACGAAGTGGACCAGACGGTCAACCTCCTCAAAACCCAGGGCTTCGTGGACCTTAATGGCCGTGGAGTTGTCCACCACACAGCTCGAGGCGATTTCGGCGCATCCACGCAGACGGGCCCAGCGCCCTGCCGCTTCCAGCATCCGCCGCGCCAGCCCCTGACGCCGCAGATCCTCGTCCACGTACCAGTTCTCCACGTAGGTCACCGGACTGCCCAGGCAACCCTCCGCCTGCAACCTGAGAGATAACTCCATCAGGCCGCCCAGCCTCCCGTCCGGACGTTCTATCACCAGGCAGTGCAGACGTCGGTCTCCACCCTCCAGATATGCTGGAAACTCCTCGCGGAACTCGTCGGGATCTGCATCCGGCCACAGCGCCATCCTCAGGCGCACCCACTCGTCCTCATCTGTGTGCTTTACCGGCCTGATATCCATTCAGTATTCCGTCCTGTCAAACTGTCCAGCCTCCAGGCTCTGCCCGTTCAGGGATGCCGTCGAGTCGAACCAGTGCGGCGCGGGTCTGTCGCGATCCTGTTCCAGCACTACCGTGGTCCCGTCCTGCCCCGTGTGCAGCCAGACCCGGTCCGCCAGTTTCAGCATCATCCAGAACCCGTGCCCCCAGGTTCCGGCGGTTGTGAACCCGCGTTCCAGCGTCGCCAGATGCAATCGCTCCTCGGAGATGCCGGCTCCGTGGTCCTCCAGCCACACCTGGATGGTCCTTCCTCCATCATGGAAGATGCTCGCCTGGCCCCCGCCAGCGTGCACCAGCGCGTTCATCGCAGCTTCGCCAACCGCATGGACCAGGTCTTCCGTGCGGTGCTCGTCGAACCCTGCCGCACCCGCCACGTCCCTTAGCCGGGCCCGGAGTGATCCCAGCCGGGCAGCATCAAGCGAAATGCTTCCGGCCTGAACCTCCAGACGCTTCGGGAGTTCCTCACGGCGGAAACAGAGCCGCAGTCTGCCCTCCGTCACGCTGCGAAGCACCTGTTGCAGAAAGGTACGCTGCCTGGCGACGGCTTGCCGCGCCCTCTCTTCCGCTTCGCGCATCGAAGTGATATCAGATACGACGCAGGCAAATCCCTCCAGTTGGCCGGCGTCACTTCGCAAAACCGTCAGCGATACCCGCGCCAGGAAGCGGCTGCCGTCCCGGCGTATACGCCAGCCCTCCAGATCCACGTGTCCCAACTGGTCGGCAAGCTGCAGTTGCCGGGCAGGCTCTCCCGCCTCGCGCGCCGGTCCTTCAAAGAAAAGCTCATATCCGCGCCCTACCACTTCGTCCGCCTGATACCCCGTCAAACGATGGGCGCCTGCATTCCAACCCGCGACGCGCCCCTCCCGATCCAGCATCATCACGGCGTATTCGTGGCAGCCTTCGGAAAACGCTCTCAGGGTTGCCTCGGCCTGGCGCAGCGCATCCGTCCGCTCCTCGGCGAGCCGTCTGGCGGACCTGCGCCAGCGGTTCAGCGCCACGATCAATGCACCGGAAATGAAATAGAACAGCAGCACTCCAGCCGCAGTAGGATCGGAAGAAAGACGGAGTCCCTCGGATGGAAGAAGGTAGAACCCACCCAGCGCTCCGCCCGCAATCAACGCAGCGACCCCGGCCAGCGTTCCTGCCACGGAGGCAGCGGCCGCACATCCGGAAAGCAACAGCAAAAATGGCCCTTCCGGGCCAAGCCAGGGTTGCAGATAGGTGCGCAAGATGAGAGCAGCGGCGAAGCACACAGCCGCGATTGCCGCTCCTGCAAAAAGACGCAACCGGGCGTCGCTTCGAACGAAGTCAGTTATTCTGGCCACCGGATGTGCTGACACGGCTTCGCAAAGGGCTACGGCAGACCCCACGGAGCCAGGTTAGCCGATCGCCCGCCAGATCTGCCCCCCCCGGGGTTCATCGGGGAGTCACAGTTGTTTACCCCGCGCAGACACACTCCAAAACGGGTTCTTACATCCTTCCGCAAAAACCGGCAAAAACACCGGGCCTTTTCCTGCGGAAGAGGCCCGGCCGATCGTCAGTCCAGTATAGTCTTAGGGATGGCCTAAGGATACTGTGGCTCGTTGGGCCTTGGCAGGCGCTCCTCCATGGGGGGCAGATCCGGCCCCCCCTTCTTCGGCTCCGTTAGATAGTAATAGGCCGTACTGGAGTAATCATTGCTGAGCTTGTTCGCATGCCCGTGTTCGATGGACACCAGGATGCTCTTCCTGAAGCGCAACGGATCCTCGATGTGGTACCGGTACACCGTCTGCTTCCCCTTCCAGCGCCATTCCTTTGTGCCGCTGTAGAGGATGATGCCGTGGTAAGGAGCGTTGTACTCCTCGGTGGGACAGTATGCGCAATGATACCAATCTTCCGTGCCGGTGCCATGGAGCTGTGGCGGCCACTCCTCCCCATCTATAAAGATCATATCGTCGCCCTCGCCATACCAGTCGTTGGGGTTGCGCTGGAAGCAGTCTATGTCGAGATGCGCGCCGCAGTAGATGCCGTCTCCCTCCACCTGGCAGATGATGTAGTTGTCCCGCGCGCTGGCATTCAAAATCCGGGGATCTCTGCTGATCTCGTCGCCTGGCCGTTTTTTCTCCTCGAACGCCCAACCCCGCGTATCCGCCTCGCGCCGCCACTGCACGTGGAAGTAGGCCAGATCCTTCACAGCCTCCAGTGAAGGGTATCTCTCGTAATCGATGTAAAAGTAGTGGTTGTAATCCTGCTCGCCCTGATTCTCAATCTCAATCACCGCTTTTCTGCGGAACGGCATCGGCCACCAACAGTTGAAGCCCTTTCCGCTCTGCGGGCTCATCTGCATCGGCAGAGTAACAAAGTTCTTCCGCATTCCGTGGCCCAGTCCGAAGAAATCCCCAACGGGACACTCGACGCTGGGATCCGGGCAGTCGTCCCAAGACATCCGGATGACGATCCTGCGGCAGTAGTCCTCCCTGGGAATCCCCAAGGTCATCCAAATATGCTTGATACATCCCGGTCCTTCGATCTCGGCGAGAATGCGCCTCTCGCCCGCTTTTATGTTCCAGAAGTCCGCGTTGCCTCCGCGCGTGTCCCAGCTTGAGACGCGGTGACTGGTATAGTCGCGCAGCCGCGGAAGCGAAGCAAGGGTGGTGCAACCGATCATGCTGCCAATCTCCCTGAAAGTAGTGTCTGGGCACCTGTTAGACCGGCGGCCGGTTCTCTCCTGCCCGGCTACCTTCCAGCGGAGCCACCCAGCACCCCGGCGCCGCGTAAGTGGACAGGCGCTCAGAAAGTGCATTCTGGAAAAAGAGGCCCCGCCCTCCCCGGACGGAGCCTCTCTTCAAGGAAACAACCAGTATAGCAGTCCGGCACGCGCCGGTTTCAGTCCTCCGACGAGCGCAGCATCCCCAGCAGAAGATCCGAGCGCGTGATGATGCCCACCGGCTTGCCGTCGCGCACCACCGGAATGCGGTTCACCCGGTTGGTGATCATAAGGTCGCATACTTCATCTGCGGGGGTGTCCTCGTCCGCGGTGATGACGTCCCGGGTCATCAGGTCCCACGCTTTGAGCGACATTCCACCCTTATAAGCCCGCATCAGCTTCTCTTCAGATACCGGAACCGCGCCGTACAGCGCGGTGCGCGGAAGGGCCTCCCTCCGCTTCTCCTCATTCAACAGGTCCGATTCGCTGATGATGCCGACCAGGCGTCCGTCGGCGTCCACCACCGGTGCTCCGCTGATGCCTGCCTGTGTCAGGATCTCTGCCACCTCCCGGAGCGTGGCATCCGCACTCACAGTGATGACCTCCCGCGTCATCACATCAGCAGCCGTCAGGCCTTTCATCACCATCGCGCCGTCTCCTTCATTCGTCCCATCACCAGCATTTTACCCTTCCAACAGGGGGAACTCGGTGATGCGAAGCTTGGCACAGCCGTATGGGATCAGCGTCAACTCCTCCACCGGCTCTGACGACTTGACCGGGCTCACCGGAAGCGGACCGGCCTGCTCGTCCACCAGCTGCCACTCCGGGATTCGGCGGCCCTTCACGCGCAGCTCCACAGGAGCGGTGTCCGGCGAGTAGATCACGTCACCAACGCTCTTTACGACCACCTCGGCTTCCGGATTCTCGGGGTCTATCAGGAGACCGTAGTTCCAGGGTGTGGTGGGATAGACGGCGTAGTCCGGGCAGGAGTCAATCCCGCGAATCCGCTCCCACCGCTCGCCGATCTTGAGGCTGTACACCAGGGGGCCGCGTTTCAACGTCACGGCCCCGTTGAAGCGCCGCTCGGCGCGCACCTTCATCGGCAAGGTGACCTCCAGAATGTCGCCGTCGCTCCACTCGCGTTCGGCCGTCTGGAAGGTGCCGGGAGTCAGTTCGCAGGAGCATTCGCCCCCGTTGAGCTTTGCGCACGCGCCTTCCGCCCAGCCGGGAACGCGGTAGCGCAGGGGGAATGTGACAGGCTTCGGTGTGCGGACGATGAACTTCACCGTCTCCCCGAACGGATAGTCGGTCTCGACGTCTATAGTGACCTCCACCCCTCCGCGCACTTTCGCCTTCACCTGGCACGGCGCGAACGCAACCATTGCCAGACCTTCGTCCGGCGTGGCCATCCAGAGATTGGCGGCCAGTTTCGGCCACCCCTGATGGAAATTGGCCGTGCAGCAGCCGAACTGAGGCTCCAAACCGAATATGTTGGAGTCCGGGGCGTTGTTAGTCCAGTGACGCGGCGCGATGGTGCACAGCACCTGATTGGCCTGCTGGTCATACTGATGCGCCATCATATCCGCCGAGAACGTTCCCGGAAGGGCGTTGTAGGCGATCATCTCCAGCCGGTCACCGTAAGCCGGGCTACCCAGGATCTGAATCATGTTCTCAAGCGAGAACATATACTCCACCACCGCGCAGAGCTCAGTCCCCTGGGTGGGATCCTTGCCGGCAAGATGCTCGTCACCCGTGAAGATGCCCGTGGCGCAGCCGTGGAACTCGTCCAGCATCGCCAGCGTGGTGTCAGAGCCGGCCCTGTGCTCCGGCCATCCCGTGAGGACGTACTGCACCGCCGCCCCCTTGACCCCCATGGCGTTATTCACCACATGGCTGATCATCCGGAAACGCTTCGTCTGCTTGGCGGTCAGGGCGAACTCCCGGAAATGCCAGCTCCAGTCGTAGCCCTGATCCCGGACCATCTGTGCAAGCTCAAGAAGCTCCGGATCCCCTGTGCGGTTGTAGAGCCAGATGATGCACAGCGCCAGCTCCGTCCAGCGCATCACCGCCCACGTGTGCATATGGTTGACCGGAAGCTGATTCTTCATGTAGCGGAAGAAGCGCTCCATAAAAGGGATGACCCTTTCGTCTCCGGTCACCTCGTGATACTGCGTCAGCACCTTCAGCATCACAGACAGAGGCCACCAGTCCACATTCCCCCGCATCGGGCCGAAAAGTCCGTAGGCGTCCTGGCTCTTCAGGGTCCATTCGATCCATTCCTGAGCCTTTGCTTTCAGGTCCTCATCCTCAAGCAGATGCGCCAGGGGAACGAAGCCGTCCAGGTAATATGGCCCGCGCTCCCAGCTCTCGCCGGTGCCGCCGCGCCACCCGCTATTCGATCCCAGGGATTCCCAGAACTCAGGGAGCTTGCCGGATTGCCCTTCCGCCTGAATGCGAAGCTGCCTCTTCAGCCAACCACGGGGCTTTACAGCGCCGAGCGGCAGGAAACAGAAGGCTCCAGGGACAAGCGGTGGACGGTTATTCACGTAGAAGCTGTTCATGCTCTCTCCTCACGGATGTGCAGGGCGGAACCGGCGCCTCTTGAGGCCTGCGGCCCGCCGGCCAGAGAAGCATAAGACACGGGGAGTGTTTTCTCCTCCCCCGTTTCCGGCAGGCAAGAGAGCCGGAACTAGAGAAAGAAAAGGCACCTGGAGGGGAACAAGGGTCTCCCCGCGCTTCGCTGGATGGAGCGGCCTATGAACAAGACAGGGATTATCCGGATGCTACTGCCGACGGCGATGATGCTGATGAGCGCGCTTCCTGTCCGTGCGGACGTGCCGGGCCTCCCCGTTGTGGACTTCACGTCACCGGACGCGGTACGGCAGTGGGTCGCTGCGAACCACGTGGCATCTTTGAAGCACACGCCCGAAGGGATAGAAGTCACCATCAGCGGCGGAGATCCCTATATCATCGGCCCGCCCCTGGACCTGCCGGAAACCCAGACTCTGTGGTTGGACCTGAAACTGCGCTCGGAAGAAGGCGGATCGGGACAGGTGTTCTATTTCCAGACCCATCCCACGGAGGAGCAGAGTGTGCGCTTTTCGGCGCCGCCCGGCGAATGGATCGAAGCGCGCCTTCCCCTCCCTGCTCTCGGGGCGGGCTACCGCTTCCGGATAGACCCTCCGGGCGGCAGTGGAAAGGCGGTCATCGCACGCATGAGCTTCCGTCCCCGCATCCTGCTCAAAGCTCCGCAGTGGCCGAAGCCCGAGCCGTGCCGCGGCACGGGCGACGTGCTGGTGCACTCCGGCCCCATCAACGTGCGGGAGGGAACGCGAGGATGCCTTGCCCTGGAGGTGGCGGGATACCGGTTCGGGATGTTCCACACAGGCGGCATGCTGGGATACTTGATCGGGAATGAGCTGCGATGGCTGGACTTCTCCAACGCTCCCAGAGCTTCCGCCACCACGGGACATGCCTACGTTGACACCGTCACCGCCACCGATCAGGACGGCGCAACGTGGACCATCCGACGCTCGCTGACCCCCGGCAAGTCCTCGGAGGACCGGGGCTCACTTGATCTCACCGTGACCATCAGCGTCAACAGGGACCGCAAAGTGGCCTATCTCCCGGTCACGCTTCTGTTCGCCGGTTCCGGTTCCTTCGGAGAGAGGAAAGGGCAGGCGCTGTTCGCCGGGCTGGAATACCTTGAAGATGAGCCCTCCAGCAGCGAGGCCGATATCATCGGACCCGCATCGCGCCGCCAGGTGCCGGATACTCTGAAGATCACGTTCCCCCTGATGGTTCTCCAGGTGGACGGTGTGTATGGGGGCCTGATCTGGGAGCCGCAGCTCGATGTCAGCGCGCTCTTCGACTCTCCGGATCGGATCTTCTCATCCGGCGGACACGTGATGGGCCTGCTTTTCCCCGGCTCGGACGGCCAGAACCGGGTGGAAGGAGACCTTCTTCCCTATGAGGGCGTCACTCTTGCCGCGGGCACGCCGCTTCAGGTGAAAGCGACCATCATCGGCGGCAAGGGCGACACAGTCATTCCGGCGGTGCAGCAGTATGTGGAGCTTCGCGGGCTGCCTCCCCTGCCGGACACGGGACGCAACCTGCAATCCTACGCCTCGCTTGCAGCCCGTGGGTGGCTGGACTCGGATATCCGCGATGGCAAGCTGTTCCGCCATGCTGTCTGGCCCGGCTTCGGGGCTGTGCCTGCCGCGGACGCTCCGGCGTTTATGCTGTGGCTGGCGGGGATTGTTCAGGACGATGGCATCCGCCAGCGCCTGGAGCAGACGGCCGGCGAGGCGTTGTCCGAGGTGGATCCGTCGCATTACGACTTCGCGGCTGTGAGCCACATCCCGTACTTCCGGCCCTCCTTGTTGTTCGGGAGCGTCCTTGAGAGTGCAGACAAAGCAGCTCAGGAGGCCCGCGGGCACCTCGCCCGCTTCGACGCGCAGAATCTTATTCGCTACACCCCGCAGGAAGGACGTCCCGACTATGGTCGCACCCACTACGCGGACCACGCCAGCGGGCTGACCGGAGGGGTGGTGTGGCGTATGCTTCAGCAGGCGACTTTCTCAGGAGCCCCGGACATTGTTGAAGCTGCTCTGCAGAAGCTCCGATCGCTCAGTCAGTATGACAGGGGCGTTCCACGGGGTGCGCAGACCTGGGAAGTACCGCTTCATACCCCGGACATCCTGGCATCGGCCCACTTGGTCAACGCATTTGTCACGGGCTACCAGATCACAGGGGAGCAGTCTTTTCTGGAAAGAGCGCGCTACTGGGCATGGACCGGGGTTCCATTCATCTATCTGGTGAATCCCACCGGGAAGCCGGTCGGCCCCTACAGCACCATTGCTGTCTACGGCGCCACGGACTGGCGTGCCCCTGTCTGGTTCGGACTGCCGGTTCAATGGTGCGGTCTGGTTTACGCCGACGCCCTCTACCACCTGGCCAGACACGACGCCGATGGGCCCTGGAAGAAGCTCGCGGATGGCATCACAGCCGCCGGCATTCAGCATAGCTGGAAGGAAGATGATGCAAACCGCGTCGGTCTCCTGCCCGACTTCTACCACCTCCGCGAGCAGCGCTCCGATGGTCCGGCCATCAATCCGGGAACCGTACAGGCCAACGCTATCCGCTTCTTCGGGCAGCCCTGCGCCCACGACTTTCAGGTGGCGCGCCAGTCTCGCCTGTTCATCCACGCCCCGGGCGAGATAAGCGGTCTGGAGGAGGACGGCGACAGTGTATCGTTCTGGGTCCGGGGATGGCGATCCGCCCCATACCACGTGTTGGTCACCGGACTGAAGAAACAGCCGTCCGTGCGGATCAACGGCAGCAACGTCCCCTTGGAGTCTCCGCACGCGTATGCGGACGGCAGGCTGGTCCTTCAAGTGGAGGACAGCCCGCACATCGAGATCGCTCTCGCGGAAGGCGTCGCGGGCCGTTAGCCGTTCAGGGCAGGATGTCCAAGGGGCTGGCCGCCAACTTGCGGATGGTGCGCGCGTCCAGCCGCTCTACGCCGGGATTGCCCGCCGCCCGGTCGCAGTAGTCCGAGCGGTTGAACCGCAGGATGATCTCCAGAGGAGGCTCAACGTGGAACGGACGGGCGACTCCAATCAACCCGACAGCCCTCCGCGCCGCTTCTCGGATGCACCTGCGCGCCTCATCCAGCGGCACCAGCCGCGCAGAGTTCCGTCCCTCACCTTCTTTGACGACCGCCGTCTCCACCGGCTGGAGGAACTGCTCCGCCTCTGCACAGGCGGCCGCGTCCCCGCTGACCATCACCAGCGGCAAACCGAAGTGACCCGCAATAATCGCCCACTGCGCCAGCTCTCCCATCCGCCTGCCGTTGACGCTGTAATCATGCCAGCTCACCGAGGACTGCGTATGGTCGAGAAACGCATTCAGGGTGCCCGCCATCGCGTGCGCGCCGATAACGAAGGTGGCATCGAAGGAAGAATCCATCTGACCCCACCACCGAGCAGTAGGTCGGGGATCCTCTTCGGCACGCGGATCCAAAAGCTCGAGGATGAAATTCGGACCTCCGCCGTGTCCGTCCCGAACCATCACACGGGTCGCCCCGCCTTCGAATGCCCCCTCGACAGCCGCATTCAGATCTCCCATCAGGAGCTCGCAGCACTCCTGGAACCTGGGATGTTCCCTCTCGATCATTTCGGCGGAGTCTATTCCGCTGATGCCTTCCAGGTCGGTCATGATGTAAATGCTGGGCACTCGCTCACTTCTCCTTCCACGCGCGTAACAATGACCTTCGTGGCCTGTGCTCAATCCACCCTGCAACCCTTACTCGACATCTGGCGAAATGCCTCTGAGCGCAACGAAAACGGTCTCCTCAGACGCCAGAATCTGCTATACTTCGTTTCTGGAAACACAACTCGCGGCGCCAGCAACGTGACTGACCGTTCATCATCGGAAGGCCACGGCGCCCGGCGACAGAAAGGAGAGAAGACCCATGGCGAAAAGTATCGGCGTCGTCCTCTTGGGCTGCGCCCTGGTCCTCGCAATGTGCCCGCCCTCTCAGGGCACCGTAATGATCAGCGAGATCATGTACAACCCTAACAGCACGGAGGCTATTCCTGTCCAGACCGAGTGGATTGAGATCTACAACTACGGGACAGCATCCGTGGACATTTCTGGATGGTATATTTCCGACGAGGATGGCGCATCATCCGTTACCATCCCTGCGGGAACATTCATCAGTCCCGGTGAGGCCATTGTGCTGTTTCCCTCGGTGATCACGGTGGCGGATTTCCAAGCTGCGTGGGGAACAGGCTTCACGGCCTTCCCGATGGATTTCGAATCACTGTTCGGCCTCTCGAACAGTCCCAGTCCAACCAACGAGATCCTGGTGCTCCGGGACGCATTGGGAAACGCCGTGGATACCGTCAACTACGATGACGCCGCGCCTTGGCCACTGGATACCCCGGATGGACCTAGCATCCACGTATTGCCCGGGTTCCTCAATCCGATCGCCAATGACAACGGCGCCAACTGGGCCCGCTCCCAGGTAGGAGTGAACGGCGCCTTCGCCGTGAGCCAGACATTGATCTTCAACGGCAATGACGCTGGATCGCCGGGAGTCGTGGTGCCCGAACCAGGGACACTCGTTGCGCTGGGTATCGGTCTGGCCAGCCTGATGGGAGGACTCCGCCGCAAGGCGTAAAACACCATCCCTGGCAGAGAGGTGAAAAGTGAACGGCCGTCCGGCGATCCTGCCGGGCGGCCGTTCACGATTATAATGTCCTCTCCCTTATGGAGACACAAGCACCCGGATGTCTGTCTGAAGGGACGGACGCAGCACACGCACGTTCTGGCCGTTCACGTACTCCATCGTGCTTATGCCGTCCACCGTTACGAACGATCCCACTGGTGGACGCGTGAGGAATCCGGAACTGACCTTTACGCCCGGGAAGCCGGAGTATCCATCCGAGTAACCGCTGCCGTCATCCAACCAGAAAGACAGAGAGCCCCACCCCGTCACCTTCCCGGCGCAACGCACCCTCAGGCCCGTGTTGTAAAGCCCCTGCCCGCCTGCGACGCTCCGCGTATACCCGTCCGGTGGACTGGCTCCTCCCAACCAGACCGCCCGCAGCGTCAGAGGCGCAGGGACGACACCCGGATCCGGCTGCACCGCCACGGCCTGCGCCTCGACATACCGCTCGCCCGTGCCGCCGTTGAGGGCTTTCAGTATTCCGCGCACCGCCACCCTTTGCCCCCGGGCCGGTACCGCCCCGGAGGTCTCCACACGGATCCCCGCACTGCGATCATCCTGCTGAATGTAGAACGCTTGCCCGAAAACGGCGGTCACAGTGCAGGGAGCCAGGCTGACAGGCGAGCCGGGCGGTTTGAGCAGCGACTCGCCGATGCGGTCGTCTCCCGTCACTATTCCAAGGGTCTCGCCGATCCAACGGGCGTCCGCAGCGTCAATGCGGCCGTCCCCGAAAATGTGGCCGCCCACTCCCGGATACGGTTCCACATCCCCCACGATCAGCTGATACGGTGAGGCGGGATTACCGGTAGAAGCCAGCGCCAGTGCGATCGCGTAGTCCGCCTGGGTCAGAGCTCCGTCCCCGTCCAGGTCTCCGTAGCGCCGCACCGGCTGAGTGCCGTTCGCATTCGCGGAGCGCTCCACGTAGAGTCTTCGGAAATAGTCGTAATAATGGTTGCTCCACCACTCCGAAGAGAGGATCGCCACGTTCTCGTCGTTCGTCAGGTCCGCAGCGTTGGACCAGTTGTTCGATCCCACGAACACCTTCGCCTGCGGCGTCCCCGCATCCACAATCATGAGCTTGTTGTGCATCGCGTTCAGGCCGCCGATGTAGTCGCCCAGGCTGATTCCCGGAACATTCACCAGATTGTCCCACTGCGCCGAAGACTGGTTGTCCTCGTCGAAGACACCGCGAACATCAATGCCCTGCGCCGCAGCCCATTTCAGCGCCTCCGCGATCTCATAAGCCCGTGTGCCGTCCGAAAAAACGTTGACCAGGAAATAAACGCTGCGGTTAGCTGAATAGATGGCGGTCGTGATGCGGCCGGTGAGGTCATCATCAGGCCCGAAGCGCACCTCCACCGGCACGCCGTCGTTCGTGAAAAAACTGTTCGGGAAGGTGGGCTGCCCGCGGTTGCTATAGATGCCGTTCCACATCTCCTCGAACTCGGCTGTATAGGCCGCGGCAATGCCCTGCCCCTCCAGAATGAGGACATTGTTCTCCTGAGACAGACACCCTGCTGATGTGAAATTCGTGGATCCCGTCAGCACACGCCAGCCGTCGGCCACCATGAACTTGTTGTGCATGATGCCGCCGGGATTACCGGAACGGACTACGCCCCGGTTGATGACGCCGTTGGCCACTCCATCCGAGAGGATGTCCAGAATAGTGAACTGAGTGCCCGTCTCCTCGTTCACATCCGTGACCAGACGCAGCGCAACCCCTCGCGAGCGCGCCGCCTGCAGGGCTCCGGCGATATCCGTGAGCCGCCCTCCACTGATCCCGTACGTCAGGGTGTAGATGGCGACATCCAGGGTATTCTGCGCCGAGTTGATGAACTCCACGATGGCGTCCCGTACCGCGGTGCTGGAGTTCGGAGGATCGGTAAATACCACCCGGGTCTGTGCCGAGGCAGAAGCCGCAAAGAGGACGGCGGCCAGAATGATGGCCACAGAGCCCGGCCACCCGCGTAAACCGCTGCGCAACCCCCGGCTTTTCGGGAACGCTCTCACCGGGCCGACCCGGCCGGGCGGGCGGCGCCGGCTCCTTCCACCGTGAACCAGCCGCGCACCGCGGGGCGGACCGTGCCCTGTGCCCGGATGTAGTCCGCGATGACGTCACGGATCCAACGTCCCGTTTCCCTCACACCCGAAGCCTGCCGGTACAGGCTGTTCTCAACGCCGCGGACCGCATTGTAATGGTTGATGGCCACCGTGAGCACGGCATCATCCGCCAGCGGCCGGCCGTTATACTCCACCCGTACAAGCCTTTCTCCTCTGGGCCGGGAGACATCGAAAACATAGTTGATTCCGGCCGCGGTCAGGAACCGCCAGGTGCCGTATCCCCCGATGCCGTCCTCCAGATAGTCCTTGAGTTGCCGACCGGTCAGCGTGAGCACCCACAGGGCGTTGTCGTACTCGTACATCTCCGCCACATCCTGGTTCGTGACAGGGCCGGCGGGAATAACCGTGCTGTTGTTGAATACCACGTGGAGTGTGACATCGGCTCCTGTGGCCCATTTCATGGCATCGTGGATCAGGTTGACTGCGGCGTTCTCCTCTTGCTGGGCGCGCCGGAAATCAAGCGGCACGGCGGTCTCTCCAATCACTTCCTCCGCCCATTTCTTCCAGCGCTGTTCGAACGGCGCAACAACCTTTTCCAGAACAGCATCCTGAGGCACGTCCGCTGTCACGGGGATCAACTGCGCCTTCCGGGACACAACCCGTACCCCGTCCGGTGACTTCTCGACCTCCAGCGTCACCTTCCCCAGATGGCTGCCCCATTTGCCGGCGGCAGTCAACACGGCTCCGCCCGCCTCCAGCGATTCCACCGGAACGTGCCGATGCCCGCAGATGATTACGTCCACCCCCGGGCACTCACGCGCGATGTCCGCCCCGGCTGCTGCGGCGCTCGGATACCTCTCATTCTCGCGGCGCTCCGCTCCGGTATGCGCCAGCAGCACCAGCACGTCACAGAGCGGCCTGACACGCGGCACCCATTCGCGTGCCGCCGCGATGATGTCCACGAACCGCAGACCTTCGATGTAGGACGGCTGCTCCCAGTTCGGGACGTCCGAGACCGTCAGCCCCAGCACCCCCACCCTGACGCCCTTGCGCTCCAGGATGACGAACGGCTCGAAAACAGGCTCTCCGCTGCTTGCCCGGACAACATTGGCTGACAGCCAGGGGAACCGGGACGCTTGCCGCATCCGCTCGATGACCCGCGGCCCGAAGTTGAACTCGTGGTTCCCGGCCGTCATGGCGTCGTAGTTCAGCGCGTTCATGCCTTCGATGATGTGCCGCCCCTTGAACATAAACGCCATCGAGTTGCCCTGGATGGTATCCCCGTTGTCCAGCAAAATCGCTTCCGGATCAGTTCTCCGCTCCCGCCGGATCAGTGTGCCGATGCGGTCCAGCCCTCCCATCTCCTGCCCGTCGTCAGCACGGTGGGAACGCAAATAGCCGTGCAGGTCCGTCGTGTGAAGAATGGTGAGGGTGACAGTCTCTGCTGCCCCCGCAGGAGGCCAGAATAAAGAGAGGGTGGCGATAACAGCGGCAGCGAGAAGAGCCAGTCCGAGCGGTATCCTCATGTGCGAACCTCTTTACCTATACGATGGTTCCTGGAGCAAGAAGGGGGCCCGCTCCCGGGCCCCCTCCCGCAGATTATCACAAGCCCGATGGATCGGTCCGTCGCATGTCAGTCCACGACGGTCAGATCAGCCTCATTCCTGGGGAAAATGTCCACCGTATACCGGTCCCACCCTGTCTCCGGGTCCGAGGTAAGGAAACCATCCAGCAGACCTGTCACGGTCACGGTCTTCCCTACCGCCGGGTACCAGCTTGTCGGCGGGAACGGCTGCCGCCACTGGATCTTCACCGTCGCTCTGGAACCGGTCGCATCCTGAATGATGAACTGGCGGTTACCCGGATTGCTTGACGTCACTTTACCCGTCACCCGGACCAGCGCTCCGATCGGGTTCGGCCGCGCTTCCGGCTGCGCCAGGTCCAGGCGCATGTTCATGGGACGAGGCGTGGTGAGGGGCTCGCCGGTCTTGATGGAATACGTTGCCGTTCCGCCCGGATAGATGACCTCTCTCTTGGCGAAGTAGGTGGTCAGCTGCCCGAAGACCAGCACGCGCTCGCCGATGTCATAACGGATCCATGTGTTCGGATCCGCCTGTGCGCCCGCCGGCCATCCGAAGCCGAGGATCCCGGCCGTGCCGTCCGGGTCGCCGACAAACAGCCACTGCCGGAAGCCCCCCGTGAATCCGGGCGGCACGCTGCCGGTAAAGCCGAGCGCTCCCGAAGTCACGACGCGCGGCGTGTTGACATACACCCACATGTCATCCGGCAGCGCGCGGGTCTGGCCGATGGTGTCCACACGCGCCGCCACAGAGACAAGCACGTTCGCGTGCTGGTTCTGGTAACGGATCGGCACGATATACTGACCCGGAGCCTGACCCGATGGGATGACAAGGGTATAGGTGTAGGGATCGGCCTGAGTGGCTCCCGGCGCAAGAACCTGAGAAGAAGAAAGGCCGAAGGCGCTCAGGTCCGCAGTCACCGTCTGATTGGGCGCCGAAACCCAGGCCTGGATGATCACGCTGGTGCCAGGCAGGCGGGTGCGGTTTGGAGTGGTATTGTCCACGAACGCCTGCGTGCGGGTGATGCAGGGATAGTTGGCCGGCTGAGTCTCCTGCACGTCGGCGGTCTCGCGAAGCACAAGCTGCGCCACCGAGTATGCTTTCTGCCCCACCAGCACCTGCCGGGTCTCCAGCATCCCGATGACGGGCTCTGTGCTGCCGTTGGAGGCCGCATTGGGATCCACATTCGCCGTGGAGGGCACGCGGACCCGAAGCACCCGGCCCGGGGAGGCGTCTTCGCTCAGGAAGAAGTCTCCCAGACGCTGCGCGCCGCTGGTGTCGGTAACTGTAAAGACTCCCCACTTGCGCGCGTCCACCACGCGCACAAGCATCCCCTGATACGGGTTGTCCACGAAGTGCCGTTCGGACTGAGGATCGGTGGACGGCTCCGGATACCAGGTGTGCCCCATGATCCGGTGCCGGGTGACCAGATTCTCTCCGCCTCCGATCCCGCCCGCGAACGGGAGGTCCGAGATCCGCACATCGAGCGGGGGCGGAGGGCTGCCCGACCCGAGCTTCACCACGGACCCGGCGAACGCCCCGGTGGAGAACGAGGCGTCTATCTCCACCTCCATCCCCAGGGTGGTGGAGCCACCGTGGTAGATCTTCGCCAGACCGGTGACCTCAACATAGTCGCCGCGCTGCAGCTGAGACGCCACCACATTCGAGTTCCCGCTGAAGAAGACCTTGATGGCGTTCGAGTAGCGCCGTCCGCTCCCCGGCGGAAGCTCTGTGCCGGCAGTAGCCGAATCCTGCACCCAGAAATAGGCAGAACTGATACGGTCCGGGCCGCTGGGCTGTGCGGTGATGATGCCCGCCACCCGGACATAAGGAGCCGCCGGAGCCTGCGAGTTCCAGGCATCAATGGCCAATTTGCGGGCTTCGGCGATGCTGCTGACGGGAATCTGAGCAAAGGCCGCCGCCGGATAGACGAAGGCGGCGCCTGCAATCAGTGACGCCAGGAGCATCCGGCCAATGCGCCCGTGTCCTTTCGTGAACATTGCTGTTTTCTCTCCTTTCTGCGGAACGCCAGACCGCCTCGCAGCAGTCCGGCCGCCCTACTCGCCGCCGGCTTCAGGCGAAACGAGCGCAGGACTGGAAATCACTGAGACGGGTAGTTCTGATAGGGCCAGAAAGGCACCCACATATCCGGCATCTCGCCGGTATAGTTGCCACGCACGTAAGTGGGGCGCGTGGAACCTGGCTTAGGCAGATAACTGCCAAAATAGGCATTGGACCAAGTGTCCGGCGGGAACACCGCAGCTGCGTGTCCGTCCCCGAAAACCACGTTCATCTTCCCGTTGTGCATACAGATGGGAAGGCCACCCGGCCCACCGAAATGCGGCGAACCATTGCGGAAGGCATATGCCTCCGGAGTGGCATCCTGGAAGGTCTCGAAGATCAGGATTGTGCGTGCCGGATTCTGGAACAGAGAGGCCTTCATGCCCGTGGTGGGCCAGTTGCCTCTGCCCCGGTTGAAGGGCCGCACATAGTCGTTGAAGCAGTAGCTACGGCCCATGCTGGCGCCGCGCCCGGTGGTGGCCGTCACGGTAGGCCTCTTGCCCAGCGGGCACCGCCAGACCGTATCGCCGGCCGACTTGTTCGTCATATATTTGTCCAGGCCGCCATTGACATCCTCATCCCAGGCCGGTGCGCGGGTGTCGCCGCCGGGGTACGGGAGAACCCCGTGCCAGTCGTCGGCATACATCAGACACGCCAGCCCCAGCTGCTTCAGATTGCTGAGACAGCGGGCCTGCTGCGCGCGGCCGCGCGCCTGGCTGAAAACGGGAAAAAGGATGCTGGCAAGGATCGCGATGACCGCGATCACGACGAGAAGCTCAATGAGCGTGAATCCGCGGGACGGTTTTCGCACTTTTCCTCTGCCCCTCATGGTGTGCGCTGCAACGCTTTAAGCACCGAGGCACAGGGCGGCTCAGTTCCGTGCCATTTGCTTGGCGCTACATCATGGCATGGTTACCCTCCCGGTCTCATCCGCCGATTGTTTCAGGATTACGGAATCGTTACGAGTTCCTTCCACTCCCCGGGGCCGGTCCAGGCCGTTGCTGCCTCGGACCGCTGAGATACACCGGTCGAGCCGTCCGGCACAGATGGCAACAGAACCCGCCGCGGGCCAGGGCGCTCAGCCTCTTCATTGGAACCTGACCTCGCCGGTGGTAAGATACTCGAAGCCGTCCTCCTCCCAGGGATCGATTGTTCCGGCCTCACCCCCGTCCTCTGGAGGCGCTGGAGGCGCAAAATCTGGACACTTCTCCGCCTTTATCCTCTCGTCCGTCTTTGCCCTGTTTCCCGCTCCCACACCCCCGTTTTTCACCCTCTTCTCTGAAAAGAATAGAGTCGGAGAACTAGTCGGATTTTGCGCCTCCACAGGTGATGGTCACCAGGCGTTTGCGGCCGTGCGCCGTCTCGTGGGACACCTGGATCCCGAGCACTCCGGTGCGGTCTCGATACGCGTGCCTGCGGCGCGCTACTCGACCAACGTAGAGGGGAGCCGGGGCCCTGTCAGGAGACAACACCCCCAAAAGGTTTGCAGAATGTTTGCAACGCGCCCTTGAGAACCGTTTCAGTGCGCGTGCGAATGGGCTGGAAGGCTGCGATTGAAGAAGAAACCAGCGGAGAGGGTGGGATTCGAACCCACGGTACCCAAGAAGGGCACAACGGTTTTCGAGACCGCCTCCTTAAACCGCTCGGACACCTCTCCGCGCGAGGACTATATCAACAGCCCCGCCCCACCCTCGCGCCGCGTGCGCAGCGGGCGAGCGGCACAATCAGAGGATGGAAAGCGCCCTCGGAGGGAATCGAACCCCCGACGCCCTCCTTAGGACGGAGGCGCTCTGTCCACTGAGCTACGAGGGCAGATGGCCGGGCCTTGCCCGGTGCACGGCTCCGGCAGGTTCCCCGGCGCCCGGGAACCCGCCGCCGGTAAAAACAAGCGCGCCCGGAGGGATTTGAACCCCCGACTTCAAGGTCCGCAACCTTGCGCTCTATCCCCTGAGCTACGGGCGCACCACAGATGCGGCCGCCATCGGGCCGCCGCTACGTGAGTATACCACCGCAGGCAGGCATCGTCAATCGCCCGGACCCGGAACGCGCCCGTGCACCCGGGATTCCCGCTCCACCAGGTTGGAAAGACGCCACCGGCGCCGCTGATCGCGCGTCCACGACCGGCGGTCTCCATCGCAGGTCACTCGGATGGCCGCCACCGGCCCACCGGCGGGGCAGTTGTTCTCGCAGATGCCGCACCCAACGCAGCGGACCTCGTCCACATGCGGACGACGGATACCCCCCGCCTCCTGCCAGTAGATCGCCTGATAAGAGCACACCTCATCACACACCAGGCAGTCCTTGCCGGACTCCCAAACCACACAGACGCTGCGATCTATTACGGCCCTGCCGATGTAGAGATGATCTTTCTCCTGCACGGTGAACGGACAGATCGCTTCGGTGGGGCACACCTCTCCGCACAGATTGCAATTCTGGACGCATTCTCCCACCCGAGGCATCAGCACCGGGGTCCATACTCCACCGATCCCCCCTTCGAGCAGCGCGGGCTGCAACCCGTTCGTGGGACACACTTTCATGCACGCGCCGCACCGGATGCAGCGCTCGCGGAACAGCTCTTCCGCAACGGAGCCCGGCGGACGGATGAGACCCTGCCGGACAATGCGCGATGCTCCGTCCCGCGTGGGCCGCGCGGCCAGCTCCGTGCGCGCGGCAAAAGCCCAGAGAGCTCCCAGCCCCGCAGCGGCAAGCAATCTTCTGCGGTCCAGGTCCAGCGGCACACTTTCCGTGCGCACTGAAGGAGCCACGCACACCGCATCGCGCGGGCATCCGCTGACGCAGGAATAGCAGTAGATGCACTCAGATGGATCGTTCACCTGCCCCCCGCCGGAGACGGAATCCATCCGGCAGTCCAGCCGGCAGAGGGTGCACTCCCGGCACGCCGCCGAGACCTTTCTGCGAAACACGCTGATGCGGGCGATGACTCCTAATAGTGCCCCCAGCGGACACAGCGAGCGGCACCAGAATCTGCGCGAGAGGACCCCTCCCGCCAGGATCGCCGTGAGGATGATCAGCGCGGCCAGGTTCGAGCGGAAGTGAGCCTGCCCCTCCGGCAGCACCGAGCGAAAGGCGCCTGCGACAGGCGGACCGGCCACGGGCAAACGCTCCAGTTGCCCGCAAGCCCATTGCAGCGGCGCGAACACCCCGAGCGTCAGGCTGCGCATCAGGAGCGGCAGAGGATCCAGGAACCAGACCACCTGCGCTCCCATCAAAGCCGTGAGTGCCACTCCAGCCAGCACGTAGTATTTGAGCCGAGGCCATGAATGTTCCGAGGTGGTCCGTCTTTCGCGACGCTTCCGGGTCAGTCGGTCGCAGGCGTCGATACACGTCCCGAGGGGACACACCCATCCGCAGAACGCCCGACCGAACAGCAGCGCCAGAACAAGCACCGGAATCGCCCATAGAAAGACGGGAAACAGGAACGACCGGGCCGCCAGCATCGTGGACAGCGCCGCAAGGGGATCCAGGCGAAGGAAAAGGTCCACGGGAACGCCGCCCCGCAATCGGAGCGCCCCACCCCCTGCCCAGTCCACGCTGCCGAGTGTCAGCAGGAACAGAGCAATGAATGCGGCCAGAAAAAAGAGTTGTGAGGCGCGGCGCGCAAGTCTCATCCGCGCGCCCTCAGTGCGTGATGACCCATCAGACGCGAGTCACCGCGATCCGCGCAAGATCCCCCACCCCCAACCCAAGATCCTGCGCCCGGCCGATATAGGCGACATCCGCGGGCTTGAGGCCGAAGAGCGTGCTTGCATACGCGTCTGCCGCCACTGGATCCCGCGAGACGATGACCTCCCGCGGATCGGCGGTCTCACCCGGCCCCTTGGGACCATTCGTCAACAGGATACGCGTGGCATCCACCACGGTCAGATGAATAGGCACCGCGGTGGCGTAATCGGCGATGTACTGGTGCAGATCCGGACCTGTGTGCCATGCCTGCCGGTTCCAGTTCACGCCCATCAGGTTCTTCAGGCCCAGAGTGAGCTCCGTGGCAGAATGCTGCTTGGCCTTGGGCATGTTGATCAGAACATCCGCGTCTCGTACAATACGCGCCACCGTGTCCCGCTTCATCAGCCGTCCCAAAGGGACATCCAGGGGAACGTAATCGGACTGGCTTGAGCCCACGATCACCTCTGCTCCCGCCTCGGCGGCCGCCCGTCCTATGCCTGTCATGGCGAGCACCTGCGCCGCGGGCCGGTCTATGGTGTGCTCGAACACGATTACCCGTCCCGCACCGTGCTTCAGGCACAGACGTGTCATCGCCGCCACCAGAGCGGGATCCGTGGTGGCCGCCTGGGGCGGGGTTCGGGCCCACGCGGCGTTCGGCTTCAGGACCACCGTGGCCCCCTCAGGGATAAAGCCCAGTCCTCCGGCAGCCTCGATGGCCGCTTCCAGGGAGATGGCCGCATCGTCACCACGTCCGACGAAGACCTTTCCCCGCACGTCTTCAGGAAGGAGCATCGCCGGAGCGGATGCGGTTCCGGCGTTTCCGGCCGGAGTGTCACTTACGCGCCCGCAACCGTGCAGCGCCAGCCCGCCGCAGGCCAGCCCCGTCAACTCCAGAAATCGCCGTCTGTCCATCCTCGACCTCCGCAGCCGCCGCACCTCCATTCAGCGGACTCTGGACGCGTTCTGCTCCAGCACCTTCACGAAACCCAGCGCCTGATTCCGCGCGGCCGCCGAATCCTCATAGACCACAACGGTCAGGAAATATCGCCCCTCGATGGCATAGGCCGTGGTGGTCCCGGAGCCGGATGCCGCGAACCTCTTCAGCTCGCCACGCGGAGACGCGGTATTTATCTCCACCCGGTAGCGGTCCATCAGGAACGCCCTCGCGGCCCGGCTGGAGGTCATCGTATGTGCCGTGACCTCCACAAACCGCTCCCCCTGCGCGTACATCCGTCGCAGAGCCTCGGTCACCCCGGCGCGGGTGTAAAGCTCGTAGCCGCCGTTGTAAATATCCACGATCCCGTCGCCCCGAGCATATACCGTGGCGTCCGGAACCGCGCGCCACGAGTTGATGCGGTCCGGAGCGATCTTCAGAAGATCCTCTCTGGCCGCCAGGCAGGCTCCCGCAGCCGTCAGCAACGCCACTGCAAACAGCAGACGCCTGGCCATCACCCAATCCTCACAATGTCCATCCGGGCCGGATCATCCGTGCCCAGGCCGTAGCGGGCCGCGGTGGCGATCCACTTCGGCTCCCTCCCGGACTCGGCCAGGGACTTCAGACCGGTCTCGGCCCGCCGCTCGTCTATGGTCTTCCAGGCGAAATAGTCCACAGCCACGGGATCGCGTGAGAGAACCAGAGTGTAAAAATCCCACAAGGCGTCTCTGCGCAGTCCCGGTCCGCCGTCGGCCATCGGCCTGAGGGCATCCAGCACCACCAGCCGGGTCTTGTCGCGGATAGCGGGAATGGCATTCACATCAGCCAGATAGGGGTCACAGTGATTGCCGTGATGCCTGCCCGGATTGTCGAAGGAGCCGTAATGGTTCTTCAGCGCCGCCGTCACGCCGGCGATGCTGTGGTCCTTCATAACGGGCACGTTGACCAGCGCCGTGATTTGCTCCGTTATGATCTTCGTCAGGCGTCCCTCAAACTGGCCCTGGCGGGTGGGTTGCTCCTCCCAGACTCCGTCATTTGCCAGCACCCGCACCCCGTCGCCGTCACGGTTGAGCTTGTAGCCGCTCTTCAGCAGGTCACCGGTCGCGCGGTCCCAGATAATGACATTCGAGGGCTTGACCCCCGCGCGCACCACCGCGTCCGCCACCGCGTGAGCCACCTCCGGGTGCGTGCAAGCCCCCACCCCGAACAAACAGTTCACCTTGATGCCGACCACGTCATCCGGCTTGAAAAGTGACTTCCACGCGGCGCCGGAATCTGAAATGCCGGTCAGCTTGGCGATGGCGTGGTCCAGCATCTGCGCAACCACCGCCTTATTTACCTGGCCGCCGGGGGACTCGGATCTGGAGATGGAAGACCGGTTGCGCACCACCACCAGCCGGGATCGGGAGGCAGGCTGCGCCGCAGCAGTCGCCTCCTGGCCCAGCACTCCGGCAGCCGCTACGCCTGCGCCGGCCGCAGCCGCGTGCCTGAGGAACTCTCTGCGGGTGCTCCTGAGAGCCATCGTGTCACCGTCCTTTCCAGGTCCGGTCGAAAAGACATCCCGGCACGGCTCCTTGCCGACCGAGCATTAAGGAGCCAGCCGAAGCAAGGCTTTCCTAGAGGTTAGGACACTTGGCGCGGCGGGTCAACAGTACTGCGGTACTCGACGGAGCGGCACGGTCCATTCGTGGGAAAAGACAAAGGCGCGCGGGGCAGGTTGCCTGCTGCCCGCGCGCCGGTCAACAGCCGGAAGCGGTGGGGCGCCTCCTACGCCTTGAGATCGGCGAGCAGGGATTCGCCCAGAGAGGTCTGGATATCGCTGGTGATCACGATATCCACCTCCTCGCCCACACGCGAGCCGCCCCCCAGCACAATGACCATCGTGTCATCAGGCAGATGGGCGATGCCCTCGTCGGGCTCAAGTCCGCTGCGCTCCACCCTGACTCGCATCTCGTCACCGCGATGATACTTCTTCATTCGATTGGAACCTCCGGTTCAGATCCGCTCCCACGACGGCGACTCTCCTGGCCTGCCGTAAGGTCGGGAGCGAGCACGAAATTTCGATGCACTGACATCCGTTGAGCCTGCCCGGCATGCGCGCTCGCCGTGGCGAGGATCGCAACGAAATCGGATTCACGTGGAACCGGACAGGCTGGACAGACAGGGGAGAAACGAGGGAGGCAGAAATCCGGGGACTCACAGAAATGCGCGCGCTAAAGCGCGCTTCTCCATACGTGAGCAAAGGAACCTCTGGACGATGCGCAATCAAATCAGCACTCGCCTCCCCGGGGACTCGACTTCACTGTCCCCGGCCTCATGTGTATTTTACCATTGTCCGCAGTCCTGCAGTTCCCCTTCTCAAAATTCAAATATCTTTCTGTTGCCCCGGCTTTGCAGCGCGCTCACTGTTGCCACCGTCCCACAGCTTCTGTTCCAGCGGCGATGGAAACAGCACCTTTATCAATGCGCCCAGCACTCGAATCGCCCCGGGCCCTCCGCGCCCACGACGCGCCAGCAGCGATTCGACGAGTGCATCCCGGGTTGCGCCGTCGGATGCCGTGAGCAGACGATGCACTGCCTGCTCGGCCTCGCCGCCGTACAGCGCCCGGATGGCCGCGCGGGAGCGAAGGGAGCCCCTTGCAACTGTCAGCTCTTCTCCGCCGGCCGCCAGCCGAACCCCCTGCCGCAGATGCGCGATTCTCAACGTGATGCCAACCTCCGGCAACACCCCGGCCCGCCCCGCGATGGTCTGGATCTCTCCCCGCGCGCGCCTGTCCAGCGAGGACAGCGCCTGCGCAAGGTCTAGAAGACAGGCTGCCGGACGGCAATGATGATCAAAGAACGCACTAAGCGCGGAAATTACGGCCATCTGCGCGCCTCCCGGAGTCTTCACGCGGTAGCGGCCGAGATCCAGCTCTGCGGCACGCTCCCAAACCCATTCCATATCCTGCAGAAAGAGATCGCCCACCGGGCTGCTACTGAGCCGGAGCCGTCGGGACTCACGTTCCAGGATCCCGACATCATCCGGACTCCAGCCGGCGCCTTCCAGTGCGGACAGCGCGTCCCCCAGATCCTGCTGACGGATCAGAAGGTTCGCGCGTCCCGCTGTCTCACGGCGCCCGGGGAGAAGGTCCACGCTGCCTGGCAAGCCGAGCAGCATCCATTCCAACCGTGCCGCATCCAGCACGCGCCCGGCGGCAGCCGCAGCCTCGCGAACTTCCTGCTTCAGGCGGGAGTGAGCAATGGCTTCCGATTCCAGCACCGCGGCCACATCCGGCGGAAAGATCTGCTGCACGCCTGCCTGGCAGGCAGCCTGCCAAATGGCCGCAGCGAGCCCGTGGGCTCTGGCCTGGTCACCCCACTCTGTCCAGTCGCTCACGCCGGACGCCAGGAGTGCAAGCGAGGCATCTGCCGCCCGACGCTCCGCGACGGCCCGGGCCCATTCGTCCCAGATGGTTATTTCGTGCACGGTAGACCCGCCACTGCTAAGCCGCTGGCTTTTGATCTCGACATCCATCACGCCAACTAAAACGGAAGCCCTGAGGTGACGCCTCCCATCACCCACCCGTTTTGGCAAGCAGAGACACACCCACAACTATGAACGTCAGCGCGATCCAGGTGTAGATCGTCGGTCGATCGTGAAAGACCACAATGGAGCCAAGCACCACGAAAACGTATCCCATCGCCACCATCGGGTAGATCAGGCTCAGGCGGTAGCGCGACGCCAGTGTCAGCCAGATCAGCGAACTGAAGGCATAGGCCGTGAAGCCGCCCAGGATCCAAGGGCTCAGCAGAACGCGCACCGGATTCTGCAGAATAAGCGGGATGCTGAGATTTTCCCCGAAAGCGTCCTTCAGATGCATCACGCCGGCCTTGATGGAGATCTGCCCGAGAGCGCCAAGAAACACCGCTCCCATCAGAGTGAGGAAACCTTCTTTGCTCATGCTGCGCTTCCGTAGGGGAGAAAACGTTCGGCGGCCGGAGGGTTTCCGCATCCGGGGGTGCGGACAAGACACGTCCGCCGCGCCGTGAGGGGTACAAAAAGAAACACTGCCGAACTAGGGCTCGAACCTAGGACCTCCTGATCCAGAGTCAGGCGCTCTCCCAACTGAGCTATTCGGCAGCAACCACCATATAGATACCTTCTTCGGTGGTGATTTGTCAACACTTTCCCGCGATGCAAACCGCGGCCCAGAGGTTCACCTTGCCGCTTTCGCGCTGGCTGTCTCCTGTGCCAGGATCTTCTTTTCGATCTTGGCCCAGGTGTCCCTCAGCGTGACGGTGCGGTTGAAAACCAGCCGCTCCGGCGTTGAATCCGGGTCAACGCAGAAGTAGCCCAGCCGCTCGAACTGATACTTGGTGCCAGGCGCGGCTCCGGCGACGCTCGGCTCCACGAAGCAGGTCTTCACCACAAGCGACTGGGGGTTGAGGTTCGCGGTGAAATCCTGTCCTTCCTCGACATCGTCGGGGTCGGGCTTCAGGAAGAGATGGTCATAGAGGCGCGCCTCGGCCTCCAGGGCATGCCGCGCCGACACCCAGTGCAGGGTGGCCTTCACCTTTCTGCCGTCCGGGGCGTCTCCGCCGCGTGTCGCCGGGTCGTACGTGCAGTTCAGCTGTACCACATTGCCCTCGGCGTCCTTCGCAACGTCCACGCAGCGGATGAAATAACCGTTGCGCAGCCGCACCTCTCTGCCAGGCGCCAGCCGATAATATTTGGGCGGTGGATCCTCCCGGAAGTCATCCCGCTCGATATACAGCTCCCGGCAGAAGGGCACCTTCCGCGTCCCGGCGGAGGGGTCTTCCGGATTGTTGATGACATCCAGTTCCTCCACCTGGTCCTCCGGATAGTTCACCAGAACCACCTTCAGGGGATCCAGGACCGCCATCACCCGGTTGGCGCGGCGGTTCAAATCCTCCCGGATGCAGTCCTCCAGCACCGCAACGTCCACCACGCTGTCCGTTTTGGCGATCCCGATGCGCCGGCAGAACTCGCGGATGGCTTCCGGCGTGTAGCCGCGCCGCCTCAGGCCGGCCAGGGTGGGCAGGCGAGGATCGTCATAGCCCCGCACATGCCCGCCCTCCACCAGCTCGATGAAGCGGCGCTTGCTCATGACCGTGTAGGTCATATTCAGGCGGGCGAACTCGATCTGCCGCGGATGGTAGATGCCCAGCCGGTCCAGGAACCAGTCGTACAGCGGGCGGTGGTTCTCGTACTCCAGCGAGCACAGTGAATGAGTGATCCCCTCGATGGAGTCCTCCAGCCCGTGGGCCCAGTCGTACATCGGGTAGATGCACCACTTGTTGCCCTGCCTGTGGTGTTCGGCGTGGCGGATGCGATACATCACCGGGTCCCGCATGTTCATATTGGGCGAGCTCATGTCTATCTTGGCGCGCAGGGTGCGGGAGCCGTCGGGGAACTCTCCGGCGCGCATCCGCTGGAAAAGGTCCAGGTTCTCCTCCACGCTGCGGTTGCGGTACGGGCTGGGGATGCCCGGCTCTGTAGGGGTGCCGCGTGTGGCTGCCACCTCTTCCGGGCTCAGGTCGCAGACATAGGCGTCACCCTTGCGGATGAGATCCAGCGCCCACTCGTACATCTGCTCGAAATAGTCCGAAGCAAAATAGAGGCGGTCCTCCCAGTCCACTCCCAGCCAGCGGACGTCCTCGATGATCGCCTCCACGAACTCCTGCTCCTCCTTGAGAGGGTTCGTGTCATCGAACCGCAGATTGAACGTTCCGCCGAAGTCCTGGGCGATGCCGTAGTCTATCCAAAGCGCTTTGGCATGACCGATGTGGAGATAGGCATTGGGCTCCGGAGGGAACCGGGTGGCGACCCGGTCGAAGCGTCCTTCTCTCAGGTCCTGGATGATGGCCTCTCGGATAAAATCCACAGGCCCCTGGCTCAAGAGCTTTTCGATGCGTTCTTCCAGCTCCTGTTTCGACGGCGGCTCACGCATAGGGAGGTATCCTTCCAAAACGCGAAGAGGGTTCCGGGAGGACGCCGAACCGCGCCGCAGCGCGCCCTCCCGCCGGAAACGCATTTTGGCCGATTGCCTGCCCCATGGTCAACCCCGCACCCGATACGGTCGCGCAGGAATGGCTGCTTCGCGAGCCACAGGAAGGATGCGGACGCCACTGCGGCGAAAGGGTCGCTGGTTGGCCACCGAAAGCGGCCCGGAACAACGGATGGAACGCCCGGCGCCCGACTCGCGCCGGGGATAGATTGCCCGAGTGACTGATCAGCCGGACCACAGAAGTATTTCAGAGACGCCCGACGCCCACTCTTCCGCCCACCGGCAGCGGAGCATAGATGCGCTGCTGGTGCTGGCCGTCACCATCCTGATCTACCTGCCAGCCCTGAACAACGGGTTCGTGGACTTCGACGACCCGGCCTACATCACCGAGAACCCGCGCATCCAGCAGATCAGTTGGACAAACTTGAAAGCAATCTGGGGCAATCTGCAGAGTCGTCCGTATTATCCGATGGTCTTCACGGCCTATATGGTGCAATACGCTCTCTGGGGCGAGAATCCGACGGGCTTTCACGCATTCAGCCTGGCGCTGCATGCCCTGAATGCTGTGCTGGCCTATCTGCTGGTCTGGAGACTGTTCCGGAACCGTATGGCGGCGCTGATCAGCGGGCTGCTGATGGGCACACATCCACTTCACGTGGATGCGGTGGCCTGGGTATCGGACCTCAAGGATGTCCTGAGCGGCACATTCGTCTTCCTCTGCCTGCACGCCTATGTCCATTACATCCAGAAAGACTGCCGGGTGTGCTATGCCGGGGCGATTGTGCTCTATGCGATGGCGCTCTTTTCCAAACCGATGGCCGCCCTGTTGCCGTTCATGCTGCTCATCGTGGACTACCAGCAGCGCAGACATGACCGCAGGTTGGAGCTTCTCGAGAAGGTCCCGTTCTTCGCCATAGCAGCGGCGCTCGGGTATCTTGCCCTCCGGGCGCAGGCCGGAGTGGCTCCGGAGCCGGCCGCCGATGAGATGTCGTTCTACTCCCGCGCAAACGCCTGGACCGCCATCGGCTTCTATCTGCTGAAGCTGACGGTCCCGATCAATCTCTCCGTGCTCTACGCATCCAGCCATCCCGGGTGGTGGATGGTGGTGGCCACCTCGCTTTCCATCGCCTTCATCACCGCCACCGTCTGGATGCTGATGCTCTCCCGGGACTACGGGTTCGGGCTGGCCTGGTTCGTGCTGCTGGCCACGCCCATCCTGGGGTTCATCCCATTCGGCTACGTGGTAAGATTCGCCCCGTATGCCAATCACTTCATGTATATGGCGGACTTCGGGCTGTTCGTCGTGGCGGGGCTGATCTGCCACGACATCCTCAAGCGCCTGCACGTCCCCGCCGACCGCGCGACGTTTTACGCCATCGTCACCATCACATTTCTGCTGTTCGGCTTGAAGACGGCGCTACGCTGCAATGTCTGGCGCGACTCAGTCTCCCTCTGGCGGGATTCCGTGCGCTACAACCGCGCCGTTAACTCCACCGTGGGACACCAGCGCCTGGCCGAAGCCCTCCTGGCCTCAGGCGACCGGGAAAATGCGGCCCTGCACGCTCGCAAGGCGCTGGAACGGCATCCGGGCAACAAGCGCGCGCAGGAGCTTCTGAAAGAGATCAGCGAAACGCCGTCTTCCCCAAGGGCCCCCACCGCGCCCTGATACAGAAACGGCCCCGGCAGGGAGGCATCCCCACCAGGGCCACCAAAAACTCGATTCCGCTTCAGCTCCTCACCGGGGGGCGGCAGACCTGGGCATGTTTTTCATCATGCTGGACATGTCCTGAACCTTGACGTCAGGGGGGAGCTCGAAGTAGCTGTCGGGGACTGCGTTGATGCGCTCGTAGGCGATCTTCTGAATCTGATCCCCCTGTTTTACCTGGCGCAGCAATCCGTACTGCTTGTCCAGCCAGGCGGAGCCGGCGTCCGGCGAATCCACCCGCCAGCAGGCCACTCCGTCCACCTTGTCGTCACTGACCTTCGGCTTGCTGACCTTCAGCTCCTCGACGCTCGGCAACTGATCACCTGTTGCCGACTCCGCCTCCTTGGCGGACATCGGCATCTTCATCACCATTCCGGCGCGAGGGTCGAAGACATAGTTCACCTTTTTATCGAACTGCGCCAGCATCCAGCCTTCCGGCCCCATATCCACTCGCATCCGCACGATGCGGTCCCCGTCCATTTTCAGGGCGTGCCGGGACTTTTTGCCCTCGTGCGTCAGAACCATCTCATACGACTTCACCTGTTTGCGCCGGACAGCCAGGTCTTTCCAGGTGGCCTCGAAGTCCCCGGCTTTAGCCACCGGAGGAGGCGGCGCCTCTACAGCCGGCGGCGCGCCGGTCCCGGCGTCCGTCCCTGACTGCTGCTTCTTACCGCATCCCGTAAAACAGACAGCCACGGCCAGCGCCGCTGCTATCGCGATTCCCGTCCTGAGTCCTGTCAATGGTATCCTCCTGCAGAGCCGATCGTGACCGCGGCCTGCGGCTGGGCGGCGGCCGGGAGTCCGGTCGCGGCCAAGAACCCTGTTCCTCCCTTTTCTCTCCTTCTACCTGAGACTCCTCTCCCGGGTTCCGGAAGAAATGTGAAGGATTATCCCATCAATTTTGCTTTAAGCCCTTGACAGTAATGGCCGATATGCCCACACATGGGAGTGAGATCGCGGCTTCTCCGTTGCCGGGAGTATCCGGAGCGCGTCTGCTCTTCGGCGGATGGAGGGAACCAAAATGAAGGAAAAACGGCGCGGTTTCACGTTGATCGAGCTATTGGTGGTGATAGCAATCATCGCCATCCTCGCGGCAATCCTCTTTCCAGTCTTCGCGAGAGCCAGAGACCGGGCACGCCTCTCCGCCTGTCTCTCCCACGGCCGGCAATTCGGGCTGGCCACCATGATGTATGTTGACGACTACAACGGCCGCTGTCCCACCGAGGTGCCCCCATCCGAACGTGGCAAGGTCGCCGGGCGATACAACCAGTATATCAACGGTCCGGTGGTGGATTTTCCTGTTGCATCGTGGGCCTACCGTTTCCATCCGGGCTTCAAGACATACGTTAGGGACGAGAAGATCTGGATCTGTCCGAATGCCCAGAGCGGCTATTAGGGGAGGCGCTACAAATACGGCTACGGGTGCACGTGGATCCCGGCGCGCGGGCGTCCGAACGGCAACAACCTGGCGCCCCTAGTCTGGCTGATGACCGACAGCAGCGGGAATTATGTCCGGGATCCCGCGACCGGTGAGGTCATCCCTCACAAGATCACAGAACTGGAGCCCAAGGAGCGCAGGCCGCTTCAGGAGATCATCGGCTGGTATTGCTACGCAGTAAACGTCCCCAACAGCTACTGGCAGTACAACTTCGGCACCCCCTATCTACCCCACGGCGAAGGAACGGTGTACAACTATATGGACGGCTACGCTGCGTGGCAGAAGACCGCCTATTACGGCCAGGGGGACTTCTCGTTGCCGGAAGGCCACTAGATAACGCTCCGCAAGAAGGCTGGTAGCCACTTCATCTCCTCCTGACGGGCGATCGCAGTCCCGAGGGTGCCGTCCTTGAGCCCCATCCGGCCATCGAGGGGGCGCTCATCATTTACACGGGAGCGTCCTGTTGCGAACAGTCCGCATATTCCCGTACTACTGACAGTTACCCGGAAACCCTCCCTCTGAGATACTGGAAATGTGACCGCACGGGCATCCGTCCCAGCGGCGCCAGTCATTCGAATGCGAGGGTCAATACATTGAAAAAACTCACGGCCATTCTGATCGCCTGTGCTTCTGCTCTTTCCCTAATCGCCGGGAGCCAGGCGTTCGCAGATAACATTCAGGTTGGCGATTACGTCCGCTTCTTCGACCGCGAGGGCACCACAGACGGTGGAGAGTTCGGCCTGGCGCTGCTCCCGAACAGCAGTGTGGAGATTCTGCGCACGTTCTGCCTGCAGCGAGATGAGTATCTGGACTTCAACGCTCAGGGCTTCCTGGTCACAGGAATCAGCACCATGGTCATGGGGCAGGGAGATCCGCTGGATCCGAGGACGGCCTATCTGTATACGCAGTTCCGCAATGGCACTCTCTCCAACTACGACTACACGCCGAACAGCCCGGGCCGTACGGCTTCGGCCAACGCGCTGCAGCAGGCCATCTGGCATCTGGAGGGCGAGCCTGGATATGCGACGGTGACCGGCCAGGCCTTGCTTTGGGTGCAGGAGGCCACCGCCGCCGGATGGACCAACGTGGGAAACGTCCGTGTTCTGAACCTGCAGTGGACTCGCAACGGTCGTGCCGGTCAGGGCGCTCAGGACGTGCTCATCCTGAACCCCGTCCCCGAACCCATGTCCATGGCTCTGGCCGGTCTGGGTCTGGGAGCGGTGGCGGCCCTGCGCCGCAGGGGTCTGCAGGCCGCCTGACATCCAAAGTTCCAACGGCATTAACAACGTGGAAGCCCCGCCGATGAGCGGGGCTTTCTTATTTGATGCCTTTTCCCCGCGGACCGATCCTTTCCACGGGGATCGGGCGAAATCCCGTTTTCCACACGGGCGCGTCCTGCCGCAACCGGAAATGCTGCGGTCCGGGGTTGTCCGGCACAGGCGCAACAAAACCCGGTTCCCCTTCCATCCAGTTGTCCCGCATCCTCACTACCTTCTGCAGCACTCCGTGCTTCAGCTCGATGCAGGCGCCAGCGTAGCAGATGTTGCGCTCCAGGCGATTGCCCTTCGGAACCGCCGGATCGTCATTCAGGATATTACGCAGCGCAGGATACCGGGTGCTGTATGGTGGCCGGTCGTGCCCGACGGCCGCCAGTCGCTTCATCAGAGTATCATCGTGCCCGTCGAACCAGAAACTTGCCCAACCCAGCCCCCGCGCATCCACCAGCATGCCTGGACGGCACTGCACGAAGATGTTGTTCTCCACCACGTTGTCCCGCCCTCCCCCGATGAACACCGAGGCTCCAGCGCGGTAGAACAGGTTGCCGCGGACGATGGTCCCGCTGGCGCAGTCATCCAGGTAAACCGCGTGGACCTGCTCTGCTTCCCCAAGATCGTGGAAATAGTTGCACAGGACCCGGTTCCCGCGCTGCGAGAAGTCCCGCCCGATATAGAAGGCTCCCGCGTCGTTTGTCTCCAGACAGACCCTCCCAATATCATTGTAAGCCACCAGATGCTCGTTCCCGTGGGCGATGACGGCGCTGTGGGGACCGTCGTGTATGCAATTATGCAGAACGCGGTTGCCTACTCCATCGAGACCGATGGCCGGTCGGTAGGTGCGCCCCCAGCGGCTGAAATGGTGAATGTGGCAATCCTCCACGAAGTTGCCCGCCGGTCTCAGGGTCTTACGGTCGCCTCCCCCCAGCAGCACTGCATTGTCGCCCGCGTTGTAGATGTGGCACCTGCGGACACCGTTTCCGCTACCGCCCCGACGTTCCAGAGTGGTATCCGCGTAAAGGGCTGCCTGATAGTCCTCTCGATTCTGGCCGATGACAACCGCCACATTTCCCACGTTGCGAATGGTGCAATCCTGCACCAGATTGTTCCACCCGTCTGTAATGACCACAGCCGTGCCGCGCGTGCATTCAAGAGTAAGGCCGGAGAGCACCACTCCAGTGGCGCCGGTGATCGTGAACATCGGGTCTTCCAGGACGGACACCTGCACCCGGCGGCCGCGAGGGGGCTGCGGAGGCCAGAAGTAGATGATGCCCTTGTCTCGATCCACGTAATACTCATTCGGGCTGTCCAGCTCCTCCAGGACGTTCAGGAAGCGGAAACGCGCCCCCGCCTTGTAGCCATATACTCCGTGGGGCGCGGCCGTGCGGACCTGCCGGGCAGCGGGATCCAGAGCTTCCACACGCTCGTAGGAATCCGCCCAGTCCCACGTCCAGTATCCGTGAACCCACACGTCGCGAGCATCCTTCCAACGCGACGGGCGGTCGCCTTCATAGCGGAACACTCCGGCATGGGGACCGCCAGGCACATCTGCTATCCTCGCCCACCCCTCGTTGGGCCACCCTGCGAGGCGAGCAGGCTGTCCTTCGAAGAACAGTTCCAGATGCGCACGCTTCAGCGGACGGCCGAACCCGCGATTGGTGAGCGATCCCAAATCACGCACACCTGCCTCGCGTAGGTCTGCCTGCATAACGTGCCGAGCCGCATCGCCGAGCCTAGCCCGAACATCCGGATCGCGGACCGGCTCCCACCGGAGGATTTCCCGTCCTCCCGTCAGCACGGCAGTATGTCCGCGTTCCGGTCGGATGGTCAAAAAACTGTCCTGCGGGCCGAGTTCGATGGTTGCCGTGATGGGGTACTCACCCGGGGCAAGGACGATCTCCGCCGCCGACGGCATCGAGGTGCCACCTCTGATTTGACGCAGCCGCTCAAGTGCCTGGTTGATAGTTCCCAACGGTCGCGCTGATGACCCGTCACCGTCCGGCCGAGCGTAAGGCGAGACGTGGAGGGACACAGAAGGTGCTTTGCCGGCAGCGCAAGGCTCACAACACGCCAGCAGAGAGAGCGCAAGCAAGCTTACGAGCGTGAAGACGTCGCGCATCGGACCCCTTTCTCCGTGGAAGAACCAGATTGGGGCGATTGTAGCGGATGATCCGGCTGGCTGTCCAGCAGACTGGGTTCATCTGTCCGCCGACCAGAAGCCGGGGTAACGGAAGACGCGAAGGATGAAAAAGAATCGTACGCGGGCGAGAATGGAGCAAGCGGGAGGCCGTCTGGACAAAAACTTCTACCAGCAAGAACTCAGCCGGTTGCACTTCGAGCTCGTCAAAATGCAGTACTGGGTGAAGCACACCGGCGCGCGGGTGGTCCTGCTGTTCGAGGGGCGTGACGCAGCTGGCAAGGGGGGTGTCATCAAACGGATAATGGAACCTCTAAACCCGCGCGGAGTGCGTTTGGTGGCGCTAGGCAAACCGTCGGACACTGAGCGGACGCAGTGGTACTTCCAGCGATATGTAGCGCACCTTCCCTCGGCGGGTGAGATCGTCATCTTCGACCGCAGCTGGTACAACCGCGCCGTTGTGGAGCGTGTGATGGGATTCTGCACGGAGGAGGAGTACTGGGAATTCCTGGTCAGCTGCCCGGACTTCGAGCGAATGCTGGTGCGTTCGGGGATCCTGCTGCTGAAATACTGGATCTCCGTCTCGGACGCGGAGCAGGAGCGCCGCTTTCAGGAACGCGCATCGAACCCCATGAAACTGTGGAAGTTGAGCGAGGTGGACATCCAGGCTCGCGAGAAGTGGGTGGAGTTCTCAAAGGCCAAGGATGTCATGATGGAGCATACGGACATCCCCGAAGCCCGATGGCACCAGGTGGATGGCGACGATAAGCTTCGCGCCAGGCTCAACTGCATCCGGCACATCCTGGAACAGGTACCCTATGAGGATGTGCTGCCCGAGCCGGTCCGGCTGGCTCCCCGCCCGAAGCCGGACGTTCACTACCTTCGGCCGCCGCGACACGCGCACCTGATCGTTCCGGATTACTACGCCGATACCGCGTCCCAGGCGGCGTGACGGCCGGCAGGTCTTATTCCTCCGCGGGGGATACCCCCGACGCTGAGGCGGCGGGTCTTGTGGCGGCAGGCGGCCCCACCGCAATTACAACAGGATGCGGGCGGTAGCGGTCCCGGGAGATCGTCTCCACTCGCCGGTGGCCATTCTCCTCGATGACCCGCCGTACCACCACTGCGTATCCGTTGACGCCCTTGTCCACCACCTTCCGGGTTCCCGGAGGGAGGGAGGGATTCACAATGGTCTTTGTGCCGTAGGGGACGGGCTTGCTTACCGTGCGCTCGATGCGGATTTTTTTGCGGTCTGAGGAGGCTCCGTAGATGGTGGCCCTGGCTCTGCCCCCCTCCGCCTCAACCTTGATATACACGGCATTCTTCAAGGGATTGACGAACTTCAGATCCAGCACCCCGTAGGAGACCGTAGCGTCCAGTCCCGGCGGAGCATAACGGACTGCCATGGAATGGTGACTGCGCTGGCGGATCTGCATTCCCGCCAACAGCGCGGCCTGGTAAAGCGTGGACGAGATCTGACAGATACCTCCGCCTGTGCCCGGCTCTATCTGTCCGTTGACGAAGATGGGTGCGTCTCGGAAACCCAGGCTCTTGGCGCGCGGCCCGACGGTTCTGTTGTAGCTGAACTCCGCTCCCGGCTTCAAAATGACGCCGTCAACGGCCCGCGCCGCCAGCTTCAGATTATGCGTTCGGTCCCGCTCGTAGCTGTTATAGACTGTCGTCTGTGTGGCCAGGATAGTATCTATCGGCTCCAGGTCCGCCAAGGTAACGGACGGAAGATCCCGGCGCAGCACGATGGGAAGCTCCAGAACATCGGCGGGCCGCTCCAAAAGGACACCGGTAGCTTTCTTGAGCGAAGCGGCAACGTCCACAGCCGTCCCCACCCTTTCCGGAGTTTTGATGAGCTGACCGGCCTTCACAGAGATGCCAGCGTCCACGGCAGGAGACGCGAAACGTCTGGCGGCGCTGTTCTCCAAGACCCATTTCAGCGCGGCCGGCTCTGCGGACAGGCGGATGGGTATGTCCACGCCCTCCCGATGCGCCTGCCACCGCTGCAGGAGCCTCTCGCCAACCCATCCCTCCCTGCCGACGCGCAGCGCATCCCGCACGGCCCGAGCGGCCTCCACGGCCAACCGCACATCGCGCGACGGGATATTCAGAGGCGCTTTCTGCGCCCCCTGCGCCATCAGCCGGACCACCGAGGGAGCAGCGCAGGTTTTCTCCAGGAGCGCCAGGGCGTCCTTCTTCCTCAATCCGCCCAGCGGGATCCCGGCCACTCTGACGCCAGGCATCACAACATCGGATCGCTGAACGAAGAGGTCGGCACCCGTGACCAGGCCCGCCACGACAGCCAGCGAACAGGCCACGACGGCAAGCGCCGCGCGATGCGACGCGCCGTTACGCTCAGAGGATATAGTTTCAGGTCCGCCGTCGCCAGACGGTCTCACCGGGACGATCCTCCAGCTCGATTCCGGCGGCCGCAAGCCTGTCGCGGATCTCATCCGCCAGAGCGAAATCCCTCCGGGCGCGCAGGGTGGAGCGCAGTGAAATGAGAATTTCCATCAGGTCACGGGTCAGTTCCTGATCCGCCTCCGCAGTGCCCTCCCGCACCAGACCCAGCACATCGCCCGCCAGGGTCCGGAGTGTGGCCACCGCTGCTTTCAAGTCTTCCAGACGCACCCCGGTTCCCGAAGCCAGCCCAGAGTTCACGTCGCGTGCGAGATCGAACAGTGCAGCGATGGCGGAAGCGGTGTTGAAGTCGTCGTCCATCGCCTCGTGGAACCGCTGTCTGGCCTCTGCCACGGCGTCTCCGAGGCCCGCCTGCCCGTCCCTCCCGGCCGCAACGGCTTCTTCCGCCAGGCGCAGGGCCGTGTTCAACCGACGCACACCCGCTTCGGCCGCCGCCAGGGCATCGTCTGTCACGTCCAGCACGCTGCGGTAATGGGTGGAAAGAATGAAGAAACGAATTCCTTCAGGGGTCCAGCGCTTCAGAGCATCCTTGATATAGATGGCATTCCCGAGGGATTTCCCCATCTTCTGCCCGCCCACCGTTAGGGAGTTCACGTGGATCCAGTAGCGAGCGAAGGGGCATCCGTTGGCCGCCTCGCTCTGCGCTACCTCATCCTCGTTATGCGGGAAAATGTTCTCAAGCCCCCCTCCGTGGATGTCGAAAGTCTCGCCCAGATAGCGGCGCGCCATCGCGGAGCACTCCAGATGCCATCCGGGATAGCCCCATCCCCAGGGAGATGGCCAGCGCAGGATGTGCCCGGGAGCCGCAGGGCGCCATAGAAGAAAATCGCCCGGGTTTCGTTTATTGGGATCCACATCCACCCTCGCACCGGCCTCCAGATCCTCCAGCCGCCGGCCCGACAGCTTTCCGTATTCCGGCGCGCGGGTGACATCGAAGTAGACCGCCCCGTCCACCTCATATGCGAAACCCTTTTCCAGGAGTTGGCGGACCATCTCGATCTGCTCCGGGATATGGGCGCTGGCGCGAGGTGCGATGTTGGGACGCTGGACCTTCAGGGCATCCATGTCCTCGAAAAAGCTGCGGGTGTAGGTCTCCACCAGTTCCATGGGATCCACCCGCTCTGCGGCAGCGCGCCGGGCGACCTTGTCCTCACCGCTGTCGGCGTCATCCGTCAGGTGCCCCACATCCGTGATGTTCATCACGTAACGAACGCGGTAGCCCGTGTGGCGCAGATAGCGCACCACCATATCCATGGCCACATAGAGCTTGGCGTGGCCGATATGGGCATGATCATATACGGTGGGGCCGCAACAGTACATCCCGACGTAGCCAGGCGTCAGCGGGAAGAATTCCTCTTTGGTGCGGGTGAGGGTGTTGAAAACCCTGAGAGACAAGGCGAACTCCGAATCCGGATGAATTGGGCGCGCCGCGCGGCGCATCTCCCCGATGCGGGATTATAGCATGCCCACCGGAACGCGCCTCGAGAGCGGGGCGCTCCCCTACTCCAGGCTTTTGCGGAAGAACACCTCTCCGCTACCGTCCGGATGCATCCCTGACAGGAATCCGCATTCCTGGAATCCGAGCCTGCGCAGCCACCCCTCGAAGTCTGGGGATCCCTCGCGGGCGGCAAACATCACGGCATTGTACCCCAGGTCGCGCAGGTATTCCTCCAGAAACTCAATGAGGTGCCGGCCGATCCCCTCCCCCTGAAGGTCTGGACGCACGGCCAGAAGCGAGATGAGCGGTGAACGCGCCCCAAGGAACTCAAAGCGCAGGCAAGCCACCACCTCGCCGTCCAGCTCCGCGACGATGACCTCGCGCTGCTCGATACGGCGCGTCAGAAAGTATGGAGGGATCTGCGGGTCCAACAGTGCACAGGATCCCTCGTCTTCCTCTTCGGCAAAACGGATCAGCAGCTCTTCCACACCGGCTCTCCGGACAGTCTCCCTGCGGCGCGCAAGCACATTCATCCCATGATGGGATATCCCGGAGGAAAGGCGCGCGCCCGCGTTGAAATCCGCATCAGACTATACCCGTTCCACCCGGAGGTATGCTGTCATGCCTTGCCAGGATCTGCTCCTCACGGCATCTCTCATGCTGCTGCTCACCGCGTCCGCACTCCGGGCGGCACCGCCGCCAAGAGGACAGGTGAAGGTAGAGTACGACCGGACCCTGGCAGGAGAGCCGCCTTTCCGACGGCTTTTCCTGGATGCGATGGTCACGGAGGAATCCTGCAATCTGCGGCGCGTGTTCCACCCGGCCCGCAAGCACCCGGACAACCCAATCTTCGAAGGCGAGATGCCATGGGAGGGATGGGGACCGAACCTGGGAGGCACGGTCATCCGGGAGGGCGGGAAGTTCCGGATGTACTACTATTGCATCGCGGACAAAGAACCCACCAAGGTATGCCTGGCCGAATCCGAGGATGGCCTGCACTGGAAGCGGCCCGAGCTGGGACTGGTGGAGTGGCAGGGATCAAACAAAAACAACATTGTCCACTTCCCCACCCAGGTCTTCAAGGCTGCCGGCAAAGGGATGGACCCTGCCCGCCGCTGGATCGCGTTCAGCTTCAGGGACGGAAAGGCGATGCTGGGCTTCTCCCGTGACGGCCTCAACATCGAATGGGACGTAAAAGGCCGGGAGCTGTTCACATCGTCCGACGTCATCAACTGGTTCTTCGACCCTTACCGCGACCGTATGTGCGCCACTTGGAAGACGCCCAGCAGGCGGCATCGGTCGGTGGGAGTGGTCTTCTCTGAGGATCTGTTCCATTGGACCAAACCCTTGGACGGACCTGTCTTCGTGCCCGACGACCTGGACCCGGATGCGACGCAGATCTACGGAATGCCGGTCTTCGCGTATCAGGGGATGTTCATCGGACTGCCGCTCATCTACCATGCCAGGTGGATCAAATACGGACGTTACACGTCGCCGGAGGTGATGTTCGAGGCACAGGAAGGCAGCCCCCGAACAGGAGATATCCAGCTTGCCTGGAGCTGGGATCTCATCAACTGGACTCGCACCGCGGAACGGAAGCCATTCATCCCGAACAGCCCTGTCAAAGCCTTCGACTGCGGGTTCATCGGAGTGGCCCGGGAGCCCATCGTGATGGGGGATGAGCTCTGGTTCTATTACTCCGGATGGGACCAGGTGCACGAAGACTACAAGGGCCTGCGCGCCGCCGTGGGTCTGGCGACACTCCGGCTGGACGGATTCTGCTCCACGCAGGCCGGCGAGCAAGAGGGCTGGCTTATCTCCAGAAGAGAGGTCTTCAACACGCCGAAGGTGATCATCAACGCCAGGTGCGCTCCCGGCGGATACGTAGCGGCCGAGATCCTGGACCGCAACAACAACGTAATTCGGGGCTTCGAGAAGAACTATTGCATCCCGTTTACCGGCGACTCGGTCCGAGCGGAGCTGACCTGGAAGACGCCTCAGTTCCCCGACGAACTCAGGGACCGCGACAAAAAAATCAAATTCTACCTGAAGGACGCTGATCTCTACTCATACGTGCCTGTGGACATCAATCAGGAGATAGACGACGGATGGCCAGACTACTGAGCCTTCAAACGGGGCTCCACTGCCGGCTGCGCAGGGACACTCTGGCATCGAACCTGGACCGCAGGGTCTTGACGGAAACGCAACACTTGAGGTAATAACATGGTTGCCGGGCGGCTGAAAGGCGGCCTGGCTCTTCCCTGCCGAAGTGGCGGAATGGCAGACGCGCGTGGTTCAGGACCACGTGCCCGCAAGGGCGTGGAGGTTCAAATCCTCTCTTCGGCATTGACTTTATTTTTGTGTTCATTGTCGTGTGGAGCGGCCTTCCAAGAAGGCCGCTCCTTTTGTGTCCGCCTTAAAGAGAAAACCGGCCCGGAACGCATTCCGGGCCGGTAGAGCTGAAAGGGAGAAGAAACCGCACAATGCGGCTGCCTCCCCCTGGTTCTGACTACGGCGCGAGTGGCGTGTAGTCCGCGGGGACCTGCTGCTCCCTGCCGCGCAGGACGCGGATTGTCTTGCCGTTGCGCACTTCGGACGTGATGACACCGACGATACTGAGGTAATCGCCGGGCATCGGATACACCTCAGAGCGGATGACCTTCACGCCCGTGGCATCGTCCTGGGCATCCACGCCGGAGCCGTCATCGAGCAGGAAGTAGCCCTCCAGCCAGTCCATCTTCGTGACCTTGCCGTATACCCGGACCAGCAGGCCTTCATTTTCGATGCCCACGTTGGTGGGCTGACCATCGGGACCAACGAACCGCGGGCCGCCCACGCTGCGGCTGCCGATGTTGCGGATCTTGGTGGTGCCGGTGCCTATCTTGGTTACGGTGGTGTCGCGCAGCACGCGCTCGCCCGTATCGAGCGTGCGCAGGATGCCCTTCACCTGGACCTTGTCACCGATGCTGACGCTTGCTCCCGACTCCACACGGATACCCGCGGTCCCGTCCTCGTCCTGGACATAGAAGAACCCGGACTCGGAGAGCGGCACCAGGGTCACGATGGCGCCGTTGGTCGTCTCAACCATCGTATAGTCCGGCTGAGCCTTGGCCTGTCCGATGGACGCCACCGGAATGGTCTCCGCCGGAGGGCCGGTCACTCGGACGTTGTCAACAGCCGTGATGTTCCACTGAAGCTGCCACTTCTGCTGGAACCGCACGAATACCGTGATTGCGTTGCTCTCCGCGACAGCCTCCACGCTCACAGGCACCCACTTGATCGGCAGGGTGTTGTCCCCGTGAGCGGGGTCGGTAGACCAGACAATCCAAGAAGGCTTCGGATTCGGGTCATTCGGATCCGGTGCGGGGCCGGGATCCACGCCGCCCTTCGGGTCAATGCCAACCCAGACCTGGCAGTCCCAAGGGGCTCCACCGTTTGCGAACGTCGCGATATACGCGTCCACACGATAAGTCATCCCCGGAACCGCCTTGAAGCGCTGATAGAAGCCGCCCTGCTTGCGATCATAGTTGCCGCCCGCGCCCGCGAAGTACTGGCCGTGCTGCGTGTTCACCACACCGAGCCAGCGCGGAACACCGCTCGTGGGATACGGGCCGATGTAGCCGCTGGCGTCGCCGCCGTTACCTCCGCCCACCACGGGGAATGATCGCCACCCCACAGCCGTCCGGCTGGAACCGGAGCCCTGGATCTGCTCGAAGCTGCCGTTGGTGAAGGTCGGCAGAGCCTCAGGGGGAGTGCGGAAGGTCTTGTCCAGCGAGTAGACCGTCTTGTAGCCCGTGGCCGCGCTCCGGACGCGGTAGTGATACTCCGTATCCGGCGAGAGACCGGTCAGCAGGACTCTGTGCACCTGCACATTGCCCGGAGCCTGGGCCGTCATGGGATAGACCGCTCCATCATCGCCGTTCGGGGACGCAGGACCATACTCCACCACAGAGCTGGACGGGACATCAGTGGTCCACTCAATCTCGAAGGTGGTGTCCGACACCTGGGTTGCCTTAGGGCCGTCTGTAATGTTGATCCTCAGCGTGCTCCCGGCCGGCTGCACAGAGACGTTGTCCACATCAACCATCAGCCAGGCAGTGGCCTCTGGCATAATGCCACGCACCCAGATACTGGTTGGGCCGTTCGCATTGAAGCGCACGGAATATCGGCTCCAGGCGTCACTTTCCTGGAAATCGATCCAGTTAATGGAGTTAGCCAGTGGGTTGGTGGTCTGTCCCGTAAGGTCGTAGCCCACCGACCCCGTCGGGATGACTGACTGGTTGGCGATGTTGAGCCGGAACATCCGGGCATCGATGTCCAGGTCATACGCCTGGCCCGCCACCGTGTTCACCACCTGCAGGATCCCGCCGCGGAAGCTGCTGCTGCGGATGGAACCACCGATGATGCGCTGGTAGTTGTTGGCGTTAGGGTCCGGGACACCCGTGTTTCCTGGCATGCTCCACATGGCCGGATCGCCAGGCTGGGACGTCGGCGTAGCCGGCAGACGGGCGCTCCAAGCCGTCCATCCCGCCCCAACCCAATCGCCCAGTCCAGGGGGGGCCGGAGTCCACGTTCCTTCGAAGTCGCCGTTGGTGACCAGGTTCTGAGCGCTCACGCCGGCTCCCACGGTCAGAAGGAACGCAAGCATAATCAAATTGCAGCGCCACAATCGCATAATCACTCTGTCCTTTCGCACGAGACCGACAGCGTTCCCCACTTCCGGCGCGGCACCCTCACGCGCCGACATGCAACCACCTTGAGAACGCTCATTCAGAAGTTATTATGCCCTACCGGAGGGCAGAAGTCATGGCATGAAGGGACGGATCACAGGTCCCACACGCACTGGCAGCCGGGCTCCCCTCCTCTTCAGGCGACCCGGCTGCCAGCATCATTGGAATGCGATGCAGACCACCAAGAAGGGCCCGCTCGCAAGCGAACTCAGCGCCTCCGAAGGACCACGCCGGCCATACCGGCCAGTCCGGCGGCCATCGCCATCAGGCTGCCCGGCTCCGGGACCACCTGGACGTCATCCGCCACGGACACGTTCCACTCGATCCCCCACTTGTGGATGCTCTTGATGAACACCGTGGCCGTTCCGGCCGGGGCGTTCGGCACCACGATGGTGCGCTGCTCCCACTGCATGGTTGCCCAAACCGGATCCGCCCAGATGATATTGCTCGACAGGCTGTCATTTCCGCCGAGCGGATCGAAGCCCAGCTGCACGCCAACATCGTAAATGCTGGTCGGATTATCGAGGAACTTGGCCATGGCCCATCCCCAGAAGCTCACCTCGGTGTAGCCGCCGGGGTTGTTGAACTGCTGGTAGATGTAGGCCTCATTGCGGGTGGTGTCCCAGCTGCTGATGCCGCCGGCCATGCCGGATCCCTCAATAGGGCTCACCGGGAGGCCATACGGCGTTGCATTGAACGGCTGCCAGTTGCCGCCGAAGAAGGTCACAGGGGTCCAGTTGTTCAGACCATTCTCGAACCCGCCGTTCACGAGCAGGTTGGCATGCGCGCCGGTCGCGATGGCCAGCAGAGCCGCCACAAGCATCAACCTCTTCATTGCTTTTCTCCTTACCTTTGTTCGCTGTCCCAGCCCTGCAGAGGAGCGCGGGCTGCAACCTTTAATCTTACCGTCACGCGCGCGAAATATTACGCACGCACAAGAGGAACACGTGAGGACGCCTGCGCCCGTATCTGAGTGCGGAGGAGCGTCTCACGCAGACCTGTTCTAAGCATAGCATCCAGCATTACGCGGGTCAATCGGGAATCTGCGTGCTGGAGCCCCAGAAGGTCAAAAACCGGTAATTATACTGGCCTTACACCCCGCCTGCCTACGCCTTAGCACGGGAAGCAGCGATACATCTGGATGCCCAGAATAGATCCTGCAAGCGCCCAGCAGCCGGACGCCATATAGTCACCCAGCACCAGCCCCAGAAAGAATGGCAATGCGGCGCGGTATCCCTTGATGCCGGCATACCGGGTGATCAGCACCTTGCACGCCCAGGCCACAAGGAACGGACACCAGAGCCACTGGAGCGTCTCCGTGTGCGCCAGAACGTAGCCCACCGGGTGGAACGGGAACGAGACGAAGTTGGTCCGCAGCCAGCCAAGCGTCATTGTCACCACTGCGCCAAAGACCATCGCGATGACGCCTGCCACATCAGGTCCCTTCGGATCCGCCAAATAGTTGCTGACGCGGTCGAAAGGCAATCGCCCCATCCAGGTGCGCCAGGGCTCCACCTTGGCTGTCGCCGCTCCGAACTGATACCAGACCGCCAGACACGCCCAGAACCCCACGGCTATTCCGGCGACGATGGCGATCAGCATGGCCACCGTCAACGACCTCTGGCGGATGCGCGCAACCTGAGCGATCTTCATCCCTTCGATGTGCGTTGGCATCGGATTGCAGCGCATCTCAATGGAGAACCAGTTGAAGTACGCCAGCGCCACCAGGTTACCCTTGCTGAAGAGCGAGCTGCCGACAGGCTGGATGACCGTGTCCATGGCGTTGACATACGGCCCGAAGGTCCACGGGGGACCAGCGACGGCTCGCAGGCGGGTGATGGTTGTGGAGAAAAGGAAATAGACCGCCAGGTATGCCGCCGCAACCACCGGGGATACGCCAGCAGCGACGCAGAAGATCACAAGAAGCGCGAAGCCGCCAGCCAGCCCGAATACGGCCGTCCGGTAACTGAGCGATTCATTGGAGTCGTCCACCGCCGGGGCGCGTCCGATGGCGTGCAGAAAGACCTCCTTCAGATGCCTGCGCGCCAGCCAGAACACGGAAATCCCGATACCGATGAATGCGCCGGTCCCCTGCTGGGCCACATAGGGCGGCGCGCTGACCGCCCCGCCAGGCGCCTCCCATCCCACCCAGGCCACAAAGACGTGCTCCAGCTTCATGAAGAGATAGAAGAACCAGCACGAGAAGCTCACGTCCGCGGCCACAATGAACGCCAGTCCGATTGCCAGCGGATAGAACGTCGTCGGGAAGTAGCCGATGGCGTTCCACGGCGGGACCGCGAAGCTCTGGCCAAGATCATTCGCCCGGATCTGGATGTAGGGCATCGTGGGATAGAGATGGTTCAGGCTGTTGATGGTCTCAACCCCGGCCGCCACCAGGAATCCCAGCCACATGGCCTTGTTCCGGAAGAATGACCCTTTCGGATCCGTCATCTCCAGCGGCAGCATCACGATGGGAAAGGTCAGGCGTTCCCGGTCCATCCACTGCCTGCGCACCAGCGTGTTGATGCACAGCATGCAGAAGAGCATCACGAAAAGGAAACCGCTCCAGAGGATGACCGGCCGCAGCCATGCATCCCAGGGAACGGGCTGTCCTCCCTGATAGAACCCCTGGATGGCCGATAGCTTCGGCATCAGGTGGCGAGGGGCGAACTGCAGGTACTCTCCCCAGTTGTTCTCCGGGGTCTTGTAGTACGGCACTGCCCCCAGGGTGGTGCACAGGAACTGAATCATGCCCATCCCGGAGAGGATGACCGCCACCGTCAGCATGACGTATATGGTCATCAACTCGCTCTGAGTCAACTCACGGGACGGCCAGAAACGACGCACCAACGCGTTGCCCATAAGCAGCGCCATCAGAATGAGCACGGGGGGCATCATGAGCGATGTGGAGGTCAGGTCCGTCTGAGAGACCACGTCTCCGTAAACGCCCCAGAACACCCCGGGGATTATGGCTACGAATCCGATCAGCACGGACCGGAGCGTGATACCCCGATCCGGCGACGCCGCCTCCGGCAGAGCGGAAGGCTCTTCAGGATCTATTCTTTCGCGCAGTTGGACCGACAATGACTGGCTCCGTGGCGGAAGCCCCCGGCTCGGCCTCCGCCCGAATGAACTCTGCCAATACCCCTCCGCCGGGACAGGACTCTGAATCAGGCTGCAGAAGCAGCCGCGCCAAGGCGAGACTCCAGCCCGAAGTTTCGGGCGGCATTGCGGTGCATCAGCTCGGGCACCAGCGCAAGGGACTGATTAAGGGTCAGCCACCCATCCTCGACAAGGTGGGTTAGGGCCATTGCGATGCCCTTGCGTGCCACCACAGCGTGGCCAACCACGTTCTCCACTGGGAAAAAGTCGCCGCCGAATACGTGCAACTTGTGCCAAGGCACAGCCATCAGGAAGTCCTGCAAAAACCGCACGCACGTATTCGGATTGATGATCCACGCCCAGCACATGTCAATGCATGCATTCGTGAAGTGCTTGGCAACCGCGATCATCTCTTCGTGGTAAGGATAACCGATATGGAAGATGTCGAATGTGGTACGCGGAAAATCCCGGAGCAGCGTGCACATATCGGCCGGATTGGCCCCGACCCTGTCCAGCGCCATATAGTTGGCACCGGCGTAGTAGCCGGTGTGAAGTTTCACCACCAGGCCGTACTCCGTGGCCACACTGACGCAACGGCGGAAGAGATGGTCCTGCAACGCCTTCATCTCCGGCCACGCAAGCTCCTCCCCGCGCACATGCCGCTCGAATAGAGGGGCGGCCACATCCTTCGGAACGTCTTCATAGTTCAGCGGCCGGCCGTAGGCCGCCTGGCTCTTGACGGCCACCGCGCGGGGCCCGTATTTCTCGAAGACCCGTTCAATGACCTCGTACCACTCATCCAGCGTGCCTGCCTCAACACCCGTTTCAGCGGCCATCCCTTTTACATCGGGAGGAGTGGAAAGCGGCATAATGCTCAGATCCTGCCGGAGCAACTCGGGGTAGGAGGTCTCACAGAACACCCTCTGCAGCGAGTTGACCTGGCAGTGCTCAATGTTTGCGACGTCCTGCAGGATCTCGCGGTAGAATCCCGGACGCACCCGTTCCTGGAACCGCGCGTTCAGAATATCCAGGTTGGCGACCGCAAGGTCGTCCTCTCCGTAAAGCTCCCGTAGTGTGATGCGCAGGGCCAGCCCGTATCCCGTCTGCTTTACACGCATCCAGTAAGGCTCCAGCATCTCCCATCGACTGTGGAGGTCAAGCTCCGGCGAGAGGATCTGCTGCACCTGCTGCTCCGTCATTCCAGCGGAAACCAGGTCGTTAGCCACATAGTGCGCAAGCAGGTACAAGATGTCGTTACAGGGGAACAGGAAACTCCTGCCGGCCGGACCCAGACGGTCGGCCTCCTCGATGATGTGCTCGTGCGTGTCAGCCAGCGGAGTGGAGGCGATGAGTTCGCCCAGCTCCGGAATGATGTTCATCAGAAACAGTCCTCGCAGGCGTGGTCCGGCGCCAGTCAGGGAGTCCGGCCGAAGCGCAGTTTACCATGACGGCATGTCTGCCGTCCCTGTCGAAAGGGCGCCGCGGGCATCGCGCAGGCAACTGCGCGTATAATGCCGCAAAGGAGGCAGGCAGAGTGATCGAGACAGCACGCATCGCACTGATCATATACGGGGCGCTGGTCATCGCCGGTGGCGTGATGGGCTACGCGAAAGCTGGAAGCACGGCATCGCTCATCTCCGGGCTGATCTTCGGGGTCGTCGCGCTTGCGGCGGGCATCTCGGCATTCCGTGCGCCCGGACCAGGGCTGACCGCCGGGCTCGCGGCTTCCCTGTTCGTGGGGGTGTTCTTCCTCTTCCGCTTTCTTCACACGCGCGCCCTCATGCCGGCCGGCATGACGCTGGCACTCAGCGTGTTGGTGGCTGTGCTGACCTTCCTGGCGCTCCGGTCGATTCGCGCCTGAGCAGGACTACTCCCGGGGAACGACAAGCACCATCGCGGAGCGCCGGAAAAGCTCCGCCGCGCGCTCCCGGACCTCGGTGAGAGTCACGGACTGCACCAGTCCGGGAAAAGCCTGGTCGAATTCCCAGCCCAATCCGAGCGCCTCGAACCAGGCCAGATGCTTGGAGCGCTCCTGAAGCCTCTGGTGCCTCAACGCGAAGGTGCCAACCAGATAGTTCTTCGCACGCGTCAGCTCCGCCTCCGTAATGGGTGACTGCGACAGAGAGTCCACGCTTGCCTTGAGCGCCGCGCGCACCTGCTCAAATGACGGGTCCACATCGCGAGGCCCGGCAGGCACATATGCCGGAGAAAGCGCATAGGCCACCACGTGAGACTGATAGAGAAGAGGGGGATAGAGCGTCCCCAGCTCGTAGACCAGTCCCTGTTCCTCCCGGATCTGCTGGAACATCCGGGAGGCTTTTCCGCCGCCAAGAACGGCCGCGACGACGGAATCCGTGGCGTAACGACGCGAATTCAGGCCGCTTGCGGGGGCTCCCGCCAGCACGTAGGTTACACCTGAATCCATTTCCAGAATGACAGGGCCGGACGAGGGTGGCGGGGATGCGGCGGGAGGCTCACGCAGAGGAGCCGCGGCCGGCTGCAACCGCCCGAACCAAACCCGGGCCGCATCACGGACCTGCTCCACGCGCACATCTCCTACCACAGCAAGTACCATGTTCGATGGCACAAACCAGTCCTTCACGAAACGGCGCACCTGCTCAGGAGTGATCTGCTCCACACGCTCCGGCTCCGCCAGCAGAGGCCGGCCGTAAGGTCTGCCGGGATGCAACAAGGCGACAAGGCGGTCATAGCCGGCTCGGAAGGGATTGCGGGCGGCCTCCCGGGCGTCTTCGACCACCTTACTCCTTGCTTCCAAAATGCGCTGAGCATCGAGTTTCGGTTCGATGAGCGTCTCTGCCAGGAGCTCCAGAGCAGGCTTAAGCTGCGCCGCGGTGGTGGAGACATAGATCTCCATGTAGTCGGGATCCCAGGTCACGGAGAAGCTCCCGCCCACTTCATCCACAAGCCGAGCAAGCTTCCTCTCGGAGAGATTCCTGGCCCCTGTAAGGAGCACTCGTGCCAGGATCTGACCCACGCCGGGAGTCTCGCCCTCCTCCAGCGCTCCTGCGCGAACGACCACCGTCAGCGCCACCAGCCCCCGACCCGGCTCCGGCTTCACCAGAAGCCGCAGACCGTTCGGGAAGGTCAGGCGGGTCACCTGAGAGCTTGCTGCCGGAGTCTGAGCGGCGCACGCTCCCACCCACGCAAGAGTCATCAGAACGGATAGCACCCGGGTGATCACTGCGACATCCTCACAGTTACGCTCCTGTCCGGTCTGAGATACTTCGCAGCCACGCGCCGGACGTCTTCCCGGGTGACCGCAGAGATGTGCGACGCATAATCCAGACTGTCCCGAATGCTGCTGAGCACGGCGTAGAACCCCAGGCTGCCTGCCTGCCCGGCCGCCGTCTCCACTTCAAAGGCATAGGTCCCCAGCAGATACCGCTTGGCCGCTTCCAACTCGGCCTCCGTTACGCCCTCGCGTCCAACGACGTCCAGCTGCCTCAATATCTCCGCCCGGTTCTCCTCCGTCTTGCCCGGCTCGGACACCAGCGTGAATGTCACCCGCGCCGGCAGCTTCTGAGTCAGGAAACTGACATCAATGGCCTTGGCCGTTTTGTTCTGCGTCACCAGCGCATCGTGGAGCCTTCCGGCAGACTGGCGCACCAGAACGCTGATGAGCACATCCATGGCCCACACGTCTGCAGGCGCATCTATCCCCGGCCCCAGGAACCCTACGCTCATCCACTCGCTTCCGTCGGGAGCCCGCGGCAAATCCACCACTACTGGCTTCTCCGGCGGGGAAGGCTTCTCCGGCCATTCGGGCGCTGCGCCCTCAGGCACGGAGGCGAACGCGCGCTCCAGCGCAGAAAGCGTCTGCTGCGGCTGCACTCCACCCACCACGATGACTGTGATCGCAGCGCCCACGTAATTTCTGTTATGGAAGGCCCGCAGGGCCGGCGGTCCGATCCGCGAGACCGCTTCGGCGGATGCGTAAACGGGGCGGCCGTACGGATGCGAACCGTATAACCGGGGGCCGATCTCATCGTCCAGAAACTGGGTGGGATCCGAGCGCCGCCCGGCGATCTCGCTAAGAATGACCCGCCGCTCCCGCTCCATCTCCTCTTCTTCGAACAGCGGATTCTGCAGAGCGTCCGCCAGCAGGTCAATGGCCACTCTCAGGTGCTGCGGAGCGACCGTCGTATGGAAGTGCGCCCAGTCGCGCGAGGTAGACGCATTCAGGGTGGCTCCCAGATTCTCGATGCGCTCGTCCAGACGTCCGCGCGGGTTGGCGGGAGTGCCCTTGAAAAGCATGTGTTCCAGAAAGTGCGCCGCTCCCTCTTCGCCGGGTTTCTCAAAGACCGATCCTGCCCGCACCCACACGTCGACGCAGGCAAGCGGCAGAGACGGATCGGCATAAACCACCAAATGAACACCATTGGGAAGGCGCTTCTCGAAGCACCCGGGGCCATCCGCCGCCGATGAGGGCGCGACGATGGCGGCGATGATGGCTAGAATGATTGCGCCAAGGGGACGCGCGCCCCCGCCAGGAGTGCGGCGCAACGTGCGGATGGACGGTTTTCTTTCAGTGGCTGTCAACGCAATACGCTCCAGAAGATTCGAGAACATAGACTGGGTGCTCCTGCTCACCGTGCTGGCGATCGGCATTTTCGGCATCCTGATGCTCGCCTCTGCCGCCGGAGGCGGACAGCGCAGTCTCCGTCTGGCCGAAGACCAGCTTGCCGCGGCTCTGTTCGGCTTCCTCCTTATGAGCGCCGTTGCCGCCCTGGATGACAACATACTCCCCCGCATCAGCCGGTGGCTATACTGGGGGACTGTGGTGATGTTGCTTGTAGTGGACGTGGTCGGCACCGGATCTCACGGAGCGCAGCGCTGGCTTACCGTGGGACCCATCCGGTTCCAGCCGTCCGAGCCCGCCAAGGTGGCGCTGATCATCACGCTCGCTGTGCTGTATCTCCGGCATTATGACGAAATCCATGAGTTCCGCACCGTGCTGCGGTCCCTGCTCCATCTGGCCCTGCCGATGGCGCTCATCTTCAAGCAACCAGATCTCGGAACAATGCTGGTGCTGTGCGCGGTGTGGCTGGGCGTATCGCTGGCGGCGGGAGTGCGCTGGAAGCACATTCTGGTGCTCGGAATAACCGGACTGGCACTGTTCGGCCTCGCCTGGCAGACGGGACTGCTGCGCGACTATCAGAAGCAACGGATCCTGTCACTTTTCGCCCCGGAAGCCGACCCGCAAGGGTCAGGCTATCATATTCGCCAGTCACGCATCGCCATCGGGTCCGGGAAGTTGCTGGGAAAAGGGTATATGCAGGGCACTCAGAGCCAGCTGAACTTCATTCCAGAGCAGCATACCGACTTTATCTTCACGGTGGTGGGTGAGGAGCTGGGCTTCGCCGGTTCCGCAGCGCTTGTCGGGCTGTACTGGATCCTGGTGGCCCGCATTGTAGCCACAATGCACGCCACCGAAGAGAGGCTGGGCCGGATGCTCGCAGGGGGGGTGGCGGCGATGTTTCTGTTCCATATCTTCGTCAACATCGGGATGACCATGGGCATCATGCCCGTGACAGGAGTGCCTCTGCCGCTGGTGAGCTACGGACGCAGCAACCTGCTCTCATCCCTTGCCGCCATCGGGCTGGTGCTGGGCGTGTATGCCCGCCGGCACCGCATTACGTTCTGAGCCCGTTCAGGGCTCGATAATCCTCAGGTCTTTCGGAGAGTGTGTCAGGATCTCGCAGCCGTCTGCCGTGACCACCACGTCATCCTCTATTCGCACTCCCCCGAGCCCCTCGATGTAGATCCCCGGTTCCACCGTTACGACCATCCCTTCCTGAAGGATAACCGCGCTCCGAGGACTGAGCGCGGGGCCGTCGTGAACGTCGAGCCCCAGCATATGCCCCAAGCCGTGCCCGAAGCAATCGCCGTAACCCGCCTCGCTGATGATCCGACGCGCCACGCCATCCACCTCGACACCGCTCTTTCCCGGACGGATGGCCGCCAGCGCCGCCTCCTGGGCGATTAAAACAACTTGGTAAATTTCTGCCAGGCGGGAGGCTGGTCTTCCGAGAAACAACGTCCGCGTAATGTCCGCAGCATATCCGTCCACCGCCGCGCCGAAATCCAGCAGAACAGGATCCCCTTCGCTGAGAGGGCGATCCGTCGGCCGGGCGTGCGGGAGGGCCGCGCGCGGCCCGGATGCAACAATCGCCGGGAAAGACTCTCGCTCCGCCCCTGCCTTACCCAGGGCATATGTCAGCTCGAGGGCCACATCCCGTTCCGAGACACCCGGGCGGATGTGCGCCAGGATCTGGCGGAACGCCTCATCCGTGACTGCGGCCGCTCGACGGATGCGCTCCACCTCCTGCGCATCCTTGACTGCACGCATCTCCGAGACAAGCCCCTTGCGGCCATCCAGCGTGACCTCCGGAGCCGCTTTTGAAACCAGATCAAGCTGCTCGCAGGTCATTACGTCGGACTCAAAGCCGACCCGCATCGCCCCCCGCCCGGCAAGGAAACCTCCGATCTGCGCCGCGAGGGGCTCGTTGGAGATACGCAACTCCCATCCGGGACACTCCTCCGCCGCCTGGATGCGGTAGCGTCCATCGGTGAAGAGAACCTCTGCCCCTGCAGTCACCACGCAAGCCCCGCTCGAGCCAGTGAAACCGCTCAGCCAGCGGACGTTCAGGAGGTCCAGCACGACAAAAGCTTCCAGCTCCTCTGCCGCCATTTTCTGCCGCAGGCGGCCCAATCTGTCCTGTCTCATGCTCTCTTCCTGGCCAGCGAAACCGCCGCTCGCAGCCCCAGAACGTAGCTTTCAGCGCCGAATCCACTGACGATGCCGTCCACCGCGGCGCCGGTGATGGACACACGCCGGAACTCCTCGCGAGCGTGGATGTTCGACAGGTGCACCTCCACCTTGGGACAGTCCAGCGCCGAAAGCGCGTCCCGTATCGCGACGCTGGTATGAGTGTAAGCTGCAGGATTGATTACCAGCGCCGAATACCCGTCCCTTACAGATTGCACCAGCGAAACAATCTCGCCCTCGTGATTTGACTGAACGCACCGCAGCACGCATCCCAGCGCCAGCGCCTCCGCTTGGAGCATGCGGTCAATATCCTCTAGCGTGGTGGTGCCGTAAATCTCCGGCTCACGTGTTCCGAGGAGATTCAGGTTCGGTCCGTGGATGACCAGCACACTGAGATCCCGCTGGGGCAGAGACGCAAACTGCTCTTCTGTGTCGGGCGACTGCTCCAGCCGCTCCTCACTCGGACCGGCTTCCGCAAGCAGGGAAGGAATTCCGTCCGTCACCGGATAGCGCGTGCCACACTCACGGCAAACCATCGCCTCACCATCCGCGTAAAGCTCCGGCCGATCCTCACAGGCCGGACAACTTACGATGCGCAGATACTGATCCAGACTCAACTCGACCCTCCCAGGGGGAAACAGAGCGACGACGCACCGGCCCATTCAGGTGCCCATCGCCTGCAGATACTGCTCAAGGACGTGCTCCACCGGGCCGTCGGCGTTCACAAGCCCTTCGTGCAGCCATACACACCGCGTGGCGACCCTGCGGACGCTCTCCAGATCGTGCGAGACGAAGATAATAGTCTTCTCCTCATTCTGAAACTCTCGGATCTTGCGGAGGCATTTCTGCTGGAAAGCCTCGTCCCCCACCGCCAGAACCTCATCCACCAACAGCACATCCGGGCGGGTGTGGACAGCCACGGAGAAGCCCAGCCGCATCACCATGCCCGCCGAGTAAGAGCGAAGCGGTGCATCCCGGAACCGCTCCAGCTCAGCAAACTCGATGATGCTGTCCAGGGATTGTCTCACATCCCTCTCACGCATGCCAAGGATGACACCGTTTAGCAGAACATTCTGCTCACCAGTCAGATCGGGATGAAAGCCGGCACCGAGTTCCAGCAGGGCGGCCACTCGGCCATGCACCTCCACCACTCCGGACGTGGGCAGATACACCCGGCCGAGCAGCCCCAGCAAGGTGCTCTTGCCTGATCCGTTCCGGCCCACCACAGCCACCGTTTCGCCTTTCGCAACGGTCAGGGTGACGCCCTTCAGCGCCCACAGGTCCTCGTAGCGCCTGCGCAGAAACCCGGCCAGCGCACCCTTTAGAGTATTGACCGGATGATGCGCCAGACGGAAGCGCTTCCGCACGTCCATCAGTCTGACCGCCGCATCCATCGCCATCAGGGGCGCTCCGCGAACAGCCACTTCCGGTTGTTGAAGAAGGCGTATCCGGCCGCCAGAGTCACTATCGAGATCGTGGCCGCGATGGCCAGATGATGCATCGCCAGGGGAACGTCTTCGATGCCTTTACCGACAAAGCGGGGAAGCAGAAGCTGGCGATACCATTCCAGATAGGTTGCCATCGGATTCCAGTGATACACCTCCCAGATCCGGGCCCTGAGCGCCTCAGGGATTTTCTCTGACACCAGGATCTGCTCGCTGAGGTAAATTACCGGACAGAAGTAGAAGAACAGGTTCGTGGACACCCCCACGAGATAGCGGATGTCCTCGTAGAACACCGAAAGCGCGGACACGAAAAACGCAAGACCAAGGATCAAGGCCAGCTGCAGCGCTACAGCCACCGGCAAAAGCAGCCAGCCGGGCTCCACCGCCACCCCGAGAACCAACAGGTACACGAAGAACACACCCAGAGCCAGCAGCAGATGGACCAGATTCGCAAGCGCCACCGAGATCGGCAGCGCCTCCCGGGGAAAATACACCTTCTTCAGCAGATCCAGGTGCCGCAGCACGCTCTCACCCGCGTCGGACAGGGTCATCTGGAAGAACATCCAGGGCAGAAAGGCGCAAAGCACATACGCCGAGTAATTCGGGATGCCGATGTTCAGGACATACTTGAAGACGATGGTGATGGTGGCAACCTGCACCAGAGGATTGGCCAGCGACCAGAAGAACCCCAGGACGCTGTTCTTGTAGCGCACCGCCAGGTCGCGAAGCACCAGCGACCGCACCAGGTCCCGGTAGCGCCAGAGCTCTTTCAGATCCTCGATCACCGCCGCATCCTCCTGCCGGATGCAACGGAGGGCCCTGGCACCGCGGCCCTCACTGCCCGCCGGTCGCGAGGTGCATGATCTTCTCCTGCGTCGCTTCCTCGCGCGAAAGCTCTCCGGCCAACCGGCCCTCGTGCATCACGATGATGCGGTCGCTCATCCCCAGCACCTCAGGAAGCTCCGAGGAGATCATCAAGATGGCTTTCCCCTCCGCAGCCAGCCGGTTCATGAGCTGGTAGATCTCCACCTTGGAGCCCACGTCTATCCCCCGAGTCGGCTCATCGAAGATGAGCACCTTGGAATCCGTGAACAGCCACTTCGCCAGGACGACCTTCTGCTGATTGCCGCCCGACAGGTTCTGGGCCCTTTGCTCCACTCCGGGAGTGCGGATGCGCAGATCGTCCACAAACCTCGCCGCCACCGCCCGCTCAACTCCCTGACGGATAAAGAACAACCGGCAGACAGCGTCCAGATTCGCAAGCGTAATGTTCTCCCGGATGCTCATTCCGAGGATCAGCCCCTGCGCCTTGCGGTCCTCGGTGACCAGTCCGATACCGGCGTCAATAGCGTCGCGCGGGCCGCGCACCTTCAGCGGCTTTCCCTCCAGCAGCACCTCGCCGGAGTCCATTTCATCCGCCCCGAAAATGACACGCGCCACCTCTGTCCGTCCGGCTCCCACCAAACCGGCGAGGCCCACCACCTCGCCCGCGCGCACCTGGAACGAGATGTCCTCAAGAGCCCCTCTCCGGGTAACGCCCCGCAGTTCCAGCATCACCGGTCCGGGTTGAACAGCGACCTTGGGAATCTGATCGCGGATCTCCCGGCCCACCATCATCCGGATGACCGACTCCCGGTCCAGCTCCTGCACAGGCCGCGTCCCGACCACCTGACCGTCCCGCAGCACCGTTACCCGGTCCGCGATAGAGAAGATCTCCTCCAGCCGATGCGATATGTAGATGATGGCGACTCCTTGCTCCTTCAGACGCCGGATCAGATCGAAAAGGTGGGCCAGTTCGTGCTCGGTAAGAGTGGCTGAGGGCTCATCCATGGCGATGACGCGGGCTTTGCGCGACGTCGCCTTGGCCACCTCCACCATCTGCTGCTGTGCAACGGAAAGACGGTTGACGGGCAGCCGGATATCCAGACGCACGCCAAGGTCGTCGATCAGTCTTTGCGCCTCGGCGTGCATGGTGCGGAAGTCCACAAATCCCGGAATGCGCGCGCGGGGCTCACGGCCCAGGAAGATATTCTCCGCGGCGCTCAGGTAGGGTACCAGGTTGAACTCCTGATAGATGATACTGATGCCCAGATCCATCGCCCGCTGGGGGGAGTCAATCTCCACACGCTCGCGCTGAAGAAGGATCTCCCCGGTGTCTTTCGTCTCGGCCCCGGCCAGGATCTTCATCAGCGTCGACTTTCCGGCGCCGTTCTCCCCCACCAAGGCGTGCACCTCTCCCCGGCGCACATCGAAGGATACGCCTCTCAAGGCCTGAACGCCGGGATAGCTTTTGCTGATCCCGCGCATCTCCAACACGGTATCCACGACCGGTTCCACTGTCGATGTACTGCTTTGCGGAGGTTCCTGCATCTTCACGTTCCCCAGCCGCCACTCACGGGGCGGAGGTCTCGGGCTGAGGCTGCTCCCCGGCGGGATCCGCCGGGGCACTCTGCTTTGCCGGAGGCTGGTTCGATGGAGCAGCATGCTCTTCCTGCCCCTGCTCCGCCGGAAGCGGGAGCGCATCCACCGGCGCGGGCAGCGGTTCCGCCGGCGCTGAGTGCTCGCCCGGCAACGCGTACGGCGGGCCGGGAGCGAGTCCTTCCTGCGGGGCAGGCTGGGGAGCAGACCCTCCTTGAGAAGGCTGCCCGGTCTCTGTGCCGGTTGCCGCAGGAGGCTGCAGGCGATCCAGGGCCGCCCGGGCTTCCGCATTATCCGGGTCGAACTGCAGGGCGCGCCGGTAGTGCTCCAGTGCCTGGTCTTTCTGGCCTTCCTCCTCAAAGAGCTTGCCCAGGGCGACCTGTGTTTCCGCGTCGAACGGCATCATCCCGGATGCCCGGTTCAGATGAGCCCTCGCCCGCTCTTTGTTGCCCACCGCGGCGTAAGCCAGCCCCAGTTCCCTGTTGACGTAGGGGTCGTTCATATTGCGGTTGAAAAGCTGGCTGAGGAACCGCACCGCCTCGACATTATTCCCGGACAGCCTGAGAGCGCGTCCCTCAAGCTGCTCCAACTGAGCAGAGTCGTCGGTCTTGCGGAACTCGCGGATATGCTTAAGCGCTTCCTCGGCCTTCCCGGCCTCCACATAAGCCTCAAGCAGGGCGAAATAGGGCCGGGGTCCGACCTGCGGCTGGCTCTGGCAGAGCTCCAGGACCAGCGCGCGGTATTCGTCGGCCTTGCCCTCGGCGGAGTAGATATCCTTCAGCTTCATCAGCGCTTCGGAAGCGGCCGGAGCCACTCTCGCCAGGCGTAGGTAAGTCTCTCGCGCCTCCTCCGGCTTGCCCATTTTCATCCGGGTTTCTGCAGCCCTGGCCAGAGCGGAAGTCATTCGAGAGTCCCGGCGGTATGCCTCCTCGTAAGCGGCCACAGCCTCTTCGTTGCGCCCCTCGCGCGCGAGGAGGTCACCCAGGCTCATCTCAACAGAGGCGTCCTGCGGAAACTTCTCTGCCAGGCGGCGGTATTCTGCGATGGCCTCATCGGTGCGTTTGGCGCGGTCCAGCAGTTGAGCGGCCCCGCTCAGGACACGCACATCGTCAACCCCGGCTTCCTCGGCCCGCCGGTATTCCTGAACGGCCTCGTCAATCTTCTGCTGTTTCTCCAGGATAGCCGCTCGTCCGGTGAAAACCTGCGGGTTCTTTGCGTCTATCTCCGCCGCGGCATCATACTGCGCAAGGGCTTTCTCGTAGTCCTCGGCGTCGGAATACAGGCTGGCCATTGTGAAGAACGGCTGCAGGCTCTTGGGATCTGCTTCCTTTGCCCGTTTTGCCGCCTCTTCCGCCCTGTCCAGTTTCTTCGCGCTCCCCCAGGCCCGCGCCGCCAGTAGCCAGTCCGAAGTGGAATCCTTCTGGAGGGCCGCCGCTTTCTCGTATGCCTGGGCGGCCTCCTCGTGCCGCCCGCGCGCGGCTTCCATCCGGGCGATCTCACGCCAGGGAGCCGCAGTGTTGATCTCGCTGGCGCGCTCCTTCCAGAGACGGACGGCATCATCGGTCTTTCCGTCGCGCTCATACAGGCGCGCCAGACGCTCCAGCGTCTCGCCCTTCATCCCGGCCCGCCGACGGCCGTCCTCAAGCGCTTTCGCGGCCTCGGCGATCTTGCCCTGCTGCTCGCAGGCAAAAGACAGACCCTCGTATATAGCCGGGTTGGACGGATCTTCGGCGGCCGCCTTCCTGTAGAGCCGCTCCGCCTCTTCCACCTTGCCCAGATACAGGCGCGCCAGAGCCAGGTTCACCAGAGCGGCGGTACTCTTTGGATCCACCTTCCGGGCCTGGGCGAAAGCCTTTTCCGCTCCGTCGAAATCGTTCTGCGCAAAACGCATACGCCCCAGATTGAACCACGCCGCAAAGTTCCGGGGGGCCAACGAGGCAGCCTTCTCATACTGCGCCGCCGCCTCCTTGAAGCGCTTCTGCTGGTCCAAAACTGTGCCATACGTCAGACGGACCTGAGCATCACCCGGAGCCACCTTCACCGCCGATTCCAACAGGCGCGCTGCCTCGGAAAGGTTGCCGGCCTCGCGGTGCGCTTCGGCTGCCATCAGACGGAACTGCAGATTCCCCGGTTCGGACTGCACGGCTCGCTCCAAGGCGGCTGCCGCGGGACGGAACTGTTTCTGGCGCATGCGCGCGAGTCCCAGATTCACCCAGGCGCCTGCGTTCTTCGGATCGAGCTCGGCGGCCTTTGCAAAGGCAGCCTCGGCTTCGGACGTCTTCCCGGCTCGCAGCGCCAGAATACCCGCCGCCATATGGGGTGCCGGATCGCGAGGCTTTACCGCAGACAGAGCCCTGCCGTACTGCCGCGCAGCCTCGGCATCGTTGTCGTCCACAGCGATCTGCAGGAGGGTGCGCAGGGCCGGTTCGTTCTTGGGATCCAGGCGGTGGACGTTACGGAAAGCCCACCGGGCGCCGTCGGTATTGCCCATCTTCAGGCAAACCACGCCCATGTTGAACCAGCCTGCGACGGCGTCCGGCCGCAGCGAGGTGAGGGCCTTATACTTCTCCAGAGCTTCCCTGTATCTCTTCTGATCTGTAAGCCGCTGGGCTTCCCTGAACAGCCGATCGGCTTTGGCTACGTTGCCGCCCTGAGCGAGGGCCGGACAGGCAAATAGCGCAGCAAAGAGCATTGCAACCAGAAGCCATCTCAGGAAGAAGCCAGAAACCGTCCGCATAAATTGCATCCTCCAAGCAAATGCGCCGCGCCGGTTCCCCCGGCACACCAGCAAAGAATACGCAGGAAAAGCCCCGGCAGGTTGCCGCCGGGCGCTGGAGAACGCTCAGAGGCTACAGGCGATGATCGTCATCCTCGTCGAAATCTTCCTCGTCGTCCCCGCTGCCGGACGCATAACTGAACGAGGATACCTCCTCGCCCCGGAAGATGGTCACGAAGAGATCCTCGCGGTCGAAGCTGGGAAGGTAGCTGGATGCGATATCCTCATCTATGGCGGCAAGTAGCGCCTCTTCATCGGTCCGGGAAAGGTCCATCTCCAGCACCAGAGTCACGTGGATGGAATCCGGAAGGTAATGCAGATGAACCTGCCCGATTCGATGCTCCTCGGAGTCCCAGATCAGATACACCTCGGAACTCTGAGTGCGGACCAAACGCGACAGCTTGAAGTCGATCATCGGAGGGACAAGAGCTCCTGTTCCGCGCCGGACGCCCCGGGCCCGGCTAGCAGTATGCCTGCCGGAAAGGCTCCAGGACGGCCTTGCCGCCCCGCCGGACGCTCCGGCGGCAGAGCGCAAAGAGTATGTCACGAACGCTCCATGGCGTCAAGGAAGGTCGCCGGGCGGTCAATCAAGGCTTGCAAACACGGCAGGGCACAAAGCCTGCGCGCAGCGCCTCCTCCCGCGAGGGGAAGGGCACCTGGTTATCTTCGGCGGGCAAGAAACGGCAGTCCAGGCGGTGAAACTTCTTGCTGATCTTATTGCCCACAAACAGCACGGGCAGCACGGGGGTCTGCGGTCCGGGATCGGGAAGATTAGGCGAATACTGTCCAAGAGGAGGACCGGGCCGGGGAACGCTGCCGGAGGGCTGAGTCTCAAAGGCAGGCTGCTCCAGAGACGAAGAGCCTACCCCGGCGGTCGGTGCTGCCATGGAAGAACTGGCAAGCGGTTTCTGCTTCTCCAACAGGCTCACCCACGCGCCTGCCACATTGGCGACCACCGAGCTTGCGCATTTGCGGCGAAAAACTTCAAGCGCGGCGCTGTCCCGCTCACCGGTCAGCCGCACGCACTCATCCCGGGCGTTCTGTCCCTGACGTTTGAGATCCCTGGCAAACACCGAGGGCTCGGAGGCCGAAGGGATCTGGAGGATCTGAATCTCCTCCAGTTGTGAGACGAGTGCAATATGCGAACGCAGCGCGGCCATCTCAGAACCCGAGGCGGGCAGACTCAGACCCACCACCGCCCTGGCAAGCGAAGCCAGCAACTCCGGTCCCACGTTGCCTTCAGACGCCTGCCGGAAGATCAACTCGATCTGCGCCGCCCGGTCGTCCACCGCGACGGGAGGACGCGATTGCAGCCGCTCCATAACGCTCAGCATATGGGGCGCCATCTTTGATCGCGCCGTCTCCGGGAGCTTCAGGAGAGCGAGCTGAGCGACGCGGCACGTCAGGCCGGGCTCGTCCACCTCTAGGGAAAAGGCCGTCGTGGCTGAGGCGACAACCACGAGCCCGACCGCGCAAACGAGCGACGCAAGGCTAAGCTTCATCTCTCCGCTTCTCCTTCCACTGGAGCACGGCGGCATAGATCTCCCGCCTGGGGCGTCCGGACCTGCGCGTCAGCAGGGCAACCGCCGTCTTGTCGTCCATCCCCTGCGACATCAGGAGGTGATATTCCTGCTCCAGATCCAGAGAAGCGCCACCCGCCACAGGCGCGCCTTCCAGGCCGACGACGAACTCTCCTCGGGGACGCCGCTCCTCGAACATTTGCAGTACCTCCTCGACGGGACCTCGGAGGAACTCCTCGTGAAGCTTGGTGAGCTCGCGACCGATACAGACCCGGCGTCCCGGAAGCGCCTCTGCAATGGTCTCAAGGGTTGCTCTAATGCGGCCGGGGGATTCGTAGAAGATGACTGTGCGCGTCTCGGAGGCAAGATCCTGAAAGAATCTGAGGCGCTCTCCTGGCTTCCGGGGAGGAAAGCCCGCGAAGACGAACCCTGATGTGTTCAGGCCCGCAGCGCTGAGAAACGCGATCAGGGCACATGGGCCAGGTACGGGTACCACCGGCAGCCCCTCGGCAATACACCCCCGGATCAGTTCGTGGCCAGGATCGCTGATGCCCGGCGTGCCCGCCTCGCTCACCAGCGCCACGGCCCCACCGGCCCGGACTCGCTCTACCAGTTCGCGCGCCCGCGCCCCGCCGCTGTGCTGATGATAGGAGACCAGCGGCGTACGAATTTCGAACCGCGAAAGGAGCTTCAGCGTGGTGCGGGTATCTTCCGAGGCTATGACGTCGCAGCGACTCAGGACATCGAGCGCCCGCAGCGTGATGTCCTGCAGATTGCCGATGGGCGTAGCGACAACGTAAAGCCCCCTTGCCAGGGGTGCGGCGGGGGCGGCCAAACCGCCTCCGCCTGATTCCTGTGTGTTATCTGCTGCCTTTTTTGCCCCCGGGGGCTTCGCCGCCACCCTGCTTCTCCTCCACCTGAGGGGCCCGCTGCGTCGCACGCTGCCGCTCAATCTCACGCTGCACGATCTGCCTGGACTTCTCAGCCAGGGCTTTATCCGGGAAGCGACTCTCGAACACCGGCTGCAGCTGCATATGCACCATCCAGTCCGCCGTGACCTCGGACGCCATCCGGTAGTGCTCCAGAGCCTTGTCCTTCTGGCCCAGGCTGTCATACATCCGGGCGAGATCCAGCCGGACGTACCCGTCCTCGAAGCGCTCCAGCCCTTTCTCCAGCAGCGCAGCAGCCTCCTTCGTCTTGCCCTGCCTCTGCAGAATCCGGGCGAGCTGGACATACGAGGTGTCCGCCACCGCGGAATCCGGATTGGCCTTGATGTGCCGGTCGAAGGCGGCTGCAGCCTTCTCCAGCGCCTTGCGACTGTCCACATCGGGATTGTAGGACTCCGACAGCCACCAGTAAGCCTCGAACTCCGGGTTCACGAACTCGATCTTCGCATCCTTGCGAAGGCGCTCCAGAACCTGACCCCAGGTTTCGTCTGCGATGCGCTTCTGCTGCTCCTTGCGGTAGTCTTCCTTCTTCTTGTCGAAATCCGGCGGGAGGTCCAGCTTGCTGGACTCCATTTTCAGGATCTCGAACCCCTGCGGAGTCTGGATGATTCCGGAAATATCGCCGGGCTTCTTCAACCGCAGAGCCGCATCCCTGACTTCCTTCGAGGGCGCTCCGAAACCGCCGGCCGACGCCTGACTGCCCTGGATAGGAGGCAGAAGCCCCCCGGTGGAGGCTGTGGCCGGGTCGTCAGAGAACTCCCGCGCCAGCTTCGCGAAGTCCTCACCCGCCTTGGCCTTCGCCAGAACTTCCTCCGCCCGTTTCCTGGCGGAGGCTTCCGGACGCTTGGAGCTGCTGATGAGGATATGACGCACGGTGACCGTGCGATAGAGATCGCGGAGCGCGCTGTCGCTCAGTTGCACCTTGCTTTGCACGCTCTGCTGGAACTTACGCGCCATCAAATCGGCGCGCAGCGCGTCGCGGTCAATTCCGCTCTCGATCTCCCGCCGCACCTCGCGCAGGCTCTTCTGCACGCGCCGCTTCAGCTCCCGGTCCAGATCCCGGTCGGTCTTCTTGGACGCATCCTTGCCGAAAAACAGTTCGCGATACTGGTCCAGTTGAGCATTCACGAGCTTCTCGAACTCCTGGTTCAGCTCCCGCCGGGATACCGTGACGTCCGAACGCTCCGCCTCCCGCACAACCAGCGCCCTCATCACAAGCGAGGGAATGAGCTGCGCCTTCAGTTCGGCCATCTGGGTGGCGCCGTATGGCTGACGCTGCTCCCGCAGGCTTTCGCGCGTCTGTTCCAGCCGGCGGAAATACTCTTCAGTGGATACCGGCTTGCCGTCCAGCCTGAAGGCCACATACAGTTCGGGCTGCTTTTCAGCCTGCTCCCGCTCGTGCATCCTGCTGGAGCCGAAGCCGACGAACACACTCACCAGAAACGCCACCAGAAGAAGGCCGACGATGGGCACCATCAGCCTCTTGATGGCCTGCTCGCGAATCTTGATTATGGACATTCAGTCTCCCCTCACCATCGCCGCCAGGGCCCGTAGGCTCTCCTCGGATGCGGCGGCCTTTCCGCCCTGTTCCAGCGCGTAATGCGTTTCCAGCGACAACAGCCCGTCGTAGCCGTCACGCTTCAGTTGCCGGATGTGCTCCTGATATCCCACCTGCCCCTCGCCCACCTTACAGAACGTCACCTTCCCGTCCGCTCCCCGGATGCCATCTTTAACGTGGATATGGCGGATATAGGGACGGATGGCCGTGTAGCCGTCCGGGTACGGAATCTCACCGGCGCACAGGGCATTGCCCGGATCCCAGACCGCGGCGATTCCCGCCCCGTCCAGCCGCTTCAGCACACGAGCAGTCTCCTCTCCTGTCCCGAGGAAACAGGCATGCTCGTTCTCCAGCAACAACTCTATGCCGCGCTCCCTGGCCCGCTGGACCGGCTCGGCGAACATCTCTACGATCTTGTCCTCTATTTCGGGAGTCAGATCCCCTTTTCTCCAAAATGAGAAGACCCGGATCCGGTTGGTGCCCAGCTTCTCCGCGATGTCGAAGCAGCGCATCAGAAAATCCATCTGCTCTGCAAGCGAACGCTCACGCGCCTGATGCGTCATGCCACGCTCGGCGCGCTGGTCCTCAAAGAGATCGCACTTATAGAACGGCGAAGCCAGCCCGCAAACCTGGATATTCTCCCGCCGCAGAAGAGAGGCCACCTCTTCAATGCCGGCATCGTCCATATCGGTGACATTGACCCCGCCGACCGCCCGGATCTCCGCCTGGTCAACCTCGCACCGCCGCATCACTGCGATGGCCTCGCTCAGGTCCTGGGAGATCTCGTCTGTGATTACTGCAACGTCCAAGCCAGTCACTCCTCGCCCATGAATAATAAGGCACGCGGGGGCCCGCCCTGCGACCCGCCGCTGAATCTTAGAGACCGAGCCGCTCCACTGTCAACTGCCGCCTGTTTCCACCCATCGTGGCAGCGTAAACCAGAATTGCGCTCCTCGACCCTGCTCGCTGACAACCCAGGTTTCTCCCCCCATCGCTTCCACGAGACTCCTTACTGACGCAAGGCCCAGGCCTGTTCCGCCCCGGCGGAGGCGGGCGGAAGTCTCCTGCAGAGAGACGAAAGGATCCCAGATGCGCTCGATGAGTTCCGGCGGAATGCCCGGTCCGGAATCCGCAACGCACACCGCAACTGAGCCAGGCCGCTTCTCGCACTGCACCCGGATCATCCCACCATCCCCGCAGTGCCGGGCCGCGTTGTCCAGCAGATTGACAAGCACCCTCTTGATGGCCACCTCGTCCCCTCGCACATCAGGCAGGCCTTCCGGCACGGCAGGCTCCACGCGGATGCGCCGTTGCGATAGGCCGGGCGAGTATGCCTCCAGTGTCTCACGGATGCAACGTGAAACATCCACCCGCTCGCAACCTGTTTCCGCGTGCCCAGAGAGGATCTCCAGCGACTCCCCGAGGCCAGTCAGCATCCGTGCCATCAGACGGGTCTGGTCCAGGGCAAGCGACAGAAACCTGCGTCTCTCGGTCGGCGTCGTCTTCTGTTCCAGAATCGCTTCAATAAATCCCTGAATGACTGTCAGGGGCGAGCGAAGATCGTGCGCCACCCGACCGAGCAATCCCAGGCACTCCTCCTGCAGCCTTTCGTGCACGGACTCGTCGCGAAGCAGCGCCACAACCCCGCTTGAACCATCCGGAAGCGGCAATGGACAGACCCTGGCCGCAACCCGCGGGCCTTCCGGCCGCAAGGTGAGCGCGCGCCGAGCTTCCAGGCCATGCCGCAGGCATCGGCGCACCAGCTCGCGCAGCTCCGAAGTGGCAGGCCGCGAAGGATCCAGCGCACAGGATGGAGCGGCTTCAGGTGGAATATCCAGCAGCTCTCTGGCCCGCTCATCCAGGATCCACACCCTCAGGTCGGGGCCGGCGACCAAAAATCCCGGCTCCGTTCCGCAGCCTTCGTTTCCGGAACAGCAATGGTGAGGAGATCCGCCCCGTGCAGAGGCACCGGAGGACACGCCGGAGCTCATCTGCCGGTCCCGCGGGCAGGGAGATTACACCGGAACCCCGTGGTCCCGGATCTCGAACTTATAACCCACCCCCCAGATGGTGGTAATGCGGCAAGGGCTGCCGTCCACCTGGATCTTCCGGCGCAGCCTTTTGACGTGCTGATCCACAGTGCGCTCGTCACCGTAGAACTCCTGATAAGCCCAGACCTGTTCGAGGAGCTGCTCCCGAGTAAAGACCCGGTTGCGATGCTTCGCAAAATGCCACAGCAGGTCGAATTCCTTCGGCGTGAGGTCCACGGTGATATCGCCCATCCGCACTTCACGGCTCACCCGGCTGACCGTCATGCCGGGCAGGGTGAGAACCTGGGCCTCCTCCGAGGCAGGCGAAAGAGCCACTCGACGCAGAACCGCCCGCACGCGCGCCAGAAGCTCGCGCGGACTGAAGGGTTTGACGACATAGTCGTCGGCTCCCATCTCCAGCCCAAGGATGCGGTCCACTTCATCCCCTCGTGCGGTCAGTGCGATCACCGGGATGCTGCCCATGCGTCGGAGCTCCCGAAGAACAGTCAGCCCGTCCATCTCCGGCAGCATAATGTCCAGCACGACCAGGTCCGGATGGAACTCCTGAACGGCAACCAGGCTGGACGATCCGTCTTCGACGCACGACACCTCGAAACCGGCGTTGGTGAAGTATTCCGAGAGCAGGCTGCGGACTCCCTCGTCGTCGTCCACAACCAGAATGCGTTGCTTGGTCATGCGGAGTGCGTCTACCCTCCCCTTCCGGCGCATCCCCGATACCGGGATGCGCCCACAACGGAATCCCCTGGGATTCCCCCGACATTCATATCAATCATAAAAAGTACTAGGTCAAAAGTCAAGAGGCCAAGGATTTCACACTCATGTTCGGAAGGCTGTCAGACCATTCAAACTGTTGAAGAGGCCTCGTAAGGATTACCTCAACGCAGCTGCAACCAGATTGGTTATGCGACGACGTGTGCGACGGATTTTTGACGCATCATTGTCCGTACACACCCGATTGGTGAGGAGCACGATGCACAGTTCCTCCGAGGGCGAAACGAGCACCATCGTGCCCGTGAAACCAGTGTGTCCGAAAAGATCCGGGGGTAGCAGGTCGCCGGAAGGCAGCATCTGGTTGCCCTGGCAGAACCACCCGAACGACTGGCCGCCTAGATCTGGTGGGATCTGGCTGGTGGTATAACGACGCAGCGTGAGGCGGCTGAGCATTCGTGGGCCGTCTTCCCACCCCATCAACACGTGACAGAACCGCAGCACGTCGGGCACGGTCGAAAAAAGGCCCGCGTTCCCGCTTATCCCGCCGAGCCTCCAGGCGTTCCCGTCGTGCACCTCCCCGACAATCTCGCGCGGCCGGGCCGGACAGTTGGCAGTGGAAGCGATGCGTTCTGCAACCTCCGGGGCGGGACAGTAACCCGTGTCCACCATCCCCAGAGGTTCCCACACGTCCCGCCGCAGGATCTCTTGCAGGGATCCACCACTCACCTGCTCGCAGACTAGGCCCAGCAGAATGTAGCCCAGACAGCTGTATTCGTAACGGGCACCCGGCGCAGCGGCAAGCGGCAAGGACAGCAAGCGCTCAAAGGCCTCTTCCTTCGTGGACGTTCCCGTGTAAAGATCAACCCAGGCCGGCAGACCGGATGTGTGCGTGAGGAGGTGACGCAAAGTGACGCCGCTCAGATGGGGCAATGCTCTGTCGGGGAAGAAATCCGAGACCTCCTGAAGCAGGCTGATCCTTCCTTGCTCCACCAACCTGAGGGCCAGCAGCGCGGCGGTCATCGGCTTGGTTACCGACGCCATGTCGAAGATGGTGTCTGGCCTCATGGGCTGGTTGCGGCTGGGGGACAGAGTGCCGCAGCAGCTCAGAAAAACCACTTTGCCGCCCCTGGACACAGCGCATACCGCACCGGGGAAGGCTCCCGCCTGACTCTCCTCGTCCAGCACGTCAGAGATAACCCGCAGACGGTCGGGATCCATGGACTGATCCAGCGGATTGGCAAGAGGTAAGTCTTTCATCGGTAATCTCTCCGCATCCGGACCTCCGGGCAACCAACCGGGAACCTGCCAGCACAGGATAACGGAAATTTCACCGGGTGGAAACGGGCAGGCAACTGCGGCCCTCTACAATGCGAATCGTAGACGCGACCACTGATTGCCTCCTCACTCCGGTCCCTCCCGAGGAGGGGCACGTGCGAGACGACTTGCTACTCGCTAGCCGCCCGGGGGCGTTTCACTTGCGCCGGTGAAGCGCCCCCACCCCTTTTGCCCTCCACGCTAAGGCTATTGCGGCCCCCGACGGAGGCCGATATAATGGGCGTTTGTTGGACGCGGCCTTCTGCAGACGCAGTGCCGCCTTCACTTCCCGCCCGGGGCTTCACTCGCGGCCGCGGGCTCTTGTGAGATTACTACACGATCCATGGGAGGTAGCCATTTGCGAGAGTACGAGTGTCTGTACATTCTGCACCCCGGACTGTCCGAAGAGGACGTCACCGCCATGTCCGAGCGCTTCTGCCAGGTCGTGCGCGACAACGGCGGCGAAGTGCTATGCGTGAATCCCTGGGGTAAGCGCCGGCTGGCCTACGAGATCGCCCACTGCAAAGAGGGGATCTACATCCAGATGAGGCTGAACGGCGACTCCAGAGCCACGGGCGAGCTGGACCAGGCTCTGCGGTTTTCCGAACACGCTCTGCGTCATCTGATCGTCCGCGCGGACGAACTGGACCCTGCGGCCACGAACGAGATCCCTGAGCAGCTGCCAGAGCCCACGCTGGATGATTATGACGCCCGCAGAGGACGCAGCCCGCGGCCGGAGGCTGTTGAAGAAGCAGAGGAAGTCGTTGCTGAGGGCGAGGAGTCCGCTGAGGTTGCGGCTGACGAGGCTGCCGGCGAAGAAGGTGAGGCAACGGCTGAGGCCGGAGAGCCAGCGGAAGAGACGGCTCCCGAGCCTGCGGCAGCGGAACCTGCCACTGAAGTGGCCGAAGAGGAGCAGGCCTAGGCGGGTCGCCACATTTTCCGCTGATTCTAACGGGAGGAGGGCTCACCCTTGCTGAACAGGATCATTCTGATCGGACGTCTGACGCGCGATCCCGAGCTGCGCTACACCCCTCAGGGGACGCCGGTGGCCGGCTTCGGCCTGGCTGTGGACAGGCCTCGCAGCAGCCGTGACGCCGAACGCCAGACGGATTTCATTGACATCGTCTGCTGGCGGCAGTCGGCCGAGTTTGCCGCGAACTACCTCACCAAGGGGCGGTTGGTGGCCATCGAGGGACGCCTTCAGATCCGCGACTGGGTTGGGCAGGACGGTGTGAAGCGCCGCAGCGCCGAGGTGGTGGCCGACAACGTGCGGCCGCTGGACAGGCCGCGGACTGCGGAAGCCGGAGAACCTGTGCCGACTCCCGCAGCGGAAGACAGCTTTGACGACATACCCGCAGACGTGCCGGACGCTTACGACGATCCGTTCGTGGACGAATAAGCTTACCGGCGGCGCGCTGGCGCGCGTGCTGAAGATTCTGGAGAAAGACTGAAGATATGGCTTCGACGAAGAGATCCGGACGGTATCGCAGGGGGCGCAGGAAGGTCTGCTCCTTCTGCGTGGACGCAATCGAGATCATCGACTACAAGAACGTCTCGCGGCTGCGCCGCTTCCTGACGGAGCGCGGCAAGATCGTGCCGCGACATACGTCGGGCAACTGCGCCAAGCATCAGAGGATGATGGCGCGCGCCATCAAGCGCGCGCGTCACGTGGCGCTGCTGCCGTTTGTGGTCAAGTAAGCACACACAATACACTACCGTTTCGCACTGAAGTGTAAAAAATCCGGGCCGCCTCGTCACAGGGGCGGCCCGTTTTCCTGCGAGCGCTCGGGAGGCAGAAGGCGCGCTCAGTGTTGTAAGATAGCGCGGAGGACGCTGCAGGCATTCACGCCGACGCGTCCTGCAAAAGCATCTCGGAGAGAGGGCCGGAGACACAGTGCCAAAGATAACACTCATCGGCGCGGGCAGCGTCATCTTCGCCCGTGCCCTGCTTCAGGACATTCTTTCGTTCGAGGAGCTCAGGGACTCGGAGATCTCCCTGCACGATATTGACGAGGAGCGCCTTCGCGTTGCGGAGGTTATGGCCAACAAGGTTGCCGCAGCGCTGGGCGCCCACCCGAAGATCTCAGCGTCGCTGGACCGCCGTCAGGCGTTGGAGGGATCAGATTACGCGATCAACATGGTGCAGATCGGTGGCTACAAGCCCTGCACCGTAACGGATTTCGAGGTCCCCAAGAAATATGGTCTGCAACAGACTATCGCCGACACGCTGGGAATCGGGGGGATTTTCCGCGCGCTCCGAACCATCCCGCTGATGTGGGACATGGCCTCGGACATGCTGGACGTTTGTCCGGACGTCACCTTCCTGAACTACGTCAACCCGATGGCCATGAACACCGCCGCATGGGCACGCGCCACGGATATTCCCATCGTGGGCCTGTGCCACAGCGTGCAGGGAACGGCAATGATGCTCTGCGGCGACATCGGTGTGCCCTACGAGGAGGTCAACTACCTATGCGCCGGCATCAACCACATGGCCTTTTTCCTGCGATTCGAGCGTAACGGTGAAGACCTCTATCCGCTCATCCACAAGGTCTACGATGAAGGTCGAGTGCCGGACTGGAACCGGGTGCGCTATGAGATGCTGAAGCGCCTGGGCTACTTCGTCACGGAGTCCAGCGAGCACTTTGCCGAATACGTGCCCTACTTCATCAAGAAGTCTCATCCGGAGCTCATTGAGCGGTTCAACATTCCGATAGACGAGTACATCCGACGTTGCATCGCTCAGAACGAAGGCTGGGAGAAGATGCGCGAGGAGATGATGGGCGACCAGGAAATCACGGTCGGGCGCAGTCTCGAGTATGGGTCTCTCATCATCCACAGCATGGAGACCGGGACCCCCCGAGTCATCTACGGGAACGTTCTGAACGACGGGTTGATTGACAATCTGCCGGCGGAGTGCGCCGTGGAGGTGCCCTGCCTGATAGACCGTAACGGCATCCAGCCTGTTCGCGTGGGCGCTCTGCCGCCTCAGCTCGCGGCGATCATCCAGACCAACGTGAACGTGCAGATCCTGACCGTGGAGGCGCTGCTGACCGGAAACAAGGATCACGTGTTCCATGCCGCCATGATGGATCCGCACACGTCATCTGAGCTGACGCTGGACGAGATCTGGGCGCTGGTAAACGATATGTTCGAGGCGCACGAAGGGTGGCTCCCGGAGCTGCAGGGGACGGTGGACCGCCTGAAGTGCGCGTGGGCCTGATCTGCGGAAAGTGACCGCAAACGCAAAAGAAAAGACTCGCAAGAGCGTGGAGGGGAGACGCTCTCCCCTCCGCCTCGAGTATGACTTCACCCTGGAAGACGCCCTGGCGTTCAACGAGTATCACTTCCGGCGTTCGCCGGCCGGGCGGCGTGCCAGGCTGAGACATATGTTCCTGCCGCCTGCCATCTGGATGGGACTTGCGCTGGGCTTCGAGGCGTTTGTGGGGGGCGATGCGAATCACTCCTTCGCCGTCGCCCTGGCAGCCGTTTCGGCGATGTGGATCCTGACGGCCCCTCTGTTTCTAGCCCGGCAGATCCGCCGCAGCGTTCAGAGAATGTATGGCGAAGGCCGGAACAGAGCGCTGTTGGGGCGCCACGTAATGACCGTCTCATCCGAGGGGGTGACGGATGAAGGTCCGAGCACGCGCACCCAGACCCGCTGGGAATCCGTTGAGCGGATTGCGCGATCGGCGGATCATCTTTTCATCTATCTGAACGCTGTCGCCGCCCACGTGGTCCCGGCCCGGGCCTTCCGCATTCGTAGTGAGTTCGAGCGTTTTGCGGATTCCGTGCGCCAACTGGCCGGTCCGGCGGCCGATAGTGACTCAAAGAGAGGCAACTGATGGCCGCTCCAGACTGGTTGGATTGGGTCCTTCGAGTTCAGGCCATTGCACAGAGCGGCCTGGCCTATGTGAGAGATCCCTACGACCGCGACCGCTACGAGCAGATCCGCGATCTCTGCGCGGAGTTTATGGCCCGCTTTTCAGGAGAGGCCCCGCAACGGGTGCGCGAACTCTTCGCCTCGGAAGAGGGATACGCCACCCCGAAGGTAGACGTCCGTGCGGCGGCCTTCCGAGAGGGGAAGGTGCTGCTGGTGCGGGAAAAGGCCGACGGGCTCTGGACCCTGCCGGGAGGCTGGGCCGATGTCTGGGAAACCCCTTCTCAGGCGGCCCTGAAGGAGCTCCGGGAGGAGTCCGGATTCGAGGGACGCATCCTGAAGCTGGCTGCCATTCTGGACCGCGACGCTCAGGGTCATCCCCGCTGCCCGTGGCGTATTTACAAGGTGTTCTTCCTGTGTGAGATCGTCGGCGGCAGCCCGTCGCCGGATCGTGAGATCGAGGAAGTGGGTTTCTTCGACCCGCTTGAACTGCCGCCTCTTTCCATCAACCGGACCACGCAGTCCCAGGTGCTCCGCATGCTGGAGCATTACCGCAACCCGTCTCTGCCCGCCGACTTTGACTGACCGGCCCAGGCAACACGGCGTTATCGACAATGCCCCGAGCTGGAATCAGCAGGCTGTTCTCGTCTTCCCCGGGTGCAATCTTGTTGTTGCCTCCCGCTCACACCTCCCGCGCCGCGAACGGTCGCCCTTCCCGGCCCGAACCGTTGCTGAAGCTTTAGCGCACTTCTCGATCGGTCTGGCCGTCTGTCCGAATAGTCGCCGCCGCGATGGTCCGGCCGCCTGGACTTTTTGCTATTTTTGACAAGGCGACACATGCGATCGCCGGGCCGACGGACTGCTACGCATTGCAGGCGAGGCAGGCTCTGTGGAGTATCAGCAGCGCGCAAGCGGTCACAGAGGTAATAATGATTTGTGCTGGCACGAATGCGCGGGGCTTTTCCCTCCCGCCCCCCCCGTGAGAGCAATCCTTGCGTGCCGGCAGGCGCTCAAAGCCGGCGTCAATCTTTGTTGCCATTCCAGCAGCCAGACCAAGCCGGGCCAGGAAAGCGGCCATTGCGCAATAGAGGAGATGGCAGGAGGACGAGTAAATGCTTTCATCCGAACAGATCGCCTTCTACCGGGAGAATGGCTTTCTCTTGGTGCCCAGTCTTCTGACAACTGATGAAGCCGCCGCTTACCGGCGCGAGTGTCACGCGCTGGCGGAACGGCTCAGCCGGGAGCGCAACATTGACGCCACCTGGGGCAGCGCCCGCGAGGCCGTACCGGCAGCAAACAGCACGGTGATCCTGCACTGCCACGACGCGCAGTTCCATTCGGCGGCTTTTACGCGTCTGCTTGTGGATCCGCGCTTTACTGAGACGGCATCCGACTTGCTGGGCAGTCCGAACGTGCAGCTTCACCATACCAAAATGTTCATCAAGCCTCCCGAGAAGGGCTCTCCTTTTCCAATGCACCAGGACTACCCCTACTTCCCGCACGAGCGCCACACGATGATGGCGGCTATATTTTTCTTTGACGACGCCCCGGAGGAGAAGGGATGCGTCCGTGTTTATCCGGGTAGTCACAAGCTGGGCCCCCTGGAGCATTCCGCCGAAGGGGGCTGGCATTTGCCGCCCCAAGAGTATCCGCTCGACCAAGCGGTAAGCTGCCCAGCGAAAGCCGGAGACGTGCTCTTCTTCAGCTACCTGACGATTCACGGATCTGGAATCAACACCAGTTCGGAGGCGCGAACCACCCTCCTGATCCAGTTCCGCGACCCGGAAGACCGCCCGACCCAGGACGTCCACCGCTCGCGCGGTCAGGGGATGATGCTGGCCGGGATAGACCCTCTTTTGCCACCGACGGGCCCGGGCATGGGACCGTAGCGGAAGGCCGCCCCTTGGTGATACCCTGCGGTGACGGGCGAAGATCCGCCCGCGGCGCCGGAGGGACCACCGGCTGCTGGGAGAGGGTGACGCGAACATGTTTGCCGAACACACGGACATCCCCGGACGCGAGGAATGCGGAGAGATACCGGAGATCGTGGAGGGACTCCTGGCTTCCTACCGCGAGTTGGGTGGCATCAATCATCTTGAAGGCGCCAACCTGCCCAACCGTGAGGCCATCCAGGGGATTACCGATGATCTCCTGAAGCTCGTCTTTCCCGGGTTCTACGAGGACGACGGGCTGCGATCCTCGGCGGTGCAATACGTGGTGGGAGCGCGCATCACGTCCCTGGCGGAAAGGCTGATCGCCGAAGTGGAGCGCAGTCTGCGCTACGGTGGACGCGAAAGCGTATCCCGCTCCGATGCGGAAGAGATCGTCTGCCGTTTCCTGAAGTCCATCCCGGAGACCAGAAGGCGACTGGCGCTGGACGTGCAGGCGGCCTATGAGGGAGACCCGGCAGCCGTCAGCGGCGAGGAGGTTATTCTGGCCTATCCCGGTCTGACGGCCATCGCCGTGCAGCGTCTGGCGCATACACTCTACAACCTGAAAGTGCCGCTCATCCCCCGAATGATGACGGAGATAGCGCACTCCGCCACAGGAATTGATATTCACCCCGGCGCGCAGATCGGCGAATTCTTTTTCATCGACCACGGCACCGGCGTAGTCATCGGCGAGACCACAATCATCGGAGACCGGGTGAAGATCTATCAGGGCGTCACCCTGGGGGCCAAAAGCTTCAAGAAGGACAAGGACGGCAACATCGTCAAGGGCGGCAAGCGCCATCCCACCATCGAGGATGATGTCACGATCTACGCTGGAGCCACCATTCTGGGCGGAGACACGGTCATCGGCCGGGGTTCGGTCATCGGAGGCAACGTTTGGCTGCTGGAGTCGGTCCCTCCGTACTCCCTGGTCACCTATCAGGAGGGCGAGACACGCAAGGCAAGCCTTCTGGCTGAGCCGGACCTGGGCGGCGGCATCTAGGCGCTATTGCGCCGAACCTCCCGCCATAGCATCTGAGCTCTCCGGCTAGCCTCGCCCCGTTCCGCGGGAACCTTTTCCTGCCGGATGCGTTCGTCGTAATGATTGCGACCCTTTCGCGGAGGTTAGAGGCTTCTATGAGCACACTTATGGATAGACGGCTTTTCTTGAAGGGTGCTGCGGCTGCAGCCGGAGCAGCGGCTCTCGGGAGCATGCTCCCGGCATCCCGGGTTTCCGCCCAGGATAGCGGACCTTTCACCCTTCCCGATCTCCCCTACCCGTATGATGCGCTTGAACCGCACATTGACGCCCGCACGATGGAGATTCACCATTCGAAGCACCATGCAGCCTATGTCACCAACCTGAACGCGGCGGTGAAGGGAACTCCCATAGAGCGGATGTCCATCGAACAGATCATGCGGCGAGGGGCGGAGAACCTTCCTGCAGCCGTCCGCAACAACGGCGGCGGGCATATCAATCACGCGTTCTTCTGGGAGATTATGTCTCCTAACGGCGGGGGAGAACCGGGCGGAGCCCTGCGCAAAGCGCTGGAAGCGACATACGGCTCTTTCGCTCAGTTCCGCGACAAGTTCGAGCGCGAGGCCAAGGGACGATTCGGATCAGGATGGGCGTGGCTGGCGGTCAAGCGCGGGAAACTAGAGTGCTACAGCACCCCCAATCAGGACAATCCGTGGATGCAGGGCATCATCCCCATTCTGGGACTGGACGTCTGGGAGCATGCCTATTATCTGAAGTATCAGAACCGGCGGGCTGACTACATCAGCGCGTGGTGGAACGTGGTGGACTGGGGTAAGGTGGAGGAGCGGTATTACCGCGCCCTTCACGGCCAGGGCTAGACCGGGCCGGAGACTGATGGCAGCAGGAGTTTCGCCAGCCTGACCAAATCCGCTACACTTAGTTCTGCCGCACGGCGGGCGGGGTCTAGCCCCGCCCGCCTTATTGCGTCTTCCACCTTATCCTTAGGAATGCCAAGCAGGTCCGAGAGGGGATTCACCACGCGCTTGCGCCGCTGCGTGAAGGCGGCCCGGGCCAGTCTGAGCGCGGCGCTCTCCCGCTCCGCAGTGAGCCCCGTTTCCCGCGGAGTCATGAGCAGCAGGACGGACTCCACTGCCGGCTCAGGATAGAACAGATGGCGCGGCACAGCGAAAGCCACACGGGCTTCGGTGAACATCTGACAGAAAACGGACAGGCTGCCATACTGCCTGGAGCCAGGGGAGGCAGACACCCGCTCGGCAACCTCCTTCTGCACCAGCAAAGCAATTCCGGAAATCGCCGTCCGGTGCTCCAGGAGACGCTCGATGATGGGCGAGGTGATACTGTAAGGGATGTTCGCCACCACGCGGACCGGTCGGCCCAAGGAAGAGAGCAGCGCACCGAGATCCATCTTCAGGAAGTCGCAACGCACCACGCTAACGTTGGCGCGCCCGGCCATCCGCTCAGAAAGCGCCTGCGCAAGGCGGGCATCCACCTCGATTGCCGTGACGCGGGCCCCGGCCGCCGCAAGGGCCTCGGTCAACATTCCCAGTCCCGCCCCGATCTCCAGACAGCTCTCGCCGGGCTGTAGTCCACTGGCGGCGACAATGCGGCCCGCCACCCCCCGGTCCGTCAGGAAGTTCTGCCCCAGCCTGCGGCTTGGGCGGATCCTCCTGCCTGCGAGGAAACGACGAACGGACGAAGGACTGGCGGGATTTACGGTTTCGCTCACAGGGGGATTATGACCCCGGCCGGCAAGGGGGGGAGCCGCGCCGGGGAGCTGCCAGTCAGTCTTCGATGATGTGGACCACCACCGGCCGGCGGCCGAAGCGCAGCGCCGCAGAGTAGCTTTCGTGCCCTAAATCTATCTTGGCACCTTTTATGGCGCTTCCCGTGTCGCCAGCAACCGCAAAACCGTAGCCCTCAATGTAGAGTTTTGTTCCAAGCGGAATTACTCGCGGGTCCACCGCCACCACGCCCCTACCGGCCCGCATACCGGTGGAAGTCCGCCCGTTGGCGTGCGGGCCGCAGGATCTGGGGCCCGGATCATAAGCGGTGGCGGTCATGACCAGCACCTTCCGGCTGAAAAAGCCGCGGGAAGGAAGCGGAGAGCCCTTCCCGTAGAGCACCACTCGCGGCCTTGCGGGACGGATGACCTCGGAAGACAAACGCTCCTTCATCACGCGCTTGCCGTCAGCATACGTCAGACGATATGTGACCTTCTGCAGCCCGTCCTCTCCCGGATCCGAAAGGCGGGAATGACCGGGACGGAGCGAGCTGGTCGCCTTCCGCACGGTCTGACGCGCAATCTGCTCCTGCACCGTTACCTCGCGGACTTCAATGCGCATAACGCGGGCCCTCAGGCCATTGGTGACAGGAACATCGGGATCGGGGAAGACTTTGTCACTGGGGCCGACGGAGACACCGGCTTCTTTCAGAGCTTCGCCAAGCGTCGCCGCCGTTGTTCTGAGGCATGCGGTCCGACCGTCCACCAGGAGCGTGATCTCCCGCTCTTCCTGTGGACCGGCCAGCAGGCCATAGCCCGCTGTCGCCGCCGTCACTATCCCAGCCGCCACAACAGCAGCCAGGACCTTTTTCGCTTTCTGCTGTAAGTGCACGTCCAGTTCTGCCCACCTCCTTTGCCAGGTATTTCCCCGCCGGCCACGAGCGTTCTCCCGCCACGGGCGAGTGTGGTCGCAGTTGGGAACGCAAGCCAGGGAACCGAAGAATCGTCGGCGAACAGAGCCGGGACGGGGATGTGGGTTCAGTTGTGAGTGCCGGAAGATGATATCACGTTTTGCGCCACAGTGTCAAATTACCTAGGCCGCTCCGCCGCCAGACCTGCTGGAAAGGCCAATGCGCACCGCTTCCGCTCGCCTGAGAGAGGAGACTGCGGTGTACGGGAAGAAGCGGAACCGGGCGGAGCCAACCGATGGAAGTCAGGACTCTGCACGGGGATGAAATAGACGCGGGGGCTGATGTGGCCACCACGGCCTTCGACTGCGAGCCGGGAAGTTGGCGCGCGGGCTGGCATCGTACAGAGGAGCTTTGTGGCCCCGGGGTCATCTGGGGCGTCTATGAGGACGGCCGACTGGTGTCCAGCTGCGTTGCTCCCCCGCAACGCGTGTTTGCCGGAGGTCGCTCCATTCAGGGAGGATTTGTCGGAGGAGTGGCGACGTTGCCGGAAGAGCGCCGCAAGGGTTACGCCGAAGCGATGCTCCGGGCCGCGCTACAGGCATCCCGGGAGCGAGGGGTCCTCATCAGCTATCTCTGGCCCTTCTCATACCGCTACTACCGGAAGCTGGGATGGGAGCTGGCCAACGATGGAGTGCTTGTAACTGCAACGGCCGACGTGTTGGGACATATTGCCGCCGAGGCCGAAGCCCGTGACGTTATGTTCGCCGACCTGGATAGCGTGATGGAGTTCTACACCTCTCAAGCCCGCTGCTTCAACGGAATGGGCGACCGCTCGCGCGCTTGGTGGCTGCGATTCGTGGCAGACCGCACATCACTAAAGGGCAATCCAGGCGAGCCGGTCTTCTGCGGAACCCTCAAGGCCACGGCGCTCTGGCGGGATGGCAAAGTATCCGCCCTGATGCTCTGGCGGACGGCAGAAGAGGAAGATGGCACTCTTCTCGTGAACGCCTCCGATACCCTTTATTCCGACACCGTAGCACTCGGAAGCCTGCTGCAAGCTCTGCTCGCGCGTCTTCCCGGATGCGCAAAGATCAACTTCGGTTGCGCGCCTAACCGGTTGCCGCACTGCCTCTGGGATGAGCCGCGTGCTGTCTCCCGCAGCCTGTGTTGCGGCGCGATGGCCCGAATTCTGGATGTGCCGGGGTTCTTGCAGGCGACCGGCTGGGAGCCGGGTGTGGAAGGACGCCTCACGCTGAGGGTCAGCGATCCGCTGTTCGGTGAGTATTCCGGGAGCTTCGAGGTCTGCAACGGACAGGCCGTCCCGAGTCGCAAGGTGGGACCGGAGCTGCACTGCAGCATCCAGACATTCACGCAGCTCGCGACCGGGTACCTGCCGCCCGAGGAGGCAGTCTCCCTGGGCCGCGTACAAGCCTCCGAACTCGACGCCGCCCGCCTCCTTGCTGCGGCATCAGGCGGTCTGACTCCGTTCCGGTCTTCGCAGGAACCGGGCTGACGCTGGCTACGGCCCACCCCGGCTGTGGTTGACACAGACGGCACCCGAAAGCTACAATCAGACCGCCCCCATCGCAGGGGCCACCTCAGGAACATGGGACGGCTGCATTGCCCAATTTCGCCATCAACTTCTACACGGAGCTTTACGGAGACATCCTTCGCAAAGGCCGCAAGACGGCCACCATACGTCTGGGAGACAAATCCGGGAAGTATCAGCCCGGGCAGTTGGTCTGGATCACTGTGGGGCGGCGCTACGGGCCGCGCCAGAAGCTGTTCACCGCTATCATAGATGAAGTTACCGTCAAGCCCATCAGCGCGCTGACGCGCCGCGAGGTGGAGAAGGAGAACCCGGAGTTCCGTCAGATGGAGGACGTCTGCTCTCTGCTCTCCCGGATCTACGACCGCCCCGTAACGCCCCTGGACACGGTGACTGTGGTGATGTTCTCGCGCGTCGCAGAATAGACATCCGTCTGTCTTAGTTTAAGAGCAGACAAAAGGCCGGCCTCTGCCGAGACCGGCCTTTTCTTATTCGAGGCGCCTGAACTGTGTCAGGCTTTGCGCCTGCGCAGACCCAGCAGCGAGACCAATCCCGCTCCAAGCGCAATCACGGAAGCCGGCTCGGGGACTATCTCGAACCAGCTCTCAGTCGTGAAGCTGTTCGCACCGGCCGGGGACCAGATGCGCAGCCATTCCGTGATGTTGTCCACAGTATACAGGTTGCCTGCCGCATCGAAGGCGATATCGCGAATGCGGCTGCCGGCATCGAAGCTGCCAACGAACGCACCTGTGTTCATATCGAAGATGAACACCTCGCCGGTGCTGTAGTGGCCATAGGCTACCCACCCGGCTGGTTCATACAGAGAGATGCCGTAGGCATAAGTGTACTTGGTGATATCGGTCTCCCAGGCCGGAGTGTTGATAGGAGGGGGGCCGTCCAGGAATTTCGTGATGGCCGGCGCCTGATTCACAGATGCGCGATACTGGTTCATATACCAGTTGCCAGCGCTATCGCGCTCCACGTCCCTCGGGTAGAACGCAAAGTAATTCGGGCCTATGTATTGCGTGCCGATGTCGCCAGGGGTCGCCGTCGCGTTGGCGCCCAGGTCATACATTATCAAGCCCTTCCGGCCAGGCGCGCCGCCGTAGTAGTTGCTGTCGACCAGGTAGATCTTCCGGTTGCCGTCAGCCTGCGTGCCCTCAACCCAGACGCTTTCGACATACTGATTGGGGGTTTTGTTGGATGCGTCGATCAGTTGGGTGACGGACGACAGGTCATCGTTGAACTCCCAGACAAGGTCATTCGAGAAGTCCGCGACGTACAGGTGCCCGTCCGGCCCGATGGTGCTCTTGAACGGCGAGGAATTACCGGCAGCTCCCCAATCCTTGCCTCCTGTGAAGAAGCCGATCTCGGAGGCATCGGCGTTGAGGGCATAGATGCCACTGGTGGTGGGTCGGCCAAAAGCGGTGGTGCCCCCCTGGCCGTTCGAGACGTAGATGGTCCCGAACTTGGGGCTGTTCATGTTCTTGAAGACCGACACGCCAACTGGGACATAAAACGACGTGGACGTGGAATCCTGGCTGATCTGGGTCCAGCTGCTGAACCCGGTGCTGGAAGCCACGATTCGGGCTTTGTAGGTGTTGCCCGGAGTTGCCCCCGTCCCGTTCCAGGTCCAGGTGTGCGTCCCCTTGCCAAGCGTGCCCAGGTTCTCGGAATACACCATCCCTCCGCCAACCTGCCAGACTTGCATGGTGACTCCGGCCGTGGCATCTTCGTTGAGGATGAACGAGAACGTGTCGGGAGCCAGCGGCTTCAGGGCCGATGCGTAGACGTTAGCGGAGGCTGGGGCGCTGCAGCCAACTGCGATACCGGCTGCAATCAGCACGCACCCCACCCCGCGCGCAATCGCGGTGAGGTTCATCTCCTTTTCTCCTTCCGGGCGCCGCGTCTCCGCCCTCGTTGCGCATCTCAGGCGCACGTTACTTGCAGGACGCGACTTGCCCCAACTATCACGATCAATGCCAGGTGCCTTCCGGACTCCAGGCAAGACTATTATACGCCCGCGCGCGCCTTCCAGGGATTAAGTTTCAGAAAACCGGCAAAAATACGGGGACTTACTCGGCCTGCAATAAAAAAGCCCCTCGCTTGCTGCGAGGGGCAATCGGTTCAGCAACGCCGGACTTGCGCTGCTTCTGAGACAGCAGAAAGGAGAAAAGGTTCCAACTTGCTCGTTCCACTTGTATTACGATTTCTTCACATGAATTGTTCCGGATTCTTTCCGGCGCACGGCCAGGGGCTCGCAAGTGAAGGGACACCACGTGGACGCGAAGAAGCAACACTCACTATGCAGCTTGAAGACAACCTGGGAGACATCATCGCTAAGGCAAGGCGGGGACTGGGTCTTGATCTGCAAACGCTGGCCGCGCGGACCGGCATCAGCGCGCAGGATCTCGGCAAGATCGAATCATATGAGCTGACTCCGCCGGACGAAGCGCTGAAGCGCCTGGCCGCGGCGCTATCACTCAAATACGATGCACTCGCGAAGATCGCCGCCGGAAGCTACGCCCCACAAACGGAAGCGCCGGCGCGATGGGGCTGCATCCGGCGCATCGAGTCCCGCTACGGCGGTATGAGCGTCAACGCGTATCTCGTCTGGGATGACACCAGTCTGCACGCGGCGCTCTTCGACACGGGAACCGACTTCGGTGCGATCCGCAGCGCGGTGGAGGATCTTGGACTCAGCCTCCGGTTCGTGGGATTGACCCACACCCACGGCGACCATATCGCCGTCCTGGAGCAGGTGCGCAGCGCCTTTTCTCCGGTGGTGCTCTGCTCGCCTGCTGAACCCGTTCCGGGAGGTCAGGCCGTGCGGGAGGGCGACGTTGTGGAGATGGAGTCCCTCTCCATTGAGGTCCTGGAGACCGCCGGGCACAGTCCAGGCGGGCTGACCTTTCACGTCACTGGCTTCCGCAGTGCCCCCGGGGCCGCAGCCACGGGAGATGCCCTTTTCGCGGGATCCATCGGCGGGGCCAGAATCTCGTATGAACGGCTTCTCGCTAACGTGCGGGAGAAGATCCTGAGCTTACCGGTGGACACCCTGCTATTGCCGGGCCACGGTCCCCTGACCACGGTCGGGCAAGAGAGAGAAAACAATCCCTTCGCAGCCTGAAACTTCCGGAGACCCCGCACGTGCTCCATCTTGACCTGGATCAAGGATTTTCCGCAGCGGCCAGCGCATAGTTATGAAAAGCCGGCAGTCGGGAGCGCGAATCAGGACGCAACCGATAGGCGGAGCCATCCCGGAAGTGTCGGCCCCCGGAGACAGCGACACAATGACGGTCACCGCAATGCAGAAACTGGCGGCAGCCCTGGCCGGGCTGCTGCTGGGAACAGGAGGATTCACCTTCCTGTATGCCCGCGGGCTTTCTTATCTTTCGGATACACCGGAGACCTGTGTCAACTGCCACGTGATGCGCGAGCAACTGGACGCCTGGTATGCATCCAGCCACAGCTCGGCCGCCGTATGCAACGACTGTCACACCCCCCACCCCAAGATGGCCAAATACCTAGTGAAGGCTACGAACGGCATCAAGCACAGCACATACTTCACCCTGGGTAACTTCCACGAGCCCATCCGTATCAGCCCATCCAACCGGCGGATCGTGGAGCAGAACTGCCGCCGCTGCCACGAGCACCTGGTGGGGGCCATCCACGGGAGTCCCGACGAGCTTTCCTGCCTGTCGTGCCACGTGCGCGCGGGCCATCAGAGATGACAAGAGAGGTCACGTCCATGGCAAACAAGCGCAACCTGGTCATCATCCTCGCCCTGGCCGCCATCCTGACCTTCGGGGTCCTGGCTTTGCTGGCCAACATCTTCGAGAAGAAGCAGGAAGCGCGCGACCGCTTCTTCAGGGTGGTGGAGATCGGGGAATTTGAGACGGATCCGGCCGTTTGGGGCAAGAACTTTCCCGACCAGTACGACGCCTGGAAGAACACCACCACGGACTACGGGAACACGATGTTCGGAGGGTCGGGCAAGCGCGACAAGCTGGCGGAGAATCCGCGCCTCAAGGAGCTTTATGCCGGCTACCCGTTCAGCATCGAATATAACGACGAGCGTGGGCACGGCTGGTCGCTCGTTGACGTGAAAGAGATCAAGCGCCTGGGCCAGAACAAGCCGGGAACCTGTATGAGCTGCAAGAGCAGCGACAACGTCCGGTTGTGGAAGGAGATGGGTCCGAACGCCTTCTACAATACGAATATGTACAAGCTGGACGTGAAGCACCCCATCAGCTGTCTCAACTGCCACGACCCCAAGACCATGGATCTGCGCGTCGCCAACCCGGCGTTCATCGAAGCGATGGAGAAGCGGGGCGTGGACATTAAGAAGGCCACCCGGCAGGAGATGCGCTCCTACGTCTGCGCGCAGTGCCACGTTGAATACTACTTCGAGAGCAAAAAGAACCCCCTTCTGCACTTCCCGTGGAAGCACGGATACACCCTGGACGACATGGAGCGCTATTACGATGAGGAAGGCTTCCATGACTGGGTACACCCGGAATCTGGAGCGAAGCTGATCAAGATGCAGCACCCGGATTTCGAGCTGTGGAGCACCGGCATCCACGCACGCAGCGGAGTCTCCTGCGCGGACTGCCATATGCCATTCAAGCGCGTGGGTTCCCAGAAGATCTCCGACCATTGGGTGCGAAGTCCTTTGGTCAACGTTGCCGCGGCGTGCCAGACCTGCCACCGCTGGAGCGAGGATGAACTGAAGTCCCGGGTACTGGCCATCCAGATGCGCACGCGGAAGCTGATGGACCGGTCGGAGGAGGCCATCATCGCCGCAGTCCGCGCAATCAAGACGGCCAGCGACGCAGGCGCAGGCGATGCCGCGCTGGAGAAGGCCCGCAGCCTGCACAGGAAAGCGCAGATGCGCTGGGATTACGTGCAGTCCGAGAACAGCATGGGCTTCCACAGTCCGCAGGAAGCCGCCCGCCTGCTGGGCGAGGCCATAGACTACGCGCGGCAGGCTGAGGTTGAGGCGATAAAAGCGAGCGCCGTCGGAGGAAAAACCGCGCGCACGGCGAAACGTCCGTAGACGCGCGGCAGACTGCAAGGGGACTGCCTCGCCCGTAGGCTGACGCTGAAGGGTAAGCAACGGCAAGGCGGCAGAGACTCTGCGTTTGCGCGTCGTTCATCGATGAAGATCCAGGAGGAGGAGACAATGAAACTGCAACGCTTAGCGCTGACGCTGAGTCTGGCCGCGCTGACCTGCGCGTGCGTAGCGGGAAGCGTGACGGCGCAGGAAGATATCACTCCGCGCGCGACACGGATGAACACGTTCCACGGCCCCACCGGACTGCTTCGAGTGCCGACGGCGTTCGTGGCAGTGCAAGACAATGCGCAGTATGGCGTTGCGCTGCGCGAAAACGAGCGGGCCGCAAGCGTCTCTTACGGCATCACCGACTATGCCGAGATCGGCGCAACCATCGTGGATCAGGACGGCCGGAGCAATAAGGCCATCGTCTCAGGCAAGATCAACGTGATCCCGAGCAACATCGGGTGGTTCCAGCTGGGCCTGGGCGCCATTGATCCTTTCGACGTCTACGATGACAGCTATTACATCGTGGCATCAACCGACATCCTGGGAGCCCCGAAGGGACTGGAAGAGCAGAGCATCGGGCTGCGTCTGCACCTGGGCTACGGAACGGGGATCTACCGCGAGGATCCCATCGGCGGAGCCGAGCTGTTCCTGGACGAGCGGTTCTCGGTGATCGGCGAGTATGACGGCGACGATTTCAACTTCGGTCTGCGCTACAGCCATCGCCGGCAACCCTTCCGCATCCTCGTAGGAGTGGCGGACACAGACTTCTTCCTGTCCAGCACAGTTTCTCTGGAGTTCTAACGTTTCCCAGACAGGAATCCCAACCGAGTGGGCCGCGGTGTTGATCCGCGGCCCCTCTTCTTCGGAACGCTCGTTGCGGAACCCGGAGCCCCCGGAAAATGTTCTGGCTATGAAGACCGCGCTCGAAGGCGCGCGTCCCGTATCACCAAAACCCTGGGGGAAACTGAAAAAGATGAAATGTCCTGTCTGTGATGTGGAGCTGAATATGTCCGAGCGGCACGGCGTGGAGATAGACTACTGCCCGAAATGCCGCGGTGTCTGGCTGGACCGGGGGGAGCTTGACAAGATCATCGAACGCTCAGCGGGAGAGTTCGAGGATCGGGGCTACAGGGATGAGAAAGGCTTCCGCAGCCGGGAGCCGGAGCGGTCTTACGACGATGATGAGCCAAGGCGCAGGCATCCGGGGAAGCGCCGCTCCTTCTTGGGAGATCTGTTCGACTTTGACTGAAACGGAAGCAGGCGTGGTGATGAGATGAGATGGTCCTATAAAATCGCGGAGTTCGCCGGCATCGGCGTCTACGTTCACGCGACGTTCTTTGTACTGCTGGCATTCGTCGCTATCGCTTTCCTTATACAGGGAGCAGGGACAACCGCGGCGCTGGCGGCGGTGGCGTTCATCGTGACACTGTTCGTCTGCGTGGTTGCGCACGAATACGGTCACGCGCTGGCGGCCCGCAGGTTCGGCATCCAGACCAAGGAGATCACCCTGTTGCCGATCGGCGGGGTGGCGCGACTGGAACGGATGCCGCGCGAGCCGATGCAGGAGCTCTGGATAGCGCTTGCCGGACCTGCCGTCAATGTGCTCATCGCCGCCATTCTCCTGGCGTGGTTGCTCGTTGCGGACTGGTGGAGGCCACTGCACGAAGTGGGCATTATGGGCGCCGATGCGTTTGTCGAGCGCCTGCTGATGGTGAACCTCTTCCTGGTTTTCTTCAATATGCTGCCGGCGTTTCCGATGGACGGCGGCCGCGTTCTGCGCGCCCTGATGGCCACCCGGATGGACTACACCCGCGCAACACTGCTGGCGGCCTCCATCGGGCAGGCGATGGCGATTGGCTTTGCGTTCCTTGGCTTGTTCACCAATCCGCTGCTGCTTCTCATCGCCTTCTTTGTCTGGGTGGGGGCGGGCCAGGAAGCCGCACAGGTGCAGATGCGCACTGTCATGGCCGACATTCCCGTGAGCCGGGCCATGATCACCCAGTTCAGCACGCTGCAGCCGGGAGACACTCTGGCGAAAGCTGTGGAGCTCATTCTGAGCGGCACTCAACAGGACTTCCCGGTGGTGATGGGAGACGAGGTGGTTGGAATCCTTACCCGCCAGGATCTCCTGACAGCGCTGGCCAGAATGCCTCAGGATACTCCCGTCAGCGAGGTGATGCACAGGGAATTCCGGCAGGTCGAGGAGTCCGAAACGCTGGAAAGCGCATTCACGAAGCTGCAGGAGTGCGCCTGCCACACTATGCCGGTCACCAGCAACGGCCGTCTGGTGGGCCTTCTGACAATGGAGAACGTCGGCGAGTTCGTGATGATCCAGACGGCGCTGAGCGCATCGCGCCAGCCCGCCTGACGCGAGACACGGATCTTTCCCATTTGCCGCGTCCGTGACTTCCATGCGACACTGGAAATGGGAGAGAGCCGGGTCGTCCCCGGCGCGGCAAGCGATGGCGGAGAGAGAACGGCACTGCGACGAGAGCTTCTGCCTCTTTGGAGCACAGGTGCTTCAGAAGCGCCTGCAGGCCCTCACGCGTGAGATAGCCGGCGTCCGGGAGGCAAAAGACCTGGAATATGTTCACCGGATGCGAGTCGCCTCCCGTCGGCTGCGCGCGGCCTTTTCCATCTTCGAACCCTGCTTCCCCGCCGCCCAGATGGGGCGCTGGAACCGCCGGATCAAGCGGATCACCCGCGCGCTCGGCGCGGCCCGCGACACGGACGTGCAAATCGCCTTTGTGGAGGAGTTCCTCAGCCGCATCGAAACCCAGCGCGAGCGGCGCGGCGTGGAGCGGCTCTTGCTGCGGTTAAGACAACGCCGGCAGGCGCTCCAGGCTGACGTGATCAGGACGCTCGACCGGCTGGAATCCGGCGGAGTCCTCAGGGATATGGAAGAGACTCTGCTGCAGCGTCTTGTGGAGGCACGGGTCAATCAGACGCCGGAGACCTCGCCCTGGATGTACCGGCGGGCGTGCGAGATGATCACGCTGCGGCTGGAAGAGATGCTGGCTTACGAGGTCTACATCCATCAGCCGGAGCACATCACCCAACTTCACTGCATGCGGATCGCGGCCAAGCGGCTGCGCTACACGATGGAGATCTTCGAGCCGCTTTACAACGGCGAGATGAAGAAGCACATCCAGGTGGTCAAAACGGTTCAGGAGATGCTGGGTGACATCCACGACGCGGACGTGTGGGCGGAGCAGCTCCCGGTGTTCATCGCAGAGGAGCGCGCGCGCACCCGCGAATACTGCGGCTCAGAGGCTCCGGCCCGCCGCCTGCTGCCAGGGCTGGAGGCGCTCCGCGCAGACCGCCAGGCATTCCGCCAGCAACGCTACAAGGAGTTCCTGTCTTACTGGAAGGATCTGGGCAGGGACGACGTCTGGGGAGCTCTCCGGACTCTGGTGCTGGAACGGGCGCAGGAGGCCGTGCGCCAGACCAGCCTTCCTGAAGCTGTTCTGGAGCTGGCGCCGGACCCGGCCTCGGACTGATCCCCTACCTACCAGCGGAACTCGCGCGCAGCAGTGAGAGCGGTGTCCACAGCTTCAGGAGGCGTCCCGCTGGGAAGCGGGCTGCCCGTGCTCACGATGAACGGCGCGCCGGGCCCTGAGTCCTGTATCTGCTGCCAGACGGCGGCCCGGATGCTGGAGGGATCGTTCCGGGCGAGAAGCTCCTCCGAGTCCAGATTCCCCATCAGGCAGCGATCAGCGCCGAACACCTGGCGGACTTTCTTGACCGTCACGGCGAAGGTCTTACGCGGCTGCTCGAATGCAAAGGCGTCGTAGTCGAGTTGCGCCTCCAGGTCCAGAATCGGGATGACATCCCCCTCGTTCCACAGAATGCATTTCAGCCCGGCCTTCCGGCAGGCCTCCGCAAAGGACGCCTGATACGGTAGCGCAAAACGGCGGAACATTTCGGGGGAGATGATATCGCAGGAGGCCCAGGCATCCGCGATGAGCACCGCCTCGCAGCCAGCTTCCGCCAGCTCACGCATTCTGAGCTCCTCACCTGCCCGATGGCGCTCGCAGATGTAGAGGAACAGGTCCGGGTCCGTCAGCATCATCTCCATGCTGCGCTCGAAGCCGAGTGTGTAGCAGGTGGCGATATAGCTGGTGCAATAGTTGGGGAGAACCAGGGCGCGGTCTCCCAGTTCCGTGATGAGACGCCGCAGCCCGTTCAGATAAGTCTCTCCCCAGCCCGTGAACTCCGGGACGACCCGGTCCGCATCCTCCCGCGAGTGGATGCCCCTGGCGGCCTCTATCTTCTCTTCCCTGGGCTGAAGAGCTGTCAGGCCGAGGCCGGTCTTGTTGACCAGATAATCCCGTCCGGAGTTCGGGTTGCGCACCGTCCAGTTTTCGGAGTCCTCAGAGAGAAGGACGGGATCCTCGGGACCGTATCCTCCACCGGAGTACCAGATGATGTCCGGGCGATGACGCTCGTACATCGCCATATGCGCGCGGTGGTACATCTCCGAGGAGCCGAGCGCAAGCTGCCATGGCTCCAGCCCCACAACCTCCCAGAGATAATCGAAGCCCCAGGTCATCACCGTGGCCGGGATACGCTCTGTGCTGCGGCCCGAAAGCGCATCCAGCACCAGACGTTTTCCCGCAGTATTCTCCTCCGAAGTGCCCGAAGCTAACCCGCTGGTCATACTTTCTTCCCCTGTCCTGAGATACTGGAAAGCCTGCCTCGTCTGCGGCTCCCCGCCGGACCACCGGTATTTATACCTGAATCACGCAGAATGAGCCCAAGGCGCTTGAAAAAAACGGGCGCAGGCATTATCGTGTTACCGGTTACATCGGCTGGCGTACCCAGCCACTCCCCCGGAGGGTGTTATTATGCGCAATACAATGATCCTCGGAGCCGCGCTCTTGCTGGTTGTGGCGGGGTCCGTATCTGCCCAGATCAGCGACGACTTCGACAGCTATGCCGACCAGGCCGCCTTCAATGCGGTATGGAGCGGAAGCGCCCCGATGTCGCTGACCAACAACAACTGGGTATCCGCCCCCAACTCCATCTATCAGGGGACCGTTGCCCAGCAGAGCTACCGCCACATCGGGATGGGCATTCCGCTGCAGCAGCTCTATTTCGGTTTCGACTTCTACGATGAGCGGGGAACCGCTTCGCTGGCCCGGACTTACGGGATGGTTTACTCCCGCGCGGGCGACCAGTGGACCGGAGCGCTGCAGCAGATCATCGCGGTCGGAAAGTACAATACCATCGCGACGACCAAGTATAACGCCCGCATCGCGTTCGGCAGTCTGAACTGGTTTGTGTTGGATGCGCCTGGCGCGCCGGACCGCTCGGTTGGATGGCACAAGGCCGAAGTCATCGGCGGTGTGGACCCGAACGACCCCACCAAGGCCCAGGTCAGCATCTATATCGACGGGATCCTGGGCAAGACCGTTACAGGCCTGACGAATGTCAACTTCAACTGGGTGGTGATGGGCTCCGGTCTCACGTCCACGCACGGCATGTATTTCGACAATGTGGTGGCCCGTCCCATTCCGGAACCAGCGAGCATGGCTCTTGCAGGTGTGGGATTGGCCGGCATCCTGGGTCTGCGGAGGCGGATGAGCTCCTGAGCCCCGCCACCGTATTTCGAGCGTGAGAAGCGAAGGCCGCCCTTGGGGGTGCGGCCTTTTTCTCATCGGGAGATCAGGGAGCCGGATTGCCACGCGCCGCTTGCTGCCAGGTCATTCCGCTGCCCTTCACTGCACGGGTGGGACCTGCAGTTCCGCGCTCAGGCGCTCCATCTCCGCCATAAGAGCTTTTTGAGTGTAGGCATACCTCGGACCGCCGTAGATGTTGTGCAGTTCGTTCGGATCCCGCTGCAGATCGTACATCTCCCACTCATCAACTGTGTAGAAATGGATGAGTTTGTAGCGTCCCGTGCGGACTCCACGATGCGGGCGCACTCGGTGGGATTGCGGATACTCGTAGTAGTGGTAATACATCAAGGTCCGCCAGTCCACGGGCTGCTGTCCCCTCAGCAGGGGAATGAAGCTCCGGCCGTGCAGATCATCCGGCGGCCGCAGTCCGGCTGCATCAAGAAGCGTCGGCGCAAGATCCGTGTTCAGGACGAAGGCGCCACAACGTGTTCCGGGCTGCGCCACTCCGGGAAAACGCACGATGAGCGGGACTCGAAGCGATTGTTCATACATGAAGCGCTTGTCGTACCAGCCGTGGTCCCCCAGGAAGAACCCGTTGTCTGATGTGTAGACTACAAGCGTATTCTCCGCCAGTCCGGAGGCGTCCAGAAACTGCAGCACACGCCCGATGCTTTCGTCCACTGCAGCGATGGTGCGCAGGTAATCCTTGATGAAGCGCTGATAGTTGTAGACCTTGCGCTCGCGCCCGGAGAGAGTCGCAGGCGCGTCCCCTGCGTAGTCCGGCATATCGGCGATGCGCATGTCAGCTTGAGCAGCTGAACTGGTGCGGCTGCTGTAGTCGTCGTCGAAGGTCTCCGGCAGAGGAAGGTCCGCGCGCGCGAAGAGAGAGGTGTGCCGGGGAGCCGGCTGCCAGTTGCGGTGGGGAGCCTTGTGATGGAGCAACAGGCAGAACGGCCCATTCTTCCATTCCCGCATCTTGTGGATGGCAATGTCCGTGATGATGTCCGTGACATAACCCGCAAGCCGCTTGCGCTGGCCCATCTCGATGAGATACGGGTTCACGTAGGCCCCCTGCCCCGGTGGGATGTTCCAGTAGTCGAAGTCCGCCGGATCCGAACGCAAGTGCCACTTGCCTACCACCGCGGTGCGATAGCCCGCCGCGCGAAGCGCACGTGGAAAGGTCCACTGTGAGGTATCGAAATCCGTGAAATTATCGCGTACCCCGTGCGTGTGGCTATACTTGCCCGTAAGGATTGTGGCACGTGAGGGGGCGCACAGGGAGTTCGTAACGAATGCGTTCGAGAACAGCACACCCTCGCGCGCCAGGCGGTCCATAGCCGGGGTGCGGATCAACCGTCCGCCATAGCAGCCCAGGGCGTGAGCCGCGTGGTCGTCCGCCATAATGAAGAGGATGTTCGGGCTGCGGTGGCGAGCCTGCGTGCCTCCTCCCGCCAGAGCCGCCACCCCGGCGGCCCCCATCCATTGGAGAACCATCCGGCGGCTGATACGCCCCCCTCCCGGATTGCCGTCGTGCTGCTCACTCATACCCATGCGTTTAGCCGCAGAAGCGCCGAAGCCCTCCCGGCGCGGGCATTGAAGGAATCTGCGACGCTTTTCACGAAGTGTGTCATCAGCGGCGAGCCTGCAGGAGTACCAACAGCCTATTGCAGGAGCCATCCGCCCGGCGCGAACATAAAGAGCTGGGCCCGGCCGGCCAGCCTATACAGATTGCTGAGGAGTAACGAAACCATGCAGATACCCGATGATCCAAGACAGGTGCTGGAGATGGCCCTGAACAACGAGAAGCAGGGCTACAAGATCCTCACTGATGCCAGCGCGGCGTGCGACGATAAGCTCGCCAAGGCCACCTTCGAGTTCCTCGCCCGCGAGGAGCTGAAGCATATGGACATCATCAAGAAGTATGCCGAGACCGGGATCGCTGAAGCGCCTTCGAGCGCGGCGATCATTACGAAGGCGGATATAGCCAAAGGGGTCAAGGGGATATTCGAGCAGTTCGGCTGGCAGTACGAGCAGGCCGCGCACCAGGACGAAGCGCGAGAGGAGGCCTACCGCACGGCCATGGAGATGGAGCGGCACGGCCACCATTTCTATGCGCAGGCCGCCCAGAAGGCACGAGACCCGGAAGCGCGCAAGTTCTATGAGTTCCTGGCGCAGGAAGAGATCCGCCATTTCGAGATTATTCAGGACTCGCTGGATTTCCTGACCCAACCGGACGCGATGCTGGCGATGGAAGAGCGCTGGATGCAGGTCTAAAAAGAAGCCGGCCAGCATCTGTATCGCAGAGAAGCCAGAGGATTTGGCGCCCGCCCGAGCGCGGGGTGTGACGGGCGAGCCCTTCAAAACCAAACCAGAGCCGCCGTCCGTGGGCGGCGATGAGGTCGTGACAGTTGAAGACTCTTCCGGATCTGGAATCCAGCCGAGCGCTGATCAGCCCGGCTGAGGCGATGCCGCCTGACAGACTGCGGACCCTGCAGGATGAGCGGCTACGCGCGGTCGTTCGCCGCGCCTACGAGACCGTGGAGGTCTACCGCCGTAAGTGGGACGAAGCAGGGGTCTCCCCTGAGGACATTCATGGCGTCGAGGATCTTCCCCGCCTGCCATTCATCACCAAAGACGACTTCCGGGAGGCTTATCCCTTCGGAATGTTCAGCGCGCCGCTCTCGGAGATCGTGGAGATCCACGCATCCTCCGGGACCACCGGCAAGCCGACCGTGGTGGGCTATACCCGGGCAGACATCGAGATCTGGGGCGAAGTGATGGGCCGCACGCTGGCGGCCGGTGGCGTGACTTCCAACGACATCGTCCAGAACTCCTACGGTTACGGACTCTTCACGGGAGGACTGGGAGCGCACTACGGAGCCGCGCGCATCGGAGCCGCTGTGGTGCCCACCAGCGCGGGGAACACCAAGCGCCAGCTCCAGGTGATGGAGGACTTCGGGACCACCGCCCTCTGCTGCACCCCGTCCTACGCCATCGTGCTGGGCGAGACGGGGCGCGAGATGGGCATCAACTTTGAGGCGCTGCCCCTGCGGGTGGGATTCCACGGAGCGGAACCCTGGTCCGAGAGCATGCGCCAGGAGATCGAGAAGTCTCTGTGCATCCGGGCACTGGACATCTACGGTCTATCGGAGGTCATTGGACCGGGCGTGGCCTACGAATGCCTGGCGCAGAACGGGCTGCACATCGCGGAGGATCACTTCTTCCCGGAGATCATCAATCCCACAACTCTCGAACACGTCCCTGAGGGAGCCCACGGCGAGCTGGTCTTCACCACGCTGACCAAGACGGGGCTACCGCTCATCCGTTACCGCACGCGAGACATCACACACTTCATCCCCGGGGAGTGCGAGTGCGGCAGGACGCTGCGGCGGATGGCGAAGGTCTCGGGACGCACGGACGACATGCTCATCATCCGCGGGGTGAACGTCTTCCCTTCCCAGATCGAGCAGGTGCTGGGCGCCGTGGAGGGCACGGAGCCGCACTACCAGCTGGTCATTGACCGCCAGCCCGGCCGGCTGGACGAAGTGGAACTCTGGGTGGAAGTGTCCGAGGACGTCATCTCCGATGAGGTCCGCCGGATGGAAGCCCTGGAGATGAAGATTCTGAAAGAGCTTGAGAGCATGCTTGGCCTGTCCATCAAGGTGCGGCTGGTGGAACCCAAGTCCATCGCGCGCAGCGAGGGGAAGGCCAAGCGGATTGTGGACAGGAGGGACCTTGGAATATGAAGGTCAGCCAGATCACCGTTTTTCTGGAGAACAAGAAGGGTCGCCTGGCCGAAGTGACGGAGGCGCTGGCGCGCAGGGGTGTGAACATCCGCGCCGCCTCCATTGCCGACACCATCGATTACGGTCTGTTGCGCCTGATCGTCAGCGATCCCGTACAGGCGCGGCAGGCGCTGGCGGAGGCGGGCTTCAGCGCCAGCGAGACCGAAGTGCTGGCGGTGGAGGTGGAGGACCGTCCGGGAGGACTGGCTTCCATCATCCGCTGCCTGGCGGACGCAGGGATCAACATCGAATACCTCTACGCCTTCGTGGGCAAGAGTGGAGAGAAAGCCATCGTGGTGCTGCGGTCAGAGGATACGGAGCGGGCACGCGAGGTGCTTCAAAAGAACAACGTGACGCTGTTGTCCGGCGAACAGGTGCACCGATTGTAGGATGACCACACTGAATCGCCGGCTTCCCCCTTTGAAGCACCGCCTCTGGGATCCGAAGGCGGAGACGATGTCCCGTGAGGATCTGGAGAAGCTCCAACTCGAAAGGCTTCAGGCCACGGTCCGACGGGTCTACGAACGGGTCCCGTTTTACCGCGAGAAGCTTGACGCTGCGGGCGTGAAGCCCGAGGACATCCGGAGGCTGGATGATGTCCAGAAGCTGCCCTTCACCTGCAAGGATGACTTGCGGGCCGCCTATCCGTATGGGCTTTTCGCCGCGCCCCTGAAGGATATCGTCCGCATCCACGCCTCCTCCGGGACCACAGGCCTTTCCACCGTGGTGGGTTACACCCGCAGAGACCTGCGCATCTGGTCCGACCTTGTGGCTCGACTGCTGACGGCCGGAGGCGTGACTCGCCACGATGTCGTCCATATCTCCTTCGGTTATGGCTTGTTCACCGGAGGATTCGGACTGCACCAGGGATCGGAGCGCATCGGAGCAAGCGTCATTCCCGTCTCCAGCGGAAACACGGAGCGACAGGTCCGTCTGATGAAAGATTTCGGGGCGACGGCCCTAGTGGGGACTCCCAGCTACGCCCTGCACATCGCGGAGACGATGTATGAGATGGGGGTGAGCCCGGATGAGCTCAGCCTGCGCGTCGGCCTCTTCGGAGCAGAACCCTCGTCTGAGACGCTCCGCCGGGAGATCGAGGCCAAGTTGCAGATCCTTGCGACGGACAACTACGGGCTCTCGGAGGTGATGGGGCCGGGTGTTTCGGGCGAATGCCTGAACAAAAGCGGTCTGCACATAAACGAGGACCATTTCCTGGCGGAGATCATCAACCCGGAGACGGGCGAGGCCCTTCCGGAAGGCTACACCGGGGAGCTGGTTCTCACCACACTGACCAAGGAAGGGATACCGTTGCTGCGGTATCGCACGCGCGACCTGACGCGTCTGGACTCCTCGCCCTGCTCGTGCGGGCGCACGTTCCGGCGGATGGCGCGCGTGCAGGGCCGGACGGATGACATGATGATCATCCGAGGAGTGAACGTCTTCCCCTCCCAGATCGAAAACGTCCTGTTGGAGATCGAAGGGGTTGAGCCGCACTATGAGCTGGTTCTGGACCGCGTTGGAGCACTGGACACCCTGGAGATCCGGGTGGAGGTAACACCGGAGATCTTCGAAGGCCGAATGGCCGGACTGGTGGAGCTGGAAAAGAGAATCCGTCACAAAGTACAGTCGGAATGTGGAATCACTCCGACGGTATCGCTCGTGGAGCCGAAGTCCATCCAGCGAAGCCAGGGGAAAGCGAAACGAGTAATCGACAAGAGAGTGTTCTGACCGGTGCCTGAGCCAGTGCCGAACGGAGGGAAACATCAATGGTGCGATTGCTGAAACGAGTGGCAGCGGGGGCGCTGCTGGGCTTGTTTCTGTTGCCGGGGGCGGCGCGCAGCGCAGAGGTCGTGTGGCACGGCTACGCGCAGCATCGTTTCTACTCGCCGCAGGGTGGCGCGGCGCGTTTCCGCGTGGACAGGGTTTCGCTGTCGGCGACCGCTCAGATAGACCCCAATACCACGGCCTATGTGGAATGGTATTTCCACAACTACGTGGCTGCCGTTTCGGCGGCGGAGCCGTATCGCACCTATCTGGAGAGCGCTTACGCGGACTTCAAGCTGCCGGTCGGAACGCTGCGAGTGGGCAAGGGACGCCGGATGGCCTTCGCGATCACACCGTCCTATCCGGCGCGCAAGCTTTCGAACTACGGGATCTTTTCCGAGGCGTTCACTCAAGACAGGGCTCAGGGCATTCAGTATTTCGTAAACGCTCCGGACAAAGGCTATGAAGCGGGGATCGCCCTTCTCACCGGGATGCGCATCGGGAACCGGGGCATCGGCGACGTGACTCTGGACGGCACCAACACCGTCAAGAGCCTGGCCGACCGCGACGTGCCGCATGACATCAACGAAAGCTTGCAGGTAGACGCGAAACTCGGCCTTTTGAACAAATCCGGTGCGCGCGTGGGCATCACCGGCAGCCTTGGACATCTGGACCGGTCCGATCTGGACTTCCTGAATGGGACCGAGACAGTGGGCAGCACGACTGTGGCCCGATTTGCCGGGCCGCACACGTCCCGGACGCACAACCGGTACGGCGCGTACTTCACCTACCCCTGGAAGGACTACATCGCGCAGGGGATGTATATCCAGGCGAAGACCAGCGACATCAAGCACGCCGGATTCGAGCTGCTGGCCGGCTACAGCCCCAAGGGGATGAAACCCAAGGCTTATGTGCGCTACGCTGGGGTGGACATAGACATCCCCGTTACCGCCAGCCAGTATACCTGGGACAAACGGCAACTGGGCCTTTCTGTGGTCAAACCACTGAAGCCGACCGTGTGGCTGCAGTTCGAGTATGAACGCAACATGGAATCGCAACCGGCCGGGACGCCGAAGGTCAAGAACGACCTGGCATTTGTGGAGATCTTCACCGGATTCTGAGGGGCCGGCAAGTCTTGACAAGCAGGCCCTCCCCTTGACGGGGAGGGCCTGTTTTCCATATGCAGTCCGGCACCCGGTTTCCCAGACACTACTGGCCGAATGAGGCTTGAACCTCCTCCGGCTTCATCGGCGGTGTCACGAGCGACACCAGCCAGGTGACCAGCGCGGAAACAGGAAGCGCCACGATCAGTGAATCTACAACAGTCCACTTCGTCCCGGCGGCGATGCTCGGTTTGCCAAACAGCATCTGGGAGATGCCAAGAGCTGCGGACTCGCGTTCGTGCACAAACAGCACCCACAGCGCCCAGACCACCAGACCAGCCACCATCCCCGCCGTCACGCCGGCCCGCGTGGCCCGCTTCCAGAACAGAGCGGCTACATAGGCCGGAAGGAAGACCGCCGCGCACATCCCGAAAAAGAGTGCCGTCGCGACGGCGATGATCCCCGGCTGCAACCGATACGCCAAAGTGATGGTGAGAACGAAACCAAAGAAGACCCCCAGCTTGGCGATGGGCAAGGTTCGCTCCTGATGGCGCCCGCGCGCCAGCGCCTGCTGATACAGATCGCGGCCGATGGACGTGCCGATCGCGTGGAACTGGCCGCTGAGGGTGGACATGGCCGCCGCCAGGAGCGCAAGCATGAAGAGGTAGCCGAACCACTCCGGCATTGCGTGCTGGATGTAGGTGGGAATGATCTTGTCCACGTTGGGCTTGCCTGAAGGGTCCAGCACCATGGCGAGGGCCAGCTTGCCCTCGTGCTTCATGAAATACAGGTTGCTGAGCGCCCCGACCACGTAAGCCACACCGGGGATGCACAGGATGAACAGGGATCCCGGAATAAGCGCCCGGTAAAGCTCGCGGCCACTTCGCACCGTCATGAAGCGCACCGCCAGCTGAGGCTGGGCCAGCACCCCGATGCCAACCCCCATAATGATGGTGGTCACCACGGTGAACCAGAGCGGCGACCCGAACTCGGGCATTGCAGTCCATCCCCGGTGGCCCATCTCCGCAAGCTTGGCTGGCACCAGCGGAGCAAGCTCCGTTAGGGCTCGGTGACTGGCAAAGCCGCCCAGGTGCGCGTAGGTGGCGAAGAGCAGGATGACCATCGCCGCGAACATGATGCCGCCCTGGAAGGCATCGGTATACATGACCCCCTTCAGCCCACCGAAGAACACGTAGGAGACCACTACGGCGGAGAATACGAACAGCGCCAGATTGAAGTCCAGATGCAGCTGGACTTCCAGGAACCGCGCTCCGCCGATCATCACACCCGCCGCATACAGGGGCATCAGCAGAGCGATGACCGCTCCTGAGAATCCCTGAATGAAGCGAGACCGGAATCGCCGCCCGAGCAGTTCCGGGAATGTGTGCGCGTCCAGCCGGGCCCCCATCCGTCGCGTGGCCCTGCCGAAGACCACGAAGGCCACGAAGATGCCGAAAAAGATGTTCAGCATCACCAGCCACAGCAGGCTCAAGCCATACATCGCCGCGACGCCGCCGAATCCCACTATGGCGGCGGTGCTGATGAACGTGCTGCCGTAGGCCAAGGCCATCAGCATGGGATGCACCTGGCGGCCTCCCACCAGGTAATCCGCTGCGCTGCGGGTCCGCCGGTATCCCAGCCACCCGAGGTAGGCGACGACCAGCACATACGCCGCCACCACAATGGACAGAACGTAGAAGTTCAATCCCCTCTCCTTCCCGCGCAAGCATTCGGCGCTCCCCCAGTTGACAAGAGAGCGCCGGCAGTTTTCCTAGCAGGTTATCCCGGGAGTGTCCTGGAATCAGGCCGTTTGAAGACCGGGGGATTCCATTGCCACACTCTCCGCATCGCTCCGTCCCCGCCGGAACGCCTGCAGGTTGACCTCGACGCCCTTGTTCTTCAACCGGGCGTGGAAAGCCTCCTCCCACTGCTCCAGGCTGAATGGCAGGTGGCAAGACGCGGCACCGAGCACCGCGGAGTTGATGACGCGCGGATCGCCCAGTTCGGCGGCGATGCGCGGACCATCCACAAAGACCAGCCTCTTTGCCTGCTGCCGGAGCTGTTGGTCAACATCCGGGGGATAGGTAGCCATCCCCGCCGTCACAGTGGAAGGGGCGATAGACTGCCGGTTCACCACGATCAGGCCCTCCGGCTTCAGCGCAGGAAGGTTGCGCAGCGCCTCCAGGCGTTCGAAAGCGATGATCAGGTCCACCTCGCCCGGCGCCGCAAGTGGAGAGAAGACCTTCTCCCCGAAACGCACGTCGCACGTGACGCTTCCTCCCCGCTGGCTCATTCCGTGGACTTCCGCCTTCTTGACATCCAGACCGGCCGCCAGAGCCACCTCCCCAATCAGATTGCTCGCAAGGACGATGCCCTGCCCCCCCACTCCGACGATCCTGATACTCGTTGTCTTCACCTCTTACTCCTGTCCCTGTGGTTGCCGCCGTGCCTGTCCTCTCCGGCACGGTGAATGGCATGCTTCGGACACATCTGCTCGCACAGGGAGCAGCCGCGGCACAGCAGCGGATCAATGGATGCGCAGGAGCGTCCGTTGCGGGCATCCTCCGCGCTGCCGGAAAGAGCCGGGCAACCCAGTCGGAAGCATAGCTGGCACGCGGTGCAGTCTTCCGTCTCCACCACCAGCACCTCGTCGCGGACGTCTGCCTGAAGAGCACACGGGCTTTCCGCCACGACGACTGCCGGTCCGGGATGGTTGAGGCCCTCTTCGATGGCGCTGCGAGTCTCCTCTATGTTCAGCGGATCCACCCGGCGCACAAATTCAACTCCGATGGCCTCACACAGCCGGACCAGGTCCAGCACGGGAGCACTCCGACCCATCAATGTCCGGCCCGTCGCTGGATGATCCTGCCCCCCAGTCATGGCGGTGGTCTTGTTGTCCAGAATGACCAACGTGATCTTGGTGGAGTTGTAAACAGCGTCTATCAACCCACTGATGCCGGAGTGCACGAACGTGGAATCGCCGATGACCGCCACCAACGGGCGGTTGTCTTCCGGACTGCGGGCTCTCTCCATTCCGATGGCGCTGCCCACAGACGCCCCCATGCTGATGCAGATATCCAGCGAGGACAGGGGCGGAAGCGCACCCAGAGTGTAGCAACCGATATCCCCCGGCACAATGGCGCGCATACGGTTCAGCACCCAGAAGACGCCGCGATGAGGACAGCCGGGGCACAGCACCGGTGGCCGGGCAGGCAGATCCGGCGGGACGCGCGCAGCAAGCGGCTGTCCGGCAAGCGCGGCGCGGACGATTCCCGGGTCCAGCTCGCCCTCCCGCGGAATCAGCTCCTTCCCGGAGCACGGGATGCCCATGGCCCGAAGTTCGGTCTCAAGGAACGGGTCTAGCTCCTCCACGACCACCACGCGCTTGACCTCCGAGGCGAAGCTCATCAGCTTGCGCTCCGGCAGAGGCCAGGTCATCCCCAGCTTGAACACGGAGGCTTCCGGATAGGCCTCCTTGACATAGTGGTAGGCGATGCCGCTGCAGACGATGCCTATGTCCAGCAGATCCCACTCGATGCGGTTGATGGAATCCTCTTCGGCAAACTCCTTGAGCAGCCGCTCCCTCTCCAGGACCAAACTGTGCCTGCGGCGGGCGTAGGCGGGAATCATGACGAACTTTCCAGGATCCCGCTCGAAGGGACGCGAGGGCGGCACGGAGCGCTCGCCCGTCTGCACCGGCCCCGCACTGTGCGCAATACGCGTGGTGGTGCGGATCATCACTGGCGTGTCGAAGCGCTCCGAAAGCTCGAAGGCCAGCTTGGTAAACTCGTAGGCCTCCTGGCTGTCGGATGGCTCCAGCACGGGGATGGAGGCCATCCGCCCGTAATGCCGGTTGTCCTGCTCGTTCTGGGAACTGTGCATCCCGGGATCGTCCGCGCTGATGAAGACCACTCCCCCTCGTACCCCGGTGTAGGCCAAGGTCAGAAGGGGGTCTGCGGCCACGTTCACGCCGACGTGCTTCATGGTGGCAAGGGCGCGGACGCCGCCGAAACTGGCTCCGGCCGCCACCTCCATGCTGACCTTCTCGTTGGGAGCCCATTCGCAGTAGACGTCCGGATAGCGGGCCAGGTTTTCGAGGATCTCTGTCGAAGGGGTGCCGGGATACCCGGACGCCACCTTCACGCCGGCCTCCCAGGCGCCCCGTGCGATGGCCTCGTTGCCGCTCAGAAGCCGCCGGGCAGCCGCGATTGTAGAATCTGCCATGTGTTTATGGACCTTCCAGTTGCGGGGATCGTGCAAACAGCCTCAAACTAACTTGTCTATGCTACCATTATTGCCCAGAGCCTTCAAGCACGGCTCCACGCAACGCCGCCAGCAAGACGACCCAGACTTCGGGCAAGAGACTGAGAGGTCAGGCGGCCTGTTATTCCTGCCGTCTGGGAGAGACGAGAAAGGCGATGAGCGATGCCGCAAGGCCGGGCAACATGGGCTCGATGCCAAAAGGATACTGCGGCCAGCCATCCACGGCCCGGGTCAGCCCGGAGACCAGCCAAGACAGCGCCGTGCCAGCGCCGATCGCCATGCAGGCCGAGCAGCCGGCAGCGGTCATCCTCCGGCGGCCGAAGTAGCTGTTCAAAACGGGCATGATCAGCCCTGGAACGCATACGCTCCCCAGCGTGTACCAGAGCTGCACCACACTGGGAATGGCGACCGCCAGCGCGACCGCCAGCGCCCCCGTCACAAGAATCCCCACACGGGTGTACAAAGTCAGCCGGGAATCATCCTGCTCTCCGCGTAGCCTCCACACCACATCCCGTCCCAGGGTCACGGCTCCCAGGAACGTATACGAGAGCACGGTGCTCATGATGGTGGCCAGCAACCCCACATAGAAGAAACCTTTGAGGCCTGAAGGCAAAACGGCTTCGGCAAGAAGGGGATAGCTCATCTTCGGGTCAGCCAGTCCGGGAAGCGCAGCGCGGGCGTAAAGTCCCGTGGCGATGGTCAGGAAGTCGAAGACCAGCCAGCAGCAGACCGCGATGAAGATCCCCCGGCGCGCCACATCTTCGCTTCTGGCCGCATAGCAGCGCTGATGGAATCCCGGATCCACCAGCGTCCATACTGCGATCAGAAACCAGACCACAGTCCGCTGGAAGCCTTCCGATCCCTCCAGACGCAGAAGCTCCGGGGGAAGGTTGGCCGTCAAGAACGAAAGGCCGCCATACTTCAGGACAGCCGCCGGAAGTATGACACCGAATCCCGCGAACATCAGCAGGAACTGGAAAATGTTGACGCGGATATCCGTAGAGAGACCACCGCGGGCCACGTAGAAAGTGGAAAAGAGCGTCCCCACCAGAACGCATACCGCAAGACTGGCGCCGGTGACGATCTGCAGCAGAACCCCCAGCATCAAAACATAGGGGGCAGGACTGACCAGCACAAAGACGAAAACCGACCCCAGCACCGCCGGCGCTTTTCCGAAAGACTGCGCGAGCCGGTCGGGTATGGTATACAGGGCAGCACGACGCACCGGTCCTGCCAGGAAGAGGGCAAACAGGATGGCGAAAATGTAATAGGGAATGCCCAGCGCAAGCCAGGTGTACAGCCCCGAAGAGTAGGTGAACTCCCCCACCCCGAGGATCCCTCCGTACCATGTGGCCACAAGCGTGGCCACGAAAGCAGGAAGACTGACTCGGCGCCCTGCAACCAGATAGGCTTCCGCGTCCCCTCCCCGAAAGCGGTGAAGCCCCATGCCCACCGCCACGGTCGCGGCTAGGTACAACGCAATGACGGCCAGATCCGGCCCGCTCAGAGAGATCACTTCGCCGGAACCGGAGCGAAAACCGGCTCGCCCCCGCCGCCTCTTTCCACGCAGACCAGCAACGGAGCGCCCTGGCACTCGATGCGCACCAGGCCGCCGCAAGCCAGATTGCTCAGTCCATCCTTCACGCCCATCTCCAGCTTCAGACCGCGCAAGGGATACAATAGTCCCTCGGACGTCACGGTGCACGGTCCAAACAGTGGCAGAAGCGAGATGCGCAGCTCACCCGCGGGCTGCCACTCCCAGCATCCTTCCACAGCGAAGAGGTCCTGGCGGCGATCATGGAAGGTGACGCTGAGCAATCCCCGGTATTTCATCAGAAGACCCATGTTCGCCAACGCGTGATCCGGTTCGCGGCCAAGCGCTCCTGCCACCGAAACATCCCGCCAGCCCTTATCTGCCACCCAGCCAAGCCCTTTGTCCAGATCGCTGGATTCCTGGTCATCCAGTCGCACCCATTCCACACCGGCGAATGCGCCACGGGCCGCCCGGCTGGCGCTGTCGAAGTCGCCGAGGACGACATCGGGCATATCCCCCAGCTTGCGCGCCGAGTCTGCCCCTCCGTCCACGCACACCAGCGCCGCGCAGCAAGCACGCAGTTTCTTCCAGAGCTTGCGCCCCGGAGCCCGCCCGTTCGCCAGCAGAAGCACTCTTCCGTGCGGCTCAGTCATATCCGGCCCCGTATCCATCAATGCTTCTCACCCCCTCCGGCGAGACACACTGTTCATCGAACCGCTGAGCAGAGGTCACGAACTCCGCATGACCGTCCGCGAAGATGATGGTGGCTCCCTTGGAATGCCACTGGCGATACCACCCTTCGTAGAAGTATTTTCCCGCAGTGTCCACCTTCGGGTCGGCCCAGGGCATCATCTCGTCGCGGATGATGCGCGTGTTCGCGGGCGAGACGAACGACCCGTCCCGCACGATCCGGGTGGGCATATCCAGCAGCGTATCGTTCTCTCTCGAGAGGCCGTTCACGATACTGAAGCAGCCTTTCGTGAACCGGTAACTGGAGCCGAACGCAGCGTGGTAGGTGGTATATCCCGTCCCGTCCAGTGCAGGGCCACCATTGTCGGACGGACAACGGAAGATATCCCGGTCCTTACCGTAGGGCAGCAGGACCACTTCCACGCCAAGGTGCGGTTTCTGTGTGTTGTATGCCTGGAATATTGGCCAGCAGTCGCCGTTGTCATCCACATACATCCGCACCGCCATGCCGATCTGCCTGCCGTTGGACAGGCAGGCAGCCGTCCGGGCACGGTCGCGGGCTCTGGCGAGAACGGGGAACATCAATGCGGCAAGGATGGCGATGATCGCGATCACCACCAGCAGTTCTATCAGGGTGAAACCCCTGCGGTTCAAGAGCGGATATCCCACATCTGGCTCCTCGGGGATCTGGAGAACGCCGGACGCCGAAAAACGCGGCCGACTCCTCCGGTCCTGGAGCTGATGACGTTGGTGAGGCCGGATGGTCTTGCCTCGCTTTCCTTCGCCGGCATTACCCGGATCAGGTTCAAGGGGTCGGCTCCGGTGAGCCTCTCAGCCGCCACGGGCAATCACGGATAAGGTTTCCGCACATCCCGCAGCAGGCTCCCCCAGCGATGGCGCCCGCAATCGCGCCTGCGGGCGGGCTTCACGGAGTCATCTTACCCCGCGCACCGGCAGAAGACAACACGATCTTCTCGGCGGACGTTCGATTTCCCCGAACGGTCCCTCCCTGGAGCCGATTGGATACGACGAAAGCGGCGCTTGCCTGCTCCAGAGTCGCGCCGCTTTCGCGAGGAATAATCTTAATAAGATCGATAATGCTAACGGTGGCGTTGCTGCAGAAGGAGCCCCACCCAATCATTGCACGTAGAGGGCATCGGGGAGAATCCCCAGCATCCGAGCTCGGTGCAAAGCCTGCATCCTGTTGGTGGCCTGCAGCTTGCGATAGATGCGGTTGAGGTGATAGTCCACTGTTCTCTTGGAGCAGAACAGTGCCTCCGCAACCTCCTTGTTGGATTCCCCTGTCAACGCCCGGGTGAGAACCTCAAGTTCTCTCCGGGTCAGCCTGACCGGTGGGTGCTTGTCCTGGCGGTTATTAGCCGGTGAATCCACTGCGTCCACTCTCCTTTTCGTGCTGTCCGAATCGCCCGCCCGCAGCAATCCGATGAGGCTGCTGCAGAGATCTATCGTTGCGGGCCGGGTGCGATCGAATGGCGACCTCACTTTCAGTCTATCCCGACCGCATTGCGCGGATGTTTAGACCCGGTCGCATTTGCATCATCGACGCCTCAGCGCGTCACTTTGTTCCCGTTGTGGCCATGTTACCCGGCTGGTGGGGCGATGAAACAGCCAGGGACAGAAGCCGGACATCCGGCCCGAACTCCTGTGGTTTCAACACCTCCGGTTCCGCCGGACGGCTGAACCAACGTAGTTGCTTGGTCCGGAAACACATTCTCCGAACAGAGAATGCGACACCGAAACGATGCCCCACAACCCCAGCAGACAATGCGACTCAGAGCATCAGTCGGCGGTTTCCGAGTCTGAAGCGTCCCGGAGACGGCAAAGCAGGTGTGTGAAGGCGGCGAGGTCGCCCTCCCATACAGGAGGAGTCTGGATTGGCCTGCGCTCTGTGGCGCTGCTGCGGACAAGAAATGTCCTGATGCCGAGCTCGCGCGCCACCATGTCCCACTCCTCATCCCCTATGAGCACGCACTCCGATGCGCAGCAGCCCAGGCTGTCCAGCAGACTCCGGTAATAAAGAAGGTTCGGTTTGCAGGCGCGTGAGTTCTCGTAAGTGGTAACCGCCTCGAAGTCGGACTCGTGCAGGCCGGCCCAGTGCATCCGCTGAAAGATGGCGGTCGCAGGAAACAAAGGGTTGGTGGCCAAGGCGAGCCGATAACCCAGATCGCGCGCGGACTGGACCGTCTGCCGGGCCAGAGGGATGTTTTCGGTGAGCGCACGCAGCGCGGGATACTTCTCACGGTAATACCGGTCGAAGACAGGTTGCAATTCCTCCCGCGTGCGGCCAGCCAGTGGATAGAAGAAACGATTGAACACCTCCTCATTGCTAGCGGTCCCGTCGTTTTCGATCATGGCCCGGGTAGCACGGCGGAGGTGTGCGATGAAGGACTCCCTGTCCATCAGATCCCGGACGCACTCCGCCAGACCATCATAGTAGGCCGGAAGGAACAGATGCATTCGGCTTTCGATGAGGGTGCCATCCAGATCGAACAGGATGGTGGTGACGCGGCTTTCGGATCGGCTCACGGCGGCAAAGGCTCCCCGGCAGAATTGGCGTTGCCGGCAAGGACTATAATGGACTGTCCGACCGCGCCGCAACGGGCGCGGCGTTCAACCGGGAGGCGCGATTGGACTTCGTAAACATTGCTGGCATAGCCCTCGGCCTGGCGATGGACGCCTTCGCCGTGGCCATAGCATCCAGCATCACTCTGGGCTCAGTCTCTCCCCGGCAGGTCTTCCGCCTTGCCTTCCACTTCGGACTGTTCCAGGCCATGATGCCGGTCCTGGGCTGGCTGGCCGGGAAATCGGTGGCGGACGTATTCCGACAGTGGGACCACTGGGTGGCGTTCGGCCTGCTGGCGTTCATCGGCATACGGGCGATCCGCGCCGCGCTAACGGATGATCCCAACGAAGACGTTCCCGATCCCACCCGCGGCATTTCCCTGGTGATGCTCTCTGTGGCGACCAGCATTGATGCGCTTGCGGTAGGGCTCAGCTTTGCGATGCTTCACGTGCGCATCTGGTATCCGGCTCTTGTCATCGGCATTGTTGCCGCCACGATGACCACCCTGGGGATGCTGCTGGGCACCCGGCTGGGAAGCCGCTTCGGACGCAATACGGAGATCGCCGGAGGGATGATTCTCATCATCATCGGCCTGAACATCCTGATCCAGCACCTCAGGGAGTGACCCCGAACTTTCTCACTTCACCTCCTCCGGCCGTTCAAACTCGCCGCTCATTTTAGGCGGAAGCCGGAAAACCCGACCGTCCCGCGTGGCGAAGTAGAGGAAGGAGGGTGATTCCTTCAGAGTGTCCCCGTCCGCCCAGAGTGCGTAGAAATCGGGCTGAGCGTCCACCGGCCGACGTGCATACGTATGATTGCGTGGGCTGTCTCGCGTGAGCTGCTTTTCCCGCCTCCACGTCAGCCCTCGATCCTTGCTGATCCACATGACCATCTCGCCGCCTGTATCCCACGGAAAGGGACCGGGCTCCGTGGGAGCAATGACACGCCACGTCCCATCCTCCTCGATGTAAAGCGATCCGTGATGATAGTTATGGTCAGACGTGGTGACGCTGCGGATGATCCAGCGGGCGCCGTCCCAGCGCGCCGTCCGCCAGATGCGGGGGCCACTCTCGGGAACGGGTTGATGCCCCCTGCTGGTCAGATAGAGCAGCACTGGCCGGCCATCCGCGTCGAACTGCAGATCCTTGAGGTAAACCAGCAGTCCTTCCGAGCGGTAGTCGTGCACAAGGGCGGGGTTCGCGATGTCCGTCAGCGGGATCTGCAGGGACTGCCCGGCAGCATGCGTCCATTTGCGGCCCATGTCCACAGTCTCGACGTAGTAAAGATTGGTGCGCCTGTCCAGCCCTTCCGGGTGGCAGTTGAACATCGAGCCCACCCGCTCGCCAGAGCGCCAGGTGACCTGATAATGCCCGAAGAAGCTCGCGAGCAGCCGGGGCTCATCCCAGGCCATCCCGTCCGCGCTGGTCATCCAGAACAGCTCCCGGATTCCCTGCCTGTAGCGGGTGTGCATCAACATGAACCCCTGTCCCGGGATGAACCAGGGCTGCCCGTAGCTGAAATTGGTCTTCAGCACCTGCTGGAAGCTGTCAATATCGTAGGGACGATCGCTCCGGAAGATATGGGACGGCCTCGCCGTGCCGTGCGAGTTGCCAAAGATCCAGATGTGCCCGAGCTCGTCCAGAGCCATGGTGGGGTTGTCGTGGGCATCATCCGTCTGCTTGTCGAACAGGATACGCGGACGCGGGACCCGTCCGGTGCGATGGTCGTAGTAGGAAACCATGTACAGCAACCTGCGCTCGCCCTTCACCGTGCCGCCGTAGCAAAAGAAGGTCTTCTTGACGGCAGGAGCGTAGATGGCGATGGGGAGCTGCTGCTGCGGATACGTTCCCAGACCACCGCTGTATTTGCGCCCCATTTCGTACCAGATGCCGCGGTAGCCGTCATCCCGTGGCAGCGCCTGAGCGGAGCAAAACCCGGAGGCTCCTGAAAGAAGCAGAATGACACCGGCGGCGAGTGTAATGTGGCTCATCGAAGCCCTCCTGGAAGCAGGCGGAGATGCGCCCCATGATACCGCCCTGCCCCGCCGACTCACAAGAGGGGCTCTTGAAAGGCCGCCGTTATTTGAACCGAAGAGGAAGGTCCTATGGAAGTGCCGGTCTTGATGCAGTTGAGGATGCAGTATCAGGAGGAGTTGGGCGAAGATGCCCGCCTCCGGGAGCATCTAGCCGTTATCAAGACGGTCAACCAGGCCATCGGGCAGGGACGATTCCCGGTGCAGGTGGTCCGCGTGCTAGCAAACCTTTCCAAGAACCAGTGGATCACTGCCATCACAAACGCAGTGAAGCACTGCAAGGGCGAGGACGAGGTGGTGGCGTTCTTCATTCTGAGCTCCCTGCGGGAAGGGCTGGTGCCGGAGGGCGCCTCACCGCCGCCGCCATCGGAGCCCTGAACCGCCACTCCCGGGCCGCGCCGATATAGCCGCAACCTGAACCTACGGTGGTCGAGTAGCGCGCCGGAAGGCGCGAGTATCGAGACCACTTGCTGCAGTCTACGATGCCGCCACGTCCGCCTCCGGCGGACGTCCGAGCCAACTTGAGAGAGTTACCGAAAGGGCGCTTTCCCCGCTCATCTTAGCCTTCTACCGCCACAAGAGAAGAAGGTTCTTTGTTGTCCTCGCCGAAGCCTGACCACCGTTTCTGTATGCTTGCGTCAACGACAAGGGAACGAAAGACCCTCTCCCTTAGCGGGAGAGGGTCTGAGTCAAGGCGAAACTCGTCGACGCGGAGAGGCTACCTGGACCAGGCGCTACGGTCGTTCTCCCGCTGGAATGCAACGTGACTGTCCAGGAAAAGCACGTTCCAGCCGCCCCTGTGCATCAGAACTCCACCCGCAGCACTGTCGGCTGGGGTCAGATAGATGGAGTTGACGCGCCGATCCCAAACCACAGGGATGGTGGAAGGCGAGTCGTTCTTGAAGTTGCCGGCAAACGGGTTACTGGCTGGATAACTCCAGTCCATCGTCTCGTCGATCAGCCGCCCGGCAAGCCCGCGATTGCTGGGCACGCCCGGCCCCTCCGTCCATCCCCCGTCGGCGCGTGTTGGATCCGGCGGGATGGCCGCCGCAAACATGTTGAAATGATAGGCGAAGTTCTGATTCTTCCGGCTGGTCAGATCGCTATTGACGGGATCATTGTAAGGAATCTTCGGATCTATCCTCACCGGATTAGAAGGGCAGTGCCAAACCTCCATGTTGTTGGAGGTGTACGGCTTCAGCTTCACACCGATGAAGTAAGGTCCGGAGCCGAACCACCAGCACGCCACTGGCAACCTGCCCTTGTGGTCGTCGGCGTACATCATCAGAGCTTTGCCAATCTGGTTCATCCCGCTGCGGCAAGAGGACGCCCGCGCATTCTCACGGGCGGCGGAGAACACAGGAAACAGGATTGCGGCGAGGATCGCAATGATCGCGATGACGACCAGCAGTTCGATAAGGGTGAAACCTCTGCTCTTGCGCAGACACATCTCAGAATCCCTCCACCATGCGTTTCGACTTACGACGGACTTGGAGCGGCCCCCACACGGTGCGCAACCGGTTTCACAACCGGCCTCGTCTCTGATTATATTATGCGCCGCCATGGCGGTCAAGATGAGAGCAGGTGAAATTCGGGAATTCTTAGGTATTGGCAGCCATCGCCGCGGTCGCCGCAGCCTTCCCGCGCCCGGCGGCGGCTTCAGGCTCCCGCCAGACAACAGGAACCGGAAGGATATACGTCCTTGGAGCAAGCATGCGCCCGCTTAGCTGCTCGAAGATCAGATCCACCGCGATCTCACCCGCGCGGGTGAAGCCCGGACGGGACGTAGGGAACGGGGGAGTGAACCAGCGGGCCGTATCGTGGTCATCGAAGCCCGTCACACGGATGTCTCCGGGAACATCCACCCCACGTGCCAACAGCGCCTGCGTTAGCATGATGGCCGTCTGATCCTCCCATGCGATGACGGCATCGGGGACCGGATCCAGCGCGAGCAACCGGGCCGCAAGCTCATCCATGTCGCCTTCCCGGCCTGCAATCCACATCTCCACTCGCTCGACTCCCGGCCACCCGACATATTGATCAGGTATGGGAAGTCCGGCATCTTTCATGGCCGTGCGCCATCCCCTGGCGCGCTCGGCGATGGACCGCCACACGGTCCCCGGCGTGATATCCATAAAGAGGATGTTCCGGTGGCCCCTGCGCAACAGCTCGCGGGTCATGTCATATCCCAGGCGGTAGTTGTCGAAAGTGACGATGTGGCGGCCCCATTCTTCCGTGCCGAGGTCAATCAGCACGATGGGGATGTCCCTCCAGCGCCTGGCGAGGTAGTCATCCTCAAGGGCGCCCCCTTTTCGCATGATCGGGTTCAGGATGATGCCCTGCGCTCCAGCTTCCAGGTGTTCCGCGACTAGTTCCTCCTCGTGCTGGACGTCGAAGCTGGAGGAGCCCATCAGGAGACCGAAGCCGAGCTCCCTAGCCCGGCGCTCTACTCCACGATATACCCTGACGCTCAGCCAGTCGTGACGCAGAGGGACAAGAAGGCTCAGCAACCGCCCACCACCGTTACCCCCGTTGCCTAAGCGGGACGGCTCCGCGATGTATGATCCACTTCCGTGCCGCGTGACAATCAGCCCCTCTGACTCCAGGAGGGAAAGCGCGCGGGAGATGGTGGGCAGGCTGACGCCGAACCGGTCCTGAAGATATCGCTGAGTAGGCAGCTTGCTCCCCGGCGTGGCTCCGGGTCCGCTCAGCCACTCCTCGCGAATTGCGTTCGCGATCCTCTCATATGCGGGCAACCTATCCACTGCCCTGTCCTCCAACCGGCGTATACCGGACAAGGGGCCCTTCCGACACCGTGCGCCTTCAGACCCTTCTCATTATCGCCTATAAGCCGGATTGTCGACGCCCCTGTTCGGCAGGAAGCCCCAGTAACTGTCGTCGTCCATCCGCTCCGGTATCTCGGCCTTTGCATGGCCGTCAAAGAACAGATAATTGACGACGCTTCCGCCGGCGTGCTCGCCTTCTTTCGGCTTGTAGCCGGCCAGAGACTGATAGGCCGGGAAACCGAACGTGTTGTAGTCGCGGGTGTTCGGGATGGGGTTCCCGCCTGCGTCCACCTTCAAACCATAAGCCCATTCGCAAAGCAGCACATACCGTGAGTGCTCAGGCTTCATCTGACCCTCCGTCCAGGTGAAAGCCACCGGCTCCGCCAGAGGGCCGCTGGCAGGCCTCCCCATGATCATCCAGTCCAGCAGCGGCTGATCGTTGAGAGCATAGCTTCGTTTGTGGGGCTTGACGCCCGGGATCTTCTCCGTGCGACGCGCTCCATCAGACGGGCATCCGTAGACGGCCACATTCTTCACGTAAGGGAAGATGGCGACATCCCAAGTGACCCATCCCTGATATTGCTCGGGATGGATCTTGGGAGTCGAAGGGTCAATGCGCTGGGCGCCGGCCGGGTAGCGGCCCTTGTGATCGTCCACATACATCTTGAACGCCACGCCCAGCTGCTTCAGATTGTTGAGACAGCCGGTCAGCCTGGCCTTCTCGCGCGCCTGCAGGAATACGGGGAACAGAATGGCGGCGAGGATGGCGATGATGGCGATGACCACGAGCAGTTCAATCAGGGTGAACCCCTTACGGACTTTTGCGGACTGCACCTTGCTGGCCCTCCGGATCAAACATTTGGCAGGCTCCGCCTGCCTGCTAACAATTATGGCTAGTGTTCAGCCGTGTGTCAAGAGTGTTTCGGAACAATTTCTGGTCGAATGCTAACACATTAACACAATGCAAATTTCTACTTGACACAGGGCGGACCGAATGGCATACTTGGCATGATCCCGGGACTTTACGGCCCGCTTCCGGACACGCGGCGGTCCGGCCGGCGTCCGGAGATTCCGGGGGGGACCCGTGCAAGAATCCGAAAGGAGGGAACACTCTGATGTTCCGTTTGTTCCGCTTCGCAGCTGCAGGGGTGGCCTTGCTGGTGGCGGCTTCCGTCCTGATGGCTGCAGAGTATGCCGTAAAACAGGACGGCACTGCGGACTTCACCACAGTGTCGGCTGCCATCAATGCCGCCAATGCCAATCCGGGTGCGGATGTCATCACCATTCTGGACAGCGCCACTTATGACGAGGACTTCCCCCGCCCGACCCAGAGCCTGACCATTCAGGCTGCTCCCGGCCAGACGCCCACGCTGAACAAGGTCTCCAGCGCCAGCGGCGTGGGTCAGGTCATCAGCTTTGCCGGGCAGGACGGAGACACATTCATCATCCGGGGAGCTTCGCCCACCGAGAAAATGACCGTAAAGAACTCGGTCGGGACAGGCCCGATCCTCGGCGGGGGGCCCGCTGCCGCGAGATCTTTCACCTACATTGCCGAGAACCTGATCCTGGAGCGCCCTGCAGACGGCGCTGGCAGCACAGGGCTCTTCTCGAACATCAACCACAACGGCCCGGCCGTTCTGCGCAATGTGGAGTTTGTGGGGCATTCGCCTTCCGCAGCTTCCTCCGCGGTGCTGAACATCACCGCCGCGCCGCACACTGTGGAGGACTGCGTCTTCCGCCAGAACAATCCGGGGACCGTTATCTATCTGCAGGGCAAGGCCAGCACCTTCCGCCGCTGTAGCTTCCCGGGCAACGTTGCCGGCGGCGCACTGGTCTACGCATCGCCCGCGTCGGAAGACTGTATCTTCGAGGACTGCGACCTGCGGCCCGCCAGCGGCTTCGGCGCCGTGGTCTATCTCGCGGGCGGAAACCACACCTTCACGCGCTGCTCGATCGGAGCTGCTCCCGGCGCGCCGCCTCCCGGCGTTCAGACCATACGGACGAACGGGGCGTATAGCGGTACGGTGACTTTTGAGAGCTGCTCGCTGGGCTCGGGCGGTGGCGCCGGATATTACCGGTTCTTCAGCGACAACAGCGCCGGCACGTTTATCTTCAACAACCCCGTCTTCCTGGACGGTTGCGGAGACGTCGCCTTCCACTGTTTTGGCGGCGCAATGAAGGTCACCATCGCAGGCAGCCCGCTCGCAAAGGCATCCTTCGATCCGATCGTGCAGGGCGGGAACATCCTTCCCATCCGGTTCGCCGGAGCGAGCCTCACGCTGCGGGACGTCTCGGCGACCGTGAAAGGCCCGGCGGCCACCTTCATGGACAGCGCGTTCGAAGGACCGCTGCTCAATCCCTTGACAGTGTCGCTGGAGCGGTGCGAGTTCCTGAACGGCGCCGGTGTCTTCAACCTGGTGCTCCGCGATTCCGTAGGAAATCCGGTGTTCCGCGATCAGCCGTTGGATCTCTATGCAACTAACTGCATCTGGCAGGGAGCCGGCGAGGATCACTTCATCTGGACAAAGGATTCCCAGACGTTCATCCTGGCGCCCGCCACCATCAACCTCAAGCACTGCACGTTGTTCGGGCGGATCACGAACACCTTCATCTGGGGATCGCGTCTGGAGGAAGGGGACGGCACGACGGACGTGCTGACCGCTGAATACTGTATCTTCGACGCGCATCAGCAGCAGCCCATCAGCTTCTCCAACCTGGACCTGACCGGCCAGAAAAACCTGGTCTTCTGGAGCACCACGAGCCCGGGTGTGGTGGGGTTCGGCGTTTATCCGCCGGATACGATCATCCGGTTCCCCGCTCTGTCGGCCACGGGCCGGTTGAATGCGACCAGCGTTCCCGCCTTCGCGAAGGCGGTAGGCTCCGACGTTGTGGATGATATTGACGGACGGGCCCGCCCGCTTCCAGCCTCGGCATCGGCGCCCGACCTTGGGGCGGCGGAGTTCGACGAGCCCACGCCTGTGGATGTGTCTTCCATCGCCCAGCTCAAGGAGCTCCCGGACGGCACATTCGCCCGGCTGACGGGCAAGGTGGTCACCGGGCGGTTCCCGTGGTGGTTCTACATTCAGGACGAGGACCGCACATCCGGCATCCGCGCGGACTGGTGGTTGGGATCGTCCGCGAACGTGAATGATCGGGTGACCATCACCGGATCGCTGGTGACGGTGGGCGCAGGCCAGGAGAAGTGGCTGACCGGCGGTGAGATCCTCTCCGCCACTCCTGGTGCTCCGATCCGACCTCTGGTTATCGCCAACAAGGCTCAGGTCAACACCTTCAACGGCGTCGGCCTGAAGACATACGGTCTGCTGGTGCACACCGCCGGACGCGTCACCGCCGTCCCCTACGGCAACTGCTACTACATTGATGATGGCACCGGGTTCGAGGACGGCAGCGGGCGGAAAGGCATCTGCATTTACAACATCAACGGCGAGCCGAGCCCAGCAGTTGGCCAGTTCGTCCTGGTGACCGGATGTTCCGGGTTCAACATTGTCCCGGTGGGAGATCCGGTGACCGGCAGTGTCCCGTCGCCCGTCATCTGGCAGACTCAGATGATCGCACTGTAATACCCTCGCGGAAAAGCAAGACAAGGCACAGCAAAAGACGGGTCCGGCACCACGGGGCCGGACCCGTCTCCCCAGATGACCCGGACGAGCCGCTCTCGAACACAGGCAGCCCAGATGAAAGTCACCCGACATATTCTTTTCCTGTCCTTGCTGGCAAGCACGCTGTCGCATAATGCTGAGGCGTCCCTGACAATTGAGCAGATCTCGTTCCACCGCGCCACCTACTCGCAAGCGTATACCGAGAACTACCCGGCGGACAACGGCGGGGTGATGTTCGTGTTCGTCCGTAATGGCGGAACCTTACCGGTCGCCGTGAGCGAGGTCCGTGTCAACGGCACTCCGGTGCAGGATCTGCAGGCCAACGGGACGATCTCCTGGTGGCGCATTTGGCCCGCCGTCGTACCGGCGGGAGGGGTGTCCACCGTGACCGTAAAAGCGACGGGCGTGCCTCTGGCCGAAGGATCCGGCGTGACAGTGACGGTCACGCCGGCGGTTGGCCAGCCGGTTACCGCGACCGCCACCCTGAGCACCCCCCGACTGCGCATCGGCGGAGTGCTGCCCTCTCCGGACTGGCGCACGGTTTACGTGTTCCTGCGCAATCTGGATACGGTCTCCCACACGGTGACGCAGCTTTTTCTGAACGACGACGTGACAGCCTCAATGACGCTTGCCGGCGGGCCGGTCATCGCGCCGAACAGCGTCGGAATCGCCAAGGTCACCTACCCTGCCCCGCTTTCCCCTCTGACCCCTCTGGCGGTGCGCGTGCGCTCCTCACGGGCCGGAGGAGAGATTGTAACCGTGGGCGCGCCGGTGAGACTGGTGGAGCCTTGGTTTCCTGTGGGTTCCTGGAGCTCCAGCATGGCGACAAACGACACCGGGCAGGAGCTTTCCCGCCAGGCGCTGCTCGATACCGTGACGGGCAGTAACGACTGGCAGGCCATCCGGCAGATGGCCGACCGGTTCTTCATCCGCACGTTCAACAGCATCAATACCGGCGAGCCGAAGTATCCGGACCCGGCCGTGGTGGCGGCTCAAACAGGCAACCTCGACATCCGCGCATGGTTTCTGCGCGACGAGCCCGATCTGAACGGAGTTCCCGTGCTGCAGATTAAGGAGGGCAATGACATCCTCTGGGCGGACCCCACCCATCCGTCCTTCCTGAACCTGAACACCACGCGCGCATTCAATGCGTACGGACACATCCCGGACGTCATTGGCCAGGATCATTACGTGATGTACGCGCCGAACAACATCCCCGGCACGGGCATCACGCGCTTCGCCCGGCTGGAAGAAGCCATCGAGTTCAGCGATCAACTCAAGCTGAACACCGAGCCGAAGATCATGTGGAACTGGAGCCAGCTAGCAGGCAGCGCGTGGAACCGGCAGCCTGAGCCGTGGGGTGTCAACTACCAGTTTTGGGGGAACGTAATGACCGGCTCCAAAGGCATCCTGTGGTTCGTGCTGCAGCCAAACAGCGCTTCCAACTACCCCGCCCAGTTCCAGGAGGCTGTCAAGCTGGGCAGGCAACTCAGCCAGATCCGAAACCTTTGCCTGTATGGAGAGTCCATCCCGAACCTGACGTTCAGCACCACACGGGCACTGGGACGCTCCCTGGTGGGAGAGAACGCCGTCGTGGTGATCGTGCTTAACAACAACTACAGCGTCGGGGGCTTCCCCTGGTCTCCCAGCTATAGCATCAGCCCGCTCTCCGGCACCGTGACGGTCCCCGTTCCCTCGTGGATACCGGTGCAGCAGGTCTACCGCGTCACTCCGGAAGGAATGGATACGCCCATCCATTCCGTGAATCCTGACGGCACGGTGACCATATCCTTCTCTATGCACACAGAGATGCAGGTCTTTGTCATCGGGAGGCAGGACGCCACACCGCCTGCGGCTCCGTCTCGGGTGTGCATAGCGCGATATACTGGACCGGACAGATGCCGTCTCTCCTGGGAGGAGCCCTACGACGACTTCGGAGTCAAGGGCTACAAAGTCTACGCCGACGGGCAGGAGATTGCCGACGTCCGCGAGCCGATGGCCACCATATCCGGGCTGGTGAATCCGGAGAATATCCGCTTCACGGTCCGGGCCTACGACTCCGCAGGGAATCTGAGCCAGCCATCCCCGAATGTTCGCTGGCTGACCTGGAGCTTCGAGACGACCGGTTACTTCATGGGCTGGGACATGGCAAACCAGGTGCTGCTTCCGGCCGTGACGGGCGGCGCGCTGCAGTTCGATATCGGGGGCAATGACCCGTACATCATCTCCCCTGAGATCCGCGCCGACGCCTCGCGCTTTCGGTATCTCAGGATCCGCATGCGCAACTCGAGCGCCGGCACGCTGGGGCAGGTCTTCTTCTCCACGGAAGCCGCGCCGGGCTGGGACCAAAGCCGAACAGTCACCTTCAGCCTGTTTCCCAACGACGTGGGGTTCACGGAGTACTTCGTGGACATGGGCTCGAGCGCCCAGTGGACGGGCACGATCACTCGCATCCGCCTGGACCCGGTGGCGAACGTCTCCGCGGGACGCATCGCAATCGAGGAGATTCAGCTAACTCCGTTTGCATCCCCTGACAGCACGCCTCCAATCGGGTCCCTTTTGATCAACGGTGGCACCCAGTTCACCAACAACATCGCGGTAACCCTGAACCTGACCGCCACCGACGACTCCGGAGTGATCGCCGCTCAGTTCAGTCAGAACGGAGTCTCCTGGACGGCTTGGGAGCCGTTCGCGCCCACGCGCAGCTGGAACCTGGTGAGCCTGGACGGCACAAGATCCGTCTTTGCGCGGTTCCGTGATCCTTACGGGAATATATCCGCGCCCGTCTCAGACACCATCGGCCTGGACCGCGTTCCTCCTCCCACTCCGGCGCAGCCGTCCGGTCCATCGCCATTCACCGGCGATCCGCAGGTCACCTTCACCTGGAACGCCGTGACGGATGCTCTGAGCGGGACAGCAGGCTATATCTGCAGGATCGGGACCACGCCGGGCGGGTCGGACGTCTTCAACGGAAGCGTCGGGAATACTCTCAGCAAGACCATCACGGGACAGAGCGGGCAGACCTACTACTGCCGCGTCCAGGCGGTGGACAACGCAGGAAATATCAGCGGCCTCTCCCCGGTCAGCGCCGGCGTGCTGGTGGATACGGAACCGCCTGCCGCGCCGTCAGCTCCAAGCGACGCGGGCGTCCACACCACCTCGCCCACGGTTCTGTTCCAGTGGAGCGCCCCGGACGATCCGGGAGGCAGCGGGGTGGCCGGGTACGACCTTCAGGTTGGCACGACTCCGGGCGCATCGGATGTCTTCTCCGGCGACATCGGCGACATCCTCTCGCACAGCATTCAGGGAGAGGCGGGGCGCAGCTACTTCAGCAGGGTGAGAGCCCGCGATAGAGCGGGCAACTTGGGCGGATGGTCACAGTGGAGCGACGGGATAGCCGTGGTTGAACACGCGGGGCTCACTCCAGCCGCGGCCAAACTGCTCCCCGACGGCGCATCCGCCGGGATCTCCGGCGCCGTTGTCAGCCAGATATCCGGGGCTCAGATCTGGGTGCAGGATGCCGGCAGAGCCGCCGGTCTGCGGGTGCGGCTGCTCGCGCCCGCCGAAGGGATCGCGCCAGGGAGCAGGGTGGAAGCCGGTGGTGCGATGGCCACCCTGCCGGAGGGAGAACGGTACCTGGAAGGAGTCGCGGGTGTGACGGCGCCGGGATCCGCACCTGAGCCGCTCGGAATCTCGAACGCCGCGCTTGGCGGAGGCGGTTGGTTCCACGATGCTGAGACGGGAGCTGGACAGGCCGGAGTTACGGGCGCTGCGGGAACAGGCAACATAGGGTTGCTGGTCAGGATATGGGGCCGCGTGACCCATGTGGATCCCGCAGGCGGCTTCTTCGTAATCTCGGATGGGAGCGGTGTGACAGACGCCTCGGGGCAAGCAGGAGTGCGGGTCTCGGGGGTCGTCCCGTCCTGGCTGGCTCACGGCGAGATGGTTGGAGTGCGCGGCATCAGCTCTTGCTTCCGCGAAGGCGCTCAGACTTTCAGGCTCCTAATCGTCGCAGGGGAAGACGCCATCACGCGCCTCTGAGCCGGAGGCCTTCGCGCGTGAGAGGACTCGTTGCGACACGCGCCGAACTCTTGGCAGGGTTATCAGGAGGGCTCAGAACGGCATGCGCAAGAGCAACGTCATCGCTTCCCTTGCCGCCGCCGTGTTGGCGGGGCTGGTGTTCGGATGCGGCCGCGCGCCTCAGGAGGAGGTGCTGGAGGTCGCGGTCTTCCAGGGCGGCTACGGCATAGACTTCTTCGAGCGCAAGGCTCGCCAGTTCGAGCAGGAGCATCCGGAGATCCTTACTCCACCCGGGAAGGACAAGCCACTGAAGATCAAACTTTGGGGCAGCCCGCGTGTCTGGGAGCAGCTTCGGCCCCGATTCGTCTCAGGCGAGGTGCCCGACCTCACCTGGCCCGGCTGGGGGATGGACTACTGGAAGCTGGTGGCCGAGAACCAGGCGATGCCGATGAACCGCTTCCTGGAGAAGAAGGCGTGGGACCGGGACATCCCCTGGAAAGACACCTTCGATAAGGCCCTGCTGGAGAAAGGGAGCTATAAGGGCAAGTATTACATCATCCCCTTCAATAACAACCTCTTCAGCTGGTGGTACAACGCGGCGATGTTCGAGAAGAACGGCTGGAAGCCGCCGCGGACCTACCCCGAGCTGCTGGAACTCTGCGAAAAGATCAAGGCGAAAGGCATTGACCCCATCACGTTTCAGGGGAAATACCCGGACTACATGCTTCGCGGATTCCTGTTCCCATGGGTAATCTCCATCGGAGGGATAGACGCGTTCAACGACGCGCAGGATCTGAAGCCGGGAGCCTGGAAGAGCCCGGCCTTCCTGCAGGCCGCCCGGATGGTGGCCGAGCTTCGCGATCGGGGATACTTTGCGAAGGGGGCTCTCGGCAAGACGCACACTCAGGCGCAGTCGGATTTCGTGGCCGGTAAGGCAGCGTTCATCCCGTGCGGTACTTGGCTGGCCAGCGAGCAGAAAGACGACATCGCCGCTCACCCGGAGTTCCGGATGGAGTTCATGCTGACGCCTTACGTTCCCGGCGGCAAGGGCGATCCCACGGCACTTTGCACCGGCACCGAGGACTGGATCATCCCGGCGAAGGCGAAGCATCCGGAAATGGCGGCCGAGTTCTTCCGCTTCCTGACCAGCCTGGAGAACACGCGGGAGTGGGTGAAAGAGAAGAACACTTTCACCTGCATCCGCGGAAGCGAGGAAGTGGAGCTGCCTCCCTACCTGAAGGGCGCCGCGAAGCTTTACTCGCAATCCCGGCAGATCTGGACCGCGCAGTACGCTCAGTGGTATCCGGAGATGAAGAAGGAGGCCGAGGACGCCCTGCGCCGGCTTCTGAACGGAGACATCACGCCGGAGAAGTGTGTGGATCTGATGGAGCAAGCTGCCGCCCGCATCCGGGCTAACCCGGACGTCATCAAACACAAGGTGCGCCGCTGAGGGGGTCTGGCGCTCCGACAGACTGCACTAGCCGACGCGGTCCAGATCCTCCACGCGGCCGTCCAGAAGCGCCCGGACATTCGCGACACATCGCTCCGCCATCCGCCGGTTGGCCATGTCCGTGTTGCTGGAAACATGGGGGGTGAGGACGACGTTGGCCAGCGTCCGCAAATCTTTTCCCGGAGCGCGGGGCACATAAGGCTCATTCTCGAACACGTCCAGAGCCGCCCCCGCAAGTCTGCCTTCGGCCAGCGCGTCGAACAGGGCGTCCTCATCCACGATACCACCGCGCGAGGTGTTCACCAGGAACGCATCCGGGCGCATCAGGGCAAGCTGCCGGCTGCCGATCAGAGCGCGCGTGCTTTCCACGAGAGGGACGTGCAGACTGACGAACGACGCCTGCGCAAGAGCCTCGTCCAGGGAAGTCGTGTAGGCCGTGCGCACCCCGGAGCGATCCGCAAGTTCCTCCAGAAACTGCGCGTGTGCGGCGGGCGGCGTCACGGCGCAGGCCAGAATATCCATCCCGAAGCCCATCGCCGCAATGCGCGCGGTCTCCTTCGCGATGCGCCCGAACCCCACCATAGCCAACAGTTTGCCGCGAAGCTCCACCCCCCGCTCCGGGGCCCAATCACCCGCCTTAAGACCGGCGGATAGCCGCGGCACCCCGCGGGCCAACGCGCAGACCAGTCCCATGGCGTGCTCGGCGACCGAGACGTCCAGCACGCCGGGCGTGTTCGTGACCAGGATGCCGCGCGATGCTGCCAGCGCCTTGTCCACCCCGTCGTGCCCCACTCCGAACCGCGCGATAAGTCCTCCCGAGGGAAGGGCATCATAAAGCGCCCCTTGATATTTCCGGACACCAATGATGACGGCTCTGGCGCCGCACCGGCGGACAGTCCCCGCGAGCGAGTCTTCCTCATCCGGAGCCGATAGGAACGTGACATCCTCTGCGGAGAGACTCTCGAACACATCCCGCCCTTTGTCGTATTCGGGGGCGGTGACAGGGACCAGATGAGTCAACGCGCGCCCTCCCGTGCCCTTGCGGCTTCCCTGGCGGCGGTCGTAAGAACGCGCGTTCCGTGTTGTAGCAGCGTGACATCCAGGCTGAGGGCGATCAGGTTGAAACCTTCGGAAAGCCGCGCCCGGACCTCATCCGGGTCGGGCTGCACCACGTGCACGCCGGCAAGCTTCCCCCGCTGACGGCAAGCGTTCAGACACCGGTTGCGGGCCTCCTGCATCAGGGGATGATCGAACTCGCCAAGCACGCCGTAACTGCCGGAAAGGTCGTAAGGACCGATGAAGATGCCATCCACCCCCGGCACATCCAGGATGGCATCCACATTCTCCACGCCGGATGCGGTCTCGATCTGGACGATCAGGGACAGTGCCCGGTTGGCATCGGCGAGGCAGGCTGGGGAAATACGCTCACCGAAATCGTTCGCCGGGGCATAGCCGATTCCGCGCTCGCCTTCCGGCGGATATTTCGCAATCCGCGCCGCGGAGGCCGCTTCACCGGCATCGTTCACCAAGGGTATGATCAGGCCCCGGAATCCCACATCCAGAGCCCGCCGGATCCAAATAAGGTCGTTGTGCGGGATGCGGGCAAGCGGAACGCATCCCCCACCCTCCAGGATGCGCGCCAGCGCCAGGCACTGCGAGATGTCCACCGCCCCATGCTCCAGATCCACCGCCACCCAGTCCAGCCCGGCGCCCGCCAGGATCTGAGCGACACCCGGATGTCCGATCTGCATCCATCCGCCGAAGCTGGCCTCGCCCGGTCCGAGCCTGCGTCTGATCCCCGCAACACGCTGCATCCGCGAACCCTTCCGTTTCCCTGAAGTCGCGGGGACACAATATCCCACCCAGGCGCGCCCGTGCAAGGTGCGGGAAAGACAACCGGGAATCTCTTCCAGACAGAAGGCGTGCCCGGGTGATTTGAATCCAGGACGGCGAAAGTGACAGCAACCTGGCGGCCTTCCGATCCTCTCCGCAGCGAGCGCGTCCGGCCAGCCCGGTCCCAAGGAGGAGGCGATTTGGGGTAAAATGGGCTCTGCCCCGATGCGGAGAGGTGCCCGAGTGGTTTAAGGGAACGGTCTTGAAAACCGTCCTGGCGCCTGTCGCCAGCGTGGGTTCGAATCCCACCCTCTCCGCTGGTTTCTTTTCTGACACGTCTTCTCGCCACCCTGGAATTCTCTCTCAACCTTGCGGATGAGAGGCCGCCGGCGGCCACGTAACCCAACCAACCCGTCAAGAGCTTTCTGTAATACAACAGCAATGGCAGGAACCAGACAGAATGGGCCAATGCCAGCTTTTCGACGAGGGGGCAACTGGAAGGTCACCAAGCCTTCGAGACGGGTTTAGGAGCACGGGCGAGGGCGACATCCGCAGAACCTATCTCACCGCTTCCCAGTATTGCGCAGCGACCCAGGTAGATGAAGCACTGGGCTAAGTGTGTCCGGTATGCGTTGAGCGTCTGTCGAGAGCCTTCGCAATCGTCTCTCAAGCCACCGATGGACCGCAAGACTTGGGTATCTTCTTTATCCCGAACACCCGGCCCGCCTCCAAGCCCAACCTTCTCCATCACAAGCCGAGGCTTGTCCGACCGTATTAGGTATGAGATCGGGGTCTTGATGTGCTGAACACCAGCACACTTGGCCAAGGGGAGAGTTGAAAAAACCGCGGACTTTTTGGAGTTCCTGAAATGGCCGAGGAGGAGTGAGGAACGCGGACAGCTAAATTCGTGCATAAAACGGTCCGCCAGTGGGCATCCGCAGCTCGCCCAAGTATCCGCATCAGCGGCTGTTAACTTACTGGCCTGGCCTTGGCCGGCCCGACATACAGGCGGCACACTATGAGGAGGGGGATATGACTCACTCTGAAGAGGTTCTTTCTCCGGATTTTGAGTTGTTCGGGCTGAAACGGTCCGGTTCCGGAGCCGTCACACCACCTGCCCCACCGCAACGGGAGACCATCTCACTTGAGCTGAGCCTGATCACGCCGATGTTCGGCGGCGGCGCCGTGGCAGGACAGGTGGACCCCGACAGGCCTGTAAATGCAAAGTCCATCCGCGGACACCTGCGATTCTGGTGGCGAGCCTGCTACGCCGGCCAGTTCGATTCGGCGGAGCTCATGTTCCAGCGTGAGGCTGAGATCTGGGGTGCCGCCGGTGAGTATGGGGCCGATGGCAAGCCTGTGCTCGGGCAGGGGGCGGTCGACCTTGAGGTGGCAATCAAAGAGAAAGGACAACCCGTTCCCTGTGCCACCTATCGGAAACAAGAGCGCGCCACGTTCAATGATAAATATCCAGCATACGTTCTGTTCCCCTTTCAAGGCAAGCTCGCCAAAGACCGCTGCGTAATTGAGGTACCGCCAACGAAATGCCTGGAAAAACTAACATTCGCATTGCGGCTTAGCGTTCCCGGGGAAGTTCGGGAAGAGGTAGATTGTGCGCTTCGGGCGTGGATCCTTTTCGGGGGGGTGGGAGCCCGCACACGGCGCGGTTGCGGAGCTCTTGCCCGGGTACCAGCGTCCGATGAATGGCTTCGCGGCTTCGACGACTTGTTTTCCCAGCACGGACCGGCGAAATGGGCAATGTTTCCACAGCTTGCAGGCTCCCGCGTGCTACTCGGAGAGCAGCAGAACCATTTGCAGGCCTGGAGCACAGCAGTCAACCTGATGCGGGATTTCCGCCAGAGACCGGACTTTGCCCGCAATCCCGGAGACAATCGCCCGGGCCGCAGTCGCTGGCCAGAACCAGATAGCATCCGCGACGTCAGGAGGCGATGGGCACCAGGCCACGAACCCACTCACCCCGCACGTCCGTTCTATCCCCGCGCGGATTTAGGTCTGCCTATTGTCTTTCATTTCAAAGATGGCAACAGAGGAGATCCCCAAGACCCTGACCCCACGCTGGAGGCAGCAGGAGAAGACAAGACGAGAATGGCCTCAGCTATCATTCTCAAACCTGTAGCTATATCCGAGAGCCTGTCCGTTCCGCTGGTTCTGCTGCTCAACACACCGCATATTTACGATGAGGCAGCACCGGGGGCCAAGCTAAAGGAAGTGCGCGGACAATCTATTGCAAGAACTGAGCTCTTAAATGAGACAAAGGCTGGCCTTGTGGCGCCGATGGACGGTGAGCCCGACGTGAGAAAGGCGTTCCTGAATTTCGCGAGAAACAACTTTCATGTAAAAAGGGAGGTGAAACTGGAGTGACATACCTTGTATCCATCTCAATCGGGCCAGTACAGGATTTCATCGCGGCGGCCAGGAAGACCCGGGATCTCTGGGCAGGTTCTTATCTGCTCAGCGAGATATCCCGCGCGGCAGCTCAGGCGCTGGCCGATAAACAGTGCCAGCTGGTCTATCCCTCCCGTGCGACCGTCGTAAATAGAGATCTTTCCATACCTAACAAGATTCTGGCCATCGCACCGCAGGGTTCCTCTCCGGCAGACCTAGCCAAAGAAGCATCCAATGCCGCCGAGGAGAAATTGTTCGAGTTCCTTGATGCTGCGCTCGAAAAAGTCCGTACCGAATATCCTGAGATTGATGTAAAAGTCTGTCAAAGCCAGGTTGAGACCTTTTTGGAGCTCTACGCGGCCTGGTGGCCAATGAAGGACGGCAATCTCGTGGAAGCCCGCGAACAGGTGGAAGAGCTAATGGCCGGGCGCAAGGCGCTCCGGGACTTCGCACAGTCGGCAAGCAGCGCCGGCGTTCCGAAGAGCAGCCTGGACCCCGGCCGGGACGCAGTGCTTGATGGCCGTAAGGTTCGGGAACACCGTACGGGACAGGAACATAACCTGGACATCAAGCAAGGCGAGATGCTGGATGCGATATCCCTCACGAAGCGCTTCGGCCCTGCCCAGCGTTTTGTATCCACCGCGAGAGTTGCCGCCGACCCTCTGATCCGTAGAATGAAAGGATCGCCAACTCTGGAGGAGCTGCGGGGACTCGCAGAGGAGATGCTAAAGCAGAAGAGTCAGCTCTGCACATCATTCTCCCCCGAGTCTTTCCCGCAATATGCTGAGTTCCCGTACGACACATCTCTGTTTTTCAGTGAAGGGCGAGAGGAGGTAGCCGAGGATCCGGCAAAGGACCTGGTCCCAGACTTCACGCATGTGCTGGGTCGCTTTCTTCGTGATAACGAACTGCCATCTCAGTTGCCAGCCTACTACGCAATACTGGCGGCCGACGGCGACAATATGGGGAAAGTGGTCTCGGAAAAGGCGTGCTCCGGAGGACTTAAGGAGCTGGAGGAGTTTTCCAAGGTCTTGTCGAAATTCAGCGCGAACGTCCGGGAAATCGTCGAAAACCAGCATAACGGAGCCCTTGTCTATGGGGGCGGAGATGATGTGCTGGCGTTCCTCCCTCTGGACAGAGCCCTGCCCTGCGCGAATGCTCTCCGGCAGGAGTTCAGCAACTTGACTGGGTGCACAATGTCGGTCGGCATCGCGATCGCTCACTACGCTGCCCCGTTGCAGACCGCCGTTCGGTGGGCTCGGGAAGCAGAGCGAGACGCCAAGGCGCAATCGGGCAAGAATGCGCTCGCCGTCCACCTGCACACGCGCACAGCCGGAGAAGAGCACATCGCGGCCAGGCACAGTTGGGATGATGACCCGGTCAACCGCTGGGATCTCTGGACCACGATGCTGGATGAGCGGAAACTCCCATCCCAGGCAGCATATCACTTGCGCCAACTGGCGTGCGAGTTCAACGGGATAATGGCGAGCGACGTTCTTTACAAGGAGGCTGAACGGATCCTGAAACGCAAGCGCGCGGACTCCGGAACCGAGGAGCTTGACCAGGATGCTGTCGCAAATATTCTGAGGTTTGCCGGAGGGAAGAACAACATGAGCGCACAGTCCCTTCACGGCGCTGTTAACGAGATCCTGATAGCCCGGAAGATCGTGCCAGCACTAACGTTGACACGTCAAAAAGGAGAGCAGGAATGACCACTGTTCTGCTTATCCAGCCGCGTGACCCGCTTCTGTTCCGCGATGGACGCCCCTTCACCGCCGACCCTGGCGCGATGGCGCGGTCGCTGGACTGGCCGATGCCTTCCACAGTGGCGGGAGCTGTGCGCACGCTGATCGGTAACGCAAACGGGTTCGCCTGGCAGCAAGACGGCCCGCATCTGGCCTTGCAGATCCGTATCCGGGGCCCGTTGGCTGTTGTGGAAGGCAAAGACGGAAAGTGCCGCATTTATGTGGCCGCTCCTGCGGACGTCCTGTGGTTCGAGGATGGCAAAACATGCGAGGTTCTGCGGCCGCTCAGAACTCTGCCCGAAGGGGCTGGGTGTACGATGCCCGCTGGACTGATGCCGGTGAGCGTGAGCGCCAGAGAGAAGCCCTACACGCGGATCGCGAGCTGGCCGATGGATTCGATGCTCTCCTTCCTGCTGGAAGGCAAGGTGCCTGATGCGAACGAGTGCATTGAGCGCTTCCCGCGGGAGGCTCGCACGCACGTCCGGATGAACGCACAGACTCTAACGGCAGACCCTGGCGGTCTGTTCTCGACGGAGTCGCTATGCATCCCCGATGTAACGATCCAACGGACAAACGCACGCCGCACCGGCCTGCTTGTTCAGATAGTGTCAGACTGCGACGTTCCCCAGAACTGCTTTTTCCCGTTGGGCGGCGAACGGCGTGCCGCGATAGCGATGGAAGCTCATGGGCAGTGGCCGGAGCCGCCCGGAGAGTGGGTGGAGAAGCTGGCGAAAACCGTGTCCGGGAAGAAACGGATCAAGCTCCAGCTGGTAACGCCGGCGGTGTTTGCCAACGGATGGCGTCCGGGTTGGATCGGAGATGACCTGACTGGAACCGTACCTGGAACAGGGATCCAGGTGAAGCTTGTCAGCGCGTGCGTCCCCCGCCCTATCGGCTTCAGTGGGTGGGACTACAAAGAGGGCAAACCCAAAGCGGCAAGCTACGCCGCGCCTGCGGGAAGCGTGTACTTTTTTGAGATCACGGGTGGTGATGTGGATAAGGAGGAACTCGGCAAGTTATTCCTGGCGCCGCTCTGTGACGAGTCTCGATTCAGTAACGATGGTTTTGGCCTGGCGTTGCCGGGTATGTGGGATTACGCCGGAGAGGCACAGTGAGGAGATCCGATGGGTAACGCGATTATTTTCTTCCACGCTCTGACGCCCATTCACACGGGCACTGGGCAGGCGGTGGATGTTATCGATCTGCCGGTTGCCCGCGAGAAGGTGACAGGATGGCCTTATATTCCTGGGTCGAGCATCAAAGGAGTCCTGCGGGACGCAGCCGAGAAGGGGGATAAGCACAAGCGGGCCTTCGGACCGGAGACAGAGAACGCGAAGGAATCAGCTGGCAACCTGCTGTTCTGCGACGCCAGACTGCTGTGCTTTCCGGTGCGGTCTTTCAGTGGAACCTTCGCGTGGGTGACTTGCCCTTCTGCCATCACGCGGCTCAGCAGGGATTGCGCGGCCGCTGGACTCGATGGGCCACCCCCCTTCACACTGCCGGAGAACTGGGAATTCGCCAGCGTCATTACTACTCCGCAGACCGCACTGCGAACGCAAAGGCAAAAAAATGGGAACGACGTACGCATCATCCTTGAGGAGTACGATCTTACACCCCTGGAGTACGATCTTACACCCCTGGAAGAGAACATCTCCAAGCTCGCGGACTTCATCGCTGGAAAAGTTTTTTCCGACAGCGCTTCGCGGGAGCATTTCCTGAAACGTTTTGCCCTGGTCCACGACGATATGTTCAGCACTCTCACGGAAACTGCCACTGAGGTGGTTGCGCGCATTGCGCTGGATGAGCGGAAAAAAGTGGTCAAACAAGGCGCACTGTGGTACGAGGAGGCAGTACCTGCAGAGGCGATATTCGTTAGCCCTCTCATCAACGCGGAGCGGAATCCCGAAGACGACCTGATCGCCGACTATCTCGTCAAGCAACGACTTTCCCCGGTGCAGATCGGCGGGAACGCCAGTGTGGGAAGGGGCCTGGTTCGGATCGTGCTGAACGGCTCGGAGCTTAACGGAGGGCAGTAATATGAGCAGGCAGCTTGAACTGATGGGTCAGGCTATCGATCACATCAGGGCACAAGAAAACGGGGACGAAGAATTCCGCAGAATCTACGGGGGCCTCTATCACAAACTGCCTGTGCTCATCAGGACGTGCGGGCTCTGTCAGGCTCTAGCGTTTGTGAACTCCAAGACACAAGCACAAGGTTCTAGAGGCTCCGCGCACAAGGCGGTGATGAGTGACGTCACGAACGTCCTGACGAAATTCTGTGGGGTGAGAGTCGCTGAGGACGACAAAGGGGATATCCTGGCCGTGATACGAGAGGAGCTGCAATCCTGGGAGTATGCTATGGCAACGCGCATCCTCCTGCAGTCTCTGGTCTTTCATAAGCGGTTTGCGGAATCCATCCTCGGAGTCGAGGCCTCGGACTACTTGGCCGAGGACGAGCGGGTAGCGGAGATTCAGGTTCAATGAGGGATGTCCTTTCTAAGTACAAGACCTCCCACGCAGGTCTACTGCTGGAACGGCTTGTTCCAGACTTAAGCGATTCTTCCACAAAGCCCGAGAAGATCGCTTCGCTGATGAGTACTCTCGAAGACTGGTGCGGCTCCGATGATAACGGGAAACTTTATCAACACGCATTCAACTCACTCCAAGAGCAGCTCCAGCGCTTGCCGAACATTGTGCTGAAACAACTTAAAGTCACAGACCGGATCATCGTGGGTCTTGGCGCCGAAAATCCGATGGAAACTTCCATTACCCTGAATCGGTTGTTCGGGGTTCCTATTATCCCCGGATCGGCGTTGAAGGGTGTTGCCCGGAGATATGCCGAGATGTTCGAACCGGAGGATAAGGAAAGAAAGGGGGATCACACAAAGCAGATCCAGTTCCTGTTCGGCGACGTCAACTTCGGGGGCAGGATCACATTCTTCGATGCTTGGTGGGTGCCAGACCAACAAGAAAAACCGCTGTGCAAGGACGTGATCACTGTCCATCATCAGGAATACTACAGGACGAAGGGCAAGAAGCCGCCTACCGACTTCGACGACCCGAACCCCATGAGCTTCGTCAGCGCAAAGGGCACTTTCCTCTTCGCCGTACAGGGGCCTACCAAGGAATGGTCGCAGCTGGCGATGGCCCTCCTTCAGGGCGGACTCTGTCATCTCGGGGTCGGAGCGAAAACCAGCAGCGGCTACGGAAGGTTCCAGGACGATACGGCGGTGTTCGGTTCGTCAACGCAATCTGCTGGGCAAGCATCAAGCGCTGAGCCACTTATAGATCCTTCCGCTATGCCCGACGAAGCGCTAAAGACCGCTATTGAGAGTCTCTCTCGTGCGAATATGAAGGACTTACTACCAAAGTTCGCGGCCCGGTGGGACACCATTCAGAGCGATCACATGAAACGGCAGGTTGGGCAGATCATTAGAGAGAAATCTCGGATATCAGGTGTGAGCGGCCCATGGCTCAATCCCATCAACAACTTTCTACAAGGAAAGAGACCCAATCGCAGACGGTAGTGTCGCTAGGTTATTACGAATATGAGGATGGAGGATGGAGGATGGAGGATGGAATCCGCTGTGCAGCCTACAGTCTCTCCCAATGCCACTGAGGAACCTTCAGACCTTACCCTGCTCACGACGCTCGGCACTGGCAAGTATGTTGATGTGACCTATCAATACGGCCAACAGCAGTTCACCACCAGCCTCGTTCCTGTGGCTCTTGCCGAATGGTTCAAGCCCACCAAGACGATCGTGCTGTTGACGGAACAGGCAAAGAACTCAGACTACTGGCAATTGCTCAGTAAGAAAGTCCAGAACTGTCAGGAAGCCAAGATCCCTGAAGGCCGATCTGAGGAGGAATACTGGAAGATATTCGACATCGTTACCTCAGCACTCAGTGGGTCTAAAGAGGTTATCCTGGATATCACGCATGGCTTTCGCTCTCTGCCGGTAATTGTTTTGCTGGCTGCTGTGTTCCTTCAAGAAAGCCAGGGGGTGAAGATGAGGCACATCTTTTACGGAGCGTATGAAGCTCGTGACAAGGACAAAGGAGAGCCTGCGCCCATCTTTGACCTCTCGCCAATGCTTGACCTAGTGCAATGGGCTGTCGCCACTAACCGGTTCCTCGAGACCGGAGACGCTCGCAAACTCGGCCACCTTCTTGAGGAGATCCAGCGGAGGTTTTACACATCTGTAGAGGTCTCGGCAGGAAAAGAGCCGCCAAAGCAGCTTCAATCTGCTGGCCAGGCACTGTCTAAACTGTCCCAAGCCATCGATCTTGTCCGCCCTGCCGACATACGCGAATACAGTCAGAAACTTATGGAAGAGCTGGTCACGGCAAAAACAGAGATCCAACTATTCGCCCGCCCGTTCGAACTTGTGCGGGAACACGTTCAGGCCGAGTTCGGAGGTTTGAAGCAGGGTGATCTTGCCTCCCAACGGGATCTCATCAAATGGTATCTGGATCATGGTCGTATATTGCAGGCAATGATCTTTGCGAGGGAATGGGTGATATCTTGGACGGCTGAGGCCATCAACCGCGGGGACCTGAAAGACCGTGAAAGCATTGAGCACGCGCTGAATCAGGTGATTCACCGGAGTGAAGGACGTGACCCAACCAAGGCAAAGGACATTGACCCAGACATCGTGAAAAGCGTGAACGACTTGGAGGCGAGGGAGCAGCTGAAGGATATCTGGAGTGAGCTGGGAGGCTTGCGCAATGACCTTGCCCATTGTGGTTTCCGCAAGGACCGCAGAAAAGTGAACAGGCTGCCTGATCAGGCCAAGGAGATCTACTGTCTTCTGAGGGAGCTGGAGTGTTGACTGTTCTCAACTTTTCCCACCCCCTCACTCAGGAACAGCTGCAGCAGATTGAGGCTATTTCGGGTGAGCCAATATGTGACGTGCGGCAGATCCCTTGCCAGTTCGACCATATGCAGGGTTTCGCGGAGCAGACGCGAGCCCTAGTAGATGCGGTGGGGCTGGGCCCGGAGGAGTGGCAGACACTCCCAATTCTCGTAAACCTTCCCACCCACCACGTTATTGCGGCTGCTGTTGTGGCAGAGATCCAAGGTCGGGTGGGATACTTACCCGCCGTGCTGCGCCTTCGTCCTGCCGGCAACAGCCTGCCGCGCTTTGAGGTCGCCGAGATCCTGAATCTGCAGGCAGTGCGCGAGACTGCTCGCCTGTCAAGGTAGCCAGGTCATATTCTCCAGCTTTTCAGAGCATCCATCTGGTGTCCCTGGACAATGCGGAGGTTCCCCCTGCCGACTGACAACTATCAAGGAGCCGCCTGATGCTCGCAGCGTTCGATATTCGACTCAATCCGGCAGATGATGCGCTGCTTCCCCACCCCTGCGGGCACCAGGTGCACGCGGCTCTGCTCGCTGCGGTCAATCGAGTTAATCCCGAGCAGGCCAGGGCGTTCCATAGCGATGCGCAGGTAAAGCCATTCGCCATTAGTGCGCTCTCTGGCCCCGCATCCGCATCCGGGGGACCACGTTGGAGGTGCCCAGGGACACTGAATGCCGCGTGCGCCTCGTCACCAACGCCTTAGGGCAATCATCCCTGGGGCGACGGCTGGTCGAAAAGGATTCCGATGGCAGAGGCGCGGAAGGAAAATCGTGACATGAGAGACCTCATCGTAACCGTGGGAACATCGCTACTCGGCAACTGGCGGGGATCCAACCGTACACAGGAACATCGTGCGGAGGATCTTCCAGACTGCCAGACTCTCTTGGATTGGGTCGGCCAGCAGCCTCCCGAAAAGGCCTCTGCAGAGACCCACACGCTTTTCCGGCTTCCGCTTGAAGCAGACGACAGAATTCACCTTCTACACAGCAGCACAGAGGAAGGGCGGCTCTGCGCGCACGCGCTAGAACGCCATTTTTCACCCCGGTGCCGCGAGTGCAGATTTGTGGAGATAAGATACCTGTCCTACAGCGAGCCGCACTTTAGGGACCGCGGTCTTCGAGAGCTGCTATCTGAGGCGTTCAAGATTATCCGGGAGGCCCGGCGCAAAGGCCGCAGCGTAGAGATCTGCGCCACCGGTGGTTTCAAGCCCGAACTTGCCTATCTCAATGTGGCAGGGCTGCTGGCAAAATGCCCGGTCCACTACGTCCACGAGCGCTTCGCGAGTCTGATCACCCTGCCTCCGCTGCCGGTGGACTGGGCAGTGAATCTCGACGAGCAAAGCATTGAGTTCCTGCAATGGCTGGACTCCGGTTTCAGGAATGAGCAAGAGACAGAAGCCCGTCTGAAACAGCTGCCCCACCTGCGTTCACTGGTCTCCTTCGACGACGAAGGATGTTCTCTCTCTCCTGCCGGGCTTGCCCTGTTGGAGGCGTGGCGCGAACGGACCGGCTTCATACCCGAAGTCCACCTACCCCACTCCGGAAAGGCGGCTGCTGAGAAGATCGACCTCAGCAAGGAGCCCCATCACCGTCCGTCCGGGTTCGATAAATATCGGGACCGCATTGCAAACTTGGATTTTGTAACGCAGATCTTCTATCGCGGTGGCCTGCCAGCGTGCGAGAAAAGCGTCGCCGTTTTGAACGCTGCTGAGGGCAGTCTTCGCGTGCGTCTTTCCGACGGAGACTATGGCATCGAACTTATTGTTCACACCACCGCAACGGATGACGCTGGGGCGGAGTTAGCGGCGAAGCTGGTTCGCGAAGCTTTGGATAACTGACTCGTACCACAAAATCACCGCACCGCTAATGCGGCAAGCCCCTTGCCGTCGCCCCGGGCACGCTTTAGCCCTTGATAACTGAGGGGTGAGATTGCCCCCTTGGTTGCAACGATTCCTCAATCATGCTCGTGATCACCGGCCTCGAAAGGCCGGTGCAACATCCCGGTCCACGTCTGTCTGTGAATGTTTCTTCTTGTTTCAATCCTCACCGGCCTCGAAAGGCCGGTGCAACTTTCAGCGTGTCCCGGTCAATACTGGTCCTCTTCGTTTCAATCCTCACCGGCCTCGAAAGGCCGGTGCAACATTCCGAGTGGGCGTGGCGGGAGCTGCACTCCCGCAGTTTCAATCCTCACCGGCCTCGAAAGGCCGGTGCAACGAGCCTCTGGGGAGAAGGGCCCCGACAGACCTAAAGTTTCAATCCTCACCGGCCTCGAAAGGCCGGTGCAACGACGTTCTCGCCATACAGTCTGGCGGGAATCAGCGTTTCAATCCTCACCGGCCTCGAAAGGCCGGTGCAACGTGTGAAGACAACGCAAATAGGGCCGTTGTTCGACGTTTCAATCCTCACCGGCCTCGAAAGGCCGGTGCAACGGGAAAGACGCCGACTTCCATATCAAGGATTTCTGCGTTTCAATCCTCACCGGCCTCGAAAGGCCGGTGCAACGTCGAACAGGCCGGGGGTACCGGAACTTCTTGTGCGGGTTTCAATCCTCACCGGCCTCGAAAGGCCGGTGCAACCGCCTGCGCGCATGCGCGCGCGTGTCGCGGCCTACGACGTTTCAATCCTCACCGGCCTCGAAAGGCCGGTGCAACAGCCGCACACTCGTGTATGGAAGTCGGATTTCGTTGTTTCAATCCTCACCGGCCTCGAAAGGCCGGTGCAACGGCGGCCGGGGATATCAGTACGAGGTCGGCTGCTCGTTTCAATCCTCACCGGCCTCGAAAGGCCGGTGCAACAGGATAGGAGGTACCTACATGGAACAGGCAATCACGTTTCAATCCTCACCGGCCTCGAAAGGCCGGTGCAACTCCAAGCTGTACGAAGAGCTTCTTTCGAGGAAGTGTTTCAATCCTCACCGGCCTCGAAAGGCCGGTGCAACTTTTCGCCTGCCGGGCCCCGTGAAAGCGCGACCAGGTTTCAATCCTCACCGGCCTCGAAAGGCCGGTGCAACGAGGATATCGTTACGCACATATCCAAGCTGTACGGTTTCAATCCTCACCGGCCTCGAAAGGCCGGTGCAACGTCGCCGCGGGCGACGTGGGCTCGGCGGCTGCGCGGGTTTCAATCCTCACCGGCCTCGAAAGGCCGGTGCAACGCCCGCGGGCAGTACAAGTACGATTACGCCCACACGGTTTCAATCCTCACCGGCCTCGAAAGGCCGGTGCAACTTCAACTAGCTAGTACCAAGGAGGTTGCGATGAAGTTTCAATCCTCACCGGCCTCGAAAGGCCGGTGCAACGCCCCGTGAAAGCGCGACCAGGAGACTGAGGCATGAGTTTCAATCCTCACCGGCCTCGAAAGGCCGGTGCAACTGTCTGCTCCCCGTCCGCAGGGGCGGGGATAGATGTTTCAATCCTCACCGGCCTCGAAAGGCCGGTGCAACACTGCGAAGCCGTACAGCTCACGAACTGCACGCTCGTTTCAATCCTCACCGGCCTCGAAAGGCCGGTGCAACCGAGTTGCAGCCGTCATGGCGCCGTGGTGATGTGGTTTCAATCCTCACCGGCCTCGAAAGGCCGGTGCAACTGATGAATTCGCCTCCGAGGCGAATCCAGCCCATCCTGTTTCAATCCTCACCGGCCTCGAAAGGCCGGTGCAACGCCTGATCCTTCTGCGCGGCGTAGCACGCCGCGCAGTTTCAATCCTCACCGGCCTCGAAAGGCCGGTGCAACCCTGCTAGCCGTAGGGGGGCGCGCCCCCCCCTACGGGTTTCAATCCTCACCGGCCTCGAAAGGCCGGTGCAACGGCGGCCGCAGGGGGGCGGCCGCAGAGCGGCCGCAGGTTTCAATCCTCACCGGCCTCGAAAGGCCGGTGCAACGCAACCGCCATTGTGGCAGGCGCCATCCTGGACATGGTTTCAATCCTCACCGGCCTCGAAAGGCCGGTGCAACGAATCAACTAGCTACTACCGAGGAGGATACGATGAAGTTTCAATCCTCACCGGCCTCGAAAGGCCGGTGCAACTTGCTTGGGCGTCATCGTTATCACCGGCGCCCAAGGTTTCAATCCTCACCGGCCTCGAAAGGCCGGTGCAACCGTGCGACGTGTGCAATTACTCCAGACCATTTTGTCGTTTCAATCCTCACCGGCCTCGAAAGGCCGGTGCAACGGACCCTGGAAAGCCCCCTCGGAGGGCCTTCCCAAGCTCAAATCAGGGCTTCTGGACTCCCCATCTCTATTCCTCCTCCCACCGACCATTTTTGCAGCCCATGCCTGCCCGCGTGCGGGAAAAGCCACAAAACCGTGCGCGAACCTCCTTCGTGAAACACCCTCACTCCCGATCCGCGCAGAGGCTAATGGATCCTGAAATGAGAAGAGATGTCCCACCTAGACGATCATCGGCGCATCAGGATCCACGTAACGGTCCACGCCGTAGGTCTCCACGCAGCGTTCGCGTCCGCCAGGCAGGCGATAGATGCGGATGCTATCCTTCTCAGGATCAATGATCTTCAGCAACTTGGCCCGTAGCCGCTCCAATTCCCTCTCGTTCAGGCGGCATTCGAAGACAGAATACTGGACGCGCTGCCCGAAATTCACACAAGCTTTCGATGCCCTGCGCAGGCGTTTCTGGCCCGCCGCGTCTTCCGTGTTCACATCATATGAGATCAGATAGTCGTCTCGCATAGTAGCCTCTCTAGCGAGGGATAAAGGGGGTATAGAACGGGATATCACCCCGCAGGCAACGGGCCAGGATCCTCGCCTGCAGATGAGGGACTACCCCTAGTGGTACGCGAGTCTTCAGCATGGGATGGGATACCTCGGTCTGCTTCCGCGTCTGGTAGGCGACCACCACCTTTTTACGCCCATCCTCATTCAACAAAACTGCGCCACCAGGCCTCTCGCGAAAGTCTTCGGGACCGATCTGCTTGCGGTTGATCAGCGTCAGCGCCAAGCGGTCTGCAAAGGGTGCGCGGAACTCCTCCATCAGGTCCAGAGCCAACGCCGGCCGCCCTGGCCGGATGGCGTGAAGAAACCCGAACTGCGGATCAAGTCCCACCCCTTCGCAGGCCGCGCGGCAATCGTTCACCAGCAAGGCATACAGGAAAGAGAGAAGAGCATTTACGCGATCCTTTGGCGGTCTGCGGCTCCGGGAGTCAAAGCGGAAGTCCGTCCGTTGCTGGGTGATAAGGGAATCGAACGCCTCGAAATATGCCGCTGATCCGTGTCCCTCGGCTCCTCGCACGGCATCGAGCGAGCGTGCTTCCTCCAGGCTTTTCAGCTGACCGGCAACAGCCTCTGCCGCCCTGGAGAGGGCGGCCACCGCTTCCTTTGCCCTTTGTCCTTCCCCGGCTTCGCGGATGGCCCGGTTCAATACTCCTCTGCAGTTCTGAAGCTTCCCTGCAACAATGCAACGGGCCACAGCTGCAGCGGCTGACTCGTCCCGGTGCGTCTCATACTGGGCCTTCCGGAGCAGCACATTCCCGCTTGTGGCCCCTTCCACCCGTGCCAGAAAGCGGCCGTTCACGTCCATAAACGTTACCGCCCGGCCATCCTCGGCGCACCGATGCATCAGGTAAGGGCTTACTGTCACCAAGCCGAAAGTCACGATGGCGCCAAGGTGATGCAGAGGGGTCTGCTTGAGCCTCTCGTCCTTTAGATCCACCCGGACCGTGTCTCCGTCCAGGTGCACGTAGGCTCCCTGCGTGAAGACGTAAAGCGTGTTCAGCAGCTCGGTGGTCACGTCTTGGAGAGTCCTTTCCCACCCTTCGTCAATCGAGACCCTCGCCCTCGCGCGGGACGAACAGTGGGTGCTCTCCCCGGCTTTGCTGCAGATAGTCTATCAGTCCGGGTTGGCAGACCTCAATCAGCGAGCAATCCGGGCAACGCCGGTCGTTTACCGGCGGGGGCGTGCAAGCGGTCGCCAGCATCTGGCGGATGCAGAAAATGGTTTGTTCCGTAAATGCACGCAGTTCAGCGTCCAGATGCACTTCCTGCCTCCGGCGTGAGCCGCGATAGTAGATGGCCGCGCTCGGAATGCCAACACCCAGCATCTCTTCCAGACACATGGCCTGCGCGCACACCTGCGCCATGTCGTTCAGTTTGCCTAGCCGGTAACGGCGGCCATGCTTGTATTCCACCGGTACCACACGGCCGTCCGGCCAGAACTCAACCACGTCGGCCACGCCGGAGAGTCCCAGCCGGCGGCTGTAAAGGGGCAGCGCGAACTGTACCACCACACCAGCCTCGACCTCGTGGCCGGCCTCGTGGATCTCCTCGTGCTCGCGCCGCCCCTTCAGCGTGAAGACGTTGTCCTCGAAGATGTCCTCCAGGTGGATAAGCGCGCACCGGCGTGGACAGTAGCACCAGTGCGAGATGGCGCTCACCATTACCAGTTCATCTTCGGGCCAATCGCCGTCCATCGAGTCCCTTACAGCATCTCGAGGACTTCCACCCCCGCCGGAACGCGCTCCTTATGGATTTCCACCGCAAAGTCGGAGAACTTGCGCGGTGGCCTGGTCGGATCCTTCTGCCAGACGCGCACAATGGCTTTCCCGTCGTCTTCCGCGCCCCCCAGGTCCAGGAGCCGATGCGCCGGAGCGCAGCCAAGTTTGGCCTGCCGCTCCCGCTGAGCGGGATCGCTGTCCGTGCCGACGTGCCGGAACACCACCAGCTTGCGCGCTGACATGGTCCCTTTGCTGGCGCTACGGTCGTGGTCGTACATGTTCAGCAACGCTTCCCACAGGAGTTGCAGGTCCTCCTCCGTGAAGCCTGTCCCTTCCGCCAGATGAGCACTGATGAAGCCGTTAGCGCAATAAAGGCCATACGGGATAAGGGCTTTTCGCCCCATAGTGCGCAGCTGGTCTTCCGGCTGCTCTTTTTCCCACTTCAGGTAGTCCTCGCTGGACTTCGCTTCGCGCACGTCCTCAGCGACAGCCATCCTGGTGACGGAGGCATCAAGCGGCAGGATCGGATGCAGCGAACGTGCGAACGAAAGCTGGACCGGTCCGCGCACCTGACCCGCATTCGGGCCTGTGCTCATAACCGCCCCCAACGCGCGCACATCGTAGAAGTTCTGACACATCCATCTGCGCGCCAGCTCCACCTTGTCCTTGCCAACTCTGGCACCCGGCTGAAAGCCGCCTTCCGTCTTCTCGTGGGCCATCACGATGGGACGGTTCAGATTGGTGGCGTGCTCCACGAAGATGCAGTAGGGAGCCTGATTCCCGCGGGCGATCTGCACGTAGTTGCGGATCCGCCGCTTCAGCGCCACATCGGACACCAGACCGTGCATATCCTCAGGGTCCACCCGGGGCGCGTTCCCCGCATCGGGATCTCCGTTGGGATTGCCGTTCTCGCAGTCAAACAGATACAGAAACTCGTAGCGATTCTTGATGACGTCAGACATTGCTTTCCTCCTCAACCGAATTCACCGGCGCCGCGCCGGCCTTCCTGGCGCGGTCGGCAGCAAGCTGCTGGTAGTATCCAAGGGCGAACAGGCTCTGCTCTTCGAGCTTCAAAGCTCCAGGCGGTCTGTCTCCGATGCGAGCCCAAATGTCTGCGATCCTCGTCTCGAAGTAGCGCGCCCGTCCCGGCTCCAGCTTGTTCAGATGGAACTGGCTGAGCCGCGCCAGTCGACCCAGGACCAGTGAGGGCGTGGCGCTGGCGGCAGCGTAGAACCTCTGCACTACGCCCGCGCCGACGTCCCCCTGCGCGGCATGCTGAAGCTGCGCATATTCCGCCATCAGCCTCCCGCAGTGATAGGCGGGAGATGGGTGATCTTCATTCAGATAGGGTTTCACGTCAGTGTCTCCTTCCCGGACAAGAAATGCCTTTATCAGCCCGAACCGCGCGTGGTTGGCGGCCTGGTCGTCGAGGATGTCACACCGCGCGCGGGCAAGCGCCTGGGCCACAAGCTGCCGCGGGATCGGTCCTGCGGTCAGCGCGGAGCGCCAGAGCGCAGCCACCGCCGGGGCGGCAAGGTCATCGAGCTCCCTCACCGTAGAGCCCAGCACCGCCATGAACTTGGGTGGCGGCGCCAGGCCGGTTCCGTCCCGGTTGACGACGGAGAAGTCGTCGAACCAGCCATTGATGTTGCGGACAAGCTCCTCGAACTGTCCTTCCATCCAGTCCCGTACCATGGCCCTTCCCGCTGCCCCGCTGATAGTCAGGGCATAGAAGTGGTTCTGTTGCAGATCGGGCCTCTGACCGGTCCGGATGGCCTCCAGCAGTTCTCGTGCCCGCTGCTGAGCGGTGAGTTTTTCCGTTTCCTCTGCGCTTTCGAGCCACTCCAGCGGGTCTTCATCAGCGGCAACGCGGTCCTTGAACCAGTGGGCCACCTTCGCTTCCGCCAGGCGCCGGCTATGGCGGTCCAGCAAGTGGTTCAGGGCGGCGCGATATGCGGCCGCAGCCTCTTCCGAGACTGCTCCGTTTTCGGACTGAGAGAGACCGAACGACTGGAAGGCGTCCTTGTCGTATCCGATGAGCGAGGAGCCCATCCCCATCCCACCCACGTCGGAGAGTCCCGATATTTTGGGATGGGTGCGAGCCGGTTCGACGGTCTGGCCGGTGGCGAGGCAGATCATCTGGCTTCCCGTTCCCTGCCTGGCCAGCGTGCGGCGGAACGTCTGCCACCAGGCGTGCCAGGAGGAGTCCTCAACCGGAAAGGCCCCATCCACCCGGATGGTTATCTTATCCGTCGGGCTTGCCTTTTGGCCTGAGAGCTCAGCCCGGATCTGCGCCAGAACGGCATCATCCGCCAGGCTGTCCGCCACCGGCTTCAGGCAGGGCGTAACGGTTGAGGCATCACGCAGCAGCCGCACGAAATACCCGTGCTTTGCTTCGATGTCGCGGATTTCTTTCTCGGATGCCCCGCTCTTCGCCCAGTTGGCCACCACCTGACAGGTATCCACCAGGAAATGACTCTTGGTCTGGCCTCCTGAAGTCAACTCCGGCTGCGTGAGGTCCGGACATTTCGTGAATCTACGTCCCGGATCCCGCTTGTCGGAACGGTTCCCGAGAGGCAGAACTCCCAGGAACTGACCATTCGCATCGAAATCCAGGGCCCACCGGACGTCCTTCGGTGCGAATCCTGGCTCAGTGACGAGCTGCTCGCGGCGCGCGTATTCCACCAGAAGGTCAAGCATGTCTTCCCTCCTTCGGCGGTTTAAGCACCCGGTCCGACTCAAACGGCGGCACCTCCAGCACTCCGCCTTTCACCTCCGCCTCAAACAGCGTGATGAACGGCCGGTCCGTGGACTCCCCCGGCCGCGAGAGGTCGAACACGTCGTAGAGCATCCATCCGATACGCGCATCCACCTGCGCTGGAGGCGGCCCCGTTTCCCCGTGATCCAGAAGACGGAAGAAAGCCGGGAACTCCCTGCAGCCCAGATAGGGCTGATAGAAGCACTTCCCGCTTCCTGCAATGCGCCGGAACTTCGCCTCCATCTCCACAACACGGTCCTCGAAGCCCGGCCAGGGCCGCACTTCGGCGTGGATGCGGTAGCGGACGTTCTTGAGCGCCATGGTCTGGCGTTGGGTGTTCGCCTCCTCTCCGGCCCCGGCCAGAATGGTCTGCGGCGGTGCGCTTCCACTCATCCACTGTCCGATCGTCCGGTCGGTAGGCGCCTTGCACTTGACCTCGTTGCGCCTCAAAGCAATGAACCGCGGCGGCTCAAGCATCTCGATCTGCACAATCTGCCAGCGGTATTCGTGCCGGTTGACGCAGATGGCATCGAAGATGCCACGGGCCGCCGACGGCGTGATGACGGGGTAGCTGAAGCGCTCCACCTTCAACTCAGGACGGGTGAAACAGGCCAGTGCCCCCCAGACTTCAATGGTCTGACGCGATGGCGTCATCTTTCACCTCCCTTCAGGCGATCAGAACCTGCGACTCTGCCGGCACCACCAGACCGAGATCGGTCTCCCGGTCGTAATGGTCCGGTTCCAGATAGATGAACCACTCGCTGGAATCACCTCCCTTCACCACAGGGCACCGGCTTCAGATACCGCAGGATGGGATCGCGTGGCCGGGGCCTGAACACGGAAACCGAATGTGGTCTGGCCCTCCGCAGCCATTTGGCGGTCAGGCCGGTCTCTTCCACCTCTGTGCGGAGTCTCTCGAACTCCTTCAGGTCATAGGGGACCAGCACATTGATGGCATCATCCGCTATCAGGCGGAATTCTCTAGCCACGGTCTCGAAGTCCTGCCGTTTGATCGCGTCCTGCAGATCGGGGCAATGAGACTCGGGGCGGGAGAGATCGTAGAGCTCTCTAAAATAGCGCCGGAAAAGCTCCGGGTCATTCAGATCCAGACCATCAGGTCCCAGCCTGTTCAGCAGAGCCTCCGTTACTGCTGCCGCCTGCTGGTAACCTCCAGGCGGGTAAGCATTGTCCTCGGGCCGGAAGACTTCCACCACACCGCCGTCCCCAAGCAGTCCGTTACGGTTGCAGCGGCCTGCTGCCTGGGCAATGGATTCCATTGGTCCCATGGCTCGAAAAACAATGGGGAAATCCAGATCCACGCCGGCTTCCACGCACTGCGTGGAGACCAGACGGCATTCGACTCTGCCGTTTTCCAGAGCCTGCTGCACCTCCTCGAGCACCTTCTGCCGGTGGGCAGGGCACAGATTGGTGGAAAGATGGCGGGCGTCTGCCGCCCCTGCTTCCCGCAAACGGCGCACGAGCTCATAAGCGTGACGCTTGAGATTGACAACACAAAGCACCCGGGGATGCGCCTTGAGCTTGTCGGCCAACTCATCCCAACCAATGGCTGTCTGTCCGGGCCACCTGACGCGGGTACGCCGCAGTCGGTTGAACAGATTCAAGCGGGAAGGGGTGATCTCGACTGGTTGCCACCCACAGTTTCGGTCCTCCTGGACGTGTTCAGCCAGTGCCTCAAATGCGGGTTGAGTAGCGGTGGCCATAACAATGCTGGTGTTGTAGCCCGCTGTCAGTCTGGAAAGCGCCTTCAGGCTTGGAATGGTCAGCGAGACCGGCAGGGTCTGAACTTCATCGAACAGAACAATGCTGGAAGCGATGCGATGGAGTTTCCGGCAGGCTCCCGGCCGGTTGGAGAATAGAGACTCCAGGAACTGGACACTCGTGGTGAGGATCACGGGAGCGTCCCAGTTCTCTGCAAGAAGCCGTTCGCGGCGGACCTTCTCGTCGACGGAGTCGGTCTCCTGCGCTTCCGCGGCGCGCGTCCCCGTCAGGGTATGGTGTTCAATGATATAGCCTTGGCCGAAAACGGGCTCCAGGATGCGCCGGTATACCGAAACATTCTGGTCAATGATGCTCAGATAAGGCAACACGAAGATAAGCCTTCTGGACCCGGTACGGATGGCTAGCTTCAAAGCAAATGCCAGCATCGCCAGGGTTTTGCCGGATCCTGTCGGGGCCGTAAGGGTGAACACTCCTGCCGATGAAGCCCGATCGGCTGCTTCCAGACAGGCTGTCATCAGCTCCGCCCGGGCCCGTAGCACCTCCGCATCGGCATTCGTGTTGCTTTGCAGATGCTCCACGTGCTGCAGGACCGCATCCAGCGCTCGTTCGGGCTGCAGGTCAGGCGCGTGTGGCCGTGCCTGGCCACACTTGAAATGGCGCTCGGTGTCCAGGAAGTCGGCGTCTACCAGGGCCGAAAAGAGCATCCGCACGTCCAGCATTGCGGAGACTGTCTGCTGGATTGAGCTGCCATAAATCGAAGGCGGTGAATAAGGCGGCAGCAAGCCGGCCGCTGTGAGGCACTCCAGCATCGCCGTTGTATCCGAGACAGACAGACGAGGCCCCTGCGGATGAGTCTGCTCCCATTTCGTGGGGTCCAGGCGGGCCAACGCATCCTTGCTGATCTCTTTAAGCCCCTGGTGGTGTCCCTGCACGGCTACGGCCGCGGCAACACTGCGGAAGCGCTTCAAGGCCGCCCACGCGCCTGGTGACCAGTGATCAACCGCGGCGCTCTGTCCCTGCAGGCGTCGCTGAAAGGGTTCGCCGAGTTTGCCCGCATCGTGAAGGGCTGCCGCGAGACAAGCCTCTTCACCAGCGTTAAAGACCGAGGCAAACTGTGCCGCAAGCTCCGCAACGCCCTGGAGATGATCCTTTAGAGGCTGGGCGTGGCCGCAAGGATTCTGGCTGTGTGCGTAGCATTCCTGGAAATCTGTCAGCCCAGGTGTCAACGAGAAACCTCCTTGCGGGAAAGTTTGCCGCAATGTCTTTTCCTTCCTTCCTGCCTGACTGTGCCCCGGTGCGCCTCTTTTTGGGCGAGTTTACACGTAGACTAACTTCAAGGGATGTCAAAAACTGTCAGTCTGACAGAATATTTTTTGACTATTGAGGCCGCGGGAGCCGTGTACGCGGAAGGAGGGCGGACCACGAAGCCTTACGGGTAAGGAAGGAAGGCGGCCTTCCCACAGGGAAATTCCCTCACTGGAAAGCAGGCTCGCCGGGTGATGTATCAGCAGAATCACCTGCCGGGAGAGGCCGAGCCGGACGAACGCTCGTTGCGGAGGGGAGTGGCACGCGTTCGAAGGGTTGCAAACTTCACCTGTTCCAAGCAACGACGGGATGCTGAATGCAGGGAAGAACCTTTCGCCGGCCATACCGATAACTGGCATTAGAGGCAGGCTGCCCGATGTGGGAGACAGACGGGTGGCGAGATCCAAACGGCGGCGAGCTTGCTGCTCCGATAAAACGGCTTGGCTGTTGAATCCTGCGGAATGTCTAAGACAGCCCTGATTAACAGCGTGAGCGGTTATTTAGCGCATCTGCGGAAGGCTATCAAGAGAAAGGATGGCTCGCCGAAGTGATTCGCCAGGAGCAACCGGAGATTTCGCAAAATGTAGGCATCTACTGCACTGCCCACGCCATTCGGCGTTATCGCGAGCGGGTCAGTCGTGTGCCGCTGACGCCGGAACAGGCCAGGCGCGAAATTGAAGAGGCTATGCGACGGCCGCTGTTCGCCCGCGAGCTTCGACCGTCCGGCCTGGTGCTTTGGGGATGTCGCAACGCCCATGGATTCTGCTTTACGGCGGCCACGCCTCCTCTGGATCGGCATCCGGGCTGGCTCGTCGTCCAGACGGTCGGGCCGTGGTGGCACTGGCACGAAGTGAAACGGCTATGGCGCGAGGAACGTCGCCGCGTGAAGCAAAAATGACGGGGAGGCCGCGGAATAGGAAACTTATCTTCGGATGGCTACTGCCACACGCCTGGTTTTGCCAACAGGCATGTTTGCCGGGCTCCAGGCCGGCCGAACTCCTCTCTGTCGAGGGCGCTGTCCCTGAACCGGAAGAGCCCATCTGCGCCGGGATTGGGATCTGCGCGGATCGGTAGTGAGGGCGTCTCACGAAGGAGGTCCGCGCACGATTTCGGGGCTTTTCACGCTCGGCAGTAGGAAGAAGCTGCAAAAATCATGGGAGAGGGGAGGAATTGACGGGAGGAGCCGAGAAGTGCCAATTTGAGCTCGGGAAGGGCCTATCGGGGCGCTTCTCAGGGTGGGTTGCACCGGCCTTTCGAGGCCGGTGAGGATTGAAACAGCGACTCCGCAGCGGAGCCTGCAGCCTGCGTTGCACCGGCCTTTCGAGGCCGGTGAGGATTGAAACCGCCCAGGCCGGCACCTGCGCATGCCGTCTGTTGCACCGGCCTTTCGAGGCCGGTGAGGATTGAAACTCGACCGGCGGTACAATGCCGTCCGCTACTGTTGCACCGGCCTTTCGAGGCCGGTGAGGATTGAAACTGGCGCTGGTGCCGGGATGCAGTCTACCGAGACTGGTTGCACCGGCCTTTCGAGGCCGGTGAGGATTGAAACATCGCACCGCCGACCCACCGCCCGGCGGCGTGGTACAGTTGCACCGGCCTTTCGAGGCCGGTGAGGATTGAAACGCCCTACTTCCCCATCATCGTACGCCCGTAGTCGTTGCACCGGCCTTTCGAGGCCGGTGAGGATTGAAACGTGCAAATTTCGCGCTACCGACACAGGAGTGTTGCACCGGCCTTTCGAGGCCGGTGAGGATTGAAACCAAACGTGACAGGATATTGCGATGTCGTCACCGCTCGTTGCACCGGCCTTTCGAGGCCGGTGAGGATTGAAACATCTATCCGCCCCTGCGGACGGGGAGCACACAGTTGCACCGGCCTTTCGAGGCCGGTGAGGATTGAAACTGACGCAGTATGGGTTAGCGTCAGCCGGGCTGTAGTGTTGCACCGGCCTTTCGAGGCCGGTGAGGATTGAAACATGCTGCGTCCGCGGATATGTCCGGCGGACCAGTGTCGTTGCACCGGCCTTTCGAGGCCGGTGAGGATTGAAACCTGCGGCCGCCGCTCATCCGCAGGATGCCGCCACCAGGTTGCACCGGCCTTTCGAGGCCGGTGAGGATTGAAACAGCTTACGGCCGCGTGGCAACTCGGGCCACGCGTAGTTGCACCGGCCTTTCGAGGCCGGTGAGGATTGAAACCCCTCCAACCTGATCCGCACCTTCCGCGATGCCGGATGTTGCACCGGCCTTTCGAGGCCGGTGAGGATTGAAACCTGTAGTCGCCAGCAGCGCCTGGTGGCGTGTAACGCGTTGCACCGGCCTTTCGAGGCCGGTGAGGATTGAAACCCGTAGGGGGGCCGCGCCACCCTACGGCTGGCAGGTTGCACCGGCCTTTCGAGGCCGGTGAGGATTGAAACATAGCAGGGGGGCGCATTAAGGCGCGCGATGTGGTAGTTGCACCGGCCTTTCGAGGCCGGTGAGGATTGAAACGTTCCATCCGCCCGTTGAACCGTGAACGTGTGCTGGTTGCACCGGCCTTTCGAGGCCGGTGAGGATTGAAACCAGAGTACCTCGAGACTTTGGACGAATATTAATACTGCGCGTTGCACCGGCCTTTCGAGGCCGGTGAGGATTGAAACTCAATGCACGGGCGATCAGTTTCTCGGGCCGCTGCATGTTGCACCGGCCTTTCGAGGCCGGTGAGGATTGAAACACGTCGGCGTTCGCCTGTGGCTGGCCGCCGGACTGGTTGCACCGGCCTTTCGAGGCCGGTGAGGATTGAAACAGGAAGCTTCCGCAATCCTAAATTCGCGGGCTACGTGGTTGCACCGGCCTTTCGAGGCCGGTGAGGATTGAAACGCTGCATGCGCTGCTGATGGAGCGGCTGCGGATGAGTTGCACCGGCCTTTCGAGGCCGGTGAGGATTGAAACTAGAATTTTTCGGGGAGACGGTCGACCAGACGAAGTTGCACCGGCCTTTCGAGGCCGGTGAGGATTGAAACCCATCCTCCCGCCACGGCTCTTCCGGCCAGTCGTTGCACCGGCCTTTCGAGGCCGGTGAGGATTGAAACACCGTTTCCGCTTCGTTGAAGCCGTCCATCAGGTGTTGCACCGGCCTTTCGAGGCCGGTGAGGATTGAAACATGCCGATACTCGCTCCGCTCGCCTGTCCGGTATGTTGCACCGGCCTTTCGAGGCCGGTGAGGATTGAAACAGTTCTACCATTGGTACTCCTCCTCTACCGGTCAGGTTGCACCGGCCTTTCGAGGCCGGTGAGGATTGAAACTGGCGGTAATGCGGCGGTGAATGCGTGGCCGACGATGTTGCACCGGCCTTTCGAGGCCGGTGAGGATTGAAACCTTTGACGTCGGCGCGGATCATCGCCGCCGCGACGTTGCACCGGCCTTTCGAGGCCGGTGAGGATTGAAACCAGCTGGGAATGGCAGCCGCCAGGCCCAGCCGGTTCGTTGCACCGGCCTTTCGAGGCCGGTGAGGATTGAAACACGCCTCCGGGTTTCGTGGCATCCCCCAATGTGCGGTTGCACCGGCCTTTCGAGGCCGGTGAGGATTGAAACCTGGATCGCTGGGCGCGGATGGAAACTGGAGTCCGGGGTTGCACCGGCCTTTCGAGGCCGGTGAGGATTGAAACAGCTTTATCTCGATCGGCGATCATGATTCGACGCAATTGTTGCACCGGCCTTTCGAGGCCGGTGAGGATTGAAACGAGGATTCCACACAGAAGGTATAGGTCGTGCGGACCGTTGCACCGGCCTTTCGAGGCCGGTGAGGATTGAAACAGCGCACCGCCTGGAACGGTATGCTGAGGCCATCCCAGTTGCACCGGCCTTTCGAGGCCGGTGAGGATTGAAACGCGCTGTAGAGCTCGTCCCAGGAGCTCTCCGTCACCTGTTGCACCGGCCTTTCGAGGCCGGTGAGGATTGAAACAAGCGAATAGTGTAAAATGTAGCAGCAGACCCACGTTGCACCGGCCTTTCGAGGCCGGTGAGGATTGAAACGCAGTGGGCTTCGACGCGCGCGCGGATGTAGAGTCCACCGTTGCACCGGCCTTTCGAGGCCGGTGAGGATTGAAACCCTCCCTCCGGAGAAGGGAGTTGACTACCTCCAGGTTGCACCGGCCTTTCGAGGCCGGTGAGGATTGAAACCGTGCGCCTTGCGGATCGCCGCCTGCGCGCGTTCGTTGCACCGGCCTTTCGAGGCCGGTGAGGATTGAAACTGAAGGGCAGGTGAATCCTACTGGGCGGTATGTTGCGTTGCACCGGCCTTTCGAGGCCGGTGAGGATTGAAACTCGAACTGCTGGGCGCGGAAGAGGAGGATGTCGAGGTTGCACCGGCCTTTCGAGGCCGGTGAGGATTGAAACTTCACCTCCTGTGGCAGTGGCGTGCGGGACGTTTCGTTGCACCGGCCTTTCGAGGCCGGTGAGGATTGAAACCGGACTGAAGATCTGACAGAAAAGCAGCATATACCGCTTGGGGATAGGCTGGATTCCTGCTTGATGAGCATTGCCGACAAAGACGGGGTTTAATTGTGGTTAACAACTCCGAACGCGACCCTAAGCACACCGCGGCTAACATGAAAGCACGTACGGTGCTGTACACTGGCATTTTGGCCTGCGTGGTTCTCATTATTGCACGGCCATTTGTCAAAGAGGTTGCTAAAGTCGAGCCTTACTCGGACAGTATTGCACCGACTTACAGCGCAAAAGGTCCATTACCGGCCACAACCCGATACGATGTGACCTTCAACTACATTGATACTCCCGTCACGCTCAAAGTCCGGGACGGCTCTGTGGACTTCATGGGCATTAAAAGGCCTGCGGTCGGAATGACGACTATAAAGAAAATAAAAGCGTATCAACCAGGCAGCTACGATGTTGAATATGTGCTGAATCTGTATGGTGATGGTACAGCCATTGTTCAGTGCGCAGTGCTTGATAAAAAACTGAAAAAGCTCGACACCTTGCAGGTCATTTTTGGCGTGTTTTCCAACTTTGGCATTTCCGAAGACTATACTGTGGACATGAAAGTGGCCGGTGGGCGTCTTACGGCGTGGTATGACGTTGAGCCGAAAGACGCCGAAGTTGATTTGGACGCCCCTCAACCCAAACAGTTTACTGTCTGCTACCAGTTTGAATACAAGCATAACAACGGCAGCCAGATATCCGCGATTTGCGACATGACAACAGGGATGAACCCGTTTGTTTTGGACAGGCCGTCCATCAAATTGTACTGTCAGAGGAATATACCATACCAGCTGGTGCGCTTTTACGAGACACTGGATGTAAAGGAGCTTGTGTATAAGTAATCCATGCATTTGAGGTTTTTTAAAAATCGGGGTGCTTTATCAGGAACTGCAAGGTTGGTAACGCTCCTCCTTTTGCTTTCTGCCATTAATATTGCGAGATCACCGGAATTGGCCAATGACATAGACCCTTTTTAGAGAAAGAAATCCGTATGGCATTGGATTCATCAAGACATCAGGCAGAATTGGATGCTGTCTGTGCTGTGCAGCATCCATGATAACGGATCTAATGCAACCTTACCCTGAGGGGTTTGTGGCAACCCCTGATGTCTTGAAATGCTGGCTGGTGGAAGGCAGGGCATACGCAAGTAAAACTCTTGTTGACCACAATGCAGTGTGCTTTGAGGTAAAGAAGCGTCTGGCTTTTTCAGGAGCTCCTTTCAGAGTGGCTTAGCGCTGTAACCTGGGTGTAAGTGCTGGCATATTCTTCGTAGTCAAATCGCCGCGGCAGGCGTATTGTATCGTTGCACCTGCCTTTGGAGGCCGGTGAGGATTGACAGTCAAATGGCCGCCCTGGCCTGGGAGGCCACCGGGGCGAGCGCCAGGTGGCGTTACGCAGCCGGGCTGGGATAGCGAATCCTTTGGGGCGTCTGGGGATACTGCAGGGGGAGAAGGAAAAACCCGAGAACGCCACGGAGAAGGTGGTATAATGCGTACGGAGGGCCACAAAAATGAAGATGACTCCAAGGGAACAGACGGTTCTGCAGCATCTGAGGCGGAATTGCCCGAAGATGTACAAGGAGATGAAACAGGACGGGAGTCTGATGGAGTTCGTCCGGGAGAGGGCGAGGATAATGGACGAGACGAAGGAGACTCTGATAAAACAGGGTCTGGAACCGGCGTGGGCGGAGGAAGCGATACTGGAGGAACTTCTTCCGCGGACGGAGTGCTATCCACTTCCGTAGACTCCGAGAAAATCAAGCCCAAGACAAACACCCCCGGCGCACTGCCCGGGGGTGTTTCGCCTTCGGACCAAAACGTCCGGTCGCAGGAGCTACCCACAAACTACTATGATCTGGTACTCTCCAACGTCCCGTTTGGCGATTATCCCGTTTTCGACCCCTGGCTGGTCGAGGCCACCGGCAACCCGAGGCTAAACAAGCGCATACACAACTATTTCTTCGCGAAAGCGCTGCAGCACGTGCGGCCCGGAGGGATTGTGGCGTTTATCACCTCGGTCGGCACGCTGAACGCCCGCGACGCCGTGGCCATGGACCTGCGCAGGCATATCGCCTCGCAGGCGGACCTAATGGCGGCGTTTCGCCTGCCGCAGCGGGTCGGCCAATCTGTATCTGGCTTGGGCGTTCCTGACGCTCTATGTCATCGTGCTGGCGTTCCGCTTTCTGGCCCGGTTCCGCCACGGGGCGTGGCGGGAGGTGAGGGTCATCGGCGCAGCGCAGACGCCAGGGCAGGCGCCTCAGCAGGCGGCTGCGGGAGGCTGACGATACCCCGGGAAGCGGAAAGGGAAGACAGAAAAATGGGCCCACCCGGATTCGAACCAGGGACCAAACGGTTATGAGCCGTCCGCTCTACCGCTGAGCTATGGGCCCGCGCAAGGATTGTAGCACAAAGGGCGCGCAGACGGCCCCGCCCGCCCCACCCCCGGCAGGAACACAGCGAACCTGTGGCTAGCGTTCGATGATCGGGTCGAATGAGATCTCGAACGCACTGATGACCCAGCGCTCCCCCACCCGCTCGAGAGTGTAGCGCTCGTAGCGCAGATCGTTGCGGGCGCCTGATTCGCGAAGCTGATGCCTAGCGAACAAGAACGCTTCTCCCGGTCGGACCGGCACGACCCGGTCTACGGTGAAAGTGCGGGTGCCGCGCTCCTCCATATCCTCGCGGACTCTCTCCAGAAACTGCCGGTATCCCACCCAGTACAGATAGCTGCCGGACTCATACAGCCGTACCGGCAGGTCGTTGTCCAGACAGTCCGCCATAGCCTTCAGGTCCGCCTCCTCCCAGGCCCGCTCGATGACGCGCGCAGCGCGCTCAACATCGCGGCGCTCGTCCCGGTAGCCGGGCCAGGGCTCCTCGGACGAAGCTCCGGCCGAATAACTGACAACGGGCGTCTCGCGCACGACATACTCCGTACGGGTCTCCACCACGCGTGTGGCCGGTTGATTGACCACCACCACAGTGCTGCTCCGGAACGGGTGGTACAAGTCGTAGCCCCAGTAGTGGTAGCCGGGCGAATAGTAATACACCGGCACACGCCACGGGTGGTTATGGTACATCACCGTCACCCGCGGATTGCTGAGGCAGAATCCGCTCCAGAAATCCCATTTCCAGTCTGAGCGGCGGCGCGAGTCGCTTTGCAGACGCTCATGGTATTCCCATGCCCAGCGTGAGCGATCGTACCGGTTCCATGAGGGGTCTGACAATGCCTTAATGTCCCGGGGATTGCGTGAGGTCTGCTGGTTCAGGTCGCGCGCGATGAGCGCAGGATCCACGGGCGGCGCGGATTGCGGTCTCGGCGGTGGCCCGGTGACGTTGGCGGCAGGCCGGTTGAGGGGAGCGGCCTGCTCCGGACGGACCCGCTGGCGATCCCGCGGAGCAACAGGCGACTCCGGCAATGGAGAAGCCGGGCGCGCTGTGGTCACCGGGGCAGAAACAGTCTCGGCCGCTGGAGCCACGGCTCCGCTCGACGGCGCGGTGGGAGATATGGGTTTCTGCACTGGTATATCCTGAACTGCTTGCTCTGGAAGCGGGGGCGGACCCTGACGCTCCGGCTCACGCGGAGGCGCTGGGCGCGATGGCGATGGAGCGGGCTGCACGGCCTGCTCCGGGCGCGGGGGCGGACCCTGACGCTCCGGCTCACGCGGAGGCGCGGGAGCTTCGGGCCGCGGACGGGCCTCGGGACGTTGCCGAACCTGCTGGCCGCCGTCACCGGACGGCCGCTCGCCTCTCGCTTCCGGCCTTGCCTGTGCTCTATCATCCGAAATGGCCGGCTGCGGAGCAGCCGCCCAGCACAGCATCAAAACTGTAAACAGAGTACCTGCCCACCGCATCTTTCGAAACCCCCATGTCCCGGAGACTCCGGGGCACCCTGCCAACACGCCTGAGCGCTCGCCTGGGTACATTTTAGAGCATACTGGGAGAGCGGTGGTTCCGCGGGGATGTTTCGGGTTTTTCGCACTGCGCGCTGGCTGGACAGATCCCGTTTTGTGCCGGTCACGAAGGCGGGGCGCCGTGAACTCGTGAAACGTATGGGTGGCGCGCATATTCGGATTTGGACTCAACAGATGGAACGAGATGGCTGGCTGGCCCGTCGCGCCTGGATCCGAGCCCTCCTGGGCGACCGGCTTTCAGATGACCGCACAGAGGTCCGAAGCTGCCGTCAGGGCAAGGGATCAGACGGCCCGGCGGTCCACGCAGGAGGGAATATGGATGAGGAGAGCTCTGGGCGTATGGGAACGATGTTCTGGGTGGTTCTGGCCGGCGGTTTGGCATCCCTTCTACCAATGAGCGAGGGAGTGATCCCGTCCCACGCTGCAGGCGCGGCCCCTGCAAGCGTCTCAGGACTGGAAGCTCTGGCGCCGCTCATCGAGAACGCCATCCTTGAGGGAGCCTTTCCCGGCGCGGCTCTGGTGGTTGGCCAGGGTGACAGAATCCTCTTCGCCCGCGGCTTCGGCACGTTGACCGGCGAACCCGGCTCGCCGCCTGTAACGCTGGACACGGTGTATGATCTGGCCTCCGTCACCAAGGTGGTGGGAACATCAACCGCGGCGATGCTATTGCTGGAGGACGGACGCCTCCGGCTGGATGACCGCGTGGCGGACTTCATCCCTGGGTTCGGCACCGCAGGAAAGGACACCGTGACAGTCCAGGACCTGCTGACGCACACATCCGGGCTGAAGGCCTACGAGACATGGCAGCACGTGGAGGAGAAACGCCGGCCCGGGGAGCCTCCGGCAGACGCTCTTTTGCGCCACTACGCCGGGTTGCCGGTCTCCTACCCACCGCGGACCCGGATCCGCTACAGCTGCCTGAATATGCAGGTTTTGGCTCGTGTTGTTGAAAACGCAGCGGGCGAGCGGATGGAAGATCTCCTGGTCCGCAGGGTCTATTTGCCCCTCGGTATGGGCAACACTTGCTACACCCTGAATTCGAGGCTTATCGAACGCAGCGCCCCCACTCTGCGGCTTCCTGATGGGTCACTTCTGAAAGGAACCGTTCACGATCCTCTGGCGCGTTATCACGGCGCTGCCGGGCACTCTCCGGGTAACGCCGGTCTGTTCTCCACGGCGCGGGATCTATCGCGCTTCTGCCGGATGATTCTGCGCGGAGGAGAACTGGACGGCATCCGAGTGATGAAGCCCGGCACGGTGCACCGGATGACGTCAAACCTTGCCCCCTCCGCCACCGGCGAGACCAGAGGTCTGGGCTGGGGCATCTACGGTCCGGGGCCGTATGCTTCGGCCTTGAACGGTGCCGATGACAGCCGAGCTATCGGCCACACCGGATATACCGGTACTTTCCTCTGGCTCGACAAGCGGACTAAGGCGTATGTGGTGCTGTTGACCAACCGGACATTCCCGGACGAGAAGGACCAGCCGGAGGGAAAGCCCAGCTTCTTCAGCGTCCGCGAACAGGTGGTGAAGACCGTGCGGGCGTATGTGGAGGGTCAGGTCACTCCCTGACCTGACGCCCCTGCTTCCCGGGTCCGGGCACAGAGCGAGCGGACAGGGGCTCAAATGGAAGAGGGGGCACTGCTGCGCCCCCTCGGAGATTAGGTCCTTCAGAACCCCGCGTTTGGCTCAGTAGATGTCCCAGAGATAGCGGTTCGGCATCTGGGGATCGCGCGTCGTGCGCTCTTGATCCATCGCCTCGTAGGAGAGGCGCTTCGCGTGCCCGTCCAGATAGGAAACGATGGTGCCGTCATAGTGGACCTTGGAGCCCAGGTCCGGAACGCCCGCGTAATCCCAGTCGTAATAGCCGTCGTTGATGGAGTCGCGTGCCTCGTGGATCATCAGGAGCACCTGCGAGAGATCCTTGGAAGCCCCGTCCACCTTGAAGAAGTGGAGTTTCTCGTTAACAGCGTAGGAAAGGCGATATTTGCGCTGGTCTTCCTCCGTCCCCCGGATCTTGGTGGCCTTCTTGTTCTTGTCCGTGGGGCACAGGTAGACCTTGTCGCTCTTGACGTAGGGCCACAGGCTGCCCTGTTCAAGCTGGGCCGGCTGGAAAACGATTGTGCCCGCCCAGTCCGGGGCGCGCTTGTCCGTGGTCCAGTTGACGGACGGCATCCGGCCCTTGTTATCATCCATATACTGGCGGAAGGAGAGCCAAAGTTGTTTCTGGTTGCTGATGCACATCGTCTGCCGCCCCCGCTCGCGCGCGTTCGCGAACACCGGGAACAGGATGGCGGCCAGAATGGCGATGATGGCGATGACAACCAGGAGCTCGATGAGGGTGAATCCTCGCGCGGCTCCCCTTCGCGGGTGTGAATGATGAGACACGCTGACAGACCTCCTTGGAAGGGACGCGTAACCGGTCACGCACCCATTGTATCACACATGACTGCTTCCAGCGTGTTTCCCGCACGTCAAGATCCTGTAAGGTAATTCCCTCACCACCCGTGACAGATTCAGCCGCATGCGTCAGAATCTACTTGTCACACAGAGGAGGGACAACAGTGACTATTTCCGCGTCATCCGACCTGAAAGAGCAACGCGCTCAGTTTGACGATCTTGGCTATGCCATCTTCCGGCAAGCCGTTCCCCGCGATCTCATCGAGGAAGCAAGCCGGCACGTCGAGTGGCTGCAGGAACAGCACCCCGAGCTGCGGCCGGAACAGCTGAACTATCAACTGGTCATAGACGACCCGTTCTGGGTCCGGCTGGTCAGCGAGCCGGGCCTGCTGGACATCGCGGAGCAGTTCATCGGCCCGGATATTGCCCTGTTTGCGTCGCACTACATCTCCAAGCCGCCGTTCGACGGTCAACCGGTGCTCTGGCACCAGGACGGCAGCTACTGGCCCCTGGAACCGATGGAGGTGGTGACGCTGTGGCTGGCGGTGGACGAAAGCACCCCGGAGAACGGATGCATGCGGGTCATCCCGCGCTCACACAGGCTTCCGCTGCAAGAGCTCCAGCCGAACACCGATGTGCCGAGCGTCCTGGGATCGCAGATCGATCCGGCTCTGGTGGACGAATCGTTGGCAGTGGACGTCATTCTCCAGCCGGGAGACGTGTCCGTTCATCATCCCAACGTCATCCACGGATCCAACGCGAACACGTCACCGAAACGGCGATGCGGCCTGACTATACGCTACATCCCGACAACCACCCGTATCGTGTCGGACAAAGCTTATCCCACCTTCCTGCTGAGGGGGGAGGCAAAACCGGGCATCAACGAGTACCTGCCCCGACCGCGATATGTCCCGGGGAAGCATTTCCCCTTCCGGGGCTGCGAGGAGTGGATGTGAAGACGCTTCTCAGGAGGCGTTTCTCCAGGTAAATGGCTTGACAGGGCGGCGGGCCCTCCCGTAGACTGGAATAAGAGGGGGAATCATCCTACCTTTTCACCTGCGGGAGAAAGGACGCATCTGATGAACAAGCGCATCGCCGCCCTGATCGCTGCGGTCGCAGCGGTCGCCACGTCGCCCGTCTCGGCCCAGACCGTGGTGACGGTCACCCCTGAAAACATGCAGGGCTGGAGCATCGAGGCCAATGCGGGGGGCTATGGCGCGTTGGCTGCTTTCGGACCCGCACTGAACGAGTCGGCGGACGGTTTCAAGACGTCCACAGGCTTGAACCTGGGCAGGGGCGCCTTCTATGCCTCCTGCACCTACGCTGGACAGACAGGTGGCGACTACGACAAGACCCCGTCCACCGTGTGGCTGGGACTGGACTTCCACAACGGACGCCCGCTGGCTGGGGTCACACTGAACCGGATCACCTCACTGCGATACTGGTCCTTTGTCTCTAAAATCCCCACACGCCACGGCGGAAACTCCAATCTTTGGGACAGTTGGACCTGGTGGCGCTATCCCAAGCAGCCGATCGCCGTAACACTCACCATTGAGAAGGCGGACGGAACGGACCGCAGGCAGCTTTGGTATCGCCCGTGGGGGACAACGGTCAAGGGCGATGACCTGAACGAAAACGCCATCGGGAAGTGGCAGTATTTCAACTGTCTTAACCAGGGCAGGTGGCTGCTGCTCCCGGATTACGACGGGAACCCTTCGCTGTCGTTCGAGAACTGGAATCAGGTACTCACAGCATACGGCAACTACCGTCTGGCGGCCACTTCTGACGTGCCGTGGAGCCAGGGCGGCTGGAAGAGTCCGGGCTGGAAGGGATCCACCATACCCACGGGCAATCCGAGGTGCACCGGCACCGGCAAGGCATTGAACCTGATGGTGGGAGCCCGGTTCTACACCTTCCGCTGGCCAGGCGAGTCCACATCCACATCCTGGTGGCCAGAATCCGTGGGTTTCCGCGGACACGTGGACTACTTCAGTCTGGGAATAGACGGGGTGGAAGTGACCTACAACTTCGAGCCCAGCCCCAGTGATCCGGGGCCTGACCTCCTTTACACCACCCAGAAGGCGCTTACCCACCCCATCTTCCAGATGCCTGCCGTCCAGCTGCAACACCGTTTCAAGATCGCTGGCCGGGTGGTTGAGCGGGCAAACCCTTACTTTAGCATAGACGACGGAACCGGCCTGTCCCTGCCCACCCGCGTCTACTGGATGAACAACACCGCAGCGGTGGGGCAGTATTGGGAAGCCTGGGGCTACATCGAACGCCCGCGCTTCACGGCGGTGAGCGCCCCATTCATCGTCTGGACGGACCCAAGCCATTGCCGCCGCCTGCAATGATCGGCACAGCCTGTTGGCTCACACCTTGAAGCGGATGTAAAGACAGTCCCCGTCCTCGATGACGTGCTCTTTACCCACCAGGCGAAGCTTGCCAGCGGCCTTCGCCTGGTCCCACCCCCCGGCGTCGCGGATGTCCGGCCAGGAGATCACCTCGGCCCGGATGAACCCTCTTGCGAGGTCCGAATGGATGCTGTCCGCCGCATCCAGAGCCGTGCTGCCCGCCGGAAGAGGCCAGGCATGGACCTCCTTCTCGCTGACCGTGAAGAAGGTGATGAGGCGGCATCGCTCGTATACGGAGCGGATAAGCCGGTCCCGCACCGGCTCCTGAATGCCGTAGCCCGCCAGATACTCGGCCTGCTCCTCCTCAGGAAGTTGCGCCACTTCCTTTTCGATCTCCGCCGAGAGGCAAAAGGCGGGGGAGCCCGCCTCTTGCAACGCGCTGAGCGCCGGGCCCAGAATTTCTGTGGCATCAGGGATGTGGTCTTCTCCGACATTTACGGCAAAGATGACCGGCTTGGCCGCCAGCAGCTGGAACCCCGCCACGGCCCGCGACTCGTTCTCCGGCAGATCAAGATCGCTCACCTTGCGTCCAGCCTCCAGCGCCTCCCTGACCTTCTCCAGAGCATCCTGCTCCACTTTGAGAGCAGCAAGGGCCTGCGGTCCGCGGACCTGCTTTGCGATCCGCTCCAGCCTTCCCTCGACGATCATCAGATCCCGCAGGGAGAGCTCCTCCAGGAACTCCACAGCCTCCGCGCGCACGGCATCGGCGTCCGGGGCGCTCGAATCGAACGCGTCAATGACGTAGGTGATGGCGTCGGTGGTGCGCAGCTCCCCCATCGCCTCGTCGGAAAACACCCTGCCCCTCTCCGTGCCCAGGCGCGCGATATCATCCACGAAGTCTATGGTGGCGGGGCTGATCTTCTTGGGATTGTAGAGACGCACGAGGTGGTCGAACCGCTCGTCCGGCACCACCACAACGCCGTGCACCGGCTCTTTGGAATGAGACACCTGCGCCTGTCCCCGGCAGAGTGCCTGAAACAGCGTGGTCTTCCCGGATGCCGGTCTGCCAACGATCCCGATCTTCATATCCTGCTCTGGGCCCCCCGAAACAGCAGAAGGCCCCGCTCCGGAAGGTTCTGTGTTCCGGCGGGGCCCTCCCGGGATCCTGTAATCCCGAGATATTCCCGATGCTACTTAGCGCAAATCCCTACGGGCCGCCAGAGGCGCGCGCCTCAGCGGTATGTGCCAGCCAGCCCCACTCCGCGGCGCGCCATCTCCTCCAGGCGCGCGATGCGCTGGGCCGTCGGAGGGTGCGTGCTGAACAGCGACAGGAAGCCGCCTCCGCGCAGCGGATTCACAATGAACATGTGAGCCGTGGCTGGCTCAGCTTCCATGGGCATAGCTTCCACGCCGCGCTCCAGTTTGGCCAAAGCGCTCGCCAGTGCCCGGGGATTGCCCGAGATGCGGGCACCCCCCTCGTCCGCCAGAAACTCCCGACTGCGGGAGATGGCCATCTGCACCAGCATGGCAGCGATGGGCATCACGATGATGGTCAGCAGCATTGCGATGGCATTCGCCCCGCCATTCTCGCGATCCCGGTTGCCCCCGGCGAAGATCATCCCCCACTGGGCGATGTGCGCCAGATAGCTGATGGCCCCGGCGATTGTGGCCGCAAGGGCGGAGATGAGAGTATCACGATGCTTCACGTGCGCAAGCTCGTGCGCCATGACCGCCGCCAGCTCCTCGCGGGTGAGCAGGCGCATGATGCCTTCCGTGGCGGCAACGGCCGCATGCTGCGGGTCGCGGCCCGTGGCGAAGGCGTTGGGCGTCATTGTGGGGATGACGTAGACCTTAGGCATCGGAAGGCCGGCGTTGACCGTCAGATCCCTCACCAGCGCAACCAGCTCCGGATACGTACTTTCATCCGCCGGCTTCGCCCGGTACATCGCCAGCACGATCCGGTCGCTGAACCAATATGCGCCGATATTCATCACGGCGGCGAATACCAGACCGACAAGCATCCCCTGCTTGCCGCCGACCGCCTGTCCGGCAACCATCAGAAGACCTGTTAACAACCCGAGCAGCAGGACGGTTTTGACCTGATTCATCGGGGAATCCTCCTGTGAACAACCTGAGCCGGGGTATTAGCCCCCGAATATCCTCGCTCAGAATCATTATATCCATACCCCGTCACGGGCAACCCAAGGTTCCCCGTGGGCGTCTCTTTCATGGTATAGAGAGGCGGGGCGCGCGAGCGAGCGCCCGGGACCGACCGTTGAGACTGCTTATGCGCATCACTGCTTTTTTGCTTCTGGCTGTGGCGATTCCCCTGGCACTGGTCGCCGGTGGCTGCGCGGACGGGCTCGCCCGGGGCAAGGCGGAAAAAGAGATCCTGAACGTGCTGCCGCAGATCATCGGTCCGGCGGACAGCTATCAGGTGAAGGTGGACGGCAGCGCGTCCGCCATGCTGAAAGGCGAGCTACGCGGCATCAGGATCACGGGAAGCAATGTGCGGCCCGAGGGGCTTCCGAGGCTTGCCCGCCTGGAAGCCACCGCCAGAGACGTGAAGGTGGACACGCGCACCTACCGGATCGTTTCCGCCCAGCAGGCAACGTGGAAAGGCTGGCTTGACGAAGAGGAACTTTCGGTGCTGCTGCGCGACCGTGTGCCGTATCTGCAGGAGATAAGCGTCCGCGTCACGGACGAATATCTGGAAGCCACTGGGCGGGCGGCTTACGGCCGCGTGGGCACAGATGGCTCCGTCAGAGCTGTTCCCGCCGTGCGCAACGGCCGCGAAATCTGGCTGGTGCCGCGCCGAGTCTCAGCCCTCGGTATTGGAGCGTCCGTGCCGGACTGGGCCGGACAGCGGGTATCCAGCATTGTGAACCCGGTCTATGTGATCCCCACAGAAGGGCTGCCGCTCACGGTGGAAAAGATCGCCACCGAGCCGGGCCTGCTAAGGCTGGAAGGCTCCCTGGATGTCACGAAACTTGCGGCGCCGCGCCGGTAGTCAGTAAATCCGGTCCGGATCGGAGTCCTCGCCGTCCTCCTCGTCCTCCGGACGGTCCATTTCCTCCAGCAACTCCTCCAGATCGTCGCCCAGATCCTCGTCCATGGACTTGCTCATCTCGCGGACCCACTTCTTAAGCTTTTTGGGATCCTCCTCTATGTCTCCGTAGCGGTCTATGTCCGCAAGATCGTCCAGCACCTGATCCTGGCTTCGCGGAGAGCCAAAACGGCTCATCAACCTCTGCAGTTTCACCGATCCGCAGCGAGGGCAGGCGGGATCGCGGGAGTCCGCCACCACGCCCACCAGCGCCGTAAACCGACGCGAGCAGTCCTGACAGCGATACTCATACAGCGGCATCCGTCACCTCCAGAGCGCGCAGGCGCACGCGCAGTCTGGCAAGATCATCATAGGCTGCCTTTAGACGGGAATACAGGTCTTCAAACAGGGGCTGCATCGCTTGGTACAGTGCGGAGTGCGCCGCCACGGGCCGGACGGTATGCGCCGGAGGAACAAGACGGGCGCTCTCCTGGAAGCCGGCAATGGCGCCCAGGCCAACCGCGGCCGCGGCGTACGCCCCGCGCGAAGTGGCCTGCCCCACTTCGTCCGGACAGGCGCATGGCCGGGAGAAGCAGTCCGCCAGAATTTGCCTCCACAACCGGACGCGGGCTCCTCCCCCGATCAGACGGATCTCATCGGGCGCGTCTTCGGAACAGCGGCAGATATCACAGAGAATGCCGCCCAGAGCCAGCGACACCCCTTCCAGCACCGAACGGAGCAGCTCCCCCACCCCGTGCGAGGTTGAAAGCCCAAACCAGACCCCTCGGGCATTGTCGTTCCAGATGGGTGAGCGCTCACCGGCCAGATACGGCAGGAACAGAAGGCCGTTGGAACCCGGAGGAGTCGCCGCGGCCAGAGACTCGGCCGTCTCGAAATGGGCCTCGCATAGCCGCGTCACCGCCCAGTCCCATGCTGCTCCGGCACTTTGCACCGTGCCTATGGAGGTGAACCGTTCCGGAACGATGGCCAGGGTGAAAAGGCGGCCTTCGGGGTCTATCACCGGCTCCCGTGCAGTCCGGGCCACCCAGGCCGTACTGCCAATGTATGTATAGCAGGAGCCCGGCTCCCAGGCTCCCGCGCCCACTGCCGCAGACGCGCCGTCTCCCAGTCCGATGAACACCGGGACTCCCACCGGAAGCCCGAGTTCCCTGGCGGCCTCGGGACGCAACTGCCCTGCCTTCTCACCTGCTCGGGCCACGCGCGGCAGCCGGTCCTGCTCGATGCCTGCCGCTTCGCACAGTTCGCCGCTCCAGTCCATCCGATGGAAATCCCAGCATCCATAAAGAGATGCATCGGAGTAATCGGTAACAGGCTCGCTTCCCGTGAGCCAGGAGGTCACGTAGTCCTTGCACTGGACGAAAAGCCGCGCCGCACGGTAGCTGTCCGGCTCACTGTCTCGAAGCCAGGCGATCTTCAGCCAGGGATAATGCACATCCAGCGGATTTCCCGCGATCCGGTGGATCCTTGTCGGGAGATCTCCCCGCCGGAGCCGTCTGGCCTGAGCCGCCGCGCGGATATCGCTGTGAAGGATGGCAGGCCTCACCGGACGGTTAGCAGCGTCCAGCGCGACCACCCCCATCATATGGCCGGAGAGCGAGATGCCCGCGATGTCTCCCGGGCGCACGCGCGCTGCGTGAAGCACCTCCCGGGTTGCGTGAGCCATCGCAGAAAGCCAGTCCGCGGGGTTCTGCTCGAACCCTCCGCCGGGCAGTTGACGCGTGGAGTAAGGTTCCGTATGGGAGGCGATGAGCTCCCCCTTCAGGCTGAACAACGCCGCCTTGTCGCCTGTGGTCCCCAGATCATGAACCAGGATGCAATCCATTAGAACCCCTCCCCCACAAAGGAGCGAGCCTCCGGAAACGGCTCCGCGTCACCAGAGCCGCCAGGCCGGCCAGCCACAACCCTCTAATAACTTCCCCAGCAGATGGAGCGGCAGGCCCACCACGTTGAAGTAGCACCCCTCGATCTCCTTAACGAAGATGCTGGCACGCCCCTGAATGCCGTAGGCGCCCGCCTTGTCGAACGGCTCGCCGCTTGCCACATAGGCCGCGATCTGCTCGTCGGATATCCGGTCGAACACGACGCGGGTGCTCTCGCAGCCCGTTCTTAGCGCGCCCTTCAGGGCAACCGCCACGCCGGTCAGGACCCGGTGCTCCCGTCCCGAGAGCAACCGAAGCATCCGCGCCGCGTCTTCCGCACCGGACGGCTTGCCAAGGAGCTCGCCGTCCACCGCCACAACGGTGTCCGCGGCGATCACGAGCTCTTCGGGAAAGGATGCGGCCACCGCCAGGCATTTGGCGCGCGCCACATCCTGGATCCCCTGTTCCAGCGGCGGAGCAAAATGGACCTCTTCATCTATACCCGGCTCAACCACCCGGAATTCCCGGACAATGCAGCCCAGCAGCTCCCGCCTGCGAGGGGACGCCGACGCGAGGACCACCCGGGGAGGCGCTGCTTTCACAGCCGCGGGGCCCTCTCAAAAAGAAGCCGCATCACCGCGGACGCCAGTTTGTCCGGGTCGTGCCGGACAACTTCCGTCTCACTGATGAGGGGCGCAACGACCGGGTGATAACCCATCTGCCGGACGCCTTCCACATCCGGCGGAACCAGGTCCGCGCCTTCCCGGCGGTAGCGCTCCAGCAACTCTATGGATGGGACGCTGTCGTTCATCAGAACATAGTCGAACAGACGGACGGCGGGCGCGTGCCGCTCAATAGCCCGGATGTGATCCACCACCCCGAACCCGTCGGTCTCTCCCGGCTGCGTCATGACGTTGCAGACGTAGACTTTCAACGCCTTCGACCGGGCGATCGCCTCGGGAATGCCGCGGACAAGTAGGTTCGGGATGATGCTGGTGAACACGCTCCCCGGCCCGATGATAATGGCTTCGGCTTTGTGGATCGCATCCAGCGCTTCTGAAAGCGGCTGCACCTCCGGCGGGTTCAGGTAAATGCTTTTGATGGCCCCTGGCGCTTTCAGGATAGAGGTCTCGCCCTCCACCACGGAGCCGTCTTCCATCTCCGCCATAAGCGAGACGTTCTGAACAGTGGAGGGGAGCACCCGGCCGCGAATGGCGAGGACCCGGCTGGTCTCCTTGACCGCCATCTCGAAGTCACCGGTCAGATGGGTCATCGCCGCAAGAAGAAGATTGCCAAACGAATGCCCTTCGAGCGAGCCGGGTGTGCCTGACTGCCGTAGCCCTCCTTCCTCCGACTGCTGATTCCCCCTGCCGTCGAACCGGTATTGCAGGAGCTCCGTCATCAGGGTCTCTGCATCCGCCAGCGCCACGAGACAGTTACGGATGTCCCCCGGCGGGAGCATCCCGAACTGACGCTGAAGCGCCCCGCTGGACCCACCGTCGTCCGTCACCGTGACGATGGCAACGATATTGCTGGTATACTGCTTGAGACCGCGCAGGAGTGTGGAGAGTCCGGTCCCACCCCCGATGGTCACCACCCTCTGACCTTGGGCAAGATACCGCTTCTGGAACACAACATCCGCCAGGCGCCGCTTGTCCATGGTGACCAGGGCGGACGTGATGGACCCAATGGTCTGCTTGATGGAAACGAAGATCAGCAGCAGCCCCGCCGCCATGAATGCCAGGCTGACTGGCACATAGACGCGCGGGAGGTTGAGCTCCACTCCAAAGCGCAGGAACACGGTGCGAGCAAGGTCGTCCAGGAGGCGCAGATAATCGAAGGTCCGCAGATTCGTGATGAGCCCCACCCCGATGATGACCAGACTGATCCCCACGGGGACGAGCAAAAGCCACCGCTTCACCCGCATACCGGGGTAGAGCCATTTCAGCGAGCTCCGCAGCCACAGCGCGGCTTCGGAGAAGCGCGAGCTCTCAGAGCGGACCTGTGCCAACGTCCCTGTGCTCCACAATGACGTTGTAGTCCCTGTCCGACAGGAACCGCGCCAGCTCGTTGGCCACCACCACGGAGCGATGGCGTCCACCCGTGCATCCGATGGCGATGGTGAGATAGGCCTTCCCTTCCCGGGCGTACTGCGGGATGCTGAACTCAACCAGATCGAACAGCCGCTGCAGCAGAGGCTCCGTCAGCGGGTCCGACATAACGTAGTCGCGCACCGGCTCGCAGTTGCCGTCATAGGGACGCAGGCGGGGGACATAATGGGGATTGGCAAGGAAGCGCACGTCGAACACGACGTCGGCCTCCAGCGGAATACCGTGCTTGAACCCGAAGGACACAACCGTGATGACCAGCGACTCGGCCGGACTCTGACCCGAAAAATAGCGCTCGATGGCCTTGCGCAGTCCCAGCGGCTCCAGCTTGGTGGTGTCAATAATCTTGTCCGCCCGCTCCTTGAGCGGCGAGAGGAGTTCGCGTTCGTAGCGGATGCTCTCCATAATGCCGCGCGTATCGGTCACCAGAGGATGGCGGCGGCGTGTCTCCTTGAACCGCTGCACCAGCACCTCGTCGCTTGCGTCCAGAAACAGCACCTTGGGGCGCTGGAAGCCGTCCACGGGAGACTCTCGCATCCTGTCAAAAGTCTCGATGAGGTGGTCGAACATCGTGCCGGCCCGGGCATCCACCACCAGCGCCAAACCCTTCACATCGGCCCGATCCTGTGTCAGAAGACGGGCAGCCTCCGGCATTAGCTCCGGGGGCAGGTTGTCTATACAGTAGAAGTTCAGGTCTTCGAACACGTGGATGGCGAGCGTCTTGCCCGCCCCGGACATGCCCGTGACCACCACAAGCTCGCGGGACACTTCAATCCTCCCTGACCAGCCGCAGGAACCGGTTCACTATTCCTCCCAGTATACTCAGCATCACCGCGCAGAATACCGCGGCCCCCACGGAACCGATCTCAAATCCGGGGACCAGCTCACTGACCACCCACAGCACCAGCACATTTACGGCGAAACCGAGCAGCCCCAGGCTCAGGCAGTTCAAGGGCAAAAGGAGGGTCCTCATCACCGGACGCACCACAGTGTTGGCGCAGGCAAGAACGAACACCGTAAGAACCGCGTCCCAGAACCCTCTGAGGCTGATCTGCATGTTCAGCGCCTTGCCCGTGGCCACCACGGCCCAGAGGATCAATGCGTGCGCCACCCACCTCAGCAGGATCTCTTTGATTCTGTCGCTCATTCCAGATCTCCCGCGCCCGGACAGTCGCCTGGCGGCAGCGCCAGGTCGAACCCTTCCAGAGCAAGCAAGCGCTGTTTCCAGTGCAAACCGGCCGAGTATCCTCCAGGGCCGCCGTTTGCCGCAACCACCCTGTGACACGGGACGAGCACCGGAAAGGGATTATGGGCCATCACCTGACCGCACGCGCGCGCCGCATCGGGCCGGCCACTTTCCGCCGCCAGCCAGCCATAAGTTCGCACTTCGCCCCAAGGGATGCGCATCGCCGCCCGCAGAACTGCCGCCGAAAACAGCGAAGCCCCGCTCAGGTCCGGCACCAGATCAAAGCTTCGCCGCTCGCCCCGGAAATACTGCTCAAGCTGAAGGCAAGTCTGCGCGCAGGCGTCCGCATTTTCGCCCCGAGCGCTCTCGACGATATCCAGCGGCGCGCTTCCGGGCAACCAGATGCGCACAAGCCGCTCGCCTCGGCACGCCACAAGACCGCTGCCCCACAAGGTCTGGTAGCTTCCGAAGCACAGTCCTTCCTCAAGCGGCATGGGCACCCTCACCATCTTCGCCGGAATGCAGACGCTCGTATAGGGCCATCGCCACAGTGCGGTTCATCCCGGGGGCTCGGGCCAGATCCTCCACGGAGAGCTTTCTCATCTCCTCCACCGACCCGAACTCCCGGACCAGCCGCGACCGCCGCGCCGGGCCGATGCCAGGAACGCTATCGAGCAGCGAGGCCAGGCTGCCCTTCCCTCTCAGCTTCCGGTGATATGTGACAGCAAAACGGTGGGCCTCGTCGCGAACATGCTGCACCAGTCTTAGGGCGGCAGAGTGACGCTCCAGTCTCACGGGCTCGGGGCTGCCCGGCAGGAAGATCTCCTCCTCCTTCTTGGCAAGCGATGCGACCGATAGTCCTTCTATTCCCGACTCCCGCACCGCCTCCAGCGCGGCGCTCAACTGACCGCGGCCTCCGTCTATCAACATCAGGTCCGGCAGTTCCCCGAACCGCCCACTCCCCTCGCGGGCGTTCGCCAGTCTACGGCTGATGACCTCTCTCAAGCTACCAAAATCATCCTGTCCCTTTACGGTGCGAACGCGGAAATGCCGGTACTCTTTGCGCGCTGGAAGGCCGTCCTCGAAGACTGCCATCGAACCGACCACATAGCCGCCCTGCAGGTTGGAGATATCGAAGCATTCGATGCGAACGGGGGGAGTCTCCAGGCCCAGGGCCTCTGCCAGCTCCATGCACGCCTGCTCAGCCCGTGCCCGGTCCGATGCGCTGCGAAGCACCCGCTGCTTCAGCTCCAGCTCCGCGTTGCGTGTGACCATCTCCACCAGCTTTCTCTTCTCTCCCCGGACCGGCGCAATCAGGCGCACGCTCCTCCCCCTCCGTTCGGTAAGATAGTTGCGTATGGCTTGTGCATCCCCGGGCTGCACGGGGATGATCACCTCGGCCGGGATGGTGGGAGCCCCCTCGTAATACTGCTTGAGGAACTGCTCCACCACCGAGGCATCCGGTTCGGCGGGGTCAGCCTCCAGGGTAAAGTTCTCCTGCCCGATCAGCCTGCCTGTCCGGATGAAGAACACGTGCGCCACCACGTCGCCGCCATCCCGCGCAACTCCGATCACATCCTGGTCGGTTCCGTCCACGGAAAAGACCTTCTGGCGCTCCGCCAGTTGAGAGATTGCACGGATACGGTCGCGCAGCGCTGCGGCACGTTCGAACTGCAGGTTCTCCGCAGCTTCCTCCATCTGCGCGGAGAGCTGGCGGATGACCTCATCGTGACGGCCTTCGAACAGCTTGCACACCTGGCGGACAGCCCGCATATACTCGTCACGGTCCACCTCGCCCGTGCACGGTCCCATACACTGGTTCAAGTGGTAGTAAAGACAGGGGCGGAGGCGCTCCTGGCCCGTGAAACGCGGACGGCAACTCTGAATACCGAAGATGCGGCGTGCAGTCCGCAGTGTATCGCGGACGGCGCGCGCGTTGGTGAAGGGACCGAAGTAAAGATTCCCGTCGCGGGTCAGGCGGTGGCGGCGGGTAAAGAAGACGCGAGGATAAGGATCATTGATGGTGACGCATACGTAAGGATAGCTCTTGTCATCCTTGAGCCGGACGTTGAAGTAGGGCCGGTGCTTCTTGATGAGCGTGCTCTCCAGGATGAGCGCCTCGACCTCATTGTCCGTCACCATCCATTCGACATCAGCAGCCGAGCGAACCATCTGCGCCGTCCGGGGCGGATGAGAGGCTCCTTTCTGGAAGTAACTTCGCACGCGGCTGCGCAGGTTGACGGCCTTGCCAACATAGATGACGTTCCCTGCCGCATCCCGGAACAGGTAGCATCCGGGGAGCGCCGGCACGACATCCAGCGCTGCGGAAAGGCTGTTGCTGAGAGTGGAGGTCCTGTTCTCTGACATGGCGACGGCGCCGGCGGAACCGGCATCACACATTCTACCCTCCCGCACCGGCGCCCGCGACGCGGCAGTGGCCGGTCAGGATCCCGGGAGATCCTGCCAGAGGCGTCCTCCGCACTCCGGACATTCCGCGGCCATCAGGCTGACCGTCTGGAGAATGTCCGCCGCTGCCATGTCCGGCTCCTTCCAGGCAGCGTAGACAACGCCAAAGCGGTCCACCAGCACTGCGGCATTGCCATTACCCGGCAGATTAGCCGGCTGTGGACAGCTCACCACATTCCAAGAGGCAGGCAACGGGATGCCGCAAGCAGCACTGTCCGCTGCCAGCACCCAGACAGACACCTCAAACCAGTCCAGCTCAGGTGCGCCGGCGGCGAGCTCCCGAAGCAACTGGACGGAAGGCCCTTCAGGGCGCACAGCCAGGATCAGCAGCGAGCGGCGCTGGCGGAGATCCCAGCTATCCATTTCCCGTCCATCCCGACTGCGGAACCGCAGGCGGGGAAGAACGTCTCCGGCGCAAAGTGAAAAGGGCACCTCAAACGTCCTTTCTTGTTCTTTCGGTCTCACCCGGCATAGTTGCCGGGAACAAGCCGCACCGTCTTGCGCGTCCATCAGGCAAATGGTAAGATGGAATCGGGCGGCGGGAAGGCTGGCTTAGTCTCCCAATCCGTATCCGTCATAAGTGACGGGCGGACCCGCCGGGTTATTGCCCTGCGGTATTCGAGGATTGCTCCGAAGGTTTTGAGCCGACACCTAGATCTCTAGGAGCCCGAGTGGACCGGAGGACGAGGAATTCCCGGAGGCGCAAGCTTCCGGGAAAAGCTCAGAGGCCGGACCCGGGGCACCCCTTTTGTTTTGAGGGTTCATAAAACCGAGGGGCACACGGTACAGGCGGGGCGCTGAGGTATCGGCGGCGGACAGGTTGCGGATTCTGTCAGATTGCGGTAATCTGTCTGCCGTCCGTGCCCCCGTGGTGTAGCGGTCAACATGCCTGGTTCTCAGCCAGGAGATCGAGGGTTCGAGTCCCTTCGGGGGTACCATCCCTTTCTTTTCGACCCGCCCTGTAGTCTTCTTCTTGCATCGTCTGAGGGTGCTCGTGTCTGCGAAGCCGTGCAACCCGCGCGAATGGCCTGTATAATCCCTTGGCTTATCGAGCAGCCGACCCATCGGCCGCGCGCTTGCATCCCTCGTGCCCTCCCGGGCAGCTTCACACCAGATCAAGCCGCAGGCCATCCTGAAGGACTTATGTAGAGGAGACCAGTCTCGATGTACAAGATCGCAGTCATTCCGGGAGACGGGACCGGCCCGGAGGTCACAGCAGAGGCGCTGAAAGTGCTGAACGCCGTCGCCGCGAAGGTGGGCTTCAAATATGAGACCCAGGAATACGACTTCGGGGGCGACCGCTACCTGAGGACCGGGGAGGTGCTCCCGGAGAGCGCTCCGGACGAACTGCGCTCCTTCGACGCAATCCTTCTGGGAGCTATCGGTCATCCGGATGTCAAACCCGGCATCCTGGAGCAGGGCATCCTTCTGAAGCTGCGGTTTACACTGGACCAGTACATCAACCTACGGCCCGTCAAGCTTTACCCCGGTGTCTGGACGCCCATCAAGGACAAGGGGCCGGAGGACATTGACTTCGTCGTCGTGCGGGAAAACACGGAAGGTGCTTACGTCGGAATGGGCGGGTTCTTCAAGAAGGGCACTCCGGACGAGATCGCCATTCAGGAAGACGTCAACACTCGCAAGGGCGTCGAACGCTGCATCCGCTACGCCTTCGAGTATACCCGCAAGCGCAACAAGGCCAACCAGTTAACCCTGTGCGCCAAGACCAACGTTCTGACCTACGGGCACGACCTTTGGGACCGCGTGTTCCACGAGGTGGGACAGGCGGATTATCCCGACATCAAGCGGGAGTATGCCCACGTGGACGCCACCTGCATGTGGATGGTGAAGAACCCGGAATGGTTCGACGTGATCGTGACGCCGAACATGTTCGGGGACATCATCACCGACCTGGGCGCCATGATTCAGGGCGGAATGGGCATCGCGGCAGGCGGCAATATCAACCCGAACGGAGTCTCGATGTTCGAACCGATCGGCGGCAGCGCCCCGAAATACACCGGCAAGGGGGTCATCAACCCGCTTGCGGCCATCTGCAGCATGCAGATGATGCTGGAGCATCTGGGCGAGGAGAAGGCCGCCGCGCTGGTGGAGTCCGCCGTGGCGTGGGCGACCAGCGAGAAGCTGCAGAGTATGTCCGCCGGCAAGATGGGCTACAGCACATCGGAGGTGGGCGATATGATCGCGCAGCATGTCGCGGACTCCTGACAGGCGGCCGCCCCTGGCAGCAGCGGGGGCCGTTCTGGCATCGGTTTTTCTGGGGGCGGCGCTCCTGACGGCTCCGGGGTGCGCCCCCGGCCGCTCCGCCCGGGAGGGGAAGGTCACTGTCCGATGGGTGGTGGACCCGAACCCTGTCCGTCAAGATCAGATCGCGGGCTTCTACCGCACGCACGGGCGAGGCATAGAGATCATCCTGGATCCGGACGCCGGGCGGCAGAAGGTGCTGACCCAGCTTGCCGGTGGCATCTACCCGGAGCTGTTCGCCATCTATGACCCGGCCACCGTGCAGGTGTTCGCCCGGAAGGGCGTGCTAACGGACCTGCGGCCGATGATGAAACGTCACGGCATCCGGCTGGAAGACTTCTGGCCGCAGCTCGCTCCTTATATGCTTTATGGCGACCAGGTCGTGGGCCTGCCCGACAACTGCGGCACCTATGTCGTCTTCTATAACAAGCGCCTCTTCCGCGAAGCCGGAGTCCCCTACCCCCGGGAAGGCTGGAACTGGAACGATCTGCTGGAAGCCGCCCGCAAGCTGACCAGGCGCGACGAGCGGGGAAGAACGCTCCAGTTCGGAATCGGCTACATCGAGCCCTGGACCATCTTCTGGCAGTACGGCGCGCGGATGTACTCCGAAGACGGCAAACGGTGCCTGCTCGACTCGCCTGAAGCGAAAAAGGCTGCCGAGTTCTGGGCGTCATTTCGCCTGACGGAGCGGGTGACCCCTACCCCGAGCGAGGAGCAGGGGCTTGCGGCCATGGGCGGATGGGGCGGCACGGCCAACCTTTTCAAAGCCGAGAAGATCGCCATGCACATCGTGGGGCGCTGGATGAGCGTGGAATACCGCAAGAACAAAGACCTGGAATGGGACGTGGCGCCGGTCCCGCAGACAGGCAAGGTGCGCGCGACACTCCTGGCCAGCAAGGTCTACGCCATCCCCAAGGGCAACAGGAACAAGGAGGCAGCATTCACGTTCCTGAAATATCTAATGAGCAAGGAGAATCAGCTCATCGTGGCCGCCACCGGCGACGGCATACCCAGTATCCGCGCCTACGGGCAAAGCCGGGAGTTCCTGTACAACCCGGACTATCCGAACGAACGAAACAATCAGGTCTTTCTGGACGAGATGCGGTGGGCTCGGCCACCTGAGGTTTCGCCCTATATCTCGGAGCTAGACGCTACGGCAATTTTCAACGAGGAGATGGATCTGATGTGGCAGCGCGAGCAGACCCCGTTTCAGGCGTGCGAGCGCATTGCCCGGAGGATCAATGCCATCATCCGCCGCAACATCGCCAACCCGAACCTGTTGGACTGAAAGCCTTCGATGACCAGAAGACAGAAAGCAGAAAGCCTGGCGGCGGTCGCATTTCTTGCGCCCAATGTGGCAGGGTTCCTGGTGTTCACACTGCTGCCCGTTCTGGGAGCATTTGTGCTGGCGTTCACCAACTGGGACCTGTTCCGGCCACCCCGGTGGGTGGGGTTGTTCAACTTCGTCAGCCTGCTGGGCTGGCACTATGATGAATACGCCGGAAGGACGGTGATGAACGACCCGTTCTTCTGGAAATACGTCTACAACACGCTGTTCCTGATGATGGCTATTCCGATAGGGATCGCCGGGAGCTTGATCTGCGCCTTGCTGATGAATCAGAAGCTGCGCGGAATCACCGCGTTCCGCACCATCTACTTCCTCCCGACGGTCTGCAGCGGGGTGGCCATTCTGATCCTGTGGAAATGGCTTTACAACAATGACATCGGGTTGTTCAACACGCTGATCCGTCAGTTTGGAGACTGGATCGGGGTGCCTCTGCGGGGCCCCAACTGGCTGGGTAGTACGGAGTGGGCCAAGCCGTCCCTGATGCTGATGGGACTCTGGACAGGTCTGGGCGGGTTCAATATGATCCTGTATCTGGCGGCGCTGCAGGGTGTCCCCCGCGAGCAGTATGAGGCGGCTGCGATGGACGGGGCCAGCGCCTGGCAGACCTTCTGGGCCGTTACCTGGCCGGGAATCAGTCCCACCACGTTCTTTATCCTCATTATGAGCGTGATCGGCGGATTCCAGGGCGGATTTATGACGGCCAACGTCATGACCCAGGGAGGTCCGGCCGGGTCTACCACCACTATCGAATACTACATATACAACGTGGCGTTTACCCGGTTTTTGATGGGTTATGCTTCGGCCATCGCGTGGGTGCTTTTTATAGTGATCCTCGCCATCACCCTGCTTACGTGGCGGTTCGGAGGACGGAAGGTAACCTATGTCTGACAGGACGCGTTCCGTTCGGAAGACGGCCCTCTGGAAGGCGGCGCTGACATATCTGGTGCTGGGGCTCGGAGCGGTGACCATGCTAGTTCCGTTCTACTGGATGGTGCTGACCAGCCTGCAGCCCCCGGAAATGGCGTTTTCGATGGGACAGATCCGATGGATCCCGGAGCGAATCGTCTGGCAGAACTACCCGGAAGCCTGGAAAGCGATAGATATTCCCCGGCTTTACTGGAACAGCATCGTTGTGGCCGTGTTGGGGACTCTGGGGCAGGTATTGACCAGCAGCCTGGCCGCGTTCGCTTTCGCGAGGCTGGAGTTTCCGGGTCGGGACCGGCTGTTTTTTGCCTATCTTGCGACCATGATGGTTCCGGGATCCGTGACCATGATCCCGAACTTCGTGCTTCTGCGCTGGCTGGGGTGGATAGACACGTATCAGGCGCTCATCATCCCGGGAATGTTCAGCGCATACGGGACCTTCCTGCTGAGGCAGTTCTTCATGGGTTTGCCCACGGAGCTGGAGGATGCGGCCAAGATCGATGGTTCAAGCTACGCGGGCATCTGGGCTCGGGTGACGCTTCCCCTCTCCCGGCCGGCGCTCGCCACGCTGACGACATTCACGTTCATGGGCTTCTGGGGAGCGTATATGTGGCCGCTCATTATCATCCAGAGCCCGGAGTTGCGCACACTGCCCATCGGTCTGGCGAGCTTTGTCGGCCGGTATTCCGCCGAATACAGCCTCTGGATGGCGGCTTCCGTGATCGCGCTGATTCCCGTCCTGCTGCTGTTCATCTTCAATCAGCGCTACTTCCAGGAAGGGATAAAGATGAGCGGCATCAAAGGTTGATGGGGCCGCCGGCCGCCTCCGCGAAGCCGCGGCGGATGCCGCAGCGGCCTTACGGTGAGGGGTAATGGTCGGCGATGGGACTTGAGCTGCAAGACCCGGGAGTTCTGGAGGGATTCGCTCCGCAGATCGTCCGGGTCATTTTTCACAACCCGGCCGCCGCAGCGGGAGAAGGCTTCCTGGTGGACCTGCACTGGCAGAACATCGGGGATGAACCCGCTCAAAAGGACTACTGGATCTTCGTACAGTTTTGCCCAGAAGGGCAGACGGACGAGCCATCTCCCGGCCGGGGCTTCTCGTGGGAATTCCCCCCTGCGCGGGACACCAGCCGGTGGCAGACCGGATTCGTTGTGAAAGAAGAGGGATGCTTCTTCCGTATTCCTCCCGACGTGGAGCCAGGACGCTACACGGTGCTGGTGGGATTGTTCGACCGGGAAGGAACGCGGGAGCGGGTGCCTCTGCGCAATCGCAACCGCGATGTAGGAGGCCATCGCTATCGTATCGGCTGGGTCCGCGTCACATCCGAGCCGCAGCAACCCGGGCGGGTTCTGGCCTACCGACTGGTCTGGAGGGTCCGAGAGCCCGCCTCTGACAGACCGGCACGCCCGCCACGATTCATAGGGCGTGGCCGTCTCAGGGTTGGGGTGGACCCCGAACGCCCGGTGATCCAGAGCTGGAGACTGGGCGACCAGGAGCTGCCGTTTTGCGGGGATCCCACCGGCCAGGGCGTGGAGGCGGAGTTCGCGGCGTTGGACACGAACCGGGTGCACACTTCGCTTGCGCTCGGTTCTGAATGGATGTTCAACTGCCGCATCACCGCCGACACCGCCGTATACCGTTGCCGCCTTCGATTCCGCCAGCAGGAGATAGCTCGCTTCGAGCTGCGCTTCAAGACGACGCGTACCGGTTTGGAAGCGCGTCTGGGTCAGGTGCGGGAGGCGAAGGGTTTCCATCTGCTTTCGGTCACGGTGCCCGCGCTGGCGGGTGTGGCGGAGAAAGAGACAGGCTCTGCGTTGGTGATCCCGGCGATGGGCGGACGGTTGGTGGACATCGCGAAGTCCGGCCGCCATCGCGAAGTGCACCGTCTCTCGGCATCCGATCCCCTGCCCTGTGCGGCTGTTGTGTGCCACCGTGCCCTGGCCGGGATCTGGACCCGGTCGCTTGAGGATCACGTGGTCACGGAGACGCTCGAAGCCGACGGGCAGCGCTATGCGACGCTGGGGGTCCGTTTCACTCACCGCCACCGTGCCGAGCGCCCCGATCTTCAGTTTGCGCCGGGAACGACGGGCGCGGCAGAGGTGACGATGTCTCCGGCTGCCACCGGAGCCAGGATGGACTGGACGGACGCGGCCAAGCTGTTCGCCCGGAATTACCGGTGCCGTCCCGGAGCGCTGCACCTCAACGCATTCTCCTACCGTCTCCGCTTGATCGACGCTGACGGGAAGACCTGCACTACCTGTGACCAGGCGGCGGAAATGATCCGGCGCGTGGCCGCACTAACGGGCGGGCATTCGCAGGTCGTCTACCTTTGCGGCTGGGAAAGCCTGAGCTGGTCAGAGGAAGGGCGGGCGCAGCTGCAGGCGCTCCGGGAAGAGGCGAGCGACTCAGGCGCCTTGGTCAGCTATCAGGTGGATCTGGACACTGTCTGCGAGTCATCACCGGAAGCGGCGGAGATCGCTGCGATGGACGGGCGAGGTTGCCCGGCGCGGAGCGGGGAGCGCTACATCGTCAGCCCGGCCTCGTGCGTCCGTTCGGGGCGCTCCGCAAGCCGGATCGAGGAACTCCTGAAGCAGACCCGGTTGGAGAAAACACTCATGCTCAGCCGGATGACGGGAGATGTTTGCCGCGTGGACTACAACCCCCTGCAACCTGCCGGCGCGGAGGAGAACCACAATGCTCGTCGCGAGATGTTGACACTGCTGCGCCGCGCAGGGCTGGAGATCAGCGGCGAATCGTTGACCGGACCTTTCGCCGGCGCTGTCACCCACTTCCACTCCGCAGACTTTCGTCAGGAGGGAGGGCCGTATTCTGCATACACGCCTGTGCCGCTGGTCCCTTTGATCCTTCACGGAAAGGTTACCTATGCGGCGGATGTGGACCGGCGCTACGGAGAGTGCCTGTCCATTCTTTACGGGTGCACTTGCAGTGAGGAGTGGACGGCAGCGACTCCGCTCAGGCATATTACCGACAGGTTTTACCTGGTGGCGCTGCCGTGGTCGCGGCTGGCAATAAAGCCGATGCTTGCGTGGCGGCGAAGCGACACTACGCAGACCATCATTTTCGGCGAGTCCGATTACGTACAGGCCGACCTGGAGCGGGAATCTTATCGCGTTGTGGTGGGCGGGTATACCATCGCACGTGATTGGGTGACCACCTGCCCGCTGGGCCGGAGGCGAATGGCGGTTTATTCGAAGTACGGAGCACCCTTGCGGCTGAAGCTGCCGCCTGGCTGGCTGGAGACGGGCGAAATCCGCGCGCTGTTGCTGCGGGAGGACGGGCAACACGAAGAGCAGCGCCTGAGAAGCCGCGAGGGACATCTGGAGATGGAAGCGCCGGAGGGCAGACCCATCATTCTGTCTGCCTGACGACCGGCAATCGCGTGAGGCTTGCCGCCCTGAGCGGCGGCGGAGGAGCAATGGAGAGACGAATCGGAATCATCATGAACGGCGTGACGGGCCGGATGGGCACCAATCAGCATCTGGTGCGCTCCATCCTGGCCATCCGGGATCAGGGCGGAGTGCGCGTGGGCGACGACAGCCTGATGCCCGATCCCATACTGGTGGGACGCAACGAGCACAAGTTGCGGACTCTGGCTGAGAGGCACGGTGTCGCGCGCTGGAGCACCGATCTGGACGCCTGCCTGGCCAACCCGGAGGACACGGTGTACTTCGACGCGCTGGCGACCACGCAGCGCGCGGCCGCTGTCCGGAAAGCACTGGAGGCCGGCAAGCACGTCTACTGCGAAAAGCCCTTGGCCGTGACTCTGCAAGACGCAATGGACCTGGTCCGTCTGGCAAAAAAGGCCGGGGTCAAGACGGGGGTGGTTCAGGACAAGCTGTTCCTGCCGGGATTCCTGAAGCTGAAGCGACTGATAGACAGCGGCTTTTTTGGGCAGATCCTCTCTGTGCGGGGCGAGTTTGGCTACTGGGTGTTCGAGGGGGACTGGCAACCGGCGCAGCGTCCCTCGTGGAACTACCGGGCCGAAGATGGCGGAGGCATTATTTCGGATATGCTGCCGCACTGGCGTTATCTGCTGGACAATCTGTTCGGACCGGTGCGCTCCGTCTGCTGTCTGGGGGCGACGCACATCCCGGAGCGGGTGGATGAGAACGGCATGCGCTATACCTGCACGGCGGAGGATGCGGCCTATGCTTCCTTCCTGCTGGCCGGCGGCATCGTGGCGCAGATCAACTCGTTGTGGTCCGTAAGGGTTTACAGGGATGAACTCTTCGTCCTGCAGGTGGATGGCACGCACGGCAGCGCTGTTGCCGGACTGAGGGAATGCAAGAGCCAGTCCCGCGTGAACACTCCGCGGGCGGTCTGGAACCCGGACATCCCGAACCCCATCAATTTCCGGGAAGGATGGTCCGACGTGCCTGCGAACGCAGAGTTTGACAACGCGTTCAAGGCGCAGTGGGAGCTGTTCCTGAAACACGTGGCCTGCGACGCGCCGTTCCCGTGGGACTTTCTGGAAGGAGCAAGAGGAGTCCAGATGGCCGAGGCTGGAATGCAGTCCTGGCGGGAACGTCGGTGGGTGGACCTGGAGGACCTGACAGCTTGAACAATGCGCCCGAGATCTCCCGCCTCAGCCTGAACCAGATCACCACCAACAACTGGTCCCTGAAGGAGGCCGTCGAAGGATGCCAACGCGCGGGCCTGGAGTGGATCGGGATCTGGAGGCACAAGATCGAGCCGCTGGAGGAAAGCGTCCGCATCGTGAAAGACAGCGGTCTTGGAGTCTCGGGGCTTTGCCGTGGAGGGATGTTCCCCGCCGCGACAGCCGAGGAGCGACGCAGGCGCATTGAGGACAATCTGCGCGCCATTGACGAGGCCGCCGCGCTGGGGACGGACGTTCTGGTGCTGGTGAACGGCCCCGCTCCGGACCGGGACATCGCCGGCGCGCGCTCGATGGTGGCGGACGGGATTGCGAGCATCATCCCCCACGCGCGGGAGCGCGGGGTCAAACTGGCCATTGAGCCACTGCACCCTATGTTCGCCGCCGAGCGGTCCGTCATCTGCACGCTGAGAGAGGCAAACCGGCTGGCTGAGCGCCTGGACTTGCCCGATGTGGGCATCATCGTGGACGTGTATCACGTGTGGTGGGATCCTGACCTCTATGAGGAGATCGAGAAGGCCAGCGGGCGCATACTGGGCTTCCATGTCTCTGACTGGATCGTCCCGGCCCCGGACATGTTGATGGGCCGCGGGATGATGGGGGACGGGGTCATCGAGATCCGCAAGATCCGGCAGGCCGTGGAGCGGGCCGGATACACGGGGCCCATTGAGGTGGAGATCTTCAATCAGGAGATCTGGGACGCTCCGGGCGACGAAGTGCTGGCCCGGATGAAGGATGCCTATCTGGCTCACGTCTGAGAACTTCCTTCCCTGAGACAGGCCTTGAAGACTCCTGAAGGACAGCAGCAGACGCAACGTCCCCGCCTGGCCGCGGCGGGCATCGCCGTGGGCATTGTGCTGGCAGTTGCGCTCTTTGCGGCAATCTATGCCCTGAGACAGACCGCGCAACCCGAAGAGCCTCCGGGCGTCGCTTTGCTGGAAGGGGACACCGGCCCTGCACCGGATGTCTCATACCTGTGGACCGCGGGCATCGTTCTGTCCCTCAGACAGCAGGAACGTCTGCGGGAGCTGGAGGGGCGCCAGCAAAAGGAGCTCGGGCCGCTGCTGCAACGGCTGGAAAAGGCGGCGGATGCGCTGGATGCCGCGTTGAATCGCCGCACGGATGCTCCGGATGAGAACAAAGAAGCCCGCCCGGCAGACAACGAGGCCGCGAGCTTGAAAGAGCTTTCGGCCAAGGTCAACAAAGTCCGCGAGAAATACTGGGAGGAGGCGCTGAGTCTTCTGACCGAGGAGCAACGGGCCACCGTCGAAGCAAAGCGGCGGCAGGAGTGGGCCGAGATGCTCAAGCGCCTGGGAATCCCGGCGGCTCCGGCCGGCAACCCGAACGCACCATCCCGTCCCTGATTCAGATTCTCGCTGACGGCGGAGAAAGCTGAGCGGTGGCTCCCCCGTCCACCACCAGAGTATGTCCTGTGATGTAGGAAGACTGTCCGCTCGCCAGAAACGCCACGGCGGCCGCCATCTCTGCGCAGGTTCCGTGCCGTCCCATTGGCACATGCGGCTGGCGGAACGCTGACGCCGACGTGGGAGTCTCGAACCCCAGTTCCAGAAGGGCGCGGGTGACAGGATCCTTTACAGATTCGTCCACCGGCCGAAGGCGCGTGGAGCCGGGAGCCAGGCTGTTCACCCTGATGCCGTGCGGAGCCAGCTCCAGAGCAGCGGCGCGCGTAAAGGACTCTAGCGCGCCCTTGCTGGCGTCATACGCCACCAGATAATGATGCGCCCGGAGCGCGCCGATGGTGGACACCAGAATGATGCTTCCGGAAGCGCGAGGGACCATCAGGTCCGCGGCGCGGCGCACCAGCAAAAAGGCCGCCTCAGTGTTGACGGCGAAGATCTGGCGCCAGTGCTCCAGATCCGTTGCCATCAAGGGGTGGCTGTGAAGCTGCGCAGCGTTGTGCACCAGGATATCCAGAGAGCCGGATCCGTCTTCGACAGCTTCAAAGACCGAGTCCACTCCGGCCACACTCGAGAGGTCGGCCCGAATGGCGCGGCAATCGCCTCCTTCCCGCTCAATGATGCGGGCCGTCTCATCCAGCGTCTCCCGGGTGCGGCCGCAGAACAGCACGCGCGCTCCTTCGCGGGCCAGGCGCACGCAGATGGCCCGCCCGATGCCGGACCCTCCGCCGGTGACCAGGGCCACCTTGCCTCTGAGATCTACGTAGCACGTGCTAGCAGGCGCTTCACTCAGGATATCCAAACCTCTGTTTCCTCCTCATCCATCGGCCCGCATCGCGCGGCGGGCCAACCCAGGCGATGCCGCAGGCAGAGCATTTTGCAATAGGGACGCCCAGGCGTCCAGCGTGGAAAACGGCTAAGAACCGGTGTCTCAAACAGGCGCGGAAATCCGCTATAATCCCTGTGGTGGCAGGGGGCAGACCCGCCTTTTGAAGCCCGTCTCCGCCTGCGCTGAAGAACGTCTCGCAGGATTTCACCTATGAAACTGCGCAATCTTGTCTCCAAGATCTCCGGCTCCGACAGGAAGCCCGCCCCTGCCGGTCTGCTGTCCGGATCGGCCACGGTCCCCATGAGCCGCGAGTTCGCTGTTGTGGGACTTGGCCGCTTCGGCGTCAGCCTTGCCCGCACACTGCTGGAACGCGGATTCCACGTTCTGGGCATAGACAAAGATCAGCACCTGGTGGACTACTATGCTCAGGAGCTGACCCAGACCATCGCCCTGGACGCCACGGACGAGCATGCTCTGCGGGAGATTGACATCGGGTCTTTCGACACTGTGGTTGTGGCTATTGGCGACCACCTGGAAGACAACGTTCTGGCAACCGCCACGCTCAAGGATCTGGGCGTTCGTCAGGTGGTGTGCAAGGCGGCATCCCGGCGGCAGAAAGAGATTCTGCTCCGGGTGGGCGCTGACCGCGTGGTGCAGCCGGAGTACGACGCAGGTAAGCATCTGGGCCAGCAGCTCGCAAAGCCCAACGTCATCGAACAGATCGTCATCGGCCCGGTCCAGAGATGCTCGCTGGTAAAAGTCACTGAAAGCTTCATAGGAAAGACCCTGGAAGAAGCCGATCTGGAAAAGCGCTTCAACGTGAAGGTGATCGCCGTGGTCCGTGATGACCAGGCCGACGTGAATCCTCCGGCCGACCACCTCTTTCAGGAGGGCGATATGATCGTTGTGTTCGGACACCGCAACGACATCGCCAAGCTGGCACGCTGATGCCGGATCCCCGCGGCCTGAGTCAGGCTCAACTCAAACTGCAGGAAAAGGCCCGCCGCCAGGCGGCACAGGCTGCGGTTCGGGTGCCCGCCCGGCTGGTGAGTGGGCTGGCTTTCCTGGTGTTGCTGGGCACGTTCCTGCTGATGCTCCCTCCCATGGGCAGGGAGGATCCCCTCAAACTGAACGAGGCGCTCTTCACAGCCGTATCGGCCCTTACCGTCACCGGACTTTCGATCATTACACCCTATCAGGATCTGACCGGGCCGGGTAAGATCGTCCTCCTGCTGCTGATCCAGCTCGGCGGCGTGGGCTATATGGCACTGGCCATCACCGTGTTCCGCATCCTGGGGCGGCAGGTCACCCATACCGACCGGCTGGCGCTCTGTGACTCGCTGGGGCTCGTCAGCACAGGCGGCATCATGCGGCTGTTCTGGAACATCCTGCTGACTGTCACGTGCATCGAGATGGTGGGAGCAGTGCTCCTGTGGTGGCACTGGCGAAGTATCCTGCCGCCACACGACGCGGCGTTCTATGGCCTCTTCCACGCAGTCTCTGCATTCTGCAACTGCGGGTTTGACCTGTTCGCCGGGCGGGCGGGGTTCGAGACTGGCATCCCCACTGACACGTTCACCCTGGTGGTCCTCGCGGTGCTTATCTTTCTCGGAAGCGTGGGGTTCCCGGTGCTCTACGACCTCCTAAACTGGCCGGCCCGCCGCAGCTTCACTCTGCACACGAGGATCACTCTTCCCCTTGTTCTGTTTCTGGTATTCGGAGGAGGATTGACACTTCTCTTCTCCGAGGGCCCTTCGGGCGGCATTCTCAACTCCGAGCCTCTGTCTCGCCGGTTGATCATTTCAGTCTTTCAGTCGGTCTCAGCACGGACCGCGGGATTCACGGCGATACCGGATCTCTCTCAAATCGCGCCCGCCAGCAAGCTTGTGCTGATGATGCTGATGTTCATCGGAGCATCTCCTGCATCCATGGGCGGCGGAATCACAACGGGGACCTTCGCAACCTTGATTCTTGCGCTGTGGGCACACGTGAAAGGACTGGATACTCCCATCGTTGGTGGCCGAGCTCTTCCAGGCGAGCAGATCCGCCGTGCTGGCGCGGTTTTAACGGTCTGTCTCTCCCTTGTTCTGCTGAGCAGCTGGGCGATACTTGTTACACACAACCTATCGCTGGACAAGGCGGTCTTTGAAGTCATCTCGGCTTTCGCGACCTGTGGACTCTCCCTGGGCGCCACGCCTCAGATGAACATCTTCGGGCAGGTTGTCCTGATGGTGGTGATGTTCTGGGGACGCCTGGGCGCGCTGACCATCGTCGTGGCACTGGCGCGGCCGCGGCCCAAGCGTCTGGTTACCTATCCCGAGGAGCGGATCCTTATCGGTTAGGCCGGAAAAACAGCCGGATCTAACGGGCGGAGTAGAACTCCTTCAGGAACCGGACACCGTTCGCGGTGGCCGCCTCCATGATGATCCGGCCGGTCTCAGCGGTGGCGCCGGTGGGGTCGCCGTAGACGCCGGTCTTGCTCTGCTGAAGATACCAGGTGGACCAGACCACACGCTGGCGCCCGAGGAAGTTGTCGCCCGCGACAAAGTCGGAGTGATATCGCATCGTATCCACATCCGAAGCACGGGACATGTCCACCACTTCCGGGCTGATGTGCAGCACCAGGCTGGTCTCCCACTCTCCGGCGTGGATGGCCCCACCCTGACCTGAGACGCGGACCGCGTTGAATTCGTCCCGCGACAGCACGGCCGGGCTGATGATGGCGATAGCGGTATCCGTGGCGTCGCAGAGTTCGCGGCTCACCACGCTGAGCGCCCCGCCGTGATGCCCGTGGCAGTCCAGCAGGACAAGCTTGCGGAAGCCCATCTGCAAGATGCTGGAGCAGATATCGAATACCAAGTCCATGAAGACCCGGCTCCGGACGATCAGCGTGCCCGGCCACTGGCGCATGATCTTCATTGAGTAGCCATAGCGGATGCCGTCCATTAGCAGAACAGGCAGTTCGCCCTCCAGCGCGCGGGCCAGGCTGAGCCCGTAGGCATCAGCGATACGGGCGTCTGTGTCCACTGGCAGATGCGGTCCATGCTCCTCCGTGGTGCCCACGGGCAGGATGACCAGCGAGTCCCGGTCAAGGTGCTCCTGCAGAGTGACTGTATTCTGGTCGCGGAAGAACAATGTCATTGCTTGCTTTTCTCCTCACCAAGGTCCGGGCGTACATGCCGCCTGCGTGCAGCCGTAGTAGCGTTCGTAAAGCTCCCGGAAGCGTCCATACACCTTGTCCATAGCCTCCGCCGCCCGCGGATCCGGCTCGAAGACACGGTCCGGACGATACCAGCTATCCGCAGCCTCCTCCAGCGTCCCGAATCGGCCCGTCGCTTTCGCGGCCATCATCCCCGCTCCCAGCGAGGCTGCCTCGGAGCACGCCGGCCGCTCCACAGGTATTCCCAACATATCCGCTTTCATCTGCAGCCACAGGCCGCTTCGCGCAGCGCCTCCCAGCGAGCGGACCAGACGGACCGGTCCCGAAACACTGGACGCGACCTCGACACACTGCCGGAGCAGGCAGGCGCAGGACTCCATCGCCGCCCGCGCCAGGTGCTCCCACCCGTGCGACAGGGTCAGGCCGGCGATGATCCCCCGTGCATCCGGCCGGAAATCCGGGGATGCTGCGCCCGAGAAGTGCGGGAGAACCGTCAACCCGTCGCAGCCGGGCGGTACCCTGGCAACATCACGCAGGAAGCTGTTGTAATCCTCTCCGGGGCTGATGAGATCCCGCAGCCACTTCAGGACCGCCGCGGCGGTGTTCGCGAACGGCATGGCGAAAAAGAGGCCGGGAACGGCGTGACGTCCCGCCATCATTCGGCAGTCCGAGTGCAGTTCGGTCATACTTGTCACCACAGCCAGGGCGGTGCCGGTAGTCTCCGTGGTGTCTCCGTGACGGCAGCTGCCTGCCCCCAGAGCTCCCGCGATCTGGTCGTTGGCCCCGAGACACACGGGAATGCCCGTCCGTAGCCCCAGATCCCGTGCGGGGCCTTCCCGCAGCCGCCCGGCTATCGCGCCCGGTTCCCCGACCGCCGCAAGCTGGTCCTCGCGCAGCCCGGCGGCTTCGAGAAAAGAGACATTCCATCGGCCGGTCCCGAGATCATAGAGGCCCGAAAACTGAGCCGTTACCCGGTCGGTGAGCACCTCGCCTGTCATCCAGTGAACCAGGAACTCCGGTAGACACAAGAGCTTCCAGGTATCGCCGAACCATGGGGCATTGCGCGCCAGCCAGGCCGCTTTGAAGACGGTCAACTCAGGAGGGTGCCAGGGATAGCCTGTGCTCCTGAAGAACGACTCGCGTGAGATGAATCCTTCCTCCCACTCCCGCGCGATGTCAGCAGCCCGCCGGTCCAGCCAGACGATTGCGGGTCCCATGGGTTTTCCCCCGCGGTCCAGACAGACGAAGGTCTGTCCCTGAGACGAGAGGCCGATGGCATCCACTGAGTCTGCGCCCACGCCGGCGCGTTCCAGCACGTTCCGGCAACCGGCGGCGCAGGCGCGGATATAAGCCTCGGGATCCATTTCCGAACGGTCCGGAAGTGGTGTGGAGGGAGTGTACTCAACCGTATGGAGCGCCGCGATCCGCCCGTCGTCTGCGATGAGGGCCGTCTTCAGCGCGCTGGTACCAATGTCAAAGGTGAGGATCATGGGTCCTGGAGGAGAGTATCGCACGCGGGGCCGTACGCCGTCCACCCAGGCCGGATGAGAACCGCTGGCCCTCAGGATGAGCCGAACTCCTCGCTGTAAGATTGGGGTCCGTCAGTAGAAAACGAGGTCCACTTCCTTGCCGCGCTCCCGGAGCTGCGCGGCAAGCTCCTCCGCCACCACCCGGCGCAAGAAGATGGACTCCGGCAATCCCGTGTTCTGATGGGCCGGGTTGCGGGCCGTGCCCACGAGAAACGTGATGCCGTCGGCGTCCATCAGGTGATCCAGCAGACAGGTGGCCGCGTCGGTACGCCCGGCAGGAGTACCGCGTCTGAGGTACTCCGCAGCCCGCGTCAGCGTGAGGATGCCCTCCGTCACCAGGTCCATCCCCCGGATCTTGCCGCCGGGAGGCAGGTCGGAATCCAGGAAACGGTCATCCACTTCCAGCGGTACATCCAGATGGCGTGCCAGCAGATGCGCTGTAGTCCCTCCACACACCAGCCGCGTACCTTCCCTCCCCAGGAAGTCCTGCAGCATCGCGGGCAACCTGTCCGGTGATGACGGCGGCCCGGTGAGAAGCACCGCATGCCGCGCCTTCCGGTAGCGCGCACACACCACCGTGCCATCGTCCCCGGGAGCGCCTTCCCAGTATTCCAGCGCTTGCTCCGCAAGCCGGT